>NZ_CP047030.1:2912500-4112500 GCF_009796825.1 Algibacter sp. L3A6
ACGTTGAAAAGTCTTCGGATGACCTGTGGGTAGGGGTGAAAGGCCAATCAAACTCGGAAATAGCTCGTACTCCCCGAAATGCATTTAGGTGCAGCGTTGATTTATAGTTTTATAGAGGTAGAGCTACTGATTGGATGCGGGGGCTTCACCGCCTACCAATTCCTGACAAACTCCGAATGCTATAAAATGTTAATCAGCAGTGAGGGCATGGGTGCTAAGGTCCATGTCCGAGAGGGAAAGAACCCAGACCATCAGCTAAGGTCCCAAAATATATGTTAAGTTGAAAAAACGAGGTTGAACTGCTTTGACAGCTAGGATGTTGGCTTGGAAGCAGCCATTCATTTAAAGAGTGCGTAACAGCTCACTAGTCGAGCGGTTCGGCATGGATAATAATCGGGCATAAACATATTACCGAAGCTATGGGATAGAAATATCGGTAGGGGAGCATTGTAGTGTCGTCGAAGGTGTGATGTGAGTCATGCTGGAGAAGCTACAAAAGAAAATGTAGGCATAAGTAACGATAATGCGGGCGAGAAACCCGCACACCGAAAGACTAAGGTTTCCTCAGCTATGCTAATCAGCTGAGGGTTAGTCGGGACCTAACGCGAACCCGAAAGGGGTAGTGGATGGACAACAGGTTAATATTCCTGTACCTGTTCTCATTAAAAGTGACGGAGGCGAAAAGTTAGTGCGCACAGACGGAATTGTGCGTTGAAGCGAGTGGTAACACCGCGATAGTACACTGAGACTTCGGTCAAGGTGATAATCTAGCAAATCGACTTCCAAGAAAAGCAAGAGAAGCAGCCCGTACCCTAAACCGACACAGGTAGTTGGGATGAGAATTCTAAGGTGCTCGAGAGATTCATGGCTAAGGAATTAGGCAAAATAGACTCGTAACTTCGGGAGAAGAGTCGCCACCCTTCGGGGTGGCCGCAGTGAAAAGGTCCAGGCGACTGTTTATCAAAAACACAGGGCTATGCTAAATTGAAAGATGATGTATATGGCCTGACACCTGCCCGGTGCTGGAAGGTTAAGTGGAGATGTTAGCTTCGGCGAAGCATTCAAATGAAGCCCCAGTAAACGGCGGCCGTAACTATAACGGTCCTAAGGTAGCGAAATTCCTTGTCGGGTAAGTTCCGACCTGCACGAATGGTGCAACGATCTGGACACTGTCTCAGCCATGAGCTCGGTGAAATTGTAGTATCGGTGAAGATGCCGATTACCCGCTGTGGGACGAAAAGACCCCGTGCACCTTTACTATAGCTTAGTATTGGTTTTGGATAAGTAATGTGTAGGATAGGTGGGAGACTTTGAAGCGGCGTCGCTAGGCGTTGTGGAGTCATTGTTGAAATACCACCCTTTGCTTATCTAGAGTCTAACCTTCTATTGAAGGGACAGTGCTTGGTGGGTAGTTTGACTGGGGTGGTCGCCTCCAAAAGAGTAACGGAGGCTTCTAAAGGTTCCCTCAGCACGGTTGGTAATCGTGCGTAGAGTGCAATGGCATAAGGGAGCTTGACTGAGAGACCTACAAGTCGATCAGGTACGAAAGTAGAGCATAGTGATCCGGTGGTTCCGTATGGAAGGGCCATCGCTCAAAGGATAAAAGGTACGCCGGGGATAACAGGCTGATCCCCCCAAGAGCTCATATCGACGGGGGGGTTTGGCACCTCGATGTCGGCTCGTCACATCCTGGGGCTGGAGAAGGTCCCAAGGGTTGGGCTGTTCGCCCATTAAAGTGGCACGCGAGCTGGGTTCAGAACGTCGTGAGACAGTTCGGTCTCTATCTACAGTGGGCGTTAGAAATTTGAGTGGATCTGACTCTAGTACGAGAGGACCGAGTTGGACTAACCTCTGGTGTATCAGTTGTTCCGCCAGGAGCATTGCTGAGTAGCTACGTTGGGAAGGGATAAGCGCTGAAAGCATATAAGCGCGAAACCCACCACAAGATGAGATTTCTTTAAAGGGTCGTGGAAGATTACCACGTTGATAGGCTATAGGTGTAAAGGCAGTAATGTCATAGCCAAGTAGTACTAATAACCCATAGGCTTATTGTACGCCTGTTTTTTTAAAAGTTATACAATTAGAAGTATTATAAAATAAGTTCATGATTTTTGTTTCAATATGTTAAGATATTTGTTTATCCAAAGCGATAAACGCTGTATGCTAAAGGATTTAGATCTAATAGCGAGCAGCTATAACTTAAGGTGGTTATAGCGATGGGGCTCACCTCTTACCATTCCGAACAGAGAAGTTAAGCCCATTAGCGCCGATGGTACTGCATTTGTGGGAGAGTAGGTCGTTGCCTTTTTTATTCCTCAACATTTATTTGTTGAGGATTTTTTTTGCAATAAACTCAACCTAAATAGCCAGAGGTAAAGTGTATTGAATGAGCTGTTTACAATTTAAATAGGCTTTTTTTATTTTCTTCAATATAAGTTGATTGTATAATTTTTGAATATTGAGTGAGTACAAGCTAAGTAATATTTTATGTGTTATGCTTACTATATTTTGTTATACTACTGTTTAAAAGGTAATAATATTGTTTACTTTAGAATACATCAATCCTTCCATTTAATGTTCTACTTCCGCGTAAGCGATATTGTTCTGTTTGTTAAGGGGGAGTTTTATAAGGATTGCATGACACCTTAAGTAACTGTATTAATAAATATAAGGAAGGTAGTTTTGTTTAATTTATTTAGATACGTTTAAATTCAAGGGATTTTAGATCTAGATCTTTGTATTTTCCGTCAGTTTAGCAGATAGGCTTATATATGAATTCTTGATGTATAGAGTCTACTAATAGTATCTAAATCTATTTATAATACTGTTTTTGTAGTAGAGGTTTTAAGATTAAACTTAAATTGACTTTATTTAATACGTTGTGAGTTTATCGGTTGACTAATTATAACTATTTATAGTTATTAGTACATGTATTAAGCTGTTAATAGCTCTGTATATTATGATTGTATACAAAATACTATTTAAAGATGTACGAAACTAAAAAAGAGGTTATTTGAATTGATTCAAATAACCTCTTTTTTTATGTTGAAATTTATTATTACAATATTAAATTTATGTAAGCCTAGGGATTTAATTTTTTTCTGTCAAATTATTAGTTATAATGTGAGCATAAACTCCGTTTTGAGATAATATTTCGTTTGGAATACGTCTAATTTAAACATCTGTGTTATCGTCTCTTTCGTTGATACCAAATGATCTAGTAGGTAAATAGTTAGGGGCGGATAGTGGGTTCGTTGTGTTGTCATTTGGATAGTTAGCCCCATTTGCTGTTGAGTCTGAAAGTATTAATCCGCTGTGTGGATCTAATATAATAATAGACAAATTACTTGGTATGTGCTCTATATATTCTTTACCACCAGTAATTAAACTGAGAAACTCCTAGTGTTTGCGCAGATAGTACAAAAGTGGTCAATAATGTGGTGAAAAGATAGGTGTAAAATTTTTTTTATATAATGTAGTTTTTGGGTGAAAATAAAATTTACGTTAATAATTAGTTTGAAATGCGAAAAACGCAATAGAAACGCTATAAAACGTTTATTTAATGGGGTTTATGTTCATTTATTGATTTTATATAGTAGGTTGTGTATAAGTAGTAGGTAGGCTAAATTGAAATCATTAATATAGTTTTAGTTAAAATTTAAGCTAAAAATTTTTAAACGATAGCTACTCTAATTTGTTCAAAAAAAGTAATTTTTCTTGCTAAAATAGCTTGTAATTTTTGATAGAAATAGGATTTTGGCTGATAGGCGCGAGAGCGATAGTAACGGCATCCTTTTTGGACGAAAGTTTTAATTTAAATTTAATGTTACTGTTTGTAATTGAGTAGAGTAGCATAAATACTTGTAGCAAAAGATAAATGTTCAAAAAGATACAGTGGATAGCGCGGTTTTTAATTTTTATTAAAAACTCGCACTTTTAGCAATGATTTATTATCGAATTCGTAAAATATTTTTGCTTTATTTTTATTTTGTGAATAATATGGGTTTTTGGAAGAATTGTTACAAATCTGCTATGCTTTATCTCCTTTCGTGTCAAAAATGAGGCATTTTAAAACTCAATTTTTGTATATTCGCAACGCAAAAAATGGCATCTTTTTATTACTATCCATTTTTTAGATATAATAACTCACAAAACATCACACGAATGTCTAAAATTATTTACACGAAAACGGACGAAGCTCCGGCTTTAGCAACACGTTCTTTTTTACCTATTGTTCAAACTTTTGTAAAATCGGCGGGAATTGAAATTGAAACGAAAGATATTTCGTTAGCTGCAAGAATTTTAGCCGTTTTTCCTGATTTTTTAAAGGAAGATCAAAAAGTTTCGGATGATTTAGCTTTCCTTGGAAATTTAGCAAAACAACCAGAGGCTAATATTATCAAATTACCGAATATTAGTGCATCTATACCGCAGTTAAAGGCTGCTATTTCTGAACTACAAAGCCAAGGCTTTGCTATTCCGAGTTACCCAGATGAGCCTAAAACAGATGTGGAAAAGGAAATTAAGTCTCGTTACGATAAAATTAAAGGAAGTGCTGTAAACCCGGTATTACGCGAAGGTAATAGTGATCGTCGTGCGCCAAAAGCTGTGAAAAATTACGCTAAAAACAATCCGCATTCAATGGGAGCGTGGTCTAGCGATTCTAAAACACATGTAGCAACTATGGATGCTGGCGATTTTGCTCATAATGAGAAATCGGTAACATTATCAGAAGCGACAAGTATAAAAATTGAGCATACTGATACTAACGGAAACGTAAAGGTTTTAAAGGATAATTTAGGTCTTTTAAAAGGTGAAATTATTGACGCTACTGTTTTAAGTAAAAAAGCTCTAATCGAGTTTTTTGAAACTGAATTTGCAAAAGCTAAAGCAGAAGGTGTGTTATTATCTCTGCACATGAAAGCAACGATGATGAAGGTGAGTGATCCTATTATTTTTGGTCATGCAGTTCGTGTGTATTTAAAAGATGTTTTTGAAAAATACGGAGAAACTTTTGATGAAATTGGGGTTGATGTAAATAACGGGTACGGAAATTTAGTTGATGGTTTAAAAGAATTACCAGAAGCAAAACAAACCGAAATTAATGCTGCTATTGATGCTGCTTTTGAAAATGGTGCAGATTTGGCTATGGTAAATAGTGATAAAGGTATTACTAATTTACACGTACCTAGTGATGTTATTATTGATGCTTCTATGCCAGCAATGATTCGTACGTCTGGACAAATGTGGAACGCTGCAGGTAAACTACAGGATACTAAAGCGGTAATTCCTGACAGTAGTTATGCAGGTATATATACAGCAACTATTGATTTTTGTAAAAAACATGGTGCTTTTGATCCAACTACTATGGGAACTGTTCCTAACGTAGGTTTAATGGCTCAAAAAGCAGAAGAATATGGTTCTCACGACAAAACTTTTGAAATTCCATCTAATGGTGTTGTAAAAGTTATTGATGCTTCTGGTGCTACTTTATTAGAGCATACGGTTGAAGCTGGAGATATTTGGAGAATGTGCCAAGCTAAAGATGCTCCAATCCAAGACTGGGTTAAATTGGCTGTTACTCGTGCTAGAGCATCAGAAACTCCTGCTGTATTTTGGTTAGACGAAAACAGAGCTCATGATGCTGAACTTATTAAAAAAGTAAATTTATATTTAAAAGATCTTGATACAACTGGTTTAGATCTACGTATATTATCTCCTATAGATGCTACGCTTTTTACTTGTGAACGTTTAAAAGATGGTAAAGACACTATTTCTGTTTCTGGTAATGTATTACGTGATTATTTAACCGATTTATTCCCAATTTTAGAAGTGGGAACTAGTGCAAAAATGTTATCTATTGTACCATTAATGAATGGTGGTGGATTGTTTGAAACTGGAGCAGGTGGTTCTGCACCAAAGCACGTGCAACAATTATTAGAAGAAAACCACTTACGTTGGGATTCTTTAGGTGAATTTTTAGCACTTGCAGTTTCGTTAGAGCATTTTAGTTTAGCAAACAGCAATCCTAAGGCTAAAATTTTAGGTGAAGCTCTTGATAACGCTACTGATAAATTATTAGAAAACAGAAAAGGGCCTTCTAGAAAAGTTGGTGAGTTGGATAATAGAGGTAGTCATTTTTATTTAGCTATGTATTGGGCACAAGAATTAGCAAAGCAAAATGAAGACGCTGCTTTAAAAGCTGAATTTACTCCAATTGCTAAACAACTAGTAGATAACGAAGCTGTTATTGTTAAAGAACTTGTTGATATTCAAGGTGCTTCTGTAAATTTAGGTGGTTATTATGAGCCTAACGAAGACTTAATAAATAATGCAATGAGACCAAGTAAAACCTTTAATGCTATTTTAAACTAAAAGCATTTTAGATTGTTTTCAAATTATAAATAAAAAAGCACCCATTTGGGTGCTTTTTTTGTTCTATCAAGAATTGGTGTGATTCTAATTATACTTAACAGTCCGAAAAGCCATTTCATTTGCATAGTTAAAAGCATTTTGATAATAGTTCGCTCTCATATTTATAGCTTCATCGTCATTAGGATGCGTGCTGAGATAAGTTTCAATATCATTTAAAAAGTAGGTGTCATCATTTTTTAAATGGATTATAGCACGATTTTTAAAAACATCTGATGTTTCGCCTTCTAAGCTAATAACTTCGTCGAAATTAACTATAGCGTCATCCAGAACATTTAAGTGATATAAGGCAATCCCTTTAATCTTATAAGCTATGGCTAAGGTGTCTGTTATGTCAATAGCTTTATCGCTATACTTTACAGCTGTTTCGTAATCTTCTATGGCATTGTATTGGTTTGCTTTTTTTACATAGTAATTGTAGACCCTAAGTTGGTCTTGTTTGGAAAATCTAGAACCACAACTACAGAGTAATAAAAACATAACGCATGGCGCTATAATTTTATATAACTTTTTCATAGCTATATTTTTTAAATGTTTGTTGTACAAATAAAAAGACCAACTAGACAATACGTGTCCGGTTAAAGAATGAAATAAAAAAGAGGGATAAAAAGAAGTCGTTTAACGAATAAAATCGGGATAATAATGTTGTAAAATAAAATCGTGTTGCTCTACTATGGTTTCTATTAACCACTTTGGTTCTAAAACTTTTACCCACATATTAAATTTAAATAATTCAATAAGGAACTCATAATTCGGTTTTAGGGTTACCGAAATTTCACCAAAGATATCCTGGTCTGTATAATCTAAAACGTCAGTATTCATTTTAACAGGACGGCTTAAAATGATTTGAGAATGGTGGAGTGGTTTAGATTCTAAATATTTAAAGTGATGGTTTGCAACTTTTAACCTAACGGTTTCTGTTTTAATATCATTATTTAAAATTCCGAAGGCATCTTTAAAATATAGAGATTCATCAAAAGAATATGGGGCTTGTACCAGTTCTTCAGTAATTGTAATGTTAGAAACCCGCTTATCTAAACAAAGTACTTTTACGCCAATAGCTTTATTATAAGCTAATAGATACCAAGCCTTATTCGCTTCTTTTATATGTAAAGGTTGCACTTTGGCTTGTTCAATTTCGGTAAACCGATCATCGTCGTACCAGCCTTCATAATTAATTTTAATATAAACTTTACGTTCTATGGCTTTAACTAAACCTAAAATATTGATTTCGGTGTTTAAAGAGGATTCTTCGGTGGTAATATAAGGAGACCATTGACGCTCTTTGTGACTCGCTAAAAATAATTCCATTTTATCGAAAACTGTACGGTGCGTTTTAGTTATTACCGATTGATTGACCATATAATGGCCTTTGTGCCTAACATGTTCAATTTCTACTCCAAAAAAGGATTCGATATCTTTTACATCACGGCTTATTGTTTTTTCATTACTCACCAATAAACCTTGGTATAGCTTGTCTCCAAGATGATAATCTAAATATATTTTTTCTAATATGCTGATTATCTCTTTTCTAGACTTACAATTATTGAGAGAAGTGGTTGCTAGTATTTCATATATATGAAATTTTCTAATAAAATCTGGGGTCATCAAATAGGGGTTTGAAGTTTCTAAGGTAATAAAATTTGTTGAAAACTTACTATATAGTGCTATTTTAGCCCAAAAAGTAGCATTGAGTTTATTCAGTAAAAAAGATTTCGCAAATGCCAAATGGTATATTGTAGAAAAAGTTTGTCAGTTAATTGTGGGTATTTATATTACTCCTAAAATTTTTAATAGTTTAGGAGCGTTTAATTCGGGCGAATTAGAAATATCTAAAGCTATTGTTGGTGTATTGGCACCTTTTTTCTTTCTTGGTTTATCGGCTATATGTATTCGAGAATTAGTGTTTAAACCTAAAATGAAAAACCAGATTATTGGTACCACTTTAGTACTTCGCTTATGTAGTTTTGTGCTACTTTCATTGTGTTTGTTAATCTATACTTATTTTACAAATACAAGTGAAATTACCTTTATTGTTTTAATTATAGCGTTTAGTTATTTGTTTAGAATTAGTGATGTTATTGAGTATTTTTTTGTTGCTAGAAAAAAATATAAATACGTTTTTATCTGTAAAATTATCACGCTTATATTTGTATTGATTGTTCAGTATTACGGCGTGGAGCATAACTTTGGTGCATTTTATTTTGCAGGAGTTTTGTTTTTTGAATTCGCTATGCAAACCCTTATTTATTTAGGCATTATAACGTATTCCAAAGAATTAAACCTTTGCAAGTTATCCTGGTCTTTTAAATTAGCTAAAGATTTATTGGTTTCAGCTTTCCCTTTATTACTCACCAATTTTATAATAGTTTTTTACTTAGCAATAGACGATTTTTTTATCAACACCTATTTAGGAAGCGCCGCAAACGGTGTGTTTTCTGTGGTTAATTTTTTAGTTATTTTTATCACCTGGAATATTGGTGCAGCTTTTATATATGGATTATATCCAGCTTTAGCAGAATGTTATTTAGACGATAAAATTTTGTATGCTATACGCTTAAAGTTTATGTTAAAAGTGGTTATTCTTTTCGGTATTTGTATAGGGATATTTTACACCTTTTTAGGAGATTATGTAATATCTACTCAATATGAGAAAAGCTTTGAAGCCGCAAAAAGTCCATTAAAGGTTTTCGCTTGGGCACCTATATTTGTTTTTGTAGGTATGTTGTTTGAGAAGCATTTGGTGAATCAGAATAAATTAAATCGTAATGTTTATCGCTTTATTTTGGGTTGTGCTGTAAACGTTTTATTGTGCTTTTTATTTATTCCAAAATATCATCTTGTCGGTGCAGCTTTTGCACTTTTATTAAGTCATTTTGTAACCAATATTGTATTTGTTTTCTTGTATAAATCTTATAGACAGGATATATGGTTGCTTTTATTGAATAAACCGAAATAATACATGGAAATGATTAATACTTAGATGCTTTTATTTATTTTTATAAAAAATTCCCTTAATGAAAAACCTTTTCTTGTGGCTAATTATAGCTTGTTCTTTTTTTAGTCTTTCCCTAAATGCACAAAGTAAATTTACAATAAGCGGAACCATTTCCGAAGCAAGTAGTAATGAAACGCTAATTGGAGTTAATATTATTTTTCCCGAAATTCAGTCAGGAACCACAACCAATGAGTATGGTTTTTATTCCATTACGCTGCCTGAAGGCACGTATAAACTAGCGGTAAGCTATTTAGGTTTCAATACCATTGTTGAAACGGTAGAACTTACTGGAGATTTGGTTAAAAATTTCAGTTTAACTGATACCTTAGAAAGCTTGGATGAAGTTGTAATTACCGAAAATATAGAAAAACTCAATATTAAAGCACCACAAATGAGTGTAAATAAATTGAGTTCTACTACCATAAAAGAAATACCAGTTGTACTTGGTGAGGCCGATATTATTAAAGCCATCACGTTATTACCAGGTGTTACAACGGCAGGAGAAGCGGCTTCTGGATTTAATGTTCGTGGTGGAGCGGCCGATCAGAATTTAATTCTTTTAGATGAAGCTACCATTTATAATTCGTCGCATTTATTTGGTTTTTTCTCGGTTTTTAATCCTGATGCAGTTAAAGATTTAAAACTTTATAAAGGAGGTATTCCTGCTCGATATGGTGGGCGTGTTTCATCAGTTTTAGATATTTATCAAAAGGAAGGAAATAGTAAAGAGTTTCATGCTAATGGTGGTATTGGTATTGTATCGAGTCGATTATTACTCGAAGGTCCTTTAGAAAAAGATAAGGGTTCGTTTTTATTAGGAGGACGATCTAGTTATGCGCATTTGTTTTTACCCCTTTTCGATTTAGATAATAAGGCTTATTTCTACGATTTAAATACTAAGTTGAGTTATAAAATAGACGATAATAATAATGTGTATTTTTCGGGTTATTTTGGTCGAGATGTATTCAGTATTGCTGATACTTTTGAAAATACATATGGAAATACAGTATTAAACTTTAGATGGAATCATTTATTTTCTGATAAGATATTTTCAAACCTATCACTAATTTATTCCGATTATTATTACGGGTTAAAGCTTAATTTTGTAGAATTCGATTGGAATTCTGGCATTAAAAATTTCAACATAAAATACGATTTCAAACATTATCTAACCAATAAAATAAAATTACAATACGGTTTAAATAGTATTTATTATGCCTTTAATCCTGGTGATATCAAACCAACGGTAGAAGGATCTGGTATTAACCCGTTTAAATTAACTCAAAAGTATGCTTTTGAAAATGCCATTTATTTGGATGCAGAGCATAAGGTTTCCGATAAATTATCATTGTCTTACGGTTTGCGTTTAAGTACGTTTCACCGTTTAGGTCAAGACGAACTTAATGTTTATGAAAACGACCAAGCTGTTGTTTTTAATGAGGATTTTCAAATTTACGAAAAGGCAAATCCCATAGATACCGAAACCTTTGATAGAAGTGATGTTATAGAACGTTTTGTTAACCTAGAGCCACGTGCTTCTGTTGCTTATCAGCTTAATACGGTGTCTTCCGTAAAGGCAAGTTATAATAGAATGACACAGTATTTGCATTTGCTTTCCAACACAAATTCTCCAACACCTTTAGATGTTTGGACGCCAAGTGGAAAATATATTAAACCACAATTATTAGATCAATATGCTGTTGGGTATTTTAAAGAATTTAATGGTAGTAAATATTCTTTGGAAGTAGAAAGTTTTTATAAAACGATAAAGAATAGAATTGATTATATCGATGGGGCCGATTTGGTTGCCAACAACGCCATTGAGCAAGTGGTGTTAAACGGAAAAGCAAGGGCTTATGGTTTAGAGGTTTTGTTTAGAAAAAATGAAGGTCGTTTTAAAGGATGGTTAGCTTATACGTTGTCTAAATCAGAACAGCAAACAGAAGGAAGAACGGCGGATGAAATAGGAATTAATAATGGAAATTGGTACAATACACCTTATGATAAAACCCACGATATTTCACTTACCGGAAGTTACGATTTAAATGAAAAATGGAAATTAAACGCTAACTTTTTATTTCAAACAGGTCAACCAGCTACATTTCCAAATGGGCAATATCAATACAACGGTGTAACTATACCTAGTTACAGTAATAGAAATGCAGATAGATTACCTGTGTATCATCGCTTAGATGTTTCAGCTACTTATACCGCTAAGCCAGATAAAAAATCAGGACTACAGAGCTATTGGGTTTTTGGAGTTTATAATGCTTATAACAGAAAGAATGCAGCTTCTGTTTCCTTTAGTTCTAATCAAGATACGGGTGTTAATGAAGCGAGTAGATTGGCCATTTTTGGTATTATTCCTTCAATTTCTTACAATTTCAAATTTTAATATCATGAAAAAAATTATATATCTATTACTTATAAGTTTTAGTTTTACAGCTTGTGAAGATGTTATCGATTTAGAGTTAAACTCGGCCGAGCCACGCTTAGTTATCGATGCTTCGCTTAACTGGATTAAAGGTACCGATGGTGAAAATCAGTTTATAAAGTTAACATTAAGTGCGCCTTTTTATAACCTAGAAGTGCCTCCTGCAAATGGAGCTGTTGTAAGGGTTACAGATTCAAATAATAACATTTTTAACTTTATTGAAGACGGCGATACTGGTATTTATGTAAATAACACGTTTATACCTGAAATTAACGGATTTTACACGCTTAGCATTAATTATAATGATGAAATTTATAGAGGTACAGAGCAATTAATGGCTGTGGCAGATATAGATCGCGTTGAACAAAAAAATGATGGCGGTTTTTCTGGAGATGAAATAGAATTAAAAGCATATTATACCGACCCAGAAGGTATGGGTAACTATTATTTGTTTGAATTTGATATACAGGAAACTAACAGTATAAGTCTCGAAGTTTATGATGATGAATTTACAGATGGTAATGAGATTTTTGCTTTTTATACAGATGAAGATCTGGAAGTTGGTTCAGAATTAACAGTTTACAGTAACGGTATTTCCGAACGTTTTTATGAGTATATGGTGGTTTTACTTCAGCAAACTGATGATACAGGAGGAGATCCTTTTGAAACACAACCTGCTACAGTTCGTGGAAATTGCGTAAACGAAACAAATCCAGATAATTACCCATTCGGATATTTTAGAGCTTCGGAAGTTTCGGTGCTGAATTATACGGTGGAATAATATTAAAAGATTAAATTCTCTTGAAAATTTCTGGCAAGATTATTACATATTAAGACAACTTACGCTCTATGATTTTATAAATGATAAAAAGATAGAAGTTGAGGATGTTCTTTATGTTTAAGACCTCAATAATTCATATTTTTGAAATATGATGAAATTCACAAAAACTACAGAACAAGATTCTAATTACAATCATCTCGAAAAGATGAATCTGTCTGAATTATTGAACAGCATAAATAAGGAAGATAAAAGTGTACCATTGGCGGTTGAAAAAGCGCTGCCACAAATAGAAAAGTTAGTCGAACAAATTGTTTCTAAATTAAAACAAGGCGGACGCTTATTTTATATGGGAGCTGGTACTAGTGGACGTTTAGGTATTTTAGATGCCTCGGAATGTCCTCCAACATTTGGCGTGTCTCCAGATTTAGTTATCGGTCTTATTGCCGGTGGCGATCATGCTATTAGGCATGCTGTAGAATTTGCTGAAGATTCTCTTACCCAAGGTTGGGAAGATTTAAAACAACATAATATTACAGATAAAGATGTGGTTGTTGGTATTGCTGCTTCGGGCACAACGCCTTATGTTATTGCTGCATTAGAGCAATGCAATGAGAACAATATTATCACAGGTTGTATTTCTTGTAATAAAAACAGCCCGCTGTCTCTAACGGCTCAGTTTCCTGTAGAACCTATTGTAGGCCCAGAGTTTGTTACTGGGAGTTCTAGAATGAAAGCAGGAACTGCTCAGAAATTAGTCTTGAATATGATAACGACTTCAACCATGATTCAGTTGGGGCATATTAAAGGGAATAAAATGGTCGACATGCAGTTAAGCAATAACAAGCTTTTCGATCGTGGTACAAAAATGATTATGGCCGAACTTGATATTCCAAGAACCGAAGCCGAAACATTACTTCAAACATACAAAAACGTAAGATTAGCAATTCAAAATTATAATAATGGACGATAATAGAACAGACAAAGTATTACTTTATAAAGGTGTAAAAACCATGATTTTTGCCGTATTAACACTCTTCATGGGACCAATAATCTTGAGTATGGCATTGAGTCAACCAGAAAACAAGCTTTATATTCCGCTTTTAGCTGTGGGGCTTTTAATATGTGCTTTTGCTGTGTTTTTAATATTTAAAGGTATCAGGTTAATCATGAATAGTATGTTTAAAAAATAACAAGGCTAACCAATTAACATTTTTCTGAAACCGCTTTTGGAGTCGTTGGGTTGTATCCAAACTCACAATCTTCTAGTTCAATTTTCAAACCATTCATAATATAGCTTATAATGGCGTAATGATGGATGGTATGGCTATTGGCCTGGGATAATAAAGCGGCATACGTATAAGCCATTTCGGTTTTACCCAAGCCTAAATCGTCAATAACAGTTATTTTAGAATTTACATCAATATCTAAAGATTGTAATTTTTCTTTAGTAATATTTAAATAGTTTAACGCAGCATGGCATTGGTTTTCTACATCTGTATTTCTACATCGTGCAGTTAAATCAACCTCTAGATTTTCATTCATATTAAAAATACAATTATAGAAGTCTAAAATATGGCGAATATGAGAGCCAATACTCGAGTAGTATGGAGCAACCGATGCATCGCATAAATTGGCATCGCATAAGTTATGTAATAGTATTTCAGCCTTTTGTAATGTTTTTAAACTTGATGCAATAATTATATCCATGGACACTAAAATAATAATTTAAGTACGTAATGAGTTGTTTTTAGTCTTTAAACATCATATTCCTTACAAAAAAATAAATACGTGCTATTGAGTTAAGCATCATTTAAAGCTCTTAATACCAATCTTAATTCTTCGTAGGTATACTTATCGTCAACTAATTGTTTTAATTCCGTTAGGCTTTCAAATTTTTTCTTCGGAATTATTTTTTTCAATTCATTGTAGTGCTCTATCGGCATTAAATCGCTGATTTTTACTTCACCCGAATCAATAAAATGAGATAAATGTCTAAGAATTGTGGTTCTTGTAAGTTCGCGTTCATCTTCAATTTCATCAATAGATTTACCCGATTTAAATAAATCTAACGATACTTTCTTAGTGTCAACCTTTGGAGTTTTTGGTTTTTCGACTACTTTTTCTTCTATGAAATCGATTTTTTCGGCAGAGGTATCAATATCATTTTCATCACAATAACCTTTAATTACCTTTAAAATATCGCTTCCATATTTTTCTACACGTGTTTTTCCCATACCGTTTATTTCTAGCAATTCAGCTTTACTTAAAGGCAAGGTTTCACACATTTCATAAAGTGTTTTCTGGTTAAAAACCTGATAATGTATTAAATCGTTTTTCTCGGCAATTTCATTTCTAAGCACACGTAGCAATTCAAACAATTCTACATTTGCCGTACCATCAATAACTGTCTTTCTAGCTTTTTTAGGTTTGTCTTTCGCTAAAAATTTAGATTTTGCTCTTAATTCTAAAAGAGATTTGGACGAAAACCCATCTGTTAAACCATTAAAAAATAAAAGTTTAGCGGCTAGTAATTCTTCAAGTAAATCAACAGCTTTAGCTAAATCGCTATCAATAGTTTTATTATCTGTGGTGTAACCAAACGTTTTTAAAGGCGCTACAAAATGCGTTTCAATCTGATCCTTAAAGTAAGCAACAGCTTTTTTAAATCGCTCCTGTATTAAGGTACTCGTATCGGGTAGCGGTTCCGTTTTAGACAACTCTTTTAACTGAGCATTAAAACCGGTACTTACTTTTAAAAAGTTAGTAATTGCTGTTTTTATGGAGAGTAGAGGCGCTTCAACTTGCCCTTCAATACTACCTCGGTTTTTATAATAAACATCCAAAATACGATTTGCAGGATATAAAAACGGATAGAAATCAAACACTTCCTCAATTAAATCTAACTGAAAATTCTTCTGAGATAATTCTAAAACAGCTTCATCGGGCTCATTAGCTTCAGCATTTTTATTAAACGTAATGACGTTGGCATCACTAATAATCTGGCTAGAATGTATTTTGCTTTTTAAAACCAAACCTTCCAACGATTTACATCGACTTAGCGCCACATAAGTTTGCCCATGTGCAAAAGCACCTTGCGCATCAATTATAGCTTTTTCAAAGGTTAACCCTTGGCTTTTGTGTATGGTAATAGACCACGCCAAACGCAAAGGCATTTGGGTATAAGAGCCAATTTTGTTCTCCGAAATAGCTTTAGTGTCCGCATCAACGGTGTAATTTATATTTTCCCAAACTTCAGGTTTTGTAACAATACTAAACTCATCATCAGGGCAATGTACAATAACTTCGTCTTGATCTAAATGAATAACTTTTCCGATTTTCCCATTAAAATAGCGCTTCTCAGGGCTGCTGTCGTTCTTTACAAACATTACTTGTGCACCAACCTTTAGCTCTAAAGCTTCGTTGTTGGGGTAGGCATATTCCGGAAATTTCCCTTCAACCTTGGCTTTGTAAATCCTGTTTCGGCCATCAATTTTGTTTAATTCTGTAATATTTGTAGCCTCCGCTTTATTGTTGTGTGTGGTTAACGAAATATAACCAGCATCAGGTTCGGGTGTAAAATCGGGTATATATCTTTTGTTTAATTCCGCTGCCGAAGATTCCGAAAGCACGTTATTTCTTATTTCATTCAAAATATTAATAAACGTCGGGTTGTCTTGGCGATAAATATGCTTTAACTCAATAGTTACGGCGTTACATTCTTGGTAAGCGAGACTGCTAAAAAAGAATCCGTTTTTGTAAAACGGTTTCAATAAATGCCATTCACTTTCTTTAATCACTGGCGAAAGCTGTTGCAAATCTCCAATCATAAGTACTTGTACACCACCAAAAACTTTATTTCTGTCTTTAAAACGGCGCAAAGTACGGTCAATACCATCCAATAAATCGGCACGCACCATACTAATTTCATCAATAACCAAAAGGTCCATAGACCTAATAATATCAATTTTAGTTTTATTAAATTTTCGATTAAAACTCTTAGAGGCATTCAAATCGGTGTCCGGTAAAATAGGACCAAAAGGCATCTGAAAAAACGAATGTATCGTCACGCCCTTTGCGTTTATTGCTGCCACGCCCGTTGGTGCTACCACCACTAAACGCTTCAAGCAATCCATTTTTAGTCGGTGTAAAAACGTCGTTTTTCCTGTTCCTGCTTTTCCCGTTAAAAAAATTGACCGGTTTGTGTTGTTCACAAATTCCCACGCCAATTCTAATTCTTTATTATCTGCCATTAATCACTGTTCAAAATCGGAAAGGAAGATACATAATTTCAAAATTTTTATGGGCGGGTTTTTAAGAAAAATAAAAACCGCGCTATCCGCTGTATCTTTTTGTAAAGCAGATTAGTACAACGCTTATCATTTTGTTAATTAATTAAAAACTCTGTAACAATGAAGTTCAAGTCTATTTAAGCTTCACAAAAAGGATGCCGCTGCTATCGCTCCCGCAACCATCCGCAAAGGGGCTAGGCTTATATTAATGCCAAGGTTGGTTTATCAAAATGTTTAACTAACAAATATTAATTTAAAGATAAATAGTGATAGTATTGTTTCCAATATCAAAAGTGTGTTCAGTAATTATTACATCGGTAAGACTTCCAAAATCGCAACATGTATCAGTGTTTGGAGCAGATGTTTTATAAGATATGTTTGAAATAACCTCATTGTTTAATCTAATGTCTAAGGTCGCTATCGCGTCTCGTTTACTTATATAGAGTAAGCCATTAGGTTCTGATAAATAGAAGTTTAAAGGAGTTTCAGAAGTATCATTTATTATAATAGCATCTTCAGGAATGTTGTTTTTAATAATAATATTTTCATTCGTAGCACTATCTAGTAAATTAATAATAATTGTAGGTTCCATACAGAATACGGTAGAACAATCTGGTTGGTTATCGTCAGAATTACAAGAAATAAAAAGAGAAACTAGGGCTAAGTAAGCAAATTGTTTTATCATCGATAGTTATTTTTATTTAGATGGATAAATCATAGAATGGTTGCGTTCTTATTAAGATTATCTTTCTAAAAAAGTTTCAGATAAAACTATTGAACTCATAAAAAACTATTCCAAAAATCGATTTTTTAATTCAGGAGTAGGTATCATGCACGATTCTTTTTTGCCATACCATTTATATCTGTTTTTTGCGATAAAATCGTAAACCCAGTTTCTGATAAAAGTAGGAACTATAAAAAATATAGCCATCAAATTTTCAGGAAAACTAAGAGAAACGGCTATTTTTAAGGCTGCGGTAGATTTGTAATCAATCCCTTTTTCTGGTGTATAAAGTAAAATAGAATCTATTTTAGTTGTGTCAATTTTATACTGGTCAAGTATTTGTTTTCCTGTTTCACTTTGTAATGCCGTAAACAAAAAATGTTCTTTTTTATCACGTTTTATAACGTACTGTACACTGCTGTTACAAAGGTTGCAAACACCATCAAATAGTATAAGTTTTTTATGTTTAGGGACTCCAAAATTCATACTGTAAAAATACCATTTTATTAATGGCTTTCAAAGCGATTAAAATAGGTTTTATATCAATGCGTTTTGGGGTGTTTTTCTTAGTTGTAGGTGTCTAAACCATCCTTTAAATTCACGGCGTTTTTACTGAATTCGTGCTTCTGTAAAATCGTAATAGCTGCTTTACTTCGTACACCCGATTTACAATACACCAACAAATCTTTATTTTGAGGAATTTCATGTAAACGTGTTTCAAGTTCATCTAAAGGAATATGGATACTCTCAATATAATAATCGTTTCGTTCCGCTTTTGTTCTTACATCGAGCACGTTATAGTTTGTTTTGTTTATAGCGTAATCCTGGAATGTAATTTCCTTTATTTTATTCAATATGCCACAAAAACCATCATAATTATCTTCTAGTTTTTCTATATGCATAGTCTCATTTTTTTTAAGTTTAAAAATGAGTTGTTCCGAGCTAAGTGCATTATATGCTAGTATTTTACCCGAAAGTACACTACCTAATTCTAAAATTATTTTAAGAACTTCATTCGCTTGTAAACTACCAATAATACCTGGTAAAACACCAAGAACACCAATCTCTGAGCAGTTCGGTACTTCATTTGGTTTTGGAGGGGTAGGGTATAAGCATCGATAAGTTGGTCCGTTTTTATAATTAAATACCGAAACCTGACCTTCAAACTTAAAAATAGAGCCAAAAACTAGGGGTTTATTGCTAAGTACAACAGCATCATTTACTAAATAACGCGTTGGGAAATTATCGCTACCATCCACAATAATATCATAATTTGAGAACAAATTTAGAGCGTTTTCAGAAGTCACTTTTTCTAAATGGACTTCGAATTTAACATACGGATTGAATCGAGATAATTTACCCGCTGCAACTTTGGCTTTATACTTTCCTAAATCGTCATGGGTGTACAGAATTTGTCTCTGTAAATTACTTTGGTCAATGGTGTCATGATCTACAATGCCAATAGTTCCAACACCTGCAGCTGTTAGGTATTGTAAAATGGGGCACCCCAAACCACCAGCTCCAATAACCAATACTTTAGCGTTTTTTAGTTTTAACTGTCCTTGGTCACCGATATTATCTAAAATAAGATGCCGGTTATATTGTTGTTTTTCTTCCTTAGATAATTGCATTATTCCCAGTTGTTAGACCAATCTTTCCAAACCACTTCCAATCCTTTTGATTTTAGCATGCTAGTCACAGCTTCTGTAGAACGCTCGTCTGAGATTTCAAACTGTTCTAAAGATTCTGGAGCCACGGCATAACCGCCAGGGTTGGTTTTAGACTCGGCACTGATGGATGTTATTCCTAAATTCACAATATTATTTCTAAATACTTCACTCTCACGCGTCGACATGGATAACTCTACATCTTCATCTAATAATCTAAAAGCACAAATAAGTTGTACCAAATCGGGATCGGTCATTTCTACCTTAGGATCTAACCCTCCAGAATGGGGGCGAAGTCTCGGGAAAGAAATGGAGTATTTTGTTTTCCAGTACGTTTTCTGTAAATATTTTAAATGTAAGGCTGTAAAAAAACTATCGGCACGCCAATCTTCTAAACCAAATAGAGCACCTAATCCAATTTTATGAATACCTGCTTTACCTAAACGATCAGGCGTTTCTAATCTATAATCGAAATTAGATTTTTTTCCTTTGGGGTGATGTTTTTTATATTCATCTCGATGATATGTTTCTTGATAAACCAAAACGGCAAATAGTCCGTTATCTATCAGTTCTTCATATTCATTTTGGTCTAAAGGCTGTACTTCAATAGTGATATTAGCAAAATGTGAACGTATTAATTTTAGAGCATTTTTAAAATAGTCCACACCAACCGTTTTATTGGCTTCACCTGTAACCAGTAAAATATGGTCGTAGCCTTTAGATTTTATATAAGTAACTTCCTTTAAAATTTCAGCATCAGTTAAAGTTCTACGCGGAATTTTATTAGTCATACTAAAGCCACAGTACGTGCAAATGTTTTGGCATTCATTACTTAAATACATAGGGGAATACATTTGTATAGTATTCCCGAAGCGTTTTTTAGTTAATGCTCTGCTAAGCTTTGCCATATCTTCTAAATAGGGCTTTGCAGCAGGAGAAATAAGTGCTTTAAAATCTTCTAAATCCCGTTTGGAATTGCCTAAAGCACGCAGCACATCGCTTTCTGTTTTAGTAAAAATGCTTTGTAGGGTATCATCCCAATTGTATGTATTAAAAGTGTCTGTAAAGCTGCTCATGGTTTTATTAATTCAAAAAACTGGTTAACGGGCTACTAGCTTCAGCTTTTTTGTGTACAATAGGTGCTAATTTTGCTTGGTGCGCCATGCGTCCAGATTCAACAGCTAGTTTAAAAGCGATGGCCATTGTAGTTGGATCTTGTGAAACGGCTATGGCGGTATTTACTAGCACGGCATCCGCTCCTAATTCCATAGCATATGCGGCATGCGATGGTGCACCTATACCTGCGTCTACAATAACGGGGACGTTACTTTGATCGATTATAATTTCTAGAAAATCTTGAGTTTTTAAACCTTTATTGCTGCCAATTGGTGCGCCTAAAGGCATTACGCATTGTACGCCTACTTCTTCTAAACGTTTGCATAACACAGGATCGGCATGTATATAAGGCATCACAACAAAACCTAGTTTCACTAATTCTTCGGCTGCTTTTAGAGTTTCAATGGGGTCTGGTAATAAATATTTTGGATCCGGATGAATTTCTAATTTAATCCAATTAGATTCTAAAGCTTCGCGCGATAATTGTGCAGCGAAAACAGCTTCTTTAGCGTTTCTAACGCCAGATGTATTTGGTAATAAATTAATTCTCGGGTGGTCTAAATGCGATAAAATATCGTCGTCTTTATCTTGAACATCTACACGTTTTAGAGCGACAGTGATTAACTCACTTTCCGAAGCTAATAAAGCGGATTTCATTAATGCCGAGGAACTAAATTTTCCGGTGCCTGTAAACAGTCTAGAGGAAAATGTTTTATCTGCTATTTGTAATTTATCATTCATAATAAAAGTAACTTTTATTAAAAGGTTTTAGCTTTTTTAATTTTTAGTATCTTCCGGTTTCCAACGTTGTTCTTGCGCTGTTCCTCCGTTAATGAGTTCTTTAAACTTTGTTATTTTGTTGAAATCACGTGTAATTTCACCCGAAACTGCAATGCCAAAAACGCCCGTAATCATAAGGTCTAAAACATCATTTAAGGTGATGCCACCAATAGCAATAATTGGAGTTTTTGTGTTTAAAACTGTGATGATTTCGGCATAACCTTTTTCACCCAATACCGGACTTAAATTATCTTTTGTTTCTGTTAAACGAAAAGGGCCTAAACCAATATAATCGACGCCTTTATCGATAAGTGTTTGGCAATCTTCTAGCGTATTTGCTGTGCCACCAATAATTTGCCAAGAAGCTAATGCTTTTCGAGCCACGGTTGGGCAAACATCTTTTTTACCCAAATGTACACCGTCGGCTTTAACTTCTACGGCCACTTTGTAATGGTCGTTAATAATTAAACGCGTTTGGAAATGATTGGTAATTTCTCTTGCCTTTTTTGCGGTTTCTAAAATAGTTTTAGGATTGGATTTTTTTAATCGTAACTGTACCAATTCTGCTCCAGCAGCGCAGGCACTGTGAATATTATTTAAATGCTCTTGTGGTGTGGCGCCTTGCGATATGTAATGTAATGTCGTTTTCATATTATTTTTTTGAATGAAAGCCTAATAATGAGGTATTAGAACTTAAAAATTTTTCGGTGTATTGTTTCCCTTTTAAGCAGGCTTTCAATATAGGGAACTCTAAGGCTAAATAGCTTGTTATTGCTGATGATAGTACACAGCCGCTACCATGTTTTTCAGTACAATTTTTAGACCTAGCATTCAATACAAAGTGTTTTTTGTTTTTAAGATGAAGCGTGTCTTGTCCTAGTTTTTCGGGATGATGACCACCCTTTAAAAATAGATTGGTTTTAGATTGAATATGTGCAATAGTTTCGCTGATATCTTTCTCTGGATATAATTGTTGAATTTCGTTGTAATTAGGAGTGATTAGATAGATTTTAGATAAAACAACATCTAGTTTTTCTGAATAATCACTATGGAAATCAAAATTAGAACTCGATTTTAAAATAGGGTCTAATATGATTTTTATTTCAGGGTTTAAACTTTGTAATTTATTGATGATAATTTTTAAAACACCCCAGTTTTCTACAATGCCAATTTTAACAAAGTTGATTTCAAAACGTTTAAAAAGAACGTCTATTTGATTCAAAATAATTGAAGTCGGTATCCAGTGGCAAGCCATAAATTTCTGATCGTCTTGTTCTGTATTTGCCGTGCAAACAGATAAACCATAACATTTTAAGGCCTCGAATGTTTTAACATCGGCTGTTAATCCGGCACCGTTAGTGGGATCGAAACCTGCGATGGTTAATATGTTTGGTCTACTTTTCAAAGTTTGATGCTGCTATGTGCTGTTTGTAATTCTATAAAACTTTTTACAGGGTTTTCTGCATTCCAAACACCACCTAAAACACCAACGCCTTTAAAACCGAGTTTGAAAGTTTCTAATAGGGTATCGGTATTAATACCGCCCATGCCAACAATAAATTTATCGATAGGGTTGACGTCGAATCCGCGACCTTCGTAACCTGCTTTTGAAATGGATGAAAACACCGGACTTAGTAAATGATAATCGAATTCGAATTCGCAGTCAATAAGGTCTTGAATTTCATGAAACGATGAGCTTATGGTTTTGCCATACATGCTAAGGTTTTTGAAATATTGTCCAGGATTATCAATGTGGTCTTTCCGTTTTTGTTCTTGAAAATGAATACCTTTTAATGGGTATGTATTAACAAGCTCATGAAAATAATGAACTACAATGCGGTTATGATATTGAGCCTCTATTTGATTTAAATAAGCACAATGTTCGTCGTAATTTTTTTCTGGTTTTCTAAAATGATAGTATTGTAAACCTTCTTGAAATAACTGATTAAGTATTTCAATTTCGTTTGGAATATCGTTTTCTGGTGAAATTAAGACTATCATTTTTTATGGTTATGTTTTGTAACTTGTAATGCCGTAGCGCTATGCCGTGACACTGAGTTAGGGATTGCAGTGGAAATCCTTTTGCTTTTTTTGCAAAAGATTGTAACGGAAAGCCCGACCGTGCTTTTGCGAAAAAGCACGGGAACTCCCAAATTATTTGTTAAAGATACACTTCGGATCCTTTTTCTTTAAATTCTTTCGATTTTTCTTCGAAACCTTTTGCAATAACCTCGTTGTTTACAATGTCGTTTTCGGCAGCAAAATCTCTAACTTCTTGAGAAATTTTCATGGAGCAGAATTTTGGACCACACATAGAACAGAAATGTGCGATTTTTGCACCTTCGGCAGGTAGGGTTTCATCGTGATATTCGCGAGCGCGTTCGGGATCTAAACCAAGGTTAAATTGATCTTCCCAACGGAACTCGAAACGTGCCATACTTAGAGCATTGTCGCGATGTTGCGAACCTGGGTGACCTTTGGCTAAATCGGCTGCATGGGCAGCTAATTTATAGGTAACCACACCCACTCGAACATCTTCTTTATTAGGTAAACCAAGGTGTTCTTTTGGCGTTACGTAGCACAGCATGGCGCAACCG
Source organism: Algibacter sp. L3A6 (assembly GCF_009796825.1). Lineage (GTDB taxonomy): Bacteria > Bacteroidota > Bacteroidia > Flavobacteriales > Flavobacteriaceae > Algibacter. The sequence continues at coordinate 2,936,319 of NZ_CP047030.1, forward strand.
TACCAACCAATCATGGCGGCACCGATACCCGATGTAATATGGTCGTAACCTGGCGCAATATCCGTGGTTAGTGGCCCTAAGGTGTAAAAAGGTGCCTCGTCGCAAAGTTCAATTTGTTTTTCCATGTTTTCCTTAATCATGTGCATTGGTACGTGACCTGGACCTTCTATAAAACACTGTACTTCGTGCTTGCGTGCTATTTGTGTAAGTTCGCCAAGGGTTTCTAATTCGGCAAATTGAGCTTCATCGTTAGCATCGGCAACCGAGCCAGGACGCAGACCATCGCCAAGTGAAAAGGCCACATCGTACTGTTTTAAAATTTCGCAAATATCTTCGAAATGGGTGTATAAAAAACTTTCTTTATGATGTGCTAAACACCATTTTGCCATAATAGAACCACCACGAGATACAATGCCAGTAACGCGTTTGGCCGTCATGGGTACGTAACGCAATAAAACGCCAGCGTGAATGGTGAAATAATCGACACCTTGTTCGGCTTGTTCGATTAGGGTATCGCGGAAAATTTCCCAAGTTAAATCTTCGGCAACGCCATTTACTTTTTCTAAAGCTTGGTAAATTGGTACGGTACCTACTGGAACTGGTGAGTTACGGATAATCCATTCGCGAGTTTCGTGAATATTTTCTCCGGTAGAAAGATCCATAATATTATCGGCGCCCCAACGGCATGCCCAAACGGCTTTTTCTACTTCTTCTTCGATGGAAGATGTTACGGCAGAATTACCAATATTGGCATTGATTTTCACCAAGAAATTACGACCTAAAATCATAGGTTCAGCTTCGGGGTGGTTAATGTTTGATGGGATGATGGCACGACCTCTTGCAACTTCTGAACGGACGAATTCTGCTGTGATTTTATCAGGAATAGAAGCACCGAAATGTTCGCCTTTGTGTTGTTTTCTAATCTCTGTCATCTCGTCGATACGTTGATTTTCACGAATAGCGATATATTCCATTTCTGGAGTAATAATACCTTTTTTGGCGTAATGTAATTGGGTTACGTTTTGTCCGGTTTTGGCACGTAAAGGTTTTTTTAGAAGCGAAAAACGCATGTGGTCTAAACTTTTATCGTTTAAACGTTGGTTGCAATATTCTGATGAAAATGCTTTGAGTTGCTCCACATCACCACGATCTTTAATCCAGCTTTCACGAATACGTTCGATACCGGCGTGGATGTCTATTTTTTTGTTTGGATCGGTATATGGCCCAGAGGTATCGTAAACAGTTACAGGCTCGTTTGGCGTTTTCTTTTTGGTCATCGAATCTGTGGTGTCGCTTAAAGAAATTTCGCGCATGGCCACTTTAATTTGTGGATGAATTTTGCCTTCTACATATATTTTTTTAGAATTAGGAAAAGGATTTCTAGTAATTCCGTCTTGTTTTGGAGCGGTATCTTTTTGCTTCATGGCTTGTGGTTTTTTCGCTGTAACTGTTAATATATTATGGTTAAATTTTTGTTTGAATATTTGTTTTTGGAGTAGGGGTTAACCGCCTTGTGTGGCTGTAATAATTAAAACACTGTCGCCCTCGGTGAGGGTACAGGTTTTCCAAAGTGATTTAGTAATAATGTCTTGGTTTACGGCTAGCGCAATGCCTTGTGGAGAAATATCTAGCATTTCTAGAACGTGGTCTAGCGTGCTATTGACTTTAAATTTGTGATTTTGGTTGTTTACTTTTATGTTTATCATACAAAAACGGTTTTGGAGACTAAAAAAAATTAGTCAAACAATTTTGTAAACGATAAAAGATTTTGGAATTTGAAAAAAGGGCAGTGGTGACACTGTTAACTTTTCCCTCCGTTGGTGTTAACCAAATCAGGTTCTAAGGATATTTCTCAAACTAATTAACTTAATAATTAATTACTCCTAAAGTTTACTATCGCAAATATATATAAAAGTATGAAAGATCAGACTACAAAAAATGAGATTGTTTTTTTTCATTTTTTAAATGATGAATTATACTTGTGAATGTATCATCATTATTTGTCTTAAAAATCTTTTTTAGATGAAGACCATCTTCATCTATATATTTAATAGAAATAGTATGTGATGTGTCTAAAAATGATTTTGAATTAAAGGAAAAGGATTTGATTGTTTTATAATGCGCTAAAAATGTTTTTACATCATTTTTAGATAAATTTCTTTGATATTGAATTTCGAGAGCGTTGTTTGTTATTGAGAAATTTTGAATATAAAGATCCGTTTTGAAATAATGTACAATGAATAATACAGTAAGTATTATTAAAAAAAGGATACCAAAGAAAACCATATCATTGCTTTTACCAATGTAAAAAAAAGAGTAGCACAGCGTTATTAATAATGGTTGTAAAAATTTATCCTTTAAAACATACGTCTTCATCTTTTTTTCGGCAAAATATTACTTCTTCATATGCTCTACCAATTCTAATTGGTCCATACTTACATTAGTAGTAAAGATGCCATAATTTACAACCGCTTTATTTTTCTCTATTTTATCTACTGTTCCAACAGCACGGCCATCTTCCATACGTACGCGATCGCCAAGCCTAATTATAGCTTTTGGTTTAGGAGCTTCAATGGCTTTTTTCTTTTCTTCTTTTTTCTTCTCGCGAATAACTTCTACTTTCTTTTCTACTTCTTTTTTAACTTGAATTTCTTTCGCTTTTACTTGCTTTTTCTCTTTTACAGTAACACGTTTGCGTTTAGAGTTTTCTATTTGAACAATTTTAAACAATTCGCCCATCATTTCTTTTTTCTGTTTGTTGTTAAAGAATTTTTCGGCAATATCGTTTACTTTTTGTCCTAAGTAAATAAGGCGTTGGTTGCTATCGTAAAGTTCTTGATAGCTTTCTAGTTTCTTTTGTATTTTAGTGTTTATTTCTTCTAGCTTATCGGCTTCTTCTCCTTTTTTCTTTTCGTTTTCTTTTAGAGATTGCCCGGTTTTTTCGAGTTTAGAGCGTTCTTTTTGAAGTTTTGCAATGGTAGCATCAAAACGGACTTTACTACGTTCAATTTTCTTTTTGGCTCGGTTTATTAAACTATAAGGTATACCATTTTTTTGAGCAACTTCAAAGGTGAAACTACTTCCGGCCTGACCGATAACGAGTTTAAAAAGGGGCTCTAGTGTACGTTCGTCAAACAACATGTTGGCATTTAACATGTGTGGCATTTCGTTTGCTAGAATTTTCAGGTTAGAATAATGTGTGGTAATTATCCCGAAGGCTTCACGATGGTAAAATTCTTCTAAAAATGTTTCCGCTAAAGCGCCACCAAGTTCAGGATCACTTCCTGTTCCGAATTCATCTATTAAAAAAAGTGTGTTTTGGTTACACTTCTTCAAGAAATAATTCATTTGTTTTAAACGGTAACTATAGGTGCTTAAATGGTTTTCTATAGATTGATTATCGCCAATATCACTTAAAATTCTATCGAATAAGGTTACTGTACTTCTTTCGTGTACAGGAATAAGCATCCCACTTTGTAGCATAACTTGTAATAGGCCTACTGTTTTTAGTGTAATACTTTTTCCTCCGGCATTTGGACCAGAAATAACAATAATGCGACTGTCTTTTTTTAGTTTAATACTTTGCGGAAATGTTTTTTCTTCCTTTGCTAAATTATTTAAATAGAGTAGAGGGTGGTAAGCGTCGCGTAAATTCATGCTACGATCTTCGGTAAATTCCGGAAGTATCGCATTCATGGAATTAGCGTATTTCGCTTTCGCGGAAATAACATCGATATCAATTAGGAAAGATTGGTAATCTTCTAAAAGTGTTAAAAACGGACGAATAAAATTGGTGACTTCTTTTAAAATACGAATAACCTCTTCGTGCTCTTCATATTCTAAATTATTAAGCTCTCTAGAATATTGTAATGTAGTTTCTGGTTCTATATATACAATGCTTCCGGTTTTACTGCCACCCATTATGGCTCCTTTAACCTTACGGCGATACATCGCTTTTACGGCAAGTACACGTTTATTATCTACTACCGATTCGCGAATATCATCTAGATACTCCAAACCATGATAGGTATTTAGTGCCGAACTAAAGCTGGCATTAATTTTTCCTTTTATTCGGTTTATAGATTGTCTTAAATCAAATAAGGTATTTGATGCATTATCTTTTATGTCTCCAAAACGGTCTACAATACCATCTACTTTTTCAATAAGTACTTTGGTAACTTCAATATGAGATGCAAAAGTATTTAAGTTTGGGTAGTATTCATGAAACTTCTTTAAAAACACCACTATAGCGTTTACAGAAATAGACATGGATACAATTTTCTTTAAACCATGCACCTCTAAATAGGTGTTTTCTATACGTAAAAGCTTTAGTTCGTTTACAATAGTATCGAAACCATGATTTGGTATACGGTTATCATTATGGAAAGAAGATAAGTATTCGTTTGTAAGCAGTAAAGAGCTTTGAAGTTCTTCCTTTGATCTAAAAGGAGTAATATCTAGTGCTTTTTTATTACCTAATGGCGTAACACAAAGCTCGCTTACTTGTTGTAAAACGGTTTGGAATTCTAAATCTTGTAATGTTTTTTCGTGAATGTGTATCATTCGATGTTTAATGGGGTGTTTTAAGTCGTAAAATGAGTGCTAATTTACATATTCTAATTGATAATTGTGGAGCTACTATATAGGTATATAAAATTAATAGGTTAAAGTGCTTATTGAGTAAGTATATTCGTGTTAAATTTTGTAAATTAGCTTGAGTAGATTCGTTTTTTATAAAAAATAGATGAAAATACTTATAATATGACCCTTTTTTTTGTTTTGCGTTTTTGTTGATTATCAGGGCTTTTAGCGGGTAAAGATGCATTTCATCGATGAAAAAGAGCTGTCAAACGATATAAAAATGCATTTCATCGATAAAATGTATCTTTTCATAGTTTAATTGTTGTATTTTTGTTTAAAGTTTAGAAGCATTGTTTGCTGTTTCACGCTTAAAATTTAATTATTATGAAAAAATTTACTTTAGAATTGCTTTTCTTTTTGTTTTTAATGGGAAGTGCCTTTGCGCAACAAGAAAAAGGTATTATAGGTGTTAATAATTGGTTAGATAATTGGACAGAGTTTAAACCAAACCAAACTGATTATAGAGAGCCAAACCAAATATTAACAGGTAATATTAGTGAAAACACGACTTTAAGTAAGAGAGATACTTATCTTCTTGTAGGGAGTGTTTTTGTAACAAACAATGCAACCTTAACTATTGAACCAGGTACGGTAATTATTGGAGACTACGCCTCTAAAGCATCTCTTACAATTACTAAAGGAGCTGTTCTTATGGCCGATGGTTTAGAAACAGATCCTATAGTTTTTACATCTAACAGAAGTGTTAAGCGCGCTGGAGATTGGGGAGGTATTACTATACTAGGTGATGCGCCAAGCAATAAGTTTGGTAATGGTTCTGTAGCAACTTTTTATTCTGATTTAAATCAAAGTGATTATACTTTTACAAATTTTGGAGGTGATAACTCTGAAAGCTGTTCTGGTATTTTAAGATATGTTCGTATAGAATATGCAGGTAAACGTATTAAAGGTGCTGGATATTTAAATGGACTTTTATTAGCAGGAGTAGGTAGCCAAACTGTATTCGATAATATTATGTTAAGCTATTCTGGTGGAGATGCTATTGAAGTATGGGGCGGTAATGTAACTTTAGATAAAATAGTATCATTCAGAACAAGTAGTAATGATTTTAGATTTAATTACGGCGCACAATGTAAACTTACTAATTCTTTAGCTGTAAGATCTCCATATATTTCTAGCAGTGAAGGTTCTAGATGTTTTCAAATATTAGGTTTTGATGAAATTTCTGAAGTTGATTTTTCTAAACCAGGAACATCAGTAACGGCTCGAAACATTACTATGCTTAATGATAGTGAAAATTTAGAAGGTGATATTCAACAAGGATTAGTTAATGAAGCTATATATATAGGAGAGAGTGCTTCATTAAATATGGAAAAAGGTGTTATTTCTGGTTTTAATCCAGCTGTGATTTTACAAGATAAGATTAGTATTAATCAGGAAAATTTAGATAAAATTAAATTCACAAACATGTATTTCAACAATTGTAACGGAAATATTTTTGTTGAACACAATACTAATAATGAAGATTTAGAAAACTGGTACGGAAATTCAGCTTTTTATAATGTTTATTCTAAAAGTCATAATGCAGAAACATTTATTGATATAAGAAACGAACGTAGACCAGATTACCGTCTACAGATTAATAAAATTATAGCATCTCACGATTTAGGTACTGATTAATAGGTTTTCGAGCCCAATAAAAATAAGTTTATATAATAAGGTGTTTTTATTTCGGGTTTAAAATTTTTTAATAATTAGGTTTTTAGTGTGATATAAAATTATATAAAGAATAATAACAAGTAATATAGAATGAAAAGATTAAGTGTTTTTGCTTTTTTTGTTTTGAGTTTTACCAATATGGTAAGTGCTCAAATTGTTATAAGTAAGCCAAATCTTGGTTTTTCTCAAGCTTGTGCAGGCCCTACTTTCAATACTTATTATGCTACGTTTTCTTTTTCTCCAGAAGGAAATTTAGAAGCTTCTAATCAATTTATTATAGAACTTTCTGATGAAAACGGTGATTTTACTAATTCCACAGATATTTATATTTCTGATGTAGGTAGTGTAATCAAAACTCCAGCAACACTAGAGTTTTCTATCCCAACAACAACAACAGGCGAAAATTTTAAAATAAAAATCAGGAGTACAGCTCCTGTAGCTACAAGTTCGGCATCAAACGGTTTTCCTGCGTATTATAAAATTCAAGACACTCCATTTTCTATAAATAATTTAATTGATACGGGATCTTATTGTTCTGGTGGAAGTTATTTACTAACTATAGATAATCCGGGTAGTTTATTGAACGATTCACCTTTACAATATCCATCACTTAATTTTAATTGGTATCTAGAAACTGGCCCAACAACATCTGTTTTTATTGCTTCGGGAAGTACTTTAGCTGTAGATACAGCAGGTGTTTATTTTGTAGAAACTGATTATGGTACTTGTACCTCAAATTCATTTTCAAATAGAGTAACCGTTAGCGAAATAGTCTCTAGCACTGCAACATTTGATATAAACTCGAGTGTAGATATTCCTTATTGTGCTACCGAAGGTCCAACCACCTTAACTTCTATAAATGGTAATGCATACCAATGGTATTTAAATGGTACAGAAATCGAAGGAGCAACAAGCCAAATGTATACAACCAATACAGAAGGCATGTATTCTGTGAGTGTAGATCTTGGAAGTTGTTCTAGTAGTGCATCAATAGAAATTATAAACACAGATTTTACAGCAAGTATAGACGTGCCAGAATTTAATAGTATTGAAGCGGAAGAAAATTTAGTAGTTACCGCAAGTACAACAGCAGTAGATCCAGAATTTAAATGGTATTTAAATGAAACCTTAATAGCTAGTGCAAATAGTGATAGTTACGAAGCAACACAATCTGGTAATTATAAGGTTGAGGTTATTCAAACTTCGGGCTGTGTTTCAACAAAAACATTTTTATTTGAAGTAGAAAAGGCTTTAGATTTATTTCCTGATGTAGCATTAATTCCGAATATTGTTAGTCCTAATAATGATGGCGAAAATGATACTTGGGTTATACCAAAAGATTATGTGAGCGGCACAAATGCCGAAGTAGTAATATTTAGCACACAAGGTAAAGTTGTTTTCAAGAGTGATGATTATCAAAATAATTGGCCAGTAGATCAATTAGACTTTACAAATATCAGTCCTGTGTATTATTACATCATTACAACGTCTACTGGCGAAAAGCAAAAGGGCTCAATAACGATCATAAAATAGTGAAAAAGAGTATACTACATATCGTCCTGTTTTTTAGTTTAATTACACAGCTCCATTCTCAAGAGAATGGTGTTGTTGCGTTTACGCTGCCTGTTAGAAACTCATTGAAGTTTAACAAATATGCATTAAACCCAACCTTTAGTTTTGTAAGAGAACAAAATAAATACATCAGTATTACTAATAAAAAACAATGGGCTCAGTTCGAAAATGCACCAGAAAATTATCTAGTAAGTTATTCTGGACGATTTAGCGAAAATACCGGAGTTGGTATTGGTTTATTTCAACAGAGTAACGGTGTGTATACTAATTTTGGAGGTATTTTAAACTTTGCTTACAATGCGGTTTTCGATAGAGATAGCAATTTAACCTTTGGTACCAACATTGCATTTTATCAAAGTGGTATAGACCAAAGTAAAATAGTTTCAAATTTTCCAGATTCAGCATTAAATAATACCGAAAAAAGTTCAGTAGTTACCATAAACCCAGGAATAAACTACGGTACCATGTTTTTCGATTTTGGTGTAGCTGTAAATAATTTGGTGTCATATAACTTAAATACTTCCGAAATCATTGAAGAAAATCCAGAGCAAAGCATACAAGGTCATATTATGTATACAGGCTTTTTGCAAGGTAGTGGCTTTTTCGATAGCAGTAAATTTTCAGGTTTAGTAAGATCGGAATTTAAAAAAGATCAAACTGTAATTTCAGGAGTTATGATGCTTACTGTTCCAAAAGGTATTTGGGGGCAAGCGGGTTATAATACACTTTATGGGGCTTCAGCAGGTATAGGTTTAAATATTAGTAAGCAAATAGCTGTAGAGTATAATTATGAGCAATCTATGGGGGAATTATCTGAGTTTGGAAATTCTCACGAAATTACTTTGGCTTATAAATTCAATAAAAAATATAGATATAATTATAGTGATGATGAGGAAGAAGGCTCAATTTTTTCTTCATCTAATAAAAAAAGAAAGTCTGTTAATAAAAGAAAAGCAAGTGCAGCAACTTCGGAAAGTGATAAAGAAAAATTTAGAGCTAATAGAGTTGCCAGTGAAAAAGTGAAAGCTGAAAGAAAAGCTCAGTTTGAAGCAGATGCTAAAGCAAAAGAGGAAGCAAAACAGTTAGCTGAAGCTCCAAAGGAAATAGAAGAAGTAGCTGATACAGTAGAGGTGCAAGCCGAAGTTGAAGAGGTTACTGAAGAAGTAGAAGTTGATACAAAAGCAGAAGAGTTAGCAAAAGCGCAACAAGAAGCAGACGCAAAAGCAAAAGCAGAAGAATTAGCAAAAGCACAACAAGCAGCCGATGCGAAAGCTAAAGCAGAAGAATTAGCAAAAGCACAACAAGCAGCCGATGCGAAAGCTAGATTAGAAGAATTAGCAAAAGCACAACAAGCAGCCGATGCGAAAGCTAGATTAGAAGAATTAGCAAAAGCACAACAAGCAGCCGATGCGAAAGCTAGATTAGAAGAATTAGCAAAAGCACAACAAGCAGCCGATGCGAAAGCAAAAGCAGAAGAGTTAGCAAAAGCACAACAAGAAGCTGATGCAAAAGCAAAAGCAGAAGAGTTAGCAAAAGCGCAACAAGAAGCCGATGCAAAAGCAAAAGCAGATGAGTTAGCTAAAGCGCAACAAGAAGCTGATGCAAAAGCAAAAGCAGAAGAGTTAGCAAAAGCGCAACAAGAAGCTGACGCAAAAGCAAAAGCCGAAGAGTTAGCAAAAGCACAACAAGAAGCTGATGCAAAAGCAAAAGCAGATGAGTTAGCTAAAGCGCAACAAGCAGCCGATGCAAAAGCTAAAGCAGATGAAGTAGCTAAAAATCAAACAGAAAATACATCGAGAGCTGAAGAAATTGTTGAAGCTATAGGGAATGCCCCAATGGATGCCGCTACGCAATCAATGATTGATTTAACAAAATTGACTGATGAGTCTAAAATTATTCAAGAAGATTTACTACGCCGATTAAATGAAAAAATGGCTAGTAAACAAAAAGATTTAGATGAATTAAAACAAGAAAATGATTTAAGAGATCAAGGTATTGTAAGTGCGCCTAAACCATTTAAAAGTGTAAGTGCAGAAAATGCAGCTTTAGCAGCCTTAAAGGTAGATGTTGATAATGTTATAAACAATAGAGATGAAAAAATTAAGGCTATTGAAAAATTATATAACGAAAGACGTAAAAAAGTAAAAAGTAAGCAAGATCCAGTTAATGTTATTTATTTAGATGCTATTGAGCTTTTGTATAAAGAGCAGGAAGAAGCAAAACGTGCTCAAGAGCGTTTAGTTTCATCATTAGAAAGTATCAAAATTGCTACAGATATCGAGAGAAAACGTCGTATCAAAAAAGCGAATTATGAAAACGAAGATGATAGATACAATAAAGATAGATCTGCTTTAAAATATATTAAGCAGTCTACAGCTATAAGTGCGGAACCATTATCAGAGAGTGATTTTGATTTTGGAGATATTCAAAGTAATATTCAAATTGTGAAAAATGTTGCTAATGCGGAAAGTGGTTACTATATGGTAATTGCAGTACATGCTGATGAAGCTCAAAGAGATGCTTTTTTAACCAAAGCAGTTGCAGCAGGACAATCTAATATAGATTTCTTTTATGATATTACTAGCAGTAAATATTTCATTTATTATCAAAAATTCGATTATATCGAAACGGCATCAAGAGCATTAAAGAACAAAAACGGCGCACCATATAACAGTAAAATGTCAATGGTGAAAATTGAAAATTAGTGAAGAATTATAATATATAGTTTCATTAATTTACCAAATAAAAAGGTAAATAACTACAACAACCCTATGAAAAAAACTACTTATCAAAACAAAGGTTTAGCAATATTGCTATTTTTATTGAGTTTGCAAACCTTTGCCCAAAACTATGTGCCATTTTCACCTCGATTTGATCAAGATGTTAAAGGTGATATTGTTTTAATTGGTAATAATATTCTTGGTCCAAGTAATAATGCATTTAATGACAATTCAGCATATAATAACAGGGTCAATATGCAGTATATTGATATTGATAGTGATCCATCAACGTTTAGTTCGTCTAGTGCAGATTTGGCTATTCCTAATCCAGATTGTTATCGTATCGTTAGAGCAGATTTGTATTGGGCGGCCGTTAATCCGGGAAGTGAACCTATAACAGATGTTAAATTAAAAGGTCCAACAGGGGCCTATAATGATATTACAGGTACTGTAATTTATGATGCGGGTACAACTTCTGTTGATGGGGGTAATAGTTTTTCTTATGCATGCCATGCCGATGTTACTGGTGTTGTTACAGCTTTTGGCTCTGTATCTGATTTGGGTACTTATACGGTTGCCAATGTATCATCTGCTGTAGGTGAATCTCAAAATGTTGGAAACGGTACAGGTCAGTCAGCAGGTTGGTCTCTTTTTATAGTATATGAAGATCCTACATTACCTGGTAAATCAATAACAAGTTTCGATGGGTTTAGTGCCATTAGTGCCGCCCAAAACCCTTTTGCCGATATTTCAATTAGTGGGTTTAGAACTGTTCCTGCTCCTGCGCCTGTAAGAGCTAATTTTGCATTTGCTACATTAGAAGGGGATAAACGTATTACAGGTGACCGTTTAAGACTTAATGGATCGAGTTTATCCACAGTAGATCGTCCTTCAAATAATTTTTTTAACAGTTCTGTTACTCAATTAAGTGCTTTACCTGTAAATAACAGAAATCCAAATAGTACTAATACTTTAGGTTTTGATACAGGTATTTTGTCTGTTCCTAATCCTTCGAATTCTGTTATTGCCAATGAGGCAACTTCAGCTATTGTGCGTCTAGAAACTGGTGGAGACACGTATTTTCCATACTTTTTCGCAATGGCTGTAGAAATTATTGAGCCAAAAATTGTACTTACTAAAATTGTTGAAGATAATACCGGTGCTAATATTGGTGGACAAATAGTGGAACTTGGTGATCAATTAAATTATGTTATCGGTTTCCAAAATACGGGTAATGATAATGCAACTGAGCTTTTTATTAGAGATATATTACCAACCAATGTGGTTTTTGATTACCCTAGTGATCTTGCATCATTACCTTCAGGGGTTACGGTAGAAAGTTATAACGAAGCTACAAGAGAGTTGCTTTTTAGAGTAGACCCATCTGCTGTAGAAGAAAACGATCCGGTTCAAGAAATTAGATTTGCAGTAACTGTAGTTGCAACTTGTAGTTTATTAAGTGATGCTTGTTCTAATTTGGTTGATAATCAAGCTTTTGCAACTTATAAAGGGACGTTAAATCCGAATTTTACAATTTCTGATGATCCTAGTTTTTCTGAAAATACAGGCTGTTTATTAAATCCAGCAGTAACTAATTTTCTAGCAGATATAAACGATTGTGTTTTTGAAGAAGAAGTTATTTTGTGTGGAGCCACTACCGAGTTAGTGGCCGCTGATGGTTATAACAATTATACATGGTCTTCAAGCGAATCATTATCACCCGTTATAGGAAATACACAGTCTATTACAGTTTCAGAAACAGGAACGTATTATGTTTATAATGAAGCTGTAGCACCTTGTCAATCTATTACTCAGGTTTTTAGAGTTGTTAATTTTGGAACAACGGTTACTAACCCTGTAATTCCATTTGCAGATGAGGTTGTTATTTGTCCGAATGATGGAAAGGAACTTCCAAACATCTTTTTATGTGGTGCAAATGATTCAACTTCAATTCAAACAGGAATTTCCGATACATCGTCCATGATATGGGAAAAACTAAACGAAGCTAGTTGTGATGCTGTAACAGATCAAGATTGTGCTAATGAAAGTGATTCTTGTACATGGAATCAAGTACAAACAGGACCAAATTTTGATGCTGATACTGCTGGCCAATATCGATTAACTTTAAATTACGCTGGAGGTTGTTTCAGTCAGTATTATTTTAACGTTTACGAGAATATATTAGATCCTAATGTATCATCTCGAGATATATATTGTAATACTGATGGAGAAATAGTAGTAGGTGGTGTACCAAGTGGGTATGAATATAGTCTTGATGGCACAAACTATCAAGATAGTAATGTGTTTACGGTAACAACAGCAGATATTTACACGGTTTATATTAGACAAGTAGGTGTGTCACCAAACCCATGTATATTTACAGTACCAGATGTACAAATTAGAGAACGCGATTTTACAACTTCAGTTATTATAGAGCAACCGCTTTGTAATGGTGAAAAAGGAAATGTAGTTCTTGCAGCTAACGATGTTAGGGCTCAGTATAACTTTTCAATTTATAGTGGAGTTACCATTATTAATGGAGTTGGGCCAATTAATGATAGTAGTTATGAATTTGAAAATCTTAACCCTGGTTTTTACACGGTTAATATTTCTACGGAAGATGGTTGTGTTCATTCTGAAATAATTGAAATTATTAATCCGGAATTATTAACAGCTACCTCAGCATTAACAAGTCCTTTAACTTGTTCTGATGGTGAAATTACAATATACCCAGAAGGAGGTACTGCACCATATTTCTATTTTATAAATGGTTCAACAGATTTTGAAACCGTTCCAACTATAGATTTTACGGCTGCAGGAGTTTTTGATATTAGAGTTGTAGATTCTAATAACTGTGTTGCCACGACGTCTATAACTGTAGAAGATAATCCTGCTCCAATTTTTAGTGTAAATCATAACGATATTTTATGTTATAACGATAATACTGGAGAAATTGAATTTGATGTCACTAACGCAAACGGATATGCTTTAGAATATAGTATTGATAATGGAGTTACTTATGTTGCTAATCCTGTGTTTTCAAATCTTAGCGCAGGAGATTATGAAGCAATAGTTAAATATTCTCTCGATGGATCGGAATGTTTTTCAACCCCAGAAAGTATTACAATAAGCCAGCCAGATAATGCTTTAACAGCATCATCTGGAGTGTCTGAATTAGCTGGTTGTGGACCTTCAGGAGAAGGTAAAGTACGTATTACAAATCCACAAGGCGGAACACCTCCTTATGAATACAGTTTTGATAATCAAGGAAGTTGGATAACTTCAAACGAAGCTTTTGTAACTCCAGGAACTTATACCTTATATATTAAGGATGCAAATGATTGTATTTATGCCATGCCAGAAATCACTTTAGATCCTGAGCCAGTAGATCCAACCATAGATATTTCTGAACCTGAATTTAATTGTGATGGTACAGCCGATGCAACCGTAACAGTTACCAACTCAGAGGTAGATATGTTTACTTATAACTATTTATTAGATGGTGTAGCAAATAATAATACAGCAGATCCAACTGTGTTTTTAGATGTGCCAAATGGTTCTCATACTATTACTGTAGATTATCAATTAAGAAGTGTAACTACGTATAGTAATTTATTATATGAAAACTTTGGATATGGTGAAGATACCTCTTCACCTGGGATTAACCCGACTTATTATTGTTTTGAAAGACAGGTTGTAGCAACACAATGTAAAAGTAATATTCGTATTCAGGATGGAGATTATTCAGTTACAGCAGAAATAGTAAGTCCATATAGCAGTTGGCTTCAACCTGGAGATCATACACCGGCAACTACACCGGCAACTGCAGACGGACGGTTTTTAGCTGTAAATATAGGATCTACAATACCAGCTACAGAAATACTTTACGAAAAGTATATAGATAATATAATTCCAAATCAACCGATTAATGTTGAATTTTACGCTATAAATTTATTGAGATCAGGGACATCAGGAGCTAATCCTGATCTAGCAGTTGCTTTAATTGATGCATCTGGTAATGAAATTTCTTCTTACAGTACGGGAGAAATACCAAAAAGTAATCAATGGGAAGAGTATCCAAAAACACCAATAACATTAGATCCAGGAGCTAACACTAGTCTACGATTTATATTAAGATCTAATGTGCAACAAAATAATGGTAATGATGTTGCTATTGATGATATCACCGTTTATCAATTACCAAGAAGTTGTATAACAGAAGTAGAGTTTCCTTTTGTTGTAGATTCAGGCAGAGCTTTTTCTGCAAGTATAACAGGATCTGAAGATGTAAGTTGTAACGGAGCAACAGATGGAAGTATTAGTATTGCTGCTCAAAATTTTGATAGCACTACAGGATTTGAATATTCTACAGATAACGGAACGACTTGGACAACCCAAATGACGTCTCCTTATACAATTACAGGTTTAGGAGCAGACACTTATGATGTGCTGATACGGTTTGAAACATGTAGTTTCCCTTTTTCTCAAACTATTTCTGAGCCAGGGCTTTTTGAAGTTACCGCTTCAGGAACACCAATTACATGTATTACTGGTTCTACAGTAACAGCATCGGCTACAGGCGGAACAGCTGCTTATGCTTACGAATTGTTAGATACGGCAACATTAAATTTAATATCGACTTTTCCAAGTAATGGTATTTTAACAAATATTTCTGCAGGAGATTATACAGTAAGAGCTACCGATGCTAACGATTGTACAGCCACTACTACACTTACTCTATCTGGTGTAACTGCTCCAACGGCAACGTTAAGTACGAGTTCTAATTTTTGCTATAACCCAACAAGTGGAGGGGCTTTAGTAGTAGATGCTGCAGGCGGACAAACTCCTTATGAATATAGTATTACTTCTGGAGTTTATCAAGATAGTAATGCTTTTAACGATTTAGCACCAGGTAACTATACGATTACAGTTCGTGATGCTAACGGATGTACAGTTGTTTTACCTGCTGAAACTATAGCGCCTCAAGTAGCAGTAGCAGTAGAGTTAACAAAAGAATTAGATTGTACAACCTCTCCAGAAGCTTCAATATCAGGAACTATTTCTCAAGGTTATGCTCCATATACAGTTACTTTATTACAAGGTACAGGAACGGTATCTTTAACAGGAAACACATTCAGCTTAAGTACAGCAACAGCTGGTAATTATCAATTTGAAGTAACCGATTCTGAAGGTTGTGTTGTAGCATCTAATGTTATTAATGTAAATGCGATATCAACTCCAACAGTTTCAGCCTCTCAAGTTAATGTTACTTGTAACGGTAATTCAGATGGATCAGTACAGTTAACAGGCTCAGGAGGATCTGGTGGTTATACTTATAGTGATGATAATGTAACGTTTTCAGCAACAAACACCTTTACAGGTTTAGCGGCTGGTACTTATAGTTTTTATGTAAAAGATAGTAAAGATTGTACAAATACGGTAAGTGTTACTATTACAGAACCAACCACTTTAGCAGCGACAGCAAATGCAACGGAGTTTAGTTGTAGTGCAACTAATACAAAAGAAGATGCCACAATTACTATTGCTGTTCCAACAACGGGAACATCTCCTTATCAGTATAGTTTTAATGGTGGTACAACGTTTACATCTAATAATTCATTAACGATTAATGATAACGGAACAACACAAACATTTTCTTATGTTGTTAAGGATGCTAATGGTTGTTTAACAGCAGCTCAAAATATTTCTATTGAACCTTTAAACCCTCCAACAGATTTATCTGTTTCAGTAACCGATATTACGTGTTTAGCAACAGAAGCTACAGCAACTATAACGGCTACCAATGGAGTAGGAGTTTTACAATATGAAACTATTTCTCCTTCACCAATTATTGTAACACAACAAACATCTAATGTTTTTAATAATCTAACTGCAGGAACTTATGTGTTTAGAGTAACAGATGTTAACGGTTGTTATTATACAGAATCTTATACTATCGATCCTGTTACAAACATTACCGTTACAGGTTTAAAATTAAGCGATGTACTTTGTAGTGGCGATACTACTGGAAGTGTTCAGTTTTCAGTAGCGGAATTTGCCTCAACTTATGCTTACACTATTAATGGAGGTACAGCTTTTACAGCGCAAACAAATGCAACAATTACACTAACAGGCTTACCTGCTGGAAATCAAACTATTGTTGTAACAGATGAAACTACGGGTTGTACAGCTACCGAAACCATTAACATTACGGAGCCAGCAACACCTTTATCTTTATCTGCAGTTGCAACTAATGTACATTGTAATAATTATAATTCACAAATAACGGTTACAGCAAATGACGGAACACCAAGTTATACTTATGCGGCAGTTTTAACAGGAGCAATACCTGCGGCAGCAGATTATAATAGTGGTAACGTTATTACTGTAAATACAAGTACGGCAGCCAATTTAATTTGGGACGTGTATGTTAAAGATGCTAATGGTTGTACAGAATTTACAACAGTTACCATTATAGCAGAAACAGGTCCAACAGTTACGGCGCCAGCGGTATCTAACCAATGTACTGCAGCTTCAGGATTTACGTTTACAGTTTCAGGTACAGGAATCGCTCCATTATCTTATAGTATTAATGGCGGTGCTTCTTTTCAAACCAGTCCTACATTTACAGTAAATACTCCAGGAAATTATACTATCACAATTAAAGATGGTAATGGATGTATAGCAACAAGTGCAACAACAACAGATGTTTATGCACCACTTAGTGCAAGTGTATTATTAACAGAAGATCTTACATGTTCTTTACCTGTTGAAGCATCTATTGATATTTCAGTATCAGGAGGAAATGCAACTTACACTTATGAGGTAAGTGATGATGGTGGTGTCAGTTACTCTACCATTTCAGGTTCACCTTATACAACAACTACAGCAGGTACGTATCAATTTAGAATAACAGATGCCAACAGTTGTGATATTGTAACAAATAGTGTAACAGTTACACCAGTTGCAGATCCAGTAATTTTAAGTGTAACCCAAACTCAAGATATTGCATGTGCTTCGGAAGAAACTGCGGCAATAGATATTTCTATAGATCCTTCGGTTGGTTTAGCGCCATTTGAAATAAATGTAACTAATACAACTACAGGTACAGATTATGGAACGCAAACTTCAGGTTTAGCAGCAGGAGATTATATTATTACAGTAACCGATGCTAAAGGTTGTACAGATACTGAAGTCATTAATATAACACAGCCAGATCCAATTATTTTAGATTTTGATGTAGATCCAATTACTTGTGCAGCAGGTGGTGTTTCTTTAGGTCAAATTATTATAAATTCAGTTAGTGGTGGTACAGCTAATTATTCTTACCATGTTACAGGTGTAAATGGATACGATGTAGAAATAGCTAACCAACCAGGTACAAGTCAGGTCTTTGAAGTTGTAGATTTTGGTTTATATGAAATTATAATTACCGATGCGAATGGTTGTTCTGTAATGGAACAAAATATATTGGTAGCATCTCCACCAGATAATTTAGACATTGATATAAACACGACTGCAGATTGTTTAACCGGCGGAACTGCTGAGGTATCGATAGGATCACTTTTAACGGGTAACGGACCTTATCATTTTGCAATTTATGAAGGGTCAGGGATGGTGTATACGTCACCAACAAGTGGACCATGGCAAGATGAAGACGCTGTTGGTAGTGAAAAAACAACTTTTACAGGTTTAATTCCAGGAGCAACTTATACATTTATTGTTTTTGACGAATTAACAGGATGTTATTATTATGAAACATCGGATACAGCAGTGCCAACAAGCTCATCATTAACAACAACTTCAATTGTTCCTAACAACATTACTTGTACAGGTAGTGCAGATGGTACCGTTTCTTTTGATATTAACAGTGTTTATGGTATTGATACCATTGTTAATTATGAAATTTATAATTCTCAATCTGTTACAACAACAGGTGTATCTGGAACAGGAACTGT
This sequence comes from Algibacter sp. L3A6, assembly GCF_009796825.1. GTDB lineage: Bacteria > Bacteroidota > Bacteroidia > Flavobacteriales > Flavobacteriaceae > Algibacter. Next base: position 2,954,887 of record NZ_CP047030.1, read on the forward strand.
ACCTGCCAATGGTACTTTAACAGTTACAGATTTAGGTCTATTAGATTTTGGTAATTATATTATAGTTATTGAAGAAACTGTCGGAGTTAACGCAGGTTGTAGTGTAGTTACAGATTCATTTAACATTACAGAATCTGCTATTGAATTAAGCATATCAGCTTCATCTACAAAAAATGAAACTTGTAATGAGTTGGGTATTATTTCAGCTATAGCTAAAGACGGAACATCGCCTTACGAATATCAGACTGTTTTAACAGGAGGTAGTGTAGACGATACAGCTTGGGGAACTTCTAATACATTTAAATTAGCAGCAGGAGTTTACGATGTATATGTCCGAGATGCTTACGGTTGTGTTAAGTTTGAACCGGAAACTATTATTAAAGATCCGGAACCAACATTAGATACAGTGGCTCCACAATGTTTTGATGGAACAGCTATTAATATAATTTTAGTTGAAGGTACTAGTACAGCTATTACACCTTTAACTTATAGTATTGGTGGTGCATACCAATCTAGTCCTAATTTTAGTATTACGACTGCGGGAACTTATACTTTAAGTGTCCAAGATGGAAATGGTTGTATTGCAACAAGTACTTATGTTGTAAACGCACCAATTTTATTAGATGCTAATCTTTCAAAAGAAATAGATTGTACAGTAACACCTGGTGCTACTATCAATTTAACACCTTCTGGAGGAACAGGAACTTATACTTATGAAGTTGATTATAATAGTGGTGGTTATGTTGCCATAGCTGGTTCGCCTTACACGGCAGCTACAAGTGGAGTATATCAATTTAGAGTTACGGATACACAAAATTGTATCGCGGAATCTGGAGTAATTGTTGTTGAAGATGCAATCATTCCAACATTAACTACAGTTGAAGCTAATGTCACTTGTAATCTAGGTGCAGACGGAAGTATTACTGTTACAGCAACAGCAGGCGTAGCTCCTTTTGAATATAGTATCGATGGTGGTGCTTTTCAGGCTTCAAATGTATTTAGTAATTTAAGCCAAGGATCTTACGATATTGTTGTCAGAGATAGCAAAAATTGTGAGTCTCTTCCGGTTTCAGTTGCTATTACAGAACCTACAATTGTTACAGGTTCTGGAGTTTTAACACAAGAGTTAACATGTGGAGCAGGAAACGCAACACAGCAAGCTATTGTAACTGTTACAGGTAGCGGTGGTACATCACCTTATACTTACAGTTTTGATGGTGGTGCAAATTATACATCTACAAATACATTTAATACTTACAATTCTGGAACAGTTTCAGCTTTTGTAAAAGATGCCAATGGTTGTATTAGTGCAACTTCAGAAGATGTGGTGGTGCCTCCAACAGATGCTCCAACCGATTTGGATTTTGCTGCAACAGCTATTACTTGCGATGTTACAACAAGCGAGGTAACTTTAACAGTAACAAATGGTATTGCTCCATTTACTTTTGAAATTATATCTCCTGCAGCAAGTGTTGCATCAAACGGAACTGGTGTTTTCCCAGGATTAGCAGTTGGTGATTATGTGTTTACAGTTACCGATGCTAGTGGATGTTATTATACAGAGTCTTATACTATAACCCCAGTTACTAATATTACAGTATCAGGATTATTAGTAGACGATGTAAGTTGTACATCTGGAAACGATGGCGCTGTAGATTTTACAGTAGCTAACTTTGCAACTACTTATAGTTATACTATAAATGGAGGTACAGCAGTAACGGGACAAACAAGTTCGACTATAAATTTAACAGGATTGTCTGTTGGTAACCAAACTATAATAGTTACCGATGAGGCTACAAACTGTACAAGTACGGCAACTATTAATGTTAGCGAGCCTGCTTTATTAACACTTGTAGAAGCAACTAATATTAATGCAAATTGTAATGTTGGTGCACAAGTAAGTGTAACGGCAACCAATGGTACAGCACCATATCAATATGCTTTTGTTGAAGACGGAGTGGTACCAAGTACAGGAGATTATACAAATAGTGCAAGCGCTACTTTAGACCCAGCAACAAACACCAATTGGGATGTTTGGGTTATGGATAGCAATGGTTGTACCGATTCTATAGATGTCGTGATCACTACCGATGCTTTACCAACGGTAGATGTTCCAACTTTTGCATCAAATCAATGTAATTTAACAGGGGATGTTTACTCATTTACAGTAACCAATCCAACAGGTGTTGTGCCGTTTGAGTATTCTATAGGGGAAGGCTTTCAAGCAGGTACAACATTCTCTGTTAACAATCCAGGAACGTACTTTGTAACTATTAAAGATGGTAACGGTTGTACATTTACAAATGCAACGCCAATAACTGTCTACGATGTTATAGATGTTACATCTACTATCGAAGCATTACCAAGTTGTAATGTAAACGATGGAGAGATTACAGTATCGGGTACTGGAGGTTCTGGTTCTTATGCATTCAGTATTAATCCTTCAGCAGGAATAACACAAACAGGAAATACATTTTCAGGACTTGCTGCCTTAACGAACTATACTGTAACTATTACAGATACAGTAACAAACTGTACAAATACAGTTGATGTTAATTTAGATCAAGCAACTCCGGTTAGCTTTACAGCAACAGCAATAGGTGTTACGTGTCTTGGTGATAGCGATGGTGTTATTACTGTAGATTTAGATGCATCTAATGATAATCCTTTATACACTTACGCTATTATTGCGGGACCAATAACGGTAACTGCGCAAAGCTCAAATGTATTTACAGGTTTACCAACAGGAAACTATACAGTTGAGGTAACTTCAGGAAGAGGTTGTACCGAAACAGAAATTGTATCAGTAGGTACGCCAACTGCTATTGTGGTTCCAACACCAACAGTTGAAGAGTTTGCTTGTGTAGCAAATACAAATACATCAAACTACGCTACAATAACGTTAGCAGGTGTATCTGGTGGTTCTGGTAATTTTATTACTTATGAATTTATTAGAGATGCCGATGGTGTTGTTGTTCAATCTAATTCTAGTAATGTTTACACTGTAACTAATACTTTAGGAGGAACATTCACAATAAACGTATATGACGATAAAGGATGTTTAGGTTCTACTTCGGCTTCAGTTAATCCATTTATTTCTTTAGATGATTTAACAATTACTATTGATAATGCTATTACATGTACAAATGATGAAGATGTTACAATTTCTGTAACAACATCAGGAGGTACACCAACAAACTTACAATTCACTTTAGAAGATGTTGTTGGTAGTGTAAACGGCGGAGTTTATAGCCAAGTGAATACAACAGGAAACTTTACAGGTTTATCAATTGGTAATTATTTAGCTACAGTTGTTAATTTGGATACGGGTTGTATGGTACAAGATGTACACTATGTTAGTAACCCTGATACATTTGATCTTACTGTAGATAATGTAGTTGATGTTACTTGTTTTAGTGCTAATGATGGTAGTGTTGATGTTACTTTTATAGATAGAACACCTACACCTGTAGATAATGCAGGAGCATTTAATTATGAGGTATTCGATTATTTAGGTAATTCGGTTACAACCGGAACAGCAACAAACGCTGGACCAGTTAATATCTCAGGACTTTTATCTGGAACATATAGTATTACATCTACTTTATCAAATGCTCCTTTTTGTACAGTAAATAAAAACTTTACAATTACTGCACCAACAGCAGCTTTAGCTATATCAGAAACACATACAGCTATTACGTGTGTAACGGGTAATAACGATGGTTCTATTTCGGCAAGTGCTACAGGTGGTTGGCCAGGTGCTTATGAATACCAGTTATCAAATACGGGCGGAACGGTTGTAGTACCGTTTGGAGCTGAAAGTAATTTTACAGGTTTAGTTGCCGGAAATTATACAGTTACTGTGAAAGATAGCTCAAGTTGTGAAGATTCTATTGATGTATTATTAGTAAATCCAACGCCAATTAATTTAACAGCGAGTGCAGATATTACTTTGCTAAACTGTTTTGGAGATAGTAATTCAACTATAACGGTTACTAGTACAGTAGGCGGACAAGGTAGCAACTACACATATACACTTAATATGGTTTCACCAACGGTAACTTCATCTGGTCCACAAACAGGAACATTGTTTTCAGGATTAGGCGCAGGAACTTATAATGTAACCGTAACCGATGGTTATAGTTGTAGTGAAACATCAGCAGATATTATAATTGCAGCACCTACAGAAGTAGAAGCAGTATTAGCAAAATCTACATCACCAACTTGTATCGATAGTGCAGCGTTAACTTTAAGTGCATCAGGAGGAACTGGCGCTTATGAATATAGTGAAACTAGTGATTTTGCAACAGTATTAGGTACGTTTGTATCTAGTGTTACTTTCGATGCTGCACCAGGAGTTTATGCTTATTTTGTTAGAGATGCAAACGGCTGTACAGCAAACGTATCAAACGAGATTACTGTAGATGCATTACTTCCTTTGGAAGTAGATTTAGATACAACTAATGCAACTATTAATTGTACTGGTGATACTACAGGAGTTATTATTGCCACAGCATCAGGTGGTTTAGGAAACTATATCTATACTTTACAAGATGGTTCTGGAACCGATATTACTCCAGCGCCAACTCAAAATAGTCCAGGTGTTTTCACAGGACTTACTGAAGGAAATTATTTAGTTGAGGTTGAAAGTGGAGATTGTTTAGAAACAAGTATTCCAGTTGCGATTACAGGACCTACAAATCCTTTAACTGTAAGTTATGTTGTTTCAGATGTAACATGTCCGGCTTCAGATGATGGTGTTTTAGATATTACAGCAACAGGCGGAACAGGTATTATTAAATATGCTATTTCACCTCGATTAGATCAATTCTTTGACGATCCTACTTTCGATGATTTAGCTCCAGGAATATACCAAGCTATTGTTCAAGATGAATTAGGCTGTTTTGTAATTATAGATTTCGAAGTTGAAGATGCTACACCTCTTGTGTTAAGTCTTGTTCCAAATTCTACTTTCCCTGAAGTTTGTGACGGTGATATGGATGGTGAATTTAGTGTAGACCTTGTTGGTGGCGAAATGCCATATAGCGTTGTTCTAGACGATCTTACTGCTGGTTATACATTAGGAGGAGCAACTCAAACACAATTCGATTTTACTAACTTAAGTGGTGGCGATCATATTGTTTATGTTCGTGATAATTTAGGTTGTGAAACTGAATGGAATATTTCATTCCCAGAAGCGGTATTAATTAACCCTGAAGCTGAGCTTGAGTATGGTTGTTCAAACAATACATCTACTAATACAGTAACTGTTTCTGTAGATGAAAGCATAACCGATTTAACCGATTTAGATTACTCATTAAATGGAGGTGCATATCAAGCTAGTAACATATTTACTAATGTGCCTGCAGGTCTTGGGCATTATATAGATGTAAGACATACTAATGGTTGTATCAAGCGTACAGCGCTTTTTGATATTAATGCTATTCAACCTTTATTATTAGGTATAGAAGCTGGTGGTTTAAATGAAATCGTTGCAACAGCAACAGGAGGAGAAGCACCTTACGAGTTTACTTTAAACGGAGAGTCTTTCGGTAGTACTAGTTCATTTATTTATTACGAATCTGGAGATTACACGGTAACGGTAACCGATAGAAATGGTTGTATTGCAACAGCAACATTGTATTTTGAATTTGTTGATGTTTGTATTACTAATTACTTTACGCCAAATGGCGATGGTGTTTTAGATGAATGGGGACCAGGTTGTACATCAATTTACAACGATTTAACTTTCGATATCTTCGATCGCTATGGACGTGTGGTGGCTAAGTTAAAAGCTGGACAAAAATGGAACGGAGAATATCATGGTAAAGAACTACCTTCTGGAGATTACTGGTATGTAGTAAAACTGAATGATAGTAGAAATAACCGTGAGTTTGTTGGACATTTTACACTGTATAGGTAATGAAGACAAGTCTATTAATGTTTAGCTCAAAAGAAATTCAAATGAAAAAAATATTTATATATCTATTCCTTGCAGTTGTAGCAAATGCTTATAGTCAGGAACTTAATTTACCAGTTTTTACGCAACATTTAGCTGAAAACGATTTTGTAATATCGCCAACCTATGCAGGAATTGGCGATAACTTAAGACTAAGAGCTAATGGTTTAACGCAATGGGTTGGTATTAAAGATGCACCCGATAATCAATCGCTTTATGCGGATTTTAGAATTGCCGATCGTTCTGGTGTTGGTGTGTCTTTGTATAATGATAGAAACGGATACACCATTCAAACGGGTGCTAAATTCTCGTTTGCTCACCATCTTATTTTAGATTATTATTCTAAGCAATATTTGTCTTTTGGTATTTCTTTCAACATTAATAATTTCAGAATTGACGTTGATAAATTTAATACCACTATTGAAAACCCGGTAATAGATCCGTTTGTTACTGACGATAGAAAAACATCAAATCAAAACTTTGATGTTGGTGCTTTATATCGTAATCATGGTTTCTTTTTAAGTTTTAATGCAAACAATGTACTTGCTAAACAAATTGAAGATTTTAGAGCGTTAGAACCAAATTTACTTTTAAACTATCAAATATATTCAGGTTATACTTTTGAAGGGCCAAAGAAAAGTGGCATCGAATTCGAGCCTTCAATTTTTTATCAAATGTTTGCAAGTGATAAACGTTCTGCAACCGATATCAACTTTAAAATGCGTAAATACAGCAGAAATGAAGACTATTATTGGGCTGGTATTTCATACCGTTTTCTTAACGATCAATTAATGAAACCTTTAAATATTGGACCAATGGCTGGTTTTAAAAAGAATATATTCTATTTTGGGTATTCTTACCAAGTAACCATGAATGGGTTGTCGTCTTATAACTCAGGAACGCATGTAATTACTATTGGTTTAGATTTTCTACAAGGTATAAGCAATTGCCCTTGTACGCAAAGTGCTGTGCATAAGTAATGCATGAAACGTTGTTTAAATCATAAAATGTTACACTACTTTTGTAGCTTCAAAAATGTAATATTTTTAGAATGGAATTACGAGTTAAACAGCGCATAGCTTTAAGTGTTTACTTTTTTTTATCAGGAATTTGTTTTGCTTCTTGGGCATCGCGAATTCCTACCATAAAAACGTTTTTTAATTTAAACGAAGCCGAACTGGGAACCATACTTATCGCTATGCCAATAAGTTCTTTAATTGGTTTACCGATATCAGGCTGGTTGGTTTCTAAATTTGATAGTCGTGTTCCGTTAATATTTGCCTTTGTTTTTTTCTCAATATCATTGGCAATGATAGGGTTTGCAACCACAACAATAGGTTTGGTTTTGGCTATTTCTAGCTTTGCATTTTGCCTACGGATTTTAAATATTTCTATAAATACACAATCCATCACTCTACAGAAGAAATTTGAAAAGCGGGTAGTAGGAGCTTTTCACGGACTTTGGAGCACAGGAGGCCTGTTCGGGGTTTTATTTTCGACATTAATGGTGAAGTTTGAAGTGCCTATTGGAACGCACTTATTGAGTATAGCCATATTTACAATAACTGTGGCTCTAGCAACTTACAAATTCACTTTAAAAAATGATAAAGCACCTTCTGGAAATAAATTGATAATGAGTAAACCCGATCCGTATATTATGTGTTTGGGTATTATCGTCTTTTTTGCAGCCATTTGCGAGGGTGGTATGTTCGACTGGAGTGGTGTTTACTTTAAAGAAGTTTTAAAAGAAGATGTTTTTACTTATGGCTATTTAATGTTTATGACAACCATGGCATTATCTCGTTTCTTTTCCGATAGGTTGGTAACCCAAATAGGTGTTTTAAAAACCTATCTTTTAAGCAGTACTTTAATTGTTATAGGTATTTCTATGGCAGTTTTGCTACCTAAGTTCTGGACCGCTTTATTTGGTTTCTTTTTAGTTGGTTTTGGTACAGCCGCCTTTTTTCCGCTTACCATGTCTTTAGCGGGAAGTTCTAAAAAATATTCACCAGGTATGGCAATTTCAATAATAACAACCTACGCCATTGCAGGAATGCTTATCGGACCACCATTAATTGGTTATTTAGCACATGCTTTTGGCTTAAAAAATGCTTTCGGACTTTTTATTGTTGTTGGTTTACTATTTGTTCCTGTGGCTTTTGCTTTATTTCGATTTGAAGAAAAAGTAGAATCCTAATAAGTTATTATTTCTCTACAATTTCTATTTCGAATAATTTATCCCAACGTTTACCTGTTACAAATATGGTTTTAGTTTTAAGGTTGTAAGCAATGCCATTTAAAACATCTAAACCATCGTGTTGGGTTACAAGTTTCTTTAATGGAGAAAAGTCTATTACACCTATAACTGCACCGTTTTTCGGGTTAATAATAGCTACACCATCTTTTTGATAGCGGTTTGCGAAAATTTTACCATCAATCCATTCCATTTCGTTGATGCCAATAATTTTACCTTTATTGGTAAATACTTGTATATATTCTTCTTCGACTAAAGTTTCAGGATTTAATAACCATATTTTTTCGGTACCATCACTTTTATAAATCGATTTGTCGTTGTGTGTTAATCCCCAGCCTTCTTTACTGTTAGCGTATTTAAAGCTGTTTAACTTCTCTAACGTATTCGCATCGTAAACAAAACCTGTTCCTTTTTGCCATGTTAATTGGTAAACTTTATCATTTAGTACGGTTAAACCTTCACCAAAAAACTCATCGGCTAAATTTATGTTTTTAAATACTTCACCTGTTTTATAATCTACTTTTCTAAGTTTAGATTCTTTGTGTTGGCCTGTACTTTCATAAAGAGTATCATTATAGAATTCTAAACCTTGCGTGTAAGATGTAATGTCGTGTGGATATTCATTTAAAATATTGTAAGTGAATATTTTTGGCGATTCATTATTCAAAATAGTAACCGAAGTAGTAATCGTTTGCTTTTCACCATTAAAGTAAACGGTAGCTTCTACAGTTTGCTTTCCTAATTTAAAATTACTTAAATCGAAGTTGTCATCAATTTGCTTACCGTCTAAAGTATAAGAAACAGAGTCGATTTTATGACTTTTTTTGTTTTCTAAACTTAGTTTTAGAGTCTCATTTACTGAAATATTGCCTTTTTCGGCGTTTGTTATGACGCTGAAATCATTTTTTTTGAGTCCGTTATTAGATCCGCAAGCAATAATTATTGTGCTTAAAAATATGATTATTAAGTGTTTGAATGTTTTCATTTCGAGCTTTAAATTTTAAGCAAGATATTTATTTAAAATCAGAGTAAAAAAATATTGTGAATTTTTTAAAAGGTTGTATATTTGCACCCGGCAAGTCCTACACAACTAGCTCCTGTTGAATCCTCCAGGGCGGGAACGCAGCAAAGGTAAATGGTTGTAGCAGTGTGATGTAGGTAGCTTGCCTTTTTTTATACAATAAACTGAAATCTTGAAAGCTTATGCTTATCGAGATTTTTTAGTTTTAAAGCGTTTCTTCTTTTTAAAACTATCTTATAAATTAAGCGGTATATTAAAATTCATTGTTAATTTTGTACTCAAAATATCATTCTAAAAATTATGTCTAAAGTTGTATTAATTACAGGGGGTTCTTCGGGAATAGGTAAATCTATTGGTGAGTTTTTAAAAACAAGAGGATTTATTGTTTACGGAACCAGCAGAAGTCCAGAAAAATATAAGGAAAGTAAATTTCCTATTTTGGCTTTAGATGTAAAAGACAACCAAACTATTTTAGAAACCGTTTCTACAATTATTGAGAAAGAGGGTAGGCTAGATGTTGTTGTTAATAATGCAGGTGCAGGAATTACCGGACCAATTGAAGAAATTCCGGATGCAGAAATTAAAAATAATTTTGATACTAATTTCTTCGGACCTATAAACGTGATTAAAGCTGTTTTACCTCAAATGCGAAAGCAAAATGCGGGTTTAATTATAAATGTTACTTCTATTGCGGGCTATATGGGTTTACCTTATCGTGGCGTTTATAGTGCGAGTAAAGGTGCTTTAGAATTAATTACTGAAGCTTTTAGAATGGAGTTAAAGAATTTTAATATTAAAATGACCAATGTTGCTCCTGGTGATTTTGCAACTAATATTGCTGCGGGTAGATATCATGCACCATTACTAGAAAATTCACCATATAAAAAACCATATGGCGATACGTTAAGTTTAATGGATTCTCATGTTGAAGGCGGAAGCGACCCAGGTGAAATGGCTCAGGCAGTTTTAAATATTATCAATACTAAAAACCCTAAAATACATTACAAAGTGGGGGCGTTTATGCAAAAATTTTCTGTTGTATTAAAGCGTATTCTTCCGGATAAGGTTTACGAAAAAATGTTAATGAATCACTATAAATTGTAATACATTATCTTTTTAGTAAGCCAACAAGTTGCTCTTCAAACTTGCCATAAAAAATATTAGTATTCCCATTAACAATCTTCTTATTTTTATTGATAATGAAGGTTTTTGTCATTGGGTGAATAGCTAAAGCTTCTGTAGCCAGTTTTGGCGATTTAAAGAAGTATTCGTTTCCACTTACAAAACCATTAGATTGTAATGCACGTTTGGCTTTGTTTACGTTATAGGTGTCAATATTAATACTTACAAATGTTACTTCTGGGTATTTTAATTTTAAGCGGTTTAATTTGTGGTGGCTACTTTTAAAATGATCGTAATACGTGTTAGACCAAAACGTAATTACCGTTGTACCATTAACCAAATCACTTAAATCTTTAGAATTATTTTTATAATCTATAATGTCAAGATTTGGTAAACTGTTTCCAGCATTTAATTTACTAACAGCTTCGGCAAAGTTAATAATCATCTTTTTGCCTTTATCATTTTCTGTTTTCGCTAAATAATTTTTAAGAATGGTATTGGTTTCTTCAGTATCATCACTTAATGATAAAAACTTAACTGTGTAATGGTAAAGTAACTCTTCTTTTAAACCTTTATCAGAAATTAAACTATCTATTTGTTTAAGTCTATCTAAGTTAAAGCAAAGTGAACGCCCCTTTTTAAAATCGTCTTTGCTGCAATGGTCCATATGCTCATTGAGCGCAAGGTTGCTAACGTTCGATTTTAAAAACCATTTATAAGCAATAAAGTCTTTTAGTTTAGCATTGTTATAATCTATATCATTTCTGTAAGCATAAAAATCTTTAGGCAATGTTTTAAAAATTTGCTCTATTTGATTTCTATCGCTTCTAAAAGGGTAGGTTTCTTTGCTCGCGTAATACGAATAATTAATATGCTGTAAAATTAAATTCTCAAAAGCATCACTAACATCGTTCTTCTTTTTGAATTTATTGTATTGTGCAATTTGAGATTGTTTTATAGAATCTAATTTAGATGTAAATTGTTCTGGGCTAAGTGATCTAAATTTACGGACAGCTTGTTCAGTTTTTTTGTTTTCTAAAAACTCGTTAAGTAAAAAATTGTTTTGTCTTGCTCCACGACCTGTGTAAACTAAAGATTCGTCAAAATCAAAAGTATTTAACCTAAACAGTAAACTATCATTAGGTTCAAGCATAATCATTTGATATTCGCTACCGTGCCTAAAGGTGTAAATGCCTGGGTAGAAGTTATCTATTTTGTAAAAGAAACGATTTCGTCCATCAAGTTTAATGGTATCAATAGTTTTGTTTTTACTCTCTAAAATTATGGTGTTCTCAATAGGATTTATAATTTCACCTCCAATATAAGCAAAATCATCGCTTTCGTTGTGAGCGCTATTTTTGCAGCTTGATATTGTAAGTACAATTGATAATATTGAAAATAATACTCTCATGTAAAAATCCTTAATTAGGTAAAGTGTTTGTACAACAAAAGTATGCCTTGTTTTTATAATCTGCTGTTAATGCGTTGTTAAAAGTTATTTAGACTTATAATAGATTAAACAAAGTGCTGAGTTAAAAAATAGGGCGTCGAAGTTTCTTCTTACCAATGAATTTTTCTACTTTTGCAAAAAAATAAACAACTTTATGTTATCAGTTTCAAATCTTTCTGTTCAATTCGGAAAACGTATTCTATTTGATGAAGTGAGCACTACATTCAATAATGGCAATTGCTATGGTATTATCGGTGCAAACGGATCGGGAAAATCTACTTTTTTAAAGATTATTTCGGGTAAAATGGAACCAACCTCTGGGCATGTTTCGTTGGAGGCAGGTAAGCGTATGTCGGTTTTAGAACAAAACCACAACTTATATGACGAGAGCACAGTGTTAGAAACTATTTTAATGGGGAATAAACCTTTATTCGACATTAAAACTCAAATTGATGCACTATATGCTGATTATACAGATGAAAATGCTGAGAAAATTGGTGAACTTCAGGTTCAATTTGAAGAAATGGATGGTTGGAATGCAGATAGTAATGCTGCATCTATGCTTTCTAACTTAGGGATTAAAGAAGATTTTCATTATACATTAATGGCCGATTTGGATGGTAAACAAAAAGTACGTGTATTACTTGCACAAGCGTTATTCGGAAATCCAGACGTGCTAATTATGGATGAGCCTACCAATGATTTGGATTACGAAACCATTTCTTGGTTAGAAAACTTTTTAGCTAATTATGATAGTTGTGTGATTGTAGTATCGCATGATAGACACTTTTTAGATGCGGTTTGTACACATATTTCTGATATTGACTTCGGAAAAATAAACCATTACTCGGGTAACTATACATTTTGGTACGAGTCTTCTCAATTAGCAGCACGCCAACATGCACAACAAAACAAGAAGGCCGAAGAGAAGAAAAAAGAATTAGAAGAGTTTATACGTCGTTTTTCTGCCAACGTTGCAAAAAGTAAACAAGCAACCAGTAGAAAGAAGATGATTGAGAAATTAAATATTGGAGATATTAGACGTACTAGTCGTCGTTATCCTGCTATTATTTTTGAACGTGAAAGAGAAGCTGGAGATCAAATTTTAAATATTGAAGGTTTAACAGCATCGTTAGAAGGTGAATTGCTTTTTAAAGATATTGACTTAAACTTAGCTAAAGGCGATAAAGTGGTAGTGTTCTCTAGAGATTCTAGAGCGACAACGGCATTTTATGAAATTTTAAATAATAATGAAAAAGCAGATTCAGGTAAATTTATGTGGGGTGTAACCACAACGCAATCTTATTTACCATTAGATAATGATGCCTTTTTTAATAATGAACTTACTTTAATCGATTGGTTACGTCAATACGCAACAACAGAGGAAGAACGCGAAGAAGTAAATATTCGTGGTTTCCTTGGTAAAATGATTTTTAGTGGTGAGGAAGCATTTAAAAAATCGTCTGTATTATCTGGAGGTGAAAAAGTAAGATGTATGCTATCTAGAATGATGATGATGAGAGCTAATGTTTTACAATTAGACGAGCCTACAAACCATTTAGATTTAGAAAGTATTACCGCATTTAATAACTCACTTACAAATTTTAAAGGCACTATTTTATTCACTACTCACGATCATGAGTTTGCACAAACAGTTGCCAATAGAGTAGTAGAACTAACTCCAAATGGTGTTATAGACCGTTATACAACGTTCGATGAGTATATGCAGGATAAAAACATTAAAGAATTACGTGACAAAATGTACACGGTATAAACCTGAACATAAATTATAATAAAAGTTTATTGGAACCTAGTTTCAATAAACTTTTTTTTTGCTAAAAAATGAATAACAGGTTTACTTCTTGTTTTCAATTATAAGCATAAAAAAAAAGGACCTTTTAAAAAAAAAGTCCTTTGGGGTCGTGGTAAATCATTGTAGTTTTAACTTGTTGTACTTAAAACTAAATTTTTGTGTTTAGTTGAGATAAAAAATAATAAAAATGAAAAACCAAAATAATTAATTAAGCATTACGCATAATGTTTATTACGGTTTGGTTTACTTTTAGAATTACCTCTTGCTATTGCAGAAGCATTTTTACCCATTAAATTATCAAGAACTTCCGTTGCACGATCAATTTCCTCTTGATGTACTAAAATATCCTGTATGGTCTGGTTTAGATCGCCTGGATAATTAACACGTTCAAACTTAGATTTGGCTCTAATTACAGCGCAAATGTTTAGCTCTGCTAAATTATTGTAAACCCGCTGTACATCATTGAGATTTCCTGTAAATACTTTAATGTAGTTTTTCATTTTAGTTTGTTTTAAAAAGTTTATTCCTACAATATAGTAAATATTAAAATGTAATGAAAGCTGTAAAGCGTTAAAAATCAGTTAAGTTTGTTCGTGTGCGCCAACAACTATGTTAAGGTTCTATCTCTAAGTTTATATTTTCAATAATAGAAGTTGCTTTTGCCAGTTCGTCTTTGTGAACGTAAATGTCTTGATGTCCATATACTGATGCTCCAAAACCGGCCAATCTAGCAGATTCGGTCTCGTCTTTAACTACAGCAGTTATGTTTTCGTTTTCTAAATCGGAAATGATTCGTTTTACAACGATAAAATCTCCACTGAATACTTTTATATAGTTTGAATCTGTCATAATATTATTGAGTTTAATGTTCTAACTAAATATACAACATTTTTAAACACAAAAAAAGCCGGCCATGGCCGACTTTTAATATTTAACAGGTGTTTAACTATCTTAATTCTGCACCAAGTTGTCTTTCAAAACTCGATTGCAGTTTGTTCATTATTTTATCAATTTGCTTATCGGTTAACGTTTTATTTTCATCTTGAAGTGTAAAACTCACCGCGTAACTCTTTTTTCCTTTAGGAAGATTTTTCCCTTGGTAAACGTCAAAAAGATTTACAGATTTTAGTAATTGCTTTTCGCTTTGTTTCGCTAATTTATAAATTGACTCAAAAGTTACGCTATCATCCAATAATAAGGCGAAATCACGCTTTACTTCAGGATACTTAGTGATGGCTTTAAAAGTAATTTTATTGCGCTTAACTACGTCTAAAATAGCATCCCAGTTAAAATCGGCAAAAATAACATCTTGGTTAATATCAAATTGTTTTAAAACTTGCTTTTTAACTAGCCCGAAATCTACTAAAGTGGTTTTTCCTAAACCTAGGCTTATACCTTCGCTTATTAAATCGTTTTTAGTTGGTGCTTCATTAAACCTAGAAATACCTAAACGTTCTAAAATAGAAACAATGCTTCCTTTCATAAAAAAGAAATCACTTTTCTGGTTAGGTGAAATCCAATTATCTTGAGATTGGTTTCCAGTTGAAAACACAGCTAGATGCTTAAGTTCTTCACGTTTATCTTGAAAACTATGGTATGTTTTACCAAATTCAAAAAGTTTTAAATCTCCACGTTTTCTATTAATGTTGAATGATACAGCTTCTAAACCTGAAAACAATAAAGATTGTCTCATTACAGATAAATCATTACTCAATGGGTTTAGCATGGTAATATTGTGCTCTTCTTTTAATTGCTCGCTTAAAGCAGCATAATTAGGTGTGGTTAGCGAGTTAGATAGTATTTCGAAAAAACCTTGTGATGCTAATTGATTCCCTACCACATTCTGAATTTTATAATCTTCAAAACGAGATGTTGCAGAAATAGAAGCGTTAAGTTTTTCAGTTGTTTTTACATTGTTATATCCGTAAACACGTAAAATTTCTTCTATAATATCAGCTTCACGTTGCACATCATTTCGGTATGCTGGCACGGTTAAACCTAATCCGGTTTCGGTAACATTATTAACTTTAATATCTAAAGACGTAAGAATACGTTTTATAGTTTCCTTCGGAATTTCTTCTCCAATTAATTTTTCGGCATTTTCAAAGCTTAA
The DNA here is from genome assembly GCF_009796825.1 of Algibacter sp. L3A6. Taxonomy (GTDB): domain Bacteria; phylum Bacteroidota; class Bacteroidia; order Flavobacteriales; family Flavobacteriaceae; genus Algibacter. The sequence continues at coordinate 2,970,619 of NZ_CP047030.1, forward strand.
ACGCACCTCAAAATCTTGAATTTTCTTCGGATAAAAATCAATAACATCACTAGTGATTTCTCCACCAGCTAATTCTTGAATTAATAAGGCAGCACGTTTTAAGGCGTAACCTGTAATATTAGGGTCTATTCCGCGTTCGAATCTAAAAGAAGCATCGGTGTTTAATGCATGTCTTTTTGCTGTTTTACGAACACTTACTGGGTTAAAATAAGCACTTTCTAAAAAGATACTTGTAGTATGTTCTGATACTCCAGAATTTAATCCGCCAAAAACACCAGCAATACACATTGGTTTTTCAGCATCACAAATCATTAAATCATCTTCATGTAATTCACGTTCTACCCCATCAAGTGTTGTGAATTTTGTTCCCGCTGGTAAGGTTTTGACTTCAACTTTATTTCCTGCTATTTTAGCGGCATCAAAGGCGTGAAGTGGTTGACCTAATTCGTGTAAAACGTAATTAGTAGCATCAACAATATTATTTATTGGACTTAAACCAATAGCTTTTAAGCGGTGTTGCAGCCAAGCTGGAGATTCTTGTACTTTTATACCAGAAATTGTAACACCACAATAGCGAGGTGCTAATTCTTTATCTTGTACATCAATATCCATTTTAAGCGTGCGGTTCTCTACGTGAAAAGCACTAACTGATGGCGTAATGAGTTCTAAGTTAACATCTTTTTGAATTAATCCGGCTTTTAAATCACGAGCAGTACCGTAGTGGCTCATGGCATCGGCACGGTTTGGTGTTAATCCAATTTCAAAAACTTGATCGTTTTCAATATCGAAAATATCGGCTGCTGGCGTACCTACTTTTAAAGTTTCATCTAAAACTAAAATACCGTCGTGAGATTTCCCTAAACCAAGTTCATCTTCAGCACAAATCATCCCGAAACTTTCTTCACCTCTAATTTTTCCTTTTTTAATGGTCCATGCTTCACCTTCTTCAGAATATAAAGTGGTTCCAATGGTTGCTACAGGTACTTTTTGTCCGGCTGCAACATTTGGTGCGCCACAAACAATTTGTACAGGGCCATCTAAACCAATATCTACGGTGGTAATATTTAGTTTATCGGCATTTGAGTGCTTTACGCAAGTTAAAACCTCGCCAACTACAACACCTTCTAATCCTCCTTTTACAGATTGATAGGCTTCTATGCCTTCAACTTCAAGTCCTAAATCGGTAAGTAATTCGCTAGTTTGTTCTGGAGTCCAATCTGTATTTAAAAATTGCTTTAACCAGTTATATGAAATCTTCATAAATCATTTTCGTATTAAGCGAACAAAGATAAAATATTTGAGCTTAGCTTTCAAAGAAAGGGTTATGAATTGTTAACGGAAAATTAGAAATTATTTAAGATGAAAATTTTATGGGGTAGATGCTTTTTTATTTGGTTTATATGGAAGCACAACAGATTGCGCCACATAATCGTGAATGGCTTTCTTTTTAGAATTGCTGTTAACGGTTAGTAATGACACCCAACCTAAAAGTGATTTAGTTATAAAACGAATTATAGCAAGCAGGAAGTTAATGTTTCTATTTTCGTTAGCTTCTTGTTTAACTACAATATCATTGAAAAAATGACCTAAAGTTGCACCAAAAATGGAAACTAAAAGAGGTTCGTAAAGTATAAATAGGCCTAGAAAAACAGATATTCTTATATAATTTGGAATACTTTCAAAAAGATTAAAAACTTCTACAGCAGCTTACATTAAAACGATGATGGCAATACTATCGATTATAACGGCTTTTATTCTAGTGGATATTGGAGCGTATTGTGTTTGCATATTTAAATTGTTTTAAAACTTCCAAAGATTATTGCGGTAAGTAAAAGTCCGATTCCAATTCCCATAAGCAAGCCTTTCAATAAATCTACTAATTCTATGAATTGAAAAAATATTAGCGACGTAGAAATAACCAGCATTCCAGCAGATATTAGAATTAATGTTTTTCTTTTGTTTGTGTTTTTCATCTTAATGTGGTTTTAGGAATTAGTATACCAATTTAAATTTTGTTACAATCCTTATATTAAATCACTGCTTTTTTTAAATTAAGAGAGTAATTAATTCACAACAGTTTTAACTATCATTTTTTTTATAAATTGAAACCTCACGTAAAGTAATAAATAACCAACTAATAGCAACACCAGTAAATGAATAAACCCATTGGTAATGTTATCTATCTTAGCACCTTCAATAGCTAAAGCATTAAATATATTGAAATAAGGCGTAGATGGTAATAAGTTTGCAAATACTTGTAAACCTTGTGGCATTGAGTCGATAGGCCAAGAATATCCGGAAACTAAGAATAGCGGGTAGGTAGAAAACGCCATAATTTCTGTCCAACCAATGGCTGTTTTAAAAAATGATGCAAATAAGGTTGTGTATATAATTAGAACAGCGATAAACAGAAAACTCAATAACAGATGTAAAAAGATGGAGCCATTAAAACCAAGCGAGAAAAACGGAAATATTAATTTGTAGAAAACAAAAAAGTATATAATATAAAGCAATATGTAATAAGAACTTTTTGCAGAAAGGATTTTAATAAACTCAAAGAAGTTTAATTTTTCTGAATGATTAAAAAGGCCATGTTTAAATTCATGCACAATGCTTTGTCCAAAACCAATTATTAATGTTTGTTGAAGAATTAAAATTAATAAAATAGGTAACAAATAATCGCCATAATTATTAGTAGCATTATAAATCGATTTAAAAACTGGTAGTATGGGCTGTGCTTTTTGTTTAGCAAGTTCTACGGGTATGTTATTAGAAATTAAATATTGCATTCTAACACCTCCAGCCACAGTTAAAATAACACTTTGAACGGCTTTGTTTATTTCGTTTGAAGTTAAAAATTTAGTATTATTTAAAATGAGTTCTACCTGTGAACCATCTAAATTCATGGTTTTCTTTTGAAAGTTTTTTGGTAAAACAAGAATGCCCTGAACCTCTAGGTTATTAAAATGAAACATAGCATCTTCTAAAGACGAATAGTGGCCTTCTACAGATATTTTTTCAGAAGTATTGACTAATTGAGAAACCTTTCTAGATAAATTTGAATGATCAAAATCTACCACCGCAATAGGGATTTCTGTAACGTTTTTTTCGGAGTAAATAGAGCCAATAAAAAAAGCATAAATTATCGGTGCTACTAAACACGTAAGTAGTATGCTTTTGTCGTCAAAAATGAGAGCTAATTCACTTTTAAATATGGAAAACCATTTTTTCATACAGCTACTTTTTTATTTCGAAACATAAATATGCTCACGGTTATAACATAGCCTACCAAAAAGAAAATCAACAAATTTACAGTCGGTTGTATTAAAAAAGAGAAAGGTGTGTTCATCTCCATGCCTTTTATAAAAGCGTTTAAAAAATGGGTGTAGGGTATAAGTTGGGCATACCAAGCATTAAAAGCGGGCATGGCCATAATAGGGAATGTAAAGCCGCTAAATACAAATGCTGGTGAATTGTAAACAAAAGATACATCCATGGCAATCGCTTCGTTTTTAAAAATTGTAGAAATCATAATACCCAACATGGCATTTGCCATTACAAACGCTAAAATTACCCATAGAAATGGCAAGGTGTTTTCACTGGAAGGAATACCCAAAAGCGGATGCACTACAGAGAATATAAAAATAGCAACTATCAACCCGAGTAGGGTGTATGCTATTAATTTTCCTAAAATAATTTTAAAAATACTACCATTCGCGAGGTTTAATAATACGTTATAGGTTTCATTTGAATATTCAGAATTAATAGATCTTGCAGCCAAAAGAAATACTATCATTTGTAATAAAACCGTGGTTAATCCCGGAACTAAATAATACAAATAATTATAATAAGCATTGTAAAGCGGTTTAGTGATTACCTTAATAGGCATAACCATTTTCATAGCTTTCTCGTGCGGAATTCCGTTAAGTTTAAAGGTTTGTAAATTAATTCCCGAAGACATGGTGTTTATAAAAGTGGCAGCTTCTTTGTAAATAAGGTTGCCGTATATAATGTTTGAAGAATTGGTGTAAACCAATAATTTTTCTTGTTTTCCGTTTAAAATATTTTTCTGAAAATTCTTCGGAATTACATAAAACCCTTTAATTTCAGGATTATTTATAAAAATGTCGTCTATATTATCGTTAGAGTTCAAAAACTGAATGATGTTTAACTTCGGAGAAGCTTCCACATTGCTAATTACTTTTCTGCTTAAATCGTTATGATCTAAATCTAGAACGGCAATTGATACGTTTTTTATAGCGCCTTCTTCATAAATAGCGCCGAGATAAAAGAAAACGCCAATAGGAATCACAAATAGAAGCACCCAAGCGGTGGGCCTTTTTTTAAGCCTTATAAACTCTCTAATTATTATTTGTAGTATCGTTTTCAAAATTGGATATTAAGACTCATGCCTGGACGTAAACCTTCTATTCTTTTTGAAGGTGTTAAATGAATTTCAAAAGTTTTCATATCCAATCGGCCTTTATCAGCTGTTGGAACCCAATCTGCAAAATCGGCCATTGGTGCAATATAAGTTACCTTAAATGTATGTGGCTCATTATTAAAAGCTGGTAGATTTCCTGAGATTTCTGTTCCCATGGAAAAATCCTGTAAAAAATCTTCCCTTACATGAATTACAGCATATATTTCTTCTAATTTCTGAATAGTAAATATGGGGTAACCAGCAGGCATCACTTCACTTTCTTCTGCTAGTTTTGATGAGATTTCACCAGAAACGGGAGCGTAAACTTCTAATTCTTTATAATAAGCTTTGGCTTCACTTACTTTTCCTCCAGCAGCATTCATCTGGCCTTTGGCGGCTTTTTTGTCTTCAATTCTGGCTCCTTCTTTTGCCATTTCAAACATATATTTGGCTGCATTCATTTGATCGAAAGCTGCATCGCGCTTAAAGGTGATTTCATCCATTTGTTGTTGAGATATCAAACTGTCTTTAGCCATGGCTTTTAATCTTTTAAAAGACTTTTCTGCAAAGCTATATTGACTTTCAGCCATTTTATATTTGTCTTCTACGGCGGATAATTCTTGACTTCTAGCTCCAGAGTTTGCTTTATCGCTTACCGATTTAGCAGCATCAAACATGCCTTCAGCTTGTTGAATTTTAGCATCCAGAATATCACTTTCAATAGTTGCAAGTAGTTGTCCTTTTTTAACTTGGTCGCCTAGCTTTACACAAATGGTTTCTATACGACCAGGAACTTCGGAAGCCACACGGATTTCGGTGGTTTCAAATAAACCAACAAAAAAACGATTTTCATTTTCGTTAGGTTTTAAAAGAAGCAACAAAAATATGCCGATAGCGATAATTAACACTGGAACTATTAATATAAGAATTTGCTTTTTGTTTTTCATAATAGAATAAGTTTCTAATTTTTCAAATTTTCAATTTGTAAACTCCCTGTTGAGATTAATAAATCTAATGCAACCATGCGTTGTTGTGCTACAAAATTGTAATAGTTAAGCACGGCATTTTGATATTCTGTCTCGGTTTGCAAGCGATCTGATATTGATATTAACCCTTCGCGGTAACTTTTAATTGCTAGATTTAAGCTGTTTTTGGCAACCTGCATTTCTTGCGCTTTTAATACCAATTGTTGATTTTTAACATCAAAATTTACCTGTACTTTTTTTGCGAAAAGTTCTAGTTTTTCTTCAATATCACTTTTTTCTTCTTCAATTATATTTTTTTCGATACGTGCTATGTGTGTTTCGTTGGTATGTTTTAAGCCGCTAAATAATTCCCATTGCATACCAACTCCCAAAAAGTAAGCAGGAGCTAATTCGAATTTGTCTAATTCTAAATTTATATTTTCACCACCAGGAAGTGCGTATGGGGTTTCTAAAGTGGCATTAAACAAATTAGAGTAAGATAGGGAAGCCACCGCTTGAACCTTTGGTAAATAGGCGTTTTTATTCATTTTTAACTTATAATCGTAAGCTTTTACAGAAGCGTCTAGGGCTTTTAATTCGGGACGATCACTAAAGTTTTGTTCTATGTTTTTTAACGTCCATGGCGTTAATTCGAAGCTGTAATTTTCTAAAGTTGAAATATTTACATCCGTTAACATAGAAAGTTTTAAATATAATAAACTGAGATTGCCGTGAAGTTCTATCTTTTTGGATGCTAAGCTTAATTCGGCTGCCGTAATTTTATCTCGATCATAGGGAATGGCTAATCCATTTTCTATGGCTGTTTTTACTCTTTCTTTTTCTTTTGCTAAACGTTCTTCACTTTTGGTGATAACAATTTCAGATTGTTTCAGTAATTCAATTGTATCAAAAGTGTCAATAACATCCTTTATAATATCTGCTTTTTCAGCATGAAGCATAAAGTTTTTTGCTTTAATTTTTTCTTCAGTAGCTTTAGATCCATATTTTACTTGTAAGCCAGAAAACAGCAGAGCTTTAGCCGTTAGGTTTGCATTGAAAATTTGGCCTTGCGTATTGAATCTCGAGTCGCCTTCAAATAATTCAATACCCGTAATGGGTAACTGTAGTGTTGGGGTGTCGATATCTATACTACTCGATGCGTAGCCATACTTGGCATCGGCTTCTAGAGTTGGAATAAAATTCTGACGGATAATTTTTCTTTCTATGCTGTCGATAGAAAGTTCATGAATCGATTTTTTTAAGGCATAACTTTTTTCTAAACTTCGGTTAATTAAATCGATTTCAATAGTGCTTAAATTATTCTGAGCCATTAAAGAACTCATGCAAAAGAAGCTGAAGAAACTTATATAAATTAATTTTTTCATACAACACAAATAATAGAAGAAGTTAGTAAAACCATCATAAAAAAATGAAAATTTATATTATGGTTAATTAACGGTTACGTACAAGAATAGTACGGTTTTGCGTGCGAGGAATTTCCTGATGAAAATTAGACGTAGCAAATACGCTACTACCTTTATTTAAGCACTAAATTACGGAATTATTTCTATATGATGTAACCACATCGTTTTTATTTTTCCTAGGAAATAAGTTGGTTAATTTGGTCTGTTATAGAGAAAAGAAAAAGGACAATTAAAAGTGTAAAAAGATTCGTTTTGAATTTTACGTATTCTTTTTCTTTATACCTTTTCAGGGTTTTGTAAACTAAAAAAAGGGCTACAAGAACTATTGGAAGTGAATTTAATATGAAGTCCATATACCTTAATTTGGCAATTCTACTCGAACTAGCACCGGAACCATATAAGAGGAAGAAAACTAAAGTTTCAATGAAAATTAGTAATAATAGAACTCCAAAGATCAATATTGAATTGATTCCAATGCTGAGATAATTTGTCTTTATTTTGAGGAATTCCGATGTTTTCAATTAAGGTTTTTTAGTTGATTTAATTGAGATTATAAGCCATAAACATCCAATGATGAAACAAGCTATTCCCAATAAAATTAATATCGTATTTGTTGGGTGGCCAATTTTGATTGTATAGCCAATTCCGGTAAGTAACCAACCTAAAATGATTGTTATTATAGAGGTTATTATTTTTAATGATGGACTCATTTTAAAAGTTAGGGGAGTGGTTTTAATTTGTTTAATGCGAAACTACTTTCAGACCTATAATTGAAATAATTAATGTTGAAATAAAAAATATGCGTAAAGTTGTTGCGGGTTCATTAAAAACAAATATACCAACTAAAACAGTACCTACAGCTCCAATACCTGTCCAAACGGCATAGGCCGTTCCAATTGGGAGGTGTTGCGTTACTTTTAAAAGAAGCGACATACTTATTACTAAACAAATAATGAAAGCGATGTACCAGTACGTAGATTCTATTCCTGTTGCTTCTTTGGCTTTACCAAGTGAAGTAGCGAAGGCAACTTCAAAAAGCCCAGCAATTACTAATAGTATCCAATTCATTTATTTTTATGTTTTAGTATTAATGTTTTATTTTGAAAATTCATTTAAAATCTTTATTGCTTTTTCTGTGTCTTCTACATCTACAAAAATATGATCGTGATAATAAGCTGCAACAACATTGCAGCTAATTCCATTTTTAGATAAAGCATTAGAAAATGCGGCTGTTAAGCCAACGGCTTCTAGAGACGAATGCACTGTAAGTGTAATCCAAGATGCTACAAAAGAATACTCTAAACCCAATTGGTCTGCCACTTCTTTTTTAGCAATAATGGTAGTGCTTTCTTCTTCTTTAAAAGTCATTACAATTTGGCTCAAATTAATGAACTCCAAACGTTCTGTTTTACAAAATACAAATTCGCCTAAATTGTGTTTAGGTTTCATTGATTTTAAAAGCATTTCTAAATTTTTTTCTCCGCTCATTTATTTAATGCTTTTGTTTAGTTTTTGTAGTTCTTTTAGGGGTGCTTTACCAACGCTATGTGCAGATTGTGGGTTTTGCCTTGTTACTAATCTTTGGTCTGTAACAACGTACCCCGTAAAAGGGGCCAATTTTTCAAAAATAGCACCATGTGCTATTAATTGATCTTCTAGTAAAAAAGGAATCACATTTTCTAGTTTTACTTTTATCTCTTCTTCATTATTTGAGAAATTTTTTAAATTTTCAAAGAAAGGAATAAGTTTATTTTGAGTTTGTTTTGAGCAACATAGCTTAGTTAAATCAATATAGGCTTGTTTTTCATGAGTATTTAAATTTGGTAGTTCATTGATTACTTCATCTAATGATGTTTGATTCTCCATAGGCGTTGAAATAGATTCAAGAGTTTTTATTTTCTTTTTTGCAAACCATGGTTCATAAGTAAATTGTTTCTTAGACTAAAAAAAATTAAAATTAAAAGAAGCCATGTTTTTTATATGAAAATTCAAGTACCTTGAGAGATGAACTCAAAATTACTTTTATGATCCTTAAGTCTCCAACAGTCTTTTCTATAAATAAATTCCGTTAAATTTCCATTGAAAATGTTTTTTCAAAGTCAGTATTGATTTTAATTCATTCAATACAAAATTTTCATTTTTTTTAATAGTTGTTTCAACATCATTTTCGTCAAATTAAACTAATTTTTCAATTATTTCACCCAGTTTAACTTCTTTTTGAGTGCCTATTAGAAACTTTTCTCCACTTAGAAGTTCAATAGCCAAACCTTTGTTTCCTTTCATATTGTATACGGTTCCATGTTTTGTCCAAGGACGGATCCCCCAACCTCCAACAAAGCCATAATTTACCATTTCAGCGCTTTTTATTTCTGTCCAATTCACTTGCTTCTTGATAAAGGGGAAGAAATTTATTCGGATTTCATTTTGGTCAATTTCAGTTTTTAGTCGCATAAACCAGAACATTGCTATAAGGCAAAATACAGACACACTAAAAATAATTAAACCTAAATCGGACATAGGTTTGTCTCCAAATTGTTTTCCGAGAATTAGTTGCTTGTAAATTCCTATAATCGGTATAATCCCGATGGAGATTAAAATAAGCCAAACCCACCATTGCGTAAATTTCTGATTTTCTTTAAACTCGATTTTCATTTTGTTCCTGGATCTTTTTAAGCTTGTTTGTGACATCTATGATTAGATTAGTGTGGTTTTGTTACATCTGATTTTCCGCAGGAAAATCAGATGTAACAAAAGTGCAACGACCTTTGGTTAAGCCTAAAATAGCAATTAATTTTATACGGTATTACCACACGTTTTTTTAAATCAAATTCTTTTTAGTTACAACAATTTCTTTAGACTTTCCGTTTTGTGAAATAATAAGGTTTAATTTTTCTACATGTGTTATTTTAGACCATTCTATATTCCAAAAATCACAAAATTCTTGGTGTGAAAAATTGGAAACATCGGTCTCATTAACTTTTAAAAGAAAAGCTCCATTTCTTATTTTATTTTTTTTTGTAAAAGCTCTTAATCCTGTCGCTATTTCTATTTTGTTGGTTTCAAAGTTCGGTTTAAAATTCAGTTCAAATCCTACGAATGTATCAGAACCTACATTTTTTGTAGGTTCTAAAAATAATTGATGTTTTTCCCAATCAACTGTGACTAAAAAATTTTCGAGAAAAAGATTTCCTAAAAGTTGCAAGTTGCCAACTTCTCTTTGAAAACTTATAGTTTGATTATTTAGTTTTAAATCGCCAATATTTATACTTTTAGCAAGTAATTTATAATCTAAAGCTGATTTGCTAAATCCGTATTCTATAATTGAATTTTTGTCTTCTACAATAAAGTTATTTAATTCGCTTGGTTTCAAAACTATTTTCTCACGTCCATTACCAGTATCAAAATTAAATTGTGAAACATAACCATCTATGTTTAGTTCTATTGTTTCTGTTCCCCAACCCCAAGAAGGAAGATTAAGATTTATCGAATATTCTGGTTGCGTAGAGAGTAAGTTTGAAATATCATCCGATAAGCGAATAATTTGTTTTTCATAATCTATTTGCCATTTTGTTTTTTTCATTAAAGTATTACCTATTACTCCGTCTAATTGATTACAGAATTTCACATCATCAAATTTTATATCTAGTGAAGCAGCTCCTATATCGACAAATTCTACACCGGAAATATAAATGCTTGAAAGCGTAATTGTTGTAACATCTTCAGTTGTAATTAAAGGACCAGAAACAGTTGATTTAGAAAATGGTTTATATTCAAACTCATCTATAATAGACTTATCTATTAATGTTGCTTCGGCACCTGTATCAAAAAGAAAATTATATGTTTTATCGTTTTGAACGATGTCTACAAAAATATATCCATCTACATATCGAAAAGGAATTTCTGAATTGTAAGTTATGTTCGTAACTGCACCTTGATTTGCCCATTCCATCATTTTTTTAGCTTGTTCATCTTGGGAGTTAGCGTTTATAGTAAATACTGATAGAAATAATATTAAAATATAAGTTTTAAGTTTTGTCATTTTTTATATTTGTTTCTTTGTTCTATCGTAAAAGACGTAAATTTTTGTGAAATGTTTGCCTGATTACGAATTTTTATCAAATGTGTGGTAACAACAATATAAAGACAATTACCTTTATCTGCCTTATATTAAGCTGTTCTTTATCGTTATTATTTCATTCTATAGTTCTTCAAGCATTTCATTGTAATCGTATTGTAAATCCTCATGTAGGCCCGAAATTATTTTTTTAGCCATGAGTAATTGGCGATCGTATAAGTTTACCAATTGTGTGCTACGTTTAATGCTTGGTGAAAAGTTTTTTAAGGTTTTACAGAAATAGATAAGTAGTTCGGCTTCTGTTTCTTTCTTCTGAGAGTAGCGTACATACTTTTTTACGTTTCTTAAAATTTTACGAACCGATTTCCTGATATAAAAAAAACTATCTCTGTTTATGGTTTCAAACTCATCATCTATATATGTTTTAACCGATTGAATGTAATCATCTTCATGAGCCGATTCAAACAATAAATAGGTAAGGAGTTCCTTGTTTTCTTTTTTAAAGCGCGATAACCTAAGGCAAAGCGCTATCAATTCGCTTTGCGACTGATGTTGTAATTCTTTTTTTATAGCGACTGCCGAAACTGCTTTCATTTATAAATAAATTAGATTTTAAATTTAATAAAATAATACGGAATTGGCTGTGCTTAGATATAGAAAGTATAGCCGAATAATGTTTTATGAAAAACGTGAGGAAATATGTTTGTAAAAAAAAGGCTTTGCTCGGGAAAACCTAGCAAAGCCTTTTGTGTGATATGTTTATAAGCGAAACTTTTACCTATCTCAATTTAGGAAATTGTACAGGGTTAGTTTCGTGCATTACAGCATAAATAGCTTCAAAAATATCTTCTGCAGATGGTTTAGAGAAATAATCACCGTCATTACCATAAGCTGGTCTGTGTGATTTTGCTGCTAATGTTTTTGGAGCACTATCTAAATACTGAAAAGCATTTTGTTTGTTTAATATTTCATCTAAAATATATGCCGACGCCCCACCAGGAACATCTTCATCTATAATCATTAAACGGTTTGTTTTTGCGATACTTTTTACAATATCATGATTAAGATCGAAAGGAATTAATGATTGTACATCAATAATTTCAGCATCAATACCAAGGGCTAACAAATCTTTAGCGGTTTGCTCTACAATGCGCAAAGTAGATCCGTAAGATACTAAGGTAATATCGGTTCCTTCTTTTACGGTTTCAACCACGCCAATAGGTGTCTTAATGGCGCTAAGGTTGTTTGGCATTTTTTCTTTTAAACGGTAACCATTTAAACATTCTACCACAATAGCAGGATCGTCTCCTTGAAGCAAGGTATTATAGAATCCAGCAGCTTTAGTCATGTTTCTTGGTACCAAAAGGTGTACACCTTTAACTAAGTTTAAAATACCACCCATTTGCGAACCAGAATGCCAAATACCTTCTAGTCTATGGCCACGAGTTCTAATAATTAATGGTGCTTTTTGCTTACCTTTTGTACGGTAATGTAGTGTGGCTAAATCGTCACTTATAATTTGAAGAGCGTATAAAATATAATCTAAGTACTGAATTTCAGCAATAGGTCGTAAGCCTCTTAGTGCCATGCCAATACCTTGACCAATAATAGTTGCTTCGCGAATACCGGTATCTGCCACGCGTAATTCTCCAAATTTTTCTTGTAAACCTTCTAAACCTTGATTTACATCTCCAATCTTTCCGGTGTCTTCTCCAAAAACTAAAACTTCGGGATGACTACTAAAAATAATATCGAAATTATCACGGATTATAATACGTCCATCAACTAATTCAGAATCATCTGTATAGGTAGGTTTAATTTCTTTAATTCTTATGTTTGCACGTTGTGTTTCAGAATATAAATGCGAACTGAAACTGTGTTGTGTTTTTGCTATATTATTGTTTATCCAATTACCGAGTGTTGTTTTTTCTGTATTAGTTTCACCAAGGGTAAGGCGAAGTACTTTTCTAGAGGTCGATAAAATATCTTTTCTAGTAGGTTCTCCAATAGCTTCTAAATCGGTAGCCAATTTCGAGATAAAAACGCGGTTAGCACTTTTTGACGCTACTTGTTTTAAAATATTAACAATCTCTAATTGTTCTTTTTTAATAGGTCTTAAAAACGTGTTCCATGCATTCTTTTTAGCATCACGTACGTTTCTTTTAGCTGTACGTTCAATATCTACTAAAGCTTCATTAGTTGCAATGCCGCTTTCAATAATCCATTGGCGCATTTGTGTATTACAATCGTGCTCGGTTTCCCATTCTAATCGTTCTGCATTTTTGTAGCGTTCGTGCGATCCAGAGGTAGAGTGACCTTGCGGTTGTGTTAATTCTACAACATGTATTAAAACTGGCACATGTTCTTCTCTAGCAATTTTAGCCGCTTCTTGGTAGGTTTCCATTAAATTTGGATAATCCCAACCTTTTACTCTCAGGATTTCGAATCCTTTTTCTTTTTTATTACGTTGAAATCCTTTTAGAATTTCAGAAATATTTTCTTTTGTTGTTTGGTGTCTAGCATGAACAGAAATACCATACTCATCATCCCAAACACTAATAACCATAGGAACTTGTAAAACTCCTGCAGCATTGATGGTTTCAAAAAATAGACCTTCACTTGTACTAGCGTTTCCAATAGTTCCCCAAGCCACTTCATTTCCTTTTACAGAAAAATTGTTGGTATTGATGTCATTTACATTTCGGAAAATTTTAGAAGCCTGGGCCAACCCTAATAAACGAGGCATTTGCCCTGCAGTAGGCGAAATATCGGCACTAGAATTATATTGTTCTGTTAAGTTTTTCCAGGTTCCATTGTCGTTTAAACTATGGGTTACAAAGTGTCCACCCATTTGGCGTCCGGCCGACATAGGTTCTAATTCTAAATTAGTATTAGCGTACAAGCCAGCAAAAAACTGTTCTGTGGTTAATGCGCCAATAGCCATCATAAAGGTTTGATCGCGATAATAACCCGATCTCCAATCGCCTTTTTGAAAAGCTTTAGCCATAGCTAATTGTGGCACTTCTTTTCCATCGCCAAAAATACCAAACTTGGCTTTTCCTGTTAAAACTTCTCGGCGTCCTAACAAACTACACTCCCGACTGACTACAGCAATTTTGTAATCGTTTAAAACTTCTGTTTTAAAATCTTCGAAAGATAGATCGTTTGTTACGTCTGGAATTGTCTGCATATTGTATAGTATCCTTTTTGCAAAAGTAGTTAATATTAACGATTTTTACAATGTTATGCGGCGTTAAAATATTGTTATTAATTTGATGAAATAATGTTTAGGCTTATTTCTGTTGAATTTTTCGTATTATTATCTAGGTAATTTTGATAATTCAATAAAAAATTAAAACCATCTGCGCCTAAATAAGCCAAGAAGAGCTTGGGGGTCTAAAGTGAATTTAAATCTGATTTTTTGGTCGTAATTTTCCTGACCAATTTCCCATCCTAAGTTAGAGTAGAGTGGAAGATAAATTTCAAAATAATCGGTAACTAAATTAATTCGAATACCAGAATCGTAAACCAAATGAGGATCGCGATGCTTATTTTTAACCAAACCAATATCACCATAAAGTAAAACGTAGTTCCAAAGCGTTGTACTAGCGTTAAAGGTTGACATCCATTGGTTTGCAAAAGGTGTATCTAATTTAGATTTAAAACCACCTTCGGCTTCTATATATTGCTGACTAAAGATACCCGAGGCTTCCGATCTACCTAAATAGGAATAATCGAATAGGTAATCCGACGGACGATCTAGAGCAAAACTAAAATAGTTTGAGCTCGTTGGCAGACTGTTTTTTATAAAAGCACCCGTATAAAAACGGATGTTTAATTGCCTGTTACTTTCAAATAACCTTCTGTATTCGTAATTAAAGGCTAGTTTACTAAAATTTTTGGCGACTTGAAAATCAGAATACCAACTGCTATATTTTATAAGGTTATTATTCGAGTTGGTGTAGCGCGCATTAAAAACCGAATAATTAGGTTCGGTATCGGTTAAAATATTAGTTGGGTCTTCATCTTGGTCTCTATTAATATCTAAATATCTAAAACTTAAAGATTCTCGTTTATTAGATCTGAAATCTGAATCGTCTCTAAAACTAAAAGAAATTGATGGCTGAATTTTACTAACAAACAAGTCTTCTGCGTAAGATTTGTAACTTCCGGAGACACCGTAATTTACAGAATACAAATTCCTGTTTTCAAAATAATGTGTTTTAAAAACAGCTGCTCCACCCGTAAATGTTTTAGATTTAATGGCGTATTGTGGTTCTATTCTGTAGTTAAAAAGTTTTCTTAACACTGTTTTATTGTAAGCTCTCACACCAAGTGTAAGACCGTCGTAAATATTATTAAATTCTACAATGGGCATAAAAAACACCTGGTTGTAATGCGGGTCTTCAATGTCTTGAAAAACTCTAAGCTGCAACGGTTTATTATTAAAAAAGAAACCTTTAAGCGATTTCCAGTTGTCTCTTAAGTTGTTTTCTGGAATACTATTTTCGTAGTTTAAAGCTAATTTGTTGGCGCCATTTCTGGGCAAGGTAAAGGTTTTACTTCCCGAAATATTTTCTAACCAAGTTTTAGAAATTATACTATCGTTATTTAAAGTATAAAGAGAAACAGGCATGCTGTTGTTTCTTTTGTTTTTAACGGTAAGCGTAATAGAATCTTCGGTTTTTGTAACGTTTTGTATTTTAAAATCTATCTTTTTTCGAGTCGCTATGTATTCAGAAAAAAACCAATCAATATCTTTATCTGTGTTAGATTTTATAAGTTTTTCAAATGCTTTTGTACTTGTTGGTTTTAGCTTATTCGTCTTCAAAAAAGATTCTATAGTATTTTCAACTACATCACCATTTACAAACTCGTCTAAGTACTTAAGGCCAACGCCTGCCTTGTATTTATTGGCAATGTTTTTGTTAAACTTCAACAGAGAATCCTTAGCCATTGTTAAAGGTTGGTCTCTATTAGTTCGCGCCATTAACATGTACGCTAAAGTGTATTTGTCGTTAAATTTCATGTCGGCAGCATGAAAAGGGCGTACGGCCCAATAATCGCTAATACTACCTAAAAACTTCATGTTTGGGTAATATTGGTCAACATAATTAATAGTGTAGTAAATTTGAATACCATCTAGCAACCATTGCTCTTTTCTCGGGTTAAGTAGCAAGGTGTTTTCTAAATAATTATGTAAAGCAATCTTTAATATTTTAAGTTCGTACTCAAAATTATCAGGATACGGTTTTATAAAATTTGGTAAAAAATTGAGCCCATAAACAGGGTCTTTATCGTAATCTATTTGTGTCAATAAAAGTTTTTCGTGCGGATATTTATCAAAGGTTTTTAATAAAAACTTCGATATTTTCTCGTTAATTAAAACCTTATCAATAATCTCTAAACCGCCATCGTCAATATTGGAAACTATAGCGAAATTATCACCTTTAATCGTATTAAAATTAGAGTGTTTACTTAAAAACAACTTGGTGTTAACTCTGTCTTTTCCTTCTAGTTTTATACTTTGTGAGTTTGCTAATTCTAGTCTTTCAATAACATCTAATTCCGAAGTAATATTATAACCCTTTGGATATTCAAGATCTAAGCTCACATCGGCCAACGGAATATATAAATCGTCTAAATCTTTATTGCTGTAATACTGCCATACACCATCGTAAATAGCAGGAGTAAAATACCAATAACGTAAATTTAAATCGCCTGTATCTGTTATGCCATAACGTGTAAATTTACTGTTAGGCACCTGCACGCGGTATTCTAATTTAATGGTGTAACTCTCGTTTGGCTTAACAGGTTTTACTAAATTAACCTGTAAAATATCCATTTGATTTTTTACTGGCGAGTACGTTAAAATGGCATCGTTTTGTTTGGCTAGGGTCACTACCGAAAAGCCACGATCTTCATTTTTAGCTAAATGAAAGTCATTTTTATACTCATCTGCAATTCTGGTTGCTAAAGCTGTTTTTTTAGTAGAATAACTGTTGTTCCAATCGCTTAAATAAATTGTACTAAGCGTGTCTTTGGAGGTGTTTTGGTAAGTAATTGTTTGTACAATTTCAATCGATTTGTTTTCAATATCAAATTTGGCTTTTAAGTCAATTTTATTCTGACTAAAACCAGCAAGACCAATAGAAGTAAACACGAAAATAAATAAAAATTGTAACTTCAAATTATTTTAACATTAATAAGGTTTGTAGTGCTTAAGGCTCTGCAATATAATAAAATAAGGTGGCTTAAAAATATTACTTTTAAGTTTAAGCCAAATTGTTTAGAATTAGAGAGAAACTCTATGTTTTTGGGCGTTACCCGAAAAGGGTCGGGCTTTCGGCAGTCGCTTTTTTGTGTTGCATAGGTGCAACCACACAAAAAGAGCTTCAACAATGCCTCAATCCCTAACGCAGGGCTAGCTTCTAAAACCAGTAATAGTAACTAGTTTAGAAGCTTTACCTGTGTATGTATTAAAAGTTAGGTGTTAATCTAGATTCTTTGTAGAAAGCGTCTAATATATCTATAACTTCATCTTCAGTATCAACTAAATGAATTAAGTCTAAATCCTTCGCGCTAATATTCTCAAAACTATCTAAAAGTGTCGTTTTAATCCAGTCAATTAAGCCTTTCCAGAAATCTGTACCTACTAGTATTATTGGAAATTTACCTATTTTATGTGTTTGTATCAATGTAATGGCTTCAAACAATTCATCTAAAGTTCCAAAACCACCTGGCATAACAACAAAACCTTGAGAGTATTTTACAAACATTACTTTTCTAACAAAAAAGTAATCGAAATCTAAACTTTTATCGTTGTCAATATAAGGGTTGTCATGTTGTTCAAAAGGCAATTCAATATTTAGTCCAACCGAAGTTCCACCGCCTAAATGCGCACCTTTGTTACCTGCTTCCATGATTCCTGGTCCACCGCCAGTGATAACACCGTAACCGTGTTCAACAATTTTACCAGCTACTTTTTCTGCTAATTTATAGTATTTGTGATCTGGCTTAGTACGTGCCGATCCAAAAATAGAAACACAAGGTCCTATTTTACTCATTTTTTCAAAACCATTAACAAACTCGCCCATTATTTTAAAAATGGCCCAAGAATCGTTTGTTTTATTTTCATTCCAACCTTTAGGGTGTTGTTCTTTTTTCATATGTATTATTCTGTTTTAAAAGTTTTTTTAATTTGTTTACTTTCCGTTTTCAAGCTCTAGCTTTAAAAAACGAGCGGTGTGGCTCTTTTTGTGTTTAGCAACTACCTCGGGAGTACCTTCTACAATAACCTTGCCACCGCCTTTACCACCTTCGTAGCCAATATCAATAACATGATCGACCGTTTTTATAACATCTAAATTATGCTCTATAATTAAAACGGTATTGCCTTTATCTGCTAATTTGTTCAAAACAATCATTAACACCCTAATGTCTTCAAAATGCAGGCCTGTAGTAGGTTCATCTAGAATATAAAAGGTATTGCCGGTATCTCTTTTGGAAAGCTCAGTAGCTAGTTTTATACGCTGTGCTTCACCACCCGAAAGGGTTGTGCTTTGCTGGCCTAAAGTAATATATCCTAAGCCAACATCTTGTATAGTTTTTACTTTTCTGTATATTTTTGGTATGTGCTCAAAGAAATCTACGGCTTCATCAATCGTCATATTCAAGACATCACTAATCGATTTTCCTTTGTAACGAATTTCTAAGGTTTCTCTATTAAAACGTTTCCCTTGGCAGGTTTCACACTCCACATAAACATCGGGAAGGAAATTCATTTCAATAACGCGTAAACCACCACCTTGGCAGGTTTCACAACGTCCGCCTTTCACATTAAAACTAAAACGACCTGCTTTGTAACCACGAATCATGGCCTCAGGGATTTTTGCAAATAGGGCTCTAATTTCACTAAACGTTCCTGTATAAGTGACAGGATTACTTCGTGGCGTTCTACCAATAGGCGACTGGTTAATATCAATAACTTTATCAATATGTTCCAAACCTTTTATGCTTTTATAAGGCATCGGTTTTTTAACACCATTAAAATAATAGGCATTTAAAATAGGGTAGAGGGTTTCGTTTATTAAAGTCGATTTACCGCTACCAGAAACACCAGTAACACCAATCATTTTTCCTAAGGGAAATTTAACAGATACATTTTTTAAATTATTACCCGTACAGCCTTTAATCTCTAAGAATTTACCATTACCTTCTCTACGTTTTTTAGGGATTTCAATTTCTTGCTTTCCGTTTAAGTAATCGGCTGTTAAAGTATCGTGAGTTTTTAATTCTTCTGGAGTACCAATGCTAATTATATTACCACCATGTTTTCCTGCTTTTGGACCAATATCAATAACATAATCGGCACGCTCAATCATGTCTTTGTCATGTTCAACCACAATTACAGAGTTTCCGATATCTCTTAAAGCAACTAAAGAGTTTATTAGTTTTTCGTTATCACGTTGGTGTAAACCAATACTTGGTTCATCTAATATATAAAGTACACCAACCAATTGCGATCCAATTTGAGTTGCTAAACGAATGCGCTGTGCTTCTCCTCCAGAAAGTGATTTTGAGCTTCGGTTAAGCGATAAGTAATTTAAGCCAACATCCAGTAGAAACTGCAATCTAGATTTAATTTCTTTTATTACTTCTTCAGCAATTTTTAGTTGCTTTTCAGAAAGATGCTCGTTTAAGTTTTTAAACCATTCGGATAATTCTACAATATCACTATTGGCTAATTCGGCTATGTTTTTTTCGTTTATTTTAAAGTAAAGCGATTCTTTTTTTAGTCGAGTGCCTTCGCAAACCGGACATGTAATTTTGTCCATGTAATCTTTAGCCCAACGTTTTAAAGAAGTCGATTCGGCTGTTTTATATTGATTGTCAATAAAATTAGCAACACCTTCAAAATCAATTTTATAATCGCGAGTTACGCCTAAAGTTTTACTTTCAACCGAAAATTTATCGTTACCACCATACATAATAATTTGTTTGGCTTCCTTAGGTATATCTTTATAGGCATCGGTTAATTTAAAATTGAACCGTTGTGCAATAGTTTCAAACTGCTTAAAAATCCAAGAGTTTTTTTCTGGACCATGTGGTGCTAATGCTCCGTTTTTAATAGATAAACTATCGTCGGGAACAATTTTACTTTCGTTTACTTGGTATAGTTCGCCAATACCACTACAATTATCGCAAGCACCTTTTGGTGAGTTAAACGAGAAGTTGTTTGGTTCTGGATTTGGATAAGAAATTCCCGAAGTTGGGCACATTAAACTTCTACTAAAGTAACGTGCTTCTTGGGTGTCTTGATCTATTACTAAAAGCACATCTTCCCCATGATACATGGCGGTGTTAATAGTTTCGGTAAGGCGTTTATCGTTATCTTCGGTATCGTCAATTTTTAATCTATCGATTACAATTTCAATATCGTGATTTTTATAACGGTCGAGCTTCATACCTTTTACAAGGTCTTTTATTTCGCCATCTGTACGTACTTTTACAAAACCTTGTTTAGCAATTTGCTCAAAAAGTTCGCGGTAATGCCCCTTTCTAGAGCGCACTACAGGCGCTAGAACATTAATACGTTTTCCTTTAAAATCTTTTAGAATAAGTGCTTTAATTTGATCGTCGCTATAGCTCACCATTTTATCGCCGGTGTTGTAACTATAAGCATCACTGGCACGAGCAAAAAGCAAGCGCATAAAATCGTAAATTTCTGTAATAGTACCAACCGTAGATCGTGGCGATTTACTTGTGGTTTTTTGCTCTATAGCAATAACAGGGGAGAGGCCGTCTATTTTATCAACATCCGGACGTTCTAATCCACCTAAAAATTGTCGGGCATATGCCGAAAATGTTTCTATATATCGGCGTTGCCCTTCGGCATAAATAGTATCAAAAGCTAAAGACGATTTTCCACTCCCCGACAAACCTGTAATAACCACAAGCTTTTCTCGGGGAATAGAAACGTCTATATTTTTTAAGTTGTGAACTCGCGCTCCTTTTACTTCAATAAAATCATCAAATTGGCTCATAAATTGGCAAAAGTGCGAAGTTACGATTTTTGATGTTAAAATCTTGTGAAGATTAATTGTCTATTTTGTTAAAAGGAATTACGCTTAGAATAGTGTAATTCTTCTAGATGCTTTGGTTTACGCTGCATTATATTACAGACAGTTCACCCGAATTTATAGATGCATCGTAATTTGCTTTAACAGTTTTTAAATATCCAAAAAACTTGCTACCATCTTTCTTTTCTAAAATTACATATTTTGTGCCTTTGTTACACGTTTTTATATCGCTAACAACAACTTCGCTGCCTTGAACACTTTTGTAATTGGCAATTTTGCCCTTTTTTACTAAAAAGTTTAATTTAGGGAATTTAACATGGTTGTATTTTTGCCCTGTTGGTGAATTCACAATAAGTTGATCTCCAATTTCTGGCGTGTCTTGTGCACTTAAAGCTATGGTGAAAACAGATAAACAAGCGGTAAATAATAATTTTCTCATAATTTATAAGGTGTATTTAGTTATTGGTTTCAATAAAAATATACCTTAAAAACATTCATGTCAAGGGCTTTAAGATTAATTAACAAATACTTCAAAACCGTTGTAACATGAGTAATCCCTATAAAAAACAGGGTAGTTTATGGTTCTATTATTGTCTAAAATAGTGGTGGTATATTATTTTGGATACATTTGTAAGTAAAGTATTCAGTTTTTCTATTTGTACCCTCTAAAGTTATGGGTGGAGTCAAATTATTTTTCTGAATGACTTTAACAAGAAATTAAGAATATTTTGAGTGTTTGATGAGTGAAAATTTCATCCAAAATTTATTTAGTTTTAGTATTATTGTGTTTAAAATATAAAAACAACATCATATGAAATTATTAGGTATTGGGTCTCGAATTAATCATGCTACTCATGGAAAAGGTGTGGTTACCAATGTAACATCTCAGCATTATTGGGTAACGTTTATAGAAACCGGATTAGAAACTATTGATTTAGACAGTGATTTTGAAATTATTGAAGCTGCTGATGGCGATGTAGATGCTGTAAGTTTTTCTGAAGTTGAAAGTAGCTTGGTTAAAATATTAAAGCAATGGAGTGATGTGAGTGAAATTGTGCCTATTGCTGATAAGTATAAAGGCGGAAAACTTATTTTAGAACCAGCCGATGCTAGCATGAAACCATATGAGTTACCAATTGATAAGTTTTTTAATAAAATAATAATGGTTCGCGATCGCTTGCGTGTTATGGAGCAACGCATTAACGCTAGTGATTTGGATGAACAAGGTAAAATAGATTTACAACAATATATTACTAGAATTTATGGCAGCTTAACTAGTTTTAATATTTTATTTAAATCGAAAGCTCATAATTTTATTGGCCAACGTAGCAAATAAAATGGGTTTAACTAATTAAGGTAAGTTCACCAGAATCGTCAATTTTATATTCAAAATAAAACCACTTTTTTAATTTAGATTTTTCTTCAATTTTAAAAGCGGTTATCAGGCGTTCGCCATCTGTTTTAAGATAGATAGCGCCGTATACGTCTACATTGGTTTTTGCTAAATGGTTAATACCTTCTTCGATTAAAGCGTTGAGCTTATCCGACGGATTTTTCACCATTTTGCCAATGTTTTTCTTCAAGGTAGAGATTACGTTTTTATCTTCATGCTCTCGTGTAGAGCGCTGTAATTCTGTGGAAAGTAAAACGGGAGAATCGCCTCTGCCGTATTTACCTAAGCGTCCTAATAAATCTGGTCTTGGATGTACGTGACCTTCTTGATCTCCAGAAGAAATTACAAAGCAAGCCGGATTTACAGACGACATAAATTCGTTAGTAACGTCGGCTGCGCCGTGATGACAAACCTTCATTACTTCAGCATTAAACCAATGTTTTGCTTCTTCAATCATGATTTTTGATGCTTCGGTACCGTATCTAGGAAACGATTTTCGTTTTGTGTAATGTTTTAGAAGAAATTTTTCGGCAGGCTTATTTAAATCTCCACCAAATAATACTTTAAATTTTCCGTAATGCAGCCTTAAAATTATAGAATGGCCGTTTTTTGTTTTTCCGTAATCGCTTATTTTTTCTAAACGAATATTATCATTTTTATCTTTATCCGTAACAGGTCCGAGTACTTCTATGCTGTAATTTTTTCCGTCGGAAGGCGCAAAGTCTGGCATGTAAATTCTATCATTTTCATGAGTGCTTTGGCTTGAGTCGATAGAAAGCATTTTGAAATCCTTAATTTTAGGATTGTTTAAAGCGGCATGCATAACCTTCGGAAATACATATCTACCAAAGTTTGAATTATCACTAAAATGTGCTTCAATGTCAGTTTTGTTTATGGCTAAATTTTCAATGTACTTTTTTTTGGTCGTAGCATCTTCTTTATAACCTCCAACTTTATCAAAAGTTCCTTTTACTGGACGCTCCACCAAACCGTTTTGATAAATAGTGTTAAATCCAATGGTGTTATTTTCAAATATAGATTTAAACCCGTAGTAGTGATCCATATCGGGATGGGTAATTATGGCTGCTTCAAATTGAAATCCACGGTGGGCAAACCTGCCTTCGAGAAAGGTTTTCATGTTTTCTCCTTCTCCAGCATCAATAACCATAATGCGTTCCTCTTCGTTACGCTCAGGGGTAATTAGTACAGCGCCATCACCTTGGCCCACGTCTACAAAAACAATTTCTAATGGTCTAGTGTCCGTAGTATCAACTTCTTTTATAAAAAGTGTTTTGGCTTTTGGTGTGTTTGGCGACCAGTTTATGGCTAGCCAACCTGGTCCAATGTCACTAAAATCATGGTTGCCTTTAATAGAAAGCCAATCTCCCCATAAAACTTGGCGTTCTTTTTTAAGATTACCTGTTTTTACGTTAAGCTCGTATAAATATATTTTTTTGTGATCCTCCGATAAGCCAACAAATTTATGCGCCATTATAAATCGATTTAATTAATTTGTGGGTTAATAATTATCGAAGTTACTTGATGTATTAAAACTTGAACTTCCAGTTTTGGGTGGAATAAAATTACATAATTTTAATTAAAAGTTCTTGTATTAATCTTAAAATTAATAGTTTATTAATCTAGGTGAAGCTATTTTAGTTTGATGTTTTAAGATGGTCAATTTCTAATCCTAAAACCATAAGTTTATGGAAGTTTGGTAATAAAGCTCCTGTTTCGGTAGTTTTCCAATCGCTCCAAGTGGCCTCTAAACCATCGATAGGGAGTATGGATGTCCACATTTTAAAAGATACAGGTTTATAATTATCATCTAAAATCCATAAATAAGAATCTCCAGGCGTAGAGCCTCCCGACTTGTAAGTAATTAAAAGTGCGGGTTTGTTGTTTGCTAGCTTTACGAGGCGACGTTCGGTACCTGCATCGAAAACTTTATAAGGTGCCACAAGCCAAAAGGAATCGTTATTAAAATAATTAAGAGCCTTTTCTTTAAGTTCTTCAGCAATTTCGTTTTCTGTAATAAAACCATGAACATAAGCTTTGCTTAAACTGTGGTTGTTTAAGTCTAGAGCAACTCTGTAGTCTTTCCAAAAAACATCACAGGTGTTTTGGCTTTTTTGCCATTGGTAATGGTGTCTGTTTTTAAACGTCCATTCAATATAGTCTGTGTTTTTATAAGCTTCGAAATCTAAGGCTTTAAGCATGTTCTCTGCCAGAGCATCTGCTTGTTCACCTTTAACTCCTGTTGGTAAATCTTCATTATATTTAAAATAGACAAAACCAAATAGTAAAATGCTTGGTAATGTGAGGAATACAATGATTCCTAAAACGATTTTTGTTACTTTCTTTATTTTCAAACTGAGAGAATTTATTATCTTAATAATGCAAAGCTAGAAGTTTTAGGTGTATTAATCACTCAAAATCCGATGGCGGTATCATCTCCACGATAATCTGCGCCTCCTTCCAAAGTTTTATCATCTAAAACAAGAATTCCATCTACTTTTCCTATGACAGGAGAATCTTTTTCGTTAATTGAATACCTTAATTTTTTAAGGGTTTGTATTATAGTTTTATCGAAAGAATGGCGTTTCATGTTAATTTCATCTGGCAGCCATTGATGGAGTAAGCGTGACGAGTTTAGCGCTTCTTGCATGGTCATGTTATCTGCTTTAAAAGGTCCATTTAATATATTTTTCTGCCAAAGCATCTGTTTGTTCTCCTTGAATTTCAGTTGTAAAGCTTTATTATATTTCAGAAATAAATCAAAAAACGCATGAACTTTTGCTCATGCGTTTATATTAATTTTTGAATTATCTTTTAAGTGTGAAGTGTGCCTTCATAATTTTTCTCTCATTTGTTTTTGGTTCCCTATATTCTACAGTAAACCAATAATCGTTTGTAGGCATTAAATTACCATTATAAGTGCCATCCCATCCTTTACCTTTAGGGTTTAGTTGTTTTAATAACCTTCCGTAACGATCGAAAATATAAATTATAGCATCGGGTTGAGTATCTATAGAATAAATGTTCCAGGTATCGTTGTAGCCATCATTATTTGGTGTGAAGTATAGTGGGTAATCTATAACGAATATCTCAATACTGTTTTCACCACATCCGTCGATATTATTAGCTGTTACTACATTGTAACCAGGTTTAATATTTGTGAAAGTGTAGCTTGAAGTACCGTCACTATTAATTGTACCTAATTGTGGGGAGCCATCGTTTAAAATAAATGTATGATTTGTTGTTATTGTACTAATTTCAGAAGCAGTCGCGGTTACTGTTACATCATGCAGGTTTGCAAATGCAGGTGTTAACTCGTAGCTTAATTCTGGAGGTGCACTCGCCTCAACTATAATTGTATAGTTATTGGAGCACATGAAAGGGCTAAGCATATCGGTTACAATAAGATTGTATTCACCACTTTGATTTGGTATTAGTGATGGTTCCGTTTCGTTTGGTATAATTATACCGTTGTAATACCAAGAAAAGCTATATTCCGGTTTATTTAAAGGAATATTTATTACCGTAGAATCGTCAATAGCAATTCCATTGGTGTCAACACATATTAAGTATGATTCTTCTAATTGAATATATGGTAAACTTTCTACCATTAACCCTAGTTCGGTAATGGCATAACATGTGCTTCCTGGTGAATTGTTATCTACTCGCGCATATATAGTTTGAGGATTAATTGTGTTTTCGTAAAGATTAGGTAGAGTATTTGATTTTTGTTCCGCATCATCAAAAGTCGGATAATAACTAACAGAATATATAGTATTATCTAAGCCGTTTAGAACATTGTTGTCTTGGATGCTTAAATCGAAAACAGTGGTATTGTTTGCTGTATTATTATCTGTTTCAGGGGTGTCATCGCAAACACTATAAGTTTCTAAATTTTGATTTGCCAGAATAGTATCGTTTAAGACTGTAATAGTTTGTATTTGATCTATAGCCGAATTGCCATTAGTATCTTCTAAACTCCATGTTCTAGTAATGATTTTAGAACCAGGACATTCGCCGTCAACAATAGTGTCTATAAAAGTGGCTTGAATTCCTGTAGAACAATTATCCAATTCATCTAATACATCGCCAGTAATATTAATACTAATATCATAGTTAGAGTTAATGTCTGAAAAAATTTCAATATCATCTGGAGCAGTAAATGTCGGACTTTCGTTATCTTCTACAGTAACAATTTGTTCGCAAGTACTGGTGTTTCCAACTCCATCTGTCGCTGTCCAAGTTATTGTAGTATCTCCAGTAGGAAAAATTGTAGGAGCGTTATTTGTTAAACTAGCAACAATACAGTTATCAACAGCTGTTATGTTTCCTAAATTTACATTGCTAGCAGTGCATAATCCAGTATCTGTATCTATTGTTATGTCAATAGCGCAATTAATAGTTGGACTTTCGTTATCCTCTATATTTATTATTTGAATGGTACTAGTAGCGTTGTCGCAACGATCTTTAATGGTATAAGTTCTTGTTATTACAATTGGGTCGGTACCGGTAACTGTGTCATCGCTTGTTACAATTAAATCGTTATCATTGCTACATGAATCTGTAATAGTTAATCCCATGAGTTCTAACTCAGGTACGGTAGTTACTGCTATGTCGGCATCGCTAACAGAGCATTTTGCTATTGTTGTTTCTGCTATTGTACCGGTTAAACTAGGAGCCACTGTATCGTTTACTAAGTAGTTTTTAGTAGAAATTGTTTCATAGAATAAAGTGTCTCCTGTATTATAAATGTTATCATTATTGATATCTAAGTACTCTATTACAGTATAGGTTCGGGTTACGGTTTGATTACAATTACCAGTATCTAGACTATTTGCTGCTGTGATTTCTATTAGGCCACAATTATTATTGTTAATTAAGCCATCGGCATTTCCTAAAGTTTCAAATTCTGTTTGACTTAAAATAGTGCTCGATGGTATGTCATCATAACATTGAACTTGTGTAGGGGTTGTAGAAAAAGTTGGAGAAACCGATTCAGAAATGGATTTTATAGTTACGGTTAAGAATGCTGTATCAAAGTTATCAGTATTTGTTGTTTCTGTAATTTTGTATTCTAATGTGTAAGTTTGTCCAGGTAAACTGATGTTATTTACATCTATATTTCCCATGGCGTCTATGGTAATTACGTTTTCCGGATCTGCAGTTTCTGTAGTTACTAAAAAATCGGTTTGTACTAATGGCTGTTGACCGTAGGTGTCATTATCTAACACATTTAAAAGGTTGTTGTAAATTGTTGATGGGCAGATATCTAAAACAGAATTGTCAATAGCTGTTAAATCACTTTCTAATATGTTTATAGTTACTGTAGTGCTATCTATACCATTGCAACCAGTATCAACAACATAATCAAAAGTGTAAGTTCCGGCCTCTAATCCAGTTGCATCCCATAAATTATCATTTAAAGTGCCTGAAGGTGTTGCAGTAGTTTCTGTCCAGATTCCAAAATTATCATAAGGACCATTAATGTAGTCGAATAAATTCTCTAAAGTAGTATCTATAAATGCGATATCTACAGTTTGTCCATTACCAGCAATAGGCGGTGCACTAGTAACTGTATAACTTAAGGTTTGGTTAGCACAAGAATTTGGATTAGCACTATAGCTTAGAACTGCATTATATGTACCAGTATCTGTAGCAGAGTACGGTGTGAAATTTAAAGTGTTTCCCGTAGCAGAAAAACTAGGGTCTCCATCTTTGGTCCATGTAACATCAATAATTGATAAAGCATTAGTAGTAAGAAAACCATTTTCTCCAACACACAAGTTGTAGGGCTGTATAACAGATAATTGAGATTTATTAGCATTAATAACAAAATTACTTATAGCGCCACAATCATCACTTATTTGTACCTCGTATAGACCAGGTGTTAAGCCTGTAAACACAGGATCGTTACCGTTATCAATAGCAGGGCTAAGTGCAACTCCATCTTTACTTATTAACTCATAATTTAAATTGACACCTAATGCATCAATTAATAAATCATTAGTGCCATTTCCACAATCGATTACAGAAAAATCAACAAGCGTAATGTTATTATCACCAATTGTAAATTCTTGAAGCGTGTTATAGCAACGTTCTTGCTCACTAGTTCTTAAAAAAGAATAATAAATTCTAAATAATCCAGATCCGGTAACATTATTAATAAAACCACTATCAGTTATGAATTGCCCATAGTTATTTTGAGTATTAGTTAATATAACAGAGGTGTTGCTATCTTGGTATAAATATGTGTTATCTACATAATTAGTTAACTCGGCAGTAGCACTATTAATATTTGCCCAAACGCCATCTGTAGTGTTAAATTTTTGAAGAACAAAGGTTGGATTGGTTATATTAAATGTCGCAGTTAGATTAAGATTAAAGCTACCACAAAATGATGTAATCGAGGCGTCCACATCTTTAAAAAGAACTCCATTGATAGTTTTGGAGCCAGTTAAAGAGTAGCCGCATGTTGTTTCTACATCAAAAGTATAATCACCTGCAGGTAAATCATAAAGGTATATGAAATCTCCATAAAAATTATTAACAGTAGATGTTACTATGTCTATTGTTAGTGGCCCTGTGTAGTTTGCAGGTGCAGAGGTAATAGTTACGCTGTTAAAGCCAGCAGCTGAAGTTGTATCAGAAGTTCCTTGCTTTGTTACATTTATTTCTAAATTACCTGTTGCACCACAACCTTCTCTGGTTCTAATACTTAATTCTCTTGGGCTGTTATCGGTTACAACGTTTATAGTTTTATTTACTTGGCGACCACAGTTGTCTTTAAATGCAAAAGTGTAACTTCCATCAGGAAGGCTTAAGTTGTAGTGTCCAAAATATAAAGTGTTAGCGTTGGGAATTGGATCAGAAATATTAGATCCAACAGGAAAAATAGAGTTATAAAGGTTTGGATCATTATTTAGATCGAAAGCGGCTGGTGCAGATAAAACCTCAATGGTCATTGGAAATGCAAAGTTTGCAAAATCGGAAAACCTCAGACGCTGTCCTCCACATTCTTGAGTTGTTCGCGGAATAACATTTAATTTTGGTGGACCAGAAAAATCAACAGTACTTAAATAAACAACGCTACCACACACATTTGTTATTTGTGTTGTCACTGAATATGATGTGTCTTGTGTTGGAAGATTATAATAGGCCCCATTTTCATTGTTGGAGGTCCAGGTATCAGTCATCACTGTATCATTTCCATCGGCATCATCATCATAAGTTATTGTTACATCAAAAGGATAAAAGTTTTCATCAAGATCATTTGTTATACTTCCTGTGCTTAATTCTTCCAATACATAAATAAAAAGTTTTGTTTGCGAGCAATCTTCGTTATCAATATTATTATTAAATACATAAGGGTTTGTATAAGTAGGGGCTAGGTCTATTAAATTAATTCCTTGAACTACTATGTTGCCACAAACATCTTCAACTTCAATGGTGTAGTCTCCAAAGGCTAAATTTGTAAACGTACTTTCAGTACCAGCGTCTATTTGAGCCTGAGTAATGGTTTCAATTAACACACCAGCTTGTCTAACTCTATATTCTAAAACATTACCAGAGTTTAATAATACATTGATAGTTCCTAAACAAGCACTTTCTTGGATGGCGTCAAAAGTAATAGGTACAATGTTATTAGCGACTGTAATTACTTGTTCTATTATTGTATCAGTAGCTCCAATGGTTTCAGTTGCTCTTATAATATAGGTGCCACTATTTATAGTTGTTATATTGGTTGTAAAGTCAGCAGAACTAATTGGTCCTTCAAATACTGTTTCACTATTTATTGGTGTTGTTAAATCTGAGGTGTCATAAACTAAAAACTCAAAAGTAGCGCCTATTTCAGAAGCATTGATTTCTATTTGGATGTTTCCGTCTCCCGCGCACTCTTCTCCTTTAGCAGTAAGATTCATGGTGTAACCAGAAATTTCAGAGTTATTTATTGAATGTATATTATCTGTGTTTAATGCGAACACATTAGATATATCGCCATTGAATATTGTTAAAAACACTAAAAAAAGCAGTAGTAGGTATTTGTTTTTCATTACATTTTATTTTTAATAAGGTTATATTGCTATAAAGGCACAAGACTAATTATGGGGTGTTTAATAAAGTGCTTTTATAGAGGATTTATTAGTGAAAAAAGTTAATATTCTAATGATGTCTTTTGTTAAAACCCAACCGCGGTATCATCTCCACGATAATCTGCGCCTCCTTCCAACGTTTTATCATTTAAAACAAGAATTCCATCTACTTTTCCTATTACAGGAGAATCTTTTTCATTAATTGAATACCCTAATTTTTCAAGGTTTGCAATTATAGTTTTATCGAAAGAATTAGGTTCCATGTTAATTTCATCTGGGAACCATTGGTGGTGAAACCGTGGCGCGTTTACTGCTTCTTGCATGGTCATATTGAATTCGTGAACATTTAAAATAGTTTGTAAAACCGATGTGATTATGGTGGCGCCTCCTGGTGTACCAACAGACATAAATAACTCACCGTTTTTCTCAACAATTGTTGGTGTCATAGAACTTAACATACGTTTTTGGGGTACAATGCTATTTGCTTCGGCTCCAATAAGTCCGAACATGTTAGGTTCTCCTGGTTTGCTACTAAAATCGTCCATTTCGTTATTTAAGAAAAAGCCAAGCTCCGAGCAATACAATTTAGAACCGTAGGCGCCATTTAGCGTTGTTGTTGCAGAAATAGCATTTCCAAATTGATCTACAATAGAGTAGTGCGTGGTTTCATCACTTTCAATGATAGCAATATTTCCATGAGAAACATCTTTAGAAGACGTTGCTTTTTCAAATGAAAAATTGTCCATTCTACCGCCTAAATAAGCTTCATTAATTAAAGTTTCAATTGGGATTTCTACAAAATCAGGATCACCTAAATAAAAACTTCTATCGGCATAAGCGCGACGTTCGGCTTCGGTAATTACTTGAATGGTTTTTTCAGAATTATGACCAAATTCATCGATATGAAAAGGTTCAATCATTTTCATTATTTGTGCCAAACAAACGCCTCCACTAGAGGGTGGCGACATCGAAATAATTTTTAAATCATCATAAGAAAAACTAATAGGTGTACGCCATTGGGCTTCATAGCTGGCTAAATCTTCTTCTGTGATGATTCCTCCGTTATCTTGAATGAAACTAGCTAGTGTTTTAGCCGTTTCACCTTTATAAAATCCATCTTTTCCATGTTCTAAAATACGTTCTAGCGTTTCCGCTAAGTTAGAGTATTTAATGGTGTCGTTTGCTTTCCAAGCTTTATCAAAAAGAATAGAGTCTTTATTCGCCTTCTTAAAAAATGGTTGGTAGTGTTCAATACGTTTTTCTTGTTTTTCGGTAACTAAAACCCCTTTTCTAGCTAAAGCGATTACGGGGTTCAATATATCTTCAATAGGTAAAGAGCCAAGTTTTTTGTGCACTTCAAATACTCCAGCAACCGTTCCTGGTACGCCAACAGCCATAGCACCAAGTGTACTTTTTTCTGGAATTACGTTGCCGCTTTCATCTAAATACATGTTTTTAGTAGCAGCCATTGGTGCTTTTTCACGGTAATCTATAGCGCCAGTTTCTCCATTTGCTTTACGGTAAACCATAAATCCTCCACCGCCTAAATTACCAGCGTATGGATATGCAACAGCTAAGGCAAGTTCTGTGGCAGCCATAGCATCAAAGGCATTTCCTCCTTTTTTAAGAATATCATTTCCTATTTTAGAGGCTTCAACACGTGCCGAAACAACCATAGCATTTTGAGTTATTAACCCAGTTTGTTTTATGCTTTCGGGTGCTTTAACTTCTTTTTTACATGAAACAAAAAATGAGAGTAAAAGTGCAGTATATAGAATGTGTTTCATAAAATTGTTTCGTTAAGTTCTTTTAATTTTTCACTTGAGAAAGCGATAAGTTCATCAAAGAATGAAGAAAATTCACTTTCAAATTCTTTATAGAAAAGTTCTAGTTCGTGTACGGCTTTGTCCATTCCCGATCTGTTTTTTGTACGTCGGTTCATGCCATCTAAAACTTTAGATATACCTTCAATGGATGCGTAGCTTAGTAACCAGTTGTCGCTAATCATGTAAGGCATCATTTTTTGAATTCGTGAAGGAAGCGCACTGTAATTATCTTCTAGAGAATCGTAAAAGGTATCGACATATTTTGCCAAAGGGACACTAGAATAAGCGGTCCAGTTTTTAGCCAAAAAATGATCGTAAAGTATATCGACAATCACTCCAGAATAATGGCCGTAATTTTCATGAAGCCTTTTAGTACTCAGTCTAACTGTTTTATGAGCATCTGTGTAAGTATCTATATTTCGGTGTAATAAAATACCAATTTGAATGTCTCTTTGGTAATTTTTATAATTTTTTCCTTTAATACCATCGGCAATAAAATTTCCGACTGTTACCAAATCATTATCCCCTGAAAGATAAATATGTGCTAAATAGTTCATGGGGGAAATTTACGAATTCCGAATTTGAAATACTATATTTGTCCTTTAAAATTAAACAAAACTATGACACTAATAAAATCAATTTCAGGAATTCGCGGGACTATTGGCGGGCAAGTAGGTGATAATTTAACACCTATTGATGCTGTTAAATTTGCATCGGCATATGGCGTTTGGCTTAAAGAAAACCGTAAAAAAGAAAACTATAAAGTGGTTGTTGGTCGTGATGCTCGTATTTCGGGTAAAATGATGCAAAACTTAGTTATGAATACACTAATTGGTTTAGGTATTGATGTAGTCGATTTAGGTCTTTCTACAACACCAACCGTTGAGGTTGCTGTAACTTTAGAGCATGCCGATGGTGGTATTATTCTAACAGCAAGCCATAATCCAAAACAATGGAATGCCTTAAAATTACTTAATGAAAAAGGTGAGTTTTTAGATGCTATTGAAGGTGAAAAAATATTGAATATTGCTGAAAGCGATACCATGAATTTTGCTGAAGTAGACGATTTAGGAAAAATCACAAAAAATAAAGCTTACATAGATTTACATATTATTGAAGTGCTAGATTTAGATTTAGTAAACGTAAATGATATTGAAGCAGCTAAATTTAAAGTAGTTGTAGATGGTGTTAATTCTACTGGAGGTATTGCTATTCCTTTGCTTTTAGAACGTTTAGGAGTTGAGGTTGTAAAACTTTATTGTGAGCCAAATGGTGAATTTCCACATAATCCAGAACCATTAAAAGAGCATTTAACAGATTTATCTGAAGAGGTTAAAAAACATAACGCCGATTTCGGAATTGTGGTAGATCCAGATGTAGATCGTTTAGCCTTTATGGACGAAAACGGTAATATGTTTGGTGAAGAGTATACTTTAGTAGCTTGTGCAGATTATGTGTTAAGTAAAACACCAGGAAACACAGTAAGCAATATGAGTTCTACTCGTGCCTTACGTGATGTTACTGAAAAGTACGGAGGAACTTACGAAGCTAGTGCAGTAGGCGAGGTGAATGTGGTAGATTTAATGAAAAAAAATAAAGTGGTTATCGGTGGTGAAGGTAATGGAGGTATTATCTATCCAGATTCTCACTACGGTCGTGATGCACTTGTTGGTGTCGCGTTATTTTTAAGTTTATTAGCAGAAAGACAAATGTCTGTTAGTGCACTTAGAGCAACGTATCCTGATTATTTTATGAGTAAGAAGAAAATTCAATTAACACCAGGTTTAGATGTTGATGGTATTTTAAAGGAAATTGAAACACGTTACCAAAACGAGCAATTAACAACTATTGATGGTGTAAAAATTGACTTTGCAGAAAGTTGGGCACATTTACGTAAAAGTAATACAGAGCCAATAATTAGAATTTACACTGAAGCAAAATCGCAAACTGAAGCAGATACTTTAGCCGATAAATTTATTGAAGAAATTGGCGCTATTGCGAAACAGTAGACTTTGAGTTAAACTGTTTATGTTTATAAAAAAAAAACGAGTTAGATACCTAACTCGTTTTTTTTATTACTATAATTTGAAATGATTCATTTTTATCTACAAAAATGCCTGTGGAACTTTATCTTTATGCTTCCAGCGTTTATGGGTCCATAAGTAATATTCGGGTGCTTCGTAAATTTGTTCTTCCACACGTTTTAAGGCCTGATCTGTAATTTGATAATTTTCAACACCGCTAGTGTCTTTAATAATATCCATAAACGTGGCTTCATAATAACCTCGTTTTACTTTTTTTACTTTTAGAAATAGGGTAGCCATACCTAAACGTTTGGCAAGAACTTCTGCGCCAACATGCACAGGTACTTTTACGCCCATAAAATTTTGCCAATGCAAAGCTTTATTTGCTCTCGGAGATTGATCGAAAACAAAACCGTTAAAAGTTAATTCCTTATTTACTTTAGCTCTTAAAAGTGTTGGTACAGTTTCTTTTGTGGTTATTAAATGGCTATTATATTTAGCACGAATACGTTTCACTAGGGCGTCAAAATATTTATTGCTTAATTTTTTGTAAACGGCATATCCTTTATGGTTTACATGGGCTTGTAGAATAAAAATCCATTCCCAACTCGCATAATGTCCCATTAAAAGTATAATACTTTTATTTTCTTTTTCAAGTTTATGTATTTCTTCTACATTAGTGAAAATATAGCGCTTTTTTATTTCAGCTTCAGAGATGGTTATCGATTTAACTGCTTCTAAAATCATATCGCATAAATGACGATAGAATTTTTTTTGAATTAAAGCAAGCTCTTTTGCAGATTTTTCGGGAAATGCTAGCTTTAAATTACTGGTTACTACTTTTTTTCTGTAGCTTATTATGTGGTAAATTAAAACATAAACCGCATCGGAAACCAAGTAAAGCAATTTAAAGGGCAAAATAGAAATTAACCATAAAAACGGATAAAGAATAATATAAGCTATTAATTGCATGAAATAATTTTAGATTTGCAAATATATGTTAATCAATTTTAAACATTAAAGTGAGTATGGGAAAATTAGATTTAATAACTATAGTTATTATTGCTGCCAATGTAATTATCTCCTATAAAGGATTTAATGATTATGCTTTTTTTGAAAAATACAAATTCAATGTTGGTGGTATACAGCGTGGCGAGAAAATTCGATTTTTTAGTGCCGGATTTTTGCATGTAGATATGCAGCATTTGCTTTTTAATATGGTATCGCTTTACTTTTTTGCAGGTAGTGTAGCTAGTGCTTTAGGTGTTGTAGGGTTTTTAGCGGTTTATATTGGTAGCCTTATGTTTGGTAACTTATTGTCACTTTATTTTCATAAAAATGAATATCATTATAGTGCGGTAGGCGCAAGTGGAGCAGTAAGTGGTATTATTTACTCTGCTATTTTATTTCGTCCAGATATGAGCCTTTATATGTTTATGATTCCTATTCCAATTCCGGCTTATCTTTTCGGTATTGGTTATTTACTATATTCCATTTATGGTATGAAAAATAAAATTGGAAACATTGGTCACGATGCTCATTTTGGTGGTGCTATTGGTGGTTATGTTATTACTTTAATGTTAGTTCCGGCTATATTTCAGACTAATTTGTTAATGGTTATTTTACTCGCATTACCTATTGTTTTATTGTTTGTGATGAAAAAAATGGGTAAAATCTAATAATTGCTAAAATCATTATTGGCATAGCTATTGAATTTATAGAAGAGTTGAGTCTAAAGGTTTAGTTTTAAACACTTGATTTTTAGTTGCTTAATATTTTATGTAAATTGTTAAACTTAAAGTTCAATGTGTTTTTGTGACAGATTGACTCAAAATTATATATGAAAAAATCAAAATTTACAACTCTTGACAGTTTGTCATTACAGGAATTTGATGAGAACTCAGAATTAATTCCTTTAATGACGCCTGAAGATGAGGAAGCTATAAATAATGAAGAATTGCCGGAAACACTGCCTATTCTATCATTACGAAACACCGTTTTGTTTCCTGGTGTAGTAATTCCAATTACTGCAGGGCGTGATAAATCGATAAAACTAATAAATGATGCTAATAAAGGTGGAAAAGTTATTGGTGTAGTGGCTCAAAAAGACGAGTCGGTAGAAAATCCATCTGCAAGTGAAATTCACGAAACAGGTACTGTAGCTCGTATTTTACGTGTTTTAAAAATGCCTGATGGTAACGTAACGGTTATTATTCAAGGTAAAAAACGTTTTAAAGTAGCCGAAGTTTTAACAGAGGAGCCATACATGAATGCGACTATTCGCGACATGGCAGAGGCTAAACCTGCGATTAAAAACAAAGAGTTTTCTGCAATTATAGAATCTATAAAAGAGTTAGCTTTAGAAATTATAAAAGAAAGTCCGAACATACCTAGTGAGGCGTCTTTTGCTATAAAAAATATTGAAAGCAATTCGTTTTTAATAAATTTCGTGTCGTCTAACATGAATCTGTCGGTGGCCGAGAAGCAGTCACTTTTAGAAATGGACGATCTCAAATCTCGTGCATTGGCAACCTTGAAATTCATGAATGTTGAATTTCAAAAATTAGAACTTAAGAATGATATTCAGTCCAAAGTTCAAATGGATATGAGCCAACAGCAACGTGAATATTTTCTTCATCAACAAATGAAAACTATCCAAGAAGAATTGGGTGGTGTAAGTCATGATGAGGAAATTGACGAAATGAAAGTGAAGGCTAAAACAAAAAAATGGGATAAAAAAATAGGGAAGCATTTTACTAAAGAATTGGCTAAAATGCAACGTATGAATCCGCAAGTAGCCGAGTATTCTATACAGCGCAACTATTTAGAGCTGTTTTTAGATTTACCATGGAATGAGTTTAGTAAAGATAAATTCGACCTAAAGCGTGCCATGAAAATTTTAGATCGCGATCATTTTGGTTTAGAAGATGTTAAACGCAGAATTATAGAATATTTAGCCGTTTTAAAACTTCGTAACGATATGAAATCGCCTATTCTATGCTTATACGGACCTCCTGGAGTTGGTAAAACATCTTTAGGGAAATCTATTGCTGAAGCCTTAGGTCGCGAGTATGTGCGTATTTCACTAGGTGGTTTAAGAGACGAAGCTGAAATTCGCGGACACCGAAAAACCTACATTGGTGCTATGCCAGGCCGTATTATCCAGAGTTTAAAAAAAGCCGGAACATCAAATCCTGTTTTTGTTTTAGATGAAATTGATAAGTTATCAAATTCTAATCAAGGCGATCCATCTTCGGCTATGCTAGAAGTTTTAGATCCTGAACAAAACAGTGAATTTCATGATAACTTTTTAGAAATGGGTTACGATCTTTCTAAAGTTATGTTTATTGCAACTTCAAACAGTTTAAACACTATACAGCCTGCCTTGCGTGACCGTATGGAAATTATAAACGTTACAGGTTATACTATTGAAGAAAAGGTAGAAATTGGTAAGCGCCATTTACTTCCAAAGCAATTAAAAGAGCATGGTTTAACTACCGATAATTTAAAAATAGGAAAACCTCAATTAGAAAAAATAGTTGAAGGTTATACACGTGAATCGGGTGTTCGTGGTTTAGACAAGCAAGTGGCAAAAATGGTGCGTTATGCGGCCAAAAACATTGCCATGGAAGAAGATTATAATGTAAAAGTTTCTAACGAAGATATTATTGAAGTATTAGGTGGCCCTAAAATGGAACGTGATAAATACGAAAATAATAATGTTGCTGGTGTAGTAACAGGTTTAGCATGGACAAGTGTTGGTGGAGATATTCTATTTATAGAGTCTATTATTTCTAAAGGAAAAGGGGCTATGACGATTACCGGAAACCTTGGTAAGGTCATGAAGGAATCGTCTACCATTGCTATGGAATACATAAAATCTTATGCCGAAGAGTTTGGAATCGATCCTGCGGTTTTCGATAAGTATAATGTACATATTCACGTGCCAGAAGGTGCAACGCCAAAAGATGGGCCAAGTGCAGGTGTAACGATGTTAACATCATTAGTCTCTTTATTTACTCAGAGAAAAGTAAAGAAAAGTTTAGCTATGACGGGTGAGATTACACTACGTGGAAAGGTTTTACCTGTAGGAGGAATTAAAGAGAAAATTTTGGCGGCAAAACGTGCTAGAATTAAAGAAATCCTGTTGTGTGAAGAAAATCGTCGTGATATAGAAGATATTAAACCTGAATATTTAAAAGGTTTAACCTTCCATTATGTTACAGAAATGAGTGACGTTATTAAGTATGCAATTACTGATGAAAAAGTTAAAAACGCGAAAGTGTTATAATTGATAAATTAGATATAAAAAAATCCTCGACGTGTTCGGGGATTTTTTTTTACGCTTTCTACTTTAATCGATAAAACAAGATGAAAAGCACAAGGAATACTTTTTAAATTAAAATAAAAAATACATGTGTTCGTTTTAAGATAGATTTATTTTCTTTGCAGCCAGAACTATGTTTAAAAAAATAGCAACATTTTTTTGTTTTTCATTTGGCTTACTTGCAACTGCGCAAGTAGGAGGTGAGTCTACATATCAATTTTTGAATTTAATATCGTCACCTCGCCAAGCTGCATTGGGAGGTAAAGTATTAACAAATGTAGATTACGATGTTACACAAGGGCTTTATAATCCGGCTACTATTAATGTAGAAATGGATAATCAATTAGCCTTAAATTATGTAAGTTATTTAGGAGGTATAGGTTACGGAACGGCGTCTTATGCTTATACCATAGATAGGCGTACGCAAACCGTACATGCAGGAATTACCTATGTAAATTACGGACAGTTTGATGGTTATGATGAGGATGGAAATTCCACAGGAACTTTCAGCGGAAGCGAAACCGCATTATCCGTGGGTTATGCTACACAAATTGGATATTCAGATTTTTATTTTGGTGCAAATTTAAAATTGATAACCTCTAAATTGGAGCAGTACAGTTCGCTTGGTGCGGCTGTAGATTTAGGATTAATTTATATAGACGAAGATTTAGATTTCAATGCTGCTTTGGTGGTCCGTAATTTTGGAACACAAATTACAACCTACGCAGGCTTAAATGAGTCGTTGCCATTCGAGGTTAGTTTAGGTTTATCTCAAAGGCTAGAACATGTGCCTATACGTTGGCATGTTACTTTTGAAAACTTGCAAGAGTGGCCTATTAGCAGACCTAATCCAGCAAGAGAAACAAGTGATTTAAGTGGGGCAAGTTCTTCAGAAAAAATAGGTTTTGTAGGTCAGGTTATTAGGCATACCATTTTAGGTGCCGAGCTTTTCCCCGAAAGCGGATTCAATATTAGGTTGGGATACAATTTTAGAAGAGGTGAGGAGTTAAGAATTGTAGATCAACGTAATTTCTCTGGTATTTCTGCTGGTATTTCTATTAAAATGAATAAAATGCGTTTCAGTTATACCCACGCTAAATACACGAGCGCAGCAAATGCTAACTTTTTTGGTTTACAAATAGATTTGCAATAGCCATTCACTTTCCATTTAATTTAAACCGTTTTACTTTTTGCTTTATATTTCTTTAAGTATTTTTGAAAATTCAAAATAGAAGTCATTCAAAGTACATTATAATAGTCACGTTTCAACTTTAAAATACATGAACAAAATTACCATAGCCATCGACGGATTTTCTTCAACCGGAAAAAGTACCGTAGCCAAGCAATTAGCAAAATATTTGGGTTACGTTTATGTCGATTCTGGTGCCATGTATCGTGCGGTGACATATTACGCCATGCAAAACGGATTAATTTCTAGAGATGATTTTAATGTTGAAGCTTTAATTTATCAGCTCGATAATATTAATATCACTTTTAAGTTTAATGAGAAATTAGGTTTTGCTGAAGTATATTTAAATAACGAGAATATAGAAAGAGCCATTAGAACTTTAGAGGTTTCTAGCTTCGTAAGTAAAGTGGCTGCCATTTCGGAGGTGAGACAAAAACTTGTTGAACAACAACAAAAAATGGGTCAGGGTAAAGGTGTTGTTATGGACGGTAGAGATATTGGGACCGTAGTTTTTAAAGATGCTGAACTTAAATTATACATGATCGCTTCCGCGGAAAAAAGGGCTATCCGTCGTTTCGATGAACTTATTGAACGTGGTGATCAAGTTTTGTATGAAGATGTTTTGAAAAACGTTCAAGAACGCGACCATATAGATTCTACTCGCGAAGATTCACCTTTAGTTAAAGCTGCTGATGCTATCGAAATTGATAATTCAGACATGACATTAGATGAACAATTTGATAAAATTTTACGTCTTGCCAAAATGACAATTGAAGATTGCGAATAAGTTTTCAGTTGGCAGTATTCAGTAAAAAGTAAACAACACTTAATTATTTAACTTCAAAATAAAACATAAAAAAACGAACGCCTAAATAAATAGACGTTCGTTTTTTTTATAAATATACCTTAAACCTTATAGATTAGGAATAATTAATTCTTGATCTGGGTGAATTACATCTGGATTCTTTAAGATATCAGAGTTAGCTTTAAAAATATCTTGGTATTTAGCAGCTTTTCCGTAGTACTGAATCGCTATTTTTCCAAGAGTTTCTCCACTTTTTACAGTGTGTCTATGGAAAACAGTTTCATCGGCTACTTTAATATCAGCCATAATATCAGAAGGATTATCTCCACCAATTTCTTTTATTTTATCCCAAATTAGGTTCTTTTCGTAAGGTGTATTAGCTGTTCCTGTAACTTTTAATTGTCCGTTTTCTTCTTTAACATCGCCATTTTGGATGTTTAAAGTTTCGCCTAGATCTAATACAGGTTGGTACTTTGCTTTCATTGTCATAAGTGTAGATTTTAATTTTGTTTAACAGGTTCAATATAGCAAAACCGATGCCAATTTTGAAGATTTTTCTCAAATTTATTATTTCGCTAATAATCAGTGCTTTAAAATATTTTATTAAAATTAGTCTAATTGATTGAAAATATGTATTTTTGCACTCCTTTTAGCGATTTATTGGAGCAGATAAAAGGAATGAAACTTTATATAAAAATAACACTTCTGTGTGTTACTCGCTTAAATCTTCCAAAACATATAGAATACAAAAACATAGTGCTGTTTTATTTCCGCGAAAGCGATGTATTTAAAACACATTATTAAATTTAATTAAATGGCGGAAAACGCAAACCCAGCTGAAGTTGAAGCAACTGAAGCAAACAATGTTGGAGCTCCAGTTGTATCTGAAGCAAAAGCAAACCCTGAAAAATTCTTAGCGGATTTTAACTGGCACAATTACGAAGAAGGAATTGATGAAGTTGATAGCCAACAATTAGAAGAATTTGAAAAATTAGTAGCTGAAAATTTCGTTGACACATTAAACGATGAGGTTGTTGAAGGTACAGTAGTACACATTTCTGATAGAGATGCTATTATTGACATTAACGCAAAATCTGAAGGTGTTATTTCTTTAAACGAATTTCGTTACAACCCAGGTTTATCTGTAGGAGATAAAGTTGAAGTATTAATTGATGTGCGTGAAGATGCAACTGGTCAATTAGTATTATCTCACAGAAAAGCTCGTGTAATCCAAGCATGGGATCGTGTAAATAAAGCACACGAAACTGGAGAAATCGTTAACGGTTTTGTAAAATGCAGAACTAAAGGTGGTATGATTGTAGATGTTTTCGGAATTGAAGCATTCTTACCAGGATCTCAAATTGATGTTAAACCAATTAGAGATTACGATCAGTATGTAAACAAAACTATGGAATTCAAAGTTGTGAAAATCAACCATGAGTTTAAAAACGTTGTTGTTTCTCATAAAGCTCTTATTGAAGCTGATATTGAAATTCAGAAGAAAGAGATTATTGGTCAATTAGAAAAAGGTCAAGTATTAGAAGGTGTTGTTAAAAACATTACTTCTTACGGTGTATTCATCGATCTTGGTGGTGTTGACGGATTAGTTCACATTACAGATTTATCTTGGTCTAGAATCAACCATCCAAATGAGATTGTTGAGTTAGATCAAAAATTAAATGTTGTAATTCTTGACTTTGATGAAAACAAATCTAGAATCCAATTAGGTCTTAAACAATTATCTAAACACCCATGGGAAGCTCTTGCAGAAGAGGTGAAAGTTGGTGATAAAGTAAAAGGTAAAGTTGTTGTAATCGCTGATTACGGTGCATTTATCGAAGTTGCTGATGGTGTTGAAGGATTAATTCACGTTTCTGAAATGTCTTGGTCTACACATTTACGTTCTGCTCAAGATTTCGTTTCTGTAGGAGATGAGGTTGAAGCAGTAATCTTAACTTTAGATAGAGAAGATCGTAAAATGTCTCTTGGTATCAAGCAATTATCTGCAGATCCATGGACAGATATTACGTCTAAATACCCATTAGCTTCTAAGCATACAGGTATTGTACGTAACTTTACAAACTTTGGTGTTTTTGTTGAATTAGAAGAAGGAATTGACGGATTAATTTATATCTCTGATTTATCTTGGACTAAGAAAATTAAACACCCATCTGAATTCTGCGCTGTAGGAGATAAATTAGATGTGGTTGTATTAGAGTTAGATGTTGAAGGTCGTAAATTATCTTTAGGACACAAACAAACAACTGTTAACCCTTGGGATAAATACGAAACTGAGTTTGCTTTAGAAACAGTTCATAACGCTGCAATCACTGAGATTGTTGATAAAGGAGCTACTATCGAGTTTAACGAAGATATCGTTGCATTTGTACCATCTCGTCACTTAGAGAAAGAAGATGGAACTAAGCTTAAGAAAGGTGAAGCTGCAGACTTTAAAATTATTGAATTCAACAAAGAATTCAAAAGAGTTGTAGCATCTCACACTGCTGTATTTAGAGCAGAAGAAGCTAAAATGGTTAAGCAAGCAGTAAGAAAAGCTGAATCACAAGCAGCAGAGTCAAAACCTACTTTAGGTGATGCCAATGATGCTTTACAAGCGCTTAAAGATAAAATGGACGGAAAAGCATAATTTATTATGAGTTTTCAATTTCTGTGAAAACAGAAACCTATTTATAAAATTAAAAGCTCCTCAGAAATGAGGGGCTTTTTTTATGCATTATTATTAAAGTAGAAGCATTATAATACTTCAATTATAAAGTCCCTAATGTGCTGTTATGGTAGAATGTTAAGAACACTTGTTTTAAGCGATAAGAAAGAGCTATTAAACGCTTTAAAGTGATTCTAAAAGAACTTAGTTGTACAATTTAAACTAGCCTTAGATTTACGGTAACAAAAAAGCCGATAACAAACGTTATCGGCTTTTCT
Organism: Algibacter sp. L3A6; assembly: GCF_009796825.1. Taxonomy (GTDB): domain Bacteria; phylum Bacteroidota; class Bacteroidia; order Flavobacteriales; family Flavobacteriaceae; genus Algibacter. The sequence goes on from NZ_CP047030.1 coordinate 3,014,203, forward strand.
AATATATAAAAGGTTGTTGACTATTTTAAAGCACCAACCATATCTTCTGGTTTTACCCAAGCATCATAATCTTCTGGAGTTACATAACCTAAACGAACCGCTTCTTCTTTTAAAGTTGTTCCGTTTTTATGTGCTGTATTTGCAATTTCAGCAGCTTTATAGTAACCAATTTTTGTATTTAAAGCTGTTACAAGCATTAACGAGTTGTTAAGTAGCTTTGTAATTACTTCTTGGTTTGGTTCGATACCAACAGCGCAATTCTCTTCGAAACTAGCACATGCATCACCTATAAGTTGAGCCGATTGTAAAACATTGGCAGCCATAACTGGTTTAAATACGTTTAGTTCGTAATGTCCTTGCATGCCTCCAACAGATACTGCAACATCGTTACCCATAACTTGTGCGCAAACCATAGTCAAGGCTTCACATTGTGTTGGGTTAACTTTACCAGGCATAATAGAACTTCCTGGCTCGTTTGCTGGAATTATAATTTCTCCAATACCCGAACGTGGTCCAGAGGCCATCATTCTAATATCATTAGCTATTTTATTTAATGAAACAGCAAGTTGTTTTAATGCACCATGCGTTTCTACCAAAGCATCGTGAGCAGCTAGTGCTTCAAACTTATTAGGAGCCGTTACAAATGGTAATCCTGTAAATTCTGCGATATATTCTGCAACACGCTTGCTGTAGCCCTTAGGTGTATTTAAACCTGTACCAACAGCTGTACCACCTAAAGCTAATTCGCTTAAGTGAGCCAAAGTATTGTCTAAAGCTTTTAAGCCATGATCTAACTGTGCAACATAACCCGAAATTTCTTGCCCTAATGTTAAAGGCGTAGCATCCATTAAATGCGTACGTCCAATTTTTACAACATTTTTAAAAGCTTCAGATTTTTTCTTTAATGTTTCTCTAAGTTGTTTTATACCAGGAATTGTGGTTTCAACTATTTTTTTATACGCTGCAATATGCATTCCGGTAGGGAATGTGTCGTTTGATGATTGCGATTTGTTTACATCATCATTTGGCTGAATTGTTTTTTCGCCTTCGCCAACAACTTTTCCTGCTAATTGGTGTGCTCTATTAGCAACCACTTCGTTAACGTTCATGTTACTTTGCGTACCAGAACCTGTTTGCCAGATTACTAATGGAAATTGGTCGTCGTGTTTACCTTCTAAAATTTCATCGCAAACCTGTGCAATTAAATCTCTTTTTTCAATATCTAAAACACCTAATTCGCAGTTTGTATATGCAGCAGCTTTTTTTAAGTAAGCAAAACCGTAGATAATTTCTAACGGCATAGATGCAACGGATCCTATTTTAAAGTTATTTCTTGAACGCTCTGTTTGTGCGCCCCAAAGTTTATCGGCAGGTACTTTTACCTCACCCATAGTATCTTTTTCTATTCTGTAACTCATGGCATTAATGGTTTAATTATAAGTTACAAAGTTAATCGTTTTAGTCTGTTTTATTATGAGGAATGTCTTAGTTTTTCTCGTAAATTTTTTAACAAATTCATAAGATTAAAAATTATTTGCCCTGTTAAAAATGAATTATCTTTATAATGAATTTAAATAGTAATTAATTTTAAACTAAATATAAAAATGGCAACAATTAGATTAGGAGATGAAGCTCCGAATTTTACAGCAGAAACATCTGAAGGAACAATTAACTTTCACGAATGGTTAGGTGATAGTTGGGGAATACTATTTTCGCACCCAGCAGATTATACGCCAGTTTGTACTACAGAGTTAGGAACCGTAGCTAGATATACCGATGAGTTTAAAAAACGTAACGTAAAAGTTGTAGCATTGAGTGTAGATGGGGTAGAATCTCACCACGGTTGGATAAAAGATATTAACGAAACACAGAATACCACAGTAAACTTCCCGATTATTGCAGATGAGGATGGAAAGGTTTCTGAACTTTATGATATGATTCACCCAAATGCAGACAGCAAACTTACCGTGCGTTCTGTTTTTGTAATTGATAATAATAAGAAAGTAAAACTAATGATTACTTATCCTGCTTCTACAGGTAGAAATTTTGATGAGTTATTACGTGTTGTAGATTCTTTACAATTAACAGCTTACCATAAAGTAGCAACACCTGCAAACTGGCAGAATGGTGACGATTGTGTGGTAGTACCAGCAATTGCAACGGCCGATATTCCTGCGATTTTCCCAAAAGGATTTAAAGAAGTTAAGCCTTATTTACGCATGACTCCGCAACCTAATTTAGATTAGTGAATAACCTGTTGATAAATCTTAACATTGTTATTGGAAAACAAAATGGTTTATATTATATTTGTGGCACATTTATAAAAGACACCAACAATTATGTTTGATTTTGATCAATATTTAGGCTTTTTAGCATTTTTAGGTATATTAACTTTAGGATTTTGGTTAATGATTTTCTTAGTAACCTTTATAATTCCTTATTGGGTTGGAGGTGCTTTAATCGAAAGATTAAAAGAAATTAGAGAAGAGAAAAAAGCAAAACGATTAAATGCTTAAAACTTAATTGAAAAATATATCAAAAAAGGAAGTTCTATTAGAGCTTCCTTTTTTTGTGCTTTCATTTTCTGGCATAAAAAAAACTCAAAGCGTGAAGCTTTGAGTTTTTTTTATTTGAAAAGATTAAAACCTTAGAGCGGTAAACTACATTTCCATAGTTTCTCCTCCTTCGCCACGTTCGCCACGTTGCTGTTGTTTTTGTTGGTTAAAACGGTATGTAAAGGCTAGGTTGTACGTTGTACCACCTCTAAATTGAATTTCTTGATAAGATGTAAACGTATCGGCTGTTATATCATTTCTGCTTATTCCAGTATTAAATACATCTCTAACGTTAAATGCTATAGAAGCTTTTTCTTTTAATATGTCTTTACTAAACGCTGTGTTTACAGTTCCGCTCGCTCTTCTATCATTTTGAGAATCTACAGTTGGTCCGCGGTAGCTAAAGTTTGTTTGCCAATCTACAGAATATGGAAGCGTAAGTTTATTGGTTAAACGTGCATTCCATGTTAAGTTGTTAGCTGTTAAATTAACATCTTCAAAACTTCCGTTACGTTCTAATTTATAGATATTAAAATCGGTATTTACGCGCCATTTTCTAGTAGGACTAAAGTTTAAATTGAATTCAAAACCATAACGATCATCTGTAGCTAAATTTACAGGGCCACGTTCTATTACCGGAAATTCTTCTCCATTTATAAATACGGTTTCTCCGTTATCTCTACTTAAAAATGTCATTACATCTGTAGAGTGTGAGTAGTAAACAGAAGAACTTAAAGTGAATTTTCCGAATCTATTTAAATATCCAATATCAAAAACACTAGAGTAAGTTGGGTCTAAATCTGGATTTCCTTGAAAAACGTTAGTTAAACTAGAACGAGAAGGGAAAGGGTTTAACATAAAACCACGTGGTCTACGTAATCTTCGGTTATAACCAACCGTCATGCTTGCATCTTCATTAAATTTATAACTTACGTTAACTGTAGGGAATAAACCTGTAAAGTTTTTTCTTTTAAAATCACCAGAAGTAGGTTGGTCTAAAGTGTATTTTGTGTTTTCTAAACGTAAACCTAATAGGTATGAGAATTTATCAATTTTACTACCAAACTGAAAATAAGCAGCGTTTAAATATTGCTTAAAATTAAACAGGTTAGATAAGTTACTATCTAATTCAAATGCGCCAGCATCATTAAGTAGAGAAACTTGGTAATCAGTTTCGGTAGTCGTGAAATCTCCACGGTACCCTATTTCAATTTGGCTATTCTCACCTAAAGGTAATACGTAATCTGTTTGTAATAATATTTGTTGCTCATCTTCCAAGGTTTGTAAGATATCGGTATCAAGCCCATCAACACTAATTAATGAGTATTCATCATTATTAGAATCTTCAAACTGAAAATCGAAAGAGAATTTATGCCCGTCCGTTTTAAAATCTTTCATGAAATTTAAAGCATATTGAAATGTTCCACTTTCACCTTCTTCAGGATCACGACGCACACTTCTGCTTGTTTCATTTGTTATTTTATTTAATTGAACTAGGTTATTAATCGAGTTGTTGTAGCTACTATTATCACTATAAACAATAGAGTTTGTTAATGATGCCGAATCTGTAATATACCACTCAATGCCTGTATTGGTTGTAATCCCTTTTCGAGTATCATCCCAATTACGTTTTTCATCTAAATCTGGTGTGTTTTCATCAAAATATTTAACATCATTATACCATCTACCAACACTTTCTCGGTATCTGTAAGATGTGGTGTTAAATATATTTACATTACCAGTTCTGTAATTTATATTTCCAGATAATCCAGCTGCATCAGGGTGTCCAACATTTGCTGTAACAGAACCGTTAAAACCTAACAATTTACTACGACGAAGAATAATATTGATAATCCCTCCTGTTCCTTCAGCTTCATATCTTGCCGATGGCGAAGTAATAACTTCAACTTTTTCAATAGCATCTGCAGGTAATTGTTGTAGTGCCTCAGCAGAATTTAAACCAACCAAACCAGATGGTTTTCCGTTAATTAAGATACGTACATTGTCATTTCCGCGTAAAGCGACACCACCTTCAGCATCTACAGAAACAGATGGTACGTTATCTAGAACATCACTAACAGATCCACCACTTACAGTTAAATCTTTACCAACATTATAGATTTTTTTATCGAGCTTAATTTCAACCGTAGTACGCTCGGCAATAATTTCAACTTCGCCTAAAGACTCGGTATCTAATTCCAAAGAATAAGACCCAATGTTTTCAGATTTGCCAATTTGTTTATTAGCAATAGTAATCGTTTTAAATGAGATATATTCAATGGTAATGTTGTAAAATCCAACAGGAACAGGGATAGAAAAATTTCCCTTTAAATCTGTAATTCCTCCGGTTTCAATCTTGTTTTCCTTTTTATTGAAGAATGCAATAGTTGCATATTCTAAAGGTTCGTTGGTTTCTTTGTCTATTACTTTACCACTTATTGTTACTTCTTTTTGTGCAAATAAGAGTGTAGAAAATAAGCTTAAAAAAACAAGTAAATGTATTCTTTTTCCCATGCTGGTCTTTTAATTTATTAGACTGCAAAACTATGGGATGGTTTAGCTTTATTGAGTTAAACCTATGTTAAAATAAACCTTAAATTTCGGCTTATATAATGTCTAAAATTAAACTTGGCGGACGACCAATAACTGCTTTTTTGCCGTTAATAACAATAGGGCGTTCTATTAATTTTGGGTTATTTGCCATAGCTTCAATAACTTCGACATCGGTTAGGTCTTTACCTTTAAAATCACTTTTCCAGATGGCTTCGTTTTTTCTAACCAATTCTATAGGTTTAATGCCTAAAAGAGTTACTATTCCTGTTAACGCTTTCGCGGAAAGGTTATCGTCCAAATATTTTACAATTTCGAAGGGTTTTCCAGAATTCTCAAGAATTTCTAGGCCTTGTCTCGATTTAGAACAACGTGGGTTATGATAAATTTTTGTCATTGTAATACTATGTTTTAATTAAACCTCACAGATTTAGAACCTGCAAGGTTTTTTATATGTTATAATTGTCCGTCGTCTTCAACTTTTTGTCCCATCATCATTAAATAGGCCTTTAAAAAGCTGTCAATATTACCATCCATTACGGCGTCTACATTACCGGTTTCATGAGCGGTACGTACATCTTTCACTAATTTATAGGGATGCATTACGTAGTTTCTAATTTGGCTTCCCCATTCAATTTTCATTTTTCCAGCTTCAATATCTTCTCGTTGTGCCAATTGTTTTTGAAGTTCAATTTCATACAATTGCGATTTAAGCATTTGCATAGCACGCGATCTGTTATCATGTTGAGATCGGGTTTCCGAACACGATATTTGAATACCTGTGGGCTTATGCGTAAGTTGTACTTTGGTTTCAACTTTATTTACATTCTGTCCACCAGCACCACTAGACCTAGCGGTTGTAATTTCTATATCGGCAGGGTTTATTTCGACTTCAATAGTGTCATCAACAAGCGGATAAACGTAAACTGAAGCAAAGCTAGTATGGCGTTTGGCATTACTATCAAAAGGAGAAATACGTACTAATCGATGTACACCATTTTCACCTTTTAACCAACCAAAAGCAAAGTCGCCTTCAATTTCTAGTGTCACAGTTTTTATACCAGCAACATCACCTTCTTGAAAGTTGAGTTCTTTTACTTTAAAGCCGCTTTTTTCAGCATACATTAAGTACATACGCATAAGCATATTTGCCCAATCACAACTTTCTGTTCCGCCTGCACCAGCTGTAATTTGTAATACGGCACTTAAGCTATCACCTTCTTCCGAAAGCATATTTTTAAACTCAATATCTTCTAATTGCGTGGCTAATAAATTGTATTGTGCTTCTACATCTTCGGCAGTGGCATCATCTTCCTTGAAAAATTCGTAAAGCACTTCAAGATCTTCAAATCGGGTTTTTGCTGTTTTATAATCTTCTACCCATTTTTTCTTCACACGTAGCGATTTCATTATAATTTCTGCTGCTTTGGAGTCGTTCCAGAAATTAGGGTCAAAGGTTTGTTCTTCTTCGTTTTGTATTTCTATCAGTTTGGCGTCTATGTCAAAGATAGTGCCTAAGTTTATCGAGGCGGGTATTTAGATCTTTAATTTGATCGGAAGTTATCATGTATCAATTTATTTCTAACAAAAATAGGATTTCTTTAAGCCAGCAGAAAACAAATCTGAATATAATTTTATAGCTTTATCCACAAATTGAAAATATGATTATTGATTTAAGAAGTGATACCGTTACAAAACCAACTAAACCTATGTTAGATGTCATGATGCAAGCTGCTGTGGGAGATGATGTGTTTAGAGAAGATCCAACGGTAAACGCATTGGAAAGCCGAATAGCCAATATGTTTGGAAAAGAAACGGCCTTATTTTTTCCGAGTGGGACTATGGCAAACCAAACGGCAATTAAATTACATACCAATCCTGGAGATCAGGTTATTTGTGATAAATATGCGCATATTTTTAATTATGAATCTGGAGGAGCGTCTTTTAACAGCGGTGTGTCTTGTAATTTATTAGATGTTAATAATGGCATTTTTTCTGCACAAGATGTGAAACAAGCCATAAACCCGGAAGCTTACTATTACAGTAAAACAAGTTTAGTTGAAATTGAAAACACGGCGAATAGAAGAGGAGGTTCTTGTTGGGATTATAATGAAATAATTAAAATTAGAACCGTTTGCGATGAAAATAACTTAGGGTTTCACTTAGATGGAGCTCGTTTGTGGCATGCGTTGGTAGCAAAAAATGAAACAACTGAGCAATACGGAAAAGCTTTTGATACTATTTCGGTATGTTTAAGTAAAGGTTTAGGTTGCCCTGTAGGTTCCGTTTTGGTTGGTGATAAGGCTATAATGGAAAACGCTATACGAATTCGTAAAATATTTGGTGGCAACATGCGCCAAGCCGGATATTTGGCGGCAGCAGGTTTATACGCTTTGGATAATAATATTGAAAGGTTGGCAGAAGATCACCAAAAGGCAAAGGAAATTGGTGCTATTTTAGCAGAACGTTCTATTGTCAAATCTGTAGAACTTATAGAAACTAATATTGTTATTTTTGAATTGAATAACAACGTTAACGAAAAAGAATTCACTCAAAAATTAGCCGATAAAAATATACATATTATAAGCATGGGTGGTAATAAGTTACGTATGGTAACGCATTTGGATTACACCAATACTATGCACGACAAACTTTTGAGTGAATTAATAAAACTATAAATAGGCTTACTTAAACATATCCATACCGGGTATATTTGGCATACCGTCTTTTGCGGCAGCAGCAAGCTCAGCTTCGTTAATTTGAGTAGCTCTTTCAATAGCTTTGTTTAATGTTAAAACAAGATAATCTTCGAGTTGCTCTTTATCTTCTAATAAAGCATCATCAATGTCAATAGATTTAATAGTTCTATTGGCTGTTAATGTAATTTTTAGCTTATTGTCGTTACTAGTTTCATCTACTAAAACGGTATCTAAGCGTTTTTTTGTTTCTTCTACTTTTTTCTTGGCTTCTTTGAGCTTACTCATCATGCCCATCATGTCTCCAAACATATTTTTAAATTTTTTTAAGGGGGTTGGTAATTGCAAATTTATCAAATACTAAGCCAAATTGTTGTATTTTACAATGAAAAATGAAAATAGCAACCATTCTTTTAAGCTTAAGTTTTACTTTTGCCGCTTCGTGTAAAAATATAAATATGAGTAAATCTATAAATGAAGTAGCTATTCCTTCAGCAAAAAAAATATCAAAAACATTAGAAATTCACAATGATGTTAGAATCGATAATTACTATTGGTTAAACAATCGTGAGAACCCTGAGGTTATAGAGTATTTAAATGCCGAGAATAACTATACCAAAGCCTTAATGGCGCATACTGAAGATTTTCAAAAGGATTTATTTGAAGAAATGAAGGGGCGAATTAAGGAAGACGACTCATCATTACCTTATAAATTAAACGGGTATTGGTATATTACACGTTATGAAACCGGAAAAGATTACCCTATTTATTTACGTAAAAAAGGAAGTTTAAATGCCGAAGAAGAAATTCTGTTCGATTGTAATGAAATGGCTAAAGACCAATCTTACTTTAGTTTAGGAGGGATTTCTATTAGTCCGGATAATAAAATGGCAGCGTTTTCTACAGATACAGTTAGTAGAAGGCAGTATACTGTTCAAATTAAAAACTTAGAAACAGGCAATATTTTAGCCGATAAAATTTTGAATACTACCGGAAGTGCAACATGGGCAAACGATAATAAAACATTGTTTTACACCATGAAAGATGCTGTAACGTTGCGTTCTCATAAAATATTCAAACATAAGTTAGATACCGATTCTAAAGATGATATAGAGGTTTATCACGAAGCAGATGAAACCTTCAATACCTTTGTATATAAAACAAAATCTAAAAAATATATTGTTATAGGTTCGTCTAGTACGTTGTCTTCAGAATATCAAATTTTAAGTGCAGATACTCCAGATGCTGCTTTTAAAATGTTTCAAGAAAGAACAGATGATATGGAGTATAGTATTGCACATTATGATGATGCGTTTTACGTGATTTCTAATTGTGACGATGCTACAAATTTTAAACTTTTAAAAACAAGCGAAACAGCTACTGAGAAAGAAAACTGGAAAGATTTACTACCTCATAGAGAAGCTGTTTTATTAGAAGATATCGAGATTTTCAAAGATTATTTAGTTGTTAATGAACGTGAAAATGGACTTAACAATATTAGAATAATAAGCTGGGATGGTAGCGAAGATTATTACCTGCCTTTTAATTCTGAAACTTACACATCTTACATAGGTAATAATCCTGATTTTGATAGTGATGTTATGCGTTACGGTTTTAATTCGTTAACCAACCCAAGTTCGGTAATGGATTATAATTTTAAAACTAAAACAAGCGAAGTTAAAAAGGAACAAGAGGTTTTAGGAGGAAAATTTAATAAAGAAAATTACGAATCTAAACGTATTTGGGCTACAGCTCGCGATGGTGTAAAAGTGCCAATTTCTTTAGTTTATAAAAAAGGAATTAAGCTAGATGGAACTAATCCTTTATTACAGTACGCATATGGTTCTTATGGTTCAACAACAGATCCTTCGTTTTCTACCATTCGTTTAAGTTTACTAAATCGTGGCTTTGTTTATGCTATTGCGCATATTCGAGGTGGAGAATATTTAGGACGCCATTGGTACGAAACTGGAAAGCTTTTAACCAAGAAAAACACTTTTACAGATTTTATAGATTGTTCTAAGTTTTTAATTGAAGAAAATTATACTTCAAATAAACATTTATATGCTTACGGTGGTTCGGCTGGTGGTTTATTAATGGGCGCTATTATTAATATGAATCCGGAATTGTACAACGGTGTTTTGGCTGCTGTACCATTTGTAGATGTAGTTACTACTATGTTAGACGACTCAATTCCTTTAACGACAGGAGAATATGACGAGTGGGGAAATCCAAATAACGAGGAGTATTACCATTACATGAAATCGTATTCACCATATGATAATGTAGAAGCAAAAGACTATCCGAATATACTCGTTACAACGGGTTTACACGATTCGCAAGTACAATATTGGGAGCCTGCAAAGTGGGTGGCAAAGCTTAGAGAATTGAAAACAGATAGCAATATATTATTACTGCAAACAGATATGGAATCGGGTCATGGTGGTGCTTCCGGACGTTTTGAAAGTTTGAAAGAAGTTGCGCTAGAGTACGCGTTTTTACTAGATTTAGAGGGAATTAAGCGCTAATAAAAAAAAATGTCTTATTTTTGTCAAGTTTTAAGAAGCATAGATTTGTTTAAATCGTGCAACTTGTAAATTGAATTTATGAAACACAGAAATCAAGTATTTGATAATGTATTAGAGTTAGTTGGCAATACTCCTTTAGTAAAGCTAAACAGAATTACCTCTAAGTTCGAGGGGGATTTTTACGCTAAAGTAGAATGTTTTAACCCAGGGCAATCATCAAAAGATAGAATTGCACTTTACATTATTGAAGAAGCTGAAAAGAAAGGTATTTTAAAACCAGGCGATACTATTGTAGAAACTACTTCTGGTAATACAGGTTTCAGTATTGCAATGGTAAGTATCATTAAAGGCTACGAGTGCGTGTTAGCAGTAAGTTCAAAATCTTCTCCAGATAAAATTGATATGTTGCGTACCATGGGAGCAAAGGTATATGTATGCCCAGCTCATGTTAGTGCAGACGATCCAAGATCGTACTATCAAGTTGCAAAACGTATTCACGAAGAATTAAAAGGTTCGGTTTACATCAATCAGTATTTCAATCAATTAAATATTGATGCACATTACAACTCTACAGGACCAGAAATTTGGAAACAAACAGAAGGAGAAATAACGCATTTAGTGGCGTGTAGCGGTACCGGAGGAACAATTTCGGGAACAGCAAAATATTTAAAAGAACAAAATCCAAATATTAAAGTAATAGGTGTTGATGCTTTTGGTTCGGTGATTAAAAAATACCACGAAACAAGAGAGTTCGACGAAAAAGAAATTTATCCATACCGTATAGAAGGTTTAGGTAAAAACTTAATTCCAGGTGCTACAGATTTTGATGTAATAGATCAATTTGTAAAAGTTACCGATGAGGAAAGTGCACATACCGCTAGAGAAATAGCTAGAACAGAAGGTATGTTTGTAGGTTATACTTCTGGAGCTGCAACCCAAGCTATTAAGCAATTAGGTGAACAAGGTGCGTTTAAAAAGGGAGATAAAATTGTTGTTATCTATCCAGATCATGGTTCTCGTTACATGAGTAAAGTTTACAGTGATAAATGGATGAGCGATCAAGGTTTCTTCGATTCGCAAAACGAAGCTGCTGCGGAAAGCATTCAATACATAAAATAAGAAAGCATAATATTACATTATACAGGTCCATATTTTACTAATTTGTGAAATATGGACTTTTTTTATGCACCAAAAAATCGATATAAAAGTTTTTTTTAACTTTATTGTCCATATTTCGCAAATGCATCGTAAAAAATTATGCTCAATCCATATAAATATTTAATTTTGCACGGACTGACTAAAACCAAAACATTCTTGATTCTTTCATAAACAGCTCGTTTTGTTTGTGTTCCTTAAAAGTTGTTTAATTTGGTTGTAGTTATATCTAAAGTTTAATAGCAATACCATTTATAATAGATGAAGGATTTATTTGAAAAGATTTATAAAGACAAAGGACCACTAGGAAAGTGGGCGTCTCAGGCTGAAGGTTATTTTGTATTCCCAAAATTGGAAGGCGAAATTTCTAATAGAATGAAGTTTCAAGGAAAAGACGTAATCACATGGAGTATTAATGACTACTTAGGTTTAGCCAATCATCCAGAAGTTCGTAAAGTAGATGCAGAAGCAGCTGCACAATATGGTTCTGCATACCCAATGGGAGCAAGAATGATGTCTGGTCATACAGATTTACACGAACAACTTCAAAATGAGTTAGCATCTTTCGTAAGTAAAGAAGCGGCTTATTTATTAAACTTTGGATACCAAGGTATGGTATCTACCATTGATGCTTTAGTTTCTAAAGATGATATTATTGTTTACGATGTAGATGCTCACGCTTGTATTATTGATGGTGTGCGTTTACACATGGGTAAGCGTTTTACTTATAAACATAATGACATTGAAAGTTTAGAGAAAAACTTGGAGCGTGCTACTAAAATGGCAGAGCAAACTGGAGGAGGAATTTTAGTGATTTCTGAAGGTGTTTTTGGAATGCGTGGAGAGCAAGGACGTTTAAAAGAAATAGTTGAGCTTAAAAAGAAATTTACTTTCAGATTATTTGTTGATGATGCACACGGTTTTGGAACTTTGGGAGCAACAGGAGCAGGAGCTGGAGAAGAGCAAGGCGTGCAAGATGATATTGATGTATATTTTGCAACTTTCGCTAAGTCTTTAGCCAGTACAGGAGCTTTTATAGCGGGTGATAAAGAAATAATTGATTATTTAAAATATAATTTACGTTCTCAAATGTTTGCAAAATCTTTGCAAATGCAATTAGTTGCTGGAGCTCTTAAGCGTTTAGATATGCTTAGAACTATGCCAGAACTTAAAGCTAAACTTTGGGAAAACGTAAACGCATTACAATCTGGATTAAAAGAGCGTGGTTTTGATATTGGTACAACGCAAAGTTGTGTAACACCGGTATACTTAAAAGGATCTATTCCTGAGGCTATGGCTTTAGTAAAAGATTTACGTGAAAATCATGGTATTTTCTGTTCTATAGTTGTGTATCCTGTAATTCCAAAAGGATTAATTTTATTAAGATTAATTCCTACAGCATCACATACGTTAGAAGATGTTTCTGAAACTTTAAATGCATTTGATGTTATTAGAGAGCGTTTAGAAAATGGAACTTACAAACGGTTATCTGCTTCTGTTATGGCGGCAATGGGCGAGTAATAGTTCAATAAAATATAGTATAAAAAAAACCGATTCAATTTTAATTGAATCGGATTTTTTAGTTTTAATAAGAAGCTAAACTTTATAGTAGTTTCTTGTACGTTTTTCTTCTTTTGTAAACTACAGGATCAAAATGTTTCCATATTTGATGTATAGCGTGGTTATCTTCTAGCTCTGGAGTTCTAAAGCACGTTTGGATACCTTTTTCTTTAAAAGTCTCGTAATATTCATTGAAAATCACAGCATGCACACCTTTGTTTTGGTAGTCTGGATGAATTCCTATTAAATAGAAAATAACATCTTTACTATTCTTTTTAGCATTCAAAATATGTCTGAAACCAAAAGGAAATAACTTACCATTCATCTTTTTTAAAGCAGTAGTAAATGCAGGCATTACAATAGCAAAACCAACTAATTCATCATTTTTATCTACAACAAATTTAATATATTCTGGATTTACAAAACTTATAAACTTCTTTTTAAAATAAGCTTTTTGAATATCGTTAATTGCCACAAATGATGATAATGAAGCATAGCTCGCATTAAATAAATCAAACATTTTGTCAACATAAGGCATCACTTCACTTGTTTTAGTGAATTTTAAGGCTTTTAGTTGGTAGCGTCTTTTTATAAGCTCTTGTGCTTTTTTAAAAAATTCAGGTTTTACATTTTCAAAAGGAAAACGACTTTCAGAATAAGATTTTTCAATCTCATAGCCGGCAGCTTCGTAATGTTTTACATAATAAGCGTGGTTGTACCAAGTTACCATGGGAGCAGTACTGTCAAAACCTTCCGTCATTACACCAACCTTATCTAAGTTAGAGAACCCAACAGGACCTTCAGTGTGTTCTAGATTTTTGCTTTTTCCTATTTCGGCAACCTTACCAAGTAATATTTTAGAAACTTCTAAATCGTCTATAAAATCGAACCAACCAAAACGCATTTTCTTAATATTTTGGTCTTCTATTTCTAGATTATTAGTAATCGCAGCTATTCGGCCAACAATAGCATTGTTCTTATAGGCTAAAAATAACTGAGCTTCGGCATCTTTGAAAACAGGGTTTTCGTTTTTGTTAAAAGTGTTCATCTCCTGACTAATAATAGGAGGTGTCCAGTATTCGCAGTCTTTATAAAGCGTGAAAGGGAATTTAACAAATGCCTTTAAATCTTTTTTATTTTTTACTTCTTTTAGTGTAATCATATACTTGTTATGATAAATTTATCAGATTAATCTTCAAAATCTATAGCGTCTCGTTTTGGTTTTTTTGTACTTTCTTTTGCGTCTTTTTTACTGCCTTTTTTCTTTTTCTTTCCTGAGCGTTTAGAAGCATCTTCAATGGTATTTCCATTGTCAATTTCTTTATCTTTATGGAAATCTAATCGGTAAGACATTCCGAAGTTTACGCTAAATACAGATGGCGTATCCTTTGTATTAAAAGTTAAAGCGGTGTCTAACTGAAAATCTTTACCCCATAAATAAGCGCCACCAAATCTAAACAAATTATCGGCGTAATAATCACTTTGAATACCTTGTGTTTCTCCGAAAACAACCCATTGTGGACTGAAAGAATGCGTTAAGGTTAATATATATGTAAAGTCAGATTGGTCTGTTCCTATGCGGTCTTTTATTAAATTCATTACAAGAACCCAACCTCCAGAAAAGTTGTTTTGTGTAGCAATCATTACTTTAGGGCTAACACCTTCTATAGCATCGGCAGTATATGGATTATCTGGTGTATCAAAATTTGCACCAGCATAAACTGCTATGGCAGGAATTAACGATTTCCATTTAAAAGTGTGGTTTGCTTTCCAACTATAAAGGTTCGGTTTATCGTCTTCTGCGTTTTTGTATGGATCGTAAACTAAATATTTAGCTCCAAGAGTTAAATATTTAAAATTAGAACGACGGTCTTTGTTATCTAAATTTGAAAAATACGATTTGTTGTCACTTTGGTAGTTTCCTTCAAAGTTTAATTCTAATTGTTCCCATAATAACCCGTAACGTACAGCAAAATCGGCACCAAAGCCTGAAACTTTGTAGCCTATGGCCGGCGTGCGTTCTTCTTCAATAATATAGGGTCCAACTTCAAATTGCGCTACATTGGTTCCTACAGAAAAGGCACTACGAGAAACACCAGGTCTGTTAGAGTTTATAACATCAGTATATTGGCAGAATGCTTGAGTTGAAAAAAATGTGAGTAGGAGAATTAAAATCGATTTGATAGCTTTCATAGTTGAAATTTTTAACGCATTGTGCACACGCGTAGATTTTATAATTTTAAGTACTAATGATTAAGGGTTTTCAAATATAGATATTTTATATATTTTTTATCATTTTTCAATGTTTTTTAAACGTATAGAATTGTATTTTTGTTGTTAGTTTTAATCAAAAGTTTCACTTATGGGTTTATTAAGAACCATATTTATAATTGTTTTAGTCTATTATTTATTTAAAGTGCTTTCTAGAATATTTGCACCGCTCTTAATGAAGTTTGCCGTAAAAAAAGCAGAAGAACGCTTTGGAGGTCAGTTTCAAAAACAACAACAAGAGCCTGTTAATAAAGAAGGAGAAGTGACTATTGATAAAATCCCGAATACCCGAACGTCTAATAAAGATGTTGGCGATTACGTAGATTACGAAGAAGTGGATTAAGGTTTTATCCTTTTTTTATTTCCGCGAAAGCGTAAAATTCTTAAAATTTAAGATAAACTTCGATGCTAAGAAAATAATAACTAATGTTCACATTCATTGTTTTAAACTACTTTCATGCAATTTTCAATTAAAAGTATACTGCCACACATCTTAGTTATTCTAGGATTTGTAATATTATCATTGGCTTATTTTAGCCCAGTTTTACAAGGAAAAGAAATTTATCAAAGCGATATTGTTCAGTTTATTGGCATGAGCAAGCAACAGAAGGATTTTAAAGTTGAAACTGGAGAGGAAACCTATTGGACTAATGGGGCTTTTGCAGGGATGCCAACTTACCAATTGGGAGCGAGATACCCGCATAATTACATTAAAAAAATTGATGCTGTACTGCGTTTTTTACCTCGTCCAGCCGATTATTTGTTTTTATATTTAATGAGTTTTTATGTATTGCTTTTAGTGTTAAATGTGGATTACAAGCTTGCAGCGTTAGGAGCTTTAGCCTTTGGGTTTTCAACTTATTTAATTATAATTTTAGGTGTTGGGCATAACAGTAAGGCACATGCTATTGCATACATGCCTTTGGTATTGAGCGGTATTATACTCACTTTTAGGCGAAAATACATAGCTGGGTTTTTACTCACTGTTTTGGCTATGGGGTTAGAAATTGTATCGAATCACTTCCAAATGACTTACTACTTAATGCTGTTGGTACTTATTTTGGGCATAGCTTATTTAGTGGATGCTTACAAGAAAGACGTATTACCTCATTTCTTTAAATCTGTTGGAATTTTATTCGCAGCTGTAGTTCTTGCTATTGCTCTGAATGCAACGAGCGTAATGGCTACGCAAGAGTATGTACAGGAAAGTACACGTGGTAAAACGGAACTAACCATTAATGCCGATGGATCTCCAAAAGAGGTTTCAAACGGATTAGATAAAGATTATATCACGCAATTTAGTTATGGATTTGCTGAAACGTTTAACTTGTTTATTCCTCGTTTTATGGGTGGAGGAAATGGAGAGAATGTTGGTAAAGATTCTGCTACATACGAAGCTTATAGAAAATTAGGAGCCACAACAACTCAGGCGGCAGAAGAAGCTAAGCGCGCTCCATTATACTGGGGAGACCAACCTATTGTAGAAGCTCCGGCTTATGTTGGTGCTGTAATTTTATTCTTGTTTGTATTTGCTTTATTTTTAGTAAAAGGCCGTTTAAAATGGTGGCTTGTTGGCGGAACAGTGTTTTCTTTATTATTATCTTACGGTAAAAACTTAGGGTTTTTAACTAACTTTTTTATCGATTATGTACCCATGTACAATAAGTTTAGGGCCGTAACATCAATACAAGTTTTATTGGAGTTATGTATACCAGTGTTGGGGATTTTTGGTTTGGTACGTTTGTTTAATACTTTTGTAAAAGAAGAAGAAAAGCTAAATGCTTTAAAATATACCACAATAATTACTGGTGGTTTAGCGCTTTTATTTTTAGTAATGAAATCGTCTTTATTCGATTTTGTTGGCGTTAACGATGGTTTATACCGTCAGAATTACGGACAAGATTTTGTAGATGCCATAAGAGAAGATAGAAAAAGTGTTTTTACAACAGATACCCTTAGAAGTTTAATTTTAGTACTGCTATCGGCAGGTTTAATTTGGTATTACTTAAAGGGTAAGCTAAAAGAAAACTTACTTGTTATTGGATTTGCTGTGCTGTTGTTGTTCGATTTAGTTGGTGTGGATAAGCGCTATGTTAATAGTGACGATTTTGTATCTTCTATTAAAATGAATAAACCGTTTGAAGCTACGGAGGTTGATAAAGCTATTTTGCAAGATAAGAGTTATTATCGCGTTTACGATTTAGTTTCAGGACGATCGAAACCATCATATTTTCATAATTCTTTAAATGGCTATAATGCGGCAGAATTAAAGCGCTATCGTGAGGTTTTCGATTTTTATATTTCTCAAAATAATATGAATGTGCTTAATATGTTTAATACCAAATATATTATTGCTCAAGGTGAAAAAGGAGAAACCTTTCCATACACCAATAGAGATGCTAATGGTGCGGCTTGGTTTATTAGCGAACTTAAAAAGGTAGATTCTGCTAACGAAGAAATTAAAGCTTTGGATAGTTTAGATAATAAGCATGTTGCTGTTTTTGCTAAAGGAAAAGATGCCATAATTCCAACGGAAACAAAAAAGTTTAATGTTGATTCTGTAGCAAGTATAAAAATTGTTGAGCATAAGCCAAATTATTTAAAATACGCTTCTAGCAACGCAAATAAAGGTTTTGCAGTGTTTTCTGAAGTGTATTACGGAAATGGCTGGAAAACGTTTATCGATGGTGAAGAGACCGAGCATATACGTGTTAATTATACGCTACGTGGTTTAGAAATCCCGGAAGGAAAACATGAAATTGTGTTTAAGTTTGATCCAGATGTAGTGAAAACAGGAAGCACAATTGCACTTGCTAGTTCAGTTTTATTCGGGCTTTTATTACTAGGCGGACTTTTCTACGGATTTCAAAAGAAATAGTTTTTTACTTCTACGCAGATCGAAATTTTTTTAATGAAGGCACTAAAAGTACTTATAATAAGTTATTACTGGCCACCTGCAGGAGGTCCAGGCGTGCAGCGTTGGTTAAAATTCGTAAAATATTTACCCGACTTTAATGTTGAACCTATTGTTTATATTCCCGAAAACCCTAACTATCCTTTAGTAGACGTGAGTTTAATTGCTGAAGTTTCAAAAGATGTTACCATTATAAAACAGCCTATAAGTGAACCTTATAAGTTGGCTGGCCTGTTTTCAAAGAAATCATCAAGTACTATTAGTAAAGGCATTATTCCCGAGCAGAAAACGCAAAGTTTTATTGAAAAAGCCATGCTTTATATTCGTGGAAATTTTTTTATTCCAGATGCGCGTAAAAGTTGGGTAAAACCATCGGTAGCTTATCTTTCAAATTATATAGAACAGGAAAATATTTCAACAATTATAACCACTGGGCCTCCGCATAGTTTGCATCTTATTGGTTTACAGCTTAAAGAAAAATTAGGTATAAAATGGATTGCAGATTTTAGAGACCCTTGGACTACTATTGGTTACCATAAGCAGTTGAAATTAACGGAAAAATCTAAACAAAAACATAAAGCTTTAGAAAAGCAGGTTTTAAATACTGCCGACGATATTGTTGTTACTAGTTCTGTAACAAAAACGGAATTTGAAGCCATTACCAATAAACCAATTGAGGTTATTACTAATGGCTATGATTATGAATCTGTAGAATCTAAACCGCTTGACGCTAAGTTTACAATAGCGCATATTGGTTCGTTATTATCAAAAAGAAATCCTATAATTTTATGGCAAGTACTTTCGGAACTTGTTCAGGAACATGAGGATTTTTCTAAAGATTTTCAATTAAATTTTGTGGGAGCCGTTAGCGAAACTGTTTTGCAATCTATAGAAACCGTAGGTCTTGCTAATCATGTTAATAACGCCGGGTATGTATCTCATAAAGAATCTATTGTCTATCAAAAAAGTTCACAGGTTCTATTGTTAGTCGAGATAGACTCCAAAGAAACTAAATGTATTATTCCAGGAAAACTGTTTGAATATATAGTTTCAAATCGGCCTATTTTGGCTTTGGGACCTCAAGGTTCCGATGTGGAAAATATTATAACAGAAACCAATACCGGAAACTACTTTTACTACACAGATTATAAATCGTTAAAATCGACTATCTTGGCGCATTATAAGAGCTATCAAAATAAAAATTTAGAAGTACATGCTATTGGTTTGCAAAAATATAGTAGAAAAAACTTGACTTCTAAATTAGCTTCGGTTCTAAAAAAGCTCTAATAATCTATCATTTTACGCGTTTACTTCGTAGTATAAATAATGAAATCTAATCAAAAATAATGGGCATAGTTGCTTCTCAATCTTTTAAAAATATAATCTCCACGTATTTGGGGTTTTTAATTGGGGCAATAAATACGCTGTTTCTTTACACTAAATTTTTAAGTGATGATTACTACGGTATGGTAGGCTATATGCTTTCTTTAGCTTATGTTATTATGCCGTTAATGGCTTTTGGAGCGCATAATACTTTAGTTAAATTTTATACAACATTCAAAACACGCGAATCACTAAATGGCTTTTTAACGCTCATGTTATTAATGCCAATTGCCGTTATTATTCCTATTGTTTTGCTTACGTATTTTGGTTATGGTTTTATAGGCGATTTATTATCAAATAAAAATCCTATAATTAAACAATACTTATGGCATACGGTGGTTATAGCGATTTCTTTGGCGTATTTCGAGCTTTTTTTTTCTTGGGCAAAAGTGCAAATGCAAACGGTTTTTGGTAACTTCATGAAAGAAGTTTTTCATCGGGTAGGTACTATGTTACTGTTGTTTGCCTTTCATTTTGAATATATAGATTTAGAGCAGTTTATGTCTGGTTTAGCCATTATTTATTTTGTTAGAATGCTAATTATGAAGATTTATGCTTTCACATTGAAATTCCCAAAGCTAACCTTTAAAAAGATTAATGACTTAAGCAGAATTTTAAAATACTCAGGACTCATAATTATTGCTGGAGCTATAGCCACATCGCTTTTAGATGTGGATAAAGTAATGCTTGGGCATTACATACAAATTAAAGAAATTGCGTATTACAATGTGGCTATATTTATCACGGCGGTTATTGCGGTGCCGCAACGTGCTATGCATCAATTACTCATGCCTATGACGGCTAAGTTTTTGAACGAACATGATTATGATGCTTTGGAAGATTTGTATAAGAAGAGCTCATTGAACTTGTTTATTGTTGGTGGTTTTATTTTTTTATTAATTGTTTTAAATATTAATCAGCTTTATTTAATCATTCCCGAAGAGTTTAATGTTGGTCTTTACGTGGTATTTATGATTAGTGTTGTTAAATTATACGATTCACTTTTAGGAAGTAACAATGCTATTCTTTTTAATAGTGATTATTACCGAATGGTACTTGTTTTAGGTGTTGTTCTAGTTATTGTTATGGTAGCTTTTAATATTTTATTTATTCCTATTCTTGGTATCAATGGTGCCGGTTTAGCTACGTTTTTAGCTGTATTTTTATACAATTCTATTAAGTTATATTTTGTTCATACAAAATTTAAAATCTCACCATTTTCGCCAAAAACCTTGCAGATAGGTTTGTTTATTGCAGGTTTTGCTGTTCTTTTTTACTTTTGGGACTTTCCATTTCATCCTATTTTAAACATTGCATTAAAGTCTATTATAATAGCGGCCCTCTACGGTTTTATTGTTTTCAAATTTAAATTTTCAGATGATATTTCTAAGTTACTTCAGAAGTATTTGAAGCTTTAATTCAAACTTGATTTTGAGGTTTTATTTGTCTAAATTCGTTGAATAAGATGGTTTAGACTGTCTACCTTATTTTTTTTTAGAGTTTTCCGAAAGATCACAAAACATACATCACTTGAAAATACTTCATACAGCCGATTGGCATTTAGGACATAGATTACACGAGCAATCTCAAGTAGCCGAACAAACTTTATTTTTAAGTTGGATTGAAACATATATCAGTACGGAGAAAATAGACGTTTTATTGATTTCAGGAGATGTATTTGATACGGGTTCGCCTTCCAATCAAAGTTTAGAAATGTATTATAGCTTTTTGGTGAAGTTGAAAGGTACAAGTTGCAAATCCATTATTATTACCGGAGGAAATCACGATTCTGCAGGAACTTTAAATGCACCAAAACACATTCTCGATGCTTTATCGATTAAAGTGGTTGGTAAAGCAACGGAAGAGATAGAAGATGAAGTTTTTGAAATTGACATCGAAGGTGAAAAAGTAGTTGTTGCTGCCGTTCCATACTTGCGTGATGGTGATATTAGAAGAGCTGTTGCCGGAGAATCTTTCGACGAACTTATTGATAAATATAAAACAGCATTAATTAATCATTATCAAGCAGCTGCCGAGCAATGTAAGCTAGTAAATACCACCGATGCTCCCGTTATTGCTATGGGGCATTTGTTTGCAACAGGAGGCTCTGTTTCAGATAGCGAACAAAATATTTATGTAGGAACATTGGGCCATATTGGTGCTGAAGATTTCCCTGAGTACTTCGATTATATTGCTTTAGGACATTTGCATCGACCTCAAATAATTGGAGAAAATTATAAAGTACGCTATTCAGGTTCACCAAATATTTTGAGTTTCAGTGAAATAACTTATGATAAAAACATTATTGTTTTAACCGTTGAAGACAATAAAATAAGCACCATCGACGATGTTGTTGTTCCGCGTTTTAGGGAGTTTTATAAGTTGGCAGGCACCATGGCAGAGTGTATAGATGTATTTCCTGAGATAGTTTCTAATGCATTTCAATTAACACCATGGGTAGAAATTGTGCTTAATGAGACACATACCATAAATACTGATGATTTAAAAAAAGCAGCAGAAAAGTATCCGTTTGAAATATTAAAAATGGCTTTAAAAACGCAGCGTAGGCAAAAAGGTATTGAGGAATTATTAGAAGAAACAAAATCGATAAAAGAGTTATTACCAGCTGAAGTTTTTAAATTGAAATGTAAAGAAATTGGTTTTGATTTAGAGAGCCGGCCAGAGGTGGAAGATGCTTTTAATGAAATTTTACAATCTGTTAAAAATCAGTAAGCGTAGAGGACTATGAAAATTTTAAAAATAGAATTACAAAATATAAATTCTTTACGCTCCAATACTTCTATTGTTATAGATTTTGAAAGTGAACATTTTAAAGATGTGGGTTTGTACGCCATTACAGGTTCTACAGGAGCTGGTAAAACTACTATTTTAGATGCTATTACTATTGCGTTATACCATAATGTACCAAGATTTAATGGTTCTAAGGGCACTTTGATAGATGTGGTTAGCCATGGTGCCGATG
Source organism: Algibacter sp. L3A6 (assembly GCF_009796825.1). Lineage (GTDB taxonomy): Bacteria > Bacteroidota > Bacteroidia > Flavobacteriales > Flavobacteriaceae > Algibacter. Next base: position 3,036,798 of record NZ_CP047030.1, read on the forward strand.
ATGCTTTTAGTAGAGTCACTTTTGAAAATGATAATGTAATTTACGATGCCTTTTGGGGTATGAAGGTTGCCGATAAATCTGGTAAAAAGTATAAAAACCCAAAGGAAGAAGTTAGTTTAAAGAACTTAACAACAGGCGCTATTTTAGCGAGTCAGAAACGGAGTTTAATATCAGAAGTGGTTCGAGTGACTCAATTAGATTACAATCAGTTTTTACGTTCTGTAATGCTTGCCCAAGGCGAATTCGCTTCATTTTTAACAGCTAAAGGCCCGGAGAAAGGGAAGCTGCTAGAACAAATTACCGGCGAAGAAATTTATAAAAAGATAGGGCAGAGTATTCAAGAACGAAAAGCTAAAGAAGAAAATGCGCTTAAGGATATTCAGTCTAGAATTAATTCTGATGATGTTTTATCAGAAGAAGCTAAGGTTGAGTTAACCCTAAAAGATAAAACACTCGATACCGAAATTTTAAAGATTGAAAAGGAGATAAAAACCACTCAAAGTATTGTAGAATGGTATGTGGAATTCCAGAAAATACTTGATGAATCGGAAAAGTTAGGAATAGAATCCAAGGAACTTAACCTATTCATCGAAAAACATAAAGAAGAGCTAGAACAGTTAGATTTAAATGAAAAAGCAGCACCTTTTAAGGAGCTACTTGATAATTTAAAGAGAACAGAGCAAGATTTTGTTGATAAATCTAAACAATTAGAACGTTTAGAGTCCGAGCTTAAAACCTTAAAACCAGAGATTGAAAAACTAAGTTCACAAACTCAAAAAGAAACGGATTTGCTAAATGTAGCAGACAAAACGTTCGCGGATTGGTTACCAAAATTTGATGCTATAAGTAGCTTAGATGGTAAACTTAAAAATGAAGCTGAAAATAAGCAAAAATCAATTTTAGAATTAGAAGCGTTAGCCAAACAAATTAAGCTTTTAAGAGAAGAGCAAACCAAATTGACTAAGGATTTAGCGGATACTGAAGCTAAAATAAAAATAGATCAAAGCTTTATTTCTGAGCATAAATTATTGAAGGATGTTGATTTACAAATATCCAATTGGGCAAGTGAATTAACTGCTTTAAAAGCTAAAAAAGAAAGTTTAAAAGAAGCTCAAGATTTTGTTTCTGTTAAAAAAGAAGAGGTAGAAAAAACAGAAACGCGCTTAAAAGATGGTAACAAATTACTAAAAGTTGAAACTGCCGAAATTGAAAAAACAGAAAAATTATTAGCTGAGATTACTTTAAAATTATCTAAAAATAATTTAACCGATTTACTAGAGGCTAAAACTAAATTAGCCACCAAAGAAACAAACTGGAAACAGTTTAAAACGCTATCAGAGCAAATACTTAAAATTGAAAAAGAACAAACCGATTTATTAACGAAACAAAAAGCGCTTACAAAGGCATTAGAGGTTAGTAAAAAGGAAATCCAAGCGGTTAACCAACAAATTGAAGTTCAAGAAAAGTCGGTTGCAGATGCGGATAAAATTTTAAATTTAGAGAAAAGTATTTCTAAATATGAAGCTGATCGTCAGAGTTTAACTGAAGGAACACCTTGTGGATTGTGTGGTTCATTAGAGCATCCTTTTACCGAAAATTTGGTTTCGGTAGGTGTTTCAAAATCGGAATTAGAACTTAATAAACGCAAAGAAAAGCTCCAAGCGTTAATTGTTTCAAAAAACGAATTAGAGAAAAAAGAAGTTGTAGCGAACACAACCATCGATGGTTTAACGCAACGTAACGGTCTAATTAATGATGAAGTAAAAGCATTAAAATTAAAGACGAAACAATTAAATATAGATTGCGAGTTATCGAATACAGCTCAAATTGAAATTGAGGTTAAACAAATAACGCAGGATATTTTATTATTAGATGAAAAGTTAAAAGTAGCTCAACAATTACAAAAGGATAGTAATAAATTAAACGATACTTTTAAAATACAAAGTGAGAGGTTTAATAAGATTAAAAATGGTGTAGCTACGCTTGTTGAAAAGAATAAAAATAGCAATAAGGATATTGCAGAAAAGCAAAAACTAATTGTTGATTTAAAAGAAATCTGTAATAATTTAGAGACCGCGTTAGAAGCAAAATTATTTAAATTTAATTACCAATTACCTTCAATAGAAAAGAGTAATGAGTTTATTCAAAACCTCAAAACGTCAATTACTAGTTTTAATAAAAAGGAGAAGAATTTAGACTTATTAAAATCGAGTGTATCGGTTGTAAACACTAAGTTAGAAAACAACAAAGAGAAGTTAGAAATACAACTTAAGGCAGAAGAAACTTGTTCTAAAACGATTACAGTATCTACTGTTAAAATAGAACAATTAAAAAAACAACGTGAAGCTATTTTACCTATTGCTATTTCTGTAGAACAGAAGCGAGAACTTTTACAAACCGAACGAATAACTTTGTCTAAAAAGGTAGAGTTAAGCAAACAGAAACGCCAGGAGTTTTTAGATTTACAAAATAAAAAAGAAGCTTTAAAAATAGGAACGAATAAGGAGGTATTAGTTTTAAAAGAAAAGCTAGACACGTTAAATTCTGTTTTTGATACTCAATTAAAAGTTAGCGATTTTGATACAAGAGAATTGGTTCAGAAAGCAATACTTCTAGATGCCGATATGGTGCGGTTCACTAAAAATAAAGAAGCGATAAAAGAAAAACAACTTCGCTTAAAAGCATACCGAGAATCTAACGAAAAAGCTAAAGCAGATTTAAAAAAAATTAAAACATTTGAAATTACTGAGGCCGAGAGTAAATTGGCTTTGGAAGATTTGAATAAGACAAATAAAACGCTGCTATCGGAAAAAGGTGAGATTATACAAGCCTTTAAAAAGGATAAGGAAATTAGAGATCGAAATAAAGAAATCTATAAAAAAATAGATGCTCAAGAAACGGTTTGCAATGTTTGGAGAGAGCTATTTAAAATTATAGGGAATTCTAAAGATGCCTTTAATGTATATGTGCAACGCTTAACTTTAAAGCATTTACTAGACCTTGCCAATGTACATTTGTATAAATTGAATAAACGTTATTCTTTAAAAATGGAAGAGGCTTACAAACCTAAAGAGGAACTTAATTTTAATTTAATAGACCATTACCAAACAGATCAGGCCAGATTGGTAGACACATCTAGTGGAGGTGAGAAGTTTATTATTAGTTTAGCTTTAGCTTTAGGATTGTCCGATTTGGCTAGTAAAAATGTAAAAATTGATTCGTTGTTTATTGATGAAGGTTTCGGAACCTTGGATAAAAATACTTTAGAAACGGTTATTTCTACTTTAGAAACTTTGCAATCGCAAGGTAAAATGATTGGTATAATATCTCACGTTGAAAATTTAAAAGAGCGTATTTCTACTCAAATTCAAATTACTAAAAAGAATAACGGAGTGAGTGTGGTAGATATAATGTAATGCAATATTGATGAAAAAAAATGATGTTTTATTAGTTTTATGGGTGATTTTTGGATTTGTATTTGTGACGGCAGTTGATACAATCTTAAATTTTATTATTCATTTATTGTATTTTAGTTTGATTGAGTTAGGTGTTTCTTTTCTCATTTTAACATATTTACTCCCATCAATTACGTTGGTTGCATATTTGTTTACCGCATATTTTGTGGTTGGTAAAATTAATAGAAAATCTCTTGGACTAGAATTACATAAAAGGGAATTCCCTAAATTACTGTTGGTAGTTTTAAGTCTTATTATCTTTATTTTAGGGCCATTGACAAATTGGTTGTCTGGACTATATAGTGCAAGTGCATCTGAAAATCATCATGGTGATATTCAAAGCTTTTTGATGTTTTATGGATGGTTTACCGCTGGTTTTGGAATATCTCAAATGATAACTTTAGTAAGTCTTGTAATTTATTCACTTATTAAGTTAAAAAGACTTAAATAATAATTAAAGATGTTTTGTTAAAAGAAGAGGTACTAAAATTATTTTAATCTTTCTAAAATATACTACCACAGCCGTAACCCGCGTTAGGGATTGCAACGGCATCCTTTTTTTAAGATTAAGAAAATAGTATCGGTTTAGTTTATATTTTGATTTGAGGTCTGAACTTGCTTAAAGTAACCTAAGCTAAAAAAAGATATAGTGTAAAGCCCGACCCTTGTGGTAACGCCCAAACTATTAAAAATGAAAAACCCCGTGATGTTGCTTTAAGGCAAACTATTCACAGGGATTTTCGTACTAACCAACCAAAATTTTTATGATCGTCTACGTGTGGTAGATGTTGTCGATCTTGTATTGTTGCTAGATTTACTACTACGTTGCGTTGCTTTACTATTGCTAGTTCTAGGTGCTTTAGTAACGGTAGCTACACGTTTAGTGCTTCTAGTATTATTGTCGTTTCTAGTATATGTACGAGCCTTTGTTGCTTTTGGATTTTTAGATACCGTATTTATTTTCGTACGGGTTACATTTCTAGTATTTGTACTGTTTGCACTAGGTCTTGTAGATCTAGTAGTTGTTGTTTTGGTAACCGTTCTGTTTGGTGTTGTTCTTGCTACACGACTATTATCACGTTGTGTGTAATTACGGTTTGTACTTTTTGCATTAGAGTTTCTATTTGGTGATGTTGTAGTGTAACGACGGTTATTATTTGTTGTTACATTACGTCTGGTTTGTGCGTTACGGTTAATTTTGGTAACATTTCTAGAACTTCTATTTACTGTAGCGTAATTACGGTTTCTGGCAACAGTGTTTCCACGACGACTATATATAGCTGAAGATGGACGGTGGTTGTTGTAAAACGGACGGTTGTACACATAACGCACTGGAGCATAATGTTGACGGTAAGGACGATTAAATACTACACGAAAATTAACTGATGGCGTGCGGTAATAATTGTGCCATGGACGGTAAATGTAACCACGGTTATATACGTTTATAAAACCAGTATAGTGAGAATATCTGTTATAACGATCGTAATGCACATATAGTCCACCAACTCTAGATATGTAACCATTGTTGTTGTAGTTTATGTTTACGTTTCCGGCTTGAGAAATTCTACCGTAATAATCGTAATAAATAGGTGTGTTTTCTATTTGAATAATTGCACCAAATTCATCGTACTGCACGTATGCATTATAATCGTAACCAGAGTTAAAACTTAAATCTAGATTTCTAGAATGTAATGATACATTTACGTTTGATGTTTGACGTTGTAAATTGAAGTCGAATTGACCATCGGCAAATACCGAAAATTCTATTCCGTTTTCAACAAATATGAAAGAGCTGCCGTAACCTCTGTTAATATTTGATGCTTCGTTTGTTTGGTTGGCGGTTGTTGTGTCTGCACTAGCGGTGAATCCTGCAAGGACCAATCCGGCTAATAAGAATATATACTTTTTCATATCTGTATGTTTTAATGTTATACAGTTAGGTAATTACAAACAGCGTGCCAAAAAACGGAAGTGAGTATTAGTGTGTTGATTGTGAGGTTGTTATTTTTATTTTTTAAGATAAAATAAGCCTATGGAATTTAAATATTAGGTTGTGGAAATTTAAATTTAATTGAAAATTTGAGTAAAAAGTAGTTGATAATAGATGATGATACTCGGTTCTAAATTAAAATTAGAGCACAAAATATTAATATACAAATCTATGATGTGTAGGGTAGAGGTAATCTGTTATTTAGGTCTCATGCTCTAGAAATACGTCGTAATTTTATCGAAGGTAATAGTTTTAAAATCTTCAATTTTTAGGTTAGCATTGGTGTAATCCTGGTTTTTTGAGTGTACACTATCAAAACCTACGCAAAATATATGCGCATCGTTTGCAGCTTTAATACCGTTGGTAGAATCTTCAATAACCATACATTCCGATGCTTTAAAACCGGATGCTTCGGCTGCTTTTACAAAAATTTCTGGGTGTGGTTTAGATGCTTTTAAATCGGCACCACTTAATTTGGCTTTAAAATATTGGTTTAAATTGAAACGTTTAAAAATACGTTCAATACTTGGCATAGATGCCGATGATGCTAAAACCAGAGTAAGCCCATTAGCATGGTAGTTTTTAATTAAATCTAAAACGCCATCTATTAAATCGAAATCTTTATCGTTTTCAAAAATGTATTCGTAATGTTTTCTTTTTAAGGCTACTAAAGCTTCTGGAGTTTCATCTAAATTAAAATGATCTTTAACTTGCTTGCAAACGTTAAGCGTAGATTGTCCGGTGTAAGATTCGTATAGCTCACTAGAAACATTGGCGCCAACATCGCTAAACATTTTGTGATAAGCAGCGTGGTGCAGTGGTTCGCTATCTATTATTACTCCATCCATATCGAAAATTACAGCTTTTAACATCTCAAAATTTATTTTGGGCTAAGATAAAAGAAATCGTTTCAATATCTAAAACGAGGTTCAAATTATTAAATTTGTAGTCTAAACTCCGTTAATTATTATGGTTGCTGTTTTATCCTTATTACTCAGTATTGTATTTCTTGTGCTCGCGGTTATTCATTTTAATTGGTTTTCTGGCGGAACATTTGGTTTTGAAGCCTCACTACCCACTAAAGAAAACGGCGAGCGGGTTTTAAACCCTAAAAAAATGGATAGTGCTATTGTTGGCTTTGCGCTATTAGCGTTTTGTTGTTTTTACTTTTATAAGTCGGGCGTAGCAACGGTTTATTTACCTAATTGGGTTATGCAGTACACGGGCTGGATTATAGCATTGTTGTTTTTTATTCGTGCTATTGGCGATTTTAAATATGTAGGCTTTTTTAAGAGCGTAAAACAGACTACTTTTGGCACCCTGGATACAACCTATTATGCACCGTTGTGTTTAGTTATTAGTAGTGTTGGCATTATAATAGAAATTTTAAACTAGAAATTATCAAAACAACTCCAAATTTTCATCCAAAAAATAAGCATAAATCGGGTTACGATTTAGAGGCTTTATGTAATGTATATCCAGAATTAAAGCCCTTTGTTTTCGAAAACAGACACCAAACGGTAACTATAGATTTTGCTAAACCTAAGGCTGTAAAAGCGCTTAATACGGCTTTATTGCTTAAAGATTACGGTATTAAGTTTTGGGAGTTTCCTGAGGAGAATTTATGTCCGCCAATTCCTGGTCGTGTAGATTATTTGCATCATATAGCACATTTAGTTAAAAAAGCAAACACAGAAACCGGCGTTAAAATATTAGATATTGGTACCGGTGCAAGTTGCATTTATCCACTTTTGGGCTATGCAGAATATAACTGGGAGTTTGTAGCTACAGATATTGACGGCGCTTCGTTAAAAAATGCGCAAAGAATAATAGATAAAAACAAGATGGGTAATGCTATTAAGCTGCGCCATCAAGAAGATAGTGCCGAAATTTTTAACGGTATTTTAGATGAAGGTGAGACTTTTGCAGTGTCTATATGTAATCCGCCCTTTTTTAATTCTGAAGAAGAAGCTGACGAAGCAACCACTAAAAAATTAAAGAATTTAGGTAAAAAGACAGATAAAATAGTCCGTAACTTTTCGGGTACCAATAACGAGCTTTGTTATAAAGGTGGTGAGAAAGCTTTTTTACATACCTATTTATATGAAAGCTCTTTGAATAAAGAAAGCTGCAAGTGGTTTACAACCTTAGTATCTAAAAAAGATTTAATAAAAGGAATGCAAAAATCGCTTACAAAACTAGGCGCTACAGAAGTTAAAGTAATTAATATGGGACAAGGAAACAAAGTGTCTCGTATTCTAGCTTGGACGTTTTAAGAAATATACATCTATCCAATTTCTGCAAAATATTAAGCAGAACGCTATATTAAAAAGAATGCTTATTTGATTTAGATTCTAAATCAAATAAGCAATTCCAACGCCTAAAATAATAGCCACAAATTTACTGAGGTTAAATTTATGTCCGTCACTACTTTCAAATAGAATAGTGGTCGATATATGGAAAAACATACCAATAACCACAGCATTAATACCGTGGGCAAAGGTTTCAGTTAAATTAGAAGTGTTTGAAATTAAAGTTCCTAACGGTGTCATTAATGCAAAAATCACTAAAAACACAGCAATTTTTGGTTTACTAAAACTCGACTGAAACAAAAACATACTTATAAGCGTAGCAATAGGTATTTTATGTATTAAAACACCATAAACCATATCGTTATGCTCGTGTATCGGGAAACCTTCTAATAAACTGTGCAAACACAAGCTTACAAATAACCACCAAGGAAAAACGGTTTCGTTTTTATGGATGTGTACATGCCCGTGCTCAGCACCTTTAGAGAACAACTCCAAAACAATTTGAAGTAAAATCCCGATCATAATAAACAATCCCGTTTGTTTAGAATCGAGATGTGCATAGACCTCAGGTAATAATTCAAATAAGGTTAAAGCCAATAAAAAAGCCCCACTAAAAGAGAGCATAAGCTTCATATTCCAAGACTTTTTATTCTTGGTAATAGTAGCTATTAGCACACCTAAAATAACGGCAATTACAGGAAATATAAATTTATTCATTTAAAAATAAGCTCAAAAAATGAGTGTTTAAGTTTTTCTAGATTAAAAAAACATTGTAATTATTTATTTAAAAATCATTACTAAACGTTCCGAGAAGGCTTTTCTAAATTGGCCTAACTTATAATCTCCAAAAACATCAAGTAAATGCACGTCGGCTTGTTCAAAAAGTGCCTCAAAATCAGCTAAAGTAAAACCACGTACACGCTCCTGATATTTAAAATCTTTGCCGTCCGTATTAAATGCAATATCCTTAATAATATAGCCATCTTCCACGTAGCGTTTCAAATAAAAATCGATACCATCAACAGTTTTTACTTCCTCAGGTACTAAATTATCAATTACAAAATCCGAATTCATAAAATCAATAACACCAAAACCATAATCGTTCAAATCGGCTTTTATCGCTTTTATGGTTCTTAAATTATCGGCTTCATCATCAAAATACCCAAAACTTGTAAATAAGTTAAAAACTCCATCAAAGGTTTCCGGGTAAGGGTTACACATATCGTGAACCTCAAATTTTAGAGTATCGTTTTCAAATTGTTTAGCATAGTTAATGCTGTTTTCACTTAAATCAACGCCAGTAACATTGTAACCAATTTTGTTTAAATACACCGAGTGTCTTCCTTTTCCGCAGGCCAAATCCAAAATTTTCCCGCCCTCAGGCATATTCAAATAATCACTAAGGGTGTCCATAAATGCATGCGCCTCCGTGTCATCCCTGTCTTTGTATAAAATATGATAATACGGCGTGTCAAACCACGATGTAAACCATTCTGTCTCTTGTTTTTCCATATTGTTTTTTGGGGGTTACCACGCCTTAGGGCGAGGTCGGGCTTTCCGCTATATCTTTTTACAAAGCCTTCTTTAATTATTTTTAAGAATCAAACACCAATTAAACATCAGGTTTAACCCAAAAATAGGCTTTAAAACCTTTGCAAAAAGGATGCCGCTGCAATCCCTAACCCATTATCCGCTAATATCTCTTGCTTTCTGCAAAATTAAGTTATTTTTGCAATCTATTAGACGTAGACGAAAAAAATGGAAGAAAATTTCAACATGGTTGCCAAAACCTTATTTGGCTTTGAAGATTTATTAGCAGACGAGCTAACGCAGTTAGGTGCATTGTATGTGAAAAAAGGCACTAGAAATGTCTCTTTTTCAGGCGATAAAGGATTTATGTACAAATGTAACTTGGGCTTGCGTACTGCTGTAAAAATTTTAAAACCCATCCATAGTTTTAATGTAAACAGCGAAAAAGAGCTTTACGACAAACTTTACGCCATGGATTGGTCTAAATATCTTAAAGCTACAGGTACTTTAGCTGTAGATGCTACCATCCATTCCGATTTATTTACGCACTCGCTCTACATTGCTCAAAAAACAAAAGATGCTATTGTCGATAAATTTAGAGATACTGAAGGTGTACGCCCTAATGTAGATTTAAAATTTCCAGATATAAAAATAAACGTGCATATCGATCGACGTAAATGTACTATCTCTTTAGATTCTTCTGGAGATTCTCTACACAAGCGTGGTTATAAAACAGCAACTAATATTGCGCCAATAAACGAGGTATTAGCCGCCGGACTTATTATGCTTTCTGGTTGGGACGGACAAACAGATTTTATGGACCCAATGTGTGGTTCAGGAACCATGTTGATAGAAGCAGCCATGATTGCTTGTAACATTCCACCAAACTTAATGCGTAAAGAATTTGCTTTCGAGCGTTGGCCAGATTGGGATGTTGAGTTATTTGAAAAAATAGAAGAGTCTTTACTTAAAAAAACGCGCGATTTTCATCATAAAATCATTGGTTTTGATAAAGCACCAAGTGCGGTTACCAAAGCTAAGGAGAATGTGAAAAACGCTCAACTAGATGATTTTATAGAAATAAAACACGAAGATTTCTTTAAAACCCAAAAAGGTGGCGACGAAAAATTACATATGGTTTTTAACCCACCATACGGTGAGCGATTAAATATCGATATGGAAGAGTTTTACGCTAATATAGGAGATACACTTAAGCAAAACTATCCAGGAACCGATGCTTGGTTTATTACCTCTAACCTCGATGCTTTAAAGCATGTAGGTTTACGTCCGTCAAGAAAAATACATCTATTTAATGCCAAATTAGAATCACGTTTAGTAAAATACGTAATGTATGAAGGCAGTAAAAAAGGAAAGTATATGAAATAACTGTTAAGAAGTTAAAATATAATTTAGAACAAAAAAAACTCAGAAACTCTCTGAGTTTTTTTTGTTTATATCATTATTCAAAATCTTTAAAAATAGATGTTTTTATAGCTGGCCATTCTTCATTTAAAATACCATAACAACAAGAACTTCTTTTAAAACCATCGAGCATCAGCATATCTTTTCGTAGAAGCCCTTCAAGAGTGCCTCCAATTTTTTCAATGGCTTTACGGGACGCTATGTTTCGCTCATCGGCACGGAATTCTACTTTATCAAACTTTAAGACTTCAAAAGCATATTGAAGCATTAAAAATTTCATATTCATATTTAAACCTGTGCCTTGAAATTCATGGCCAATCCAGGTCCACCCAATATGTAAAACTTTATTATGCCAATCTATATGCGCAAAGCGAGTTGTTCCTGCGTAAGCATTGGTTTGTTTATCGAAAATTATAAACGGAATTACAGTTTTGTTTTGGTAACCAGCAACAGCTGTTGCGGTGTAATTTTTTAAATCTTCTGGTGTTGCAATTTTACTTGGTGAATAAAGTACTAAGTTTTCTTGTTGTCCAATTTTAAGAATTTCAGAATAATTATTTAAAGTTAAAAGACTAAGTTTTACACGGTTATTTTCTAAAGTTGGTGTATTCATAAAATTATCGAAACGTTTAAAATATTGGGTGTTAATCAGGATGTGGTTGTAATAAAAAGCTCTCGCCATCTAAAGCCAAATGCCCTTATAATTTTGTACTTTTGCAATCGCGATTAAAAATACAATTTCTTATGGAATTATCTAAAAAAGCAGTTTTAGAAAAAGCTAATTTAGCTTGTAAAAATACATTAATGGAAACATTAAGAATTGAAATGGTAGATTTTGGAGAAGATTACTTAACAGCCAGAATGCCTGTAGATTCTAGAGTGCATCAACCCGATGGTGTATTGCATGGTGGTGCTACCGCAGCTTTAGCCGAAAGTGTGGGGAGTTTTGCTACGCATGTATTTGTAGATACCGAAAAACTTTTTGTGCGTGGTTTAGAAATTACGGCCAACCATTTAAAAAGCGTAAAAAGTGGTTTTGTTTATGCTAAAGCAACTTTTTTACATAAAGGTAGAACAACGCAATTATTAGATATTAAAGTAACGGATGATGATGATAATTTAATTTCTGTTTGTCGTCTGTCAACCATATCGTTACCTAAAAGATAAGGATGACATTTAACGAGTTTTTAGAACGTATTGATACGCAATACAACGCACAGTTACCATTTGTAATTTATAGAAAACCAAATGAAAGTGCTGTTAATGGATTACTGCAAGAAACAAACGATTTAGTATATACTGAAGATTTTACAGAAAAAGGTTTTGTGTTTTCTCCTTTTGACAACACAGAAAAATCGGTTTTAATGCCTTTGGAACTTTCTGATAAATTAAAAAGTTTGGTTCCAGAATCCACGGCTATTGATTCTATTGAAAGTAGTTCTAAGGTTGATAACACGCTGCAAAAAGAAATACACATCAAGCTTGTTGAACGTGGCGTAGAGGCTATAAAGAACAATCAGTTTAAAAAAGTAGTGCTATCTCGAACGGAATCTGTTTCGCTTTCAGAAAACAATCCTATTACTATTTTTAATAATTTATTACAAAACTATGCTTCGGCATTTGTGTATTGTTGGTATCATCCAAAAGTTGGTTTGTGGTTAGGCGCAACACCCGAAACTTTAGTTAAAATTGAAGGACAACGTTTTTCAATTATGGCTTTGGCAGGTACGCAAAACTATAAAGGGAGTTTAGATGTTACTTGGCAAGCTAAAGAATTACAAGAGCAACAATATGTCACCGATTTTATTTTAGATAGTATAGCGACTACAATTGACAATATCAATATATCGAAAATAGAAACGGTAAAGGCTGGTAATTTACTGCATCTAAAAACAAGAATTTGGGGCGTTTTAAAACCTAATGGCATTAGCTTAAAAGATTTACTATACAGTTTACACCCAACGCCAGCCGTATGTGGTTTACCTAAAGAGGTTGCAAAACAGTTTATTTTAGAAGAAGAACATTATAACCGCGAGTTTTACACGGGTTTTTTAGGTGAATTAAATTTAGAAATTACTTCGGCACCACGCTCCGGAAAAAGAAATATTGAAAATAGAGCATACGCTACAACAAAAAAAAGCACGCAACTATACGTAAACTTGCGTTGTATGCAGCTTAAGGAAAACAAAGCCATTGTTTATGTTGGTGGAGGTATTACCGAAAGTTCTAACCCCGAAAACGAATGGGAGGAAACGGTATCAAAATCTTTGGTGATTAAAAAGGTGCTATAAGCGGTTAACTTATTGCAGTAATTCTTATTTTTGGACATATTTAAAATGTTATGATGTATCCAAAAATTCCGCTTGCGCAAACCGTTATTCAGTTGTGTAAAGCGAAAGGAATTAAACATATTATATTATCTCCAGGTAGCAGAAATGCTCCGTTAACTATTGGTTTTACTCACGACCCATTTTTTGAGAGTTACAGTATTGTTGATGAGCGTTGTGCAGCCTTTTTTGCATTAGGTATTGCTCAAAAAACACAAGAGCCAACCGCTGTAGTTTGTACATCGGGTAGTGCGTTGCTTAATTATTATCCTGCAGTTTCAGAGGCTTTTTATAGTAATATTCCGTTGGTTGTGTTATCGGCCGATAGACCAAAACATTTAATTGGTATTGGTGACGGACAGACTATTAACCAGAAAAATGTATTCGAAAATCATATTTTATATTCAGCTAATTTAAAGCTCGATTTAAAAGATGAAAAGAATGTGCCTAACCATGAGGAGTTGCCGATTTTTAAAAATTTAGAAGATAAATTTGAACGTTTATTAGGTTTGCAAAAAGGCATTCAAACGTTTAACGAAGAAGAGATTAATACGGCTATAAATATTTCAAAATTAAAAAAAGGACCTGTTCATATTAATATTCCTTTTGATGAGCCACTTTACACCATGGTTGAAGCATTGAGTGTTTCTCCAAAAGTTATTGAAATTCCTTTTAAAGAAACAGAAATTGAAGAGCATATTTTAAAATCGTGTTTTGAAGATTGGAATTCGGCATCAAAAAAAATGATTTTGGTTGGAGTAAATCAACCGAATAGTATTGAGCAAAAATGGTTGGATGAATTATCGGAAGATGATAGTGTGATTGTTTTAACCGAAAGCACTTCTAATTTACATCATCCTCATTTTTTCAATAGTATCGATCAATTAATTGCGCCTTTATCAGAAGAGGAGCAAAAGCAACTTCAACCCGATATATTAATCACTTTTGGAGGCCTAATTGTATCGAAAAAGATTAAACAATTCCTACGAAAGTATAAACCAAAACAACATTGGCATATTGATGAAAAGGATGCGAATGATACGTTTTTCTGTTTAAACAATCATATTAAGGCAGCTCCAAATCAGTTTTTCTCGGAGTTTTTACCGAAAGTAACACATTACGTAAAGAGTCATTATAGTGCGGTATGGAGTGCGGTAAGGCAAGACCGATTGGTAAAGCATAAGCAGTATTTAAAAACGCTTCCTTTTTCGGATTTTACAGTGTTTAATAAGGTTTTAAAATCGATTCCAGAACAAAGTATTTTGCAAGTGGGTAACAGTTCCGCTATTCGTTACACGCAATTATTCAATTTAAATAAAACCCTAGAGGTGTTCTGTAATCGTGGTACAAGCGGTATTGACGGAAGTACAAGTACGGCTATTGGGAGTGCTGTGGCTAATGAAAAACAAGCGATTTTTATTACAGGCGATTTAAGTTTTCTATACGATAGCAATGCGCTTTGGAATAATTATATTCCGAAAAATTTTAGAATTATTATAGTAAATAATCAGGGTGGAGGTATTTTTAGAATTTTACCAGGACATAAAAACACAGAAAATTTCGACACTTATTTTGAAACAAAACATAATCTTACGGCCGAACATTTAGCGAAAATGTATGGTTTAGATTACGTAAAAGCTTCCGATAAGGTAGAATTGAAAGGGGTTTTGGCTACATTTTACGATGCTGGAGAGCAACCAAAAATATTGGAAGTGTTTACACCTAAAGCTGTTAATGATGAAATTTTACTAAATTATTTCAAAAATTTAAAATAAGAATGTGACTTATCAATTTATTTGGTGTCTAAAAAATAGTTATCTTAATAACTTAATTTATAAACCCTTTTTAAAAACATTCTAAAACATGAGTAAAAGAGACGATTTAATTGTAAAGTACGCGGCAGATTTAAAAGATAAATGTGGTGTAACTCCAGATATGGATTTCTTGAAAAAAGTAACAATTGGTTGTGGACCATCTATATATAATGCAGATTCTTCTACGGTTTCTGGTTCGGATGCTTCTGAATTAGCAACCGTAAAAAATAACTTCTTAATTAAAAAATTAGGATTGGCTGATGATGCTAGCTTAGACGAAGGTATTGCCGCTGTAATAGAACAATACGGAAAATCTAACCGTACTAAGTACAGAGCGGTTGTTTATTACTTACTTGCAAAGCATTTTGGAAAAGAATCTGTGTACTAGTATTACAGTATAATTCTCTCTATAATATTAAAGGCGCCACATTTTTGTAGCGCCTTTTTATATTTAAAATATTGTCTTTTAAAATTTTTCTCTTTTCTAATAATTTTAATCTCGATTCTTTTTTTGAATATCATTACCTTTGCGGCATGATACATTTAGGACAAGTAAATACATTAGAAATTCTTCGTGAAAGTGAGCATGGTGCTTATTTAATTGATAATGAAGATAACCAGGTTTTGTTACCAAATAGATATGTTCCGCAGGAATTTAAAATCTACGACAAGCTTGAGGTTTTTGTGTATTTAGACAATGACGAGCGCCCAGTGGCTACAACAGATATGCCATATATTATGAAGGATGGTTTTGCGCTTTTGCGTTGTAACCAAGTTACCGAATATGGTGCCTTTTTAGATTGGGGTTTAGTTAAGGAATTGTTTTGTCCGTTTCAGGAGCAAGCTTTTAAAATGAAACCAGGTGGTTGGTACTTGGTACATTGCTATTTAGATGAAAAAAGCGAGCGTTTAGTAGCTTCTAGTAAAACTATGCGTTTTTTAGATAACCGCGAATTAACGGTTGCTGAGTTTGATGAGGTGGATTTAATTGTATCTCACCCATCGGATATTGGTATGAATGTGATTGTAAATAAAAAACATATTGGTTTAATTTACAAAGATCAAATTTTTAAAGATTTAAGTATAGGAGATAGATTAAAAGGTATCGTTAAAAAAGTACGCCCTGGTAATAAATTAGATATCGCTTTAGGTCAAATTGGTTATAGAAATATAGAGCCAAATGCCGAAAAAATTATGCATGAATTACATGATAATAGCGGCTATATTAATTTAACCGATAAATCTAGTCCAGAAGCCATTAAAGATCAACTCCAAATGAGTAAAAAGAACTTTAAAAAGGCTATTGGTACATTGTATAAGCAACGCCAAATAGAAATTAAGTCTGACGGGATTTATTTAGTTTAAAGATACCGAGATTTTAGTTTTTACTCTGCTATAAACAAAGTTAACACCATCGCTAATATTTTTGAAATGTATGTTTTCTCGTGAGCAAAAATTGCTTTCGATTTCAGCATTCATGGCACTTGCAGAATTATGACTTATAACACCGTAAGCACATAGGTTGTTCATTATTTCTTTAAAACTGTTTATATCTAACAAGTTAATAGAGTAGGAGTTTACACGATTTGCAATAATGCCAAAAGGTCGCGATATTCCGAAATGAGAAATTAGTTTTTTAAAAATTTCCGATACATTGTGGATATCGATATGTACGCCTTCGCTAAATTCAATAACGACTATGTGATTAAAAAAATGGATATCTCCAAGAGATATTTTCTCCGATTTTAAAATATGCTGAGAGAATTCGGATTCAATAATTTTCATGCTTGCTATGGATTAAATTAAGCTATCAAGTTGTAGGGGCTTATCAATAAGACACTTATATGTTTAAAAAGTCACACCTTTTTTATCGACTTTTTATATTATTGATAATATATTGGAGTGTAATCTCTTTAATCGTAAAGATTAATACATACGAGGCTATTAATTTCAGTATAAACTTATATCTGTAAACATTTCCATTTTTAGTACTTTTGCCAAATGATAAACGACGATACTATAGTAGCATTAGCAACACCTTCTGGAGCAGGGGCCATTGCTATCATCCGATTATCCGGAAAAGATGCCATTACCGTGGCTAACAGCGCTTTCAGATCTGTTAAAAGTAACAAGTCGCTTTTAACGCAAAAAACGCATACCATTCATTTAGGGCATATTATAGATAACAAACGCACTATAGATGAGGTTTTGGTGTCCGTTTTTAAAAACCCGAATTCTTACACTGGAGAAAATGTGGTAGAAATATCGTGTCATGGATCTAATTATATTCAACAGGAAATTATTCAATTATTTATAAGGAAAGGTTGTCGCACGGCATCGCCTGGAGAGTTTACACTTCGAGCTTTTTTAAATGGAAAGTTAGATTTAAGTCAGGCAGAAGCTGTGGCCGATTTAATTTCAAGTGATAATGAAGCGTCTCACCAAATAGCGATGCAGCAAATGCGTGGTGGTTTTTCTTCGGAAATAGCAAAGTTACGCGAAGAGCTTTTAAATTTTGCATCGTTAATAGAATTAGAACTCGATTTTGCAGAGGAAGATGTTGAGTTTGCTGATAGAGGACAATTTAAAGATTTAACCGAACGTATTACGTTTGTATTAAAACGATTGATAGATTCTTTTGCGGTTGGTAACGTGATTAAAAACGGAATTCCGGTAGCTATTGTAGGAGAACCAAACGTCGGTAAATCCACGCTGTTAAATGCGCTTTTAAATGAAGAACGCGCCATAGTATCGGAAATTGCAGGAACTACACGGGATACTATTGAAGATGAAATTTCGATAGGTGGTATTGGCTTCCGTTTTATTGACACCGCAGGTATTCGAGAAACAACCGATGTTGTTGAGAGTATCGGTATTAAAAAGACTTTTGAAAAAATAGATCAGGCTCAAGTTGTTGTTTTTCTTGCTGATAGTAGCAATTTTAAGGAAGCATCTTTTCTAAAATCTTTTAAAATTGAAATAGAAAAAATTAAGAATAAATATCCGCTAAAACCATTATTGATTGTTGCTAATAAAGTAGATAAGCTTGATGAAAAGCAAGTAGATATCGTTAAGGCAGAAATTGAAAACATTCATCTGCTTTCCGCTAAAACAGGTACAGGTGTCGAAGCGTTAAAGGATAAGCTTTTAAGCTTTGTAAATACAGGCGCATTGAGAAATAACGATACTATTGTTACCAATACGAGACATTACGATTCGCTTCTAAAAGCTTTTGAAGAAATAGGAAAGGTAAAAGAAGGTTTAGAAATTGGTTTATCTGGAGATTTAATGGCGATAGATATTCGTCAGGCTCTATATTATTTTGGTGAAATAACAGGAGAAATTACTAATGATGATTTGTTAGGTAATATTTTTGCTAATTTCTGTATCGGAAAGTAAATGCCAAAAACAAAACATAATAAAACAAATAAAACCCTTGTAAAACAAGGGTTTTTCGTTTTCTGACTTTTCGTTATTTTGTTTAAATAGGTACATTTTTCTTGTTTTTTGTACCTATTTTGTACCTCGTTTTGTGTTTTTTGTTATGTTTGCATCAAGATTGTCGCCTGTTGGTTTTATTTGAACCATGTAGAACCACTCTGAACCCTCTAGAACCGCATAGAACCATAAAAAAAAGCGAAATTGTGTCGTATGTTAGTAAATAAAAGATGTACATATTGTGGGGAGAAATTCCAAGCAAAGACTACAAAGACTAAGTATTGTAGCCTTTCTTGTAACCAAAAACATTATAAGCATAAAGCAAAGAAAACACGACAAGTTCTCGCCAAAAAGAGTGAAATTACGGAGAGACATCCCTTTTCAGAACGGTTGGAACTGGTTAAGGTTAAGGAGTTTTTAAGTGTAACAGATTGTGGGATTTTATTAAATGTTAGCAGATCAACAATTAAGCGTTTAATCTTATCAGGAGATTTATTAAGTTTTAAAATACGAGGTCGTGTTTTAGTTTCTAGAAAGGATTTAGATCATTTATGCAGGCAAGGATTTAATAAACCCAATGATAAAAAGGTCGAGATAAAGAAAAAAGAGTTTGATGAAAAGAAGTATTATTTTATGGGAGAAATTTCAGAGTATTATAAAATATCGCTTAGGTCGATTGAAAGACACTTAAAATTAAAAGGCATAGAGAAAATAAAGAAAGGTCGTTTTACCTATGTGTTAAAAAGAGATATTCGAAAATTATATGGAGCACCAAATAAAAGGAGTTAAATGGCTAATGTAACATTAAGAGATAAAGAAGTAGCAAATGGTAAAAGAAGTCTATATTTGGACTATTACCCTGCAATTATAAATCCAGAAACAGGAAAGGAAACAAGGAGGGAATTTTTAAAACTGCAAATTTATAGTGTTCCTAAGAATGAGATGGAAAAATCGCATAATAAAGAAACAATTCAGTTTGCTGAACTTGTAAGATCTAAACGCTTAATTCAAATAAGGGATAAAGAATATGGATTTAAAGAGAACATCAATTTTAGTTTAAACTTTGTAGCTTTTTATCAAACTATTATTGAGGAATATTATAATAAAAGTAGCCGAAATAATTATTTATCATGGAAGGCATCTTTAAAGTATTTTGAAGAATTTGCAGGTCATAAATTAGCTACTAATCAAATTACACTTTTACATATTAAGAAGTATAGAAGCTTTTTATTATCAACTAAAAACCTAAGAACTAAAAAAGGTAGTTTGGCTATAAATACGGCTTCGTCTTATTATAAGAAATTTATATATGTACTTAAAGAAGCCTACAAGCAGAATTTAACCACAACCAATATAGCTTTACATGCAGATTATATTAAAGAAGAGGAGACGCATAGAGAGTATTTAACGGAAGAGGAGCTCTCTTTACTTTGGAAAACCGATATAAAGATTGAAAAAATAAAACACATGGCTGTTTTTTCTGCTTTAACAGGGCTTAGATTTATCGATATTAAGAACTTAACATGGGAGAAAATATATCAAGATAAACATCTTGGAGATTATGTTCAGCTTAGAGAGCAAAAAACAGGAAATATAAATAATCATCCTATTTCAGAGTCTGCTTATAACATATTAAAGTTACAAGAATCCTCTAAAGGTATTATATTTAAAGATATTAAATATTCGCAAATAGTTAGACCTCTAAAAGAATGGATTGAGAAAGCTGGTATAAACAAGAAAATCTCATTTCATAATTTTAGGCATAGTTATGCAACACTTCAATTAGCAAATGGAACTGATATTTATACCGTTTCAAAGCTATTAGGACACAAAAATGTTTCAACAACACAGATCTACACCAAAATTTTGGATAAGAATAAAGTAGGAGCAGCTAACCGCATAAATTTAGATTTAGATGGAATATCATAAAGTATATAATCACTTTTACAATAAAACCTTCACTGCAACAAAGAGAATAATAATATCAAAGTTTAAAAAAGCTAAAGCTAAAAAAAGACCTTTTCACACAACTAGTAATGGTATGTTAAGGTCATTAAGTACTTGTAGAATTGAAAAATTCGAGAATGTTTTAAAAGATAGAGCAGCAGACGCTTATCATATTTTTAAAAAAAGGTATGAATATGTTGACGGTGAACCAAAGGAGGTTATAAAGCAAATTTTAGAAGAAGAAGTTCTAGAAGCTTTTGTAAGTTCTCAAGGATATACTTTTACTAAATTTATAGCAGATATAGCTATAGCCGACTGTTTAGATGAAATAAGAAGGCATTATAGTAATTATATTAGCTATTATCAAGTTATCTATGAACAAGATAAGTATGGATATTTCTATCTAAAAGATTTTCAAGGGGGAGGTTATGAAAGTTCTAGTGAATATAATGAGATGTTAGATGTAAAGTATCCATACAGAATTGATGAGCGCAAAGAAGCTGAGCGCGTTGAAAAATCTAAAAGAAAAGGAGGGAAGCCTGCTTTAAGCATAAAAGATAAAAATGAGCTTTCAATAGAAGAAATAGATGCTGTAGATATTATTAACAGTTTTTCTGATGGTGAGCGCGCTTTATTATTTGCAATATTTCATGATGAAAATAAAAAAAATAACCTCACAGAAATACCACTCACCGAATTAATAAGGTTTACCAAAATAACAGGTAGTTATGAAGATCTTTCTATTTTTAAAAAAAATGTAAAAAACAGCACGTTTTACTCCATGGCGAACAAAGGGATTAGTTATTATACCGCAACTCAAGGGCAAAAGGAATTAATTGAGGATACTAAAGCTAAATTGCAAAAACTCAAGGTTCCTTTTATGGTAAGATTACTAAGTAAATTACTTTTAGAACTGCGCTAAAACAAAGAAAAACACCAATAAAAAAAAGAATCTAATCAAACATTAGGTTCTTTTTTTTGTTTTATAGTGTTCTTTGTTATGGTTATTTGTTTGTTTTTTAGTGTTTTACGTATTTCGATAACTCTCCGATCGGTTTCCGACACCCCCTGCTACCCGCTGATTTTCGCTATAAATTTGCCTCATAACCAATAAAAACCCAAAAAAATGAAGAAGCAATTTTTTATGCTCTCAGAGGACGAAATTGAAAACCTTGTAGAGCGCATTTCAAGTAAAATGAGAAAACATTATGATTCTCAAAACAGTATTCAAGAAGACGAGCTATTATCTATAGATGAGGCTGCTAAATTTGTTAAGCTATCTAAGGCTACACTTTATGGCTTAGTTCATAAAAAAGAGATTCCTTATAGTAAAAAAGGTAAACGTTTGTATTTCCAAAAGTCAGAATTATTTGATTGGGTAAAATCGGGACGAAAAGAAACAAAGCAATCTATGAATTATAAAGTAGATGAGTATTTATCCAGAAACCGATTAGCATAAATTAAATATAGATTTATGATAATTCAAACAGGTTTTATAAAACTATTCAGAGATTTAGTAGACTGGGAGTGGTATACGGATCAAAATACATGTAAGCTATTTATACATTGTTTAATAAAGGCAAATTACAGTACTAAAAAATGGCAAGGAATAACAATCCATAAAGGGGAGTTTATAACGTCAAAAGAGCGATTGGCCGTAGAAACAGGTTTATCCATAAGTAAGGTTAGAACGGCTTTGGACAAATTAGTGTCTACGAAGGAAATAAAACTAGAGCCACATACAAAATATACTAAGGTTACTATTACTTCAGACTATTATGATCATGTCGATTTCCAAGTGTCTCAAAATGGCAAACAGAATAACAAACAAAATAGCAAACAAAGTAACAAGCAATTAGCTATTGAAGAACAAACGAATCGCAATTTAGTAGCAACTACTAAGAAAGAAAAAGAAGAAAATATAAATAAAAGAAAAAAGAGATTTAAAGAAGATGTTTTTGCTCTCACTAATTTTTCAAATAAGATTTTAAATGATTTTTATAATTATTGGTCTGAAATTAACTCGTCTGAAACACTTATGAGATTTGAGTCTGAAAAGTTTTGGGAATTAAATAAGCGGGTTGCTAAATGGGTAGCAAATGAAAGACCAAGTATAGGAGGGGATAAATCAAAATTAGAATTACAAACAAATAGATAAAAGGATTATGAGAAATAATGAAGTACAAAAAACAGGAGAAGTTATTAAACAAATAATAAACCTTAATACAGCTACTGTATTAGATAAAAGCACAAGAAAACCAATGCAACGATTTACAAAACAACAACTTTGGAAAGAATTTAAATGTGAGTTTAAGAATAGCTATGGGAAAGAATTTATAAACAGCCCTACGAGTTTAAAAAACATTAAAACTTTATTTCTTTATTTTTTGGGAGATCCAGAATTTTTTGAATGTGAAAATTTAAAAACAGATTTAAGTCGCCCAAGTTTTAAAAAGGGATTACTAATTGTTGGAGGGGTTGGAATTGGTAAAACTGCTTATATGAAGATTTTTGAGAAAATATTTAGCAAATATCCGGGATTAAGGTTTAAAGGTTATCATGCGAAAGATTTGGTTAATTTGTACGAGTCTTGCGCTAAGCCTTCTGATAAAAGTTATATGATGAATACATTTGTAAGGCAAAGGTTATTTATAGATGATATTAATTCAGAAAGAATTGCGAGTAACTATGGTAACTGTAATGTAGTAGAAGAGATCTTGTTTAGTCAGTACGAAAAAGGAAACAAAACATTTGCTACCACGAATCATACTAATGCTGAGAATGATATGGTAAAAACACTTATCGATTTAGGACAGGTTTATGGAAGTAGAATGTATGATCGTTTCTTTGAAATGTTTAATATAATAGATTTTACAGGAAAAAGTAACAGACGATAAAACGTTAAATAACATCTTATTTAACGTTTTAATCAAGTTAAATCACCAAAAACTACACAAAAATCCATGAAAAAGATAAAAAACTGCAAACATTGCTATGAGCAATTTGAAGCAAGAAGAAGCAATCATGTGTATTGCACAAATAGTTGTAAAACGAAAGCAAGCTATAAGCGGAATAATTATAAATATGTATCAGGACACTATCAAAAAGAAGAACCAGGACTAAAAGTGCCAGATCAAAATTCCATTAATAATCCAGTTGTTCTTGAAGAGAAATTAGCATCCATTGAGGAAAAAATAAGTGGTATCAATTTAGATTCTATTAAAAACACCATGCTTGGTACCGCAGCAGCAGACGGCATTGCTTACGGCTTAAAAAAAACATTTATGCCCAATACACTACCAGCAACTAAAAATGATATTTTACTCTTAAACGAAGATATTAAACAAATTAAACGTTTAATGTTTGAGCTTAAATATGGGGGGAAAGCACCTAGTTAATAAATGGTGTAATTAGAATTGTAATGTTAGAAGTAATTATAAAGCTTAGCTAGCATATATGATTAGTGGTGCTAAGGAAGCGGGAATTAAAGCTGCGCTATCATAATTAAATTCTTCATAGACTTCAATGTTGGTCAAGCAGTTGAGCTTTTTCTGAATTTGAAATATTAGATAATTACGGAATACCGTAATAAACATAAATTTAGTTCTATTATTTTTAGCATGTATATACAGTTTTAGAATTCTACTATTTAGCTAAGAGAACTATTTAGGCAGCTATTATGGATGGAGTGTTTTTTAATTGGTAATACGACATTAAATAAGGTTGAAAAGTAAAAGTGTAAATCTATAGGTATAAGTCGATAGATATTTATATTTTTACTGTTCGTGAAGTTGTAAAATCTCACATTAATAATACTTATGAAAACAGACAAACTAGACCTCACCTCACCAGACTTGGTAAATCAAAATATAGAAAAAATTGCAGCCTTATTTCCTAACTGTGTTACAGAAACAGCAGAAGGAAAAGCCATAGATTTCGACCAACTAAAACAGGAACTAAACCACGAAGTAGTAGAAGGTGCAAAAGAACGTTACCGTTTAGAATGGCCTGGTAAAAAAGAGGCCATTGTAACCGCCAATTTACCAACCACCAAAACATTAAGACCCGTACGTAAAGATTCTGTAAATTTTGATACTACAGAAAATATATACATAGAGGGCGATAACCTAGAAGTACTCAAAATTTTACAAGAAAGTTATTTAGGTAAAATTAAAATGATATACATAGACCCACCTTACAACACAGGTAAAGATTTTGTATACAAAGACAATTTTACACAAGACAGTGCAGACTATAAAGAAGAAACCGACCAAACAGACGAGTATGGCAACCGTTTAGTGGCCAACCCTGAAACCGCAGGACGTTATCATTCAGACTGGCTCTCTATGATGTACCCTCGTTTAAAGTTAGCTCGTAATTTATTAACTGATGATGGCGTTATTTTCATATCAATTAATAATATTGAAGTTCATAACTCAAGAAAATTATGTGATGGGGTTTTTGGGGAAAATAATTTTATAGAATGTATTACTTGGAATAAAAGAGTCCCTAAAAATGATAAAGGAATAGGAAGTATTCACGAATACATATTAGTATACGTGAAAAATGTAGAAAAAGACCATAAGTTTTTGATGGTTAAAGAAGGCTTAGATGAGATTTATGATTTAATAGGGAAATTTAAAAAAAGTAGAATTGAAATTCCTGAAGCTGAAAAACTATTAAAAAAATTATATAAGAAACAAGGTTATGATAGAGGGATAACGCTATATAATTCTATTGATAATAATTATAATGTTTGGGGTAAAATTAATATGAGCTGGCCTAATGCGAATACATTTGGACCAACTTATGATGTCCTTCACCCTACATTAAAAGTTCCTGTAAAAGTTCCTGATAGGGGATGGAGATGGAAAAAAGAAACTTTTGATGAAGTTGTTGATTATACAAATATTATCGAGTTACACGACGGTTCTTTTCTATGTGGTGGAATATGGTTTGCAAAAGATGAAAACACTCAGCCAAGTTCTGTTAAATATTTAAAAGATGTAGGTTCAATGTTGTTAAGGTCAATCATAAGTTTAAAAAGTGATGGAGGAATTGAAACTGAAAAGTTATTTGGAAATAAAAGTATTTTTTCATATCCAAAACCAACAAGTTTAATTAAACAATTAATTGCTTCTATGGAACTAGAAGATAGTATTGTTTTAGATTTTTTTTCAGGATCAGCGACAACATCAGATGCATTACTTCAATACAATACAGAGTTTGAAAGAATGAATAATTTTATATTGGTTCAGTTACCTGAGAACCTTGATGATAGTTTACTTCATTCAGATGGTAATACAAAACATACTCTTAAAAATGCAATTTCATTTTTAGATACAATTAATAAACCACATCTTTTGACTGAATTAGGTAAAGAGCGCATCCGTAGAGCAGCTACTAAAATTAAAGAAGAAACCAATGCAGATATAGATTATGGTTTTAAAGTCTTTAAAGTAGCTAGTAGTAATATGCAAGATGTATATTATAAGCCACAAGACTACAACCAAGGGCAATTAGATGTGTTTGCAGATAACATAAAAGAAGATAGAACGTCAGAAGATTTACTTACGCAAATACTATTAGATTGGGGTTTACCACTAACCTTAAAAACACAAAAAGAAACGGTTTTAGGTAAAGAAGTATTTGTAGTAGATACTAATTACTTGCTCGCTTGTTTTGATACTGAGTTAGACGAGGCTTTTGCCAAAGAAATTGCCAAACACCAACCGCTACGTTTTGTGTGTAAAGACAGTAGTTTTAAAAACGATACTGCCAAAGAAAACGTAAAGCAATTGCTAAAGCAATTAAGTCCTAATACAGAAATGAAAGTGATATAGGTACACCAGTTATATAAATTAAGTACACCACCTAAAGGTTTAAGTACACCAGTTCAACAATTAAGTACGTAACCTTTAGAAAGAATTAAAAAGCATTAAGGAATAATAATAAATACTTGTAAGTTGTTGATAAGCAAGGGGGTAGTCGTTAAGGAACATTTACCCATAAATAAAGAACAAATTAAGAGAATGAAATTACAGTTTAAACAATAACAATTTCAAGTTTATACTGTAAAGGTTTTAATGAAGTATTGTTTATTAAGTGGACTTAAAAAAGTTATATAAAGGAGAAAAATGATAGGAAACAATTACAAAGTCTGTAAAGAAAACAGCATCAATATTGCCAATAGCTATATGGCAGATAGAGGCACTGCAAATGATGGTGTAGATTTAAATTTTTTACAGCAAAGAGTAAAATCCTTAGAGTCTGGTAAATTTTTATTATCTGTGGCTGGAGAAGTAAAAGCAGGAAAATCTACCTTTATCAATGCCTTGTTAGGAAAAGAAATTTTACCATCAGATGTTTTACAAGCAACCAGTGCCATTGTAGAAATATTTAAATCAGAAAATTCTTATTTAAAAGTTGTGTATGCAGATGGTAAAATAGAAGAACTATATGATGATTTATCTACAGAAAATGTTGATGAGGCTAAAGAACGTTTAGGAGAAATATGTAGTATAGAAGATCAGTATAGAAAAATACCGCATACTACTATAAACGAATTTATTATAAGCCAAGATAAAGTAGAAGTAACAGAAGAGTTCATTGGAGATCTAGAAGCTCTTTCTGGAATGGAATTGCAAGATGAAAAGCAACTTATTGAAAGTTATATTTTAAATACTACAAAAAGTAAAATCCCTATAGAAATCAACTTTGGATATCCTTTAAATTGGTCTTTTGAAGAATTAAGAATTGTAGACAGTCCTGGTGTAAACGCAACTGGAGGTGTGCAAGATGTTTCTCTAAAATTTTTAGAAAAAGCAAATGCTATTTTATTTGTACATCCTATAAAACCCATAGAGTCAGAATCTTTTAAAACTTTTGTAGACAATACCATTTCTAATAAAAGTAAAGAAAACCTGTTTTTAATTTTAACACATAGAGGTTTGTACGAAGAAGATGAGGTTGAAAAATTGTTAGCAGAAGCCAAACGTTTGTATGGGCATATTATACCAAAAGATAGAATTATTGTAGTAGATAGTGTTTTAGAGCAAATTAACAACCAATTAAAACAAGGGCTACCCATAAAAAAAATTAGAGAAGATAAAGTCAAAAAGAAAATTTTATCATCTTATAGAGAACAAGCCGAAGACGAAGAAAGAGAGTTGATTGATGTAGTGAATGAAGCTTCTAATTTTGAACAAATTTATAAGACCATTGATGAGTACTCAATGCAAGCTCCTAATTTACAATTAAAAGAAATTTTAGATACCATTAAGAGTGGATATCTAGAACAAGATAAATTGATAGAAGAAAAAATAGGTAGATTAAATTTAAAGAAACAAAGTCCACAAAGTTTTGCAAAAAAAATAGAAGAAATTTCGGATATACTAGAGTCTTTTAAATTAAAACTTAACGAAATGAATATAGAAGCCAATGATAAGTTTGGTGGAAGTATCAATTCTCAAGTTGTAGCAAGTATCAACAGTATTGCTAGCAAATATGAAAATACTATAAATTCATTACAAGATTTTGGAAGTATAAAAAAACAAGTGTTAGATTTTCAAAACGAAATGGCTGATGATATTACAGTATTTTCTAATTCAATAACCAGTTTTTTTAAAAGTAGTTTAAAAGACATAGAAATTGAGTTTAAAGCAAACCATAAAGTAAATGTGCCTAAAATAGATTTAAAAGCAATAGAGCATAAAGCAGAAAAACAATCGTATGATATTGAAGATGTATACGAAAAAAGAGGAGTAGATGGTTGGGATATTTTTACATTAGGAATTGCCAGAATATTTAGGGATAATAAAGTCAAAATTGGCACAAAACAGGTGTTGAATGAACAAAAATACCAAGAACAAGTAGTTAGCCAAGTAATTTCATTTATACAGGAAACAAAATTTAAAACTTTAGCTCAAACCAAAACTATCTTAAAAAAGTATCTAGATGGGGTTACTAGTAAAGCAAACCACTCCATAAGGGAAAGGCAAACTGAATTGCAAAATGAAAAAGACAAAAGTCAGAAAAATGAAGATATTATCGATGAAATAGATGGTTTAAAAAAAAAGCAAAGTAACATCCCAAGCACAGTAAAACGTATTGATGAAATTTTAGAAGAAGTAACATTATGAATGATATCAACCAAGATATAAAGGAACAATTTGCTAGTATTAAAAAGAATGTTTTAAATCAATTAGAAAAAGATTTCGATATAGATCATACAATTTCTCATTTATCTAGTTATATCCCAAAAGAAGTAATATTTAAATCAGAACAGTTATTAGAAACTTTATTATCTTATTTAATGAAAGATGCACAAAGTGCTATTAATCAATTAGATGTTAAAACTAAAAATAAGTTTTACGATGAAAAGCTCAATGAAAAAATTATTGAGTTTGCCAATAATTTAAAAGAAGATAAGAACTTAATTAGTAATGCTATTGAATTTCAAAAAGATAATAGAAAACTAAATGCTTTTATAGCTAGTGGTACTACGTTTATTGTAGGAGCTTTAGGGATCAATGCCATTTTATCTACCTCTGTTATCAGTCTAATTGTTTCTGGTATTGTAGTTATTGCAGTGGCTGCGTTTGTGTTTAAGTTAACATACAATAAGGTTGCTACCAAAACTAGAATTAATATAAGAGAAGATGTAAAAAACTATCTTGAAAAAACAGAGAAGGAAGTAGATTTTTGGTTAAATGAAGTAACTATTGCGTTTAACAAAGAACTACAAAGTTTTATCAAAAAAAATTCAACTTTAAACCAAGCATCTAAATGATAGAGAAGAATGATACAGCACAAAACCCTTCTCTAGAAAATAAAGATATTTCTGAGGAATTGTTTTCAGGAATTCAAAAGCTAATGCCTTGGTTAGAAATATCTTCTAATGAAAAGCCTGTTTTTCAAGGAGTAAAGGAAGATCCAAATAATTGGCTGGATACCTTTTATCTTTTTCCTTTAAGAGAGGTTTCTATCAACAATACAGAAGAAGATATTCCTTCTTTCATTAAGGATAGGTA
Source organism: Algibacter sp. L3A6 (assembly GCF_009796825.1). Taxonomy (GTDB): domain Bacteria; phylum Bacteroidota; class Bacteroidia; order Flavobacteriales; family Flavobacteriaceae; genus Algibacter. The sequence goes on from NZ_CP047030.1 coordinate 3,066,065, forward strand.
CAATACAATTTTATCTGCTGCTAGTAAATCTGGTATTACAGTTGCTACTATTATTTCAGGTAAGAATGGTGGAAATACAATTTACTTAGGTTTAAAAAGGGAAAACACTACAAATCAAGATGTTGAATTGTTCAGTTCATTAATAAATGGCATTCTTCCTGGAAAAAAAATAGAATATAGCGAAAGCACTAAGTTTTCATCACTATCTAATGGTTATACAAAAGGAGGCGTGATAACAGGTGTTCCTACCCTTAAAGTTGATGATGAAAAGGCTAAATTTAATATCTCATCTGTAATAAGAAGTTTATATGGTAAAGAATATAATTTAGCCATAATTTCTACACCACTTCCTCAACAAGATCAGCAATATACCTATAGTGAGCTTTTAAATTTACGAGATAAATTCCATGCTTTAGCAAAACAAACTAAAGGAAGTGATAAAGGAGTGACAGATACAATAGGTTCTTCTCGTCAAGAATCAGATGGAGAATCGAAAACTAGTGGGCATAATTCTAATTTATCATTTATTGTAGCGGGTTATGCACATAACAAATCAAAGACAACTACAAAAAATAATTCGTTTGGTACTAACGAGTCAAAATCCATTAATATATCGGAGTCCCTCTCTTATGAGCAGCAAAATGGAGTTGCGTTAGAACTCGAAAAATTAACAGAACATTTATTGGAGCGAACTGTTAAAGGTTTTAACACAGGTATGTGGGAAACATCTATTTCTTTTTCTGCAAAAGATGAAATTACTTGTGAAATTTTAGGAGGAAGCTTTTTAGGAGAATTATCAAAACCAAGCGATAAAATACTACCTCCTTCGCAAATGTTTATAGGGAATTTAAAGGAAAGTCAAAGTTTGTTCTTGCCAGTCAATAATAATGTAAAGTCTATCTTTCCTAAAGGTTTAGCTTCCTATATAACAAGTGAAGAATTAGCTTTTATATCATCTCCTCCATCTGAGTCTTTACCTGGCTTTGAAATAAAAAAAATGCCTGCTCTATCACTGAACGATATTAATAGTGACGATGGATTAAAAATTGGTAATATAGCTGATTATGGTAACCCTTTACCAAACTCACTTATAACCCTTACTACAAAAGATTTAAATAAACATTTGTTTGTTTGTGGATTAACAGGTAGTGGTAAAACTACAACGGTAAAAAATATATTGAAAGATTTAACTTTAAAAGAAAATATTCCCTTTTTGGTTATAGAATCTGCTAAAAGAGATTACAGGCAATTGCTTTCCGATGATGTTTTTAAAGATAATTTAAACATTTATACTGTCGGAGATGCTTCTGTTAGCCCAATAAGGTTTAATCCTTTTTATGTTCAAAAGGGTATACATTTATCTGAGCATATTGATTATTTGAAAGCTATTTTTAATGCAAGTTTTTCTCTTTATGGGCCAATGCCAGCTATTGTAGAAAAGTGTATTCATAATATTTACATCAAAAAAGGGTGGAATATTACGAAAGGATTTCACCCATATTTTACAGATTCTATGGGGAATTATGATGTAAGTGGCTACGATACTGAAGAACACCTTTATTTCTTTCCGACGCTTAGTGATTTAAAAAGTGAGGTTGAAAATTATGTAAAGAATGAATTAGCATATAAAGGAGAGTTGCAAGATAATATTAGAACCGCTATTGTTGTGCGTATCGAAAGTCTTTCTGTTGGAGCTAAAGGAATTATGTTTGATACTCATGATTTTCATCCTATGGAAGATTTATTGAAGAAAAATACTATTCTTGAAATGGAAAGTTTGGCAGATGATGATGATAAAGCCTTTTTCGTAGGTTTAATGTTGGTAATGATAAGTCAATACCGGCAGAAAGATAATCCTGCTGTAAACCCAGGTATGGGATCAAAAGGACTACAACACTTTATGGTAATTGAGGAAGCTCACCGTCTACTGAAAAATGTGTCTACTGAAAGAACATCGGAATCAATAGGTAATCCAAAAGGAAAGGCAGTTGAATTATTTACAAATGTTATAGCTGAAATGCGTTCCCTTGGTCAAGGGGTAGCAGTAGTAGAACAAATACCATCAAAGATTTCACCAGATGTAATAAAAAATACGAATACAAAAATTGTACATCGTCTGGTTTCAAAAGATGATCAGTCTTTGTTGGCAGGATCGTTGGGCATTTCTGATGATGATGCTTTGTATATGAGTAGATTAGTAACGGGACGTGCACTTGTTCATAAAGAAGGAATGGAGCGTCCTGTAGAATGTGCAATGATTAATAATATTAATTCTGCGGCAGCAAGTAACAATAAAGTTTATACGTTAATGCAGAAAAATAAATTAGAAACGCTACATCCTTTTGACGTTTATGAATTGTCTAATGCTTTAGGTAAAAAAGGGAAGGTAGTTGTTCAAAGGTTATTAAATTCTCTTTGTACAATAGAGTATTCGAATCTGAAAAGCAAAATAGAGCTTTATAATAAAGCGTTAGAACAGGAAATAATACTTTCGGGTAATAAATTCGATAAAGTTGTGTATTCAGATTATGCTGTAAAGCAGATTTTTAGTTTTCTTACTCAAGGTTTATATAGTGCTAGCAATAAAATCCCTGTAGGTTTGAAAAAAGTACTTCACGATTTGTTTACTCATAAAAAGGACGAAGATTTCTTGGAGTTAAAAAGATTGTTGTCTCTATATTGGGGTATGAAAGATGAAGATTTTGTAAATAGAATAGTGTCTAATTTAGCTGAGAATATGGTGTTAAAGGCGAATGTTCTTAACAATGTTGAAGTAAAGGATAGTTATTTTTTAAATAAAAAAGCAGTATGATAGAAGCTATATTAGGCGAAGCTGCCAAAGAAGCAGTAATTAAAACTTTAAAAGAGGTTTCAGAGGTTGCGGTAAAAGACATTCCATTAGAGACGATGGATATTGTTGAAAATGGATCTTTGGAGGCTTTAGAAGTAGAGAATCAACTTCTGGAACCAAGCTTTAAAAGCTTAGAGGATATGAATATAGGTGTTGCAGAACAGAAAATTTATGATGACGCCGGGCTAGCTAAACAAATGGTTAATGGAAGAGAGGTGTTAATTCAACCTAATATAGATTATAATACGCCAATAGGTATACCAGGAAATGAGTCTGAAACAAATTTAGACAGGATGAAAGCTGGTTATGCTCCTATGGACGAAAATGGAAATCCATATCAATTACACCACATCGGTCAAGAAAATGACAGTCCTTTAGCAGAGCTTACTAATGAACAGCATCAATACAATGGTAATTATAGTGTATTACACACTAAAGAAGGACCTTCCGAAATTGATAGAAAGGAATTCAATGAGCAGAGAGCTGAACATTGGAAAGAACGTGCATCACAAATAGAATATTCAAATAACTAATTATAAAAAGGCATTATGTTTAAAAATATAGATAATTCAATATCAGGAGTATCAAGTAAACAGATTATAAAGCTAAAAGAAATTATAGATGGAAAGTTGCCATCTGATTATATAGAATATTTAAAACAATATGGCTTCGTTTCTTTGAAAGGACGAGATGTATTTGGCTTAGGTAATGAAAAGTTTTTTAATGCATTAAAAAAAACTAAAGAATTGCAAGATAATTTTGGCTTGAAAAAAAACTTCGTTGTTTTAGAAGATGTAGGAACAGAATCTATGTATTTGGTTTTAAATACAATAAATGGTTCAGTGTATGAATGGACTCCTTCTGGAAATGTAAAAAAAATCTATGAATCTTTTAAAGATTATGTGGAAAACGATTTTTAAGTACATTCATGTTATTTTTTATGTGCTGACAATAAGAAAAGCACAGAGTTAAATACACTATCCATAGAAATCAATGATTAGTAAAGTATTGATTAATAGATCTTTTTTGTGTTAAGCAACATTTATTTTGATAGGTAAAGTGTTGGAAAACAAAAGAGTTTTTAATGTTAAGGAACAATTTTAAAAATGAAACTACAGTTTAAAGAACAACAATTTCAAGTAGATGCGGTAAAAGCAATTACAGATGCTTTCTTAGGGCAAGAAAAGGGATCAGGTCATTTTACCTTAGAACGTAGTAAGCAGTTAATGCAGAAAGCTAAACAGGCAGCAGCAGGAATCAACACGTTAAAATTTACCGAGGAAGTAGATGAAAATATTGGATATAGAAACAAGTTACTAAAAATTACGGATAGTCAATTATTGGAAAACATACAAAAGGTACAGCAACAAAATGATATTCGAGAAAGTGCCATTTTAGAAAAACCGAAAGTACAGAAAAAAGGAATTAACCTTACCATAGAAATGGAAACAGGTACAGGTAAAACCTATACCTACATTCGCACAATGTACGAGTTACACGAGCAATACGGTTGGTCTAAATTTATCATTATTGTTCCTAGTGTAGCGATTAGAGAAGGTGTTTACAAATCCTTTGAAGTAACACAAACTCATTTTCAAGAAAAGTTCGGTCATAAAATAAAACCATTCATTTATAACTCTTCCAAGCCTACAGATATAGAGAACTTTGCATCGGATAGTCGTATTAGTGTTATGATTATTAATACCCATGCATTTAATGCACGTGGTAAAGATGCCAGACGTATTTATGCCGAAATAGATAGTTTTCAGTCAAGACGTCCAATAGATATTATTGCAGATACTAATCCTATTTTAATAATAGACGAGCCACAATCTGTTGATGGTGTGAAGACGTTGGCGAGTATGCAGGATTTTAATCCCTTATTTACCATTCGTTATTCCGCGACGCATAAAGAGGAGTATAATAAAGTGTACCGTTTAGATGCTTTAGATGCCTACGGTAAAAAGTTAGTGAAGAAAATACACGTAAAAGGGATTAACCTTAAAGGTTCAACAGGTACAACTGGCTATGTGTATTTAGAACAAATTGCTATTAAAGCAGGTAAACCACCAGTAGCCATTATTGAATATGAAAAAAGACAGGGTACAGGTGTAAAGCGTAAAAGAGAGCGTTTAAATGAGGGGACAAACCTGTTTGAATTGTCAGGGGAAATGCCACAGTATAAAAACTGTTTAATTACAGATATTAATGGCTCTTCTAATACAATTTCTATTAATGGTGTAACCTTACAAGCAGGTGATGCTATTGGTGATTTAGATGAAAAAGCATTTAGACGCATCCAAATTCGTGAAACTATTTTATCGCACTTACAAAAAGAGAAAGAGTTACATCATAAAGGTATTAAAGTATTGTCATTATTTTTTATAGATAGTGTAGATAAGTATCGTAAATATGATGAAAATGGAGAACAAGTTTTAGGTGAATATGCGCAAATATTTGAAGAAGAATACAATAAACTAAAAAGTGATTTTTTAGATTTATTTCAACAAGAATACAATGACTATTTAAAAGATACAGATCCTGGTACTTCTCGCAAGGCATATTTTCCAAGTGAATATGCAGAGTTTTTAGATAGGGATAAAGCTGATGAAATTCACAACGGATACTTTTCTATTGATAAAAAGAAAAAATTTATAGATCCTAGTGTTAAACGGGGTAAAGAAGATTCAGATGATATTTCTGCTTACGATTTAATAATGAAAGATAAAGAACGCTTGTTAAGTATGGAAGAACCAACCCGTTTTATCTTTTCACATTCCGCACTAAAAGAAGGTTGGGATAATCCCAATGTATTTCAAATTTGTGCTTTAAAACATTCCGAAGCTACAATAAGAAGAAGACAGGAAGTTGGACGTGGTATGCGTTTATCTGTTAATAAAGAAGGTGTTCGTCAAGATTATGACACCGTTGGTGATGTTGTTCATAGTATTAATAAGCTAACGATTATAGCTTCAGAAAGTTATGAGGATTTTGCAAAAGGATTACAGTCAGAAATTGCAGCAACACTAAAAGATAGGCCACAAAAAGCAGAAGTAGAGTTTTTTCTTGGGAAAGTAGTTACAGATGCCATGGGTGCAGAAATGCGCATTGATAAAGATGTAGCTAAAAAGTTGAATAAGATCTTGTATAAAAACGATATCATAGATGATGATGATAGAATTACAGAAGAAGGTAAAGTAGCTATTGAACAAAATACAGTAACTTTACCTGAAAATTTAGAACCATTTAGAACCTCTATTACCAAATTATTAAAATCTGTGTATACTGGTGAAATGCTAAAACCAGAAAATGATAGAGATAAAATCACCGTTTCTTTAAATAAAAATTTCCATAAAAAAGAATTTCAAGAATTATGGAAACGTATCAATATTAAAACCATTTATGAAGTAAAATTTGATACTGAAAAATTAATCAATGATAGTGTAATTAGGTTAAATGCAGATTTATACATTTCAGATAGAGTATACGAAATTAAAACAGGTTTTCTTAAAGATAGCAGCAAAGAAGAATTACAAAATAAAGAAGGATTTAAACAAACGAATAGAGAGGCTAAAAAACTAAATGCAGATTTATATACTGATACAGTATATGATATTGTTGGTGAAATAGTAAATGTGACCAATTTAACTCGAAGAAGTATAGTAGCTATTTTAAAGAAAATAAGCCCTCAGAAATTCGCTTTATTACGTAAAAATCCTGAAGAATTTATTGCAAAATCAGGAGGCTTAATAAATGAAGTAAAAGCAAGTTTAATTTTAAACAATATTACCTTTCATAAAACCGAAGATCGTTTCGATTCTAAAACTGTATTTACCAATGAAATTACCATAGATAGAAATTCAGAAGAAGTTAAAAAACATATCTATGATTATATTGTATCAGATTCTAATATTGAAAAAGAATTTGCAGAAGCATTAAGCACCAGTACAGCAGTTTCTGTATTTGCTAAATTACCTAAAGGTTTTTACATCACAATTCCAACAGGGCGTTACAGTCCAGATTGGGCAATCGTTTTTGAAAAAGAAAAAGTCCGTGAAATATACTTTGTAGCAGAAACAAAAGGTTCAGATAAGCAACAAGATTTAAGAGGTATAGAAGCATTAAAAATACATTGTGCCGAAGAACATTTTAAAGAAATTGGTAACGGTGAAGTGCTTTTTAGCAAAGTAAGTACTTATGAAAAAATGTTGGATATGGTAACACTTAAATAGGATGAAAACTTTTGTAGTTGTTCTTGCTATTCCTTTCGTTATTCTAGCTATAGCTGGGTTTGATTTAGAAAATCTTGTGTTCGTGCTGATATATTATTATATATACTATTTTACTGAATTTGGAAAGCTTTTTCACACAAAAAAAAGTAGGGAAATCATATATAATTCGAAGGAGGTTACATCTAATTCAGTAGAACCAATTGCCTTAAAAAAGGAGAATATTCCTTATTCTGAAGAAAAGAAGTTAGCTATAGAAAAAAAGAGAAAAGAAGGTTATCAGAAATGGTTAAACAATAAAAAAAAAGGAGTAAGATTAAAGGCAAAGCCTAGTGTGAAATTGAAATTTACTCTTTCTGAGGCTGAGTTTGAAAAAGAAATTAGTAGTCAGTTAAATAATATAACAGGATCTATAACGAGAATATTATGGGTTGGAGATAAACATAGAACTCATCCTTGGAGTCTAAAACCTGGCGGGTGCACAGTTGTAGTATTATTTACTAACAAAACCTGTTTAGGTTATGATAAAGTTAAAAGACCTGATAGATATACTCGGAAAATCTCTAGAGATTATATATCAAATCATTATTCCAATGCACATTCAACAAATTTAGAAGATTATATAAATGAAATTTATTTAACTAGTGATAGCGGAGTTGATTTAAAAAGAGTTTGGCACTCTAATATGAGAACAAGTCCTTGGGATATATTAGAAAAATATAGAATAATGTAATTTTTATGAAATTAATAGATAATGTAAATAATCGTTTAAGCGATGAGTTAAAAATAGAAATTAAAAAAGGCAGTAAAATGGCTATAGCTGCTTCGTCATTTTCTATCTATGCTTTTGAGGCTTTAAAAAAAGAATTAAAAGGTATTGAAGAACTTAAATTTATTTTTACCTCACCTACATTTTTAAAGGAAAAGCTAAATAAAGAATCTAGAGAGTTTTACATTCCTCATATTTTTAATGAAGCTGATTTATGTGGTGGTGAATTTGAATTACGTTTAAAGAGTGAACTAAATCAAAAGGCTATAGCTAAAGAATGTTCGCAATGGGTTAAAGATAAAGTAACCTTTAAATCTAATAAGAATGATAACACACCTTTAAACGGGTTAATACATATCGATAATAAAGAGTCTGGTGCTGCATTCTCTAATATCAACGGTTTTACAACTTCAGATTTAGGAGTAAGTCATAAAAAGGGATTTCCAACATTAATTCAAAAAGTAGACTTTCCACAAAGTAAGGCGTACTTGGAATGGTTCAATCAGATTTGGGAGAACCAAGAAAGCTTACAAGATGTAACATATTTTGTTCAAGAGTATTTTGAGAATGCTTACAAAGAGAACAGTCCTGAATTTATTTATTTTATAACACTTTATAATATTTTCAACGATTTTCTCGATGATATTGCAATGGAGAATTTACCAAATGATGAGATTGGGTTTAAAGACACACTTGTTTGGTCTAAGTTATATAACTTTCAGAAAGATGCAGTAATTGGTGCTATAAATAAATTAGAAAAATATAACGGTTGTATTATTGCGGATAGTGTTGGGTTAGGTAAAACCTTTTCTGCTTTAGGTGTTATTAAATACTATGAGAAAAGAAATAAGGATGTTTTAGTTTTATGCCCTAAAAAATTAGAAGCTAATTGGAACACTTATCGTCAGAATGATAAAGACAATATTCTTTCTAAGGATAGGTTTAGGTATGATGTATTATTTCATACAGATTTATCTCGTGAAAGAGGTATGAGTAATGGTCGAAATTTAGAGAATGTTAATTGGGGTAATTATGGTTTAGTAGTAATTGATGAGTCTCATAACTTTAGAAATAATAATACATCTGTAGGTAAAGAAAATAGGTACCAAAAGCTGTTGCGTAAAATAATGCAAGAAGGTATTGAAACTAAGGTTTTAATGCTATCTGCTACACCCGTAAATAATCGATTTAACGATCTGAAAAATCAATTAGCTTTAGCATATGAAGGTGCTTCAGAAAAAATTGATGAAAAACTGGATACAGAAAGGGGTGTTGATACTGTTTTTCGGAGAGCGCAACAAGCTTTTAATAGTTGGTCGAAATTTGAAACAGAACAACGGACTACTGAAAAACTGTTAGAGATGTTAGACTTTGATTTCTTTGAGATTTTAGATAGTCTTACCATTGCACGTTCTAGAAAACACATTACCACATATTATGATACATCAGATATAGGGGAGTTCCCAAAAAGAAATAAGCCAATATCTATTCAAAGTGCATTAACTAAAAACACAGGAACAAATTATATAGAAATAGCAGAAAAGTTAACATTATTAAACCTTTCCGTATACTCACCTTTAAGTTACATATTACCAAGTAAGGTACAAATGTATGCCGATTTGTATGACAAAAAAGTAAACGCAGGCTCAGGTAAGTTTGCTCAAATTGATAGGGAGAATAGTTTGAAGATTTTAATGCGTATGAATTTATTAAAGCGTATTGAGAGTTCTGTCTATTCTTTTAGATTAACGGTTCAAAATATATTAGGTCAAATAACCAATGCTATAGCTGCAATAAATAAAGGAGAAGAAAATACTTTTTCTGGAATACAAGCAAATGTCTCTAATGACATGGATTGGGATGCAGATTGGGGTGATGAAGAAAATGTAATTGGTAAAAAGGTAAAAGTTCATATCGCAGATATGGATGGCAGACGATGGAAAGAAGATTTAACTGCTGATGTAGAAATATTAGAGCAACTTTTATCTGAAATTTCTATGGTTAAAGATGGTTTAGATTATAAGTTAAATGATCTAAAGGAATTAGTAAAAGAAAAAATTGAAAACCCTAAAAATCCTAATAACAAAAAAGTAATCATTTTTACTGCTTTCGCTGATACTGCTAATTATTTATACAATAATTTAAAGTCTGAATTTAAAACTTTTTATGGTTTAAATACCGCATTAATAACAGGAAGTAAACGTAAATGTACTGCGAAAGAAATCCCAACAGACCTTAATACATTATTAACGTGTTTTTCGCCACTCTCTAAAAGTAAACAGCAATTACATCCTAATATTAAAGACTCTATAGATGTTTTAATAGCAACAGATTGTATTTCAGAAGGTCAAAATTTACAAGATTGTGATTTTTTAGTAAACTACGATATTCATTGGAATCCTGTCCGTATTATTCAGCGTTTTGGTAGAATAGATAGGATTGGTTCAATTAATTCAACTATTACAATGGTTAATTTTTGGCCAGATATTACATTAGATAATTATATCAATTTAAAATCAAGAGTAGAAAATAGAATGTTAATCAGTAATATGGCCAGTACTGGTGATGATAATTATTTAAATTCAGAAGAGAAAGATTTAGAATACAGAAAAATTCAGCTAAAAAAACTACAAGAAGAGGTGGTTGATTTGGAAGATTTAAGAGAAGGTGTTAGTATAACAGACTTAGGCTTAAATGATTTTAGAATAGATTTGTCTAACTATATTAAAAAATATGGTGAATTAAAAAGTATTCCTGAAGGACTACATGCGATAACAGAAGCAAATGAGTTTTTTGAAAAGGGTGTTGTATATGTATTAAAAAACATCAATACTTCAGTTAATATAGATAAAATGAATCGCTTGCACCCTTACTATATGGTCTATATTAAAGAAAATGGAGAGGTTAAGTTTGGACATATTGACGGGAAGAAGACCTTAGATGTTTTTAGAATGCTTTGTAAAGATAAAAGAGAGCCACTAGTTGAAGTTTGTAAATTATTTGAAGTAGAAACAAACCAATATAGAGATATGGAGAAATATTCTAACCTTTTAAAAAAGAGTATAGGTTCTATAGTTGCTACTGAAGAAGAAAAGGAAGTGTTAAGCTTATTTAAAGCTGGAGGTACTGCTTCTGGAAAAAGCCAAATTAAGGGGGTAGAAGATTTTAAATTAATTTCATTTTTAGTAATAAAATAAGATGAGTTATTTTCAATTGCCAATTCAAGCTAAAAAAGATAAAAGTATTCCTAAAAATGCTTTTTATGAATACGCTACATCTAAACAAAAACAATTATTTGTAGATGTTGTGGATAAAATTAAATGGCAATATAAACTAGGACCTGATACTATCAATTTAGAAGGTGTTGAAGTACTAGAGGTTCAGATTTTTGAAATTACTTTAAAGCAAAAAAAGAATGTAGAAATTGTTTTGCCAATCATTGAAAAGGCGATTCCTTATCATATAATATTTTTAATATCATTTATGGATGAGATAATGTTATATACTTCTCAGAAACATTTACATCCAGTTAATGAAAATAATGCTGTAGTAGATTGGGTGTTTAAAACAGATTGGTTTGTTAATCAAGAAAAAAATTATCAATTAGATTTAAAAATAAGTTTAGATAAAGTATTTGAAGACTTTTGTTTTAAAATTTCGAACAACTCAATAGCTTCAACAGAAGAAGGTTTGCATGCTTTAATAGAGAAAGAACAAAAAATACAAGAATTAAATAATCAGATTAATAGGCTGGAAGCTCAAATAAAAAGGACTAAACAGTTCAATAAAAAACAACCTTTAAATAGTGAACTAAATAAGTTGAAAAGTGAACTTAGACAGTATTTAATAAAAACGAATCTCTGAGTGAAAAAAAATTAAAGGATTTGTTATTATATAATTCCTAATGTAGCTGGTCTCTGTTTTGATGCTATATATCCTTTTAATATTACTCCAAAAAGACATTTTGATTATAAATAACTAATCCAATATGTATTCTTGAAATTTAATTATAGAAAATTGTAAGTTTAAAAATACTCTAGGTCTTTAAAAATCAAGATTAATACTTTCAAATGGTCGAATAGTCTATGCTTTACTTATATATTTTGCTGGTATCCAAGTAAAAAAAAAGGATGGTGCAAAATTTATTGATTATAGTTATTCGTTTTTTAATGACTAATAACATTTTTTTGATAATAGTTATTTAATTTCCACATTTATTTAAAGCATTTATAATTTCGTTTGAATTGTATGTTTTGATAAATGAAGCATAATAAATAATTCCTTTTTCATTATCTATAATTCCTTTGATTTGGCAATATTTTCCGTTTTCGGATTGATAGCCTAAAAGGTAAAAATCTTTAGTCGTAACTGCTAGAGGTTGTTGAACTTGCTGTGCATCACTGGTAAGATACATTTTTTTTATATCTTCTTCACTATAACGATAAAGGCTATATTTTTTACCATTTACAGTTAGGTAGCTTCGACCAACATTAATAGTAGAACTCCAAGAACCTTGTTCAGCTCTTTGTTGTTGACCAATAACCATACTGATTTGTTCAGTTGAGAATTGTCCAGTAATTTCTGATTGTGAATTTGTATTAATGGAAATAAAAATAAATGCTAAAATGAATAATAATTTTTTCATAATTATAGTTTGTTAATTTAGTATGTTTAAAAAATAAATGTCTTCAAAATTCTTGGCTGTACTTTTAGATAAAGACTTTAATGCATAATAACGTTGAAGGTTTAATTTATCGGAATAATTAAAAGTTTTAGTTAAAATCTCTTGTTTTGTTTGTAACATCTTTTCGTAAAAGTTTAATACTTCATAAGAAATACCACCTTTCGTTTTATAATACTTTAGGCAAGTGTTTAAAACTATAGCTTCCTCAACATCAATATCAAAATTTTTATCTGTGGTATCATTCCTCATTTCGTTAATGAAAAATGATTTTTCATCTATAGAAACGCTGTTGGTTATATATAAATGTACAAATTCGTGAATTATAGATTCTATTAATCCATCACGCATATAATTAAAATAATTATCATCTTTATCTTCAAATTTATATATAGGCTTACTTCCTTTTGTGTCTTGGTCACCCAAAATTGTTTCATTATCAATCGACATTACTAAATTGTTTGTGTTCTCATAGTAGTCCCAACCTCCAATATTAGTTTGACTTCCAAAAAATAAATCAGTTGTACTTGCAGCAATATCAATGGGTGAATTATCGAATGAAATTATTGAATTATTTTTGTTTAAAGTAGAAGGTCTTCTATACGGTGCCTGAAGTATATAAGAAGTAGCATTTTTACTTATATTTTGTTGTATTAGTTTAGAGTATGCTTCCGGATATTTAACCTTTATTATAGTTAAAGCTCTTAATGTGAAAAATAGATTTAATATGTTTTTATTGTCTTTTGACTCTATAAAGATATTTATCGTATCATATTCATAGATTTCACATTCTTTATTGAGGTGGTTTAATCTTGTTGTGAAAGCATCATGTGAAAATGTTAAATAGTCGTTAGGATGTTTTTTGCCTACATATTTTAACTTTTTAGAATTAAAAGGAATATCTAAAGACAAATTGTTTTGAGTTTTAGAATTGTATATTAATTCTTTTATTTTTATATCTATTTCATTTTGTGTTAAATTGTTTTGGTCAAAATCATTAGTCGTTTTTATTAAAGAAATGTCAGAAATTGGCGCATCATTATTTAATAGTTCTTTGTAATCTGAAATTTGACTTTGACAATATGTTGCTACTAATAAAGCACACAACAAAAAAAATAGCTTTTTCATTTTTTAAAGTTTTTTGGTTTTTAAATACCTTCCAAAAACATAAAAACTGGTATTAGTAGTAGTTTTAATTGTCAAGCTGTCTACATAGGTGAAATTTACATTAATTCCTGTATTTCCTATGGAAGCATTAATTAAACCTTCGTCAAGTTTTAATTTTAAGTCAGTAGATATTTTTTTTGATGATTGGATAATAGAAGTAAATCCATTAATTTTAACAACAGTGGAAAGTAAGCGATTATTCTCTTCTTTTAGTCTTTTTGCATATAACTGTTTGTTTTTATTGTTTTTAGCCGAATCAGCTTCCATAACTTGAACTAATCTATCAGTATTCAAGTTTTGTTGCTGCCAACCATTTATTTGTACATTGGTGTTTGTAGAATTATCTATGAATAAACTTAATTCTTGATTTTGTCCTTTGACATTTACATCTAATTCACTTTCAAAATCAAATGATACTTTTCGTATATAATCACAAGTTTGTGCAGCACCTTCATCTATCACATAATCCATTTCATTTTGAGTTAACAACCCATCTAAAGTATTGTATACTTCTTTAAAATGTCTATCTGTAATTGTGCCTAACTTTAAAGTATTCGAGACTCCGAAGTATCTGCTTTTATTTAGCCATTGGTTTTTCATACATTCTTTATGTAAGTCTTTCCACATTTTCCAAGTAGAACCTTTTCCTAGTTCTATAAATTTTAGGGAATCTTTTTTCGTTTCAAAATTGGATATGTCATCTTCGTTTAATTCAATAAATTCATAATTTTTTAAATTATCATTACACCCTGTAAGGACAATAGTAACTAAAAATAAAAGTAGTAAGCTGATAGGTGTTTTCATTATATAATTTATTATAGGTTAGTCATGTTTTTCATTGCGTTTAATGTTTATTTAATTATTGGTAACATTTATTTACGCGGGTGAATATTATATTAAGAAAAGCAGTTTCTAATGTTATATTTTCCGTTAATTCCTTGTGTTAGAAATAATGGATTCTTGTTTGCGAGATAACACCAAACATTTATATAGGAGTAATAATTAACAAACCCATCAATAATATTTAGCGTTAATTACTAAAATTAATTTGTGCTTATAATTATGAAAATAAATAGGGAGAGAGGGTAATAAGCTTGCTTATAGCTTATTGGAGTTTAAATATAGATAAAAAAAATAAACTGTAAAGATTTTTTATTCTTTTTATTAAAAAAACATATAATTCCGATTCTGTTATGAGTGCGAGTTTATTAATTTAGAAAAATTTCTAAATACCCAATAACTTCGTTTAAATTAAATAGGAGGTAAGAATGGGGTTATCTGTTAATATATTTAGTTTAAAGTAAAAATAATACTGTGTTTTAAGAAGACATAGTTTAATAATGAGCCGATTAATTTTGTTAATCGGCTCATTATTTTATGTATTTTTGAGCCAATTACGTAATATAATCGGCTCATGACTTATAATTGGCAACAAAAAGATTGGACAAAATTTAGCTATGATATAAACAAGCTGGAGGATAAACTCTATACCTTTATTGAAAAATCAGGACGTATCAGTGGTATTTTAAAAGCCATGACAAGAGAAGATCATGTGCAGGCTATGATAAATATTATGGTTTCTGAAGCCATTAAAACTTCCGAAATTGAAGGTGAGTATTTAAGTCGAATAGATGTGTTATCCTCAATCCGTAATAATCTAGGTCTTAATGTTAACCCAGAATATATTAAAGACAAAAATGCAGAGGGTATGGCAACGCTCATAACAGATGTACAAAATAACTATGCAGAAAAACTGACCAAAGAAAAACTTTTTGATTGGCATAAAATGATATTCCCCACAGCTTCGAATATTCATGTAGGCAGATGGAGGGTACATGAAGATACTATGCAAGTTGTGTCTGGAAGAATAGATAAACCGGTTGTTCATTTTGAAGCACCACCTTCTAAGCAGGTATCATTAGAGATGGATAACTTTATCTTTTGGTTTAATGAAACGGCGCCTAATGGGACTAAAATGATTAAACATGCCGCTATAAGATGTGCTATCTCTCATCTTTATTTTGAAACTATTCATCCATTTGAAGATGGCAATGGGCGTATTGGACGTTCTATAGCAGAAAAAGCATTATCACAGTCTATAGGCTACCCACTTCTATTGAGTCTTTCAGCAACTATAGAAGGAAATAAACAAGCGTATTATAATGCATTGAAAGAGGGGCAAAGTAGTAATGAAATTACTGCTTGGCTTGAGTATTTTTTAGATGTTATATTGAAAGCACAAGATGAAGCAGAATCCTTGATTGATTTTACCTTGAAAAAAGCTAAACTTTTTGACCGCTATGATAGCCAATTAAATGATAGGCAATTAAAAGCGGTTAAACGTATGCTTAAAGAAGGGCCAAAAGGATTTGAAGGAGGTATGACTGCTAAAAAGTATATGCGAATTAGTCAAACATCTAAACCAACAGCTACAAGAGATTTACAAAAATTAGTAGATTTACAAATATTTAAAGTTGAAGGAGATGGACGTAGTACATCTTATCACATTAATTTTTAATAACCTAGTATAGTTTAAAGTAGATCATGATTTAGCTAAAATAGATCTGGTTATTGATGGGGCTATCGGTTGTAAATGAGTTTGATGATAAAATCATTTCAATTTTTACAGCGTTCTACTATTATTTTCTGTTTATTTTTAACATATGCCTTTTCTAAGATTCTTATTGTATCTTTTTTTTGTGGTGCAATTGCTCGTAAGATACGTGATGGATAATTAAAGAGGTATGCATGCGTATCAAGACTAAAACTTTTGTTTTCCTTTTGCATGTTGGCGTATTCAAACAAGTTATCAGAACTATAATAGTACGATTCGTCATCTAACCAAACAAAGTTTTCATTAGGCAGTACAAACATCTTAATATTGCTACCGTTTATGGCTTTGTGAAAATAAGGCGTACTATTAAGTAGTGCTGCATCTTGTTCTTGTAAGTGCTTTAAATTAGTATAAAAGTCTTTTAAATTGATGCTTACAAAAGCCTGATTTTTTATATCTATAATGCTCCAGAGATCTTCTAATTTATCTGTCTCTGGCTGATATCGTTGGAATTTAATACGCACCATATCGCCAATTTTTACGGAGCTAACAAGACTTATAGAACCATTAAAATTTGTCCATTTTATTAACCTATTTACTTTATGGTTTTTCACTTCGGTAAGGACAAGATCTCCGTTAGCGTGTACAGCTAGAATGTTGTTTTTATCGATCCTTATAGAATATGATGGTAGTGATAGGTGATGATTTTGATAAATACTTGTAGCATAGCTATCTTCAATATGTATTGTCTGATTAAAAACTATATTTGGCACCGCTGTTTTTGGGATAAAGTGGCCGTATTGTTTTACTAATTCATTTGTTTTAGCCTTATCTAAAATGGCATAGTTTGTTTCGTAAACATAGGTTACAAGCGTAATTATCTCTTGTGTATTGTCTTCTATTTGGTCTACATATTGCGGTACTAAACTTATAGTGTGTAACTTTTGTTCTACATCATTTAATATATAAATATCGCTTAGTATCTGTTTTTTATAAGGTAGCACAGCATTTACATTGTATAAGAAAGCGGTACTATCTTTTACCAATACATACGCATTGCTTGAGACAGGCAAAACAGCTTCTTGTGTATATTGCGATTTATAATTATCGCTTAAAACTAGCTGTTGTGCATCTGCGTTTACACTGATTAGCAACATTGAAATTAAGGTTATATATTTCAATAATGCTTTAAAAAAACGGCCCCTGTTGTGTTGCTTCATGCGGAATTATTATCCTTAAAATTAAGTATATAGAATGCTAAATAAAAACTTTAAAAATTATTTTTCTCCAGTAACTTTTCCTTCACTCAAAATATAGGTTGTTTCTAGTTTTCCTTCTATATTATACAATTTAAACGATCCTGTTCCGTTTTTTATAGTACCAAAATCTAAATCTTCACCGTTCGGGTCTTTACATTCTAAAACGTTTAATAAATCGTTTGGGTATTTCTTTTGCAATTTCGTTTTCACTTTACCTGTTGGGTAATAATCTGTTTCTATTTTTTCACCTGTAGATTTATTGATATTAAATTCACTAATTAATTCGCCTTCAAGATTATATTTTTTCTGATTGATAGAAACATTTCGAAAATACACATCGGTTTGTAAAGTCTGTTGGATTCCGTTTTTTTCAATAATTACATCAAAACTGCCTTTTCTACCACCACTACCAATTTGCCCAACTTCTTTATAGCGGTAAGCCGTGCCATCAATTTCAACACTACCAAATGTAGAATAAGGCCCTCTTCGCCCGTTGCTACCTAAAGTTTCTATAGATTTTAATTGTCCGTCTTCATCATAAAGTTTAAAAGTACCGATGCCATCCCGCAGTGTACCGTAATCTAGGGTATTCCCCTCAATATCTTTCATGGTAATGATATTGTAATAATAGCCTTTTTTTTCTATATACTTTTCCTTTAGACTTCCATTTTTAAAATACACGGTGTTTTCTGTTGCAGGATTATGGTCGGTACTTGCAGTAGGTCTAGAAATTTTCTTAGTGGTACCATCGTCATAAAATTCCTTAGATTCCGAAATTTCGCCTTTGCTATTATGAGAAACAATATTTAATATGGATCCATCTTCGTTAAATCTTTTTAATTCCCCCACTGCTCTACCAGCATCGTAAACCGCTTTTTCATAAATAAATTCTCCTTTGGAATGAGTGCAATAGATAATCCAATCGCCATGTTTACTGCCTAATTTGTATTTTCCATAAGTTTTAAAACTATAGCCCGGAAATCTTTTAGTTTCAGAAAAATCACCATTGGGCATGTTATCTTCAAACTGCATACTTTTTTTTAATTTACCATCTTCAAAATACTCCTTCCAAGTGCCCCTGCGAGCACCATTTTCAAAAACTTCTATACTTTGCAACGATCCGTCGAGGTAAAGTTGTTGCCATTCTCCATCTTTTACACCATTAATATAATTCCCTTTTGTATGTATCGCTTCTCTTTTACGAGTATTATGGTAGGTTATCCATGTGCCTGTTTTTTTTAAATCGCTATTAAGTTTTCCTTTTTCCTGCAGAATTAAGGGTTTATTGGTGGTGATGTCTTGGATAAAATAATCTCGAAATTCTCTGGTGTCATAATTAAAATACTCGGTAGGTCTCGTGTTGGAAAATGCCCCATAATATTGCCATTCGCCAACAGGGTTGCCATTGGCATCGCGTTTGCCTTTACTATTTTGGTAATTGCCTTCTTGCTGGTACTCTTTTACTTGTGCCATTGCAACAGCACTTATTAGTAAACCACATAAAACAATGGCGCTTTTAATTTTAAAATTCATAAATAAATTGCGTTATAGGTTTTTGAGTGTGTATTTGAAATTAAAATGAATATTACTTTTCTTCATTTAAGAAAGAGGTTACAGAAGTAAAAAAAACTATTACTAAAAATAATGAGTTATGTACAATTAAAATCCGTAAAATTTTAATTCACCGCTTTTATATATTAATTCGGTTAAATACGTCCCATCTTCATCATAGATAAAAAGATTACCATTCCCATTTTTAAAGGTTCCTATTTTTAAAGCATTCCCGTATTGGTCGTAGTATTCCAAAAGATTGTAAGGATTCCCATTTTTATAGATGTATTTTTCACTAATCTTTCCGTTTCTATGATAAGTTTTAACAACACCAGACTCGGTTTTATCTAAAAATCTTTCGCTTAATAGTTTTCCTTCTTCATTATATTCCCTCTCTGGCTCCATAGTTTCTTCTATTGTTTTTTCTACCCGTGGTTTAAGTAATCTTCTCTCCATAACAACAAATCCAACACCAAAATATTCAAGTTTTTGGTTATAAACGATCTCTTTATCATCACCTGTTATAATTATTTTAAAAACATTGCCATAATCATCAAATTTATAGTGCCTTATTTTTGATTCCGAGAAACTAGAATAGATTAAATGCCCATTAGCATATTTATATTTGTTAGGTTTTCCATCGGCATTCCATTTGTAAAACACTTCTAGATCGTCGGGAGTACCAAAGTAATTGTAACGCACCCCATAATCAGAACCATCAAACTCTACTTTTTCTGATCCGCCTTCGTTTTTACGGATTAATCTATTCTTAGAATCATAAGTGTATGTTTTATTTTCGTATTTATTCCCTTCGTAAATTAACAGACCTTCGGCGTTGTATTTGTAATCTGTTGTGGTGCCATAGTTATCGATAACACCAATTATATAATCTTGGCTATTTACCGTATATTTATTGCCTTTATTATCGCTTACAAGTTTTCCGTTTACGTATTTGTAGGTGCAATTACCTGTATTATCTTTAATTAAGTATCCATCCTCATTAAAATATAGGTTATCACATCGAGAAACGGGACCTTTTAGATTAAAGTGTTCTCTTTTAAATTGAAATGCCATGGGGTTTAAAGGAGCATTCTCGAAATCTATTTTTTGCGCAAATACAGGGTTTAACAGAGTGCTAAATAAAAGAATGCTAATTATTTTTACTTTCATATTGTTGGTTTTTAGTTACTTATATTATCCTCTAACCCCAATGCCGGTAGCTTTTTCAGTGTTTTTGATAGTGTCTTTTTTAGAGTTTTCTCTTAAAAACTGACTGGCATCTAGGATAAAATTTGTTTCGTTTTTTTTTAAAGGCTGTGTTTCTAAAAGAATTTTATGGCTTATATAACGGTCTTTGGTGTATGCTTTTTTTATTCTTTACTGGAAGCCTTAAAAACTTTAATGTATTTAAAGGTTTTAGAGGGGCAGTCATCACTTTTAATAATATATCTATAGACAACTACATAATCTGATTCACCTACATATAAATCCACTTTTTTTATATTGCTATCTTCATTAGGGTTTAATCTATTTTTAAAAACTTCAATTATTTTATTACGTTTTTCTGCATCTAACTTTGTTGATAGCATAAAGGTTTTAAAATCGGTATCTACAGAGCACCAAGGGGCTAATTTTGTATTATTAATTAAAACAAAATAATGTGCGCTTTGCGCATAAAAAGAATTAAAGTAAAACCCAAGAAATAGAAACAAACAGAAGGTTTTGTTTTTATTTGAAATATATTTTTAATAGTATGTTGTTTTTAAAATTTATCTCTCGAAGTTTTACGCTCTTCTTCTCGTTTTTTTGTGGCTAAGTGTTCAAAAGCTTTTCCAATCTTTTTACACTACTCTTTATCTGAAACATAAAAACTAAATTTTTCAGAATATGCATATTCGTCAAGACGTAATATTAATTTTGTATTTTCATATTTATGTTTTTTTTAACAAAAAAAACATAAATCATTTAATACTGCAACACTCAATATTGAGTGTTTATTAAATAATTTGATTTAATAAACAATATTGGACTAATTCTTGAGTTGAAGAAAACTTCAGTTTTTTTAGTATACTTCTTCTATGTCCATCTACTGTGTGTGAGCTAATAAAAAGTTTTTTACTTATCTCTTTACTTGTTTGGTTTAGTGTTAACAATCGTAGAATATCCTGTTCTCTATTGCTTAGGCTGTTGGTAGCTAATAAGTTTTGATCATAATTTTTATAGTATAATGTTTCGTATTCATTGTTTTTGTTTAATTTTTTTACAGTGCAAATTATTGGTCTATATTCTCCATTCCCAATAACAGTGGCATGGGCAATTCCAATAATAGGTTTTCCTGTTTCATCAAAATATGTAGGGGTTTGATGTTCCAAAATATTGCAAAAATCGCCTTTACTATTTTTTACTCTAAAATTCCAAGTGTAATTTAGATTTTCTCGATCTTCTTTTTTTACTTTGGTCATTGTAAAAGTCATTAAATCTTGTAAGGCCTTCATCCAAACAACTAGGTCATCTGGATGAAAATGAGAAAGCCAGTATTGAGGTCCAATAGAAGTCATTTTTTCTATATCTAAACCTAACGTAAGCTCAAAGTTTTTACTAACAAATGGGTAGGTTTGCAATGAAGTGTTGGTTACAATAAAAAAAGACTCGGTTCTTGGTAAATATTTATCTAGTTCTATTAGTTTATTAATGTGTTGTTCTATGATAGTATTTTTATATTCTTTATTCGTATCGAATATTTCTTTAAATAAGTCTATTGTTTCTTTTTTCATAATTCTTTTAATTTAAATGTAACTTACTTTAAGTAGCGCTACATTTTAAAACCTATAGACCTCAATAATTTGCTATTAATTAGGATTTAGAGATTTTTGCTTTTTAGCATTTTAGGTGTAAGTTTATTAAATTATACACAATAACCCAAAAGTATGTGGTTATAATTAATAATTATACCAGATGTCTTTATTAAAATTAGGAATACTGAAATTGTTTTTTGATGTTGGTTTTAGGGGTAACTAAGAGTAATTATTAGCTTAACATCTTAAGTGAAATTAATAGGAGAGAAGAAGTATAACTTGTTTTGAAATCTTGATTAAGTTTTTTAGTGTAAAAAAAACTAACAATTTTGAGCTATTTTAATCATAGAAATAGCACTAATTATTACCTTTGAAATGGTAGTGCTAATTTCCGGTCACTTTCCGGGTCGTTTTGTACCTCATTTTTCGTTAAGCCCTGTAAATAAAGAAAAGTTGATTTCTGTATTGGGAAATAAATAATACAAAATATTAGAATGAATATATTGGAATAAGAAGTTCGTGAAGTATAAAAATAATTGAATTGGTTAGATTAATTGCAAGAAAAACCACATGAAATAGAGCTAATTGCATCTCCCTTTTTTAATGTTTCTTAATTACAACTAGTTTTCTATCAAAAACTAATATGTCGTTATTTTCAAAAGATGCAATTCGCCAAGGTGAATTTCTGTCGCTATATTCATATACAGTATAAGTTGAATCCTTAAACTCGACAGTCAAAGTGTCTTTTTCTCCAATTGAGGTCATATTATAAATGTTTCCTCGCAATTCATTCGCAATTTCAATCCGTTCGACTTTTTGGGCAACAGTTTTTAATTGTTTTTATTCCAGTCATGAATTAATTCGAATGTTTTAATATTTTTTACAATATCCAAATGTTTTACGTTCTCCATAATTTCTACTTGAACAAATTTTTTGGCAGGTTCAAATACAATTGGAAATTGTTCAGGATAAAAGCTTTCGTCTTCTTTCCCAACTAAAACCATGCAAGGTATATTAATGTTATCTATCTCTTTTTGGTGGTCTTTGCTGTAAAAATTCATAGTCATATTATACGAATAAGATGGAACTTGTAGACTATCATTCATTGTTTCTGGGCGATTAAAAAATAGTACAGGTAAATGGTTAAAGTTTTTTACATACACATTATTAAGCATTGAAAGTCCGATTATTCTTCTCAATGCTACTTTTACCCAACCACCACTACTTGGTTTTACTGTTGGTGCTTTATATCCTAAATAAGGTGAAATTAAAACTGCTTTATCTACTTTTTTATTTTTTGGATTGCCAATAAACCTTAACACAAACCCACCACCTGAAGAATGTCCAGCAAGAATGATATTACGAGCATTGAAATTGTTCTTACTAAATTGAATAAAATCTTCAATGTCATTTTCAAGTTGCCCAATGAAATCAATATCACCTCTTTTTCCTGTGTTTCTTCCGTGTCCTCTCATATCGGGTGTTATTACTGTTGCTATATTTTTATTAGCAATTGCATTGGCGATATTTGCCAAATATCTGCTGTCAGACCCAGAGCCATGAATTAGTATCATAATGTCTTTACTATGACTTTTATAAACTCGATTAAAAATTTCTTTATTATCTCTCATTTTTGTCCATTGTTCAACTCCTAAATCTGTATGAGTTTGAGTTTTTATTGAACTATAATCATAATTTTTGACATTTTTTTCAAGCTTGATAGGCCAACAAATTAGAAATAAGGATATTACTGCGTAAATGCAAAAACTTATTACGATTATTTTTCCAATCTTATTTAAAATTTTAATTCTCATTTTTTAATATATTGTTTATAACAATAGTAAATCTTAAAGCTTATTAATAGAAAAATATGATTCTCAGTTGTGGTTTTGCAAGGATGAGCTGTCAAATTGTTGCCAACTTGTTTATTGACTCACTTCAACAACATATTTAGTTTAAATATATTTCGATATACTTTATCCGTCATATCAGAAATTCCCTGAACATATCTAGGCCAAGTTGCTTATTCCTTATAAAAAAATAAATAAGTGCTTCTGCGTATTTGTTATAAGCTGAAGCTAAGTTGTTAGCTCCTAATTAATATGTTTTACGGAAAACCGTAATTGGGAAAAGAACTAAGAAAAATGTTTTACTTGTTGCTAGAAATAGGGGAGATGATAACGCCTTATTTCTTCAATTAAAAATTAAAAAATAGTTGTTTTGGGTGTTGTTAAATAATTTTGAAATGCTATTAACTATAGCTTTTAATGGTAGTTTATTATGTTGCTTGGTTTACTATTTTATCCCTAACGTTAATTTAATTTTTTAGTGTTTTACCAAAATCAGGTAAAATAGTTTCTTTAGCCTTATCAACATTTATATAATTGCTTAAATCTCTAAGTGAGATGACTTTAAATTTATTCTCATGTAAATATTGTAGATATTCTTTAAACAATTTAGTAGGTGTACTTACCCATGGATGTTCAATATCAGGTACACCATGTAATGTTAGAACAACAATTTTTCCTTTTTTAGCTTCGTTAAAGGAAGCCATTATTTCGATTTTATTACTTGCATCTGCCGCCCAACTTGGTACTAGAAATGGATGATCTTCCAAAGGATCATAAACTCTGCTACCTCCAGCTCTAGCAAAAACGTACTTTTTCTCTTCTAAAAATTCTAGCACCTCAGAATTCAGTGCGTAGCCTGGATAGGCAAAATTAGTTGGAGTTTCAATATCTAGAGAATCACATTTATTTTCTATATAAGCTAACTCTTCATTAAATTGTGCTTGCAATAAATTGGCAACATTAGCATGTGTATGTGTATGATTGGCTATTTCAAAGCCCATGTTGTTAAGTGCTTTAATCTGGTGCCAATTAATATAAAGCGTGCTGTCTTTAAATTTGGGAGGAAATTCACAGACAAAAAAAGTAGCTCCAAAACCGAATTCTTTTAATAATGGTGCCACAATTGAATATTGACTTGCCGGAGCATCATCAAAAGTAATTACCACTAGTTTATCTGGTATTTCCTTTTTTAGTATTTAGGAATTACCGTAAAATGTAATTGAAAATATAAATAGAAAAGCACTAATTATTTTCATAAGGGTATTTAAAATTAACTATTAGTCTTTGTGTTAATAATAATTTAGAGTTTATACTTGCAAGGGTTTTCTAAGGGGAATTATATATAGTAAATCTAGAACTTAACATGGTTTATACCAGCATTAGCTGCTTTTCTTCTTTGTTTTAAATATATCTTTTAGTATAATATATTGTTCGTGATATAAAAGTATAGAAGCAATAATGAAGGGTACTCCAGACCAAAACGCCCATGTATGAAAATCGGTGTTGTTCACACTAGGATATGCTAAATATCTAAATGAAAACCATAATGAAATTAGCCCTAAAATACCGATTACGTGCTTAGTAACAACTTTTTCGATTTTTATACTTAACAGGATAAGTAATTGACCTAGAAGTGAAAGTAGTGAAGCGCCAAGTAGGAGGTTAGCAAAAGAATCTGAAAAACCACTGCTTGAGAGCCATCTATCTAAAGTGAAATACTCTGTTAAGAGCATTACAGAAATAGTGTTTTTATGAATTATAAAAATGAATGAATGTAATATTAATGTCCAAATTTTAAGCTTTTTCATATTCTTATTTATAACAATTAAAATTATTTTTTAAAATTATTTTTTGATTCTCGAACAAGGTTAGCATATTGAATTTATATGTTTTTTTCATTTATACATTAACGAACTTAACCTGATTACAAAATAGACACCTATTCTTACTTATTGAAGCTAATATATAAATAATAAATTTTAGGAAAACAATAATTAACTATATCGGGTCTGTTAGTATTTAGTAACAAAACAAGTTTCAATAAAACCACGCTGTAAAAGTCATTTTGTATAGCTTTGCTGAAATATAAATTACATAGGTATCAAATTCTATTTTGATAGGGCTTAGGCTCACATAAAAGCGTATTGTTAATGGAATATATTTTTAAGGAAATAATTTTTAAATGGTATGAAGATCACCATAAACAAAAGGCTTATAACGAAAAGCAACTTGTTAATTTATTATACAAGCAAAATATTGAACTCGAATTAATTGAAAAAACACTCAGTGATTATTCAGTTTATTTTGATCGCGTAAAACGGTATTTATATAGTCCAAAATGGAGTAAGCTTACTAGAGATTTTCCTTCTTGGTTTAATTTAGTAGATAGTAAAGAGCAAGAAATTACAAAGGCTTTTATAGACGAAGAAAATGCTATTGAGGACGATAATGCTAGGTTATGGGTTGTAGCCAAAATTGATAAGAAGATTTCAAATTCCGATTTCGGATTTTTGTACCAAGCTGTTATTTCTCTGCCCGATGGTGTTTCTAGTCCTGGGCAAGAAGGCATACCAATAAATTTATGGTGGCAAGATGTTGCTAAGCAAAATAATATTCAAGGTGTTTTTTTAGCATATTATAGAAGTATTTCAACCATAATATTTCGAGTTTCAAATGAATTAACCGCCGAGCATTTAAATACTACATTTAAATTTAAACCCAAGGCCATTAATTTTTTAAAACATATAAAAGATCGGTTTAACGCTGTAAAATATGACGAACTCAGCCTTACAAATAAGTTCTTTTTCAAAAGGAATATTAGAATAGATGATGACTTTAAAAGTGAAATAATAGATGCATCATTAAACCAATCGCAGCAACAGGCAGTGCAAAGTGTATTCTCTCAAAATGTCACTTTTATTTGGGGCCCACCAGGAACAGGAAAAACATATACACTTTCAAAAATTATAGCAAAAGCATGTACAAACGGGTTGCGAGTTTTAGCCGTTAGTATTTCAAATATTTCTATTGATATTCTAGGAAAAGAAATTATAAATGAGTTTGAAAATTTCTCAGAAAGTTCAAAGAAACTCCTTGAAGATAGAAAGGTTTTAAGGTTTGGTTACCCCGTTTTATCAGAGATTGTAAATGATAGCAGACTTTATCCCGAAAAAGAAGAAGTAGATCGCGTAAGGAAAGAATACGGCACAGTTTTAAAGTATTTAAGAAGTCATTCTAAAAATACTGATAGGGAAGACATAGCCAGAGCCAGAAATAAACAAATTTTGCTTAAAAATGAGATAAAACAAATTAATCAAACAAGAATTGCTAATTCTCAATTAGTGTTTACCACAGCGGCACAGTGCTTTTTAGCTGATAATTTTGAACATGAAAAATTTGATCTCGTAGTTGTTGATGAAGTAGGAATGATGCCATTGATACAAACGCTTACTATGGCCAGTTTTTCAAAAAACAAATTTGTTGTTGCAGGAGATTTTAAACAACTTGGGCCAATAAGTACAGGTCAAACAGAGGCTGTAAATAATTGGTTTAATAAGGATGTTTTTGAATATATGGATGATGTTGAAGGTTATGATGAAAACATTAGAGTCATGCTTTCCGAACAACGCAGGATGCATCCAGACATTTGTTCGCTAATAAATGATAGGTTTTATAATGGTTTATTAACCTCTAATTATCAAGAGAAATTCACTTCAATTAAGTCTAGTTTTGGAGTTATTAATACGCCGTATTATTTTATTCCTGTAGAGCCAAAAAATGGAGCTGTTGTAAAAACTACGCAAGGACGATCTAGAGTTAATGATAAATCTGCTCAGGTTGTAACCGAACTTGTAGAAAGCTTAATAATAGAAAATGAAGCGATGATAATTGGTGTTATTACGCCTTATAACGGCCAAGTAATAAATTTAAAACGAAAATTGAGAAATAAAATGCTTTCCGATAATCAGCTTAAAAATGTTACGGTTGGTACAATACATTCTTTTCAAGGTTCGGGTTTCGATGCTATCATTTATGATATAGTAGATAACTGCGAAAAAAATATAGGCATGCTATACAAAGGCATTCAAGGAGAACGATTAGTTAATGTGGCACTATCTAGAGCAAAACATAAGTTAATTATTGTAGGCGATCCAAAGGTGTTTTCAATTTCGGACGATTTAAATGAAGTTTCTAAAAAATTACGATCTTTAATGGTTGATTTAAGATTGTCTGAGAATAAGTTGAGTTATAAAAATTAAGGAGCCAAAATAAACTTGACTATCAGTAAATTTTCATAGTTTCTTTAAATCGCTAAAGCTTTGGGAATTTATCAAATAAAATCCTCATCTAGCTTACAATTTATAAATGAAAGACAATCCTATTAAGCCACCATCACTACTTTAACTGATTAGCAAATTCTGATGGAAGCTCACTAATAGATCTAATTTTTACATCTTTATAATACACTTCTGCACCTTCACTTTGAAGTTGGATTTTACCTTTGGTTAGCGGTTTAGCTATGTCTTTTTCATTATAAGTAACCGATTTTTCTACCACAAGAGCTATTTTTCCATTAACAATATGGTAAGCTTTATCGCCTATACAAACCAAATCAATTTGATTCCATCCTTCCAGCTTTCCGTAGTTAGCATTTTTTCTGCATCGGCCGTCTTCTCCGGTTTTAAATTGTTTGTAAGCACTGTTTGGGTTGTAGATAAAAATATCCCAAGCCGAATCTGGATTTTCTTTCTTAATCGCTTTTATATCGGCACCTGTACCAGCAATAGTGTAGTAATCTCCGCAATCTTCTTCTTGAATCTGAAATTCCTGAGACTGCATCCAACAGTTCCAAAAAGCACCTTGCTCTCCAATGGCATGGTACAAAATCCCGCTATCCATGGGTTTACCTAAACGAGGCGCATATTTTTTATCGCCCCACTTAAACATAAGGCTTAAATGGTAGTTTTCGTATTTTTTTTTGGTAGTTACTGCACCGTAGATTTCTCCTGAAACTTTCAACACAGGTTCTCCATCCATTTCAATAGCCGAAAAAACGTTTAAAGGGTCGTTGTTTAACCCCAAGGGCGTTCCTTCTTCCATGCCGTTACCTTTATCGTAACCTTCAATAGCTACGCTGTAATGCGGTGCGCCAACAAACTCATCCCATTGGCTTAATTCCATATCTAGAAGATGTTCCCAATCTTGGTTTGTGGATTTTTTCGAATTGCAAGAGCTCAGCGTGATGTTAAGTAGAATAACTGTTACGGGGAATATTATTAACTTTAAACTAGATTTCATATTTATAATTTAAATTCTATTAATTAATTCTACACGAATATCTACTGCATTTCTATTAATGTAATTTCTGCTAAAGACCAACCGTACTTGCTCCAAACCCTTCTGGTTGAAACTCTATTCGTTTTATTTTCTTTTCGGCTAAAGCGTTTTTTATTTCAAAAATGGTTTGCCAATCTTTTATATTGAGCCGACCAATTAATTTATTTGTAATTCGTTTTTTTTCTTTTATTTCAATTTCCGATTTGTCTTTTTCAAATTTAATTTCTCTAAAAGAATACACAAGATTGGCGTAACTTATTTTAGCTTTCTTACCATTAAAATGGGCACAAACTAATGTACTTCCTTTAAATTCTATGGCTTTAATGAAGCTTTTTTGACGATTTAAACATCTTATGTTTGATATCATTTCAATGCATAAAAAAGGGAATATTAATAAGATAAATATCCAATGAATTTTGAAGTAGAACAATGAGAGATATAAACCAAATTGAACACATATTAGAAGGGTGTAAAACGTTTTTTTGTTCTTATGATGGTCTCTTTTAAATATCATTCTTTGAGTTTCTAGAGTATTTTTTTACAATTTGTTATCAAACCTGTTTTATTGATATTTATTCATTAGTCCAAAGTCGAAAGGAGTCCATAGGCAGGATTTTAACCCACTGTCTTTAAAACCAATATTTACCCAACTGTTACACGTTTTAAAACAGGAATAACTTCCTTTCGATGTATAAAAATCATCGATAGAAGAGTAACCTTTGTTTTCAAGAATAATTTTCATGCCCTTTTGGTTCACCTCAAAGGTGTTCAGTAAATAATGGTTTAGTTTTTTTAATTCCAATTCGTTTATTTTTATTTCAACCCAACCTAATCGTTTCTGTCTATAACGCGTTACATGCATTAAAGTTGAACTTTCTAAAAACATGGCTTTAAAAGCAGTGCTAAAAGTCAAATCGTTCCAAGTAGGGGTGTTAATGTAGAAGTTTTCATCTCCCCAACCAAAAGACAAGTACGTGTCGTTTTGGTTATATTTTATTCCCGATAACACTAAACTATCGACATATTCTATCGGAATTACAATATCTAAATGCACTCCATTTGTATTTAAATATATTAGTTTTTCTGAATTTTCATTGCTCACTTTTCTGTCTACAGTTATTGAAGATAGAATTAAAGCCATAATTATATATGCTGTCGGAATGAATAAAAGGTATAAAAACCATTTAATTATTTTCTTTCCTGTTTTCATATCGTTTGGCTCGTAGGTTTACTAAAGTTTGCGTGTAAGATAGGTTTAGCTAAAACTAGCAATTTTTTATAAGCAATGTTGCCAATAGTTTTTATTATTAAATTTTTTTAAAAATCATCAGAGAACCATTCTTCTTCCAAATCGTGATCGTCGGCTAATTCCTGTGCTTCAGATTCGTAATTACCTTCGTTTACGAGACCTCTTATAAAAGCTTCAAAATTTACAGCTAAAAATGTTTTCTTATAGTTGTTCTCTTGGTCGATATGTACAACTTCTGGCTCTCCATCTTTTCCGCACTTCGTATAATCCAGCATTATCATATCGTGTCCAGCAGAAGGACAGTCACAAACATAAACTCCGGAATTAGGATAGCCCCACTCATCAATCCAAAATTGACTACTGAAATCTCCACATAAAGAGTAGGGTTTCTCATTTCCAATTCCCATTATACCCGTAATTGCAATATGATTATCCGCCCAAGTCGTTTTTTCAGTTGTTGGATAACAGGTGTTTTTAGGGATTCCGCCATTTTGAGATTTCATTAATTTTATATAAGAATCGGGAAGTTTATAACCAAGTTGATTCGTTATATTTTTAATAATTTCATCTGTCGGATATTTTCCAACATATTCTTTGTCTGCATAATCGCTTTTTTTCCAAAAATTAGTGAAATCAAAATTTTCAAATATCATTTTATCTAATCTTATTGGTTAATAGTATTTAGAACGCACTGTGCGGTATTACAAGCACATTACTTTTGCTTTATGTCTGTTAATATTCAATTCGCTTAAATTTAGCCCTTTTGTCCACTTGATACTCATGTGATTTTGTAAATAGAAATTAGTTTTACCAATCTCTATTTTCCTCAATTATATTGTCAGCAAGCTTTTATCAAGTTCTTTTGCAATCGAAATGTCAATTAGTTTCTCAACCAAATATTCTCGTTCTATTGTTCCTATGTGAGAAAACTTCTCGTCAACCTTATTTATAGCTTCAATACATTTTTTCAATGCATTTTCTTTAGTTCTTTGCTGGCCTTCTTTTTCTTCATATTTAAGAATAGCTTTTTCTGTTTTTATCAAAGCTTCGGGATTGATGTAATAAAGCCAGTCTTTAAAATAATGAGGATCTATCTTTTTAGCTTTAGAAGTTTTTAATTTTTCTTCCTCCTCTAGTCCTTTTAAGATAGCTTGTATTGACATTGGTTGGTGAGTATTTTGTATTCCATTATGAAAATCACACTTACTCGGCATTGAGAACTGAGGCACTAAAAGTGGTTTAAATTCACTAAATTTTTTTACTTGTCGATTGTCAAACTTTGAGAATTTGTACTTGTCTTTTAGCTTGTAATCCATCAATTTTTTATCAAATTGAATATGTGGTTCTTTATTCCATACGCTGAAGTAACAAGCTGTATTCTTTCTATAATATTTGTGTTTGTAAATAGTCGATAAATCCAAATCTTCAATTTTTGGAATGTTTTTAAATGTTTTCTGAAAAACAGCTAGATAGTAGCCGAATTTAAAATCAATATCATAAGGAGCAGGTAGCCCTGTTACTATTTTTAGTATTTGAAGAAAGAAATATTTGCCGTTTAACTTAAAGTTGTAAATATCACCTTCCTCAATTTTTTCAATCGCTATTTCTGATTTTTTCGTCATATTCTTATTATGAACGTTAAATGTAAGAAATCGTAGGGCAGGAGATAAGCACTGTCGTTTCGGTTTATTACTTAGCGAAATATAAATATTTTGCTTTTAACTTTTCTATTATAAATGCCAAATCAAAAGTTTTGGCGGACTTTATAAAAACACACTAAACTTTGGTGTAAGTACCAAACCCCGCATTAATTATAGCTTTTGTTATACTTAGTTTTTATTTTCTTTTCCATTTCGAATCAACTTTAATAAATTCCATTTTCACTTTATCATTTTCAGATTTATGAAGAGAATAACTATAAATTATAACGGTATCCTTTTTTATGGATATATCTTTAACTTCATAAAGTTCTTTCTTTTGATTTGATGAATCTGATATTATTTCAAAATTATATTTTTCTGATATAAAATTATCGTCAAAAATAACTCCAACAATAATAGTACTACCATTTACAGAATTACTCATTTCAAAATCCTTTGATAAATCAAGATAAAAAGGGTTGTCTAAAAGATGTTTTATTTCTTGAATTCTCTCCGAAAAAGTAGGTGTTTCGTCAAATCTAGAGTCATTTCCACAGACACCATATTCTCTCTTTGTAGCTAAATATAAAGTATCATTATTACTCAGGCTGCTAGCAATTTCTTTAACAATTTCAGTCTTTAATTGATTTGAATTTTCGACTTCCTTTGTTGAAGGTAAAAAAAGGTCTGTATTCATAAATAAAAAGTATAAAAACGACAATAGAATCACGATTGATACAAATATTTTTAGTCTTATGTTTTTTATTTTCAAATCAGGTTTTTTTTAGCAAAACGGTTTTATGTATGATTAGTTGCGTGATTCATGCACTAAAGTTAGCAAATAGATCACAGATAGAAAGTCCGTAAGGGCTTTTGTAAGTAGAATAAAACCAAGCAATTAATCATACGCGTTGTTGTGCTTTCGTTATTTTGCTATTTCTTGTAAGCTACTTTACCATTAAAAATAGTCATGTCGATTTCAGTATCTAAAATCTGATTTTCTTCAACAGTCATCAAATCTTGATTGTAAATTGTAAAATCAGCAAGCTTACCACTACTAATAGAACCTTTAATGTTTTCTTCGAAGGCGCCATACGCAGCATCTAAAGTGTATGATTTTAATGCTTGCATTCTCGTCATTTTTTGTTCTGGCTCATAACCGCCTTCAGGGATTCCTTTAAGTGTTTTTCGGCTTACACTAGCATAGAAACTGGCAATAGGATTAAGAGGTTCTACAGGCACGTCCGTTCCATTAACAATAGGAACGCCACTCTGTAATAAAGCTTGCCACATGTAAGCGCCATCTTTAATTCGTTTTTCACCTAAACGGTCAATGGCCCAAGGTCTATCGGAAGACAAGTGTATTGCCTGCATTGCAGGAATTACATTTAATTCTGCAAAACGAGGAATGTCATCTGGATGTAGATGTTGCGCATGTTCAATACGGAATCTATGATCGGTATCTAGCATATTCAATTCCTTTAACGCTAATTCATATTGATCCAGAATTTCTCTATTAGCACGATCTCCAATGGCATGCGAGCAGACTTGAAAATTGTTTTGAAGTCCTTTTATTGCTACTTCTTTTAGAATGTCCATAGGAAGCGTTTCATGGCCATAGTGACCTGGGCGATCTGTATAAGGTTCTAAAAGCCAGGCACCCCTGGAACCTAAAGCACCATCACAACTTAATTTAATAGAACGTATAGTAAAACGATGATCTGGATCTATCCTCGGACCTTTTTCTAACCATTCGTTAAGTAATTCTTCACCACCTCTTAACATGGCATACATTCTAATATTCATTTTTCCAGCCGATTTCATGTCATCGTAGAGTGCTATTGTATTACTTGAAATACCTGCGTCATGAAAACTAGTGATACCATTTTTATGGCACGCTTCCATAGCTAGATTAAAAGCTTGAATGTTTGTTTCTGGCGTCTCTTCTGGGATATACTTGTAAATCATAGATATTGCATGTTCATTGAAAATACCTGTTGGCATACCAAATTGATCTACAATAACTTCTCCTCCTTCCATATTATATGTCTGGATTCCCTCTTTACGTAAGCCTTTTAAACCTGCAATTTCCATAGCCTTAGCATTTGCGAAGCCTGCGTGACCACTTGCATGACTTAAAAAAACAGGATTATCTGGTGATACTTCGCTGAGTAAATGATGCGTCTGAAATCCTTTAACGGTGTTTGCTGGCATACTGTCCCATTTGCTTTGGTGCCAACCTCTACCAAGAATCCATTCGCCTGGTTTAGACGTTTTAACTTTCTCTGCAACAGCGTCTATAATATCTTGATAGCTGCTTGTATTCATAAGGTCAAGCTCTAATTCATTATAGCCTAAGCCCATAAAATGACCATGACCTTCAATTAAGCCAGGCGTCATCGTCTTACCTTCTAAATTTATAAGTTCCGTTTGTTCGTTTTGATAGCTTTTGGCTTCCTCAAAACTTCCAGCAAAGAGAATTTTATCCTTTTTTGTTACAACGGCCTCTACTGTTGTCTGTGTAGAGTCTACTGTATAAATGGTTCCTCCATGAATAAGCATGGTGCCAAATTCTTTTTTATTATTAGCACATGAACTTAAAAAAAGACAGGCAATTATTATGTTTAATTTGTAAAATCGTAGTGTCATGATAGTTGTAATTGGTTTTAGTTAATTAATGCTCGTCCAATAACTTAGCTAGAGTAGTAGAGAATCTGTCGTTTTTTCTTCCTTATATCTATTTTTAAATCAAAGGGTAAGCCTTGCGTAATTTGTATTTGAAGTCGTTCTTTTTTTAAGAATTTTATCATTAGTTAGCGGTTTCTGATAATTAAGCACTACAAAGCATACAGTTGTACTAACTATATATCTTTATTATGGTATTAACACTATTAATTTTAAATAACTCAATATGAGTACATAAGCTATCATATTGAAATTCTTTAGGGAAGAAAATATGTTTAAATATATTAAAAGTTACTTAAAAAAGTAAACGAAATAGAATATTTCTATAAACCGAGCTTATTTTAAATTATTCTATAAGAGAAGGGGAGTTGTTTTATTGTTACACCGATGTTATACCTTGTTTTGTTGGTGTATTATACAGGTATATAGGGTTTTATTTGTTGTGCCTAGATAATACAGTGTTTTACGCAGTTTTTCAATTCCACAAACTTGTTAAATTCCAGAAGAGTAAATTTTGTGTTTCAGTTCACTTTTACGCAACATTTATAAATTCAGTTTGAGTAATAATTCCGCAAGAATAAATTCGGAGTTTTGTTCCGATTTAAAGTATTTTATTCAATCGTTTTAATTCATTTTTTTGGGTTTTCTTCCATTTTTCAGATACAGATACACTATATATTGTTAATATAACTCCAAGAATTAGAGCGCTATATTGTAAAATTTTGTATTCGTTCAAAATTGTTAATCCAAGAGTTGTAAACATCAATCCTATTACCATAAAGGCCGTTCCATTATTTTTTTTCATTTCTTGTATGTTATTGTTCAAGGTATTAGTAGAGCAAAATATTAATATGTTACAATGTACGTGTTCTTAAATTGCGCAGAACGTTTTGAATATGGGGCGTTTGGCATTTTGAAACACTTCATTTTCAAGTTACGCCTAATTGTATTTATTGCTGATATATTCAATTTTAGTATTATCTGCCAAATGCACTATATTTTTTGTTGTGTGGAGTTAATTATTTTTTATATTATTTTCTAAGCTTTCACACTTGCCCCTCATATTTTGAAGAACTTTCACATATTTAGGATTATTTTTAAAATTTTCTAATTGAAGAGGATCTTTTTGCAAGTCGTGTAAATATTCATATGAAGGATTCTGTTCATAATAATTTACGTAAACATATCTTTGTTCATGAATTCCAACATATTTTGGCAGTTTATCATGTTCCATTCTATGCTCTATAAGAAAACGATCTCGCCATGTTTCAACTTCTTCATTATTTAAAATTGGTAATAGGCTTTTCCCTTGATGAATTTTAGGTTTGGTAACTCCTGCTATATCAAGAATTGTTGCTGAAATATCAAGATTAAGCGCTAATTTATCAGATTTTTTTCCAGAGTTTTTAGTTGGTTTTCTAGGGTCATAAATTATTAAAGGAACCCTTAACGATTCCTCATAATGTGTCCATTTACCTGCAAAACCTCTATTTCCCATATAATAACCATTATCAGCAGAATAAATGATTATGGTGTTTTTATCTAAGCCTTTTTCTTTTAATGTTGTGAGCACTCTATTTATTACATTATCGTACCCACTAATCATACGGAAATAAGCTCTCATATTAGTTTGGTACTTTTCTTCTGTGTCCCATCTCCAGAAATAACGTTCTCTATTTAATGAGTTTTTCAAAAAATCAGGATGATTCTCATATATCTCAGAACTAGATAATGCTGGTTTTGGCATTTCTACATTTTCATACATATTAGCAACTGCTTTGGGGTAAGGATAATGCCCATCATTACCTGGAGTTAAATTTGCATCTACTGCATGTACAGCATTAAAACTTATAGAAAGACAAAATGGATGTTTAGAAGTTTGATTTTTAATAAATTCTACTGCTTGATCGCCTCGAATTTCAGCAGAATGCCTCATACTACCATCGGCCTGTTTTTCAAAATAGGGTGCATTTTTACGAGAAGGCTTAAAGTAATCAAACATTTCTTTAACCATGCTATCTCGTGCTTCAATATTCACGCCAAATTTTCCAGTAAAACCAGTAATATATCCCGATTTTTTTAGTAAATAAGGATATGAATTACTGATAAATTCTTTCTTAAGAGGTTTTTTTCCAAAAGTATAATTGTGTTTAGACTCATATAACCCTGTTAGTATAGAAGCTCTACTAGCTGCACAAATTGGTGTAGTTACAAATGCATTTGTAAATACTGTTCCGTTTTTAGCAAGCTTATCAACTGTGGGGGTTTTCACAATGGGGTGCCCCTCAAATGAAAGAACATCGTTTCGCTGATCATCAACTAAGATAAATAATACATTTGGTCTTTCCTCTTTCGATTTATTCTCATTTTTGCATTCAATAAATAGTACTACTATTATAAAATAGAAAACTATTTTCCATATATTTTTCATATTTGTTCTTTGTAATTACACACAACGTTAAGTATAAGAAACGCAATGCAGGTGATAAGCTCTATCGTTTCGGTTTATTACTTAGCTAAATATAAATATTTTGCTTTTATCTTTTTTATTATAAATGCCAATTCAAAAGCTTTGGCGGACTTTATAAAAATACATTAAACTTTGGATTAAGCACCAAAATCCGCATTAAATATACACATTGTCGTAGCTAGTTTATTTCTATAGTTTCTCTTATTTCGGTAGGTAAATCTTTTAGTATTTGTTGACCTTTAACTAAATAACAATCAATTTCAATTTTTCTGCTTTCAGTATATTTCATTTTCAATTCACTAATAGAATTAGAAAGTTCAAATTGTTTTTTGATTGTAAGTAAATCTTTTATTCCATTAGGCAGTTCTGAAATAAATTTTAAAGTTGTTGTTTTTTTAAAATCTTCATCTATTTCAAATTCAGCATAACATTTTTCATAAAAATTGTTTACCTTATTTATAAAAGTCTCAGAAGTTTCTTGATTAGAAATTTCAAAAACAAGAGTGTAATCTTCTCTGTTATCTTGGTCTCCATTTATTAAAGAGTAGAGATTATAAGTGTCATTAAGATTTTCTATAAATAGATAGTCTGCACCACCACTACGTGTTATGCAAATACCTGATTTGATGTCAGAGTACTCTCTAAATGAATTGTTTTCAAATACTAATTCGTCAATATCATAGAATTGTCCTTCATCAAACGTTTTACCAAGTATTTCATTTAAAATATTCAGAATATTTTCAGGAATATCTTCTTTAAAAAAATCTTCAGGTTTAATTCTCATTTTTTTTAATTAGCTACAACGTTTATGTATATGGAAAGTTGCGTGTTTGAGTGCGTGGATTTTCCGAAGGAAAATCGGATGCAAGCAAACAAAGCAACTCACATTGGTTAAGCTAAAACTAGCAATTTTTTATATACGGCTTAAGTTAGCATTTAAATAAAAAAGACTAATTTAAACATATAAAATAGAAAGCACAAAAGAGAGGAATAAGGTTAATTTATACGGAGAGACTTCAGATCTCGTCAACATTGTAAATCCCCTCTCTTTTCTACACAGATTTCGAACAGTTCTGTGAGGCTTTAAGACCTCGATTTTAAGTCGTTGAAACTCGCGTAGTATGTCCTTTCAAAAAAACAATTTGTTATGAATAAAGATATTAAATATTTTGGTATTGACATTAGTTATTTAGTTTTTGATGTCACAGATTCAGATGGTAATTATTATCAGTTTAAAAACAAGTTTTCAGGCTTTAAAGCCTTTAGAAAACTCTTAAATTCTGAGAGTCATTGCGTGATGGAAGCTACAGGTTACTATCATTATCAATTGGCTTATTATTTGTTTGAAGAAGGTCTAAATGTTTCAGTAGAAAATCCGTTGTCTGTAAAACGATTTATCCAGATGCGACTATCCAAGGTTAAGACCGATAAGAGTGATTCAAAACTTATATGTTCTTATGCTGAGCAAGTAGAGTTAAAACTTTGGAAAGGTAGTTCTAAGGAAGTACAGGAGTGTCTTCAAATTACCAGAACCCTTTCTGTATATACAAAACAGCGAACAATGATAAAGAATAAACTTCATGGTGAATCTGTTTTAGGGGAGCCAAGTAAAGCCATTGTGAGATCTTTAAAGCGTAGTTTAAAACATTTAGATAAAGAGATGTCCAGCTTAGAAGAGTTATTGCTAGTTTTAGTAAAAGAGGCTCATAAAGATTTATTTACTCGAATAAAAACCATACCAGGAATCGGAAAAAAAACATCTATTATGTTAATCGTTTTAACAGGTGGTTTTGAACGCTTTTCGAGTGCAGCAGAATTATGTAGTTACGCAGGATTAACTCCAGTGATTAGGCAAAGTGGAAGTAGTATAAAAGGACGACCACGCATTAGTAAAATGGGCAATCAAAAACTCAGGAATTTATTATTTATGTGCAGTTTTACAGCTTGTAAATACAACAAAGCATGCAGGGATATTTATGAACGATTAGTAGCAAAAGGAAAGAGTAAAAAATTAGCATTAATAGCGGTATGTAATAAGCTACTAAAACAAGCTTTTGCTATTGCAAAATCGGGTTTAATATTTGACAAGGAATATAAAAGTACGCTAGTGAAAAATTAATAAGATTTTACTTGTTTTTTAGCACAGTACTTTGTTGTGCATAGTTTTTATTCCGATATAATTTTCTCAAGTTCTTGTTTTATTTCTAAAATCGCTATTGAAGATTCTTTAGTTTCTACATCATCAATTTCGTAAAAGCTAAAGCCAAAAAATTTGGTTAGATATTCGTTTAAAATATTCAAACTGTCGATTAAAATTTTAACATTTTCTTTGTCATAATCTAACTCTAATTGACTTTCAGCTCCAACGAAAACAGTTAAATCAGAGATTCCATCATTTTTATAACAATCAATAATAATTAAAGATAGAGTTAAGATTGCATCGGCAAATAAAGAGCTATCCTCAATTTTATTATTTTTCCATTTATATTCAATTGCTAGTTGCTCACAATTTTCCGCAGTTGATATAGTATTTCTAATTTCAAGTTTTTGTTTTAGATTGCAAAATTTGTAAATATCTTCAAATGAAATTTTGTTCCCTAGACTTTCTAAAAAATAAACAAATTCTAAAGCAGAATCGTTTCCAGTAATCCACACCCATTTTTCTATATGTGAATTAATTTTATCACTCAGTTTTTCCATTTTAATCTAAATTTTATTATGAAACGAGATTTTCTCAAATTATGCACAACGTTTATGTGTAAGGAACGTTGCGTGTTTGAGTGCGAGGATTTTCCGAAGGAAAATCAGAAGCTAGCAAACAAAGCAACGACCAAACGATTGAACTAAAATAAGCAATGTTTTTTTCACGGTGTTGCCTACAGTTTTTTATTTTTTTTAAAGTCAGATGTAATTCCGTTTAAAATATTCGGTTTATTTTTTAAAAGGTCAGCACATTCTGAAATATAAATCTCAACAAAATCACGTCCATTTTCCGCCATCATTTTTAGTCCGCCAGTTTCGTCAAGATTATGAATCCGATAAAAATTTGTTGGATAAATTTCGTGTCTAAAATCAACAAGTTCGGAGTGATTAATAATTCCGATTGATGGTGCGCTTGAGTCAAATTTGAAAATTGTACAAGAGAATTCAATGTCAGCTTTTTTAGTTGTTATTGAGTATTCATCTTTAATCCACTTTTTCTTAAATTTGGGAAATCCAAATTCAGATTGCAGGAAAGAGAAATTTCTCAAAATCTCATTTTTAGATACTTTCCAAGTCGGTTCAAGAGTGTTCATTTTTCAAATTGTAGGCAACGTTGCGTGTATGCTTAGTGCGGAAATAGAAAGTCAACAGACTTTCAGTTTAGCACGAGGCAAAACATTTTGTTTGCCTTTATCTTTTTTGTACGAAAGTCAAATCAAAATGATTTGACGGACTTAGTAAAAATACACAGAACTTTGAATTAAACACGAAAAACCGCATTAAATATACACATTGTTGCCAATAGTGCGTGTTTCATATCTATATTCAGAAACTATGAAATAATCGGTAACACTCCTTTAAACGGTTTTGGTCTTAAATAGGATGAATCCCAATTATAAATAGGTTTTACTTTTTCCAGCCTGTCAACTAAACGATTAAATTCTTTATATGCTTTTACTTCAGATTTATCTTTAGGATTTTCTTCTAGATAGTCTTCATAAGATTTAATAGTTTCTTTTAAAAAAGATTCATATTTAGGATGATTACATAATTTCCAAATAATTAGTTTTCTGTTTTCTCCTTTTCCGACTAATAAATCATTTAAAAACCTCACATTTTTACTTTCCAGAAAAGGTAAAAATGCACGAATATCATTCCAATACGCAAAATAATCTTCAGCAAACTCTTCGATATAATTTCTTACATAACTAATTCCTTTGTCTACGTCTGATTCCGTTTCGAAAATAATAGGTTTATCTAATTTTAAATTATCATTAATTGTATTGGGAAAAATTTTATTGAGATTATTTGTACATGATGTATAACTTTTTGAATTAATTATTTTTTCTATCGACTCAAAACGAATAGTTAACAAGTTGTTATGAAGACAATTCCCTAATTGAACATGATTAATTGTACCCGCACTAACAGAAAATTCATTATCGTCATATTTAATAAAGAAATCTAAAAATATTGTCTTTTTATTATCATTATAAACAACTTGTTTAAACTTATAACTTGTAGGACAGGCTTTTTCAATTTTATTAATAATAAATTCTTTTGTCATCATTTAAAATATATTTTCCATTTTTATGTACATAAAATTCAAAAAATTAAATGCTTTTTTATTTATAAACTGATTCTAGCATTATTGGCAACGTTTATGTATAAGAATAGTGCGGTTTTGTGTGCGAGGATTTTCCGCAGGAAAATCAGATGTAGCAAATACGCAACTACCTTTGTTTTAGCACTAAACCGCAATTATTTTTATACTGTGTTGTGTGTAGTTTTTATTCTTGGTTTATCAGTTTATAAAATTCCGTGTCGTCTGGTTCATAATATTTTTCGTAAAAATCATTCGATAGGTCAATTCCAAAATCCCAATTTCTATCCATTCCTAACATCAAACGATTCCATATTTCTTTTTCGTTTTTCAGTTTTGTCCAAAAATCAGAATCTACTTTTAGTTCAAAACCTTTTTCAGGTTCATCGAGTACTATTTTAATTTTGCTGTCAGATTTATAATAAAGTAGAATTTCAAATTGGATAAAATTCAGTTCGTACATTCTTTTGAGCAAGTCAAAGGATTCACTTATCGCATCTGTTTCAGAAAATCCGAAGTCAGATATAAATAGGTTTTTTACATCTCCTAAATGAATAGGAAATGGTTCAGTCAGAAAATTAATTTCGTATTTGTTCAGTTTAATATTGTTCATTTCTCAAATTACACACAACGTTTATGTATAAGAAACGTAGGGCAGTTGATAAGCTCTTTCGTTTCGGTTTATTACTTAGCTAAATATAAAATATTGCTTTTATCTTTTCTACTATAAACATCATATTTATATTTAGCGGACTTTGTTAATATGCACAGAACATTCGGTTAAACACAAACGCCCTATGTTTTTTATACGGTGTTGTAAACCGTTTTTACCATCTCCACATTTTCCGTTTAGATATTTGATGACTATTTGCATCTCCAAACCCGTCTATATCTGGAAATAGTGTTTGATATCTTAAATCAAAAGATTTTTCAAGAATATCATTGATTTTTTGTTTCAATTCCTTCTTTACGGATATAAATAAATTAGGTTTTTTATTACTGCCTTCTGAATCTGGATGCAACTTTAAACTACCTGTCTTTTTGATTGATAATGAGCTATAAATGAATTGAGAATGTTGAGCTGCAACTCGAGGTGTTACTACTGGTGGTTCAAATGTTAAGGCGTGGTTTGTTTCATCTAAGATGTTGAGTTGAAATGGATATTTGTAATCTTGTATTTCTGATTCATAACCGCCTAAAAAGTCTGTATGTAATCCTATTAAAAGTCCATCACTTTCGAGGTTTTCAGAACTAGCAAACCATAAAGCAATTAGAGAGTTTCTAGTAAAATCTACCAATCTAGTTGCTGCTCCGTGGTGTTGCAGTTTCGCTAATAACTCTAAATCACTTAATATTCTACCATTTTGTTGTCGATAACCTTTTAGTGAGGCTTGTTTTAAGAGATTTTTTTCGTAGTTAATTAGGTCTGAGTCGGTTATTTGATTTTTGTCTAGTCTTAATCTCCTATATGCTGAATGGTCGATTCTCCAATTAATATTACTTTGTCCTCTCCACATATGTACATTTCTATCGTCAACATTAAGAAAAGTTAGAAGTTCAATTAATTCAAGGAAATTTTCAGGTTCCTGTATTTTTCCATATAATTTGGTTTGGACTTCTCTCATTTCTCAAATGGTTTACAACTTATTCATATGACTACTTCAACTACTCATTCTCTCCAAAAACATCCCAATAAGGATTATTCTGCATAACAGAAACCCATTGAAGAGATTCGGCCGAAGTTAGTTATTCTTAGTAAAAAAAACATACGTATTTCTACCTATTTTTCTTAAACTGAAGCTAAATTACAAAGGCTGTTTTAATTAGTTTTACGGAAAACCGTAATTGGGTAAAATAAATAATAAAAACAGATTGTTTTGTTATCGGGGAGTTTCAGGGTTTTTTAATGCCTTTTAAGGCGTAACGGCTAATTTTTATAAAAGAATGAGGTAATAAAATTTTCATATCATCCTTTTCACTACATTTAATCCACAATTAAAACATCTTAAAACATTAAGTTATGGCTAAATCGCAAGATTCAAAAAAGAATGTAAAAAAAGAGGCAACATTAACGCCTAAAGAAAAAAAAGCTGCAAAGTTGGCTAAAAAAGCAAGCAAAAAATAAACAGCTTCATTGTAAATACCCTTGAATGGCAAGGTAATTAGCGTTCAAGTTTATTTATCATTCTTGTGGTGTTTCCTACCTTCAAGAAATAAGTTTCGGAATTTAAATTATTTATTCTGAGTACAACTTTAGTGTTAGAGCGAGATATAAATTCAACAGCATTGGATATATCTCTGCCTAACATAGAGTATAATTTCACTTTTTTATTCAGTAAATTTTCCCCAGTAATGGTTAGTTTATTAGCAAACGGATTAGGGAAAATTTGA
The DNA here is from genome assembly GCF_009796825.1 of Algibacter sp. L3A6. GTDB lineage: Bacteria > Bacteroidota > Bacteroidia > Flavobacteriales > Flavobacteriaceae > Algibacter. The sequence continues at coordinate 3,109,849 of NZ_CP047030.1, forward strand.
GTGGCAGTATTCTGTTCAGTAGCATTGGTAACTAAAGTATCATCATAAGCCATCACTTCATCTAGTATCTCGTTAGGTGTACCAAATAGCTGTAAGGCTTCCATTTGGAAAGCTTCATATATATTCGGGTCGCCGTTAGATGGCGCAATTAAGCCTTCATTTCTTATATACAAATTCATTCTGCACCAATTTGTTTTTCTCCAATCGGCAACTATGGTTACAGAGGTTCTTCTATCGTGTGTGTAGTTAACCGTTTTATCGGTTCTGCTTTTTCCTAAAGTACTGTTGGTGTTATAATCACTTTCTGGATAAAACCAAGAAACGGCTCCCGGAACATCAGGATCTGATGAGGTAGAAAACACTAAAAAACGTTTTTCTAATGCGGTGTTGGTGCGTATTGTGATTTTTTTAGAATCGCCAACGGCTGTTACATTTAACGATTGCCAGGCGTTATTGGAGTCTCTCCACAAAATCCACTGGTAACCTAAATCTTTGTTTAATCTAAACTCAAATTTATGTCGCATTTCGCCCATATCGTTATTGGCGCCTGTAAAGGTTTCAAAATCTGGACGCACATTCTCGCTTACTTCATGAAATTGAAGAATAAATGATGGATGACGAATGTATTCCCATTCTGCAATGTGCCTTACGGTAGATATACTGCCGGTTTTAGTTACATTTTCTATAGAGGTGTTAAAATCTAATTCGCACATTAACTCATGCCTCATATCGAGCCCGAACTCATCGTAAACATCATCATCAATAATGGCAGGATCGTTTTCATCTCCAAGTGTTTCATTATTAGGGTAAACTAAAGGTGTGTTTTCTATAAAATCATCTTGAATATAAGAGTGCAACGGAAAACGTTCTACTTCAACTTTATTGGCGGTAGTATTTATATTAACCAAATGCCCTCCCGATGTACTAGAAATTCCTGCTTGCACTGGGTTAAAGTTACTGGTATGGAAATAACCTCTTAGGGTTTTTGTGCCTCCAGAACCAAATTTAGGAAACGGATCTAGATTTGGACCACCAGGTGTTAATTCGGTAAAGGTAATGTAGCCGCCACCGTTTTCATTTAAACCAATTTTTTCGCCATTAGGTAAGGCTAAAAAATGCTGTCTGTCGCCTGTGGTATTGGTGTAGCCAGCAGGCGTATCGTCTACAAATGGGGTAGAAGGCCCAAGCCACCATTTTATTGGGTTACTGTAAATAAATAGATGGTCTATTTCCGATGAAAACGTTGTGCTACTATCCGTAAAAGCTTCGAGGTTTATGTTTTGTGCCGTGGTATTATCTGGTAAATTGAGCGTGAATGCGTTTGCAGTATCGTTTTCTAACATAAGTGTTGCACTACTAGAACAGCTATCTAAGGCCAGAGAATAGGTTATCCATTGGTTTATTGTAGGCGCTGAGGTAATGAATTCTAAAGTGTTTGTGCTGTTGGCATAATATATTCCCGATGAAGTAAATTGAAGTTCTACTTTTTTTGCACCTGTAAAAAGGGAGAAGCTGAGTTTATCGGTATCTCCGGAATATTGATTGACTCTAACCCTGATGTTTATTTTAAAAGCACATGGGTTTAAATCCATGTAACCAAAATCGTTGTAATTGATGCTTAACCTTTCGTTTACTGGTTTTAACTCTAGCGCATAGTTGTTTTGTACATCTTGTTTGTATAGATTGAATTTACTAGAATCGTTAATATTGGTGCCTGTCCAGTTTTTTAAACCGTCGTTATAAGTATCGTTAACAAAATTGAATCCGTAAGAAGAATAATCTGCTCCAAATTGAGAAAAACAATTTAAGGAACATGTTAAAATGGCTAAGAGTATAATGTGTTTCATGGTGATCTGGGATGATATGAAAAGCAGATACTGTTTTATAATTAAAAATGAAACTAACCAAAAGCAACTGATATTCAGTCGGTAAAAGTAATGAATAGTAAGATGAAATGAAATAGGAGTGGTGTTTAAAATGAAAAATCTCACATAAAATAATTATGTGAGATTTTTGATGTTCGGTTTTTAAGATGGTCTTAATGCGCCTTAATTGAATGTTTTTTATAAGGAACTGTGCCTAATTCGTCCACTTCAATACCCCATTTTTCTATATAATGAGCTCCTGGTAAAAATTGATCGTCATTAGCTTTTAAGCGTGCCATTAATCGTTTGTCTAAATCGGATTGTAGTGTGGCAAACTCGGCTTGGTTTACTAAATTATTCATTTGGTAGGGATCTTCATCGTTATCAAATAGGAGCCAAGGCCCATTTAAATCTTTTACGTAGGTATATTTTTGAGTCACTAAACCTCGGTATTCTCTTCCGTGGCGTTTTGGTCTATTCCATTCTCCAAAAGGTTGGGCACATATTATTACAGTTTCTTTACCAACAGTATCGTCTATGCCTTCTAAATAGGGTTGGTAATTAATACCTTCTATAGTTTTTGGTATTTCAATGTTACTTAAACTTAATAGGGTAGGGAGTATATCTTCGGAATTTAAAACGGCCTTTCTTTTGCCTGGTTCAATACCTAAAGCTTTAGGGATATGAAAAAGCATTGGTACTCTAACAGATTCGTTGTATGGCTGTTGTTTTCTGTAAGCACCTTGAGAACCTAGTAAATCGCCATGATCGGAAGTAAACACGATAATAGTGTTATCTAATTGATTGTTATCTTTTAAATTCTGAATTAATTTTCCAACCATATCGTCTAAAGCCACTATATGTGCATAATAACCTGCAATGTCTTTTTTTATTTTTCCTGAAATTTCCTCTGGAACATTAGGGCGTAATTTCATGTCTTCTGGTTTAAACATATCTCGATATTTTTGCGGTGCAGAATGATATGGGTTATGTGGTGTTCCCCAAGAAAGCATTAAAGCAAAGGGATTATCAGAATTTGTTTTTGAGTTTATAAAATCTATGGCTGCATCTGTTTGTTCGAAGGTATCATAACCATCCCATGTTTTAGGCGTTGGGTCGTCGTTATCATAATAGGTAGAACTGTTGTAGTTATGTGTACACTCATTGGCCATCCAAAACTGAAAACCTTGTCTTCTATTTCCGGGTGGAATAAAATTTTCTCTGCCTTGCCCATCAATATGCCATTTGCCAATAAATGCAGTGTTATAGCCTGCTTTAGAATATATTTTACCCATAGAAACCGCATTGGTATCGAGTTGAACATCGTTCATAAAAACGCCGTTTGTTAACGGACGTTGCCCTGAAATTAGCGAAGCTTTAAATGGTGTGCAAACTGGCATGCCAGAGATCGCGTTTTTAAAGTTCACGCTTATGGATTCTAATTGATTGAGGTGTGGTGTTTTTACATTAATATCGCCGGCATAGCCCGTAGATTGCGCTCTAAGTTGGTCGGTTAAAATAATGAGGACGTTGGGTTGTTTTTCTTCGGAAGGAATATCTTGCTTTTTGGGTTTTGAATTACAGGATAATAATATAAGTGTTAGAAGAATACATATGGAGTGTTTCATTTTTTACTTGTTGTGTTTTTGGTAGGTTAAATTTGATTGAGGTTTAAATTTAAAATTTTTAAAATAAAAACATCCGATAAAAATAATATTTATCGGATGTTTCTACAACTAACTATTTAAAATGTACTGATAACTATCTGCCTTCCCAACCTGGGTTTTGTTCCCAAATAACATCTTTATTACGGTCTATTACCGTTTGCGGAATAGGGAATGTATTAAAATCGAATGTTAGCGAGTTAACCTGATAATCGTATCTGGCATATCTTCTAATACGATCTGAAGCAATGTTGCCACCCATACGTAATAGTGTGTTCCATCTGCTTTCTTCTACAAATAATTCTCTAGCTCTTTCATCTAAAATAAAATCTAGATCTACCATAGCAGCAGTTGCTAATACATTACAATTTGCGCGTTGTCTTATTAAATTAATATCATCGGCAGCTAATTGAGTATCTCCTTTTCTTAGGTGTGCTTCAGCTCTTAAAAGAATAGTTTCTGGTAAGCGTATTACATAACGGTCTCTCCATATATCTTCTCTGCGTTCTCCATCATCTAGACCTTCAAATTGATCTGTAGTTAACTTTTCAAAAATTGGGAAATATGCGCCATCGGCTAAACCTAAGTTTGCTTCATCTAAAACGTTTTGAGGTACTACTTGTCCAAAATTAGCTGCACTAGGGTCGTTGTATAAAACAGTACGTCTAATATTACTTTCTTCACCACGCATATCACCATCAGAAATGCTAGGTTCCCAAATAATGGTTTCTGTTAACTCTGTAGGTCTAAGGAAAGCAACACCTCTTCCTCCAACATCTTCTAGCTCGCCAATAACACCTTCTATGGCTCTCCACACTGGACTAAAATAATAAGGGTAACGCAATCTGGCACCATTATCTCCGGCTTTGTAAGCTTCATAATCAAATTGATGCGTCCAGATACTTTCTGTATTTCCATCTGCATAATTTTGATTGTTCAATCTAAATAAATCCCAGTATACATTTTTTCCAGGCTCATCGGCTCTAGAACCAAAACGACTTGTCATTAAAGAATAAATTCCTCCATCAATAACATCCGATGCGTATTTTATAGCTTGATCATAAGCAAGGTTGTCATTATTCTCAATACCAACACCTAAGTAAAACTCGCTTAAATAATGCTGTGCAGCACCACGAACTACGCGTCCTGGTTCGCTTGTTATTTCTGGTAAATCGTTTAAAATAGACTCTAAATCATCGATAGCAAATTGATAAATTTCGGCTCTTTCAGCTTGTTCATAATCAAACCTAACGGTAGTTGTTGGTTCATCTACAATAGCAACGCGACCAAATAGTTGTGCGGCTTGGCCATGTGCTTTTGCTCTAAAGAATTTGGCTTGGGCAATGATATAGCTTCTAGCGTCTTCACTTTCAAAAGTAATATCGGTTTGTTCTGCTAAAGAAAGTACAAGGTTTGCTCGCGATATCATTTCATAAAGCTCAGAATATATCGTGTTTAAACGGCCAGCTCTTGGTGTAATTGTAGAGTTGTAATCACTAAAATTCGTGTTTTCTCTAAAGGTAGGTACGGTTAAAACATCTGTACCTTGCCCGTGCATAACACGACCTTGGTTATTATCTACATACGATCTTAAGGCGCGATCTTGTTGGTACATAGTGATTAATACCTGATCTACTTGAGTACCTGAAGTAAAAATATTATCTACCGTTAAAAAGGTTTCTGGCGGCGTGTCTAAAAATTCTGCATCATTACAACCCGTAGTTAAAACCACCAGGGATAGTAATAGTAATTGTTTTATATAATTTATTTTCATGATATTTTTTTTAAATTAGAAACTAAGGTTAACTCCAAACGTGTAAGCGCTCATAACAGGGAACGTTCCGTTTAATGCTGCAATTCCTTTTTCTGGATCTCCACCACCAAACCAATTGGTGAAAATTAGTGGGTTATCGGCACTGATATATAGGTCTAAAGAACGAATACCTAAGTTTAATCGGGTTAAAATATCTTGATCAAATCCATAAGATAAGTTTACGTTTTGTACACGTACAAAGCCTCTTGATTGGTAACCGCTATAACGACTATCATTAAAATCTGGACGTAGGTTCGTGGTACTTTGATTTTCTGGTGTCCACCAATCTCCATTTTCTATATCGTTAAAATCAAATCGGTTTTGGAACGAGTTACTTCTAGGGTTTGCACCAATAAAATAATTTTCGCTTCCGCCACCAAATGTGCCGTTAATTAACATGTATAAGCTAAAGTTTTTATAAGTAAATGTATTAGAGAAACCCATTCTGAAATTAGGGACATTATAGCCTAGAATTTTTCTGTCGTCTCCTGTAATACCAGGTTCTCCATCTAAATCTCTAAACATTGGATCTCCAGGTTGTGCTCCATTATCTGCGATATACTGTGTGTCATTTTCTTGTACAACACCAATGTACTCGTAACCATATTGCGCACCTAAAGATTTACCAATAAATAAGCTGTTAGAAATATCATCGTCTTCTATGCCATCGCCATCAATATCGTCTCCGTATAGGGTTACAATTTTGTTTCGGTTATTCCAATAGGTTAGTGTAGAGGTCCATTTAAATTCTTCGGTATTTATATTTTCGGTACGTAAAGTAAGCTCAACACCACGGTTGTCTACTTGGCCTAAACTTGCCAATATGCTAGAAAATCCACTTGTAGTTGGTATAACTCTATTAAAAATTTGATCGCGAGTTTGTGAGAAATAAACATCGGCATCAAAGAAAATACGATTGTTTAGAAATGCTGTATGCACACCTAAGTTTAAAGATGTAGTTTCTTCCCAACCTAATTCTAAATTACCAAGACCAGACTGCGAAATACCAAATTGACTTACAGAAGGATCGTCTCCAAATGAATATCTAATATTACCAGGTTGTCCTGCACTTACTGGTGATAAAGTTTCGTATGGATCTAAACCTTGGTTACCATTTAATCCGTAAGAAGCATTAATTTTTAAATAATTTAAAACAGAATTATCTTTTAAAAAGTTTTCTTCGGAAACTGTCCATGCACCTCCAACGGACCAGAATGTACCAAATCTTCTATCGGCTCCAAAAACGGAAGCTCCATCGCGTCTTACAGATCCTGTTAAGTTGTATTTACCCGCATAACCATATGATAGGCGACCTAAATAACCAACGTTAGATCTTTCAGCTAAACTATATGAATTTGTAACGGTTGTTGCGAAAGGCACACCTTTAACTCCTAATGTTGTATTACCAAGTGCAGCAAAATCGGTTCCAGATACGGTAGAGAGGTCGTTTACTCTATAATCTCTAGTTGCAACAAAAGTGGCATCAATGTTATGCTCGCCAAAGGTATTGGTATAGCTAATAATATTGTCAATAACGTAGTTTCTATCGGTATATCTAGAGTTACTACCATTAGCTTGAGATAGGTTTGCTTGTATAGATTGTTGAGAATATCTATCAAAATATGGTGTATTCTCAGAAGGAAGTGCTATAAAATAATCTTCATACTGAAACTGATCTACACTTCTGTTTTGCTGACTTAATGTATAGTTAAGTGTATATTTTAATCCTTTTACCCAAGGTATTTTGACCACAGCATTAGCAGCAAGTCTAAAATAATTTCTTTTATCAAAATTTTCTTGAGTACCATCAGTACCCCAAAGTGGGTTAGGTACATTATTAGCTGTTGGGTAACGTTCTAAATCTGTAGAGGTGTTGGAGCTTGTATTAAAAGGTTGTCCATCATAACGGTATGGATAACCAATTGGAGCTATTTGAAATGCTCTACCTACGTCGGCTGTTACTCCAGAAAAATCACTGTTTGTATACGATCCGTCTAGACCTAATTCTAACCAATCGGTTATATCTGCTTGTAAACGTGATCTTACAGAAATTCTATTAAATTGGTCGCCAATAATAACACCTTCTTGCTCTTCATAACCACCAGACATGAAATAATTAATTTTGTCAGATCTTCCAGAAATAGAAACATTATGTTTCTGTATTTGTCCGTTTCTAGAAATTAAGTCTAGCCAATCTGTATCTACACCTTCATCTTGTAATACGCCTCTATATTCTTCTTCCCAAACAATATCATCTATAGAACCGATATTTTGTTGTGCTACGTATTTTTCTAAATAACGATCTCTATCTAATAAATCGGGTTGATCTTGCCAAGTATTAAAACCTGTAGAGGTAGAGACATTAATAACAGGTTTACTTGTTTTACCTTTTTTTGTGTTAATTAAAATTACGCCATTGGCGGCACGAGACCCATAAACAACAGCAGCCGAAGCATCTTTTAATATATCAAGAGATGCAATATCGTTAGGGTTTATGTCATTAACACTTCCCAAGAACACAATACCGTCTAAAACAATTAAAGGATCGTTGTTACCATTAATGGAGTTTTGCCCTCTTACTAAAATAGAAGGTGTTGTTCCTGCAGAGTTTTGTGCACCAATATTAATACCTGGTGTAGCACCTCTAATAGCTTGTAAAACACTTGTGTTAGCCGAAAGCGCGATAGGAGAGTCCTCTAATGTAACCCGCTCAACAGCGCCTGTAATGTCTTTCTTTTTGGCTGTACCATAACCAATAAGTACAATTTCGTCTAGTCCGGCAATATCTTCTTCTAATGATACATTGATTTCGGAAGATTTGCCAACTGTTACTTTAGCGGTTTTCATTCCTAAATAAGAAAACACAAGTACATCTCCTTTTTTTGCGGTAATACTATATTTTCCATCAAAATCTGTTTGAGCTCCAGTGTTGCTCCCTTCAACTAAAACATTAACTCCGGGCAGAGTCATATTTTGTGTATCGGTTACTAATCCGGAGACTGTAATCGATTGTGCATTTGCTAATGTAAAAGACATTAGGCAAACATAAAATAACATTAATTTTTTGTTCATAAATCTTGATTTAATTGTGATACTTCTTTAGTTAAAATTGGTTGTTTTTTTTGCTTATTTAATGTTTGAATCCGAGAGAAGATTTATTAAATAAACTAGATTATAAATGTATCCTAATACCACGATTTTTCCATCCTGTACTATCCTGTGGTCTTTTGTAAGTAATATCTTGTTTTGGTTTTTTGAATGCTATTTTGAAAAGCATTAATCTCTTTTTTTTGTTTCTTTTTAAGAGGTTAAGTTATTGATTTTGTTTTGTTTGCGTGGGTTTTTTTTGAATTGATATGAAGGTGTTATAATTTTTTGTTTTAGAAGGACGTTTGAAAAAGGAGCTGTTTTTGAAAATAATTCTTGTTAAAAATTGAAAAAATTTGTTTTTGTTTTGGTACAGTCGATTTCAATAGAAAAATGGATGCTTTTATTTTAAGATTTTAGATGAATGTTTAGGTTGTAATCGAGCCATTTTTCAATCGTAAAATGTTCACTTTAAAACAAACAAAAAACCTCAACTATTTTAGAAAAATAGTTGAGGTTTTTTACTAGTAATATTATAATACTTGTAGTTCTAAAAAGGTGTCGTTTTACATTACAATAGACTATTAATTTAACGGTGTTATTCCCTTATCTTTTAATCTTCATTTTCATATTCTTTTCAACAGCGGCATCAAAGGCTTTAGTAATAGATTGAGATAATTTTGATTTTTCAACCCAGTCATTACTACCATAAACGCCAGCTTCGGAATAGTTAAATGGCTTAAAGTTTATTTTTTTATAAGTCGTATTTCTTTTGAAGTTGAAATTAAAACTTTCAGCATCTTTAAAAAACGGATTAGAAATGTGGCTGTTTTTATCGAAGCCTAATTTTTTCCATCCTTTAAAATCATGATTATTAAAGTTATAATCGCTACCATTAATATTCCAATAAATATTATGATCCATCTCAGCATTAACATCGTCCCAGGCACCTTTGGCAACAAGACCTTCTTTAAAAATGATAATGTTATTTGTAAAGGTGAAAGATTTATGATCTTCAGAAATAGTACATTGCAATTGATACTTTTTTGCAAAGGCTAAAATGTTATTTTCAACGGTATTATTTTTTCCGTAATTCTGCTGAAATCCGCCCGTTTTAGTATTGTAAACTAAGTTGTTTTTAAAGGTAATTCCAGAAGACCCTTCATCGGCATACATACCCCAACCGCCATAAGAATAGGCGTGAACGTTATTGATAACATTATGGGTAACTTGTGTGCCTTCGGAAGCGCCTAAGGTATAAATACCTGCCATATCACTAAGTAAATCCCAACCAATATGATGAATATGATTATAAGTAATAGTGTTACGTTTTGCTAAACTAGGCTTATAGCCCCAAACCCAACCTACCGAAATTCCTGTATAGTAGAAATTCCCAATGTCGTTATGAGAAATGGTATTGTCTGCACTATGGCCAACCCATACACCAACCGAAGCAGGGAACTCTTGGCCACCAGTTTGAATAATATTATTTTCTACCGAAATATGATTAGTATGTGCTTTACCATCTAGAGGTTTAAAATCGCCTAAATAGATACCGCCACCACCAAGATGATGCAAATAACAGTGTTCTACCATGGAATATGTTGTGCCTTTTCCAAGCCAGATGGCATGTTGACCAATTTGCGAAACTTCACATTTTAAAAACTCAATATGGTTTGCGTATTTCCCTAAAATAGCGGCATTAAGTTTTGCAGCAGCTTGATTTGGTTCTGAACCTGTAATCGGAATTTTGTAATGCGCATGTTTAAAAGTTAACCCTTCAAAAGTAATGTGTTTTGCATTATCGTTGGGCGTGCCAGAAATAGATATCAGGTTTTCTAAAACGGGAGCAATAACTTCGGTGTTTGCTATAGTTTGGCCTTCTAATGGTTTGTATAATAAAGTGCCGTTATCTTTTAAATACCATTCGCCCACAGAATCTAGAGCCGCTTCATAGTTTTCAAAAATAAGGCGTCTATCCTTTTTTAACGGATTCCATGGCTTCATGCCTTTACCAGAAGTTATAAGTTTTAAACTATCGGTATCTATGGCATCAATATGTCGTAAGGTATAATCCCATTTATGGAATGCTTTAAAACGTACATTGTGAATTTCTTCCTGTTTAATTTCTGAAAGTATTTTGGCTTCTTTTGCTTTAAAGAAAATGCTTTGCTCTGCTTTTTCGGCCACTTTCGATGTACCGTGTTTCCAAATAGTTTGCGTTACCGTATCAATTTTTATAAAGCCTTTATTTGGCGTTCTTGCCAAAGTAGCGCGTTTATTGTTAACATAAAGTTGATCGAAATTCCATTTGTAGTGGCTGCTTTCTGGAATTTTAGCTTCCCAAAGGCCATTTGAATTAACTTTGAAACCTGTTATTTTTTTTCCACCGCTAAAAACAGGTTTTGCACCTTTTGCTGCTTTGTAGATTATTGGAAAGTTAGATGAACCACTGTCCATAGCGTTGAGTTCCAAAGGCGCTTTCATGATGTAATTTCCAGATTCGATAAGCACCTCAAAACTATGGTTTATACCATTTTGATTTTTATAGTTTCTAATGGCATCGCGAGCCCCTTGCAATGTAGCAAGAGGTTGCGATTGGCTGCCTGTATTTAAATCGTTTCCGGCGGTAGAAACATAAAATGTAACTTGTGCCTGAAGTTTAACAGTTAAAAGAACCATTAAAATGAAAAAAAACATTTTTTTTACAATCATAGAATTTAGAATTTTTTTTCAATTTTAAAATGCCATCGATACTCGTATCAAAATCTTTTCCAGGATAAAGAAAAGTCCCTTCTTTCATTTGTTTGAATTTAAATTTTGTTTCCTCACCAAATGATGTTACTGAAGTAATATTGTTCTTTTTTATTGTATTACGGGTTCTAGTCCCATTTCCATTTCTAAAACACCACCTTGAGTAATTTCTTGATGTGTAATCCAAAAACGATTAAGTGGTTTTCCATTCAACGCCATCGATTGGATATAAATATTTTCTTCGGAATTGTTTTGGGCTACAATTTTAAATGTTTTTCCGCTGTAATAATTTCGGTCTAATTTAATTTCTATTTCATTAAATACCGGACTCGTTATTTGATATTTATTATCGCCAGGAGCAATAGGGTGGATGCCAATGGAAGCCAATACGTACCAAGCAGACATTTGTCCAACATCTTCGTTGCCACACAATCCATAAGGACCCGTTCCATAGGCATCACTACAAATTTGGCGGGTTGTTTTTTGTGTTAAATGTGGTACACCAGCTTCATTTAGCATGAAAGGTACGTGGTGTACAGGTTCATTTGCGTGATTATAATAATTGTTCCAAAGGAAATCATCTGGTGTGTTTTCAAAGAAAGAAATTAATTCATTTTTAAAAGCTTCTTCGCCACCCATTAAAGTTTTTAAGCCATCAATATCATGAGGTACAAACCAACCTTGTTGATAAGGATTACTTTCTATACAACCTTGCCCATGCACGGTTTTTTCTTTCCATTCTACCCAAGTTCCGCTGCTGTCTTTGGCTCTAAACCAATTGACTTCATCGTTCCAAATATTCTTGTAATTTTCGCTTTTCTTTAAGTACGTTTCTGCAATATCATCCTTTCCTAAAGATTTGGCCATAACACTTAAAGCCCAATCAGAATAAGCATATTCCAACGTTTTAGAAATATGTTTGTTTGAATAGCCTAACTCACCGTTCCCCGTGTTATCTACCGTATTTTTAGAGTAGGTAAACGCTTTTTCAATGTTGTAATTTCGAATACCTTTTTCGTAAGCATCCACAATAACGGACACGGCTGGATTTCCTAACATAACACCAGAGTAGGAATTCAACATTTCCCAACGTGGCAAATACTCCTTACCACTCAATTCTGCCATTTGTAGTAACGAATTAATTTCATCGTTTACCAACGTAGGATTAATAATGGTTTGTAAAGGGAATTGAGATCTAAAAACATCCCAACCACTAAAAATGGTACGATAGGTGAAATCGTTAGTTTGATGTACTTTTTTATCAGCGCCTATATAATTTCCATTCACATCCGAAAAAGCACGTGGATCTATTAAAGTATGATACAATGAGGTGTAAAAAATAGTTTTATCTCTATCTGTAGCGCCTTCAACAGATATGTTGTCAATAGCTTCGCTCCAACTATCACGAGCTTCTTGTTTTGTTTTATCGAAATCCCAATGACTAATATCGTGTTCTAAATTTTCTTTAGCTCCCGCGATATTTACAAATGAAATACCACTTTTTACTAAAACTTCTTCACCTGCTGTAGTACTAAAATTGGTATAAAAGCCTAAATGTTTGCCTTGCATTTCAGTTTTACCTTCAAAAATTTCAGCATTTTTAATGGCATCTTGATAATTGTCTCTTCTTATGAATCGCATTTTTCTTGGAACATCAGGAATGTCTGCACTCCAAATTCCATAGTCTATTAATGGCTTGCTAAATTGACAGTAGAAGTAGACTACATAGTCTGCATTTCCTGCGCCAGCTCCCCAACCACCACCTTCCGGAGGGCATTTCATCCAACCTTGTATGGTGTTTTCGTTTACTACTTTGATGTATTGTTCTGTTGAAGTTCCACCTACACGGCGGGCTAAATCGATTTGAACTCGAGAACTATCAGTTTCAGGGTAGGTAAAGCGAATAATACCTGCTCTAGGTGCCGATGTTAATTCTGCTTTTACGTTATAATCGTCCATAGTAACGGCATAATACCCCGCTTCTGTAGTTTCCGTATCATGAGAATATCGAGAACGGTAGCCGCTTTCTGGATTTTCGGCTACTCCACGATTAGTCTGTAGTTTACCGGTTGCAGGTGTTACTAAAAAGTTACCTAAATCGCCAAACCAGCCTACACCACTCATGTGTGTAAAACTGAAACCTTCCATCGTTGGATGCTCATAAGAATATCCAGAACCATTATCACCATCAGAAACCGTATCAGGACTTAGCTGTACCAAACCAAATGGCGTTGCTGCACCCGGAAATGTTTTACCAAAACCATGAGCGTCCTTCGATTTTTTACCATAAGTAATAGCTCCAATAATAGGGTCTATGTAATCTACAGGCTGCTTTTCGTTTTGAGTTGCTGCTTTATCAGATTTTGAAGAATTACAAGAACTCGCCACTAAAGCCGTAAATGCCAGACAGAAATAAAATAATATGTTTCTTTTTGTAGTACTCATGTTATGGGCTGTTTTTTATCTATTAGTGCGCTGCTGTATTTTGTGTAGTTTCTGTTTTGTAAAGGTCTACAGGCACATCATTCTCTTGTGATTTTCCAGAGGTTGTTCTACCATTTTCAACAATATGTTTTAATTTTTTTATCAATTTAGCAACAACTCTTGGATGCTTTTTGTAAACATTAGTTGTTTCTTCAGCATCGGTTTTCATGTTATACAATTGAATTTCCGGCAAGTTTTCTTTTCTAGCTTTATTATCCGTTGGGTTAGACCAACCACCAGAACCCGGCGTTAATTCTAATTTCCATTTTTTATTTCTGATAGAAAATTTACCATGTATAGAATGATGAACTACTAAGTTATAATCCGTTTTTGCCTTTTTGTTTTTCAACATTGGTAGAATGCTATACGAATCTACACCAGCATTATCATCCATACTTAAACCTGCAATTTCAGCACAAGTGGCCATTAAACTCGTTTGACAAATGAGTTTATCGTTTATAGAGTTAGCTTCAATATGTTCTGGCCATTTCACCATAAAAGGAATGCGGTGTCCACCTTCCCAAATATCAGATTTGTAACCTCTAAAATCAGCACTTGGATAATGTCCGAATTCATTTTCTAACTTGCCAACTTTTGCGACAGGGTAGGAGCAACCGTTATCACTCGTGAAGAATACTAAAGTATTATCTTCAATGCCATTTGCTTTTAAAGCTTCAAGTACACGACCTACAACATCATCGGTTTCCATAACAAAATCAGCATAATCGCCCATACCACTTTTACCTTGCCAAGCTTTAGAAGGCACAACAGGACTATGTGGCGAGTTTAATGCCAAATACATAAAAAATGGTGTATCGTTTTTAGATTCCTTAGCGATATAATCTTCAGCATGATCGCCTAAAAATTGTAACATTTTAACAGGTTCCATTTTATCAACAACCTTATCGTCTTTTATAATCGTTTTCATAACTCGAGAGTGGTGAAAGCCAATATAAGAGTCAAAACCACGAGAAACTGGTCCGTTTGGTACCGTAGAACCAATAGCTGGGCCAATTACTTTTTTACCATCGTAAACTTCAACTGGTTTTCCTTCATCATCAACAAACTTAAACCCAAGATGCCATTTACCTATAGCAGCTGTTTTATAACCCGCATCTTTAAGCATTTTCGGTACTGTCATTTGGTCTTCTGCAATTAAAGGTTCTAATTCTTCACCTCCAGCTAAAACACCTTGTTGCAATCTAGAACGCCACGAGTAACGTCCTGTTAAAATAGCGTAACGCGATGGCGTACATACAGCAGAAGCGGAGTGCGCATCGGTAAACGTCATAGATTCTTTTGAAAAGGCATCTATTTTTGGTGTTAGTATTTTACCTTTTTCAGGATTTAAAACTTGTACATCGCCATAGCCTAAATCGTCACAAATGATGTAAACAATATTTGGTTTTTTTTGAGCTGAAGCTGAAGCAACAACGAACATAAAAAGAGCTACTAATTTTGATATTTTCATGATTTTATTTTAATCGTATTTCTGTTATTTCACCTAGTAATTCGCCAGCTTCGTTAAATAAACCAGCTTTTAAAAGTGTTTTAGGTTTTGTTTTAAAATCGCCTTTATACTTAATCGCGTTTATTGTTGGATCGCTACCATCAAGCGTGTAATAGATAGAAAAACCAACGGTTTCTGTTTTCAAAAACACAATAGCTTCTGTATTTAATTGATCGATAGCAAAAGCAGGATATACAGTAAACATGCTATTTGCATAATTGACTTTGTCTCTTTCTAAACGTTCAAAATGATCACTTTTTAATGCATTTTGAAAACGTTCCCAGTTTTTTACTTTTGGATTGCTCCAAGACACCTCGGCACTTGCTAAGGTTCTTGGGTAAAGCATGTATTCAAAATGTTCTTCGGTTGGTGTAAATTCGGCCCATAAACAAGTTTGGTTTCCTAATACACGGCTCGCTTCTTCCGCAGTTAATTCATCAGGAATAGGTTCATGATTATAAACTACAGATAGTGGTAATACTGAATTTGGTCCTTCTGGCTCCATAAATGTAGGGCCTTGAACACGACTGATGTATGAGTGTAAATACGACGTCATAATGGTTGGGTAGCCTTCACGTGGTGCTTGTAACTCCGGTGTATGCATGCCTCTTCTCCAAGCCATAATAGTAGCACCTTTCGCTCCTTTACCGCTTAAAATTTCATCCCAACCAATCATTAGTTTATTTTGGGCGGTTACTATTTTATTTACTTTTTGAATAAAATGACTTTGTAATTCTTCCTCATCGGCAAGATTGTGGTCTGTCATTACTTTTTGGCAATGCGGACATTTTTTCCAATTGGTTTTATTGCATTCATCTCCACCAATATGGATGTATTTTGAAGGAAATAACTCGGCTACTTCCTTAATAACATCTTCTAAAAAAGCATAGGTAGTTTCTTTTCCTGCACAAACGGCGTTATCGGGCGCTTTTCCACCAGTGGCTAATTCAAAATTAGCATCAGTTTCACCGTCAAAACAAAACAATTCTGGATACGATGCCACTAAAGCTTTACTGTGTCCAGGAACATCAATTTCTGGTATTACTTCTATATTCCTAGCCGATGCATAAGCAATCACTTCTTTAATATCTTCTTGAGTATAAAAACCACCAACGGTTTTAGGTTCATCTGCCGTAGCAGGCTCACGAGACCACCAAGCAATACCTGTTCTGTCGGCACGCCAAGCTCCTTTTTGAGTTAGGTTTGGATATTTTTTAATTTCAATTCTCCAACCTTGATCGTCAGTTAAATGCCAATGAAATTTGTTTATTTTATATGAAGCTAATACATCAAGTTGTTTCAAAATAAAAGCTTTAGTTTGAAAATGACGAGAAACATCGAACAACACACCACGCCAATGGAATCTTGGGTTGTCGGTAATAGTCATACTTGGTATTGCTGTTGATCCGTTTGAACCGGCAGGAATAGCCTGTCTTAAGGTTTGGAAACCATTAAATAAGCCTGCATAATCGGTTGCTTTTACAGTAATTTTAGAAGCATTTACCTCTAAAATATAACCTTCGGCTTCTATAGATGCGTTTTTTGCTTTTTCAAAAACAATAACGTTTTTAGACGCTGAGGTTCTTCCTGTGTTTACAGTAAGCGATAAACCGGTGTCATTTGTAAGTGTCGATGACACGATAGGCGCTAAAGTTTTGGTGAATTTCTTCGGAATAAAAACTTGCGTGTTTTCATCTAATTTAAATCCGCCTGAAGCGTATACAACAGATTCTGGTTGTGGAATAAAAGTATTCTGAACATCTTGAGCATAAATATTTACTGAAAACATGAGACATACTAAAAATAATGCTACTGTTTTTGCGCCGTAAATATTTGTTTTATATGAAGTGTTTATCATGTGTTATTCTAATTTAAACTTACAGCAAGCGTGTTAAAAGATTTTCCGTCTAGGGCTACTTTTACAATTTCGTTATTGATGTTTAATGCTAATTCTTGCGCTTCCGAAGTATTGTTGTAAGCCAAAACAGTTACCTCATTATTGGCTTTGTTATAAAAAGCAAGTGCGTTATTAGTATCTCCAGAGGCTGCTAATTTTACCGAACCTGGCGCTACAAAAGCACTTAAATGTTTCATTAAATAAAACTCAGGGTTGTATTTTATGGCTTTGGTTTTACTATCAATAGAAATCATAGAGTTCTGTTTCCATCCCCATTGACTTTTTCCTGTTTCATCTAAAACCATATTCCAATACATGTATGAGTTGGCACCGTTTTCAAAGTAATGTTTCATTAAATTGAAGGTGTATTCTGCGGCTTTCCAATCGTTAGAACCGTCTCCACATTCTGTTTCAGTTTGCATTAATTGCATGTCTGGATATTTAGCATGCACAGCTTCAATAGCACCTTTGCCAGCCCACTGAAAACCAATACCTTTTACATAATCTTCTGCGTTTTTGTATTCTACAATATCTGAAACACGCTCTATTTGAGGACGTTCAACAGTTCCTAACCAAATTTCTGTGTCTAATTTTTCAGACTTAAATTTTGGACCTAAATAATCTGCTATAAAAATCCCTAAATCTTCGGGTTTCCATACGCATGATGGAAAATTTTGTGCCGAGTTATATTCATTCTGAACATGTACAGCACTAATATCAATCCCCTCTTCGGCGTAAGCCTGAACAAACTTTGAAAAATATAAAGCGTAGGCTTCAAAATATGCTGGTTCTGTTATAAAACGTGAAACCAATTCTTCTGTAGAACTCCATTCTTCTGGTAAATCATTAAATTCAGGATTATATTTACACGCATAATGTTTGCTATGTTTCATCCAAGATGGTGGGCACCATGGTGAAGCCCAAACAGCCACATCTGGATTTATTTTTTGGGCTTCCTTAATGTATGGAATTAAACGTTTTTTATCACGATCGATAGAAAAGTTTTTCATTGCGAAATCGCCTTCCGTTTCATTATGGCTATACCAATCTACAGCATAGTCATTAGCACCAATAGGCATTCTACATAAACTAAATTTACAACCTTCAGCCTGACTAAATAAATCGTTTAGAATTTGTTGTTTTTCTTCTGGTGTAACCATGCCTAAAGCATCCCAACCTAACTCATTAAAACAACCTCCAAAACCAGTTATTTCTTGTTCTTGTTTATTAGTATCAATAGAAATTAAGATATCGGCAATTTCTTTATTTATAATAAGTTCATATTTTTTTTCTGTCCAAACACTATTTTCAGTACTGCTTACCCATGATACAGCTAAACTTTTTTCTTCCTCTTTACAAGCTGAAAAAGCAATTAACCCTAATACCAGTATACCTTTAAATATTTTCATTCCTATCTTATTTAACCGTTAAAATTTTTCTTAACTTAATATCTTTTGATGATGCACCAATCATGATTCTAAAATCACCAGCTTCAACTAATCGTTTTAAATCTTTATCCAACATCGAAAGTTCATCAGGACCTAGTTCAAAAGTTACTTTTTGAGTTTCACCTGCTTTTAATGCTATACGCGTAAAACCTTTTAATTCTTTTATTGGTCTTGATACTGATGCTAATTCATCTCTAATATATAGCTGCACAACTTCTTCTCCATCAATTGCTCCAACATTTTTAATATCGCAAGTAATTTTCACGCTTTCATCTGGATTGATGTTATTTTTACTGAATTCTATATTGGAATATTCAAAAGCCGTATAGCTTAATCCATAACCAAATGGGAATAAAGGTTGCCCAGTAAGGTTATGGTAATTATCTCCTCTACCTGTTGGTTTGTTGTTGTAATATAGTGGACATTGAGCCTCATCTACCGGGAAAGTAATTGGTAAACGTCCTGCAGGATTTTCATCTCCAAAAAGGATATCGGCAAAACCGTTTCCGCCATTTTCACCAGAATACCATGCCATTAAAACACCATCGACATCATTAATCCAGTTAGACATTGTTATAGCGCTACCACCAACTAAAACAACAACTGTTGGTTTTCCTGTTTTAGCAACGGCTTTAATTAAAGCTTCTTGATGACCAGGTAAAGCTAATAACGCACGATCTTGAAATTCACCTTCGTGAATACCGGCAACCACTACAGCAACATCACTTTGTTCTGCAGCTGCAACAGCATCGGCAATTTGTTGTTCCCATTCATTTTGAATTTCGGCATCCCAAATTAATTTGAATTTTGCATTTCCTGCTGCTTCAAAAAACTCAATTTTAATGTCGTATGTTTTTCCTTCTTCAAAAGAGAAAGGTTTTAAAATACTGTTATACGATTGTTTTTGCCAGTTATCAATAATTAATTTACCATCTAAATACATGCGGTACCCATCGTTACCTTCAATTCCAATATTAAAAACACCTGTTTTTGGCGCTTTTAGTTTTCCTGTCCATCGTACCGAAAACCAGTCGTAAGCTAAATCTTCATGTGGTGAAAATAAGGTCCATCCAAACTTAATTTGCTTATCAACACGTTCTACTTTAGGTTGGCCGCTTAATTTAATATTATCAAAATAATCACCTTTTAAACCTGGAACTTGTTTACCATCTTTGGTTGTTGATAAGTAAGAAGAGGCTATTGCGTTATAATTTTCTTCAGCTAAAGCTACACCAGGCGCATAGATAATATTGTCTTTTCCTATCTTGTCTGATACACCTTGATACATAGAAATAAGATTATTTCCAGGACCACTATAACCACCTAATCGCACGGTTTTTACATCGTGCCCAATAAGTGCCATTTTTTTAACCGATTTATCAATTGGTAAAGCTTCATTTTCGTTTTTTAATAAAACCATTGCTTTAGAGGCTGCTTTTCTGGCCAATTCACTGTGTGTTTTATGTCCGTTCCAAATTGCTGCTTCTTTAGCATCTACGTATGGATTTTCAAATAAACCTAATTCGAATTTTGCTTTTAGAATACGGCTAACTGCTTCGTCAATGGCTTTAATATCGACCATACCATTTTGGTAAGCTTCCCAAAATAAAGGGTAGTGGTTGTAGTTAGTTTGAAACATAACATCTAAACCAGCTTCTACAGCATCTTCGGTAGCTTCGGCATAATTTGCTGCTGTAAAGTGCAATACATTAGCACCACCTGTAGCTCCAGCATCAGAAATTACAAAGCCATCAAAACCCCATTCTTCTTTCAGTTTAGTACGCAATAACCACTCGTTAGACGTACATGGTGTACCGTTTAAGGAGTTGTAAGACGTCATCACAGAACGTGCACCTACTTTTTGAAAAACGGCTTTAAAAGCAGGAAAATAAATTTCCTCTAAAATACGTTCGTTATAACTAATTGGGTAACTATCACGACCACCTGCGCCTACATTAGCAACAAAGTGTTTTGGTGTGGTTATTACACCTTCTTTCTCGAATTCTCCAAGATAAGAAAGTGCCATTTGCGTTGTTAAATATGGATCTTCACCATAAGTTTCTTCGGTACGTCCCCAACGTACATCGCGTGCTATGTTTAATACTGGCGATAATATTTGACGAATTCCTCTTGTTTTGGTTTCCTTTGTAATGGCACCGGCTACTTCGCCAACTAAGTTTGTATCCCAAGTTGCCGCTAATGCAATGGCTTGTGGATACATGGTGGCTCCATCGCGAGCTAAACCGTGAAGCGCTTCGTTAAACGGAATGATAGGAATTCCTAAACGAGTTTCTTCTAAGAAAAACTTTTGAAGTTCGTTAATTTCGTTAGCCATATTGGCTGCAGTTCCCGTAGAACCATAGTCCATAATTTGCTCGGCGGCATTATCATTTAATCCTTTTGAAGAAATTTGAAAACCAAAAATACCGTGTTTCAATTTGTCTTTTCCAATCTTTAAATCGCCTGGAATCATAAACATTTGCCAGAATTTTTCTTCTAAAGTCATTCTGCCTAATAAGTCGCTTACGCGTTCTTCAACAGGTAACTTCGGGTTTTTATAAGGCGGATCTTTCTTGTTAGAAAAGGCGAAAGCACTGATGATGAGTGCAAGAACACTGACTATTTTTAGGGTATGGAGAATCTTTTTCAAACTGCTATTATTTTAATTATATTGATGTTGATTTGCTTTTAGGTCGGCATCGAATTCGGTGATCATTTTCTGTAACTTCTTTACGATTTTAGGGTTTGCCGCTGCTACATTTTCACTTTCGGAAATATCGTTTTTAAGGTTATAGAGCGCTACATAATCTTGTGTAATACGTAGTTTCCAATCGCCTTTTCTAACGGCTTCTAAGGTAGAATCTTTGTAATAAAAGAAACCATCTTTTCTATGTGGCGACTTCGCTTTTTCATTTCCTGAAAGTAGGGACCACATATTTTTACCGTCTATTTCTTGTTTAGGCAATTCTGCATTGGTTAAATAGGCTAGGGTTGGTAAAATATCTATAGTAGAAGCTAATTTATCGGTAACCACACCTGCTTTAATTTTACCTGGCCATTGTGCAATCATAGGTACTCGAAATCCACCCTCAAAAGTTTGATTCTTGTGTCCCCTTAGAGGCAAGGCACTACCACCTTGATCTCCTTTTGATGTCCAAGGACCATTATCTGAAGTGAAAATCACTAACGTATTTTCATCAATACCTTGTTCTTTTAATGTTTTTAAAACTTCACCAACACTCCAGTCGATCTCTTCAATAGTATCGCCGTATAATCCTCTTGCACTTTTACCTTCAAAATCTGGTGAGGCATATAATGGGACATGTGGCATGGAATGAGCCAAGTATAAAAAGAAAGGTTCATTTTGATTTTCTTTTATAAAATTAATGGCTTCTTTTGTGTAACGCTTAGTAACAGTAGATTGATCTACAGGATATTCAATAACTTCATCTTGTTTCATTAACGGGACTCTTTTTCCTCTCCATTTTTTCTCTCGCAAGCTATCTATAGTCATACCTTCTCTAAACACAATATTTTTAGAAACCTTAGACTTTGGATTTACCGACATATCATTACTAAACGGAATACCGTAATACCTATCAAAGCCTTGTGAAGTAGGTAAATATTGTTGTTGGTCTCCCAGATGCCATTTACCAATGCATGCTGTATTGTAGCCTTTTGTTTTCAGCATATCAGCAATAGTTAATTCTTGATTGTTTAAACCTCCAGGTAGATTTGGCCAAAGTACTTTAGGTACGCCAACCCGTGGAGGGTAAGAACCCGTTAACAAAGCTGCTCTTGATGGCGAGCATACTGATGAAGCAGCATAGAAATCGGTAAATTTTATACCATTTGCCGCCATATTATCTAAGTTGGGTGTTTTTATTAATGGGGAACCAAAAACACCAACATCTTGATAACCTTGATCGTCTGTAAAGACGATAATGACGTTAGGTTTCTCAATTGTTTTTTGTGCTGAAAGCGCTCCTGTACAACTTAAAAAAACGGTGAGAATGCTGATTACGAATTTCATATTCTGAATTATTTTTTATTTAATGAACCGTCGAACTTATACGTTTTTCCTGCTTTGGTGTCCAACTCTATCGTATTTCCGTTGTACTCTAAAACACATGGTTCTCCTTTTTTAGATGTAATTTCAACGTATTGTAATTTCGAGTTTTTCCAAGAGAAAGCCAATTCAAAACCACCTCTAGCAATAATACCTTTTACTTCTCCATCGGCTAAAGCATTTGGTAAGGCAGGTAGTAATTCTATTTTATCTAAATGACTTTGTAATAACATTTCTAAAATACCTGAAGCACCACCAAAATTTCCATCAATTTGAAATGGTGGATGTGCATCGAAAAGGTTAGGGTAGGAGCCTCCTCTTATTTTACGTTCCGGAATTTCTGCCGGACTTAATAATACATTCAATAATTTATAAGCGCGGTTTCCATCTTTAAAACGTGACCAGAAATTAACTTTCCAAGCTAAACTCCAACCTGTTCCGTTATCGCCTCTAAATTCTAAAGACTGTTTTGCAGCTTTCATTAATTCTGGAGTGTCTTCGTAATTAATTTCACTTCCAGGATATACTGACCATAAGTGCGATACGTGTCTGTGATGACTTTCTGGATTATCTTTATCTTCTAACCATTCTTGCAATTGCCCGTGTTTACCTATTTGGTTTGGTGCAATTTTAGGAATCATAGTCGTTAGTTTTTCAGCGAAAGCTTCATCTGTTTTTAAGATTGAAGACGCTTCAACAACACTTTTGAAAAGCGCTCTTATGATTTGGTGATCCATCGTTGGACCAGCCACTAAACCACCAATTTCTGGCGAAGTAGAAGGCGTACTTATCAGGTAACCTGTTTTTGGATCTTCAACTAAAAAATCGGTATAGAAAAGCGCCGATTCTTTCATTGAAGCATAATTGTTCTTTAAAAAAGTTTCATCTTTTGTAAATAAGTAATGTTCCCAAATATGTGAACTAAGCCAAGCACTACCAGATAACCAAAGTCCGTGATTAGAATGGTTTACTGGTGCAGCACCTCTCCAAATATCAACGTTGTGATGTACATTCCAACCCTTAGCGCCGTAATGTTCTTTGGCTACGTTTTTTCCAGTTTCAGAAACATCTTTTATAAAATCGAAAAGTGGTTCGTGACATTCACTAAGGTTAGCAATTTCAACTGGCCAATAATTCATTTCTAAATTAATATTAGTTGTGTAACTACTAAACCATGGTGGTGTTAATTTATGGTTCCAAATACCTTGTAACGTTGGTGGTTTGGTTCCTGGACGGCTACTCGCTATCATTAAATAACGTGCATATTGTACGTAAAGTGCAATTAATTGCGGATCGTTTGGTGTTTTCCAGAAGTCGAAAATACGTTTATCGGTGGTGTTTGCCGATTTCCCATTATCACCAAAATCAATATTAAAACGATTGTATAGCGATTGGTAATCTTTTAGGTGTAGTTTTTTTACTTTTTTATAATTTTCTGAAGCAACATGTGCTAAAGTGTTTTGCGTAATGTTTTCTGGATTTCCCGAAACATCATTATATTTAATATAGTTGGTTGCAGCTGTTAAATATATGGTTGCTTTTGATGCATTGGAAATTTGAAGTTTCCCGTTTACAGTTTCAATAGTACCATTAGTTTGAATGTTTAAAGTGGCAACACCTCTAAGGGCACCTTCTTTAACTTGAACCTTTAAGGTTTGTGTGTTTCCAACGGTTTTTACTGTTTTATCTTCGTGAAGCGCATCTAACCATAAATCGAAATTAAGTGCTTTAGATTTACTTGATGTTAAATTAATAGCAATAACTTGTGATGGGTAACTAGAGAATACTTCTCTTTTAAAATCTACTCCATCTACAGAATAAGAGACTTTACTAATAGCCTCTTCTATGTTTAGCTCTCTTGTGTAATTCTTGTAGTTTTCATGGCCTTTGAAAGCGATGTAAATATCACCAAAAGGTTGGTAAGGCTGTTGCTTTAAAGGCGTACTCATAAACTCTTGCATCGCTAAGTTTTGAGCATCTACTTGTTTACCATCTGTTAATAACTGGCGGATGGTATCTAAATACTTGTAAGCGCCTTTATGTGCATAATCATGAGGTTTTCCTGCCCAAAGTGTTTCTTCGTTAAACTGAATATGTTCTTCGGTAACACCACCAAAAACCATAGCGCCAAGGCTGCCGTTTCCTAGAGGTAAGGCTTCGGTCCATTTTTCAGCAGGAGAATCATAAGATAATTTATGAGTTTCCTGTGCTGAAATTGTAGCTATACATAATAGAATAGACACACAGGAAATAATTGTTTTTTTGTTCAATTTCATAATTGTTATATTTAGTCTATCTACAGTATTTTTTTATAAATTAAGCGTTCCAATGTTTCTCTATAATCTCATGGATTTCCGGATTATCTGGATCGGTATCTTTTAAAGCTTCTCTTTGTTTCAAGATTTCTACTTTCATTTCTTTAATAATCTCTTGGTATTCCGGATCATTATAAGCGTTGTGAGATTCGTTTGGATCTTTTTCTAAATCGTAAAAGTCCCAAAATTTCTTTGGTTGATTTTCTTTAGTAAACCCGTTTTCCTTTAATGCATTTCCGTAATAGAAGGCTAGTTTGTAACGTTCTCCTCTAATTCCAAAATGTCCAGGACGATCTATAGAATGGTCCCAATATCTGTAATAACCATACTTTCTCCAATCTTTAGAAGTATTCCCTTTTAAGTTTTCACGGAACGATTGTCCTTGCATTGTTTCAGGGTAATCAACACCTGCATAATCTGCAAATAACGCCGAGAAATCTACATTTTCAATAAGATCAGAATTACGTGTTCCTGCTGGAATTTCCTTTGGATAACGAATTACAAAAGGCATGTGAATAGATTCTTCATATATTAATCGTTTATCAAACCAACCGTGTTCTCCTAAAAAGTAACCTTGGTCTGCTGTATAAATAACGATGGTGTTTTCTGCTAATCCAGATTTGTCTAAATAATCTAATAATTTACCAATATTATCATCAATAGCGGCTCCACAACGCATGAAGTCTTTTACATATTTTTGGTAGGTTTTATATCTAGCTTCATCATTTGTTAAACCATCTACAGTTAATGGTAATTCAGGATACTTCATGTAACCCGGTACATTTTCAGGATCTTTTGAAGCTAATAAATATCTTTCTTTTAAATTATCTACAGACTGCCCTTTAAAAGATCTACCTGTAGTTTCTGCGCCTTTATCATAAAGTGAACTAGGAACAGGAATATCTTGATCTCGATATAAATGACTAAAACGTTCTGGATAATCAAATGGTTCGTGTGTGGCTTTAAAATGACACATCATCATAAAAGGTTTGTCTTTATCTCTTTTATCAATCCATTCAATGGTTTTATCTGCAATAACATCCGTACTAAAACCTTCATAAGCTTTACCACCTTCCATATAATCTTTCCAATTCTCTTTGGTTTTCAATATAGGATTCCAGTATCTACCTTGTCCTGGTAAAACGCTGTAGTAATCGAACTCATCGGTAGGTTCTTGTTTTAAATGCCATTTTCCTATAATAGAGGTTTGGTAGCCACCACTCTTTAAAACACCTGCAATAGTAGGATGCGTTGGAGGTAAACCTCCTGCTAGAATTTTTACACCGTTAATATGGCTGTATTGACCGGTAAGAATTGTAGCTCTACTTGGCGAACAAATAGAGTTAGATACCAAACAATTATCTAACACAAGTCCTTCGGCAGCTAAACGCTCAATGTTTGGGGTATGTACATAATCTTTTAAAATTCCATCGTAAATACCTAAGGCTTGAGAAGTATGATCATCGGCCATGATGTATAAGATATTAGGCCTTTCTGCTTTTACTTCAGCTTTAGTTTCTACTTGCTTTGTTTTTTCTTTACAGCTTGTTACGGTTGTAAGGGTAAGTAAACAAATGGCACCTATTTTAAGTACATGTTTCATTTTTTTTTGAGTTTAATTTGTAACAATTAGTTTTACAGTTTCAACATTATTTGATGAAGGACCAATACCTATTTCAAAATCTCATAGCTCAACTATTTTTTTATTCAGCTCTTTGTCAAAGAACTGTAAATCTTCTAAAGTGGTTTCAAAAGTTATTGTAGTTGCCTTTTATGGTTTTAAAGAAATACGTTTTGTACCGCATAAATTTTATTAAGCTCGTTTTAACCGAACGTTCTACAATTGTACAACTTCTTCACCTTTCAAATCTCCTACATTTTTGACATTAACAGATACTTTTGTTGCCGCTGTACAGTTAATGTTTCTTTTTGAATTTAGCTTTTAAAACCACAGGATAGCTATCTCCATTAACCACTGGCATATTTATAGTTAAACCGTTATTTGTTTGTTTATATGAAACCTTTCTACCGTTATATAATTGTATTAACCCTTTTAAATTTCCTGGGGTAACTTCGCTAGACTTCCCTAATGAAGGAATAACGAATTCACCTCCTTTTGGATTCATTACGGTTATGTAAAAATCATCTCCCTTTGTGGTGTAACGAACTTCATCGTGAGCAAAAGCAGGTGTTGCTGTTGTACGTTGGTTAAAATGTTCGCCATGCTTTTGAGACTCTGTAGCATTTCGTAATTCGCCATCAACGGTTTCAACGGCTTCTCCTCGAACACTTCTACCATCGCCATAAACTGTCCATGGACGTGTTCCATAAATTGCTTCACCATTTATTTTAAGCCAATCGCCAACTATTTTTACACTCTTTTTTATCTCATCAGGAATTGTGCCATCTGGCTTTAATTCCATACTTAATAGCAAGTTTCCATTTTTACTTACGGCTTCAATTAGCATTTCTAAAATGGTACGCGCATTATGAGTTAGGTGTCGGTCTTTTTTATAAAACCAATCGGTAAACGTAATTTCCGATTGCCAAGGATATGCTCTTAAGGTATTACTACCTCCAGATTCTACTTCGTTAACCGTGCCTTTTGCTTGTTTTTTTAAAAGCATAACAGCATCTATTTTACCATTATCCTTTAAACTATTGTTATACAGTTTTCGGGTAACTTCTTTACCGTAATCGCCATACGTAAAGTTAAAACCATCATTATATAATAGATCAGGTTTGTAGTTTGTAACTAATTCAATATGGCGTTTTAACCAGTTTTTTTTAATATCTTCAATAATTTCGGGTGTACGATCTTCTGGTGCTGGACCATATAAATCTTTAGGGTCTAAACCTTCCCACCATTTTCCTTTGCCATCAGCTTTTGTTAAACGACCATCATAAGGTATTCCTGCATATTCACCTGTTTTATCTGCTCCAAAAGCAGGTTGCCACCAGTTTAGAAAACGATCGTCATGGCTAGTTACTCCAAATTTCAAGCCAGCATTACGTGTAGCTTTTTCAAAAGCACCAATAATATCTTTTTTAGGACCAACATTAACCGAATTCCATGGATGATAAGAAGAGTTGAATAAATCGAAATGATCATGATGATTTGCCAAGGCTACAATATATTTTGCACCATTTTCTTTTGAAAAATTTATTAAATATTCAGCATCAAATTTTTCAGCTTTCCATGCATGGATAATATCTTTAAAACCGAATTCTGAAGGGTGGCCATAAGTTTGTAAGTGATACGGATTGGCCATTTTTCCAAATTTCTGGCGGCCAACATCTTTCATGTACATATGTCTAGCATACCAACCGCCACCTTGTTCAGGTACAGCTTGTGGTCCCCAATGAAACCAGATTCCGAATTTGGCATCACGAAACCATTCTGGACATTCATATTGATTAGCAAGTTCATCCCATGTTAAGTCTTTGTTTTGAGCTTTTATAAATTGTGTTGAGCTCAAGAAAAATAAAACAACAAAAAGCATGTTTAAAAAAACAGGCTTTTTAATTGAGATTACTATTGTATTTGAATGTCTATTGGTCATTTATTTTTTTTTAAAGTTGTAAGCTTCAATATCATCAAATAGTCCAAATTCATTTTTATCTAATTCTGCAGGATCGCCTGTTTCATCAATAAGAATTTGTAATTCTGACATTAAATCATCTTTAATAGTTTTGAATTTTTCATCGTCTATTAGATTATTAAGCTCCCAAGAATCTTCTTTTACATTGAATAATTGATAGGTGAAAACTTCATGCTTTGCACTTACAATTAATTTGTAATCGCCTTTACGAACCGCGCGGTGACCGCCACCAGGATTATGTTTTCTGTTTTTGTTTAATAAATCTCCAGGCCAAGAATTATAGGCATACAGCATACTGTTTCTTACTTCTTTCTTTTCACCTTTGATAACTGGTGTTAAATCTTCTGTTTGAATAGATTTAGGAATCTCTAGTCCAGTTAAACCACATAGCGTAGGAAACACATCGTGTAAATAGGCTAGGGCATCGGTTTTTTGATTTTTAGGAATGTTTGGTCCACAAAAAATTAAAGGTACACCAACACTATGTTCATACACATTTTGTTTTCCTAATAAACCATGTTGTCCTAAAGCTAAACCGTTATCTCCGGCAAAAACAATAATAGTGTTCTCTGCTTGTCCAGAAGCTTTTAGAGCTTTTAAAACGCGACCAATTTGTGCATCGGTAGCCGTAATCATGGCATAATAATCTGATATTTCTTTTTGAATAATAGCTTCTGTTCTTGGAAAAGGCGCTAAAACTTCATCTCTAATTCTATCATCAGCAATTTCAAAAGGATGCTCAGGCATAAAGTTTTCTGGCACGGTCATGTCTTCAGTAGGGTACATATCATGAAATTCCTGAGGCGCAGTTCTTGGGTCGTGTGGAGCAGTAAAGGCAACATACATTAAAAACGGATCCTTTTCTTTATAACTATCTAAAAAACCAACAGCGGCATCTGCAAAAACTTCACTACTAAATTTTTCTTTATCTTGATAAGTAGCAGACCATCCCGTTTCTGGTGTGTAATCTTTTACTTTAGTTCCAAAATGTGTAGTCATACCTCCTAAAAAGGCTGATTTTATTTGATTGAAACCATGCTCTAGCCAAATTTCACCATTGTGTTGTTTTCCTGTCGCAAAAGTTTCGTAACCGTTAGCTTTAAAATATTCTGGAAAGGTTAATAAATCACTTTTTCCTTTTTCTTCCTTCGGAAAAGCAAATTGCGCATAAACATTGGGTTCTATATTGAAATAGTGACGCCCAGTCATTAACATCGCTCTACTTGGAGAACAAACAGCCGCCGTTGTTGCTCCTAAAATATAAGAGTTGGTAAACGATGTTCCATTTTCTACCAGTTTATCCATATTTGGTGTTTTTACACCGTATTTATGCATGGCTTCTATAGTACCAGCACGTTGATCGTCTGTAAATAAGAAAAGGATGTTTGGCTTTTTACTTTCTGCTTTTACAACTTCTTTTTTTTCATTCTCTTTACAAGATGAAAGACTTACTAAAAGTAGTAAAGCAAATATTTTTATTAGGTTTTTTCTATTACTCATTTTCTTGTTTTTAAACCTTTATTAATAAGATAATTTTTGTGTTCTCTTACTATTAATCCCAAATGTTAGGTTCGGGAGTTCTTAATTCTTGACCAATAAAAACATCTTTTTTTCTATCGGAAGGTGTTATTTTAAGTTCTTTAATTTCTCCATTTACAACAGTACCCTCAACAATGGTATTTTGTTTTGCATACAATTTAAATTCACAGTTCCAGTTTGAAGGAAAGGCAGGTAAAAGCACTATTTTATTTTCTACATTTTGTAAAATCATGCGTTGCAACGCTGTTGCTGCTACTGATGAATGTTGTACATCTGGCGTTCCGTCGTGAGTAGACATGAAAAAACCTGGATAACGTTGCTCTGGAACAGGGCGATGTAGTGCCCAAACGACTTCTTTTTGAACAGAATCTGTTAAGCCAACCATTGCAGCCATAATAGCTTCTGGATGCCAGCCACCACGAATGTAACCTGGTGCCCATTTTGGATTTTGTCCGCCAACATCATTTACTAAAGTCGTTCTATTTTTATAAGTGTCTTGCGCCATTTTTAAATCGGGCAAACCAACACCATATAAGTGATATGGAAAAACAGAATACAATTCTGCAACTTCTACATTTGCTTTTTTAGATTTTATAACTTCAGCATTTGCCAAAATTTTAGTTCCGTTTCTCATTCGCGTAGGAACTTCAGGAACTCGAGCCAATAATTCTTTCCAGTAAGTTCTATCTGCTTTAGTAGTTAAATGTTCTGGTAAATTAAGTAAGCGATTCAACACAGAGCGTAAACCTGCAATAAATGGCATGGGATTATCTGCATCGCGAAACGATTCTAGTACATGAACATCTGGGAAGTATAATTTCCCGTCTTTATGTGGCCAATGTAAATCGAAAAACTTTACAATTTCTGAAGCAAAAGGGATAAACTCTTCTGTTGCAAAAGTTTCATCTTGTGTATAATCAAAACGTTCTGATAAATACCAAGCTACTTCCAAACCTGCATTCCAGTGTGTTCTATGCCATTGAGATTGTTGTTGTCCTGGTTCTAAACCTGTTCTGTCTATTCCATATACACCCGGAGCAATAACTCCCCATAGTGTTGTTGATTCTCTAATTACCGTACCTTCATGACCAAAAACGGTATTTGAATGTTCTTTCATTAAATCAAAACCTCTCATGTATAGGTTGATAAAAGAATTGGCATATTTAAATTGCCCAGCAGCGTTCATGGAGTAAAAGGGTAAGCGCACATTTTGATGCAACATCAAGTTACCCCATGAGCGATGGTCTTTATCTTTAAAATGTTTTATGCCTGTATGGTTTCTTTGTAAAACTTCGTTTAAATCAGGAGCAAACATAGAGCCATTCCAAATTATAGGGAATTCACCTTCTCCGGCCATAGCATTTAAATACATGGTGTAAGCGTAACCTGCACTCGTTTGTTTTGCTTCTTTAAAACCGCTTAAATGAATGTAACTACTTTTCCAGAAATTGTTCCACCAACTTACATGGTTTTCCCAATTTAATTTTAGATTTTCTTTCGTTGAAGCTTCATTATCAATTAGAGATAACCATTTATCAGCGCTTTCAACACGTTTGTTAAGTGTATGAATTTTTAAATGATTACACTTACGCGCTTTAGAAACCATGCTAGTGCTTGATGTATTGGTCATTTTATCACCAATTATCATAGCACCAAAAGTTCGGTTTTCTAAAACATTATCTAAGTTATCTGGTTTCGGAATTTCAAGAGCTTTTATTGTCCAATCGAAAGCTTTTGTATTAGTGTTTCTATGATACCAAGTAATTGCTTTGTTATTATCTGCAACAATAACATCAGCAGATTCGGTTATTCCACCAGGAATGCCTTTAAGATTTGTTTCTTTAATAATTTGAGCTTCATCTCTCCAATCATGAAGTTTTACATTCAATTTAAATTTTGAATCTGCATTGTTTTCAATATGAATGATTTCACTATTTTTATCAATCCAAATTTTAGATTTAAAACCATCGTCGCCTTCTAAATAAATGACACCATTATTTAAAACAAGTTCTTGTTTAAATGTCTTTTCGAAAGGGTTTGGAGACACTTCAACTTCTACATCTCCTAATTTTAAAAGTCGGTGCGCTTCAGACCAAGCATCAATATGTCTAACAGAAATCCAAATATGGCCATCTTCCAAAACAGAAACTAAAGCACCTGTTGTTCCATTACCAAGTGGCATGGCATCAGAAGCTATTTTACTTTTCTCTGTCCAAGAAACGTTGTATTCATCTACAGATATGCTTTGGCTATATAACTTAATTGATACCAAACATAGACAGATTAATATAGATGTGATTTTAAATTTCATATTTATGTGTCTTTTTTACTTATTGCTAAATACCCGGTTTTATGTATTACTTCGCTTCTTTTTTTAACATTTTCCCGACTTCTACTAAAATATTTACAGATTCTTTTGGCACATTTCCATCACCATCAGGACCAATATTTAATAACAAGTTACCGCCCTTACCATTAATATCTTTTAATTTAGCATATACTACTTCTGGAGTTTTCCAATCTGTATCTTTAATTTTATATCCCCAAGAATCATTTAAGGTATAACAAGCTTCCCAGTAATAATCTACTTTATCTTCTAAGTGAAACTGTTCTGGAGTACCAAAATCTTTTTTAAATATTTTTCTTTTAGCAACTCTGTTATTAATAATAATACTAGGTTTTAAGGTTCTTATATATTGATACAAATCTTTACCATCTTCTAAAGTCCACCAGTCAATCCAATCTGCATCAAACCAAATAATTTCGCTGTCGTAATTCTCAATAAGCTCTTTAATTTGATTTTTCATATAATTAACATATTCAGCTTTTCGGTCTGATTTCATGCTAATTTGCCCCCAATTATTTTTTTTGGTTTTTTCATCAATCTTAACAACCTGACTAGGGTGATGCCAATCGATAATACTGTAATACGTTCCAAAATGAATGCCTTCTTTTTTACAAGCATCGGATAATTCCTTTACAAAATCACGTCCTTTCATTGGTGATTCCGCAATATCAAAATCGGTGAACTCAGAATCCCATAAACTAAAACCTTCATGGTGTTTTGTGGTAATTATCAAATATTTCATCCCTGCCTTTTTCGCCAATTTTACAATTTTAGAGGCATTAAAGTCTTTCGGGTTCCAAGTCTTAATTAATTTAGCATATTCATTTACTGGAATATCTTGATTGCTTTGTATCCATTCGGCATATCTCCCTTCTTCATTGCCTTTGTATATACCTCCTAATTGACTGTACAACCCAAAATGAATGAACATACCATATTTAGCATCTGTAAACCATTGCATCCTTTTGGTGAAATCGGCTTCAGACTCTTCTAAATAATTAACTGGCTCCTGGGCAAAGCCAAAGGTTATTAATAATAGAAGTGTAAATAAAATGGTGTGCTGTTTTATCAAAATATGGATTATTAGTTTTTTATGTTTTTTACGCTTAAATAGCGTTCTAAATTTTCTTCATTTAAAGCATCGCTATCACCATATTTTATTCTCATTTTTTCCAATTGCTTATGCATGTCTTCTTTTACAGAGGTATATTCAACATCGTTATAAGCATTATGCATTTCTGTTGGATCTTTTTCTAAATCATACAGTTCCCATTTATCAATATCATAATAAAAATGAATTAGCTTATAACGATCTGTTCTTACTCCATAATGACGCTTTACTTTGTGCTCCGCAGGATACTCATAAAAGGTGTAGTAAATAGCATCTCGCCATTCACTTGCTTCTCCATTTACTAATTTTCTTAACGATTCGCCTTGAATTGATTCATCTATTTCTGCTCCTGCATAATCTAAAAATGTTGGTGCAAAATCAATATTTTGTACTAACTCATCAATTACTGTACCCGCTTTTATTTCTTTTGGGTATTTCATTAAAATAGGTGTTCTAAAAGACTCTTCATACATAAAGCGCTTATCGAACCAACCGTGTTCACCTAGATAGAAACCTTGATCAGAGGTATACACAACAATTGTATTTTCTTCTAAACCGTTTTCTTTTAAATAATCTAAAACTTGACCAACACCATCATCTACAGATTGTATTGTTCTAAGGTAGTCGTGCATGTATCGGTTATATTTCCAAATAGCTAAATCTTTACCTTCTAAGTTTCTTAATTTAAAATCGGCAATAATAGGGTCGTAATAAGCATCCCAAGCGACTTTTTGCTCTTTGGTCATTCTATCGTACCTCTTTTGAAACATACTTCTATATTTCGTTTTAAGTTCGCCTTCCTTATCAAGCATTTTTAAATCGTAAACCAAATCCATGTCTTTATAGATGCTCATTTCTTGTCCAGCTGCTGCAGGTCTATCTTCATAATCATCAAAGAAATTTGCAGGCGGATCGAATGTTATACTATCCATTAAAGTCAAGTACTTTTCTTCTGGCATCCATGTTCTATGCGGTGCTTTTTGATGATACATTAACAAAAATGGCTTGTCTTTTTTACGCTTAGTATCTAACCAATCTAAAGCGATATCTGTAGTTACATGGGTAATGTAACCTGGATATGTTTTCTTAACACCATTCTCGATAAAATCTGGCGAGTAGTATTGTCCTTGACCAGGAAGCACATTAGAATAATCGAAGCCTTGTGGTAAACCATCTAAATGAATTTTGCCTACTAAGGCTGTTTCATATCCGTTTTTTTGCAATGCTTTAGCGAAGTTATCTTGATCCCAATTAAAAGGGCGAATATTATCAACTTTACCATTTTTAAAACTATGTTTACCCGTAAGCATTGCTGCTCTACTTGGTGCACAAATTGAATTATTTACAAAACCTTTATTAAAAATAGCACCTTCTTTAGCAATTCTATCAATATTCGGCGTGTTGTTTAATCCATGACCGTAAGCGCTAATGGCTTGGTAAGCATGGTCATCACTCATTATAAAAACAATATTTGGTTTCTGAGGAGTATCAACTTCAACTTTAGCTTCACCTTTACAGCTAAAGCATAACATGAAAACCGATAAAACTACCAAGTAGGAATTATTCAGTTTTGTTGTATTTAGAATGTGTTTTGCCATTTTTATCAATTGAATTGTTAGTGTTTTTTGTTCTATGAGATGTTTATTTCTTTCCAATTTTATGTCCCCATACAGCAAAGAACAAAATAAGAGCGTAGCAAGGAATTAAGATCCAATAACTACTTGTTGCAGCGCTTGAAGTTGCTTGTACTTGATCTATACCACTTAATATGAGTTCGTTCTTATTAGCATCTACAATTCTACCGTATAATGGTGGAATAATTGCACCACCAGAAATAGCCATAATTAATAGGGCAGAAGCGGTTTTGGTAAATTTCCCTAAACCTTCCAATGTTAAAGGCCAAATAGCTGGCCAAACTAAGGCATTTGCGATACCTAAAGCGGCTACAAACAGAATAGAAGTGAAACCTGTAGTAAATAAAATACATAAACTAAATACAATACCAAGTATTGCACTTGCTATTAAAGCTGTTTTTTGTTTAACGTATTTTGGAATTAAAAACACACCTAATGCATAAGTTGCTACCATGGCCATAAGGGTGTATGTTGTAAAATACTTAGCTTCTTCTCCTGTAAAACCTAAAGAGATTCCGTAAGATATAATAGTATCTCCAGCAATTACTTCTGCGCCTACGTATACAAATAAGGCTAAAACACCTAACCATAAATGTGGGAATTGAAAGATACTAGTTTTAGTGCTTTTACCTTCTGTTGCATCCTCTGAGTCTTCTGCTTCAACATCTGGTAATGGAGCCATTCTAATTAAAACACCCAATACAAAAAGAACGATAGCCATAATTAAATAAGGCATAAATACGCTATCGGCCATAGTATCTAAAAGTACATTTTTCTCTTCTAAAGAAACGCTTCCTAATTTATCCTTAACTTCATCTATACCCGATAGTAGTAAAGCACCAAAAATTAAAGATCCTAAAGCTCCGGCGGTTTTGTTTGCTATTCCCATAATAGCAATACGTTTCGCACCACTTTCCATTGGACCTAAAATTGTGATGTATGGGTTGGCAGCTGTTTGTAAAAGCGTCATACCAACACCTTGAATAAAAATACCTGTTAAAAACACCCAATAAGTTCTAGCTTCGGCTGCAGGTATAAAAAGTAAAGCACCTATACCCATAATAATTAAGCCCAAAGACATACCTTTTTTATAACCTATCTTATTTAATATATAAGATGCTGGTAATGCCATTAAAACGAAAGAGATGTATGATGCAGAAGCGACTAAATAAGATTGCGCATCTGTTAATTCGTTTATGGTTTTCATGAAAGGAATTAACGCCCCGTTGATCCAGGTAACGAATCCAAAAATGAAAAACAAACTCGCTATAATAACGATTGGAACTAGATTACTTTTTTTTGGTGATTGCATATTTTTTTTGATTTTTATTATTAAATCTGAATAAATAAAAAAAATACAAAAAATCTAATGGTTGGCTCCCATTCTAATTCTTTAGTCG
This sequence comes from Algibacter sp. L3A6, assembly GCF_009796825.1. Lineage (GTDB taxonomy): Bacteria > Bacteroidota > Bacteroidia > Flavobacteriales > Flavobacteriaceae > Algibacter. Next base: position 3,146,388 of record NZ_CP047030.1, read on the forward strand.
ATTAATTGTTTTTTTGAATTTTGCAGATAGTTTTAATTGTTGACTAAATTAGATGTTATAATGTATTGAAACAAATACTAAGTTAGTAGAAAACTATTTTATTCTTTTAAGAAAAGGGAGGACGTTATGAGGATCCTCCCTTAGACTTAAAATAAAACAAAACTAAACTTCAAATAAACTTACCCTAAAGTAAGTGACATAAAAGATTATTAGAAAATTAGTTCGACGAATAACAGGTTTGAAAAGGTGTTGGTTAAAAAGAATTTAATTCAACAAAATTATTTGTCGTAGGTGATATAAGCAGACACTAACCAATGGTTAGATTTATCTTTTCCGGCTGCTGTAGCTGGTATTGTAATAGTTAAAGATTGCTCGCCAGATTTTAGGTCACCTAGTTCTGCAACAAAAGGTTCTACCTTAGAACCAGGACACCAATTTGAGCGAGAAAGATCTGAAGACGCTAAACGCTCTTCAATTTCCTTAATCTTATATGTTTTTGTTTTTCTATCTCTGTAATAAGTAGAGTCTTTACGTAACCAAACTCCAGAAGTTGGGTTAAAACGTCTAAAAGATGCGCAATCGTCTCTCCACGGGATAGTATCTATTACTGTTTTACCGTTAACTAAAACGGTGTTTTTTATTTTAATGAACTCATCACCACCACTATGTCCACCGTGACCTGTGGTAATATAATGTAGTTTAGCATTTTTAATGTTTTTATCTAAAACAAAAGTATGCTCTAAAGATCGGTTAGCAAAAAAATCTGGTAAAGCCTGTCCTTTTACATAGTTTACCGCATTCACTAAAGGTAATACTTCACGTTGTTGTTTTGGTCTGCCAGAATAGATTAGGCTTAAATCTACTTTATATCCAACTTTACTCCATGCATCAATCCAAACACCTACATAGAAAGTATCGCTAACAATACTTTCAAGCTCTGATATGTCTTGATTCCAAACCACTTCTTTTTCCCAATGTGGCACATAAACAGGTTTTCTGTGTTTTACTTCATCGGTACTATAATGGCCAACTCCAAATGGCGTCATAAAGCGTAATAATTCAACTACAGGTTTGTAATCTTCAGTCGCTTTTACACCGCCGTGTTTTTCGTTGGTATAAGATTCCTTCGGAAATTTAGTTTTGCCTTCTGCTAAATTTAAAAATGAAATATCATCAGGATTTGTAATTACGAAGCAAGAACCTGATTTATCCCATTTATCACCATTAGAACGCAATGATAGTTTAATATGGACATCGGTACCTTTTTTAAACTTCGGAACAGTGACTTTCTTTAAAATCACACGGCCACCTTGCAGTCTTATAATATCCGGATTATCCACCGTTGGTTTTCCGTAATTAACTTGTTGATCTTCGAATATTATTTTTTCTAGTTGCTCTTGTGAAAAAGACTGTGAACTACTAATTAAAAAAATACATAGGGCTATGAATCTGATTTTCATTTTAAATTGATTTTTAATTTTGAACCTTTTATTAAATCTGAATGGTTGATGAAGTAGCTATTATGCGCCTTACCATCAAGTTGAATTGTGTTTATAATACCTTTTTTAGTACCCGATTTTTCAATAACAAGCGTTTTGCCTTGGTAGTAATTTGAGTCTAAATCGATGGTTATTTTATCGAAAACAGGCGTTGATATCGTGTAAATAGGGTCTCCAGGAGATACAGGATAAATACCCATCATGCTGTAAATTAACCAAGCCGACATGGTGCCTGTATCATCATTACCTGGTAAGCCAGCAGGTTGGTTTTGAAAATATTCATCCATCAACTCATGTACTAATTGTTGTGTACGCCATTCTTCTCCTTTTACATAATTGAATAAATATGGATAAGCAATATCTGGCTCGTTGGCCATATCGAATTGTTTGCTGCTAAATGCCTTTTGAAGTTGTTCGCTAAAGCCTTTTTTACCGCCCATAAGTTTCATTAAACCTTTAATATCATGGGATACCATAAAAGCATATTGCCAAGCGTTACCTTCAATAAAACCAATGTTTTTAGTGAAATTTGCCCCGGCTAACGGATCGAAAGGTTCGTGCCAAGTGCCGTCTGCATTACGCGGACGTAAAAGTTTTAAGTCTTTATCAAATAGTTTTCTATATGAAATCGAACGCTTAGAAAAACGTTTGTAATCGTCTTTTTTATTTAGCGCTTTGGCTAATAATGAAATGGAGTAATCGGTAGCGTTATATTCTTGAGTGGTAGAAACTGAACCATTTTGATCGGTATTTAAATAGCCATTTTCAATATACGGTTCAATGCCAGGTCGCAACGGATTATTTTCTAAAGCATCAGCACTTTTTACCATAGCTTCATAGGCTTTTTCAATATCGAAATCTGTAATGCCTTTTAAATAGGTATCGGTTAAAATAATACCAGCGGGATCGCCTACCATAGTTGTGGTTTCGGTGGCGTTGAGTTCCCACTTTGGTAACCAGCCACTTTCATCATAAATATCGAGCATGCTTTTAACCATATCCGATTGTTGCTTCGGGTAAACCAAAGACATTAAAGCGTGAAGATTTCTGTAGGTATCCCAAAATGAAAACACTGTAAATCGCGTGTTTTCAGTTTTTAAAGTTTCTCGGGTCGCCATTTTTGGATATTCACCATTAAAATCATTTAAAATATTGGGATGAATTAAAGTGTGATAAAGTGCAGTGTAAAAAATGGTTTTATCATCTTCAGTACCACCTTCAACCTTGATTTTGGAAAGTTGCTGTTCCCAATATGCTTCAGCTTGTTGGTGTATGGCTTCAAAACTGAAATCTTGTGTTTCTTGCTCTAAATTTTCGCGTGCATTTTCAATACTCACGTATGAAACTCCAATTTTAACTTCTACTTGAGTTGGTTTTTCAAATTGATAAGAAAAATAACTACCAATACTATCGCCTAAAACTTCTTTGCGATAGCCTTCCATAAGTCTTGGTTTTCCATTGTATGGCATCCAAGCAGCTTCAGCACCCTTATATTTTTTAGGGGTTTTCCAAACACCATAATTTGTTGCAGGTTTACTAAATTTTGCAACGAAATAAACAGGATAGGCTTCTTCGGGTTTGTAATAGCAAAATGAGCCCACAGTGCGCATACCTTCAATTTCTGTTGGCGATACTATTTTTATAGCAGCACCTTCCTCATTGGTTAAGCCTAAGCCTAAATTTAATAAGATGTTCGATTGTCCTTTCGGAAATGTATATCTAGAAATACCCGTTCTGGTTGTTGTTGTGGTTTCAACCTTAATATTATATTTTGTTAAAACATTAGAGTAATAACCTGCTTGGGCTGTTTCGTTGGTGTAGGTACTTCCGTATTTTAAATGATTGGTTTCAACATCGCCCGTGGTTGGCATTAAAAGGATAACGCCTAAATCCGGACAACCAACACCACTTAAATTGACGTGAGAATAGCCTGTTAAAAAGGAGTTTTCGTTCACGTAAGGGTTAGATAACCATCGACTATCTTTTTCTAAAGTATTTTGTGTTCCCGCCACGTTGAAAGGGGATACACTTACCATGCCTCGAGGTGCGATGGCTCCAGGATTGGTGGCTCCAAAGTTTGAAGTTCCTATGAAAGGATTTACATATTTAGTGAATTCTTGTGCATTTACAGCCAAGGTATTTATTAGGATAGATACAATAAAAAGCTTTTTTATCATCGGATAGAGATGTTTATAGATGGTTATTACAGGATCTAAATTAAGCGGTATTTACTTAGTAAAACAGAAATACTAATCGAATTTTAATCGATTAGTATTTCGTCTATAAATAACCAACCTTCGTTGGTATTCTTTTCATTTTTAGAAGTGCTTACTTTTACTTTCACAAATCGTGCAGATTCTGCTTTACACTCTAATATAAAATCTTTCAGTTCAGGTTCAGAGCTATCTGCGTATGGTCTTTTAAAAGTGACGGTTTCTTTAAATGTTTCACCATCTTTAGAGGTGAAAACCTGAATTAAAGTCGGGTAGTAGATGCCGTTTTTTTGATTTTCCATACTACCAATAGTAAGCATGTTGATTGGCGTTTCTTTTTCTAAATCGATAGTGATTTCGGCAGCGCTGTTTAACCAACCTTGCCATCTACCATCTCTAAAGTTTTTAGTACCTCTTAGTGTATTTACTAAATTATATGCGCCAACACCTTGGTACCTTTTATGGTATTCTGTTTGGTAAGTGGTTTTATGAGCCACAGCATTATGGAATTTAACCGTGTCTTTAAAAACGTTTCCAACTATAACATCATCTTTAAATAAGCCAGCTTTTACAGCGGTTGTTTTAGATAAAATAATAGGTTCTGTATAATGTTTTGAATCGCTATTTAAAGGTTCATCATTTAAAGCATAACGAATATCAGATACTGCGTATTCATTTTTTAAAACTAGCGATACGGTTTTGTTTTCAACACTCGTTTCCATTTTAGAGGTCACGATAAATGAACTTTTTGAATAGTTTATGCCTAAATATTCATAACGCTCAAAAGCAGCTGGTAGTCGTCTAGAGAAATCGTCCCAATCTCTTAAGTTTTTAGCACTCCAAACGGTTTCGGCTAAAGCAGTTAATCTCGGAAAAATCATGTATTGCGAATGCGATGTTGTTGGCACAAACTCAGCCCATAAGTTGGCTTGTCCACCTAAAACGTGTTTCGCTTCGGCTTCGCTCATCGTTTCTACAACCGGATCAAATTCATAAACTTTATTTAAAGGTGTAAAACCACCACCTCCAGCAGGTTCTTGTTCTGGTGGACCTTGGTAATAATCGAAATAAGAATGCGAAACAGGTGTCATAATTACATCGTGACCTTGAGCAGCTGCTTCTAGTCCGCCTTTAAACCCGCGCCAGCTCATTACTGTAGCGTCAGGAGCAAGACCACCTTCTAAAATCTCATCCCAACCTACAAGTTTTTTTCCTTTGGAATTAATGAATTTTTCTATTCTTTTAATGAAATAACTTTGAAGTTCTTCAACACCTTCTAAATCTTCATCTTTAATTCTTTTTTGACAGTGCGGACAAGTTTTCCAGTTGGTTTTTGTGGCTTCATCACCACCAATATGAATGTATTTCGATGGGAATATATCCATAACTTCAGTTAAAACATCTTCTAAAAACTCAAAAGTGTGCTCTTTACCTGCGCAGTAAATATCTGTAATTGGCCATAAAGCGCCCGATGGCACACCAATAGGTTCTGCTAAACATGATAATTCTGGATATGCTGCAATAGCACTAGAAACATGGGCAGGCATTTCTATTTCAGGAATCACTTCAATTCCTTTTAATTGTGCGTAAGCAACAATATTTTCAAGTTCTTCTTGAGTTAAAAAACCACCGTAAGTGGCTTTGTCATCAGGACTATTTTTGGTTCTAGAATTCCAAGGGATATCCTCTTGATCTACACGCCATGCACCAACTTCGGTTAGTTTTGGGTATTTTTTTATTTCAATTCTCCAACCTTGATCGTCTACTAAATGAAGGTGCAATACATTCATTTTTAGCATGGATATGGCATCGATTGTTTCTTTGATATAAGCTGCGTCGAAAAAATGACGTGATAAATCGAGCATTAAGCCGCGATATTGAAAACGTGGGCTATCTTCAATTTCAATATTTGGAATTTCCCATGAAATATCACTCACCACATTTTTACTTTCTATAGCTGTTGGTAGTAATTGACGTAAAGATTGTACAGCATATAAGTATCCTGAGTTACCTGAAGCTTCAATAGTTATTTGCGCATTTGTAACGGTTAATTTATAAGTTTCTTCCGCTAAGTTTTTGTCTTCTTTAAAGCTAATAATATTACTTTTTTCTGAAGCATCGGTGATTGCTAAATCCCAATTCGCTGCTAATTTAAATTTATCTTGTAATAATGTAGCAGCATTTTTTTGTTCGTCATTAGAAACAACAAACATGGTGTTTTTATTAAATTCAAAAACGCCAGGATTTATTTGAACCTTTTCAATTTTCGGAATGATATTAATATCAGCTTCCGTGTAAACTTTAGGTGTTTTTTCTTGGCAAGCCGTTAGCGTTAAAAGGCAAATAGCAGTTGCTAAAAATGGTTTGTATAATTTATTTTTCATTAGGGTCATTATTTATCTTTCCAAGTCATTTTAAAATCAGGTTTCTCCATTCGGTTTCCGTTGTCTGCATCGCAAACTGCGAAATTGAAACCACCACGTAAGCTGTAACCACCATACTCACCTTGCTTATTTACGGCTATAAAACCAACTTGTAAATAAGGCATGTCTTTATGGTTTTTATGTTTGTTGTAAATACGTTCTACAATGGTTTTACAAGCTTCATTTGGCGATAAACCTTGGCGCATAAGTTCTACAACCATAGCGCTTCCAGCCGTTCTAATTACGGCTTCGCCTAAACCTGTTGCGGCAGCGGCGCCTACTTCGTTATCTAAAAATAAACCAGCACCAATAATAGGGGAGTCTCCAACGCGACCATGCATTTTCCATGCGGCTCCACTTGTTGTACAGCCACCAGTTAAGTTCCCGTCTTTATCAATAACAAGCATACTAATGGTATCGTGATTTTCAATATTTATCACGGGTTGGTATTTCGATTTTTCTAACCAGTTTTTCCAGGCTTTTTCAGATTCTGGTGTTAGTAAGTTTTCTTCTTTAAAACCTTGAGATAGTGCGAAATTCAAAGCACCTTGTCCAGATAACATCACGTGCGGTGTTTCTTCTAAAACCTTTTTTGCAACTGAAATAGGGTGTTTAATACCTTGTAAAAAAGATACAGAACCACAATCACTATTTTGGTCCATAATACAAGCATCTAAAGTTACTTTACCTTCTCTATCCGGAAGCCCGCCATACCCAACACTTCGAACTTTTGGATCGGCTTCAGAAATATTTAAGCCTTTTTCTATGGCGGTAAGTCCAGATTTACCTGCATTTAGTGCCTCCCAAGTGGCTTGGTTTGCTGCTAAACCATGATTCCAAGTAGAAATAATTAATGGTTTTTTTGCAGTTTTTATTGGCGCTTCTTTAGGAGCCGTTGTTGCATTGGAGGCTTGAACACCGCAAGCACTAAATGCGCTAAATGCCACAGAACCTAATGCTGCTTTTTTTATAAATTTTCTTCTACTCGACATAACTTAATCGTTAATTAAATACTTCTGATGATGGTGCCATTAGGAATTCATCATCCTTATTTGGCGTATCTCCCATAACAAAAACCAACTCGCCACCTTGCATAATGGTTTTATGAGAAATATAACTTTGATTGATTTTTTTTCCGTTAAGGGTAATAGATTGAATATACTTGTTGGCGTCACTATTGTTTTCTGCGGAAACCGTAAAGCTATGTCCATTTTCTAAATGAATAGTTGCTTTATCGTGCAATGGCGCACCAAAACTATAAATACCTTGTGCCGGATTTACCGGATAAAAACCTAAACTACTAAATATATACCAAGACGACATTTGCCCGCAGTCTTCATTTCCGCAATGCCCGTTAGGTGCATTTTTATATTGAGTTTTTAGAATTTCTCTAACTTTTTCTTGTGTTTTCCATGGTTTGCCAATGTAGTTGTATAAGTAAGCAACATGATGGCTCGGCTCGTTACCGTGAGCGTATTGGCCAATCATTCCGGTACTAAAAATAGGAAGTTTATCTTCTTTTAAAGGATAATAAGAAAACATGGAGTCTAACTTTTTCTCGAAAGCCGTTTCTTTTCCTATGGTAGATACTAGGCCTTCAATATCGTGAGGCACAGACCAAACATATTGCCAAGCGTTACTTTCACAAAAATAAAGTGTGTAATCCTTCGGAATAAAATCTTCTATAAAGGTACCGTTTTTATATTTTGGTCTCATAAAAGTGCTAGAATCGTCGTATATGTTTTTCCAGTAATTAGCACGTTTTGAAAATGTTGTATAGTCTTCCGTTTTACCTAAAGCTTTAGCGAATTGCGCAATACACCAATCATCATAAGCATATTCTAATGTTTTTGAAACCGACCAATTTTCGTGGCTTTCATCAATAGGTACATAACCATAAGTCATGTAATCATCAATTTGTCTTGACTGATCCATGGCGCTGGCTTTACAAGCTTCAAAAGCTAATTCGGCATCAAAATCTTCAATACCTTTAAAATAGGCATCCACAATTACAGGCACAGCGTGGTAACCAATCATCATGTTGGTTTCGTTACCTTGCATAGACCAAACGGGCAGTAAGCCGGTTTCGTTGTAATGCGCTAATAAAGAGTTTACCATGCTAGACACACGTTTTGGGTGCAGAATTGTATGTAAAGGATGTGCCGCGCGATAGGTGTCCCACAACGAAAAGGTATCGTATCTATCGTAGTTTTTGGAGTTCATTATGGTATCGTTTGCACCTTTATAATCGCCATTTAAATCGCTTAATAAAGTTGGTGCTAACATCGATTGATATAGCATGGTGTAGAAAATAGTTTTCTGTTCCACATCATTAGTTTCAATCGTAATTTTTTGTAGTTGTTGGTTCCAAATACTATCGGCTTGTTTTTTGTAAGCGTCAAAATCGAAACTAAGCGCTTCCGTAGCAATAGATTTGTATGCGCCGTCAATACTACCTGTAGATAGGCCTGTTTTTAAAATAATCTGTTCGTTTTCGTTAGTATCGAAATCAAGAATTAATTTGGTGTTAATCCCTTTTAATGGAGACGTTGCAGGTTTATTATCTTCTAAAAGTGAATAAGATTTAAAAGGTTTTGACAGTTTTATAACGAAGAATAAACGTTGGTCTCTAGCCCAACCTTTAGACATTCTGTAACCTTCTATAGTTTCGTTATCGACCACTTTAAAGTAAGTGTCTGTGGGTTTATCCCAGTTTAGAGAATACCCTAAATCGATATGAATTTGTGATAAACTATCCTTTGGGAAAGTATATTGATGAATACCTGTGCGTCGCGTTGCCGTAACTTCTGCTTTAATGCCGAAATCGGATAACATTACGCTGTAATAACCCGGTGAAGCCGTTTCGTTATCGTGAGAGAAACTAGAAAACGGTTTGAAGTTATTGGCTTTAATTTTTTCTGAAAAACGACTGTTAGTTGGCATGACCAAAATATCGTACATATCGCCGGCACCTGTACCACTAAGATGTGTGTGTGAAAATCCAGAAATGATAGAATCTTGATAAAAATACCCTGCAATTCTATCCCAACCTGGTATGCCATGATCTGGGCTTAATTGCACCATACCAAACGGAACAGTGGCTCCAGGGTACGTATTCCCTGGGCCATCGGTACCGATAAATGTATTAACAAAAGCGGTTAGTGTTGTTGGTTTTGCTTCAACTTGTGTTTCTTTTTTACAAGCATAAAAACAAAGGGTTAGTAAAACGATATAAACACTTTTGTTCATGATAATTTATTCTTTAGAATTTTTAATGACTTCAAATTGTTCGTCAGACATGCTATAATCATCGAAAAAAGCAACACCTTTGGCGCCATTATCTTTCGCTAATTGTATAGCCGATTTTAAATCGGGTACGCTTAATTTTGGTGTGTATAAACCGGTATGCAATTCGGTTGGGCGACCTTCTAAATCATCAACACCTTGTTTTGTTGCGTAACCAATCCAATCTAATTCTTCATTATAAAAGTTGTAGTAAATCATTGGTAAAACCATATCGATTTTCCATTTATCCCAACGTTGGCGCACCATATGGTCAGCCATTTCAGGATAAGGGAATACGGCTGCACTTAATTTTTTATTGTGTTTGTGTACCACATCATAAGCTTCGTTAACCAAAGATTTGATCTCATTTAGACGGAAGTTTTTCCATTCCATATCGATAGCTGGGTTTTCCATTTCTCGTGGATTTTTATGGTGTATTGCCATAAACTTTTCTACACTAGCATCGGAATAATCAAAATCGTAATCTGGCAATTCCTCTTCTTGTTTTAAATCGTATTTTGGAAGTAAGCCAATAGGTAAAAATACATCTGGGTAACGAATATAATCTAGATGTACACTAGCAACTCCTTCAACTTCCGCTAATCCTTCTACTAAACTTAAAATATGTTTTCTCGCTTCTGGGTGACTTGGCGATAACCATTGGTAATACCCAACGTAAGGTCGTTCTTCTTTAAGAAAACAAGACTTTCCGCTTCTACTCACCATATACCATTCTGGGTGTTGTTGCGCAATAGAATCTCCTGGGCGGTTGGTTGTAAACATCCAAGCGTGTACTTCTAAGCCTTCTTTTGTTGCTATAGGAGTTAATCTTTTTAAAAGTTTTGGATCGGCACCGGTATTTAATAAAACAGCGTCGAAACCATTATTTTTTAATTTTTTAAAATGTGTTGTATAGGCCGAATCTGATTTTTTATTTCCAACAGTCATCCAGCTCCAATATTTAAATTTTGCTGGAGCTTCAACAGTTGCGGTTTTGGTTTCGCTTACCGTTGCAGTTTTTACTGTTTTGTCGCAAGATACTACACTTAATAGTAGGCTTAAAAATGCTATTTTTAATACGTTCATGAGTTATTATTTTGATATAAATTTTCCATCTTCTGTAACGGTGAGTACCTTATTGGTGAACGGACTTTTAACTGAAATATTCCATCCGGTACTGTGCATTTCCAGAGTTGGTGTTATTAATTTTTCGTCTATTTTTATTTCTGAAGTCGTTAATTCTTCTATTGAAGTAAAATAGGTTTGATTTTTTTTAAAATGTGCGGTTTGTACGCGATACAGTTCATACAATTCCCATTTTAGTTTATCATCTTGAGGAATGGTAAAAGTATTTGCTGTTTTTGGTGCTTCCGAAGAAAATAAAACATAAGCCCATTTTTCGGGTTCGTGCATATTTATAACACCCATTGGCGACCAGACCCAGTTGTATTCGTGCAACAATTTGCCGTTAGCGTCTTTTTTTCTTTCGTATTTGCCATTGGTAATTTGATGATCCCAATTGACTCTAGAAAAATTGACACGCCAAAATTGATCGGTAGGTACATTTTTATGAAAGTAACCAGTTTTATAAGCCGCCCAAGGAATAGCAATTTCTAGAACCCAACCTTTATCGATATCGTTTGGGGTATTGATGGTGCCGTTAACTTTTACAGCCGATTTTAAACCGGTTATATTCCAATCGTTCAATACTACATTGCTGTTTCGGTAAGGTTTGCTTACAAATAAATCCCAAGCGGTGTTTAGTGCGTTTATCTCAAGCTCGTAGTAATTATGAGTATCTCCGGTTGGATCTACAAAAATTTCAAAGTCATTATTATGAAAAATAATGGCATCGCGCTTCGTGATATCTCCCCAAACATGTGGCTCGTCCATTTTGGCTAAAACATAAAAATAAGTGTCATCCCAAAGCATTTTAACTTCTGTTTTATACTTAGGTTGTTTTTTGCCTTCAATATCTATAAATGGGTTGGTCCAAGCGACTTTGCTCCAAGCATCTTCGTTAAATTCACCATCAATAGTTATAGCTTCTGAAGCTTTATAAGCGGTATACGTTTCGGGAATAATGGTTGTTTCTTCTTGAGCACAACTTAAAGCCGAAATGCTACAACTTAATAACCATAAAAATGTGACCTTCAACTTCATCTGTATCGCTTTATAAACTATTGTTTTTTGTAAATTCTACCACTTCGCTTAATTTTCCAAAAGCTAAAGCGACTACTGTATCGGCAGCGCCATAATATACGGCCAATTTATCTTCTTCTGTATCGTGTAGTGCCGCGCATGGGAAAACTACATTTGGTACATCGCCCACTTGTTCGTAAATTTCGGCAGGACCTAATAAATAAGGTTGTGTTCTGTATTTAACTTGATCGGGAGCGTCTTCTTCTAAAAGCGCAGAACCCATAGCATATCTAAAGCCGTTACAGGTGTTTATAACACCGTGGTAAAGCATAAGCCAACCTTCATCAGTTAAAATAGGGATTGGACCAGCACCAATTTTGGTACATTGCCATGCGCTATCTTCAAAGTTTGTGGCTTTCATAACGCAGCGGTGTTCGCCCCAATACTTCATATCTGGACTGTAACTAATATAAATATCACCAAAAGGCGTGTGGCCATTATCACTTGGTCTGCTTAACATCGCAAATTTCCCGTTTATTTTCTTCGGAAACAAAACACCATTTCTGTTGAATGGTAAAAATGCGTTTTCACATTGAAAAAACTCTTTAAAATCGAAAGTATATCCAATACCGATGGTTGGGCCATTATAACCATTACACCAAGTAATCCAATAACGATCTTCAATAAAAACAACACGCGGGTCGTATTTATAATCAGAATCTATCATTTCTGTATTTCCAGCCTGCATTTTAATAGGCTCGTGTTCGATATCCCAATTGATGCCGTCTTTACTGAAACCAGCAAAAATATTCATTTGTACTGCTTTGTTATCACAACGGAAAACACCAGCAAAACCATCTTCAAAAGGCACAACGGCACTATTAAAAATACTATTAGACGATGGAATGGCATACCTATCTATAATAGGGTTTTCGCTATAACGCCACATAACATCATTACAATGACTAGGTTTTTCTTGCCAAGGGATTTGTTTCATTCTTTTCAACTTTTGAGTTAATTGTTATTCGTTAGGTAAATCTTCGGTGTCAGGAATTTGACGGACTTTATCTAACCATGTAAATTTTAAAATAACCGATGTGATTATAAAAATAAGCAATGCTATTAAACTTTTAGGGTAATCTCTAATCATAAAATAAATTGGTAGTAAAACCATACTCGATTGCCATATAATACCTACTAGACAATTTAACATATCGGCTTTAAAATCTGTATTTTTAGTCACCTCAGGTTCGTCTATTTTTAATGCTTTATAAACCGGATGCCACCAACCCCACGGGCGAACGTTGTTGTAGAACGCTTTTAAGGTTTCCATATTGGTTGGCGCTGTTAAATAGGTGCCTAAAAAAGACCCCAATAATGACACGGCGAATATAATTGGAAATATGTAAATAACATCAATATGTGCACAATGGTATAGCCAAGAACCGACTTCGAAATTCGATTTATTCATGTCTAATAAAAACTGAATGGTCGCAATAATTAAGCCAGAAGTCATACCCCAAAAGTAGCCCCAACCATTAAAACGCCACCAAATCCATTTTAAGAAATTCGATGCTACGTAACCGCCATAAAGCGCACTAGTAATCCATAAGGTTATTGCGTTAATAGATTCGGCGAAAAAGCCCATAGTAACACCAAGAATAACAATAGCAAAAGAGGTGATATGACTGGCTTTTATATAATGTGATGGTTCGGCTTCTGGTTTTACGTATTTTTTGTAAATATCGTTAACAACATAAGCAGGCCCTGAATTTACAAAGGCTGAAAAAGTTGACATAAACGCAGCTAAAAGCCCAGCAAGTAATAAACCTTTAATTCCAACAGGAACGTGGTTATTAATTACGGTAGGTAATATAATTTCTAAATCGTCTAAGCTTAATGTGGGTGAAGCTGCCAAAGATGGCGCTAAGTATACTAAAGCTAAAACAACAATACCTGCAATAAGTAAATAGCGAGGAATAAATAAAATAAGGTTTGTAAATCCACTCATGTAAGCGGCTTCTTTTACCGAGCGAGTCGATAGAATACGTTGCATATCATAACTTGGCGTTGGGCCTGCGATACTCGCAAAAAAGCCTTTAAACAAGCACATGCCAATAAAAGCACCAAACATTTTGTAACCTTGTGTATCTACTAAATTGTTAAATGCGGTGAGTTCGCCTGTCCAAGAGCCTTCAATAGAATTTCCGAAGAAAATAGTACTCCATTCTGTAGAAATGATATTGTTTATTTCCACATCGGATACCGAAATGAAAGCATAAATAGCAATTAACACACCCGATAAAACCATGATGCCGTATTGTAAAACTTCAGTAGCAACTACCGAAAACATACCGCCTTTAATGGTGTAAATAGTGGTTAAAAATATAATGATTAATGCATAACTCTGACTTGAAGTTAATAGCACAGCATCGTTTAAAATAAAAGGAATATCCCAAGGTAAAATAACCGACATAAATTTACCAACGCCTTCAAAAAAGTAAGCAATAAAACCTACGGAAGCTACAATAGCAAATATAGCCACAATTAAGTGTGAAGCTCGGCCAGCTCTATCATCGCCAAAACGTGTTAGTATCCATTCTGAACCTGTCATTATGTTTGAACGTCTAATCCAAACGGCAAGGAAAACCATGATGAAAATTTGATTCCATATCGGCCACATCCACATAAACATGAAACTTTTGGCACCATATAAAAAGAGTAAACCAACCATCCAGGCGGTACCCGAAACATCGAACATTCCGGAGCCATTACTAAGCCCTAGGTAGTACCATTTTATACTTTTTCCTCCTAAAAAATAAGAGTCTAAACCTTTTGATGCACGTTTAGATATCCAAATACCAACACCGAGGGTTAATAGGATATAGAGTACAATTATTATTACATCTATACTATGCATTATTTTGCGTTGTTTGTGTTAATTCCCCACGATTTGTTTGGTGTATTTCCCATTGTGAAATGAAGTGTTCCACCTTCTAAAAGGGTTTTATGAGAAATAAAGGATTGATTAAAAGGGGTGCCATTTAGTGTGGCAGATTGTATGTAAATATTTTCTACTGAAACGTTTTCTGCTTCAATAGTAAAACTTTTATCTTCTGAAATATTAATGGACGCTTTATCAAAAATAGGACTTCCAATTTCGTATTCGGTAGATGCTGGATTCATTGGGTATAAGCCAATAGAACTTAAAGCGTACCAAGCACTCATTTGTCCACAATCTTCATTACCACTTAATCCGTTAGGTGTGGTGTTGTATTGTGTGTCTAAAATATAGCGCGACCAATATTGTGTACGCCAAGGTTTATCGGCGTGATTAAACATGTAAGCAATATGATGACTCGGTTCGTTTCCATGAGCATATTGCCCAATTAAACCAGAAATATCAGCAGATGTGTTGCTTCCTGTAATTTCAGAACTTTCGGTAAATAATTGTTCTAAGCGGTCGGTGAATATATCGTTGCTGCCGTGTAGTTCGATAAAGTTTTCTACGTTGTGTGGTACAAACCAACTGTGTTGCCAAGCGTTACCTTCGGTATAATCGGTATGTTCTCTGTGGTTAGAGTATTTAGGGTCGAAAGGTGTGTTCCAAGATTTTCCATTTTCAGATTTCCCTCTCATAAAGCCCGATTCATTATCAAATAAAAATTTGTAAGCTTCTGAGCGTTCTGAGAAATAATTGTAATCTTCTGTTTTTCCTAAAGCTTTAGCCATTTGTGCCACGCACCAATCATCATAAGCATATTCAAGTGTTATAGTAACCGATTCATCTAATAAATTATAAGGAATGTATCCAAATTCTTTATAAAATTTTAAACCACGTTCATCTTGCATCATGGTTGTTTTCATGGCTTCGTATGCTTTTTCAGCATCAAAACCTCGAATACCTTTTAAGTAAGCTTCAACAATTACGGGAATAGAGTGGTAGCCCGTCATGGTGTTGGTTTCATTACCGTAAAGTGTCCAAACAGGGAGAATCTTTTTAGTTTCATAATACGCTAACATGGTATTAGTAATATCCGAAACTTTATCTGGTGCAATTAGAGTAAGCAAAGGATGTTCTGCTCTAAAGGTATCCCAAAGTGATAGGGTAGAGTATGCGGTGTAATTTGTAGCAGTAACTATGCTGTCGTTCTCTTTTCTAAATTGACCATTTTTATCGCTAAAAGTAACAGGCGCTAATTGTGCATGATACATTGCGGTGTAGAAAATAGTTTTTAAAGAATCTATTTCAGTCTCTACTTTTATTTTAGAAAGTGCAGTTTCCCAAGTAGATTCTGCCTGTTTTTTAACGGTTTCAAAATTAAAACCATCGGCTTCTAAATTATCTTTTGCATTATCTATACTTACCGATGATAAGGCTACTTTAGCAAGTAATTCATTGTTGTTATCTGCTTTAAAGAACAGTTGTGTTGCGGTTTGTATTCCTGTGGCAACATTATTCTCTATGGTTTCTTTATCTGAAACTAAAGTTTGTTTTGTAATAGGTTTAGAGAACTTAGCAACAAAAAATACTTTTTGGTTTCTAGCCCAACCTGTACTGTAACGGTAACCGCTTATGGTATATTCGTCTTCAATTTTTATAGAGGTTTCCGTGGCTTTATCCCAATTAATCCCAAAACCTAAGTTTACCACTACAGTTTGTGTATCGGCAGGTTTAAAGGTGTATTTGTGGTACGCTGTACGTAACGATGTTGTTAATTCTACATTAATATCATGGTCTTCAAGAAAAACTTGATAATAACCCGGAGTAGCTTTTTCGTTGTTATGGCTGTAAGTCGATTTATAACTTAGGGAATCGCGTGATTTTGGTGTGTTAGTGATGTCTACAGCTTTATTTACTGGCATAAATAAAACATCGGCTAGATCGCCAATGCCTGTTCCACTTAAACTTAAATGACTAAAACCAACAGCAATAGAATCGGAGTAATGATAACCAGAACACCAGTCCCAACTGCTTTTTCCGTTTACCGGACTTACTTGTAACATTCCGAAAGGTACTGTTGCACCAGGGTAAGTATGACCATGACCACCTGTACCTATGAAAGGGTTTACATGTTTGGTTATAGAATCATTTTTAGCTTGTTTTTTTTCGATACTTTTGTTACAACTAATGATTAAAAAGGTAGCGAGAAAAAGTAGAGTAAAGTTTTTCATAAAACGATTTAAGCGGTTTAATTATTTAAATTTTCATAAATTTAGCGAATATTAAAAGTTATTTAGACGGATAACGCATTAACTCAGGTAAACATCAAAAAATACCTCTAATTTTATTTTACTCTCGTGGATTTTATATCAAATCACCTCTATAAAGTATCCTTAAAACATCATATTCTTTTTTGGTTAGGATACTTTACTCTAAACACTTTACGTTGGGGTAGTTACTTTGACGATGTTTCTTTTGAAGGCGTTTTAGAATTCCCTTATTGGTACTCTTTAAAAACAAATACGCTTGGTTTTCCGATACACATGATATTGTGTTATCTTAATATTTATGTGCTTATGCCTAAGCTTGCTTTTAAGAAAAGGTATGTATCTTATATTGTGCTTATGCTATCTGCCATTTTTATTATGGTGGTTGTAAAGTTCAATTTAACCTTCTTTATGGTGAATCAAAATGTATGGCCAGAAGGTCCTGCAACCATTACAAATCTATCGTTAAATTATACTATAGATATGATGTTTGGAGAGCTTTATGTGGTTACGTTTGTTACCGCCATTAAAATTACTTTAGATTTTTTAGAAGAACATAAACGAGTTGCAGATCTTGAAAAAACACAATTAGAAACCGAATTGTTGTTTTTAAAAACTCAAATTTCTCCACATTTTTTCTTCAATACTTTAAATAATATTTACTCGTTATCTGTAGAGAAATCGAAAAAAACACCAAAAATCATTTTAAAATTGGCAGAATTGATGAGATATCTGCTTTATGAAACAAAAAATAAACGCCAATCTTTAGAAGCCGAAATTCTTTGTATTCAAAATTATTTAGACCTAGAACGCGTAAGGCATAATGATCAATTAGAGATAGATATGTCTATTTCTGGAGATATTTCCGATAAGGAAATTGCACCTATAATATTGCTTTCTTTTATTGAAAATGCGTTTAAACATGGTGTACACAAAAATATAGGAGAAGTTAAAATTGAAATTGATTTATCTATTAAAGAAGATTTTCTGTATTTTACGATTTCAAATCCTATGCCTGTAATTACAGAGTATCAGGAAACGTTTTCTGAATCTAGTGGGATTGGTTTAGAAAATGTGAAGAAACGATTAGCATTAGGCTATCAAAAAAATGATTATAAATTAGATATTAAAAGTGATGATGACATGTTTGTTGTTAAGCTTAAAATAAAAGTCTCTTAAAACGAATACAAACTCATGAAGGTAAAATGCTTAATAATAGACGACGAACCTCTTGCTATTAATGTTATTAAAAACTATTTGGAGCAAATAGAAGATTTTGAACTTATTAGTACGTTTAGTAATGCTATCGATGGGTTAAATTTTTTAAAGAGTAACACGGTAGATGTTATATTTTTGGATATTAACATGCCTGTGCTCGATGGTTTAAATTTTATTAAGAGTTTAGAGAATCCGCCACTTTTAATCATTACAAGTGCTTATGATGAGTTTGCTGTAGAAACCTACGAACTAGATGTTCTAGATTACCTCATTAAACCTATAGAGTTTCCTAGGTTTATGAAGGCTTTAAATAAGGTGAATAGAAGGTTAGAGAATAACAAAGTAATAGTAGACACCTCTAAAGATAGACCATATATCTTTGTTAAAATTGATAAGAAGAAAATGAAAAAAATATTTTTAGATGAAATTTTAACCGTAGAATCTTTGAAAGATTATCTAAAAATAAATACCCTTACGGGGAAATATATTATCCACAGTACATTATCGGATTTTACAAATTTATTGCCATCTAACGACTTTATAAGAATCCATAGGTCTTACACTGTAGCTATTGATAAAATTGATGCTGTAGAAGGTAATAGTGTGGAAATAGAAGGACTTAGATATGTAATAGGAAGGTCTTATATTGAAGAAGTTAAACAAAAAATATTGAACTCCTCTATATAAGACCTTGGTTGGTTTTATTTGCTATTAATAAATCCTAAAAATGATAACGTTTAAAGGCTTCAATTGCTGCATAATCAGCTAAGCCTAAATCATTGTATTTTTTTGCTGTTAGTCTATTTCTATCCTCAACTCTTACCCAAAATTCTCTGTTATCGTCTCCTTGAAACATAACACCATCCTTTTGTGATTGGTGATAAAATATAGCGTGTCTTTTTCTTAAAACTTGGTCTGGACTCATTGGTACAGCCATTTCAATTTCGTAAGATTCCCATTCGTGCCATGCACCACGGTATAACCAAACCCAGCAATCGTTCATATAGCTATTACCTTTTAAAGCTTTTAAGGCAATAAAAATAGCATCTAAACAAACTTTGTGAGTACCATGCGGATCGGCTAAATCGCCAGCGGCATATATTTGGTGAGGTTTAATAGTATCTATTAATTCACAAACAATACCGATATCATCTTGACCTAAATTATTCTTTTTAATAGTTCCTGTTTCGTAAAACGGAAGGTCTAAAAAGTGAACGTGGTCATCATCTAATCCAAAGTAGCGTGTAGCTCCAAGAGATTCACTTCTTCTAATAAGTGCTTTTAATTTTCTTACTTCAAGAGAGTCTATTTCGTTACCAGTTTTATCGTTTAGGTAATCTATAATAGCTTGAGGTTCTTTAGCATCTGTGTTAAATGTTTTTGCTATTTCAGCAAATTTTAAAGCTTCTTCATCAGAAACAGCAATGTTTCCAGAGGTTTGATATGCAATATGCACATCGTGTCCTTGTTGTACTAATCTATCGAAAGTACCTCCCATAGAGATGACATCATCATCTGGATGTGGACTAAAAATAATAACACGTTTTCTTTCTGGATTTGCTCTTTCTGGGCGATTAGAGTCGTCTGCATTTGGTTTTCCACCTGGCCAACCAGTAATGGTTTTTTGCATTTTATTAAACATTTTAATGTTTAAATCGTATGCAGAACCTTCTTCGACTAACAAATCTGACATGCCGTTATCGTTATAATCTTTGTCGGTTAATTTCAAGAAAGGTTTCCCTGTTAATTGGCTTAACCAAACTACAGCTCTAAGTTCTAACTCTTCGGTCCATTTGCAAGAAGCAACTAACCATGGTGTTTTAACACGAGTAAGTTCTGCTGCTGCACCTTGATCTAAAACAAATGTAGTATTATCATGCTCTTGTAAGTATGTTGCAGGAACATGCCCTGTAATTTCACCTTCAATGGTTTCTTTTAAAATACTGGCTTTATTTAAACCCCAACCTAATAAAACAATACGTTTAGCACTTCTTACGGTACCAACACCCATTGTTATTGCTTTTCTAGGTACATTATCGATACCTAAGAATGAAGGTGCCGCATCGGCTCTTGTAATGTGGTCTAAAATAATGCTTCTAGTTCTAGAGTTAAAGTGCGATCCTGGTTCGTTGAAACCAACATGACCCGTTCTACCTATACCTAGTAATTGGAAATCTAAACCTCCAAGTTCTGTAATTTTATTTTCGTAATCAATGCAATATTGATGTAAATCTTCTGGGCTTACTGTACCGTTTGGTACGTTAACATTTTCAGGAAGAATATCCACATGATTAAACAAATGCTCGTGCATGAAGTAATAGTAACTTTGGATGTTGTTTTTATCCATTGGATAATATTCATCCAAATTAAAAGATATCACGTTAGCAAAGCTTAACCCGTCTTCTTTGTGCATTCTTACAAGTTCTTCGTAAACTTTTATAGGCGAAGATCCAGTTGCAAGACCTAAAACACAAGGTTTGTTTGCTGCGCTTTTTTCTTTAATTAAAGTAGCTATTTCTTGAGCAACGATAATTGAAGCATCTTGCGAAGATTCGAAAATAACATTATGTATTTTCTCAAAACGTGTTTCTTCAAATTTACCGGCTTCTCTGTATTTAATTGGTTCTGTTTGCATATTACGTGTAATTTGTCCTTAGTAACCCAAAACTATCTTTTTATTGTTTCAATGCCTTAAAATTTCGACCAGTAACTTCTGGTTATAGACAAAAAAATCAGTTGAGTGACGTGTTTTTTTGTTAAGCGCTTATTTTTCGGTTTTAATCTCTAAACTGTGCTTTGCATAATTAAAACCAAGTGCCTCATACCTTTTTGTTAGATGAATTAGACGCGTCTGAAAATCGTTCCAATCTTTAGTTTCGTAGCTAGACCATACCACTTCAGATAGAGCTGTAAGCCTTGGTAAAACCATATATTCAACCTGTTCTGGTGTTTTGATATATTCGGTCCATACATTGGCTTGTGCACCTAAAATGTATTTTTGCTCTTCCTTGGTTAATTCTTTTGGTAACGGGTTGTAACTGTAAACTTGTTCTACGGAAGTGTTTCCGCCAATAGCAAGAGGTTCGTTAGTTCTATCTTTTGTTTGGTAGAAATCGAAGTAACAAAAGTGTGTAGGCGTCATCACTACATTATGATGCATTTTAGCAGCTTGAATACCTCCTTTTTCACCACGCCAAGACATTACGGTTGCGTTTGGTGCTAAACCACCTTCAAGAATTTCATCCCAACCAATAATATTTCTTCCTTTAGAGTTTAAGAATTTTTCAATACGTCTAATAAAATAACTCTGTAATTCATGTTCGTCTTTTAAACCTTCTCTTTTAATAATGTCTTGAGCTAATTTGCTTGTTTCCCATTGTTTCTTTGGAGCTTCATCGCCTCCAATATGGATTAATTTACTAGGGAAAAGTGCAATAACTTCAGTTAAAACATCTTCTAAAAATTTAAAAGTTTCTTCGCTTGGTGCATATATTTCTGGAAATACGCCCCATCTTTTACCAACTTCATACTGTTCGCCTGTGTTTCCAAGTTCTGGGTAAGCCGTAATGGCAGCAAGAGAGTGTCCTGGTAATTCAATTTCCGGAATTATGGTAATGTGTCTTGTTTCCGCGTAAGCGACAACCTCTTTAATATCTTCTTGGGTGTAAAAACCACCGTAAGGTTTACCATCGTATTCTACCTCGGGTTTGTTCCATGTGTTACCATGACCAACAATAGTTTCTTTTCTAATGCTACCAATAGATGTAAGTTTTGGATATTTTTTAATTTCTATACGCCATCCTTGATCTTCGGTTAAATGCCAATGAAAAGTGTTCATTTTGTGCATGGCCAATATGTCGATGTATTTTTTAACAAATGAAACCGGGAAAAAATGACGAGCAACATCTAAATGCATGCCTCTATAAACAAATTTAGGGCTATCGGTTATGGTAGTTGCAGGAATTGAAATCTCCGGTTGAGGACTGCCAGCGGCTGCAGGTAAAGGAATTAATTGACTTAAGGTTTGAATACCATAAAATACACCTGTGCTGGTTTTTCCGGTAATTGTAATTTGATTGTAGCTTACGGAAAGCGTGTAGCCTTCGTTGTTTTCTATGGTTTCATCTAGTTTTAATAGAATGTTTCCTTGAGTTTCTTTTGAAAAAGGAATGCTTTTATTTGAAACCGTACTTAGCATTTCAGAAAGGTATTGTCCTTCATTTTCTAATTTGGTTTCTGCTGTAATCGCTGTGTTTTCATCGAGCAAAAAGCGGCCTTCTGAAATTTTTAAAGATGTAGGTTTTGGGATAATTTGGTAATCGGCTTCGGTATTAATAACCTTAGCATACTTGTTTGAGCAGGCTGAAACGATGATGCACAGCGCAATTAGTAGAGTGTTTTTCATTATGAGTGTGTTGTTAGATTTAAATGTTTAAAAAACAATAAGTTCGTCGATTAGAATTAGCGAAGCATTACCAGCTCTGCGGTGGCCTTCTGGAATCGGGTTAACGCTTTTAGCTTTTACTTTTATAGATTTCACTTGTGTTTTTTCGAATGCTATGGTAGATTTTACTTTGTTTCTACCTTGCGTATGGCTGGCTTCTAGTTGTTTAATTTCGCCAAGTTTGGTGAAGTTTTTACCGTCTTTAGAACCGTAAATCTCGATATATTCAGGAACATAAACACTAGAGTTGGTAAACCTAAGACTTGTAACTTCTAGAGATTCAATATCTGTAAGTTCTTCGAAGATTAAATCGACATCTAAATCACCTCTTATGTTTAGCCAATTACGATCACCACGGTTTAATTTTCCGAAGTTTAAATCTATTAATTTGTTTGTTTCTTGTGCATCGGTAATTTTTGGTGCATTATAAATAACTTTTGCTCCAACAGCTTTATGTATAGGGAAGGTTTTTTCTGAAATATTGCCTATTTGTTCCTCTTTGTAAAACGTGGTTGCTTTTAAAGTAGTTGTGTTTTGGATAGTAAAAGGATTCTCATATTTTGTAGAGGCTAGTGAAGGTTCTGTACCATCTAATGTGTAGTAAATATCCATGCCGTTAACTTCGGTTTTAAGAGCAATTTCTATACTGCCATCTTTTTGTCCGGTATGGTATATTCTCGCATTATAAGCACTTGTTGCATAACGCTTTCCTTTTTGATCCAAACGTTTAAATTGGTTGAGTAAACGGTTTGTAAAATCATCCCAGTTTTTATCGGATTGACTGGTCCAACCGTTTTCCGCTACAGCGTATAAACGCGGAAATGTCATGTATGTAATTTGGCTCCAATTTCTAAGCGACTCTGTCCATAAATTACCTTGAAGGCCTAATACATGTTTGCCTTGCTCGGTAGTTAAACTATCGGAAATTATTTTATAGTTGTAGGTATCTTTTAAAAAAGAGTAGGAGTAGCCAAGGTTGGGCTCTAAATCGTCGTCACCTTGTTTTAAATCGAAATAGCAGTATCGTGAAGGCGTCATAATTACATCGTGACCTTGTCTGGCTGCTGCAATGCCTCCTTTTTCTCCACGCCAAGACATAACTGTTGCGTTTGGCGCTAAACCACCTTCTAGAATTTCGTCCCAGCCAATCATATTTTTCCCATGAGCATTTACTATTTTTTCTACACGTTTAACAAAATAACTTTGTAGCTCGTGTGTGTCGGCAAGATTTTCTTCTTTCATGCGGAGTTGGCAATCTGGATCGACTTCCCATGCTTCTTTATTACACTCATCGCCACCAATATGCATATAATCGAATGGGAATAAATCCATAACTTCACCTAAAACATTTTCAACAAACTCAAAAGTAACTTCTTTGCCAGGGCAATAAGTGTTATTTTTAACTACGCCACCTGTTCCCACGTAAAAAGGACCTTCGGAACAAGATATTTCGGGGTACGAAGCAATAGCCGCTAACGAATGCCCAGGCATATCTATTTCTGGAATTATTTCTACATAGCGTTCTTTGGCATACGCTACAATTTCTTTAATATCGTCTTGCGTGTAAAAACCGCCGTAAGTTGCTTTTTCGCCAGGTTGCTGTGTTGGGCGTCCCCACCAATTAGAGGTGTTTTCATCTTTATCATTTTGGTTTACACGCCAAGCGCCAACTTCGGTTAATTTTGGGTATTTTTTAATTTCTATGCGCCATCCATTATCGTCTGATAAATGCCAGTGGAAACGGTTTAGTTTTACCTCTGCCATAAAATCGATAGCATCTTTTACTTCTTCTTTTGTGAAAAAATGACGAGAAATATCGAGCATATAACCACGCCATTTAAAAGCCGGTTCGTCTTTAATAGTAACAGCTGGAATTCCCCAAATGGTATTTGTTTGTTTTTCTTTGGAATAAAATGTTGTTGGGAGTAATTGACCAATGGTTTCCATAGCATAGAAAAAACCGGCCCCTGAGGCCGATTTTATATGTATGCCACCCGTATTTACGACTAATTCGTAAGCTTCAGGGTTGAGAGATTTTTCAGTGTAAAAAACAATATCCGCCTGCTTATTATTTATACTTATTTCTGGGATCCATCCGGATGCGGTTTCAAATTTTTTGAAAAAATTGGTTGCAATGGTTTTTTGCTCTTCGTTATTAACCGATACGGTTGTTTTCTCGTTAATAATGAAATGACCGTCGCCTTCTATTAATTCTGCTGGTAACGGGATAATTGCAGTTTCTCCTACTTTAAGTTCTTTTTTATCGCATGATGTAAGCGCTAGTAAGAAACATAATAAGTATGGGGTTAATGTGCTTTTTATCTTTCTAAAAGGGGTACTCATGTTTTGGTTGATGTTAGAAGTTAGTGTTGTTAATAGTTTACTTTTTAGCGGTGTAAAAAACAAACTGATTTTATCTACACATGTAAGTATGTTATAAAAATATACTTATTTATGTTTTATGAGTTGAAATTTCGACCAATAACTTAGGGTTATAGATAAAAGTCGTTTTCGTCTCACGTCTTTTAGGTTTCATAAAAGCCTAAAGGAATATTATTCAGTAATCAGGTATATGATAGCGTACTAGGTTGTATTTGTAGGTTTTAAGAGCAAGAATTTATGGTGTGCTTAGGTGGGTATTTGGAGGTAAATGCTACTTTTTGTAAGATAAGAAACACGTTTTGTGTTAAGGATTATCCTAGTGATAATGGGCTTTTAGGTTGTGTTTTGATTATTTGTCGAGAGCTAGAGGTCATTGGTCGAAATAGTTACCTGTTAGCCTTAAAGAACTTATAAATTTATTACATTCTTAATGTAAATTTGAAAAGTATTAATATTAAAAGTATTCAATATTGTTTAAACAATATTGAGTGTTGATTAATATTTTTGCTTGAAAATAAAATTAAGAATATCTAAAAAAAAATATTGTTAATTAATTCGAATTTCTATGAAAATTAAATTAAAAAATTTCGCTTTCTATCGAAAAAAAGAGCACTTAAGTTTTTTCTTGAGCGTATTGGTTTTTTCGTGCGTTTCTGCCAGTTACGGTTTGGAACCTATTAAGAGTGTAGAATCTAAAAAAACTACAAACTATTTACAACAACAAGTAAAAGGACTTATTACAGACGTTAACGGGCAACCTATTCCGGGTGTTAATATTGTTGAAAAAGGTACAACAAACGGAGTTCAATCTGATTTTGATGGTGGCTTTTTTATTAGTCCATCAAACGAGAATGCCGTTTTGGTGTTTTCATTTGTTGGTTTTGTTACAAAGGAAGTTCCTATTGGTAGCCAAACAGATATTACAGTTGTTTTGGCTGAAGATATTGCACAACTGGATGAAGTTGTTGTTGTTGGTTTTGGTACTCAAAACAGTAGTAAAGTAGCAACATCGGTAGCCCAAGTAACATCTGAGGAATTAGGAACAGATGTACGTCCTGTTACCAATTTATCATCTGCTTTAGTTGGTGCTTTACCTGGTTTAAATAGTTCTAACTCTGCTGGTGGTGCGCCAGGTACTAACCAAAGTTTTTCAATTCGAGGAGCAAGTTCTTTAAACTCTACAGCCGCCCTAGTTATTATCGATAATTTTGAAGGGACTTTAGAAGATATAAATCCGCAAGAAATTGAAACGGCAACAATTCTTAAAGATGCTGCCGCTGTAGCTATTTATGGAGCACGAGGGGCTAATGGTGTGTTATTAATAACAACTAAAAAAACTAAGAAAAGTGAAAACATATCTGTAACTTATAACGTAAGTCAATCCATACAGAGCACTCCTAAATTTGCAGAATTAATGACTGCTGAAGAATATGTGAAATTTTCTAATGTTGCAGATTCTGGATCTTTTAGCGATGAAGTTGTTGCATTGGCAGAAAGTGGTTTTTATCCAGATACCCAATGGGCGGATGAATTATACCTTAGTTCTGCAGCTCAACAGTCTCATAATTTAACAATAAAAGGGGGTAGTGAAAATATTGGGGTCCTAATGAATACAGGATATCTTGAACAAGATGGTTTAGCAATAGGGGAAGACAATTTTAAACGTTTAAACTTAAGATTGAAAATAGATGCTGACATAACAGATTGGTTAGAGGTTGGGACAAACACATTAATAACCAATAGAGTAATTAACCAAACAGAGATTACATCTGGAACAAATCTAATAGGATCTCCATTCTACCCAGTTAAATCTGTAGATGGCTATTATGTAAATAATGATAGTGGTGCAATAAACCCAATAGCAGCTGCGCAAGCTGGAAGCTATAATAAAACATCGAGAGACAACCTTAATATTCAAGCTTATGCTAAAATAAAACCTTTAAAAGGCCTTTCATTAGAACAAAGTATATCTGTTTTAAAAAATCATACCAACCAAAGGATTTTTAACAACTCTTTCGAGTATATTAATCTAGATTTTCAAGATACCGATTCTTATACCAATACAGAATCTACAAATAGATCTATTAATCCTGCAGAATCTGATGCTAGAACATTTACATTAGCAACAACTACTAGTTATACAGTAACTGCGCTAACACGCTTAAATTACGATTTTAATATTAACAACACTCATAACTTTAAAGTACTATTAGGTTTTCAATCTAAAGAATATGAAGGTGAAGGTTTTGGTGCTTCAAGAAAAGGGTTTGCTCTAGATACGCCTGTTGATTTAATTCTTGGAGAAGAAAATAACACAGTAAGCGGTGAAGAGTTAGGTAATTACTCGTTCATAGAAAATAATGCAACATTATCCTATTTTGGTAGATTAAATTATGACTATAAAAACCGTTATATTATAGAAGGTTCATTCCGCTATGATGGTAGTTCTTATTTTGCAGAAAATAACAAATATGGTTTTTTCCCTTCTGTAGCTGTAGCTTGGAATGTAAAAGCAGAACCTTTTATGTATAAAGCAAATTGGGTTGATAAGCTTAAAGTTAGAACCTCTTACGGTATCACTGGAGATGACAATGGTGTTGAAGGTTTAACAACACAATTAGTAAGTTACTCTGCTGCTGGAGGCTACCCTATAGGAAGTGTAACTAATTCAGGATATGCACTTGGTGCTTATGCTAACCCTGACTTAAAATGGGAAACTGCTAAAATTCTTAACTTTGGTTTAGATTTATCTTTATTTAAAGGAAAACTTCAAGTTAATGGAGACTATTTTATTAATAATAGAGAAGATATTATCGATACTGATAGTAATACTTCAGACGAATTTGGTTTTGGAGATGTTACTGCCAACTTATATGATGTTAAAAGTTGGGGATGGGAATTAGATTTAAAACATGAAAACAATATAGGTGAAAATTTCACATACTGGGTAGGTGGAAATCTGTCCTACTATGATAATGAAATTACAGACTTAGCTGGTTTTGATTCTGAATTAGTAGCTGTTGGACAAAGTATAAGTGACCGCCATGGGTATGTTACAGATGGGTACTTTTCAAGTGAAGAAGAAATTGCTTCTCATGCAGATCAAACCGATGTTGGAGGTGCTTACGTAGGTGGATTTAAATATACAGATCAACTTACAATTGATTCTGATGGCGATGGCGTTTTCGATACTGGCGATGGAGAAATAAACATTGATGATAGAGTTATTATTGATAATAACACAGCAACAAACTATCGTGTTGGATTCAACTTAGGTTTTAGTTATAAAGATCTTTCTGTATCGGCTCGTTTTTATGGTGCTTTTGATAGAAATCAATACTTTAACAATGCCTTGTCTCACGAGCCTTTATTAGCTTCAAACTCTTACGCATATCATTTAGATTATTGGAGTCTAGATAATACCG
Source organism: Algibacter sp. L3A6 (assembly GCF_009796825.1). Taxonomy (GTDB): domain Bacteria; phylum Bacteroidota; class Bacteroidia; order Flavobacteriales; family Flavobacteriaceae; genus Algibacter. The sequence goes on from NZ_CP047030.1 coordinate 3,174,630, forward strand.
ATGCATTATTACCTGTACCTGTTGGAGCTGGAAATCAAAACTATACTTCAACAGTCTCTGATTTTATAAAAAATAATGAATTTATAAAACTACAGAATATAACTATTGGGTATAACTTAAAAAAGGCATTAAATATAAAACAGCTTAAATCTATAAATATTAACCTTTCAATGGAAAATCTTGGTGTAATATGGACAAATAGCCCAGTATATGAATACGGATGGGATCCTGAAGTAACTACCGGAAACTTTAGTTACCCATTACCACTTACTACTTCTCTAGGATTAAATATAACACTATAAAAAAAATAAAAATGAAGAAATTTAATATATTAATTCCTACATTATTTCTAATGACCGTTATATGGTCATGTAGTGAAGACTTTTTAGAAGTTATAGATGGTGATGAGTATACTGCAGATGCATTATATCAAGATCAAGCAGATATGGAGAGTGCCTTAAATGCACTATATTTTTCTTTACCTGGTGCAGATATAACAGGTAATTTGGTGCCTTATTTTTGGACAGACGAAGCCGTGCATAGAAACATAAATGGTGAAGGCCGTTATGGATCAGATTTTCTTTGGACAGCAACTAATGATTTTTTAGATGATTTTTATTTATATTCTCGTATTGCTGATATCAATTATTTTCTAGAAAAATTGCCAGGTGCTTCTTACAACGATGAAAGTAAAAGAGATCAACATGAAGCAGAAGCAAGATTTTTTAGAGCTATGCTTTACGAACAAATGGTTTTTGCTTATGGCGATGTACCTTTATTAACAAGTACTATTAGTTCTTCTGATGATCCTGCAAGAGATCCTCGAGAAGATGTCTTTAATTTTGTTATCTCTGAATTAACCGAAATAACAGATATGCTTCCTTTAACCTATGGAGCTGAAGATTATGGGCGTATTACTAAAGGTGCGGTTTTAGCTATAAAAGCCAGAGCTTACTTAAAAGCTGTAGGTTGGCACTCTAATACCTCTACATTGTATGCAGGAGCAGAAGAGGCTTGTGCCGAAATAATTGCAGATGGTCAATACAGTTTAGCTAGCGGTATTGATGGGTTTAAAAGTTTATTTTACAGTACTGGAGATAGTAACACCGAAACCATTTTAACAAATATATATATAGAAGACCTTAGAACACATGCCTTAGCAAGACGACTTGCTTTGAAAGGATCTTGGAGAGGTACCGAACAAACAAATAGCAACCAAGGTAGAGCTGGTTTTTCATCAGATTTCATAGAGGAAGTACAAACTATAAATGGTTTATTTCCAAAAGACGATCCAGAATACGATCCAACGAATCCATATATTAATAGAGACCCTAGACTTGCAGTTACTGCTGTTTTACCTGGAGATTTATTACCAAAAAATGGAGATAAAGATGATTTTTACGAGTACCAACCAAATCCGAATATTAGCGGGTTTGCTGGAAACAATGACAACATTGGAACTACTTCTGTAGGTACTGGTTATGCATTTAGAAAATATATTGATTATGATTTAGACGGATTAGATGCAGGACATGTCGATTTAAAATTAATACGTTATTCTGAAGTTTTATTAATGTATGCTGAAGCTTTTGCTGGACAAGGTGATGATGGAAATGCTTTAATTTATTTAGATATGGTTAGAGAGCGTGTAGGAATGCCTAAATATGCAGATATAGGTTTGCCTACAGTAACTAGAGGTACTACAGGAAATAATATGATTGATGCTATATTACTAGAAAGACGTTATGAGTTTGCTGGTGAAGGGCAACAACGCTGGTGGGATATTTGGCGTTATAAATTGGGAGACCAAGTAATAGGTCAAGTATATGGTATCCCGGTTAGTACTACCGAGCCTGGAGACTTATATGGTGAGAAGTATAAAGCAAATAATAGTGATACAGAATTCGCAAGAGTTTGGAACGATTACTATTATTTATTACCTATTAGACAAACTTCTTTAGATGCTAACCCTAATTTAGTACAAAATCCAGGTTGGTAAAATTCAGAGTATTTATTCATAATAAAACCTCCAATGATTTAAAATCGTTGGAGGTTTTTTATTTGGTTTAAACAGGTTGAATATTAAAGTTTTCTGCACCCCGATACCAAATATTAACAAATTTATTTTTGTCTATACAAAAGTTCTCTTTTTAAGTTAATAAAAAAATAACATGATTTTAATACTTATTTGTCGAATGTCAGGTGTTGTTTGTCGAAATTCTTATCTTCATTACGTTTAGAATATATAGGTTTATTATGTTTTTAACATTGTTTTATGAAAATAAACGCTACAAAACCAAATTCCTTTAAGAATTTTTTTGCTTTCGTTTGTTTTTTTTAGAAGATGTTTAAAGATGAAAAGCTACTACTAACCACAAAATTTTTTAACTATTAATTAACTCACATTTCTATGAAAATTAAATTACACAATTTCGCTTTCTATCGAAAAAAAAGGCACTTAGGTTTTTTCTTGAGTGTTTTGGCTTTTTCGTGTGTTTCTGCAAGTTTTGGTTTGGCGCCAAACACGAGTGCAGATTTAAAAGTAACGCGTAGTTATTTGCAGCAACAAATAACAGGAACAATTACCGATGTTAATGGGCAACCTGTGCCAGGTGTTAATATTAGGGAGAAAGGAACAGGAAACGGAGCGCAATCAGATTTTGATGGAGGCTTCGCTATAACACCGTCTAAAGAAAATGCTGTGTTAGTGTTTTCATTTGTTGGATTTAAAACTCAAGAAGTTACAGTAACTAATCAAAAGGTTTTAAAAATAACTTTGGAAGAAGATATTGCTGCTCTTGATGAGGTTGTTGTTGTTGGGTATGGTACTCAGAAAAAAGTAAATTTAACCGCAGCAGTATCTCAAATTGGTGCGGAAACTTTTGAAAACAGACCTTCAGCAAACGTTGCTCGTTCATTACAAGGTTCTGTACCAGGCTTACAAATTAGTAACTCGTCTGCAGGTGGAGCACCCGGTGCCGATACCAATATTAATATACGTGGTTTTTTAACTAGTGCAGGTAGCGGTGGTAATGTTCAAGAATCTTCGCCATTAGTACTTGTTGATGGTATTGAAATGAATTTAAATGATATTGACCCTGAAAGTATCGAAACTGTTTCTGTACTTAAAGACGCAGCGGCAGCATCAATTTATGGATCACAAGCTGCAGGTGGAGCCATATTAATTACCACAAAAAGCGGTAGTAATATGAAAGGGAAAATTAGAGTAACTTACAGTACTAACTACGCTTTAACGAAACCAACAAAAATACCTGAATTAGCCAGCGCTATTGATTTTGCTTATACAGTTAATGATTCTCGGATAAATAATGGTCAAAACCCATATCATGATGAAACAGATTTAGCTAATATCTTGGCTAACATGGCAAACCCTGGTAGTGCGCCATCATTAGGTGTTAATGCAGCGGGAACAAACTGGAACTATACCAGTATTGGAATTGATGCTACGGGTGCTACCGATTGGACTGAAGTTTTATATAAAGATTGGGCTGAAAGAACTAAGCATAACTTAAGTATATCTGGAGGAGATCAAAAAATGAACTATTATTTTTCTGCTGGGGCTTATGACGAAGGTGGTCTTTTGAAAGTAGGAAATGAATCTTTTCAACGATACAATCTTGATGCAAAAATTTCTTCACAAGTTAATAAATGGTTAAAAGTAGAGTTGTTAACTAAAGTTTTAAAAAGCTATTCCGATTACCCAACGCAAGGAGGGACAGATAATGACTTATCTGGAGTTTTAGACTTGTTATCTAAAATAAAACCAACTTTTCCTTTAGTAGATCCTATTTATGGAGAGGAATGGCTTGGACACTCATATTTTCCGTTTTGGGATACTCAACGTGTTAAAACAGAACAAAATCAACTTGTGTTATTACCAAGATTTATTATTGAGCCTATTAAAGACTTGAAATTAAACGTTAATCTTAATTATAAGAGAAGTAACAACTATGAAGAAGAGAGTATTTTATCAGTTCAAGAAATAAGACCTGACGGGTTTATTGATAGAGTAGCACAACAAAACACATCTTATTCTCCAGCTTTCGCAACAACTGAATATTTTTCTCCAAACATTTTTACTACTTATGATAAATCTATAGGGAGTCATAATCTTAATGCTACAGTAGGGTACCAAAGTGAGGTGAATAATTTCCATAGTTTAGGTGCACAGACTGATTATTTAATTTCTAATAATGTAGTTTCTATAAATGCATCTTTAGATGATGATCAACTTGTAAGTGAAGCCATTACGCATTGGGCAACGCAAAGTGTATTTAGTAGATTTAGATATAATTACAAAGAAAAATATTTATTTGAATTTAGTTACCGAAGAGATGGGTCTTCTAGATTTGCTCCAGAGGATAGATGGGCTGGTTTTCCAAGTTATTCGGCTGGATATAACGTAGCTAAAGAGAATTTCTGGCCAATAGATGCTATTAGCACCTTCAAATTAAGAGGGTCTTATGGTACGTTAGGAAATCAAAATGTTAGTAATTATTTATATTTATCTAATATAGAATTAAATACAGGCGGAACAAGCTATTTATTTGATGGTCAACGTGAAACTTACGCTTTTACGCCAGGTTTAGGTAGTGAAAACTTAACTTGGGAAAAAGTGAAAACTACCGATATTGGTTTTGATCTTAGCGCATTTAACAACAAACTGGATATAGGTTTTTCTTGGTACCGTACAGATATCGAAGGTATGGCTACAGGTGGTCTTAATTTACCTGCACAGTTAGGAACAACTGCTCCTGTAGCAAACGCAGGAATTTCAAGAGTTCAAGGATGGGAAGTAGAAGCTAAATGGAGACAAAATATTGGTAAAGATTTTAGTTATAATATTAGAGCGGTACTTTCTGACTATAAAAGAAGCATCGTTGATTATCCAGTTCCTGATGGAACAGCAACACAGTCTTTAACTCAAACCTACTACCCAGGACAGGATTTAGGTACAATTTACGGTCTTACATGGGATGGCTGGTTTTTAACAGATGAAGAAGCTGCGAATCACCCTATAGACCAAAGTGCAGTTAGTGCTTGGGCTTATTCAGCTGGTGATACAAAATATAAAGATCTTGATGGAGACGGATCTATAAACAGAGGCGCATGGGAAGTTGGAGATACAGGAGATTGGAGTGTACTAGGTAATACTACACCACGTTATCAATATGCCGTAAATCTAGGTTTTGTATATAAAAATTTAGACTTTAATGCTTTTATACAAGGTGTTGGAAAAAGAGATGTCGTAGTATCTAATCACCAAAGGTTTAGAGGTCCTGCTCAAGGCGCATTTCATGCTAATGTTTGGGTAGAACACTTAGATTATTTTAGACCTGAAGATACCACAAATCCATTAGGTCCAAATTTAGATGCTTATTTCCCAGCACCATACTCTGCCAACCCAGGTAGAAATAACAAAAATTATAGTCAAGTAGTTGATCGTTATATACAAAATGGAGCTTATGCTAGATTAAAAAGTTTACAATTAGGATATACAATTCCTAAAGATGTAACTAGCAAACACGGTATAACCAATTTTAGACTTTATGTTACTGGAGAAAACCTATTTACAGTTAACGATATGCTATTCTTTGATCCAGAAAATATTACAGCTGGTGTAACAGGTAGTGCCATATCTTACCCGTTACAGAAAATTGTATCCCTGGGATTAAACGTATCATTCTAATTACAAAATTGTAGAAATATGAAAAATATAATAAAATTATTTATTTTAAGTACAGCAGTGACTTTGTCGTCTTGCGAAGACTTTTTAGAAAAAACACCTTTGGATGTTGTCTCGGAGGTTGACTTTTACAGCACACCTGGTGATTTAAGAGCGTCAGTTAATGCTTTTTATAATGATTTGCCAAGTTGGTCAAATACTAGTGTAGGTTTCTCTGTACTACCCGATCTTGATTCTGATATGGGTATTGCTGAAAATATAAACTCTAGACTTAGTGGTCAAACAGGTGTAGCTACAGAATCTTCAAATTCAGTTTGGAGTTGGGACGAGGTAAGAGAAGTTAATTGGCTTTTAGATCATGTTGATCAAGCAGAAGGTGATCAAACAGAAATTGACCAATACATAGGAGAAACTTATTTCTTTAGAGCGTATTATTATTTTAATCTTTTAGTTGATTACGGTGATTTACCAATATTTGAGAAATATTTTGATGATAAGGATGAAGAGTTTTTATTTGCTGCTAGAGACCCAAGAAATGAAGTAGCCGATTTTATCCTTTCGGATTTAACCACTGCTATTTCTTTATTACAATCTTTTCCAGATATCTCAACAAGTCCTCGTGTAAGTAAAGAAGCTGCTTTATTACTAAAAGCAAGGATTGCGCTTTATGAAGGGACATGGGAAAGGTATCATAATGGAACAGCTTTTGGCGTAGAAGGCTCTAACGGTTCTACTTATTTAGAAATCGCTGCAGATACTTCTGAAGAACTTATCGATAGTGGTGTATTTACGCTTCATGATGATTACTCTACTTTATTTAACCAAATTGGGCTTAGTGGTAATAGCGAAGTGATGCTTTGGAGAGATTTCGATAATGATTTAGGTTTTAATAATAGCTTACAAATTTCTTGGCCTAATCGTTGTGCTTATACAAGGGAAGCAATACGCACCTATTTATGTATTGATGGCGACCCTATTTCAGTGAGTGATTTATATGATGAAGGAGATAAATCTTTAGCGACCATAGAAGTAGACAGAGATCCAAGATTAGCCGCTTTAATAATGGTACCTGGAGATTTAATTAAAAGAGATGGTAGCTCAACTGTTGCTTATATAGCTCCTGATTTTACTACTGCTAATGCAGGACTTACGGGGTACGAATCGCAAAAGTATAGAAATATTGATATAGATCCTGTTACTAGCGATTTTACTAAAAACACGTCTAAGGTTATAATGCGTTATGCTGAAGCTTTATTAATTTTTGCTGAAGCTAAAGCTGAATTGGGCACCATTACTCAAGACGATTTAGAAAAGTCTATTAATAAGTTACGTACTCGTGTAGGTATGCCTGGCATAACATTAGGATCGATAACTGTGGATCCTGATTGGCCGAATTATGGCTATACTCTTACAGATATTTTATATGAAGTTCGTAGAGAACGTACTGTTGAACTAATGGCAGAAGGTTTTAGACTTGATGATTTATTACGTTGGAGAGCTCATGAATTAGTTAATGGAACCACTCCTAGAGGAGCATATTTTTACGATGGTATTGTAAATTCAGATACACCAGAATCAAATGTAACGATAGATTCTGAAGGTTATATTGCTCCATTTCTTAATTCAGATCCTTATAATTTTGATGAAACTAAAGCCTATTTATTACCTATACCAAGTAACGAATTAATACTTAACCCGAATTTATTGCCACAAAATCCAGGTTGGTAAAATTTATTTAATAATTAGTTTTTTTAATTAAAAAGCTCAACATCAAATTTTGATGTTGAGCTTTTTGTTTTATCATAAAAAAAACAATGAAACAGATTTTTACATGTCGTCTTTTAATTCTTGCTGTCAATAATTTTTTTACAAACCTCTACTAGATTTCCATAAAAATAAAGAGTTTTACATATTAACCATTCTAAAATAGATACTACAATTTCAGTAGTAAATTCTCCATATTTAGTGGTTTGTAATCCAGAGGCCAAATAAGGGAATCTTATTCTTTTTATAGCAGTAGCATGAGGGATTACAATACCCAAACAAAAGACTAATCTCCATAATTTCTCAATTTTATCGTTTCATAACAAAAAATAGACTTATTACATAAAGTGTAGTATAAGTGTAACCCCTTTTTTTAATGGTTTACATAGGTTTTTTGTTAATTTACGTATTGTTGTTTGGAGCGAGAACTAACTGCTTTATTCTATTATAGATAGTTTTTTATTAAAACCAATAATGCCTAATTTTAAATCAAAAAAATAATGAAACAGATTTTTACATCACTTCTTTTAATTGTAATTATTAATAGTAGTGTTTTTTCGCAAACTTCAACTGGGTTTCCAGAAGAATATAAAGTTTTACATATTGAACCTTCTAAAACAGATTCTACAATTTCAGAAGCAAATTCACCACATTTAGTAGTTTATAATCCAGAGGCTAAACAAGGGAAGCTTCTTTTCTTTATGCCAGGAACAGGAGGAATTGCGCTAAAAGGGCCAAAGAGTTTATTTGCTACAGCCGTAAATCAAGGCTATCACGTTATTAATATATCATACATTAATACACCAGCAGTGGCGCAAATTTGTAGAGGAAAAGTACTTGCTGAAAATTCTAATTGTACTGAAGAATTCAGAACTAGGCGTATTTATGGAAATAATAATTTCTCATTAATTGATGATGCTCCTCAAGATGCCATAGTGAATAGATTAACTAAGTTACTTATTTATCTATCGGAACATGATAAAACAGGTAATTGGGATACTTATTTAGAAAATGGAGCTCCTAAATGGAGTGAAATTGCAGTTTCTGGTCAGTCTCAAGGAGGGGGAATGGCCGCTTTTATAGCTAAAGAACAATTGGTGTCGCGTGTAGTAGATTTTTCATTTTTCAGGAGGCTGGGATTATTCAGATAAAACCAAAAATAGCGATATGGTATTATTCGCCAAGTGTAACGCCAAGCGATGTTTGGTATGGTACATATCATGTTACAGAACCTGCAGCCAAAATAATAAGAGAAAGTTATGAAGCTATGGGGATTCCAGAAAATCATATTTATCCTTTCAGCCTGCCTGTTCCAGAAGGTAAAAAAGGCCATTCTAACGGTGTTAGAAATATTGGATATGTAAATGATTGGATAGAATTATTGGGTAAGGGTAATTAAGCTTCAATAATTTAGGTTAACGGAATTTTTAAGCATAAAAAATACAGAATGTGTAATTCTTTATTAAGGTTAGTATCTTCTTTAAAAAGTAGTATTTTTACTTGTAAAAATTTGCTTTTTATAAAACCTTGGCGCTTAAAATGTACCATAGATTTATCAAAATATTCCTGTTATCTCATAGCATTTCTTACTTATTTATAGAAAATAACTTAATAGAGTTCTAAAAAAATGAAAATTATTTATATGAAGATTTTATTAAGATGTATTACTGCGTTTTTCTTATTTGTAGCTTGCGGAAAACAAGCTAAGGTTACCTCTGCACCACATAATATTTCAGAAAGAAAACCGAACATTATTTTCTTATCAATCGACGATTTAAGAGCTGATCTTGGAAGCTACGGTAATACAGAGATTAAGACACCAAATATGGATGCTTTGGCTGCAACTTCCATGGTGATGTTAAATACGCATTGTCAAGCTGCGGTTTGTGCACCATCTAGAGCAAGTACAATGCTGGGGTATAGGCCAGATTCTACGCGAGTTTGGCATTTAGGCGATAAGTTTAGAGAGATTAATCCGGAAGCGGTTACTATGCCTCAGTATTTCAACAAAGCTGGTTATTACACAGTTAACATTGGTAAAATTTTTCATAATTACATGCCAGATTCTATTTCGTGGGACGAGCCAGATTTAAAACCATATCCTTACAATACTAAAGCTTATGCGTTGCGTGATGCTGAAACTTATTACTATACCGAAGCCGCGCTAGAAGATCAAAAAAAGCAAAGAACCATTCTTTTAGAAAAAAGAAAAGGACGAAAAGTGTATGGAGATGGATGGAATCGTGGTCCCGCAATAGAGGATGCCGATGTACCGGATTCGTTATATTTTGATGCGATGCAAACACAATTAGCATTAGAAACGATTGATAGAATAAAAGGTAATAAAAAGCCGTTTTTTATGGGGCTTGGACTTTATAGGCCACACCTTCCTTTTGTAGTGCCAAAAAAATATTGGGATTTATATCCTGTGGGCTCAGTTTCTCCAGCAGCCAATCCAAAATTACCAAAAAACGCTGCGGTAATGTCCGCTAATTCTAATTATGAATTAAGAGCTTATACTAATCCTTATAAAATTGGACGTCCAGAAGATGCACCACTTCCAGAAACTTATTCCGATTCGCTCAAAAGAGGATACTATGCAAGCGTAAGTTTTGTTGATGCTTGTGTTGGGAAGCTAGTGACAGGCTTAAAGGAAAGAGGCCTTTATGAAAATACAGTTATTGTTTTATGGGGTGACCATGGATGGAAATTAGGCGATCACAACGGATGGGGTAAAATGACTAATTTTTATATTGATACGCATGTGCCGTTAATTATAAAAGGAGTCAATCAAAAAGAGGGAAAACGCATTGAAGCACTTTCAGAATTAGTAGATATTTTCCCAACACTTTGTGATTTAACAGGTGTAGATAAAGCTGATTATTTACAAGGTACTAGTTTAATTCCTATTTTTGAAAACCCAGATTTAGAATGGAAAGATGCTGTTTTTACACAGTTTAGAAGACGAAAAGGCGTTTCTAAAGATGGAAATGAATACATGGGCTATTCTATGCAAACCAAGCAACATCATTATATTGAATGGTATCGTTGGGATAATGAAAAAAAGTTAAAAGGTGATTTTGCTGATACTGAATTATACGACCACTTTGTAGATAGTAATGAAACAGTTAATGTGGCTAAAAATCCTGAACAGAAAGATGTTGTTAAACGTTTATCTGAGCAATTAAAAAAAGGTTGGAGAGGCGCATTGCCAAAAATCAAATAGTAATAGATACCTTTAAAATCAAATAGAATTATAATAGTCCCTTAATGCATTGGAGGCTTTAGCTATTAAGAGGATTGTTATGGTTAGAAAAAATTAAGGTTTTAAATGAAAACTCAAAAATGAATCATAAAGATATGAAAACCCTTGGGCTAATAGGTGGCACCTCTTGGCACTCTACAATCGAGTATTATGCGGCAATTAATCAATCTATCAACGATTATTACGGTAATAATACCAATCCGCCTTTATTAGTTTATACACTCAATCAGGCTGAGGTTCATAGGTTTCAAAAGGAAGATAAATGGGATTCTATAGCTGGTATGTTGACGGAAGCTGCATTAAGCCTTAATAAGGCTGGAGCAGAATCTGTTATGTTTTGTGCTAATACGCCGCATAAAGTATATCAAACAGTACAGGATCAATTAGATTTTCCGGTAATACATATTGCAGATGCTACCGCTAAGGCAATTCATAATAAAGATATTAAAAGTGTTGGTTTTATAGGAACTATTTACTCTATGGAAGCCGATTTTGTAACCCAAAGAATTGCTGATAATGGTATAGAAGTTTTAGTTCCTGAAGATAAAGTTGTGTTGAATGAATTACATAGAATTATACAAGAAGAACTAACTTATGGAGACGTTAAACCCGAATCGAAAACCTATGTGCTAGCGGTTATTCAGGGTTTTGTTGATAAAGGAGCGGAAGGAATTGTTTTAGGTTGTACCGAGTTTCCTTTAATGATTTTTGATGAAGATTTAGATATTCCAGCTTTCAATACCACAGATATTCATGCTATGGCTGGAGTAAATTATATTCTAAATAAATAGTTGAGTTTTAATAAAACTAAGTTTTTTAAACATCCTTTTATAGTTAATCTATAAAGGTGTGTTTTTTTTGATTCGTAATAAATTTGAAATCTTTATATTCAACTTAAACATTAATCTTTAACTTGTCATTCAAAACATAAATATCAAAGAATGACACTCTTTTTCAAAAGAAAAAAAAGCACTTTAAATGCATTTGGTTTATTTATTCTACTGCTAATTTTTACGTCATCTTGTAAAGAAAATAAAGATAAAAATGCTGTAAAACCTACTGAGCAACCCAATGTTATCGTTATTCTTATAGACGATGCCGGTTATGCCGATTTTGGTTTTATGGGGAGCAAAGATTTAGAAACACCAAACATAGATGCCCTAGCAAAAAGTGGTGTTGTTTTAACTGATGCTCATGTAAGCGCTACCGTTTGTGCACCATCTAGAGCAGGTTTGATGACAGGTAAATATCAACAGCGTTTTGGTTTTGAAGCTAATGGAACTGGCTTTGGTGATTCTGGTGATCTTGGCCTTTCGGATGATGTTTCTACAATGGCCGATGTGTTTAAAGCCAATGGATATAAAACACTAGCTTTAGGGAAATGGCATTTAGGAGCAGATAAAAGCGATCATCCAAATCAAAGAGGTTTCGATGAGTTTTTTGGTTTCGAAGCCGGGAGTCGTTCGTACTTTTCCTATAAAAATCCTAAGAAAGAAAAAATGCTGCAACATAATACTAAAAGAGTTATGTTCGATGGATATTTAAGCGATGTTTTAGGAGATCAATCTGTAAAGTTTATTGAAGAAAATAAAGCGCAACCCTTTTTTATGTATTTGGCTTATAACGCCGTACATACACCAATGGAAGCCAAAACGGAACATTTAGAAAAGTATAAAAATCATCCAAGACAAGAATTGGCAGCCATGACTTGGTCTTTAGATGAAAATATAGGGAAGCTTCAACAAAAATTAAAAGCATTGGGCTTAGCAGATAATACACTTATATATTTTTTAAGTGATAATGGTGGTGCGGCAAATAATAGTTCTAGCGGCGGACCTTTAAAAGGTTGGAAAGGTAATAAGTTTGAAGGCGGACATCGCGTGCCTTTTATTGTGAGTTGGCCTAAAGTCATTAAAGGTGGTCAAACGTTTGGTGGCTTATCTTCATCTTTAGATATTTTCACAACATCTTTGGCCGCAGCAAACATTAAAAAGGCCGATGATTTAATTTTAGACGGAGCTAATTTATTGCCGTATTTAAAAGGAGAAAAAACAGGAAATCCGCACGATAAATTATTCTGGAGAAAACTAGAAGAAGCTGGAGTAAGAATAGGTGATTATAAAATGGTGAGATTGCAAGATTTTGGAGCAACGCTTTATAATTTAGAAAATGATTTAGGTGAAACCACAGACTTAAAAACATCCAAAGAGGAAGAGTATCAATTATTACAAAATGAATTGAAGCTGTGGGAATCTAAAATGATGGATCCGTTATGGATTGAAGAACGCAGTTGGATGGATGTTACACACCACATTCATAAACAACTAATGCAGAACGAAAAGGTATTATATTCTAATCCTGCGCAAATGAAAACGGTACTTTCTAAAAAGTAATGGCGTTACGGTGATATTTTTTCTAGATTAGTACGACTTTTAAGTTCTAGCTGGTAAAATGATGTGTTTAAGATTAATAAAACGAGTAGTATAATTACATCGTAATAATATTGGCTTATCTTGCGGCCGTTTTAATTGTAGTTGCTACAATTAGCATAAAAGTTATAATCATGAAGAATAGTAATATTAGCGAAGATCAAGTCGCTCAAATTAATAAAGTAATAGAGAATTATTTTAATACAAATACGGATAAAAATTCGATTCCTGCTAAGGATCTTATGTCCGATTTAATAGAGGCAGGTGTTTTTACAAAAGACACAAAAAAAGGGTTACCGCTTCGTAAAGTTTTTAGAGCTTTAGATAAAGAAAAAGCATTAGATAAAATTCCTGCTGTACATGCAGAACGTACAGAAACAGCTGTTTATTGGTATTTATTAAGAGCAGGAGCAGAGTTTGTACCTAATGAAGCTATTGGTGCGGTTTCTAAAAAAGAAAAAGCTCAAGAAACAAGAGAAAATAGTGATGAGTTTTATGTTTTAGACCTATGTGATGAGGTGCTTAACGAAAAAGCATCGCGTAAACATACCTTTCCTTTTCTACTAGGAGATATGCATAAAAGAGGAAAAACGAGAACGAAATTGCCATTAGCAGCTTTTTATAAGGATGCCAATTTAGTTATTGAGTTTTTAGAAAAGGAAAGTGAAGCTGACCAAGATGAAGAGAAGCTAAATGTAATGACGGTTAGTGGTATAACTAGAGCTGAACAAATAAAAAAATATAACAAAAGACGTAGAGACGTGCTGCAAAAGAAAGAAATCCATTTAGTTGAAATTGATTATGCTGCTTTTGAAAATGATAAAGAAAATCGTTTAGTACGTAATAAAGAACAAGATATATTACTTTTGAAAGAGTTACTTAATGCGTATATAAAATAATTTTAATTCATATTTTATCCAGAGTTTTTCGAGAACTAGAATAGTTTCAAATGAAAAATATTAGAGCCTATATAGAAGAGACCATAACGGTAAATGATACCGATTGGACGTTGTTTTCATCTAAATTAATTAAGCGCGAGTTTAATAAAAAAGATAAACTTACCGAAATTGGTCAGGTGGAGAACTACATCTCTTTTATAGAATCTGGTATTGCACGTTTTTTAATTCCGAAGGAAGATAAAGAGAAAGAAATCACTTTCGGATTTTGTTTCGAAAATGAATTTATCAGCGCTTACGATTCGTTTTTAACACACAAACCATCGCTCTACCAAATAGAGGCGCTTACAAATATGGTTATTTGGAGTATTTCTTATGAAGATTTACAAGAGGTATATCAAAAAAGTTTTGTAGGTAATGTTATAGGGCGCATGTCGTCAGAGCGTTTATTTCTTATAAAATCTAAACGAGAGCAGTCGCTTTTAAATGAAACAGCAGAAGAGCGTTACCTTAAGTTATTTACCGAGCGCCCGAACTTAATAAAAGAGGTGCCTTTAAAATATATAGCTTCGTATATTGGGGTTACAGCGCAGGCTTTAAGCCGAATTAGGAAACGAATTTCTTAACCTAGGTTCATTGTAATTTCCATAAAGTAATAAGACCTTTGTTATCTAAACAAAGATTATGAGTATTCTTATTTTTATTATCATTTTATGGTATACAGGTTTGTTTTTTCAAACATTCTTTTTGCATCGTTATGCGGCGCATCAAACCTTTACCATGTCTAAAATAGCAGAGCGTATATGTTTCTTTTTAACTTGGGTTTTTCAAGGTTCTAATTACTTAAGTGCTTATGGTTATGGCGTTATGCATAGAATGCACCATGCTTATGCCGACACAGAAAAAGATCCACATTCGCCTAAATATGATGCCAATGTGTTTTCTATGATGTGGCGTACAAAAAACATTTATCAAGATATAAATCAAAAACGAATTGAGGTTGCAGATAAGTTTACCAAAAATGTTCCGCAATGGGAGTCTTTCGATAAGTTTGCAAGTTCTAGAGTGTCTCGATTAGTTTGGGCTGCTTTATACACTGTGTTTTTTATTTTCTTTGCAACTGCTTGGTGGCAATGGTTATTTTTACCTGTAGCTTTTTTAATGGCACCAATACACGGCGTAATTATAAATTGGTTTGCTCATATTTATGGGTACAGAAACTTTAAAGTTGCCGATACGTCTAAAAATTTATTACCATTCGATTTTTTAATGATGGGCGAAGGCTATCATAACAATCATCATTCTCACAGTGGACGTGCAAATTTTGGAGTGCGTTGGTTTGAGGTTGATATTACGTATTGTATTATGGTTGTTTTAGATAAACTACATATTATTAAATTGAAGAAAGCCGTTAGTTAGTAAATTCGGTATTATATAGCAAAAACAAAAAAGCAACCTAATTAGGTTGCTTTTTTGTTTTATGTAAATTAAAATATGTTACTGGGTTTGCAAGACACTTTGATCAGGACTAATCAATATTTTATTCAAAACTCTTTTAATATCTATGTTGTCTTGTTGGGGAATTAAAAAAGGTTCTAAATCTTCCGAAGTATTAATTTGCTCGTACTTATCGATAAAACCGTAACCTTTGTAGCTGCTGTTTTCAATTAAAATAAAAGCTTCTTCATTTTCATATCGTCCTTTTTGTTTTACAATCACATTTTTAGACATATTTTTAAGGTAATCTATAGCTTGTTTAACACGAAGATTATATAAGGCCATCGATTCTTTTTTATCACAAATACCTTTGCAAGATTGAATAGGGTAGAGCGAACAATTTGCGGTACCTTCCTGTAAATGTGTGTATTTTGGGCATAAATTAAACTGTTTACAAAGTACCTCTAAATAATGGTTACATTCTTGAATACTATATAATACTTGTATGGCATTTGGCGTCGATTTTAGAGTATTGTAAGCTAAATGTAATATGCCATTTCTATCTTGGTAACTGAATATGGCATACGCTTTTGGAGCGCGTTTTGGTGCTTGATTGTATTTTGGCTGATGTTCCTTTAATGCCGCATCTTCCATCAGTAATGCAATGGTTTCACTACCTGAAAGCTCGTAATCTACATCGGTTAATTCTTTAGATAAATTAATCTCTTTTTCTGCTTTACTCGTAAAATGGCTTAGTACGCGTTTTTTTATGTCTTTTGCTCGGCCTACGTAGATAATAGCATCATTTTCATCTTTAAAATAATAGATTCCGGTAGTACTTGGTAGCTGATCGAAAGTTTCTTGTTTAAGATGTTTTGGTACTTTTGTTTCTTTAGTAGCTTTCTTTAAAAAGAACTCAATAACTTCTGTTGCTGTAGGTTGTTTTAGCAGTATTTTAAATAGAATAACAGTAGCTTCAGCATCGCCTCTTGCGCGGTGTCTGCCTACTATGGGAATATCTAATTTAGCACATAACTTACCTAAGCTATAGGTTTTGTGACCTGGTAATAATTTTCTAGAAAGTCTAACGGTGCATAGTTTCTTTCTAACAAATTTTATATCTATTGCCGAGAACTCATTTTGTATGGCGTTATAATCAAAACTCACATTATGCGCTATAAAAATGGCGTTTTGGGTAATGGATAAAATATCTTCTGCAATTTCTGCGAATGTTGGTGCTTTAGCAACCATCAAATCATCAATACCTGTTAAATCGGTTATGTATTCAGGAATTAACTGTTGAGGATCTACAAGCGATGTAAATTCATCTATTAACTCATCGTCTTCATATCTAAAAATAGAAATCTCAGTAAGTTTATTTCCTGGTCCAGCGGTTTCAACATCAATTACGGTATAAATCATTATGCTAATCTTTCTAAATTCTTATGGAATACTACACTATATTTAAATGAAGTGTTTTTTTTGTTGTACTACAAATGTAAGCAATAATTGCTTTAATATGTAGCTACGAATTTTATTGTGAATGAAATATTTTAAAAATTAGATTTTTATATATTTTAAGAAGGATTTAAATGATTGATTTTTATCGTTTTAAAGTAAAATGGCCTTTAAATTGACGATGTTTTTGGCTAAAAAGTTCTTGGAAATCAACGGTATACCAATAATCAGAAGATGGCATCGGGTAACCTTTAAAAGTACCATCCCATCCTGGGCCAAATGGATCTAAAATATTTAATAGTTTTCCATACCTATCATAAATGTAAATAGAAACATCTGTTTGGAATTCTCTAGATATGCCCAAAGGCTGCCATGTATCATTAAAACCATCTCCATTTGGTGTAAAGAATTTAGGGATACTAATAACCGAAATTTTTTCAGAATCTATACCACAACCATTTTTATCTCTAACGTAAATGGTGTGCAATCCGCCTTCTACATTATTAAATATATTACTGTCTTGGTATGGTCCAAATTCGCTGTCTATAGCATATTCATTGTCTCCAATACTATTCTCGTTAAGATAAACAGTAACAGTTTGTATGTCCATAGCATCTATAATATCTACGCGATCTATGGTTGGTATAGTTGAAGGTGAAACAATAATATCTCTTGTTTTCGAACAACCTTCTAAAGATGTTACAGTTACGCTATATGTTCCAACTTCGTTAATTTCAATTTCAGGAGTTGTCTCATTAGTGTTCCATAAATAAATGAAATTATTTGTAGAACCCGTAATTAAACCAGCGTCTAAGCTAATGGTTTCGGGGTAGGTGTTTAGACAATAAATGGTTTCTTGTGCAACTTCAATATTTGGTAAGCTATTTACAACTAGTAGAACTTCTTCAATATAAGAACAACCTTCGTTATTTTCAACACGAGCGTAAATGGTTTGAGAATAAGCCTCAGTATTTTGATAATTATTTGCTAATATATCTAGTTGCTGTTCTGCATTGTGATAAGTTTCATAATAAGCGACATCAAAATTTTCAGGTGAATTTATTAAAACTTGAGGAGACGCTAAGCTTAAATCGAAGGTGTTTAATCCGTCTTCAGAATTTAATTCATCACAAACATATAATATGGCTGGCGTTAATTCTATAAAACTACTATTTAAGGTTAGCGTTGTAGAATCAAAACAACCGGTAGTGTTATCAACTACTTTTACGTAAATGGTTTGCGGATTTGTTGTGTTTGTAAACGTTGCGTTTTGTTCGTTGGAATCATTATCTAATTCGCTTTGAGATAAGTAAAAATGAGTTGTGACGTTATTATTGTTTCCTGTAACTTGATTGTCATAATCATGAAGGTTAAATTGCATTAATCCATCGGCAATACCTGTATAATCACATTCTGTAATTGATGTTGCAATTACGTTTGGTAGAGGTAACTCTTCAACTTCGACATCAAATGTACCAATACAGCCATTGCTGTCTTCTAAAGTTACGCTGTATGTTCCTGCAACGGAAACCTCAATGGATTGCGTGGTTTCTGTTGTGCTCCAGGTATATGTTGAGTAATTTGGCCCCATATCTAAAACCACAGAAGTACCCGCGCAAAAGGTTGCTTTTGTTAATGTTGGTGGTGTAATATGAATAGTCTCAATATTGAAACTCGTAATATTATCACATTTATCGGGAACAGATACTCGAACAAAAACAGTTTGCGAATTTGGATTTACGTTTTGATGTACTGTTGGGTTTGGAATTTGGTTTTGCTCCAAATTAGCATCTATTCTGGTATTGAAATATCTAAAAGTAGCTCCAATTTCGGTAGTGAATAAGTTTTCGAAAACCGTTAAATCGAATATAGCATAATCATCTAAATCATCATCACAAGATTCTAGTATTTCGGTAACCGTTTCCACGGAAGTGTCCGCCCTATGTTGTATTTCCACGGAAGTGATATAGGCACAACCTAAACTGTTTTGCACACGAACATAAACATTGTGGTTATTATTAGGGATGGTGTAAGCACCAGAAAGAGCTCCGTTTTGGTTTTCGGCATTGGTTTGCGAATTGTAATATTCAAAAACTAGGTTCGCTGTGTTTGCAACTACTAAAGTGTTTAATTCAGTAAGGTTAAAGCTGTAATTACCATCGAAATCGGTATCGCAAATTTCATAAGTATTCGGCGATAACTCTATAAAACTACTATTTAAGGTTAGCGTTGTAGAATCGAAACAACCGGTAGTGTTATCAACTACTTTGACGTAAATGGTTTGCGGATTTGTAGTGTTTGTAAACGTTGCGTTTTGTTCGTTGGAATCATTGTCTAATTCGCTTTGCAATAAGTAAAAGTGAGTTGTAACGTTACTGTTGTTGCCTGTAACTTGATTGTCATAATCATGAAGATTAAATTGCATTAATCCATCGGCAATACCAGTATAATCACATTCTGTAATGGATGTTGCAATTACGTTTGGTAGAGGTAATTCTTCAACTTCAACATCAAATGTACCGATACAGCCATCGCTATCTTCTAAAGTTACACTGTAAGTTCCTGCAACGGAAATTTCAATGGATTGCGTAGTCTCTGTCGTGTTCCAGGTATATATTGAGTAATTTGGCCCCATATCTAAAACCACAGAAGTACCCGCGCAAAAGGTTGCTTTTGTTAATGTTGGTGGTGTAATATGGATAGTCTCAATGTTGAAATTCGTAATATTATCACATTTATCGGGAACAGACACTCGAACAAAAATAGTTTGCGAATTTGGATTTACGTTTTGGTGTATTGTTGGATCTGGAATTTGGTTTTGCTCCAAATTAGCATCCATTCTGGTATTGAAATATCTAAAAGAGACTCCAATTTCGGTAGTGAATAAATTTTCGAAAGCCGTTAAATCGAATATGGCATAATCATCTAAATCATCGTCACAAGATTCTAGTATTTCGGGAACCGTTTCCACGGAAGTGTTTGCTCTGTGTTGTATTTTCACGGAAGTGACATAGGCACAACCTAAACTGTTTTCTACTCGAACATAAACATCATGGTTATTATTCGGGATGGTGTAAATACCGGAAAGTGCTCCGTTTTGGTTTTCGGCATTGGTTTGCGAATTGTAATATTCAAAAGTTAAGTTAGTGGTGTTTGTAACAACTAAAGTGTTTAATTCAGTAAGGTTAAAGCTGTAGTTACCATCGAAATCGGTATCGCAAATTTCATAAGTATTCGGCCATAATTCTATAAAACTACTATTTAAGGTTAGCGTTGTAGAATCGAAACAGCTAGTTGTATTATCAACTACTTTTACGTAAACGGTTTGCGGATTTGTAGTGTTTGTAAACGTTGCGCTTTGTTCGCTGGAATCATTGTCTAATGCACTTTGCGATAAGTAAAAGTGAGTTGTAACGTTGGTGTTGTTTGCTGTAACTTGATCGTCATAATCATGAAGATTAAATTGCATTAATCCATCGGCAATACCTGTATAATCACATTCTGTAATAGATGTTGCAATTACGTTTGGTAGAGGTAACACTTCAACTTCAACATCAAATGTGCCGATACAGCCATCGCTGTCTTCTAAAGTTACGCTGTACGTTCCTGCAACGGAAACTTCAATGGATTGCGTGGTTTCTGTCGTGTTCCAGGTATATGTTGAGTAATTTGGCCCCATATCTAAAACCACTGAAGTGCCCGCGCAAAAGGTTGCTTTTGTTAATGTTGGTGGCGTAATATGGATGGTCTCAATATTGAAACTCGTAATATTATCACATTTATCTGGAACAGACACTCGAACAAAAACAGTTTGCGAATTTGGATTTATGTTTTGGTGTACTGTTGGATTTGGAATTTGGTTTTGCTCCAAATTAGCATCCATTCTGGTATTGAAATATCTAAAAGTGGCTCCGATTTCGGTAGTGAATAAGTTTTCAAAAGCCGTTAAATCGAAAAAGGAGTAATTGTTTAAATCATCGTCACAGGCTTCTAAAGTTTCGGTGACAGTATTAACATTGGTCGATGTTCTAATACTAACATTAACTGCGGCAACAGCCCAACAACCAAATTGATTTTCCACTCGAATATATACAGTATGATTATCATTTGGAATGGCATAATTTGTCGTGTTAGAAATAGCTCCGGTTTCATTTTCAGCATTTGAGAATGAGGTGAAGTATGTGAACAATAGATTCGTTTGATCTTGGATAATTAATGCATTTAAATCGCTTAAGTCTAGCGTGAAAAACCCGTCGAAATCGGTATCGCAAATAGTATGGCTGCTATCAATTAATTTAGGTGTGGCGAGTACCTTTAAAATAACGCGACCTATAGAGAAACAACCGGTTAATGGATTATCGAATCTAACAAAAATATTATCGGTTTCTGAAGCTGTATTATGATTTTCGGGGGTTGAAATTAGAAAAGCTGTATTAGCAGTTTGTGCGCCTACTTCATCGGAATAATAAGTAATGTCAAGCCCTGTGGTATCGGCTAACATAGCCGGAATGGCAGTGGTTAAGTCAAACTCTTCGGAAAGGTTAAAATCATCGTCGCAAGCTGTAAGTTCGGTGTCGTTTACAGCGATAGGAAATGTAAAATTTAAGGTTGTTTTAGCAATTGAAAAACATCCCGTGGTTCTATTTGTAACCCTGACATAAATAGTTTGAGGAACACTAGTAATTAGATATCTATATGAAATTGCTCCGCTGTTATTAATAGCATTATTTTCTGAAGTAAAATAACGGAATGTATGGTTTATCGGATCGGAAATGATAGCGTCATGACTTAAACGCAAGTCGTAATATTCGCTGCCATCGGTAAAGTTATCGCAAACGGTAACATCAATGTTGTTAACTACTGGTGCGGAAATTAAGCTGAAGCTAATGGCTCCAGAAATATCGCAACCATCTGGCGCGGAAAGATTAACAAATAGGGTTGTGGTGTTTGTAATATTCGCTGTAGTTATTGGTGTGTTTTTGTTGTTTGCATTATCTAAACTGTTGTAATACGTTAAATCGATGTTGTTTTGAGTTCCAATTATCTCTGAGTTGAAATTGGATAAATCAACATTGTTTTCAATACCGTCATTTTCAAAATCACAAAGACTTAGCATATTAGATCGTAAATCGGGTATGGAAACAATAGTTATTTCTATTTCGGCTGTGTTATAGCATGTTGTGGTTGTATTGTATAAGCGAACAAAAACGGAATGGTTAGATGTGGCTAAATAATTTTCAGGTGTTGGTATTTGGGTTGTTGGATCTCCTGTTTCGGCTTCTGCTTCAGTATTGTAAAAAGAAGCTTCATAGTCTATAAAATTTGTGTTTACATCTGGTAAAGCATCGTTTAGGTTAATTAATTCTTCATTATTGTTATCACTATCACAAGCTTGAATTTCGGCGTCGTTTGTAGTTATTATTGGATAAAAATCGAAAGTAATATCGGTTTCTGTTGTACAGCCGTCTGGTGTAGTTACAAAGACGTTAATAACTCGTGTTGGCCCAATAATGTTGTAGGTTTCTGGTGAGCTAATGTCTCGTCCGTAAATGTCTTCATACTCGAAAATGGCACCTGTTTCTGTAGTGATGTCATCTTCATATTGAGTAATGTTATGTACTTCTCTGTTGTTTCCAAATTCGTCACAAATAGTAGCTAAAACAGGATTAAGAAGTATCGTGGTTTGAAAATCTAGATTAACTTCTTCCACTGTAAAATCGAGTTCTGTTCCTTCAAAAACTAATGCAATACGAGCGTAAAGTGTTGTAGGTGCGGTAATATTTATTTCAGTAATGGCGCCAGTATTAGCGTTGGCATCGGTTTCTAAAATATGATATGTAACAATCATGTGTCTAGAATCATCAAAAGTAGAAATTAAGCTATCGTCATATTCGCTTAATGTTACTAATTCTTCGGAATCGTTATCGGTATCACAAATTTGAAAATCTCCATCAATAGCTCCTCCAGAGAATCCAACCGACTCTAATTCGATGCTTCCTATGGTGATACAACCAGAATCTGTATTGGTGAAAACAACAAATACTTCGGTTTCAGGATTGGTAACCCCAAAATTAGCAGGATCACTTATTAAACTGCTTGGGTCTTGTATTTGTGCTCCATTTTCAGAATCGTAATATTGAACAGTAATACCTGTTAAATCGGTGACCATATCATTGATAGATGTGGTTAAATCGAAAATAGTTCCCGTACTAACTTGGTTATCGTTTTGGACGGTTACACCATCAATATATGTGAAATTTATAGGAAAAACTTCAACACAACCATTTGATGTGTAAGATCGTACCCAAATTTGAGAAGCGCTATTTAAACGGTAAACTTCGGGGTCTATAGGATTGCTCGTGGCATCTGGATCAAAAGGATAAATGTTTCTTTCCGCCCAACTTTCATAAAGGTGATAACTAAAGTTTAAAGCCGCGGTATTGTTCGATTGTACATCTGTTTCATGTTGTGTTAAATTGTAAATAGCAATATTAGAACAAAGTGTCACCTCAATAGGTGCAACAACGGGAACAGGATTTAGAACTATGGGGATTTCTACAATATTTGGGCAAGATTCATCCGGTTGAAGCGTTAAGCGAACAAAAACAGAATCGCCATTTGCTGCGGTTAGATTGGTTTGCGGATTTAGATTGTTTTCAGCTTCATTTTGATTTAAATGATAGGAAAGTATAGCGCTAGATTGGCTACCAATAATTTGCGTGGTGTAATCGGAAAATGTTATAATTTCTGAATTATCATTATCTACATCGCATTCTGAAATTTGAGAGAGTTGTGAGGTTGCTAATTCTTCTAGATTAACGGTTAATGTACCTAAATCAAAGCAACCAACACCACGTTGTAATCTAACATATATGTTTTCTGTTGAGGTTGTTAAAAGGTAGTTTTCTGGAGTAGGTATAGGGTTGGTTTCGTTTTTTGCATCGTCTGGAGAATTATAGTAATTCAACACTAAACCAGTTTGTGTGCCAACCATTAATGGCGCATAGGTTGTTAAATCTATAATTTCCTCTCCAACCAAGTTAATGTCGCACACGGTTTGCTCATTGTCTATAGCTATTGGGTAAGAGAAATCAATGGTAATATCTATAGTGTCTTCTAAAATAACATCGGTGCCAATACACATATCATAAGTGACTCTAGCGGTATAACTTGTAGATTCTTCTGGGCAAATGGTTATTTGATCGCCTGTTGCAATGAGTGTGTTGCTGGCATCTCGCCATTGAACAACTGTTGTCGGAATTCCGTTTGGTGTAAACCGCCAAGCTTCATTAGTGGCGCTCCATATACCAGAATTTCTATCGGTAGGCGTTGTTGCTGATGTTCCATCTTCATTTTGAATTCCTATCAAAGCATTTTTTCGATAAGCTCCAGATGATGTTTCGCAATTTATTGGTTTGTCCTTTATATAAACATCAATAATATTCGAGGTTTCGTAAAGTACAATTTGAGTTGTAGATCTTGTGTTTTCGCAGTTAAAATGGTTTAAATTTTCGTAACTAATAACAAAAGTACGTTGCGGAGAGGTGCCTGTAGTATAGGTTTTAATTTCGCCACATTCGTTTTCTGGTGTGCTCGGGTCGTCGGTGCAGCCAAACACATTGTTATCGTTTGTTAAATCGTGATAAGCACCAAATATAGCATTGGTTGGCATGGATGAGTTTGGTAAACTTCCTGAAAAATAAGGGCTATCGGCAAGAGCAAGTGCTGTATTGAAGCTTATTAGTCCATTATCTCCAAGAATAAAGGAATTGAAGCCTTCGTTATAAAAACAAAAATCGAAAGGTAATGGTAAAACAGAACTCCATTTATCGTCGGCAGAAACGGTTACCAAACTTTCGTTAGTTAAACCAGATAAGTTAGTAAAAGGTATATTGTTTACTTCGTAAGAAGTAGTTTCGTAAATGGTAGTGTAATTGGCTTGTAAAACAAAGCAGCGATCGGCATCCGTGGGATAATCACAATCTACCAAAATATCTGTTAAACCTCCCACATCGCTAATTTCAATTGAAGGGGTAATATTTTGTGAAAAAAGAATGGTTGGTAATATCAGGGATATAAGGAGGGACCTATAATGCCACATATAATTATCTTGATTGTTAAAAAAAAATAAATATATGGAAAATTAGATTTAACAAAGCTTTAAGTTTTCTTTGTTCGACGTATCTCGTTTTATGGGTGTTGTATTGAGTGGTATTTGTTTTATTACTGAATTTAAAAAAGTAATATTGAAACAGAAATCTAAACTATTTTTTAATGCTACAGTAAGAGATGGAAAGCTTTAGGTTTCAGGCTTAAAAGAATAATGAGTATAACATGTGTAGTGGTTTTTGATTAATCAGGATAGTTAATTTGTAGTATTTTGTTATTATTGTACAATGTTATCCAAACCAATATAATGGAATTAGAGGTGTTTAATTAAATAAGTAATTAACTCTAAAAATAAAGTTGGTTTGAATAAAAAGTATATTATATGATAAAAAAATTACGATCTATTATTTTACAAGTTCTATCATTTACCATTGGTAATTTGTTGGTTTTTTTGTTTCCTGAAAAGGCTAAGAAATTATCAGAAAAAGGTATGACACTTGTTATGAAGAATAATTTAAGTATCTCTGAGCGTTTAATGCGAAATGCAATTTTAAATAAAGTTGAGAGTGAAGCAGATAATGACACTTTAGCTACTTTGCACCAAAATTTTTGGAAAAATCAAGGAAGCACATTTTTTTCATCTACCGATGATAGTTTTAATAGTCACTTTTTGCCTAATTGTTCTTATATGTTTGATTTACTCAAACAAGAGTTATCTAAAGAGCCAACAACGTATACTAAACTTGTAGAAATAGGTACAGGTAATGGTAATGTTTTGAATTATTTAAGTTCAGAATTTCCTGAAATTGAAAGTTTTATTGGTCTTGACCTTAGTAGTGATCAGGTAAAGAATAATAAAGAAAAATTTGCAAATAATGACAAGTTGGAATTTATTGCTTCTGATGGTCTAGAGTGGGTTAAAAATTACGGTGAGCATAATACTATTTTTTTAACTTCTGGTGGAGTTTTAGAGTACTTTACTGAAGATCAATTAGAAGTTCTTTTGAAAGAAGTATTTGGTTTAGGCAAAGTGTATTTTATTGCTATGGAACCTAATGGGCTAGATCATGATTTTGAATTAAATCCAAATTCTCAGCTTTATGGACATGAGCGTTCCTTCTCTCATAATTACTCCAAGCTTTTTAAAAATGCAGGATTTAGAATATGGCATATGTCTCATAAGGATTGGAATGAGCAATATATTCAATGTCTTGTAGGTGCAAAAAGTTAAATGCTCTAAATTATCCTTTTTACTGCGAAAAAAGCATTTTATAGGAGTGTTTGTTTTGAATGTTGCATTTTAACGTTAATAAATACTGCAAAAAGGAAATTATTGTTGTTAATTAAAATAGTGATTATTTTTGATTTGTAATACTATTATAAAGATAAAACTTCCCCCTCTCAAATAAAACCAAACTTTATAAATTATTAAATAGATAACTGAATTATATGTTTTGTTGAAATAGTTACAACCTGTTTCTTATTATAAAAATATATTTTATAGTTGTAACTGTAAGTCGAATTAATAATTTGGAAATATAGAGACGACTAATAGATTATTGTTAAGTACCGATAAACGCAAAAAATGAAGCCTACATATAGAATAAAAGGACCTAACCTCGAATATCCTCAATCAACTCTTCATGAACTTTTAGAAAAGCAATCTCAAGCTTATCCAAATGCAATTGCTTTAGAGTTTGACGATATAAAAATCTCCTATAAAGAGCTACAAATTAAGATAAATAAAACAGCTCATTATTTAAGAGAAAAAGGAGTTCGTCCTGGTCAGATTATAGCTATTTCATTAGACAGATCTCTTGATCTATTTGTTTCTATATTTGCTGTTTTGCAATGTGGTGCTGCTTATGTGCCCATTGATAATAGCTACCCTACAAAACGATTTGAAATAATTGTAACTGATTCTGAAGCAAGTTATATCATTTGTAAATCGACTAAAACGGATCTTCCAGACTCGTCTAAAAATATTTTTGTTGAAGATGTTGTTAAACATATAAAAGATAAACCTTCAGATTCTCTTGATTTAAAAGTAGAACCATCATCGGTTGCTTATATAATTTATACTTCGGGATCTACCGGGAAGCCTAAAGGTGTTCAAGTTTCTCATCTTAATATTATCAATCTCGTTTTTTCTATGGGAATAGACCCAGGAATTAATAGAGATGATAAGATTTTCGCACTTACTAGTATTTCATTTGATATTATGGTGTTGGAAATCTTTCTTCCATTACTTCATGGAGCTTGCGTTGTTTTAGTTGATGAAGAAACAAGGTTGGATGGTGAACTCTTATTGGAAAAAGCTTTGAGACATCAAATCACCATAATGTGGGGGACACCAAGTATTTGGCAGTTACTTTTAGATTCTGATTGGAAAATACCTTTAAAAATTAAAGCGTTGATTGGTGGTGAACCTGTACCATTAAATTTAGCTAATAAGCTCTTAGAGCTTTGTAGTGAATTATGGAATATTTATGGGCCAACTGAAACTTCTGTTTGTGCTTTTTTAACAAGAATTTTTAAAGATCAGGCTCAAATTACTATAGGAGGACCTGTTGCAAATACACATGCTTACTTATTAGACGATAAAGGAAATCATGTAAATGAAGGAGAAATAGGAGAAATTGTAATTGGTGGCGATGGCGTTTCATTAGGCTATTTAAATAGACCCGAACTTAATACTGCATCATTTGTTGATGATCATTTTGTTGCAAATAATAAAATGTATTTTTCTGGCGATTTAGGGAAGCTTTTGCCTAATGGACAAATGCTGTGTTTAGGGCGTAGAGATCAACAAGTAAAAATAAGAGGACATCGAATTGAATTAGGAGAAATTGAAAAAGTTATTGAAACACTGCCAAATATTAAAAAAAATGCAGTTTTAGTTAATAATTTAAAAAGCGGAGAACCAAGATTGGTTGCCTATTTACAATCTGCAACAGCTGATAAAGACTCGAATATTGTTCGGAATCAATTAGAAGAGATTCTTCCTGAATCTATGATTCCTTCAATTTTTATATGGTTAAACGAATTTCCAATTACTACAAATGGTAAAATTGATAAAGAAAAATTACCACAACCAGAATATGTAAGACCAGATTCTGCACCACTTTTTAAAAAACCACGCACAAAGTTAGAAAAAGATATCGCATCGATATGGAGTGAGCAACTTCAGGTGCCAAGCATAGGTATTGATGATAACTTTTTTGAAATGGGAGGAACATCACTCCTTACTCAAAAAGTAGCAACCTTAATGAGGAAGCGTTTCAAACTTAAAATACCAGTAACAAAAATTTACCAACACCCTACTATTAAAGAAATAGCAGAGTATATTGAAAATGATGACAAAACAGCGCCTTCTATTGATTAT
The DNA here is from genome assembly GCF_009796825.1 of Algibacter sp. L3A6. Classification (GTDB taxonomy): domain Bacteria; phylum Bacteroidota; class Bacteroidia; order Flavobacteriales; family Flavobacteriaceae; genus Algibacter. The sequence goes on from NZ_CP047030.1 coordinate 3,203,080, forward strand.
TCAAGAGTAAAAAAGAATAAAGCCTCTAGTGATGTCGCTATTATTGGTATGGCAGGAAGATTCCCCGGAGCTGAATCAATTGATGAGCTATGGGATGTTCTTAAAAATGGAAAAGAAACGACTTCGTTTTTTACTCCAGAAGAACTTGATAGATCTATTTCAGAATCTTTAAGAAATGATCCGCTTTATGTTGGAGCTAGAGGTATTGTACCTTCTGTTAAAGAATTTGACGCAAAGTTTTTTGGTTTAAACAAAAAACTTGCCGAAGCAATGGATCCGCAGCAACGCTTATTTTTAGAAATAGCTTGGGAAGCTCTTGAGCAATCGGGTCACCTTCCAAAGCATTATAAAGGGAGTATCGGTGTTTATGCTGGTACAGGTACAAATACTTACTATAAAAATAACGTACTACCTAATAAAGAATTATTAAAACAAGTAGGTGTACTTCAGGCTAATACGGTTAACGAAAAAGATTATATATCATCAAGAACAGCTTATCATTTAAATTTAAAAGGGCCTGCTGTAAGTGTGCATTCTGCTTGCTCAACATCTTTATTAGCTATAGCAGAAGCTGCAGATGCTATTAGAAATGGTCGTTGTGATGTTGCTTTGGCAGGAGGCTCAAGCATAACGGCACCTATCCATAGCGGACATCTTTATCAAGAAGGTTCTATGCTTAGTCCTGATGGTCATTGCCGTTCTTTTGATGAAAATGGTAAAGGAACTGTATTTAGTGATGGAGCTGGTGTAGTACTTCTTAAAAGCTTAGAAGATGCTAAATCTGATGGAGATATTATTTACGGCGTTATAAAAGGCGTTGGTTTAAATAACGACGGCGGTAATAAGGGAAGTTTTACAGCTCCAAGTACAGAAGGTCAAGCTGGCGCTATATCTAACGCGCTAATTGATGCTGGTGTACAACCTTCTGAAATTAGTTACATTGAAGCTCATGGTACGGCAACACCTATTGGTGACCCAATAGAGATTGAAGGACTAAAAATGGCTTTTGGTAAACAGGCTATTAATGGGTATTGCGCTATAGGTACTATCAAAAGTAATATGGGACACCTTACTGCTGCAGCTGGTGTTGCTGGTGTAATTAAGACAATATTATCATTAAAAAATCGTCAAATTCCCCCATCATTAGGTTTTGAGAAACCAAATCCATCTATTGATTTTGAAAATAGTCCGTTTTACGTTAATAACAAATTAAACGCTTGGGAATCTGATGGTCTCAGAAAAGCAGGAATTAGCTCTTTTGGCGTTGGCGGAACAAACGTGCATATCGTTGTCGAAGAATATAAAAATGAACAAAAAGTTTCTAGTGCTTCGCGATCATTACAAATTTTACCTTGGTCAGCTAAAACACAAAATAGTTTACAAGGGTACCAATCTGAATTAGGGAATTATTTAAAAACAAATTCTGATTTTTCGCTTGCTGATGTTGCTCATTCTTTAGTTAATACGAGAGATTCGTTTACAAACAGAGGTTTTGTAATCGCTGAGAATACAGAAGATGCTTCTAATAAACTAACACTTGAAGACAATAAAAACATTAAAACAAATTTACTAAGTATTACCTCTAGTGAATTAGCTTTCTTATTCCCAGGGCAAGGTGCACAATACCTTCAAATGGGGAAGTCTCTTTATACTGAAGAAAAAATATTTAAAGAAGCGGTAGATAAATGTGCTGAGTTATTAAAGTCTTACTTAAAGTTAGATATCAGACAAATAATTTATCCTGAACAAAATTCAGAAGAGGCTGAATTAAAATTAAAAGACACTAAATATACACAACCAGCATTATTTGTTGTAGAATACGCACTTTCACAACTATGGATGAGCTGGGGAATAAAGCCAACATTACTTTGTGGTCATAGTGTTGGGGAATTTGTAGCAGCTCATTTAGCGGGTATATTTACTTTAGAAGATGCATTACATCTTATTACAATGCGAGGTAAGCTAGTTAGTGAACTCCCTGGAGGCAGCATGTTATCTGTTCGATCTAATGTTGAACTTGTTAAAAATATAATTCCTAAAACACTATCCATTGCTGCTATCAATTCAGATCGATTAATTGTAGTTTCAGGTCCTGATAATGAAATTGAAAGTTTTTCAAAAGTCTTAGATGCAGAAAATATTGCTAATAAGCTTTTATTAACGAGTCATGCATTTCACTCTACAATGATGAATCCTGTTTTAGATGTTTTTGAAACAGAGGTAAAAAAGATAACATTGAGTGTTCCTCGATTACCTATTGTATCTACAGTAACTGGAGATTGGTTAACAGATACCGAAGCGACTAGTTCAAAATATTGGACAAATCACTTAAGAGCAACCGTAAACTTTTCGGGAGCCATGGAAACTGTTTTAAAGCTAGAAGATCCTTTATTGCTAGAGGTAGGCCCTGGCCGTGCGCTAACGACTTTGTCAATGCAAAAATCAGGTTTAAAATCTTTAGCTTCTATTGCTAGTTTATCGTTTCCTAAAGAAAATGAAACAGCTCATCATTCTGTGTTATCAGCATTAGGTACTTTATGGTTACACGGAGTAGAACCTAACTGGAATTCTTTTTATAGTGACCAAACTAGACAAAAACTTTTATTACCATCATACGTATTTGATCGTAAACCTTGTTGGGTAGAGCCTTTATCTATCGAATTAGATGCTAATAAAGAAATAAATAATATAGTAAATACCGAAGATCAGTCTGTTGATCTAGTGCATAATACCGATTATAAATTTATGAGAAAACCTATCCTTCTTAATAAAATATCAGAGATCATAGAAGAAAACTCTGGAGTTGAAATTGAAGCTAATGATTTTAATCACAGTTTTTTAGAACTTGGCTTAGATTCTTTAGTGCTAACTCAAATGGCTATAACTTTTAAAAATGAGTTTAACACGCCAATTACCTTTAGACAGTTAAATGATGAACTTGGTTCTCCAAATTTGTTAGCAGATTATATTGATCAAATTTTACCTAAAGAAGTTTATGCTCCTGCACCAACTGTTAGCCCTGTTCAAGCACAAGCTCCTGTAAATTATGCAGCGCCAAGTACGCCATCGCCACAGCCTATAAATGTGGTAAGCAACCCTAACCAAAATACGGCATTAGGTTTAATTGCTCAGCAACTACAGCTTCTTGGAAAACAAATGGAATTATTGCAAGGTCACGATAGTACGGTTGTTCAGCCGCAACCTGCACCTGTTGTTCAAGACCAAAAACCAATAATAGCTTCTGTGATTATTGATCCAGAAGATTTATCAGAAGACGAGAAAAAAGAACATCAAAAACCTTTTGGTGCATCACCTAAAATTGAAAAAAAATCAACAGGTGTAAGCAGTAGTCAAAAGACCTTTTTAGATAATTTAATTGAAAGCTATAACACTAAAACAGCTGGTAGTAAGGCATATGCTCAGAAGCATCGTAGTCATATGTCTGATCCAAGAGTTGTGTCAGGTTTCAAACCAGAAACAAAAGAACTTATATACCCTATTGTTGTTGAAAGATCATCAGGAAATCGCCTTTGGGATTTAGATAACAATGAATACATCGATACTTTAAATGGTTTTGGATCATGTTTATTTGGTCACCAGCCAGATTTTATAAAAGAAGCATTACACAAGCAAATAGAAAGTGGTTATGAGGTAGGTCCTCAACATCCATTAGCAGGTGAGGTTTGTGAGTTGCTTAGTGAGTTTACTGGACATGAGCGTGTTGCGCTTTGTAATACGGGCTCTGAAGCTGTTTTAGGTGCTATGCGTATTGCTAGAACCGTTACTGGCCGCTCGCTTGTTGTTGCATTTTCTGGTTCCTACCATGGTATTAATGACGAGGCTCTTGTAAGAGGTTCTAAAAAACTTAAAACTTTTCCAGCTGCCGCGGGTATTTTGTCTCAATCTGTACAAAATGTATTAGTACTAGAATATGGTACTGATGAAAGTTTAGAAATCATTCGTCAACGTTCACATGAATTAGCTGCTGTTGTTGTTGAGCCAGTACAAAGTCGTAGACCAGAGTTTCAACCTATTGAGTTTCTTAATAAAGTTCGTGAAATTACAAAAGCATCAGAAACAGCACTTGTATTTGATGAAGTTATTACTGGGTTTAGAATGCACCCAGGTGGAGCACAAGCTTTATTTAATATAAAAGCAGATATTGCTGCTTACGGAAAAGTAATCGGTGGAGGTCTTTCTATTGGTGCGATTGCAGGAAATAGTACTTGGATGGATGCCATTGATGGTGGTTTCTGGAAATATGGAGACAAATCTTATCCTGAAGTAGGTGTTACTTATTTTGCAGGTACTTTCGTTCGTCACCCACTTGCTTTGGCAGCTTCAAAGGCTTCTTTAATTTTTATGAAAGAACAAGGCCCTGAATTACAGACTAAATTAACAGCTATGACTGAAAGTTTAGTTTCAGACTTAATCCTTGAAATTAAAAAACGTAAGCTACCAATTGAAGTTAATTACTTTGGTTCTTTATGGCGATTAAAATTTTTAGAAGAAGTACCTTATTCTGAATTGCTTTTTGTTCTAATGAGAGAAAAAGGAATTCATATTTGGGACGGTTTTCCTTGTTTTATTACTAACGCTTATAACGAACAAGATATAGATAAACTTAAAAGCGTATTTACATCTTGCCTTGATGAACTTATTTCAGCTGGTATTTTTAATTCAAATAATAACACATTATCTACTGCCTCTTTAAATAAACCACCATTAACAGGAGCACGTCTTGGCATGGATGAAAAAGGTAATCCTGCATGGTTTATAGAAGATTTGAATGTAGAGAGTGGCTTCGCTAAAATAGAGCTGTAAGAAAACTATTTTTTTTCCGACTACTGTATATGTTTTGAATCAAAATTAATGTAAAACCCTATTACGTTGAACAAAATTAATAATTTCAATCCTTTTTCTGGCCCGCAACTAGAAAAGGTGATTGCTATAACGCAGTCTCAAGCAGAAATCTGGATTAGTTGTAATTTAGGTGGAGTTGATGCAAATAGAGCCTATAACGAATCAATATCTCTTGTTTTAGAAGGTGAGTTGAATCATTCTGCTTTACAAAATGCTTTGCAAACATTGGTGCAAAGGCATGAAGCTCTGCGCTCTGTTTTTAGTCGTGACGGACGTTTTATGAGCGTCATGAAGTTTGTTTCGTTTGAAATTGAACAACACGATTTATCACAATTTACTTCAGAAGAAAAAAAGCAGGCTATAGAAAATTATGTATCAGAAGATGCTAATTTTATTTTTGATTTAACAAAAGGACCACTAATTAAGTTTGCTTTAATAAGAAAAAGCAATCAGGAACATGACCTGTTAATTACGGCTCACCATATTATTTGCGATGGTTGGTCTTTCGGTATTATGTTAGAAGAGTTAGGTGAACTTTATTCTGCCTACGCTACAAATAAAGACTATAACCTTCCTGATGTAGACGACTATAGTGCTTATGTAGATAATTTAATTCAGTTTACGGGAAGCGAAGAGAATATTAAAACAGAAAATTATTGGTTAGAGCAATATCAATCAATAATACAAGAACTCACATTACCTACAGATTTTGCTAGGCCAAAACTTAGAACTTTCAAGAGTAATCGTTCAGATTTTTCGATTGATAAAGACTTATTATCTAAATTAAAGAAAATAGGAATACAATCTGGTTGTAGTTTTGTAACAACGTTAATGGCTGCTTTTGAGGTTTTTCTCTGTAAAGAAACAGGTCAAGATGATATTGTACTTGGTTTACCAGCAGCTGGACAATCGGTAACGGGCAAAACGCAATTAATTGGGCATTGTGTAAATTTATTACCACTTCGGAGTAAGCTCGATACTTCTTTTTCATTTGGGGAATATTTAAAATATAGAAAAAATTCTGTTTTCGATGCTTACGATCATCAACAGTTAAGTTTTGGAGAGTTATTACAAAAACTTCCACTACATAGAGATCCATCGCGAGTACCACTAGTTCCTGTTGTTTTTAATATTGATATGGGCATGACGTCTCAGGTTAATTTTGAAGGATTAGAATACAATGTAATTAGTAACCCGAGAACATCGGAAACCTTTGAGATATTTTTAAATGCCACAGGTACAGAAGAAGATTTTGTTTTAGAGTGGTCTTACAATTCAGCGCTTTTTAAGCCGTCTACAATAGAACGTATGATGGCTTCTTTTCAGTCTATATTAGAATCGATTGTAGCGCAACCAAATATTACCATCGGAGAAATTGTAAAGGTTGATGCTTCTCAATATGAAGAATTAAATAGAACACAAGCTGTTTATCCACAGATGCCTTTACATGATCTTATTAAAGAGGTGTCTAAAACTTTTACTACAAAGCAAGCCTTAAAGTTTGAGAAAACAGAAATTTCATATCAAGAATTAGAAGTTCAAGTTAATCAACTTTCTCATTACTTTGTAGAGCAGGGAGTGAAATCTGGTGATATTGTTGGGGTTGCTTTACCGCGTTCAATAGAGCTTGTTGTTTCATTAATTGCCTTAATGCAATGCGGAGCAACGTATTTACCATTAGATCCAAATTATCCAATAAATAGATTGGAATTTATGTTAGATGATTCGGAAGCAAATTTTCTTATTTCATCTCAAATATTTTCATTAAGTTTAAAAACAGATGCATCAGTATTATTATATGAAGATGTGTTTTCAAATTTATCAAAATACCCTTCAGCGCCACTTTCTTTAAACGTGAGTAACAATGAGGTTGCTTACATACTCTATACTTCAGGTTCTACAGGTAAGCCCAAAGGCGTATCGGTAACCCATAAGAATTTAGTCAATTTTTTATTTAGTATGATGCTTAAGCCAGGCATTAAAAACCAAGATAGATTATTATCGATTACAACAATTTCATTTGATATTGCTGGTCTTGAGCTTTTTCTACCGTTATTAGTAGGTGCTACATTGGTCATTGCTAATGATGATACGGCTAGAGATAGTCGTTTAATGTTGAAGTTATTAAAGCAAGAACGTATCACAATGCTTCAAGCAACGCCAACTACTTGGCAAATGCTATTAGATGCAGGATGGGAAAACCCGTTGGCGATTAAAGCGCTTTGTGGTGGTGAAATATTACCGTTACCTCTAGCAAAAAAAATATTAAGCAGGGTAGATGAGTTATGGAATGTTTACGGACCTACTGAAACTACAATTTGGTCTACCGTAAAGCAAATTAATAAGGATGATGAGCAAATAACAATAGGAACTCCAATAGCGAATACGCAAATTTATTTGTTGAACTCACAAGGTTTATTGGTGGAGGCAGGGAAAACTGGCGAAATTTGTATTGCTGGAGACGGTGTAGCCAAAGGTTATTGGAGGCGACCTGAGCTTACGGCAGAAAAGTTTAAAAGCAACGATTTTGATACGGAACAACAAACCAAACTTTACAGAACGGGAGATTTGGGGAAATTACTACCATCGGGAGAAATTTTGTGTTTAGGTCGAATAGATCATCAAGTTAAAATTCGTGGACATCGTATTGAGTTAGGTGAAATAGAAGAAGCTTTAGATGAGGAAACTGAAATACTGTCGTCTGTTGTGGTTGTTAATTCAAGTCGTTTAATGGCTTTTATTATTACTAATGAGGCTCGTGATTTTTCCGAAGATAACATGGCGAAATGGAAAAAGAATCTTTTTACTAAGCTTCCTGATTATATGGTGCCTCAGGACTTTAACTTAGTCACCGAATTTCCAAAAACATTAAATGGTAAAATAGACAGAAAGTCTTTATTAGAAAATGCTTCGGAAAAAAGAGAAACAATCCATTTTACAGCACCTAGAAATAAAACAGAACAAATAGTAGCCGCAATATGGCAAGAGTCTCTAGGGTTAGGTAGTATCGACGTATTTGCTAATTTCTTCGAACTTGGTGGCCATTCTTTAATAGCTTTAAAAGTTATGGTGTGTATAGAAAAGGAAACGGGGGAAAACTATCCGCTTTCTTCTTTATTAGAACATCCAACCATTGAGAAGTTAGCTAATTTTATAGATTCGGATAAAGATATTTCGAACTGGACTTCCCTTACTCCAATAAAAACTTCTGGAACTAAAGTGCCACTTTACGTGATACATGGTGCCGATCATAATGTTTTAATATTTGAAACCTTATCGAGAACGTTACATAAAGAGCAACCTGTTTATGGGGTGCAAGCAAAAGGCCTTAACGGCATTGATGCACCACACGATTCTATAGAAAAAATGGCGGCGCACTATGTAGCGGAAATTGTTGAATCTAACCCAACCGGACCTTATGCTATTGCAGGATATTCGCTAGGCGGAATTATTGCTTTTGAGATGGTTAAAATATTAAAAGCTCAAAATCGAAAAGTGTCGTCACTAATTATGTTAGATAGTTATGTGTACCCAACTTATAATTATGAAGTTTCTTTTAAGAAAACTAGAGCACATTTATCTTATAGTTTAGGGCAAGTTGCTTTTGTTGCTAAAATGATGCTTTTAGATAAGGAGAATTTTAGTCGATGGCTAGATGTTATAAAAATAAAAATTAAATCGTCTTACTTAAGAATTAAACTTGGGCGCGAAGCACAGCATAAATTAGAGTATCCTTGGCCTTTAGAGTTGGATGATATGCATAGGTTGGCTGTTAATAATTACCAAATTATACCTGAAGATTTGGAAATAGATTTACTTAAAGTTGAGGATAATAATATATTTTATGCTCATGATATCAACTATCTAGGTTGGAGAGAAGTGGCAAAAGGTGGAGTAATTAGGCATGTTATTCCTGGGAATCATAAAAATATGTTTCAAAGTCCGAATGATAAAGTGTTAGGGCAAATTTTACAAGCCATTTTAGATAGAGACCATGATTGATTCTCAAATTAAAACATGTTGTGAATCTATAAAATTAAGTTTTACTGAGGTTTATGATGTGAAGTTAGATGAGAAAGGTGTGAAGCTTTTCAAGTTTAAAATATCCGATTATGTAAATCTGCTTCCAGAATTAAAACTGCTTTTAAATACTTCGGAAATAGAACGCGCTCAAAGATATTATCATCAAAAGGATTCTAATAGGTTTATAGTGTGCAGAGGTTTGCTAAAACTAATTTTAGCAAAAGAAATAGGTGTAGATGTTTCGAGAATAGAATTAAGTAAAGACGCTAATAAAAAGCCATTCTTAGCTTTTTGCCCCGAATTACACTTCAACGTGTCTCATGCAGAAAACTATGCGTTAATAGCTTTAGGTGTGCAGGAATTGGGTGTGGATGTTGAGTATCTTTCCAAAGACTTTAATTTTATCGAAATTTTACCAACAGTTTTTAGTGCACCTGAAATTAGTGTGGTTTTAACTGCTGAAAATAAAAATAAAACATTTTATAAGTTATGGACTAGAAAGGAAGCTATTGTAAAAGCAACCGGAAATGGAATTGATGATAATCTTGTAGAAATAGATGTTTTGGATGAAGCAGAGTATATTGAGGCTAGTGCTTTTCAATCAAAACAACATATGCAAGTGTTTAGTTTTGATGTTGATCAAGATTACATAGGCGCTCTTGCATTTAAAAAGGGTAGAGTAGATGTTGATAACATAAAACTTTACCCTTTAGATACTTTATTAAAAGATTTTAAGCACCAAATATAACATCTTGTAATTTCTCTAATGTTATGGGCTTAACAATATAGTTGCTGTCAATATTATAGTTTTTTGCACGTTCTATATCCGCTTCGTTGTTAGAACTTGTAAGTATAAAAATATCTATTTTATCTTCTACAGGTATTTCTTTGAAGGCGTCTAGAAATTGCCAACCATCCCAAACAGGCATGTTTAAATCTAATAATATTAGTTCTGGTAGCTTTTCTCCGCTAGAAATTATGGCTTTTAGCTTGGTAAAAGCGTCTTTTCCATTAGAGCATATTAAAATCGAATCCACAAGTCCGGTTAGGTTTAAAAACCGTTTGGTAATGTAAACGTGTGTTGGGTCGTCTTCAATAATACAGGCTAAATTAATTTTTTTCATGTTTAAAAAATACTTTAAAAGAGGTTCCTTTATTTAGTTCGCTAGTTACTTCTATTTTTCCGCCTAAAGTTTCTATTTGGTTTTTTGTAATAAATAAACCAATACCTCGGGCATCTTCATTGTCATGAAATGTTTTATACATTCCAAACAATTTGTTTTTATTTAAATCAAGATCTATTCCAATACCATTATCTGTAAAAGATATAATGATGTATGGACCTTTTTTCTCCGAATTTATATTTAAAAAGCTGTCTCGCTCACTAGAACTATATTTTATAGCATTCGTTATGAAGTTTAAAATTATGCTTTCAACATAAGCAGAAATACCAAGTACTTTAATGTTTTCTTCAGTATTGTTTGTGATTTTTATGTTGTTTTTTTCTGCAATAGGGGTGAGAGATGCAATTTGCTTGTTAATAATATTACTTAAAGGTATTAATGATAAATTATCGTTTGATGATAAATTAATTTTAACAACCTCTGATAAGTGGTTAATAGTTTCTTGTAAATTAGAAGATGAGGTTTCTAATAACTGAATCATTTCATTTTCGAAAAGTTCCGGTTCATCATCTCTTAAAATTTGCAATAATGCCGAAATTCCTCCAGAATGTGATCGTAAGTTATGCGATACAATGTGGGCGAAATTTTTAAGACGATCATTTTGATCTTGTGTAATAGAAATAATGCGTTTTAAAGCCTTTTCTTGTTCTTTTAGAAGGGTAATGTCTATGATTTGAGAAATAAAATAAAGCACCTCATTATCTGTGCCTCTTACAACTGATACTGCAAAATGGATATTAATAAGGTGTCCGTTTTTATGAAAATAGCGTTTATCTACTTTGTAATGGTCTCTTGCGCCATCAATAATTTCTTCTATTTCGGCGGCGTCTGTATTTAAATCTTCTGGGTGTGTTATATCTTCAAAGCTTAATAAAGAAAGCTCATCGTGCGTGTAACCCAGTATGTCGCAAAAGGTTTGGTTTATTTTTAACCATTTTTTATCGTTGTCAAACAAAGCCATTCCAATAGCTGCATTTTCAAAGTTACCTCTAAAGGCTTGCTCGCTTTGTTCTAATTTTATCTGGTACTTTTTAAGATCGTTTATGTCTTGTATAGTGCCATAAACTCTATTGTAATTGTCTTTTATTTTTTCTGGAAACCCAATAACTTTAACCCATTTGTATTCGCCGTTTAGAGTAACAATTTGTAATTCATCGTTAAAAGGTTCTCCAAAATTGAGAGCTCTAAATACAAGTTCTGTAATTTTAGTTCTGCTCGAGCCTTCTTTATAGAAGTTGATACTAGTTTCAAGACAAGGCTTATAATCTAAAGATACACCATGTATGTTTTTTGTAGTGTTACTCCATTTTATGGTTTTGTTTTCTACAGACATATCCCAAAAACCAATGTTGGCTTCTTGATTACAGCGATGCAAAAACTCTTCATTTTCTTTAAGTTCGGTAATTTCTTGATGAGAGCCCACCATTCTAATGGCTTTGCCTTCCTCATTTCTAATAGCCATACCTTTAGATCTAATCCATACTGTTCTACCTTTTTTATGAGTATACCTTAGTACTTGATCGTACGGGATGCTAGGATCTGCAACATGTTGATTGAAGTTGATTAGGGCAGCTTTTAAATCGTCTTGGTTTATAATTTCTCGCCAAGTAGAAGATTTGTAAGGCATGTTTTGAGGGTTGTACCCTAAAATTTCCCAGAAACGATCGTCCATCCATTCATTTTCAGGATTTTCAAGATCTGAGTACCAAATACCATCTAATGAGTTTTTTTCAATAAACTCAAAAATTTTAGGATTTGTTTTTAAAGAACTGTAAAGCTCCTTTTGTAAATAATTCATTTTTGTAGGGAAAAAGTTTTACTTAAAAACACAAAATGTAAATCAATAAAAGAGTAGGCTTTAATTGATGTTTTATAACAAATGTAGCTAATTAACTAGAATAAACGGTTTATATGTAGAAATAAAAAATTACCGTAAGAAAAGGATTAAATCGTAGCTTTTCTTGTCTAAAAGGAATCTTAATTATATTGAGCTCGTGTTTTTTAGATTAATTTACTTGATTAGTTGGTGTTTAATCCCTCAATTTTTGGCTCTAAAAAGGTGGAAAAGCTAATTTTTTTTATTGTTAAGTATTTTTAATGAAAGAATTATACTAATTTAGTAGAAAGAAAATGTTGTGTTGTTTTTCTATTAAAGAGCTAGAAAACAAGGATGTTAAGGTTTTTAATGTGTTCTAATAGATATAAAAATGAACATATAATCGATAAAACGCTTGTTTTTTACGTTTAATAGCTTAAATTTGCAATGTTGATCCCCAAAAAATTCAATATGAAATTTAAAGTTATATTATTTTGTTTTAGCCTTTTTATGGTAACGAGTGTTAGTTTTGCCCAAAAGAATAAGCCGGCTAGAAGTATTATTAGTGAAAAGGTAGCTATTAAAAAATACCATAACAAGGCAGATTTAGAGCGTATGCAAAAAGGCCAATTGTTGGTTTTGTATGTAGAACGTATTGAGAGCTTAGTAAAGCTTTTGCCTTATATTGCTTTTGCTACTAAGCCAGGTATTACCATGACGAGTTTAGGTATACCTAATGATAGTGATAATAGTGATGCTTTAGATGATCAATTTGAAGCAACCGATAAGTACTTGGAGCAAATGAGGGAGTTCCAAGGTCGTATCTTACCTTATTCTGATACAGATAATTTAATTTCGGCCATATTGTTTTACGAAGAAACTTTTAAATCGTTACACGAGTATAGTGAGTTTCATTAACCTAGAAATTACATTATAAAATATAATGGCAAACCATACACCTAACCGTGTATGGTTTCTTGTTTTCCGTAGTTTTGAATAACTTCTGCTTCAAAATCTATTAATTCTTGCCAGCGTTTATCCACATTTATAGATTTTCCATACTTTCTAGCGAAGCCAATAAATAGAGTGTAATGCCCGGCTTCACTAACCATAAGGTCGTGGTAGAATTTAGATAATTCTGGATCTTTAATTTTTTCTGAAAGTAATTTAAAGCGCTCGCAACTTCTAGCTTCTATCATGGCAGAGAATAATAAACGATCTACCATCGATTGCAGGCGATTTCCGCCCTTATTCATAAATTTGTATAGTTCGTTAACGTAACTATCTTTTCGTTCACGTCCGAGCTTAAAACCGCGTTTTTTTATAATCTCATGCACCATTTGGAAGTGTTCTAGTTCTTCTTTTGCTAATTCTAGCAAATCGGTTACTAAATCGTCATATTCAGGATTTAGTGTGACTATAGTAATAGCGTTGGTTGCGGCCTTTTGTTCGCACCAAGCATGGTCGGTTAATATTTCTTCAATATTAGATTCTACAATGTTTACCCATCGCGGGTCTGTTGCTAATTTTAAACCAAGCATGATATTTTGTTTTTTGTAAAAGTAAGTGTTTTGAGTAATTTTAGTAAAACCTAACTAATATAATTCCAAATGTTTTTATACTTACTTAACGATTTATAAGTATTTAAAATAGGTAGGTTTTCTGGAGCCGATAAGCTTTTATCTTTGTTGAGTATGTTTTTAGCATGATATCTAGCATGTTGTAAAATATCGTTATCCTTAATGATATCGGCAATTTTAAGGTTTAAAACACCACTTTGTTGTGTGCCCATGATATCTCCAGGGCCGCGAAGTCGTAAATCTACCTCTGCAATCTCAAAGCCATCATTGGTTTTAACCATGGTTTCTAAACGCTTTTTGCTGTCTTGGCTTAGTTTGTAGCCCGTCATTAAAATACAATAACTTTGTTCTGCTCCACGACCAACGCGTCCGCGCAATTGGTGTAGTTGCGATAAACCAAAACGTTCGGCGCTTTCAATAATCATTACTGAAGCGTTTGGTACGTTCACACCAACTTCAATTACGGTAGTTGCAACCATAATTTGAGTTTCGCCTTTTATAAAGCGTTGCATTTCGTATTCTTTATCAGCCGGCTTCATTTTTCCATGAACAATGGAGATTTGATATTCTGGCATAGGAAAATCTCTAGAGAGGCTTTCGTGTCCATCCATCAAATCTTTATAATCCATTTTTTCGTTTTCCTTAATCAAAGGGTAGACTACATAAACTTGACGGCCTAATTTAATTTCATCACGAATAAAACGGAAAACATTTAGCCTGTTTTTATCATAACGATGTACTGTTTTTATCGACTTTCTACCGGGTGGTAATTCGTCGATTACAGAGATGTCTAAATCACCATAAACAGACATGGCTAAGGTTCGCGGAATTGGGGTGGCCGTCATCACTAAAACATGTGGAGGCGATGTGTTTTTGTGCCACAATTTACTTCGCTGAGCAACTCCAAATCGATGTTGTTCATCTATAATAGCGAGGCCTAAATTTTTAAATTTTACTTTATCTTCAAGTAAGGCATGTGTGCCAATTAAAAGCTGTAATTCGCCACTTTCTAACTTTTCATGAATAATTTTTCGTTTTGAAGTTTTAGTTGAGCCTGTGAGTATCTCTATACTGATATTTAAGTCTTTAGATAGATCTAGTAATCCGTTATAGTGCTGGACTGACAAAATTTCAGTCGGAGCCATTAAGCAAGCTTGGAAACCGTTGTCAAGTGCCATTAATGTTGACATGAAGGCTACTATGGTCTTTCCTGAGCCTACATCACCCTGTAAAAGGCGATTCATTTGCGCATTACTGCCTAAATCTGCTCTAATTTCTTTTAAAACGCGTTTTTGTGCCCCTGTTAAATCGAAGGGTAAATGGTTTTTAAAAAAGGTGTTAAAATATGTGCCGACTTTATCAAACGGAAACCCTTTTATTTTAGATTTATGAATTAAATTTTTAATAATTAATTGCAATTGAATATAAAATAACTCTTCGAATTTTAATCGAAATTGAGCCTTAGAAAGTAGCTCCTGACTCTTCGGGAAATGGATATTAAAAAGCGCTTCACTTTTGCTTATTAATTTTAATTCTGAAAGTAAGTTTTGAGATAAAGTTTCAACAAATCTTCCGTTTGTATCAATAAAAATTTGCTGCATTATTTTACTAATCATTCGATTTGAAACCCCTTTATTCGAAAGTTTTTCCGTGGAAGGATAAACGGGTTGCATGGCCGAACGCATGTTTTTTTCATGTTCTTCTAACGGCTCTAAATCCGGGTGCGGCATACTGTATTTCCCGCCAAAGGCATTGGTTTTTCCAAAAGCAACGTATTCTGTGTTCAATTTTAAGTTCTCGCGAATCCATTTTTGACCTCGAAACCAAACTAATTCCATCGCGCCTGTGTCGTCAACAAAAGTAGCTACTAGGCGTTTGCCTCGTTTTTGCGCCACTTCGGTAAATTTGGTTATTTTTCCAATAACTTGAATTTCGGCTGTATTGGGTTGTAAACCCTTTATTTTATAGTATTGCGTGCGGTCTATGTAGCGATTTGGAAATAGATTTATTAAATCTTGATAGGTATGAATACCGAGTTCTTTCCGCAGTAAATCTGCGCGATTCGGGCCTACGCCTTTTAAATAATCTATGGGGGTTTGCAGGTAATTACTTTTCACATAACTAAACTAGAAATAATAATTAAACTACAATAATTTTGGTGCTAGTTTTTAACTTTTAAACATCAAAACAACTATATTGGTGCTGTTTTTGAAGGGTTTTATTTATGAGATTGTATTTTATTTTAATTTTTATGGTTTTTAATTGTGCGTTTGGGCAACAAACCGAATACGTTAATTTCACTGTAGCTCAAGCTCATATTGCTTTTGGCGATTTAACTAAAAAAGAAGTTGAGGGCGAGATCACTTATCAATTTGAGATCTTAAAAAATACGGATTCAGTATATATTGATGCTAAAAACTTCAAGGCTATATCTTATGTTTTGGATAATCGGTTTTCGGGAAGTGATTACGATGGTAATCATTTGATTTTGAGGGGTGATTTTAAGGCTGGTTCAAATCATACCGTTGTTATTTCATTTGAAAACCAGCCTAAAAAAGCCATGTATTTTATAGATTGGGAATACCCTGAAGGTAATAAGCAGGTTTGGACACAGGGTCAGGGGAAATATACAAGTAATTGGCTGCCTAGTTTTGATGATAAGAACGAGAAGGTGGTGTTCGATTTAAGCATTTCGTTTCGTAAAGATTATCAGGTTATAGCAAACGGAAACCTTGTAAATAAAGAGGTTTCGGACGGTTTTGCTACTTGGTATTACGATATGCAGAAACCAATGTCGAGTTATTTATTAGCGATTGCAATAGGTAAATACAGTAAAAATCAAGAAGTTTCTAAAAGTAATAAACCGTTAGAAATGTATTATTATCCGGAAGATTCCTTAAAATTAGAGTCCACATACCGCTACACCAAACAGATGTTCGATTTTTTAGAAGATGAAATTGGAGTGACGTATCCTTGGCAAAATTACAAGCAAATTCCTGTAAAAGATTTTCTTTATGCTGGCATGGAAAACACGAGTACAACCTTGTTTTCGGATGCTTTTGTGGTAGACTCTATTGGTTTTGTAGATAAAAACTATGTAAACGTTAATGCGCATGAGTTAGCGCACCAATGGTTTGGCGATTTGGTAACCGAAACTTCAGGTACTCATCATTGGTTACAGGAGGGTTTCGCGACTTATTACGCGCTTTTGGCAGAACGTGAGGTGTTTGGACACGCTTATTATTTTGGGCGTTTATATGAGTACGCACAAGAATTATTAGCGCAAGATCAGGCCGGTGAAAGCACCTCGCTTTTAAATCCAAAATCGAGTAGCGTTACATTTTACAAAAAAGGGGCTTGGGTGCTGCATATGTTGCGTGAGCGTGTTGGTGATGAGGCTTTTAAATTGGGGGTGAAGAATTATTTATTAAAATATCAATTCAAAAATGTTGAAACTAAAAATTTTATAGATGAAGTAGAACTTGCTAGTGGTAAGAATTTAAATTTATTTGTTGAAAATTATTTAATTAATACAGAGTTTTTTAAGGGAGAATTAATACAGCAGTCCGAAACTATATTGAAAAATTTAAGAAATAAAAACGACATTTTTTCTTGTAAGTCCGCATCTATTAATCAAAAAAGTTTTGCTAAATGGGATTTGCTTTATGGAAGTCTGAGCGATTTTGCGCGTATGGATTATTTTAAAAGACTTGTGAAAGATTCATTGATTGATGAAACTAATTTATTTCGAGGGGTTTTGAATTCTAAAGACATCAAAATACGTCAGTTAGTAGCTCAGACTTTAACTAAAATTCCAACAACATTACAAGCCGAATATGAAACGCTTTTAAATGATGATTCTTACTCAACCATAGAGACAGCCTTATTTAATTTATGGGTAAATTTTCCGCGTAAGCGAAGCCTTTATTTGGATAAAACAGAAGATGTTCAGGGGTTTAATGATAAAAATGTAAGGCAGCTTTGGTTAACGCTAGCTTTGGTGACTGAAAATTATGAGTCTGAAAATAAATCAAAATATTTTGATGAGTTAACAAATTATACAGGTTCTAATTATGGTTTTGAAACGCGCCAAAATGCTTTTCAATACTTACATCAAATACAAGCTTGTAATACGCTTTGCCATAAAAACTTAGAAAAAGCATCTTCGCATCATAATTGGAGGTTTTCTAAGTTTGCTAAAACGTTGCTTAAAGCAGAGTGATTTACTTTCTGCGTTCTAAATTTGCTGGGTTTCTACAGGTTAAGCAACCTGTTAAATAGGTGATTGAAAATTCAAAAACACCATCTGTTCTACCAATATTTGTGGTATTGATATCATAAGAAAATCCAAATCGTAAATTCTCCATTTCTAAACCAATAAAAGTATTTACGGAGGTTAATAAATGACTATTCGCATCGTTTTTTGCTGGATTGGTAACCGCTGTTGCGCCTAATAATAGTTTTTGTAATTGGATGTTTGTGCCAATGTCTAAACGATTGTAAGCGCCTTGTTGCATGTAATTCATGGACAGAAGCATATCATTACGATCAAAATACGGAAATTTGTAATTGGCATGTATGGAATAAAAAATATCTAAGGGTACATTACCGTTTTCAACAAAAGAAATATTAGGTTTATTAAGGTGTTTTATGGAAGCACCAAGCCATAAATCGGTGTCGTTTCGTAGGTTTCTTTTATCGAAAACAAAACCTGCTGTAAAATCCATAAACATAATTTTATCGTTGGCATTTGGTGCTAATGGGTCGGCACTATTCGGGTTAATAATACCAGAATTAATATTGATTTGATCGGATAAAAGAATGTTGTTAAAATTAAAGGATTTCTGACCAAAACCAGCTTCAATTGCAGGTCTAAAATACCAATCGTTCGATAATTCTACATGATATGCAAAATTTAAATTAGCCTGTAAATGGTTGTAATTGGTATTGTTTTCATGCTGATTCATGATGCTAAACCCAATACCGCCGAGGTTTTC
This sequence comes from Algibacter sp. L3A6, assembly GCF_009796825.1. Classification (GTDB taxonomy): domain Bacteria; phylum Bacteroidota; class Bacteroidia; order Flavobacteriales; family Flavobacteriaceae; genus Algibacter. Next base: position 3,221,543 of record NZ_CP047030.1, read on the forward strand.
AATCCATGTGTTATAGAATGCGTATTCTGTATTGACGCGTAAATCTAGGCTAGGCCACTGCGTGCGATGAATCACACCGAAATAAGCAGCGTCTTCAAACCCTGAAAACCCTGGGTTTAATGTTTCAGGTACCAGAAAGTACTGTGAAAAAACGGGGTCTTGTGCGTTCGCTTTAAAATAAAAGCAACTTAAGACTAATAGTATTGAGAGTTTTAATTTCATCTTACGTATTGCTTTATTTTATAGATACAAATTTACCTTTCTCAGTAATGATTTTACCGTAAGAGGTTTTTGCTTTTAGTGTAAAATAGTAATTACCGTTTTCGGCTTCGGTATCTTTAATTTTTCCGTTCCAGCCTGTTAAATTATCACCTGTTTCGCTGTAAATTAAGCTGCCCCAAGTGTCATAAATATGAAATTCGAAATCGTTTAAAGCTTTAGTTTCTGGGTGGAAATAGGCATTCATAGTATCTCCGTTTGGGGTAAAGGCGTTTGGCATAATTAAATCGTAACCTTTTGTAATATCAATATTTATCGTTTTCGTGTAAACGCAACCAAAAGGATATGTTACGGTTTGTGTAACGGTATAGTTGGCTTCATTTAAATAGGTGTGTTCGGGGTTTTCTTCGGAAGAAAAAGTACCATCTCCAAAATCCCAACTTACAGCAATAAAATCATCTGTTGCTGTGTTTGTAAATTGTATAGGATCGTGTATGGAATAAAATCCGAAAGTGCTTAATGTATTTGATGTTACGTTGAAATCGGCATCGCCTAAAACAGGAATCTCAACCTGGTAAGATAAGTTGGTTGTACAGCCGATATTATCGGTAACTTCAATAATAACAAGTCCGTTAAAATCCGTATTCATTAATTGGCTGTTGCTACCACTAACGGTTCCGCTAGACTAGGTATAGCTGTATGGCGGCACACCTCCAGAGGCTTGTGCTTCAAAAGTTTGCTGCACGGTTTTAGCTTCGCAATCAAATATGGTGTTTGTATTAACGATTATTTCATGAGGTTCAAAACGATTAATAGTCCAATTTCCTGAGATATCACAACCATTAGCATCGGTAACTAAAACCGAATAATCGCCAGGTGGAATATTGTTTAAATCTTCCGTAGTGGAGCCGTTAGACCATAAATAAGTTAAGGGCAAAGTACCTCCGGTGACAATTAAGTTTATTTGTCCGCTATTGGCATCAGCGCAATCGAGCGCGTCGGTTGAATTCCCCGAAAGGGTTAATATATCAGGTTCTGTAATGGTGAATGTTTCGGTAATCTCGCAAGGTGTACCATCGGTAATAGTAACGGTATATGTGCCAGGGCCCATATTATTACGTTCTACTCCTGAGGTGGGATCGTCGTTCCAAACCAGATTTAGGGGAGTTATACCACCGACTAGATTTAAAACAATACGGCCATCGTTAGCACCAAAACACGAGACGTTTGTGGTGCTTGGCGTTATTTCGAAAATAGGCACTTCTTCAATAATAACGGCAGCTTCTTTTTCGCAATTAGTAGCGTCGGTAACCGTAATGATATAAGTACCAGGAGATAAGTTGGTTTGTGAGTTTCCGGAGCCTAAATTGCTCCAAGCTATGGTGTATGGTGCATTTCCACCGGTGATGTTGTTAATGGTTATCGCGGCATCATTATCGCCATAACACTTAATTTCTGTTGCGGTATAATTTATGATAATCTCGTCACTTTCAGTTAAAATAACCTCGAGGGTGTCTGTACAATTGGATTTATCCGTAACGGTAATTTGGTAAGTTCCGGCAATTAAACCTGCTATGTTTTGTTGATTGCTTGTGAAACCATTAGGGCCTTGCCAAGTATAACTATTATCGTAAACACTAGGAGCAACCTCAATTGGGCGACCACCTGTAGTGTTTATGTTTATTGCGCCAGTAGAAAAACCGAAACAATCAATGTTAGTTTGATTTACTAAAGTAACATCTAATACAGTTGGTTCTATAATTTCAAAATCTTGAGTAATAGGTGTGCAACTACGAGCATCGGTTACGGTAACTTCGTAATCTCCGGGAGCTAAATTGTTTAAATCTTCAGTATTAGCAAATGGGCTACCGTTTCTCGTCCATGCATAGGTGTAAGGCGCCGTTCCTCCTGAAATTTCAATACCAATACTACCATCATTAGCTCCAAAACAAGAGATTGTTTCAGAGTCAAAATCGATATTGCTGAAAATTAATGCATCCGGTTCTTTGATGTTGAAGGTTTCTGTAAATGGGCAACCGCCATCGTCTAAAATATTTACGGTGTAGTCGCCAGGTTCTAGATTTGAAATATCTTCGGAAGTGCTACTGAAACCATTTGGTCCCGACCATGATATTTGGTAAGGGTTTCCTGTTGAAAACGGAACGCCTCCAGAGATAGAAATATCTAAAGCGCCAGAATTGGCACCGAAACAATTACTATGGGTTACCGTTGAATTGATGCTTATTGAAGGGTTTACGGTAATCGTTACCGTAAAATTGTTGCCGATACAAATTCCTGAAGTTGGCGTTACGGTATAAGTAACTGTAGAAGGGTTTGTGGTACTATTGGTTAAAGTTTGGCTGATGCTACTTTGCGGGCTATTTTCCGCGGAAGCGCCAGAAATTGTGCCAATTGGGTTAATAATAGGGGCTGTCCAAGTATATGTTGTGCCTGTTGGAACTGTATTTCCTCCGGAACTGCTAGGCGTAATATTGAATGAGGTGCCGCTACAAATAATATCCGAAGTAGCATTGATACTTGGTGTTTGGTTGATGGTTATTTGGGCAGCATCCGAAGTAATTAACGTACAACCTCCCGAACTAAATGTGATTACAACATAGTAATAGTTGTTACTCACAGTTCCAGATGGAGGATTAAAACTAGATCTTATTTCTCCAGAAATATTCGTGCCTGTATTCGTGTCGCTTGTGCTGTTAGAGTACCATTGATATGTTGGTGTGCCAACGCCATCGGCATAAGACACCGATAACGGATTTATAACATCGCCCAAGCAGTAGGTTGCAGAAACAGGCTGTGCGGTAATGGCTGGAGCAGCGTTAACTACAACCTCTGCCGTGTCGCTTGTTGTAGTACAATTGAAACTGGTTTGTGAAATTTCAGCATAATAATACAAGGTACCAATAGTTGATGTTGGAGGTGTAAATATATTGTTTGTTGCGCTTGTGATTAACGTTCCTCCAGAATTACTATTTACGGAATTACTATACCATTGATAGGTGTAGCTTGAACCAATACCTCCAGAAACTGAAACTTCTAAATTTTTAGGAGCAATGCCTTGGCAAAGGGTTTGTGTTAGAGTGGGTTGAGTGTTAACTACAGGGGTATTGGAAACAATAACTTCGGAAGCATCACTCGTAATTGGACTGCAGCCGCTTCCGTTCAAGGAAATCATGATATAATAATAGTAGTTTCCTGCTAAAGTAAAAGCTGGTGGCGTATAATTGATATTGTTGGCTCCTGAAATTGCAGTGCCACTTATATTTGAGTTTGTACTATTGATGTACCATTGATACGACACAGTGCCAGTACCACCAGAATGTGTTACGCTTAGCGCGGAAGGAATGGTGCCGCCAATACAAATGCTTTGTGAATTTAAGGGTTGACTGTCTATTTGTACACTTTCAACAATTTCTACGCGTGCAGTCTGTGAAGTAATTTCATCGCATCCAGCACCCGATGTAAACGATGCAATAACATAATAGTAAGTTATTTCGGTAGGTGTGTTTGGAGGAGTAAAACTGTTTGAAGTTTCCGAAGGTATAGGGGTTCCTGTAGTATTATTGTCTGTTGTATTGCTATGCCATAGGTAGGTTGGCGTGCCTGGGCCATTTACGGCAACCGTTAAGTCTGTAACCGCTCCATTTAAACAAATGGTTTCGGGTTGTGGTTGTATTGTGAATTCAGGAGCAGGACCTACGGTAATAACCAAATTAACGGGAGTTCCATCACATCCACCAATAGAAGGAGTGATTGTAAAAGTAACAGCTTCTGAAGTAGTGTTGCTGTTGGTTAGCGTTTGCACCGGAATAACGTTAGAAGTTCCAGACGCTGTATAACCCGTAATACCTGTAGGGGCTGTAGCGGTCCAGCTATATATAGTGTTTACAATGTCCGAAGTTAGTGTAACCGTATCGGTATCTGTTCCCGAACAAATGGTTTGCGTTAAATTGGTATTGGTGATATTCGGAATTGGATTTATCGAAAACGTTTCTTTGTCTGTCGTGGTTCCACAACTTGAAGTCACGCTAAATGTAATTTCGTAGTCGCCAGATGTTGCGTAAGTGATGGTTCCGGGGTCTAAAGTGTTTGCTGTAGCAGGCGATCCTCCAGGAAAACTCCAAGCGTAAGTTAATACTTCCGAAGCAGGTGCACAGCTATCCACCGTGGCTATAGGTGTTATAGATGCCGAACCGCAAACATCGGCAATGGAATTAATTGTTGCTTTTGGAGGTTGTTTGACTTCTATGGTTTGTGTGGTGTTACTACTTCCGCAGGAATTAGTAACGGTTAGTTTTAAATTATATGTTCCGGAGGTTTCAAAGTTAAAAGTAGGTGCTGCAGAGTTTTCATCAGTTCCGCCAGTGAATGTCCATTGTTCTGCTCCAGTGGCACAAGGTCCAGAAGTGTAGGTTACTTCCCAAAGGTATTCTTCTCCACCACAACTTTCCGATAAGTCGGAGGTGTTTGTAGTTTGCACGGCGAGTGGAGCGCAACCTTCGGTGTTGTTTAGGGTGAATACCGGAGTAAGTTCTGGTTCTACACAAATTGTTTTGGTTATATCATCACTACCACATTTGTTTCCTGTTTTTAGGGTTACGGTATAATTTCCGGGGCTGGTGAAATTTAAACAAAGTTGATCACTTCCAGGTAACCATGAGTTGCCATCAGCTAACCCGAAATCGTTACCTAGGCTACCACTTGCTATTGAGTATCCTGTATTTGGAGATACTTCCCAAACAATATTAGGGCTTGTGTCGCAAACGCTTCCGCTTCCCAAGTTCTCTTCACCTATAGATGTGTTTGTGAAGCAGGTTGATGTGTTTGTACATGTTTTATCAGGACTATCAAAATCTGCTTCAGGAGCTATTGAAACATATATAGGGACAACTCCTACGGAAGAAGAACTACAGGGGTTTGTAGCAACAATAATTGCAGAGAACGAATTTTCATAAAAATTGGTTCCATCAGAGCTTGTTGTGTTGCAAGAGGAAGAGGTGAAATCATGAGTAATTTCAGAAGGTGGTGGGTGATTAAAAGTTTCTGGTACTGAGCCGTCATTAAAAGTAACGGTGTAGGTTGTTCCTGGAGCATTGTTTTCTGCTCCTGTTATAGGAAAAGTTAATGTTCGGGAATTACAAATATCTGTATTGCCTGGGTTTCCTAATGAAACACCTGGGTTGGAACCAACAAAGACAATGTAGTTTTCTGTTGTATCGCAACCATTATCTCCTGTTATAGTATATGTTAAGTTGTGCTTACCGACGGGATAGGTATGCGTCGTCGTACTCCATGTAGTTTCATTGAATTCTGTAGAGCCATCTCCCCAATCAATGGAGTAGGATGTATTTAAAGTGCTCGTGGTAGATGTGTTAGTAAAAGTGAAAGTTGCTGTGGAGTTACTACACTGTCTAAATACTGATTGGCCTTCAAATGTAGACCCAGACCCAGTACCTCCTAAATTTGTGTTAGGAGAATTCGTTACCGTTATGGTTGCTTGGCTGGATGTCGTTGTTATTTCATTGTTGTTATCTTCAACTGAAAGTAAATTATACACAAAAGTTCCTGTATTTTGCGTACTAGCATCAATAGAGATGGAATTGTTTGTTCCAGTAGTGGTAATTGTTAATGAGGAACCTCCATTTATATTATAGGTAAAAATATATGGAGCAACGCCACTACTTCCTGTAAAAGTGATTTCAGGTTCTAGAGATGCATTTTTACAAACCGTTGCATTCCCCGAAATATTAGCGGAAGGTGGTAGTGGCTTAACTATTTGGTGCTCACTTTCTATAGGAATTCGCGGGTTTAAAGCCGTGGTTTCCATGGTTTTTGTTTCATTTTGGATTAGGCCAAAATAGAGCGTAGATGCTATAAGTGAAAATAGCAAAGCTTGAAGAGTGAAATTCTTCATAAGATTAGGTTGGTTAATAGCTGACACTAAATTAATTAAATATTTTAGTTGTAGTCGTAAAACTATATTTAATCTTGTTTTATTTTAAGATTTCCTCTAAAAGAGCTCTTATATTTACTTATTCGTATTGAAATAAGTTTTAATTGAAAAATAAGCTATCTCTAAATTCTTGTTTATATTTACGCATAAAATTTTTAAATGAAAGCATTAGTAATATCGGGTGGAGGAAGTAAAGGTGCATATGCAGGTGGCGTAGCTCAATATTTAATGCAGGAAGAAGGTCGTGAATACGATTTGTTTTTAGGAACATCTACTGGTAGTTTGCTTGTGCCGCATTTGGCTGCAGGTAAAATTGATAAAATTTATGATGTTTTTACTAACGTGAAACAGAGTAATATTTTTAGTATTAACCCTTTTGTAATGCGTAAAAAGGAAGGTCGAGATTATGTTACTATTAATTACTTTAACACGTTACTACAGTTTATAAAGAGTAAGAGGACCTTTGGTGAGAGTAAAGCGCTTAAACGCTATTTAAAAAGACATTTTACCAAGGAAGAATTCGATTTAATTAGAGAAACCAAAGAAGATGTTGTGGTTACGGTTTCTAATTTATCAAAAAATAGAGTAGAGTATAAGTCTATAAAAGATTTTAGTTACGACGAGTTTTGTGAATGGATATGGATTTCTTGTAATTATATTCCGTTTATGTCTTTGGCTAAAGTTGATGGTTTTGAGTATGCCGATGGTGCTTTTGGCTGTGTTGTGCCAATAAGAGAGGCTATTTTGCGTGGTGCTACCGAAATTGATGCAGTAATTTTAGAATCGGAAAATATGGAGTACAACAAAGTACTTGGTAAAAACCCCTTTTCGTTAATGCTTAATTTATTTGGACATTTATTAGATCAAGTAGAACGTAGTGATATTACTATTGGTAAGCTGGCTGCAAAATATAGAAATGTGCAACTTAATTTATACTATACACCGTCTAAACTTACCGAGAATTCTTTAATTTTCAATAAAAAACACATGACAGTTTGGTGGAAACAAGGCTTCGATTATGCTAAAAGTAAAAGCTTGGAAGCACGCTCTAATGAGTTGCGTCAAGATATTTTACCATAAATCGGAAACTTCTTCTTTAATATAAGATAACGCAGCATCGGTTGGTGCTAAGCGCTCCATCATTTCGGTTAAAACAACTTCGCGTAATTTGTTTGCAGTATCTGTTTTTTCTAGTAAACTCGCCTTTCTAATAAGTTGAATGGTTGCGTTTTTAGATGCTGTAATAATGTTCCAACATTTATCGGTGATGTAGATTTGTTGCGATAAATTATGCTCAAATTCTTGCTCTATACTTTGTATTAATAAAGACTCATAGTTTTCTTTATTAGACGATGTTGGAGCAATACGTATAAGTAATTTTGATGGTGTAATGCGTTCTAAAAAAATAGCCATACGTTCGTAAGCTTGCAAACGCAAAGGTAGTGCAGTTACTTGCATGTCTTTTTTTAATAAAAAGCGTCTGCGACCATCTTCATTTTTGGTGTGTTCTCTAAAAAAGTAAAAAGCGATTAATCCCGTAATTATAGATGGGATTGTATACATGATTAGGGATAAAACTTGTTCTTCCATAGGTTTAATAATACACTTACAAACATAAGGTGTTTTTTTATAAAAACATAAATTTTCTAATGGTTGCATGAAATAGCTCTTTCATCGAACCAAAACTTCATCTCCGTAAATGCGTCTGTAAAACTCTGCATATAGATGTTATTTTGCAATAGCTATTAGTTATTTCAACCTAAAACTCTTTATTCATATTTTTTTAGAAAAAGGGGTAACATTTTTACAACTTGATTGATGTAACTATAGAAAGCTTGTCTACTTATGGTTAAAGCTACAAAACAACATTAGTTATGAAAACAATTTTAAAGACCACGTTATTCCTTTTTCTAGCAATTTTAATACATAGTTGTCATGAAGATGATTCTATAGGAGGTGATTCTGGATCTCAAGGAAATGAAGAATTCGATTTCGGTTCTCAAGTGCAAAGAGATTTTATAGGTATTATAAAAGATGAAACCAATACAGCTATTGGTAATGCCGAAGTTAATATAGGTACAGAAACAGTACAAACAGACGCTAATGGTGTTTTTGTAATTACAGATGTTTCTGTGCAAGAACGTTTTGCTTATATAGAGGTAAATAAAGCAGGCTATTTAAAAGGTTTAAAAACGGTTGTCCCTACAGAAGATGTTAATAGTATAGAGATAGTATTGTTGGCAGAGCAAGTGCAAGCGCTACCATCAAACAATGAAATTCAATTATCAAACGGAACAAAAGTAACTTTTGATGGGAGTTTTGAAGATGCAAACGGAAACGCATATACTGGTGCTGTGTATTACTCAATGAATCACATAGATCCTGCGAGCCCCAATATAGCTAACGAAATGCCAGGAATGCTTTTAGGAAAAACAGCTGGAGATGATTTTGAAATGTTACAAACCTATGGTATGCTTCATGTAGGTTTAACCGATGCTTCTGGAAATTCACTTCAAATAGCAGCAGGAAGTTCTGCTGAAATTAGAATGCCAATTCCTACTGAATTACAAAGTGGAGCGTCAACAACAATTCCGTTATGGAGTTTTGATGAAGATGCTGGTTATTGGGTAGAAGAAGGTTTTGCAACTAAAACAGGTAACGAATATGTGGGTACTGTTGCTCATTTTTCTTGGTGGAATTGCGATATTAGTTTTCAAACAGAACTACTTTGTTTAATTGTAGAAGATGTTAACGGAAACCCTTTAGCGAATGTAAATGTAGATTTAACTTTTCCGGGGAATCCTTTTCCAGGAGTGGGTACCTCAAATCAATATGGACAAATTTGTGGAGTGGTACCATCTAATGAGGTCTTAACTCTAACAGCTTACGATTCTTGTGGAAACACACTTCTAACAGATACTATTGGTCCGTTAAGCGGAACAAGCTCGACTACGATAACACAAGTACTTACTATTCCAAATAGTTCAGCATTACAAGTTGTTACAGGTAATTTTTTAGATTGTAACAATAACCCTGTAACAAATGGTTATGTAGAATATCTTTATGATGGTAAACGTGTCGTCTTTGTTGTAACCAATGGTGTTTTCGAAATTAGCACGCTAATTTGTAATTCAGATACTAATGCTATCATCGAAGGAGTAGATTATGGTTCGGATCAATCTACCGGGTCTATGCCTATTCTTTTAACCCCGCCTACAACTAATCTAGGAACACTTTTTTCTTGTAATGCTATAGATGAGTATATGACTTATCAATTGGATAACAACCCTGCTGTTACCACAACATCAGTTCTAGGAGATAAAAATATTTATTCGGGAGGTTTTGATCTTCAAGGAACACCACAAGACCCCTCACACGAGTATTATTTCAGTATTCAAACGATAACACCAGGGGTTTATACTTTAGCCGATTTTAATGGGCTTGTTGTAATCACTGAAATTGATTTAAACACCAACATTTCAGCAACCCAAAATTTTCAGATTGTAGTTAATAACTTCAGTACTATTGGAGGTTTTATAGATGTAGCGTTCTCGGGAGATTATGTTGATGGTAGTGGTGTAACTCATAGTATTTCTGGAACATTACATGTAAGAAGAGATACTTAATAAGCTTCAATTAAAAAACAAAGAAATATTTTAAAATATGTTTCCAGAACTATTCACTTTTGAGTTATCAGGATTTTTATCAAACCTATTGGGTGTAAAACATGTTACGGTTTACTCTTATGCTTTTTTAATAGCATTAGGAACTTTGGCTGCAGCTATTTACACTAAATGGAGCGCGAAAAGAGAACTAGGTATCACTAATATTTCTAACACATTTTTTTATCTCATTTTTATAGCGGGGTTTGTTGGCGGAAAGTTGTTTTTCTATTTGCAAGATCCGTTGCTCTATATACAAAACCCTAGTTTAATGTCTGATAATTTTTCGGGAGGTTTTGTATTCTATGGTTCGTTTGTAGTTATTATTCCATATATCATTTGGTATTTAAAAAAGCAGAAGATACCGGTTTTGCCCATGCTAGATATTTTTGCAATTACAACGACCATTGTACATGCTATAGGCAGGTTAGGTTGTTTTAGTGTAGGATGTTGTTATGGAGCTCCAACAACTAGTAGTTTTGGTTTAATATTCTCTACAACACATGGCATGTCTGTACACCCAACACAATTATACGAGGTGCTGTTGCTAGTCTCTATTATGTTAACGTTATTAATAATTAAAAAGCACAAACAATTTAATGGGCAAATTTTCTTAATCTATTTAATACTTTATGCTTTAGGTCGTGGTATTCTAGAGTTTTTTAGAGGAGATGATAGAGGTTTTATAATAGAAAATGTGCTTTCACATTCGCAATTTATCGGCTTATGTCTTATTTCAATTTCAGCTTATTTCTACTATAAATATTATACACAAACAGATTTAAAAACAATTAATATATAACATTATGAAAAATCGATTTTTAAAAATAATATTACCAATTATGTTATTAGTAACTGCTGTATTTATAATAGGTTCCGGATGTAGTATGGGTGGTAGTACTTCGTATAGTTATTGGCCAGACTTAGATCAAGATGGCTTTGGCGATTCATCAGTAAATGGAGTTTCATATACATCTAGTGATGAACCTGCAGATTATGTATTAGACAATACAGATTGCGATGATACCAATGCCGATATTAATCCTGGAGCAACAGAAATTCCAGATAATCTTATAGATGAAGATTGTAATGATTTACACGCTTTTACTTTTTATCATGATGAAGATGGTGATGGTTTTGGAAACCCAGATGTTTCAGAAGTTTTTGAAATTGTTTTAGGAGAAGGAGCGCCAGAAAATTTTGTGGCTAATAATGCAGATTGTAATGATAAAGATCCAAATATAAACCCTATAGCAGACGAAATTTCTAGTAATGATATCGATGATAATTGTAACGGAGAAATTGATAAAGACGATATTACTTATGTAGATGCAGACGGTGATGGTTACGGCTCTCAGGAACGAGCAGAAAAAGATGGTGTTTATAACGCTTTAGATTGCGATGACACTAATATTGATGTTCACCCTTATGCTACTGAAATTAAAGACGGTATTGATAATGATTGTGATGGAATAGTAGATGAAGTTTCTTAAAAAATTAAAAAAAAATGAATTAAGGGGTAACAATTTCTTAGTTGTTTTGATATAAGGGAAATGTATAATTAATATAAAAACAAATTAACAATTATGAAAAATATTATTAAATCTATTTGCCTACTAGTTTTAACATTAGTTTTATTTAACTGTGATAACGATGATGGAGATGCAGACAATCAAGATGTTTGTAATTATGCAGGCTTTACTTTTTTAGACACTTCAGATAATACGCAAACTCTAATTCCAGAGGCAGAACTCACTACCGATTTCTACTACACATCATCTAATGGTCCTGAAGTAGAAATATATAAAACATCAGAACCAGGCGATTTTTGGTTTGTAACTACAGTGGTTACAGAAAATGCTTCAGGAACGGGTTCGTTAAGTGTAGACGGAACTATTTATACCGTAGACGTTACATGCCAACGAACGGGAAGTGCTGTTGGAGACGAAATGCGTTTTGATATTACAGCAAGTGGATTAGAAGCCGAATACTGTGTAATTATCGATTTATATCATTAATAAGTTTAAATAAGAAATAAAGATGAAAACAATAAAAATACTTTTAGCACTTATTACTATTTCAATGTATAGTTGTGATAATAATGATGATGCACAAACCAATCCTGTAAACCCAACAGATGGTTTTACACATAATGGTATGTTTTACGAAACAGCTAACGCTTATTTTGAAATAGATGAAGATAATAACCCTCCAGATCAATACAACTTTTTCTTTATTGATGGGCGTATGGCAGATGGCGATTCTAGCACGGGAGCACCAGCAGATGCAAACGAGTATATATTCACGTTAAACACGTCTAATTTTGTGTTTTTTAATTTAACTGTTGAAGATAATCCAAGCTTAGCAAATTCTGCACCAACTGCCGGAAATACGTATTTAGGAGATCTATATCATGCAACAATCAATTCAACTCCAGATACCGTAATAGTAGAAAATTATATAGGTACTTTTGAGTCCTTAAGTACGCCTTATTTTATTGATGGTGTTGAGTATGGTAATCCATCTTCTGATGATGATACTAATGCACAAGGTCCAGGAAATGCTACACCTACATTAACGGTAAATGCCATTAATATTGATACCATCAACCCTGAAGAAAGTACAATAAATGTAGATTATGTTTATGTAAATCATCTTGGTGAAACATTTACAGGACATTATGAAGGCACATTAGGCGTTTTTCAAGATTAAAAAGCATATTAAAATTTAATAACAACTTTCAATCAAGGATATGGTAATTCCATATCTCTTTAAAAACGCATAAAATGAAAAATATATTTATTTTATTACTCTTATTATCCTTGGGGACATCTTGCGATAATGATGATGGTAATGCAACAAACGAGTCGCAATGTAACTATCAAGGTTTCTCATATTTCGACAATAACAATAACGATCAAACTTTGATTCCAGAAATGGAGTTAAATACGCAACACTTCCCCAATGCAAGTAATGGGCCTTATGGTGAGCCAGGAATAGAAATAGCATCATTTACAAGTTCGCCAACCTTGTTCTTTACAACTAATGTTATTGAATTAAACGAAACTGGCCCAGGTTGGATTTCAATAAATGGTGCCGAATTAGAAGAAGTAACAGTTACTTGCCAACGTGCAGGAACAGCCGTAGGCGATGAGGTACGCTTAGATGTTATTTATAACAGTATGGAATTAGAATTTTGCGTAATAATAGATGAGGTTTTATAAATCTATTTTAGATTAAGAAGAACTAAAATATTTAATCAGTTTTTAAAGACAGTAATAAACAATACCGATAATAAGAAACAACAATAATGAACTCAATTTTAAAATCAATAAGCCTAGCTGTTATATTGTTATTAATATACAATTGTAGTAATGATGATGCATTGACCTCTACAGGTAATACGGATGAGTATTTTAAATACACCATTAATAACGGAACAGAAAGGGTTTTCGACTCTTACGCTAAAGGTTGGTTTACTTCAAATGCTAATTCCGTATACCAAAAGTTCTTTTTTAGAGCCGGTGCTGAAACAGCATCAGGATCAAGCCCGATTATAGATGGAAGTTTTACCTTTCAAGATTTCAGCGCGTTTACATCTACTACCAATTTTGCTTGGGGAGTTTCAGATGGTGTTACTAGTAATTTTTATTTTACAGATATTTTTGCAGGAAACATGTTTATTTCTAGTACAACAAATTTACCAAGCACACCTATTATGTGCACAGTTACAGCACACCCGGTAATTGTAGGTGATTATATAGAATTTACCTTTTCAGGAGATTATATTGATGCATTAGATCCTACAATTCAAGGTTATGTAGAAGGTGAAGGTAGAGTATTACGAGAAATAGATCAATAAATACTTAAAACCCTTACTTTTGTTTTAATCACTTAAAATTAAATACTATTGAAATATAAAAAACTCTATATCGCTTTATTACTTATTTCGATATGGAGTTTTTCCTTTTCACAACAATTTACAAATTACACTACCGATAATGGTTTACCAAGTAACCATATTTATAAAATAGCTCAAGATCAAAAAGGGTTTTTATGGTTTGCCACTGCTAAAGGTTTGGTTAAATATAATGGCAATACCTTTAAAGTGTTTACTACTAAAGACGGTTTGGCAAATAATGATGTTTGGGGAATTTACCCAACACCAGATAATAAGCTGTGGTATTTATCTAAATCATCAAAATTAGGTTACATAGAAAATGATAGTGTATACGGTTTTGAGAGTGAACAAAAAGGAGAGATTTTTAGTCCAATTTTTTCAAGTCAGGTTGATAATACTATTATTTTAACGGGTTCTAATAAATTTCATGTTTTAAAAGATGAAAAATGGCGTAGTCTAGCCGATTCTAGAGCAGAAGATTTAATAAGAGTAGCTTATGTTAAGCATGCTCAGGTTTCAAGTTTTACAACAAATACAGCTAAAGATTCTATTTTTGTTAGAGATGAAAATAAGACTGTTATTGAGGGTTTTGAGTTTAAAGATGTACTTGGAAATAAGAATGTAAGAGGCCAAATTACCGATAGTTTATTTTATTGGGTAAATAATAAAGAATACGCTTTTCTCAATTTAAATACTTTAAAATTATATAGGAGAAATTTTAAGAATGAGATTAATGTTGAAACGTCTAAATACGTAAGGGTTAATCTTGTTAATAATGGCTTGCAAATTTCAGGAGAAGGCTTTGTTGGTATGCTAGATCCCGATTTTTACATTACCAATACATATTATATTCCGAAGGAATTAAAAGCACATTTCGGTTTTTATGATAAAGTGGGGTCTATCTGGGTAAGCACATTTACAAATGGTATTTACCACTTACCTAAAGAAAAACAACAAGTTAAATATTGCTTATCTACAGAAACCGTAAGTGATATTAGTTATGTAAATGATAAAATAATTGCAAATGTTTTTAATAAAGGATTTTATAAATATGATGATCTTAAAAAAGAGTTTGTACAGTTTATAGTAGAGGACGATTATATTTTTGATGCTTCTTATATTAAAGCTTTAGACGCAGAATATTATCTATCTAAATCGAGTGTAAGAATCGCAAAAAACAATAAAATTGAGAAGCTCGGTTTTTTAAATAACATCAATGGTATTAACGATAAAATTAGGCAGTTAGTTTATCATGATGATTATTTTTATACTAGGTTTTCATTTGGAATGAATAAAATAAATCCAAATAATTACAACATTGAAAACCAGTATAATCAACAAGGGGTTAATCAAATATTCCTATTCAATCAAAAGCTTTTAGTTGCTACATCTAGTGGTTTAAAAGAGTTTATAGATGAAGAATTTAAATCTATACCATTTACCAATCAAGATTTTAATAAGTCTATTTTAAACCTTAAAGCAGTTTCAGAAGACGATATTTTAATAAATACAGATGGTTTTGGCGCTTACATTTCAGATTTAAAAACCATAAAGCAACTTCCTGGTTCCGAATTTCAAATTGTAAATAATGCCTTTATTGAAGATGATATTATTTGGTTAGCAACAGAGTCTGGTATATTTAAATACATAAAAAATAATGAGGATTTTAGTCTACAATTGGTTCTAGATAAAAACAACGGATTATCCTCTAATAGTGTGAGCAGTGTTATTGTTTACAAGAATAAATTAATGGCGAGTACAGATAAAGGGATTGTAATTTTACCTAAAGATGTAAAAAATGAAACCCATTTGTTAGATGTTTATATAGATAAGGCTACGTATAATAAAAGTGATATTTCAGCAGATTATTCTGTTTTTAAATATCAAAAAAATAATAATTTAAATTTCAATATATCGCATATTGATTTTTCGTCGGGAGATGATGTTTTTTCATATAAATACAAATTAAAACCTATTCAAAAAGATTGGGTAACAACAACAACCAATAATTTTAGTTTTAATAATCTTCAACCCGGAAAATATACGCTGCATATCGATGCCGGTAGTGCGAAAAAACAATTAAGTTTCACAATTCAACCTTTGTGGTGGCAAGCCATTTGGGTAAAAGGGCTCATGGTGTTGTTAAGTATATTTCTTATTGTATTAATTTCTAGATTTTTTGTAAAACGCTCACAATTCAAAAAAAATCAACAAATATTTCAAGACAAACGTTTGTCAGAATTACAACTAAAAGCCTTAAGGTTTCAAATGAATCCTCACTTTGTTTTTAATTCCTTATCGGCAATACAGTACTATATAGGTGAAAATAATTTTGAAGCTTCAGAAACATATTTGGTGAAATTCTCAAAACTTATTCGTCAATTTTTCGAGTTATCTAAAGAAAACGAAATCTCTTTAGGTACCGAAATTAGCGTGCTTAATAACTATTTAGAGATTGAGAAGCTTCGGTTTAAAGAAAAGCTAAATTTCACGATCAATATTGATGAAAAATTAGATAAAGAAAGTATTACCATACCAACCATGTTGTTGCAACCCATTGTTGAAAATGCTGTAAATCACGGAGTTTTTAATAAAATGAATAACGGATTAATTACGCTCAATTTTGTTTATATCAGTCCGCTCAGTTTTAAGGTTGAAATTATTGATGATGGAGTTGGGTTTGTGAACACCAAAAAAAGAAACCAAAAGGAAGTTAAATCTTCTAATGTTTTGAAAGATAGATTACACTTTTTAAATTCTTCGGAAAAATGGAACATAAGTTACAGCAAAGAAGAAATGTATCCAGATCGAGAAGATAAAGGGAATAAGTCGATATTTATAATTGAAAAAAACAAATAATGGATAGTATAACGGCCATATTGGTAGACGATGAAATTTCAAACTTAAAAGGTTTACAACGCAAGATTGAAAAACTATTTCCTGTTATTAAAATTTCGGGTGCTTTTCAAAAACCAGAAGAAGCCATAGTCGCAATTAATAAAGAAGAACCGCAAATTTTGTTTCTAGATATAGAAATGCCTAGAATGAATGGTTTCGAACTGCTGGCTAAACTTAAAGACGTCAATTTTCAGGTCATTTTTGTAACAGCGTATAGTGAATATGCTATTGAAGCTTTTAAAAAATCGGCTATAGATTATGTTTTAAAACCGGTAGATAATGAAGATTTGGTTAACGCTGTAAATAAGGCTTTAGACTTAATTAGGTTAATGAATGAGAGCGATAACAACTCTAAGCTGGTTAGTTTATTAGAAGAAAACATAGCGAACAATAACAAAATTGTGGTGCCTACTAAAAAAGGAGTTTCATTTATTCCTCAAGATGAGGTTTTACATTTAGAAGGTTATGATGGGTATACTAAAATCCATTTAATAGATAAAACTACAATAATGAGTTCTTATAATTTAGGGAAATTTGAAAAGCTATTAAATTCAAAATTTTTCAAATGCCATAAATCTCATATCATAAACTTAGAAAAAGTACGACATTTTGAAAATGAGGGTTATGTGGTTTTAGATAATACCTACCGTGTGCCTATTTCAAAAGCAAATAGAAAAGCATTTTTAAGTTTATTTAAATAAATTCAAAAAATAGGGTAACAAAAAATAAGGTAAATGTATATAAGTGTATAAGCAGTAAAAATTGAACACTTAAACATTTAAATTATGAAAATAGTAAACAAAAATTTTAGATTTATCCTTAGCCTATTTATAGTGCTAAGCACATTATTCACGTCATGCGACCCAAAAGATAGTAATGATTCCTCTTTAGATCCTGAAGAAAATAACGAAGCTACTTTAGATTTAGGCTCTAGTATTCAAAGAGATTTTATGGGAAGAATTGTTGATGAAGCAAATTTACCTTTAGAAAATGTAAACATTAAAATAGGAGGTAAAGCCGCTTCTACAGACGAAAACGGTATGTTTATTATTAATAATACCGATGTAAACCAAAATCAAGCATTTATTACAGCCGAAAAAACGGGTTATTTAAAAGGTATGCGAGCGGTAGTGCCGACTTCTGGTACAAACCAAATTAAAATTATGCTAGTTGCAGAGCATTTAGCTGGTACTGTAGCTTCTGGAAGTAATAGTGAGGTTTCTTTAGCCAATGGAACAAAAGTAAGTTTTGATGGTGATTTTAAAGATGAAAACGGAAACGCGTACTCAGGGAATGTTAAGGTATTTGTATATCACTTAGACCCAGCTAATCCTGATGTGGAGGATTTAATGCCAGGAAGTTTACAAGCTCAAAACTCTAATGGACAAGAGCGTGTTCTAGAAACTTACGGGATGATAAATGTTGAATTAAAAGGAGATTCTGGAGAAAAATTAAACATTGCAGATGGTAGTGTTGCACAAATTGAATTACCTGTAGATCCTGCTCAAATAAATGTAGCGCCGGCAAGTATACCGTTATGGCATTTTGATGAGGTTAATGGCTATTGGATAGAAGATGGTGCCGCTACATTAGTAGGAGGAAAGTACGTAGGTGAAGTTTCTCATTTTTCTTGGTGGAACTGCGATGCTCAATTTCCAACAGTAAACTTGTGCTTAAATATTGTAGACAATGCTAATAACCCTATTTCTAATGTTAAAGTAGAATTATGGAGAACTGGTGCTATTTATCCAAGAGCTGGTTATACTAATGGAGACGGCGAAATTTGTGGATTAATACCTGCAAATGAAGTATTAACATTAAAAGCCTTTAATCAATGTAGCGCTTTAGAGTATACTACAACAATTGGCCCTTTTTCTTCAGATACTAATTTAGGAGATATTGTACTAACTTCGGTTGTTTCTTCAACTATTACAGGGAGTTTGGTAGATTGTTCTAGTGTTAACGTAACAAACGGATATGTAGTTTTAGATTATGGTAATTTCTACGCAACATCTCAAGTAACAAATGGTTTGTTTTCATTTTCAGTATTACAATGTGCTTCTGTTCTTGACTTTACGTTAGAAGGTGTAGATTATGATAGTTTTCAAACAACAAATGAGTTAACATTCAATTTTACAAATAGTAATGTTGGTAATATTATAGCGTGTAACACTATAACAGAATACGTTAGCATACAGGTAGATGCTAATCCAGTAGATTATTACGTTATAGGTATAGATGTAAATGCATATCAACAAGGAACAGGTTTTACTATAAATGCAAAATCGAACACCGGACCTATTACCGATTGGTTTTATATTGGAATCGATACAATAACGCCTGGAAATTATGCTTTCTCTCAATTTGGTTTCGAAGCAGGGAATGTAGACTTAGATTATAATGTCGCGAATAGTTTACAGCTAAACTTGGCGAGCTATGGTAATGTTGGTGATTATATTGATGCAACCATTAATGGAACCTATACAGATTTATCAGGAAATATAAGAACCCTTTCTATAACGATACATGTATTAAGAGATAATTAATGAGGTCTTAAGCCTAAAATTAAAAAGCCATTTCTTTTAAAGAAATGGCTTTTTTTTTATTTTACGCCTCCTAGATATTTACAATCTTTCAGGCTTTGCATCCCGGAGAAAGGGACTTTTGTTTTCTCATACATATAAGTACGGCTCAGGTCTTTTGCGAGGTCGTTACCATCGATATTAATTTCTATATCGGTCATTTTAAATTGGCAAGGATGCTCGTAACCAGCAGCATGCGTAATTTCTATTAACTCTTTTCTAAACGTTTTGTAATACTGCGCTAAACGTTGAGCTTTTAATTCTGGATCGATTCCGTTTTGCAACCATTTGTTTTGTGTGGCAATACCAGTAGGGCAGCGGTTAGTATGGCAAACTTGCGCTTGTATACAACCAATACTCATCATAGACTCTCTGGCAACATTTATACAATCGACACCCATAGCGAATGCCATAGCTGCTTTTGCAGGGAAACCTAATTTTCCACTACCAACAAATACAATGCGCTCGCTTAATCCTTTGTCTTTAAAAAGTTTATATAAATCAGAAAAACCATAAACCCATGGTAATGATACGTGATCGGCAAAACTTGGAGGTGCAGCACCAGTACCACCTTCACCGCCATCTACAGTAATAAAATCCGGGCCTTTGCCTGTTTTTTGCATAATATCAGCAAGCTCTTTCCATTGGTCTAATTTACCGATGGCTGCTTTTATACCTACAGGTAAGCCTGTCGCCTCAGCGATTTTCTCGATAAAATCTAGCATTTCGGGTACGTTAGAAAACGCTTTGTGATTTGGTGGAGAAAGCACATCTTTCCCTATTTCTACACTACGAATTTCTGATATTTCTGGAGTGATTTTTGCGCCCGGTAATACGCCACCTTTCCCTGGTTTAGCACCTTGAGATAGTTTTACTTCTATAGCACGTATAAATGGATTCTTTTCTACTAGTGAAACTAGTTTTTCTAATGAAAATCCACCATCCGCATTACGTACACCAAAATATCCAGTTCCGAAATGAAAAACCACATCGCCACCATGGCTATGATATGGAGATAAACCACCTTCACCAGTGTTGTGGTAAGCGTCAGCAAGTTTTACACCTTTGTTCATAGACTCCACAGCTTTTGCTGAAAGAGAACCAAAACTCATTGCCGATACATTTATAATAGATGCAGGACGGAATGGTTTTTTACGTTTATTGAATTCGCCCATAACCTTGGCACATGGCAAAAACGATTTATCAATTTTATTAGGATGATTTTCGTCTTTAATTTCATGAGGCATCATGGCATTATTCACAAAAAAGTGTTGATGCTGGAAAATATCTCTATCTGTACCAAAACCTTCATAGTTGTTTTCGTTTTTTGCAGAGGCATAAATCCAGCCACGCTCAATTCTATTAAAAGGTAATTCTTCTCGGTTATTTGCCACAAAATACTGGCGCATTTCTGGGCCGATACTTTCTAACCAATAGCGCAAATGCCCTACAATAGGGAAATTATGACTTATAGTGTGATGCTTTTGCAGTACATCACGAATGGCCACAATGGCTAGTGCAATTAACACCCACACCCACCATGAAATTGTTCCGAGAAAATCTAACATATATTTTTTTATTTGAATAACTTAGACGTAAAGATATTTAAAACTTAAATATTTAAGTGAATTGTTCATAATTTTTAATAATTCCGACTCAGAAAATGCGGAACAATGGTTAATTTCACGCTTTAAAATGAATAGGATTTGAAAAAGGATTTAGAGAGGGAATTACAGGAGCAATTGGGTAAGTTAAACGAAGCCCAATTAGCGCCAACCATACAAAAGGATGGCCCTATGATAGTTATTGCTGGCGCAGGTTCAGGAAAAACACGTGTGCTTACTTTTCGTATAGCGTATTTAATGAGTCAGGGAATTGATGCGTTTAATATTTTGTCGTTAACCTTTACCAATAAAGCGGCAAAGGAAATGAAAGAACGTATTGCTACTATTGTAGGAAATAGCGAAGCGAAAAACCTATGGATGGGAACCTTTCACTCGGTTTTTGCTAAAATTCTACGTATAGAAGCCGATAAATTAGGCTATCCGTCCAATTTCACTATTTATGATACTCAAGATTCCGATAGATTAATTTCTTCTATTATTAGAGAAATGGGTCTAGATAAAGACCTTTATAAGTACAAACAAGTACGTTCTAGAATTTCATCTTACAAAAACAGTTTAATTACTGTTCGCGCATATTTTCAGAATCCAGAATTGAAAGAAGCCGATGCTATGGCACGCCGACCAAGAATGGGAGATATTTACAAGGAGTTTGTAGATCGCTGTTTTAAAGCTGGTGCCATGGATTTTGATGATTTACTATTGAAAACCAACGAGCTTTTAACCCGTTTTCCAGAAGTGTTAGCAAAATATCAAAACCGATTTAGATATATTTTGGTTGATGAGTATCAGGATACTAACCATTCGCAGTATTTAATTGTGAGAGCTTTATCTGATAAGTTTCAAAATATTTGTGTGGTTGGGGATGATGCGCAGAGTATTTATGCCTTCCGTGGTGCAAATATTAGTAACATTTTAAACTTCCAGAATGATTATGATGATGTTAAGGAGTTTAGATTAGAGCAAAATTACAGATCTACTAAAAACATTGTAAACGCTGCAAACTCTATTATAGATAAAAATGAAACCAAACTAGATAAAGTAGTTTGGACAGCCAATGATGAGGGGCCTTTAATAAAAGTAAACCGATCGTTAACCGATGGTGATGAAGGGCGTTATGTAGCAAGTACCATTTGGGAAACTAAAATGAACGACCAGTTGCCTAATAGTGATTTTGCTATTCTATACCGTACCAATGCCCAATCGCGTTCTATTGAGGATGCTTTAAGAAAGCGTGATATTCCTTATAGAATTTATGGTGGTCTATCTTTTTACCAAAGGAAAGAGATTAAAGATGTCTTAGCTTATTTAAGGTTAATTATTAACCCTGCCGATGAGGAAGCTTTAAAACGAATTATAAATTTCCCTGGTCGTGGTATAGGCCAAACTACTGTGGATAAATTGATTGTTTCGGCCAATGGCTACAAACGCTCTATTTTTGAGGTGATGAAAAACATCGATAAAACTGATGTTAAAATCAATGCAGGAACCAAAACCAAGCTTAAGAACTTTGTTACTTTAATTGAAACGTTTCAGGTATTAAACCAAACGGCCGATGTTTTTGAGTTAGCAGAATACGTAACACGAACAGCAGGTATTATTACCGAATATAAAAAGGATAACACACCAGAAGGTGTTGTTAAAATTGAAAATATAGAGGAACTTATAAATGGTATGAAGGATTTCGTCGAAGGCCAAAAAGAAATAGCCGACACCACAGGTAATTTAGCCGAGTTTCTAGAAGATGTAGCCTTATCTACAGATATGGACAATGATAAAGGAGATGCCGATCACGTTGCATTAATGACGATTCACTTAGCGAAAGGTTTAGAGTTTCAGCATGTTTTTATTGTTGGTTTAGAGGAAGATTTATTCCCGAGTGCCATGAGTATGAATACGCGTAGCGAACTCGAGGAAGAACGTCGTTTGTTTTACGTAGCCTTAACGCGTGCCGAAAAACAAGCGTATTTAACTTATGCTTTGTCTCGTTACCGTTGGGGTAAATTGGTAGATTCTGACCCGAGTCGATTTATAGAAGAAATAGACGAAAAATATCTCGATATAGTAACACCAATAGAAGAGCGTAGGTTTAACCCTATGTTAGATTCTAAAATATTTGGTGATGTTTCAGAAAACAAACCTACAAGTGCTGGGAAAATTAGATTTAAACCTGCAAAACAAGCGGTGCTTAAAAAAGGAGGGCCAACAAAGGGTACTTCTGATAAATTCCAAGTTACTACACCTAAAAACTTAAAACCTATGGCTAAAACGACCAACGATACTAATTTATTTGATAGTAAATTGGCTGTTGGTAATATTGTAAAACATATTCGTTTTGGTACAGGTGAAGTCAAAAAAATAGAAGGAACAGGTGCCGATATTAAAGCTGAAATTAGTTTTCAGCATGGAGGTACTAAAAAATTATTACTACGTTTTGCTAAACTAGATGTTATCGGTTAAGCGTTTATTTAAACAATTTAAAAAAGCCTTTTAAGTCTTCTTAAAAGGCTTTTTTATGTTTATAATTCGTTAAAATTTTCCTAACAGCGAATGTTATTTTGTTATTTAGCATCTAAAGTTAAAACAATAGAAAAATAAATAGATATGAGAATTCTTTTAGTATTAGTATGCATGTTAAGCTTTAGTTTTATTTATGCCCAACCAGGTGGTGGCGGACAAGGTGGCCCTCCAGGTGGTGGTAGAAGCATGAGCAGTAGCCAAGAACGCCCAAAAATGGTAGAGTTTAATGCGGCTAAAGTAGCAGGTATTTTTAATTATGATGATGAAGCTGCTATTAAGAAGATTAAAATTAAGAAAAAACATAAAGATCTAATCTTAAAGGTGCGTAAAGCAATCGAGAAGTATAATATTCGTGTTAACGAAATTACACTTTTAAACAAAGATAATTTTGATACGTTAAACGTATATGTAAATACACAAATGAAAGCGATGCAGTCTAGTCGTCAAAACAGCCAGACGGGTGGTAATAGCAGTATGGATCGAGGGGATGATAGTGATAGCCCAATGAAAGCTTCACGTGAATTGATTAAACAAAAAATTGATCTTGCTAAAAAAGAAGTTAAAGTTGCCGAAGGAAAACTTAACACGCATTTGGAATCTATTTTAAGCGAAAAGCAATATGCAAAATGGCTTAAATATCAAGCAAAAGTTAAATCGGAATTGATTGCAGAACCAGAATCGAATAATAATAGTGATTCCGGAATGTCTCGTGGCGGCGGACAAGGTGGCCCTCCAGGTGGTGGCATGCGTTAATAAAATAAGTATAGTATAAAAAAAAAGGCTAAAATTCAAATTTTGAATTTTAGCCTTTTTTAGTTTATAAGTTATCTATGGTAAATGCTTTTATTTTGGTCCACGTATCTATAAATTCTATTCCGGTCCAGCCGTGTCCAGCTTCGGGATAAAGGGTGTACTCGTGGGTAACGTTAAGTTTAGATAGTTTCTCGTTTAAATCTGCTCCTTGGCTTATTGGTATCAATGGGTCTTGTCCGCCATAAAACAAAATAGTTGCAGGTGCATTAGCTGTTACTTGGAGTAATGGGCTTGCTTCTTCTAAGTATTCTACGGTAGGATCTTCTCCAAACAAGGTTAAAAAAGCATCTAATTCACTGCTTTCTTCTGCTGCTAAAGCAAAATTAGGATCGGTTAAATTTGTTGGACCAACAATACTACAAACCATATTTGTTTTTTGTAAGGTATCAAAACTATAAGCCCATAATAAGGCTAAATGCCCACCAGCGCTTGCACCAATAAACCCAAGCTGATCGGAAATAGAAAGCTTTATTTGGTTCGTTTTTAAATATCTAATTACCGTGTTAATATCATTAGTTTGCATTGGGTAAGGCTTGTTATTGCTATCTGCTAAACGGTAGTTCATATTCACTATGGCTACATCTGGAAAGTCTTGAATTAAAAGTGTTTTTAACGGATCCATTTCTGCTTTATCACCAGCAGACCAACCACCACCATGTATTAGTATTATAATTTTAGTATCTGCGATTCTATCGGCAGGCAGGTATAAATCAAAAGTTTGATTCTCATCATCACCATATACTATATCCAACTCTTCGTACTCCAAAGTCGTGTCTAAGATATCCGCTGTAGCAATAGGTTCTATTTTTTCTGAGCAGCTTAAAATAGTTATTACCGCCAAGAGATTTATGGATAAAATTTTAAGAAATTTCATATAAATAATGTTTTTTGTAAAAGCTTTAATTGAAGTATTTTAAACTACTTCATTATATGTTAAAAATAATATTTACTTTGTAGCGTTAAATAATGTAACGCAAGATAGTTATTATGGCTGAATTTTTAAGAATTTATGAGGAGAACCCAAATCCAAAACAGATTGAAAAAGTAGTCGCTATTTTGAAACGCGGCGGACTCATAATCTACCCAACCGATACTGTTTATGGTTTAGGTTGTGATATTACTAACGTTAAAGCTTTAGAGAAAATTGCACGTATTAAAGGTGTTAAGCTCGAAAAAGCTAATTTTTCGTTTGTTTGTCACGATTTAAGTAATATTAGTGATTACGTAAAGCAAATTGATACGTCTGTTTTTAAAATACTTAAACGTGCGCTTCCTGGGCCTTATACATTTATTTTACCAGGTTCTAAAAACTTACCAAACCCGTTTAAAAAGCGAAAAACAGTTGGTATTCGTGTGCCAGATAATGCTATTGCGCTCGATATTGTGAAGCTTCTAGGAAACCCGATTATATCGACATCTATACATGATGAAGATGCGGTTTTGGAATATACAACAGATCCAGAATTAATTCTGGAAAAATGGGATAACTTAGTCGATTTAGTAATCGATGGTGGTTATGGTGATAACGAGGCTTCTACAGTTATTGATCTTTCTGATGGTGAACCTATAATTGTTCGTGAAGGTAAGGGGAGTTTGGATATTTTTTAATTGATACTTTTTTTTTAAACTGGTACGTTTCTGTTAATTTAGAAATGATGTCTTTAATAGCTTTTTCCTTGGTTATGTTTTCTCTGTAATCTACTATCATTTTATTTAAGTTTTTTACCAAGTAGTTTATTAAACTCTTCTTTAGTTAATATCTCATTTAATTCCATTTCTAAGGAAGTTTTTAATTTATGTGTATCATATTTAACGATGCCCAAACCTTCAGCATAATATACGTGCTGGTAAAAGCCAGAACTTTGATAACTTGAATTTTCTTCTGTATACTGATCAAGAAACATGGCGGTTTTATATGTTCTATTATTTATTGTAATGGTTTTAAAGCTATGTAGAATTCTAGATTTTTCTAGGTTTAAAGGCCCTTTTCTAGGATCGGTGTAGTTTAAAGAATACTCGTAAACGTTTTCTTTATCGTCCCACCTAAAAGCTTCTTTATCTATTATTTTAGCTTCTACGGTTAATGTGTCTCCGTTACTTTTTCTCCAAAAATCTTTGTATTGTATAATTTCTATTCCAGTTTTATTAAGTTTTTCTAAACGACTATTAAAATGCCATAAATTATTTAAATATTCCTCTGTTAAAACTGTATTTGTTTCTGGGTCAATTGTAATTTTTAAATATTCAGCATAGTCTGGATTATCTTTTTCAATAAACTTATAAACCCTAACTGTTTTCTCTTTCTCTATTGGATAGTAATATGCCTTTAGTCCTTTGTCTTCACTGGAATTAAAGAGCGTTAAAAAGAAACTTAATAGTAAAATTTTGTGTAGCATAAATGGGGCTGTTTTATATAATTAGTGCAATTCTAGTTTAATTTTTTGTAAATTTTTAGAATAATCTACCAATAGCTATGATAGTGTTAATTAGTATCGTTATAATAACTGTGATTATTATTAAATTCTTATATATTTCAATATTACTCTTTTTACCTATGCCTTTAGATTTTTGTATTAGCCAACCATTAGGCAAGTTAATTTGTTTTAGTTGTTCTATAACTTGAGTAATTTCTGCTTTACCTCTAATAACTTGTATAGGTAAAGGGTCTTTTAAAATAAGATCGTGATTACCTATTTGTTGAAAAAAAGTGTATTCTGAATTTTTGTAGATACGTGAGTTAAGCCCAATAAAAGGTTTAAGCTTTTTTTATGGTATCTATATTAATAGTATATACAGGATCTTCAGAATAGGTATTGTAGAAATCGTTTTCAAGTATAATGATTTTTTCTTCTGAAACAGGATTTAAAATACCATCTTCCAATGCTTTTTTATAATCACCTATGATAACGGTAAATTCTACAGCAAGAACATTCTCTATTACAACTTTTTGAAATTTAAACTCCATAGTAATATAGATTTTATTTCCTGTTGCAATATATAAATTGTCTTTAGTGATTAATGTATAATTTGATTTGTTTACCTGTTTACTAAATTCATTGATATATTTCTAGTGGCTTTCTCCATCAGTACTCTTCTACTAGATACGTTTTAATCGTAGTTTCTTTATATTTAATATTATGAATGGCTTCACTACTAACATTTTTATTCTTATCATATTTGTAGTTTACAACTGTTATTTTAACGCCATCTTTATCAAAAAAATGGTGTTCTATTAATAAATTATTTTTGTAAACTTTAGTTTCTTTATTTTCGAATACATTATTAATATATTTACTTAATTCAGTACAATTATTTAATTTATCATAGGTGTAAATTTCTGTAGTTGGTTTTCCATCGTATATAGCACTATTAAATTGATGTGTTTTTACTAGCAAATTATCTTTATATGTATAATCAACGGTATAACTATCGTTTTTTACTTTTTCTTTATAACATTCTCTTTTTAGGCGCGTAACATTATTGTTATTGTCGTATTCGTAAAAATGTTCACAATACGATTTGAAGGTGTAGTTGTCGTGTTTTGAATATACAATGTTGTTGTTTTTATCCATTTTTTGTGTAAAAGATTCTGACAGCTTATCATCTTCATAAGCTTTCATCTCTATTAAGTTATCTTTATAAACATACTTTTTAATGGTGGTATATCCGTAAGGTGGTAATTGGGTTTCAATTAAGCTTTCTACTTTACCATCTTTATAGGTGTATTTGTAGGTAGTATTCAATTTACCACGACGATAGTTTTTTTTTACTAATAAAAATCCGTTATCATTAAATTCTTTTTCTTCAGAAATTATTGCAGTAGTATCGACATCCAATGTCTTCTCATATATCGTTACTCGTTTTACATTACCTTTTAAGTTCAATTCTTCTAAATCTATTGTTATGTTCTTGTCTATTTTAGTTCTTTGTGCGTTACCAATTGAGGTAACTAAAATTAGTAGTATTAGTATTTTATTCATATTTAAAATTATAAGATAAACTCAGCCTTATTCTTAATAGGTAGGTTTTCTGTTAAACACAAGAGTGTCAATTTGGAAATTATTCAGAGAAAATTTATATTACACAAAGTCATTTCTGAAAGATTTTTTCTTATGTAATCTAAAGACTTTTCCATTTTTAAAAATGTCATTTATTAATTCGCTGATAGATTTCATACTTTATTGACTATTTTTTTCTTTTGATTACAGATGTTTTTTAGCTTGCTTACGTTGATGTATAAGATTATTGGCGTGTTTCAGCAACTAATTTAGCAAATAAATCACAGATAGAAAGTGAACTGCTCCCAAAAAGTTAGACACTATTTGAGGGTATTATTATGGGAAGAAAAGTCAAGTATGATTACGCATTTAAACTTCGATGTGTAAAGCAAGTTTTAAAAAATCACCAAACAGTTGAAGATGTGTCTAAGTTATATGGTTGTCATCATACAACCCTTCATGATTGGATTCGATTTTATGAAAAATATGGTAAAAAAGCACTATTACCAAGAAAAACCAAAGTGTATAGCATTCCTTTTAAACTTAAAGTTTTAAAAGCTATTGACAAAGATTCATTATCTTTCAGTCAAGCTTGTTTAGAATTTAATATTCCTACTAAATCTGTAATTATGAAGTGGCAACGTAATTATACAAAAGAGGGTATTGTAGGCTTAAACATTAAACCTAGAGGTAAACCAAAATCTATGCAATTTAAGAGAGCTAAAAAAAAGTCTAATAAACCTTTAACAAGAGAAGAGGAACTTTTATTAGAAAATGAATCATTACGTGCAGAACTGGACTTGCTAAAAAAGTTACAGGCCTTAATTCAACAAGAGCAAAACAAAAAGCAAAAGCCATAACAGAATTAAGGCATAAGTATGATTTAGATATTTTATTATATCATACGAACATGGCAAGAAGTAGTTATTATTATCATCATAAAAGAAGTCTTTTAGTTGATAAATATAAAGTGATAAAACTATTGATTCATCAAATATATCATCGTCACAAAGGAAGATATGGCTATAGAAGAATCTCTTTAGAAATCAACAAAATAGGCACTCTAATAAATCATAAAACAGTACTCAAGTTGATGCGTGAATTAGGTTTAAAAAGTTTAGTCAGAGCTAAAAGATACAAGTCTTATAAAGGGCGAATAGGAGAAACAGCTCCTAATATATTACAACGAAATTTTAAAGCTATTAGGCCAAATAAAAAATGGGCTACAGATATTACAGAATTTAAAGTTTTAGGAAAAAAACTATATCTATCTCCAATAATTGATCTCTTTAATAGAGAAATAATAAGTTATCAATTATCTGAAAAACCTGATTTTAAACAAGTAGCTATTATGCTGAAAAAGTCTTTTAAGAAAATACCAGATCAAACAAATTTAATATTACATTCAGATCAAGGATGGCAGTATCAAATGAAACAGTATCGAAGATTATTAACAGAAAAAGGAATTACTCAGAGTATGTCTCGTAAAGGAAATTGTTTAGATAACGCTGTGATAGAAAATTTCTTCGGTATTCTAAAATCTGAATTGTTTTATATAAATAAATATAAGTCGATATCTCAGTTAAAAAAAGAGATTAAAGTCTATATAAAATATTATAATAATGAGAGAATTAAACAAAATTTAAATGGAATGAGCCCGATTGAATATCGAGCTAATTATTATCAAAATTAATTATAAATTTGTCTAAACATTTGGGTGCACTTCAAAGTCCGCGAGGACTTTCGTAAGTAGGCTATAACTAGCAATGAATTATACACGTCTTAAGTTAGCATTTAAATAAAAAAGACTAATTTAAACATATAAAATAGAAAGCACAAAAGAGAGGAATAAGGTTAATATACACGGAGAGACTACAGATCTCGTCAACATTGTAAATCCCCTCTCTTTTCTACACAGATTTCGAACAGTTCTGTGAGGCTTTAAGACCTCGATTTTAAGTCGTTGAAACTCGCGTAGTATGTCCTTTCAAAAAAATAATTTGTTATGAATAAAGATATTAAATATTTTGGTATTGACATTAGTTATTTAGTTTTTGATGTCACAGATTCAGATGGTAATTATTATCAGTTTAAAAACAAGGTTTCAGGCTTTAAAGCATTTAGAAAACTTTTAAATTCTGAGAGTCATTGTGTGATGGAAGCTACAGGTTACTATCATTATCAGTTGGCTTATTATTTGTTTGAAGAAGGTCTAAATGTTTCAGTAGAAAACCCATTGTCTGTAAAACGATTTATCCAGATGAGGCTATCCAAGATTAAGACCGATAAGAGTGATTCAAAACTTATATGTTCTTATGCTGAGCAAGTAGAGTTAAAGCTTTGGAAAGGTAGTTCCAAGGAAGTACAGGAGTGTCTTCAAATTACCAGAACCCTTTCTGTGTACACAAAACAGCGTACAATGATAAAGAATAAACTTCATGGTGAATCTGTTTTAGGGGAACCAAGTAAAGCCATTGTAAGATCCTTAAAACGTAGTTTAAAACATTTAGATAAAGAGATGTCCAGCTTAGAAGAGTTATTGCTAGTTTTAGTAAAAGAGGCTCATAAAGATTTATTTACTCGAATAAAAACCATACCAGGAATCGGAAAAAAAACATCTATTATGTTAATCGTTTTAACAGGTGGTTTTGAACGCTTTTCGAGTGCAGCAGAATTATGTAGTTACGCAGGATTAACTCCAGTGATTAGGCAAAGTGGAAGTAGTATAAAAGGACGACCACGCATTAGTAAAATGGGCAATCAAAAACTCAGGAATTTATTATTTATGTGCAGTTTTACAGCTTGTAAATACAACAAAGCATGCAGGGATATTTATGAACGATTAGTAGCAAAAGGAAAGAGTAAAAAATTAGCATTAATAGCGGTATGTAATAAGCTACTAAAACAAGCTTTTGCTATTGCAAAATCGGGTTTAATATTTGACAAGGAATATAAAAGTACGCTAGTGAAAAATTAATAAGATTTTACTTGTTTTTTAGCACAGTACTTTGTTGGCAGTAGTATTTGTTTCAGTTCATTCATTCACAAGCAATTCGATTTCACTTAAATCAATGGTTTCAGTATTGTTGTAAAAATTATTTTTGTCTTTACCAAAATACTCTACATATCCCCCTTTGCCTTTTGCTTTATATAATTCAAATGTTTCAACATCAGCACCTTTTATTATTTTATTTGTATAGAAAACTGATTTTTCGTCTTTTGAAAACCATTTGTTATTTTCAAAATCAATTAGTTTCCAAGTTTTTGGATTTGCTTTTTGTATTATATTTTGACCGTAAAAAACAAAACTATTGTCTAATCCATAATATCCATTATTCAGAGAGCGAAAAGTTTCAGAGTTTGCTTTTTTCAAGACTTTAGTTTTGCCTTGGTAATTTTCATAATAGACATTGTCTTTGTCTTTCGCATAGCCATAAGGTATTTTTAATTTTACTGTCTTAAAACTGTTATCTTTAAATTCTTTCTTTATTATTGAGATAGGTTTTTGTATTCCATCATCGCAAACTTCAAAAGTTTCCGAATCTATATTTTTAATTATTCCTCCAGTTGTCCAAACATAGTTTTCATCTTTCGCATAGCAATTATTTAGAGAAGTAAATTTTTTCGGATTTGAATTTTGAATAGACGTTCCTTGTAAATAGCAACGATTTTTATCTTTGGCAAACAACCGATTATAAACAATAAAGGATTCAATGTCTGCATTTTTTATAATTCTTTCTTTCCAATAAACTCTTTTCTTATCTGTCCAGTAATATATCAATTCTTGATTTTTAGAGTCATAGAATTGT
This sequence comes from Algibacter sp. L3A6, assembly GCF_009796825.1. Classification (GTDB taxonomy): domain Bacteria; phylum Bacteroidota; class Bacteroidia; order Flavobacteriales; family Flavobacteriaceae; genus Algibacter. The sequence goes on from NZ_CP047030.1 coordinate 3,253,538, forward strand.
GGTTCTATATCTGTCGAAAATATCAAGTTATAATTAATGTCTATTTCTGTTAAGTTATTGTCTTTCACGTTTTTTTATATTACTGCCAACGTCTCGTATATGAAAAGTAGCGCTGAAAATAAGCGATAATTCTTCGGTTCAACACAAGCCGAATTTTTAAATTTTACTATTTATCTTTTTATTGGAAATCGTCAAATTTGAAAATTTGGCGACTTTCCAAAAATGCCCAAACTTTAGTTTTAGCAATGCCTTGCGCTATTTTTTATATACATTGTTAGCCATAGTTTTTCTCACGAATATGAGTTTAAACTTAGAATTTTGTCTAATTCATTATAGAAAAGAATTGTATCATTTCCATCTGTAAAAAACTCAAAGCCAACTATTTTTCCAATTACTTTGTAAGTGTCAAAATTTTCAAAATCTGGCTTGTCATAATGATTTAATGTTCCAATTAGTTCATCAGTTGTTTCATCATAAACAATTGGGCTAGGATTATCTCTTTTTGACCAATTTTCAATTACGCTATTAAATGCTCCAAACTCATTATTAAGTTCGAAATTTAATTTGTTTATAGAGAATTCGTAAAATGTTTGTAAATAGTAGTCTGCATCAAAATCGTCATCTTTAAGTAATTTCAGATTACGCTTTTGAATTTCTATGTAATCGTCCGTTTTAGTTTGTCTTGTCCTGAAATATGGCTACAGGTTAAAATTGATTTTAAGCTGATAATTGATATACCATATTAGGTGTTTTATAATCTAAAGATAAGTGTAATCTTATTTCGTTGTATAAATTAATTGCATTTTTTGCAGCTCTCTTTGCATGAGTGACGTTATCAAAGGTTTGGTCGAGATAAAACTCATCTTTTAAGATGCCGTTTACACGTTCTGCTATAGCATTTTCGTAACAGTGATTTTCTTCAGTCATACTAATATTTATATGCTTTTTTTTAAGTATTTGAGTGTATACATTACTACAATATTGTATTCCTCTATCGGAGTGATGAATAAGGCCATTGATATTTTTGGCTTGATAAATAGCCTTATTAAGCGCTCTTACACATCCTTTTAATTCTAAGCTATCACTCAGGTCATAACCCACGATTTTACGAGAATACATATCCGTAATTAAAGCTAGGTAGCAAAAACCTTTTACGGTTCTAATGTAAGTTATATCACTCACCCAAACTTGATTAGCTCTCGTCACCTTTAAATCTTTAATAATATTATTATACTTATAAAAACGGTGATGCGAATTGGTTGTTCTAGCACTGGTTTTCTTTCTAAGTGTTAACATTTGGTGTTTTCTAAGGGTATTAAATAAAGTATCTCTACCAACTTTTAAGTTCGCTTTGATAAAATCGTTTTTCAATGATTTTTCGAGTTTGCGGACACCTTCTCTAGGAAGGGATTTACGTCTTTTTCTAACAATAGTTATTATTTGTTGCTCTAGTTTTAAACGTTTATCAGCTCTATGCTTATATTTATAATAAGCATCACGTTTTAATCCAAAACAACTAGAAATAGTAGATAAGCAAGCAAATCCCTTAGATTTTTCTTTAGCTATGCTTAAGGCTTTATATTTAGCTTTTTTTTTAGATCGGCAACCGAATTGTAGCCAAGATCTTCGGCTGCTACTTCAAGGTATGAATCCAATACCATAGCATCAAGATCCTTTTTAATCAGTAGTTTTTTAAGTTGCTCAATTTCTTTTTGCAACCCTTTAATTCTTGATATTTCGTCTTTTGTTTCCATTTTTACCCTGGTGTTCATTAAGTCTTTACGATTGTACTTTTTAATCCATTCATTCACCGTTGTAGGAGCAATAGAGTAGAGCTTGCAAAGTTCGCTCTTGGTATGCTTTCCGGTTGTAAGTTCGGCTAAGATTTTTAATTTAAAAGGTTCGCTGTAACGTCTAATTACTTTGTCATTTTTGTACATAATGTTTAAAATTATGTAGCCTTTATTCAGGACGCTAATGAATGACGTGCAGCGGAATTGTGTATGGTTAGTTGCGTGTTTGAGCAACTAATTTAGTAAACAAAAACGAACGCGATAAAATTTCGAAGGAATTTTCCAAATAAGTACTTGCCAAAGCAATTAAATATAAATGTTGTTGGCAAATTGTTATTTTATTTTCCATTTATTCTTAATACTATCAGCTTCTTCTTTTTTCAATTTTCTTTTAGAATATTTTTCGTATTTAAGATCTCGATAATCTTTAAATTCTTTTTTTCGACTGTCAATTTTCATAAGTTTATATTCATAGTCAATTTTAGAATTTAGTTTTTTCGAATCCATACTTAAAATATAATTAGTTGTGTCATTTATAAAATAACGATAACTGTCACTTTCACTTTTCCAACCATCTTTTTCTGAAGCATTTATAATTTTAATTCTGTGAATTAGAGGTTTTTCTTTTTTAGTGTGATTTTCGTTTATCCATATCATTCCCCAATTATTATCAACAGGCATTTTAAATGGTTCCATTTCATCGTTGATTACAGGAATTCCATTTTTCGCACGAAAGGAATTATATTTTTCTCCGTATTGATAATTTTTGATTATCAAATATTCATTTGTGAATTTATAGACTTGATAAAGAATAAAAACAGTTAATAAAATTCCAAAAATGTTTTTAAATGTTATTCTCTTCATATTATCATTTCATTATTTTTTTCAAGAGTGTAATTGGTTAATGTTTGCCAACGTCTCGTATAAGAATAGTTGCGTGTTTGTGTGCGAGGATTTTTCGAAGGAAAATTAGAAGCTAGCAAACTAGCAACTAACTTTGGTTTAGGATAAAACTAGCAATTTTTTATATACTGTGTTGTATGCCGTTTTTTATTCAATTAATATTAACTCACTCTTGATTTCAGAGTTAAGTTCATTAAAAATATTCCATTCTTCTCTTAATTCAAATCCTTCTGAATTTTCTAGATTCAAATTTCCATAAGGTAATGTTGCTCTTCGAAAATTAGTTGAGTAGTTTTTCCCGTAAACTTGTTTGTTTTTTAATTCATATTTAGTGTTAAAAATCATTGCTCGCATTACAGAAACATCTATAATCTCATCAGTTCCATCGATCCAACCAAACTCGACAACCTTCGGTAAAACTTTACTTGAATGTTTATCAATACTTTTAGCAAATGTTAAAACATTTACTTTTCCATTTTTAAAATCTTCATAATAGCGAGAAGATATAAAAATCATTTTCATTTTTTTTAAACTCAAAATAACTGAATGAATTTTACAATTCAAAAGTGCAGAAACAGCATAATCATCTGAATCAAAATCTATTGCCCTATTAAGACACTTTTCTATCCATTCTCTAGTTCCGTGATTATATTCTGTCCAAAAAGGCTTTATTCTATTTTTTAACCATTTAGAAGTGTGCATTGCTCCGATAACATTAATCTGCATATTCAGAGAGTTTTCATAGATTACTCCTGCAAATGCAGAAATTACTTTATGGTCTTTGTCAGATTTTATTAATTTATCTAATGCTTTTTGTGTTTTCATAGGTTTTTCTCAAATCGCTTACAACTAAGGTATAATCTTACTTATTAAGAAGTAAAAATACAATACCAAAATCAAAACCCATAAAAAAATGCAATAATTAAGCTACTAGAACATTGCTTTAGTGACTAAACCTTTGTGCTGAGCCCTGCGTTAAGGATTGCAGTGAAAATCCCGCAGAGAGGCACGAACGAGGAATTGTAGCGTAAAGCCTGACCCGATAGGGTAACGCCCAGAAAAAAAAGGACATAAAAAAAGCCCAACTTTACAGTCGGGCTTTTAAATATTTTAAACTAGGTTGCTTATTTTCCTGCAGCCTCTAAGTTTTTCATTTCTTTTTCGATCATATCGTAAAATTGATCAATTTTAGGAAGAACAACAACACGAGTACGTCTGTTTTTTGCTCTGTTTTCTGCAGTATTGTTATCTACTAAAGGTACATAAGAACTACGTCCTGCAGCGATTAACTGTCCTGGATTAACACCTAAGTCTTGTAATACACGAATAATTGATGTAGAACGTTTAACACTTAAATCCCAGTTGTCTAAAAGCACACCTTTTTGGTAAGATTGGCTATCGGTATGACCTTCGATCATAGCTTCGAAATCTGGTTTGCTGTTAATTACTTTTGCAACCTTAGCTAATACTTCTTTAGCTTTAGTAGTTACATTGTAGCTTCCGCTTTGGAATAATAATTTATCTGCAATAGAGATAAATACCACACCTTTTTCTACGTTTACTTCAATATCTGGATCGTTAATACCAACTTCACGTTTTAAACTTGTTACAAGTGCTAAAGTCATGCTGTCTTTTTTAGTCATGGCATCTTGTAAACGTGTAATTTTAAGCTCTTTTTCTTTGATGCTTTCTAACGTTTTTTCGATACTACTAGCTCCTTTTGCTGATAATATTTGAAGGTTATCGTTGTTTTTACGTAAATCGTTTACTTGAGATTCTAATACAGTTGCTTTTGCAGTTGCAGCGGCACGATCTTCTAAACACGAGTTTAATTTTACGGTTGCAGAATTAAGTAAATCTTGAGTTTCTTTTTGCTTTGCTTCAAGATCTGTGAATTGTTTTTTAGTAACACATGAACTTAAAAGTAACATGGCTGATAGACTAAGTAATAAAACTTTTTTCATAAGTTGTTTTATAATTTTGGATTAAAAAATATTCTTTCTATAATTAACAAAAGTATATAAAAATAGGTTGATAGCAGAGTTATTAACAAAACTTTTACTTATTCTTTTTAGCTTTTGTAATACATATTCTTATTTACGAAATAATCGATAACCACAGATGTTTTGTTGTAGTAAATAATTTTATTTTTTGTGGCCTTACGCTGTTTTAATAACCGGTTTAAATTGTAGTAATAATTAAAGTGTGCTTTTAAAATGGCAAATGTATGTTTGGGTTTTAATTCGAATAGAAATTTAACCGCTGCAATACCATCTAAAACTAAACGAATAAAAATAATGGTGAATAAATTGCCTTTGGCATTTTTAGTTACCATGAATAGGCTATTTCTAAAATTAAGATAGGTTTTTTTAGGGTTTATGGCATTTAGTGTAGCGCCACCAACGTGGTAAACGGTAGATGTGCCTACGTATTTTATTTGGTGGCCTTTGTTTTTTGCACGCCAGCAGAGGTCTATTTCTTCCATGTGTGCAAAAAAGTGAGCGTCGAATCCATTGAGTGCTTTAAAAACATCACTTTTTATAAATAGGCAAGCTCCAGTTGCCCAAAAAATATCGATGGTGTCGTTGTATTGTCCGTTATCTTTTTCTATTGTATCAAAAATGCGACCTCTGCAATATGGGTATCCATATTTGTCTATAAAACCACCAGCAGCGCCGGCATACTCAAAAAAAGCTTTGTTTTTAAAGTCTAATATTTTAGGTTGAAGTATGGCGGTTTTTGGGTTTTTATTAAAGGTTTCTATTATAGGTTGTAACCAATTTTCTGTAACTTCTACATCGCTGTTTAATAAACAAAACACATCGGCTTCAATATGTTGTAAAGCATCGTTATAACCTTTGGCATAGCCACCATTTTCTTGATTCTGAATTATTTTTACATCAGGAAAATGAGTTTTTATATAGGTAACGGAGTTATCTGTAGAGGCATTATCGGCCACATAAATATCGGCTTCTGTAGAATGCGCAACTACCGATGGCAAAAATTGCTTTAAAAGCTGTGTTCCGTTCCAGTTTAATATAACAATGGCAAGTTTCAAAAGATGGTTTGTTTATGATTAAAAGATTATTTGTTTTATTCTGAATAATTAAATTACTGCTTACTGAGAATTATACTCCGGTATATCTTTTAAAAACTGATAACGCTCGTTCTCGAAATCCATTTGGCAATAATAATGATTAATTCCGTTAGTAACCATTAAATACGTGGCGTTTAGCGCGGTGTTATAGCGTGCAATCTGGTCGAACGTGGTTTGATTAATATTTATTTTTGGGGCTTTACATTCTACAATTAAATGAATACTACCGTCGGGATTAAAAATAACAATATCGTATCGTTTTTTTAAATCGTTAATAGTGAGTTCTTTTTCGACGTTAATTAGTGAAATTGGATATTTTTTAACTTCCATTAAATAGAGTACACAATGTTGCCTTACCCATTCTTCGGGTTGTAAAATCACAAATTTTTTGCGAATGCAATCGAATATAGATACTTTATTTTCGCTATTTTTGAAACGAAATGAAAACTCAGGAAAATTTAATTTTTGTAACACTGAAATTTTAAATTTTTTCAAAGTTAAGGAAATAATCAAGTTTTAAAGACTGCAATCGTTTTTAGGAATTTGAAATTTATAAAATAGGAATTTATACTAGATTTGGACGAAGTAAAACAAATAGTAACCGATATAAAAAACAAAAACTTAAAGCCTATTTACTTTTTAATGGGTGAAGAGCCTTACTATATTGATAAAATTTCTGATTTTATTGAAAGCTCTGTTTTAGATGAAGCCGAACGTGGCTTTAACCAAATGGTATTGTATGGTCGTGATGTTACTATAGATGATATTGTTGGGCATGCTAAACGTTACCCAATGATGGCAGAGCACCAAGTGGTAATTGTAAAGGAAGCGCAAGATTTAGCTCGAAGTATTGAGAAATTGGCTAAATACGCCGAAAACCCACAACCAACTACAGTTTTAGTTTTTAATTACAAGTATAAAAAAATTGATAAGCGTAAAGCGCTTTATAAAACGCTTAAGAAAAACGGGATTGTTTTTGAGAGTAAAAAACTTTACGATAACCAGGTTGCCGATTGGATTCGTCGTGTTTTAGCGCCTAAAAAATACGAGATAACTCCAAAGGCAGCACAAATGCTTGTGGAATTTTTAGGTACAGATTTAAGTAAAATAAATAATGAGTTAGAAAAACTTCAAATTATTTTACCACAAGGCACTCAAATTACTCCAGAGCACGTTGAGGAAAATATTGGTATTAGTAAAGATTATAATAATTTTGAGTTAAGAAAAGCGGTAGGTGAGCGTAACACCGTTAAAGCTTTTAAAATTGTACACTATTTTGGTGATAACCCAAAAGATAACCCAATGGTGGTTACAGTATCCTTGTTATTTGCGTTTTTCTCACAATTGCTTACGTTTCATGGTTTAAGTGATAAATCGCCAAGGAGTGTGGCATCTGCGCTTCGTGTTAATCCATATTTTGTGAATGATTATATAACGGCTGCTCGAAATTTCCCGATGAGAAAGGTGAGTGGTGTAGTAGCTACGCTAAGGGAGTTTGATGTAAAAAGTAAAGGTGTGGGTTCTAATGCTGTGCCGCAAGGCGATTTACTAAAGGAGCTTTTGGTGCGTATTTTTAGTTAGGCTATAATCCTAAAAACGGCAATTGCTTAACGTTGTGATAGGTTAAAGCCGCAGCAATACATTGTTTTAACTCGGTTTCGGGTATGGTATCATTAAGTTGAAAAACAATAGCGCGATGGCCTTCGAACTCAAAACGATCTTTAAAAACAATTTTAAATGTTTCTACAAGTTTGCTAGTGCATTTAAAATACATGGCGTATTGGTCTGGTTTCTTAGGTTTCCAATCTATTCTAAGGGTGCTTCCTTTTTTTGCTAAATAACTAGGCTCTCCCCATTTTAAGGTTTCTTCAAGTGTGTTTATACTTTCAATGTTGTTAGCGACGTCTAGAATTAAAGCTCTTAGATGTAATATTTTGCTTTTAACAAATTCCGGATAGGCGTTAAACACGTGTTCCATTCTGGCATCTGTTTTTATATCTAAAGAATTAAGCGACATTTTTTCTTCTTAAATTGAAATTACAATAAAGATAGTGTTAATTTAGTTTCTTAATAAAATTTTATAAATGAATTTAGAGATTCACGAAAGTTGGAAACCCTATTTAGAGGCAGAGTTTAAAAAGGATTATTATAAAAACTTAAAAACATTTGTTTCTAAAGAATATAAGGAATCAACATGTTTCCCTCCGGAAGAAGCCATTTTTAATGCCTTTAATTATTGCCATTTTAATGATGTAAAAGTGGTTATTATTGGGCAAGATCCTTATCATGATCATGGACAAGCTAATGGATTATGTTTTTCTGTTGCAGATGGCGTTAAGCATCCTCCATCATTAATAAATATCTTTAAAGAAATTGAAACGGATTTAAGTATTCCGTATCCTGAAAGTGGCAATTTAGAACGCTGGGCAAAGCAAGGTGTTTTACTTTTAAATGCGACACTAACGGTTAGAGCTCATGAAGCAGCAAGCCATCAAAAACAAGGTTGGGAAACGTTTACAGATGCTGTAATTAAAACGGTAAGTGATAATAAAGAAAATGTAATATTTTTACTTTGGGGTGGTTTTGCAAAAAAGAAGGCTAAATTAATTGATGCTAGTAAGCATTTGATATTAACTAGTGGGCATCCGTCGCCATTATCTGCAAATAGAGGGTATTGGTTTGGTAATCAGCATTTTTCGAAGGTTAACCAAGAATTTAAAACTCTTGGCAATAAAACGCTGGAGTGGTAAAAAAAGAAAAGGGAAAATTAAAACGCTTTGCTACAAATTAGCTACCTGTTGGTGCCAGTCTTTCTTGCATGGCATCTAATTCTAGATACGGAGCCAAAATAACGGGCTGTTTGTTAACTTTTGTTGTTTTAGCTGTTTTGTTACAACTAAATTTTAAAAGCAATAAATTAACGAATACAAGTAGGGTAAATGTAAGAGTAATTGTTAAAATCATATTAATCTGGGTTTAAATACGTTGTAATGTACGATTTATCTCGATAATTTGCAAGTTTTCCTGACAAACTGTTATTACTCGGCAAAATTAATAATTATATTCATACCAACATCGCTTTATTATCACGACTATTTACTTTTGTGATATCCGCAATTTACTATCTATTTAACTTAGTATTAATTCAAAATTTTGTGATATTTTTTGTCAAGTACATTTTTATTTAAGGTAATTGAAATCATTTTTAATTTGAAATAAGCCTCACTCATGTATATAAAGCCATTGTTAGCAACGCGTTCGGAGTTTTTACCCCAAGAGTTTTTTACTTTATAGTAAATATTCCCGTTTTGGTCCTTTACTAAACCTGTAATATGCATTAAGTGGTCGTCGGTAGTATTGAAGTTTTCAAACTCTTGTTGTCTGTAGGCTTGCGTAATCTCTTTTTCGGCTACAATTTCTGTTAAGTCCTTTAAATCAACATTGCCGTCTTCTGGTATAATCGCCATACCTGGGTTTGCTGTAAATGTACTTTCGCTTACATCGCAATCTAAAGCAATAGTGTATCCTTTTTTAAGCGCGTTATTTGCGGTTTTAACCATTTCTTCAATTGGGATGTTGTAGAAGCTTCCGTTAGAAAAATTATCAGGAATATTTAAAATGAAGCTTGTGTAAAATGGTTGGTGAGAAAATGATGTTAAGCTCACATAATCATCAAGGTTTATTTTTGTGAATTCTAAAAACGATTGTGGTGTGTATTGTACGCCTTCATAATTAAAAGTTTCAATGTTTTTTCCTAAATAAATATCTAAAACCGATTCGATAACCTGTTTCCATTTTGGAGATAATGGTTTCTTTACATCCTTAGTATAGGTGTTTAATAAACCTTTTAAAACGGTAAGCATTTCAGTGTGGTTATGTCTGGTCGCATTTTCTTCAAGACCTGTAAAAGCGAAAGCTGGTACTAAACCATGATCTTTTACGCTATTTAAAACATCGTGAGCCAAACCACCATCACTAAATTGTGTTTTACCTTGGCGCATAATATAGTTCCAGGCCTTTTTCGGGTAGGTGTTTCTTACGGTATACATTTCAGATAAATCAATCTTTTTACCTGTAATTCTCATTATTTCACTCTCTAAAAAAGACGATGTAGAAAAACTCCAACACGTTCCTGTATTTCCTTGGCTAATAACATCGGTAGTTTCAAGGTCTATAACCGTTTCAAATTTATAAGATTGCGCATTTAAAGAAAGGCAAATAAATAGTAAAACGAGTAGTGAAATATTATTTTTCATAGGTAATGAAGGGTTTTAATGAAATAAAATTTATTTTTGGCTAAAATAAAGAAAATGAGTCAAGAAAATTGGGTAACTGTTAAAGAATACACCGATATTACATATAAAAAATGTAATGGTGTTGCGCGCATAGCGTTTAATAGACCAGATGTGAGAAATGCATTTCGTCCGAAAACAACATCGGAATTGTACGATGCCTTATATAATGCTAATGAAGATGTGAATATTGGTGTGGTATTATTATCTGCCGAAGGCCCATCGACTAAAGATGGTGTTTATTCATTTTGTAGTGGAGGCGATCAAAAAGCACGTGGACACCAAGGTTATGTTGGTGAAGATGGCTATCACCGTTTAAATATATTAGAAGTACAACGTTTAATTCGTTTTATGCCGAAAGCTGTAATTGCTGTGGTTCCGGGTTGGGCTGTTGGTGGAGGACATAGTTTACACGTAGTTTGCGATTTAACTTTAGCAAGTAAAGAGCATGCTATTTTTAAACAAACCGATGCCGATGTTACTAGTTTTGATGGTGGTTACGGATCGGCTTATTTAGCCAAAATGGTAGGACAGAAAAGAGCTCGTGAGATTTTCTTTTTAGGAAGAAACTACTCGGCTCAAGAAGCTTTTGATATGGGCATGGTGAATGCTGTTGTTCCTCACGATGAATTAGAAAGTACAGCCTATGAGTGGGCTCAGGAAATATTAGCAAAATCGCCTACATCTATTAAAATGTTGAAATTCGCTATGAATTTAACAGACGATGGTATGGTTGGGCAGCAAGTATTTGCTGGAGAAGCCACACGTTTAGCTTACATGACGGAGGAAGCTACCGAAGGTAGAAATGCCTTTTTAGAAAAACGTAAGCCTAATTTTGAAAAAAAATGGATTCCATAAATGAATAAAACAAAAGTTTGGATTTCTTCCATGCGTTTGCGCACTTTACCTCTATCTGTTTCAGGAATTATTTTAGCCTCGTTTTTAGCAGCCTATCAGGGCGTTTTTAATTCGGTAATTTGTGTGTTGGCTATTTTGTCGACTTTAAGTTTTCAAATACTATCAAATTTAGCAAACGATTATGGCGATGGTGTAAAAGGCACAGATAATGATGATAGAATAGGGCCAGAGCGCGCCATACAAAGTGGTGTAATCACTCCCAAAGAAATGAAACGGGCCATTACAATAAATGTAGCGATTTCGGTTATTTTAGCCTTACTTACTGTTTATTTTGCCTTTGGTAAAGCTCACTTCTTTCTTGCGGTGTTGTTTTTTGCCCTTGGCGTAGCGGCTATAATTGCGGCTATAAAATATACTGTTGGCGGTAATGCTTACGGCTATAATGCTATGGGCGATGTTTTTGTGTTTCTGTTTTTTGGTTTAGTGAGTGTTGTAGGTGGTTATGTATTGTATGCAAAAACCATAGATTTTGTTGTTATTTTGCCTGCAATGGTAATAGGCTTGTTAAGTGCAGCGGTACTTAATTTAAATAACATGCGAGATATAGAGTCTGATACTAAATCTAACAAAATTACGCTAGCCTTAAAATTAGGAAGCCAAAAAGCTAAAACTTATCATAGTGCTTTGGTGGTTTCGGCAATTTTATTATCCGTTTTATTTGGAATTATCTTTTATAGTTCACCTTTTAATTTCATTTTTATTATCGCTTTTATCCCTTTATTTCTTCATCTGAAAAAAGTGAATAACACAAAAAATCCAAAACATTTTGATCCCGAATTAAAAAAGTTAGCGCTAACAACAGTGCTTCTATCTATTTTGATGGGTTTAGGGCAAGTGTTGTAAATATTTAGTAAATTTAGAGTTCAATTATATAATTTATTTCGAATGAAAATCACATTTTACGGTCACGCTTGTTTAGGTATTCAAATAGAAGATATTAATATACTTGTCGATCCTTTTATTACAGGAAATGAAAAGGCTGCAAATATTGATATTAACTCTTTAAAAGCCGACTATATTATGGTAACGCATGCACATCAAGATCATATTCTAGATGTTGAAGCTATTGCCAAACGTACCAATGCTGTTATAATTTCTAACTTCGAAATTGTTACCCATTTTGGTAATCTTGGTTTCGAAGGTCACCCAATGAATCATGGTGGGCAATGGGATTTTGAATTCGGAAATGTAAAATATGTAAACGCCATACACACATCGTCTTTTCCTGATGGCACTTATGGTGGGCAACCCGGCGGTTTTATTATAGAAGGCGAACATAAAAATATTTATATAGCAGGCGATACAGCTCTTACTTTTGATATGAAATTAATACCACTTCAAACTAAACTAGATCTTGCTATTCTTCCTATAGGAGATAATTTCACCATGGGTATTAACGATGCCATTTTAGCGAGTGATTTTGTAGAATGTGATAAAATTTTAGGCTACCATTTTGATACTTTCGGCTATATTGAAATTGATCATGAAGTTGCTAAACGCAAGTTTTTCGAGAAGGATAAAGATTTAATGCTTTTAGAAATAGGAGAAAGCATCGAACTTTAATAAATTCATTTTAACACGTATTATATTAGTCGTCAAAAGTGATTAAATTGATTTTGAATCATTTAGTCTATACCTTGTGTATGGGTATAAGTGGTTATTTGTAATATTATTCATTAAATAATTATCGATTTTATAGTAAAAGAATGAACAATTAGTCAATCTGAAATTTTTATTATAATCCTTCTCTAGTTTTGATGTTCCATAAAATAAATCGTTATTTTAGCATGACTATGACGGCAACTTACCAACCATACACTTTAAACTTCAAACAAGCTAGCGGAACTTCGCGTGGTATTTTAAAAACTAAAGATACTTGGTTTATTATTTTAAATGAAGGTGAAAACAAAGGTGTTGGAGAGTGCGGTATGTTTCGCGGACTTTCTATTGATGATAGACCCGATTTTGAAGATAAATTAAAATGGGTTTGTAAAAATATTCAATTAGGTTTGGATGCTTTATTACTTCAGTTAGAAGAATTTCCAAGTATTCAATTCGGATTAGAAATGGCTTTTAAATCTATTGATAGCATAAATGGTTTCGATTTATTTCCTTCAAAATTCACTGAAACGGAAGATAGCATTGCTATTAACGGATTAATTTGGATGGGGACAGAAAGTTTCATGAAACAGCAAATTCAGGATAAAATAGAAGCTGGGTTTAGTTGTATTAAAATGAAAATTGGTGCTATCGATTTTCAAACAGAAATTAATCTTTTAAAATCTATTCGAAAAGAATTCAATTCAAATGATATTGAATTACGAGTAGATGCTAACGGTGCTTTTAAACCTTCGGAAGCTTTAGAAAAACTAAAAGTATTATCAGATTTCGATTTACATTCCATTGAGCAGCCTATAAAACAAGGCCAGATAGCCGAAATGGCAAAACTCTGTGAAACTACACCATTGCCCATTGCTCTAGACGAGGAACTTATAGGTGTGTTTTCCGAAGAAAAAAAACAAGCGTTATTAGAAACTATTTGTCCGCAGTACATTATTTTAAAACCAACCTTAATTGGCGGTTTTAAAGGGAGCGAATCTTGGATTAATTTAGCACATAAACAAAACATAGGTTGGTGGATTACAAGTGCCTTAGAGAGTAATGTAGGCTTAAATGCTATTGCACAATACACCTATGGTTTAAATAGTAATTTGCCACAAGGTTTAGGTACGGGCGGTTTGTTTTCTAACAATTTTGATTCACCGCTTTTAGTTAAAAATGGTACATTGCAGTATAATAAGGTAGAACCTTGGAAATTTAATTTAGAAGTATGTATATAGCTCAAGCCTTTAAAGGCTTACACGATTGGTGGAGATATTTATTAGGTGTGTTAATAGTTTTTACCGCTTGGCAAATGGTTGGTATGATTCCTTTGGGTGTTGTATTAGGCATAAAAGTTTTTGAAACTGGAAATATACCCGTTACAATCCCCGATATGATTGAGGCTTTGGGTAGTAATTTATTTCTGTTTTTAATGCTAGTATCTTTTGCTGCAGGATTGGCAGGCGTTATTTTTTCGGCTAAAGTTCTGCATAAGCAATCGTTTGTGCAATTAACAACAACACGTAAAAAGATAGATTGGAGCCGTTTTTGGTTTATTTTTATTCTTTGGGGTGTTATTTCTTCTGGTTTTGTATTGATAGATTATTTCTTTTTTGCGCCAGAAGATTATGTGCTAAATTTTAAATTAAAACCATTTTTAATACTCGCAGCAATAGCTATTACTTTAATACCGTTACAAACAAGTTTTGAAGAATATTTTTTTAGAGGCTACTTAATGCAAGGTATTGGTGTGGTTTGTAAAAATAAATGGTTGCCACTTTTAATCACTTCGGTTGGTTTTGGACTTATGCATATTGCAAATCCAGAAGTAGAGCAATTAGGGCCCGTTATAATGGTTTATTACATTGGTACCGGTTTGTTTCTAGGGGTTTTAACTTTAATGGACGAAGGTTTAGAGCTTGCCTTAGGCTTTCACGCAGCTAATAACTTGTTTACAGCGCTGTTGGTTACTGCCGACTGGACTGCCTTCCAAACCGATTCAATTTTAAAAGACATGTCTGATCCAGATACCATGGCATTAGGCGAAATATTTATACCTGTATTTGTCGTTTTTCCAATACTTTTATTTATTCTTTCTAAGAAATATAATTGGAGTAATTGGAAAGATAAACTAATAGGAAACGTTATTGAACCAACAAAAGAAGACTATAAAATAATAGAATAATTATGATACCAGATTACACTAAAGTACATGTAAGGTTTAAATTAAATAATCACCATTATTCTCATGAAGATTTAATGGAGGTTGCGTATAGCTTTGTAAAAGAAGGCGTTGCTTACGAGCGCGAATTGGGTGAATTTTTACTCGATTGGTTAGATAAGCATGATTTTATAAAAGTGCGTACATCGGGATCTACCGGTAAGCCCAAGGAGATAATAATTAAAAAGGAAGCTATGGTAAAATCTGCCATTGCAACTGGTAACTTCTTCGATCTTACTCCTGGTAAAAAAGTATTACATTGCTTACCGTCAAACTTTATTGCAGGTAAAATGATGATGGTTCGTGCTATTGTTTTAGGTTTAGAATTAGATATGGTAGAGCCTGCGGCTTTCCCTAGAATCGATTATGAAAAAGATTACGAATTTTGTGCATTTACACCAATGCAACTTAAAAACTTCGCTAAATATTTCGATAAAATTAAAACTGTAATTGTTGGTGGCGGACGTGTTTCTGAGAGTATAAAAGCTTTAATTCAGGATAAAAAACCTAATGTTTACGAAACTTATGGTATGACGGAAACGGTATCGCACATTGCCATTAAGAAGATAAATAACTTTACAGATGCAGAGTCTGATAAATACTTTAAAACCTTACCAAATATTACCATTTCTACCGACGATAGAAGCTGTTTAGTGATTAATGCTCCAGAGCTTTTAGATGAAACTATAGTGACTAATGATATTGTAAAAATACATTCAGATAGTAGTTTTGAATGGTTAGGCCGTTTTGATAACGTAATTAATTCTGGTGGTATTAAGTTATATCCAGAGGTGATTGAAGAGAAGCTACAATGTAAAATACCTCAACAGTTTTTTATTACATCTGTTCCTGATGAAACTTTGGGAGAGAAGGCTATTTTAATAATTGAGGGAAAAGATAATAAAGTAGACGAAGCGATTTTTGAAGGTTTGGATAAATACGAAAAACCAAAAGCAATATATGCTGTAAGTAAATTTATAGATACAGTTTCGGGAAAAATTCATCGTAAAAACACTTTAGATCAGGTTGTTTTTTAAACCCGAATAATGTGTGATTTTAATAATACCTACTAGGTTTTTATAGCTTGGTAGGTATTATTGTTTTATGTCAATACATTTAAAGTCAAAGCTTTTATAAAATGTGAAAAATAATGAGGTAAAAATGTAACGTCTTGGCCTTTTTTAATACTTATAGAAAAATAATAATTTAAAAAATATGGAATTTATAAAACGTGTATTTTCAACATTAACAGGCATCATTTTGTTTTGTGTGCTTTTCTTTTTAGGAATAATTTTTTTGGGCGCTATTATGGGGTCTGGCGGTGATGATGTTGTGACAGTAAAAGATAATTCTGTTTTAGAATTAACATTAGATTTTCCCATTAAAGATTATGCGGGTAAAACTGAGTTTGCCGAATATCCTTTTTTAAATGAAGATGAAAAAAACGGACTTTTCAATATTATAGATGGTATTAAATTAGCCGCTACAGACGATAAAATAAAAGGAATATCTATTGATAATAATTTTATACAAGCTGGTCTGTCACAAACAAAAGCTTTGAGAGGTGCGTTATTGAAGTTTAAAGAATCGGGTAAATTTATTGTGGCTTACGCCGATATTTATACGCAAAAAGATTACTATTTATCTTCGGTTGCCGATACTATTTTCATGAATCCTGTTGGAGCTATGGAATTTAAAGGTTTATATTCTGAACAGTTATACTTTAAAGATTTACAAGAAAAATCGGGTGTTAAAATGGAAGTGGTGCGCTTCGGGAAATATAAAAGTGCTGTAGAACCATTTTTAGAAAATGAAATGAGCGATAATAATCGTGAGCAAATTTCGGTGTATTTAAATTCGCTTTGGACAGAAATGAAACGTGATATTTCTAAAAGTAGAATGATTGATGAAGCGGAATTGAATACAATTGCAGATAGCCTTTTGGCGCGAAATGCAACTTTAGCTAAATCGTCTAAAATGATTGATAAAATTGCTTATCATGATGAATATATTGATGGACTAAAATATGCTGTTGGTATTGAAAATGATAAAAAATTAAAAACCATTTCTATTGCAGATTATGCTATTCACGCAGCTGATAAATTGAAATTAAAAAGTAATAAAAATAGAATAGCAGTTATTTATGCCGAAGGTGAAATTATCTATGGTGAAGGTGATGAGGATAAAGTTGGTCAAGGTACTATGGGAGCTTCTCTTAAAAAAGCAAGGGAAGATGATAAGGTTAAGGCTATAGTTTTACGTATTAATTCTCCAGGTGGAAGTGCAGTGGCCAGTGAGTTAATTTGGAGAGAAATAGAGTTAACTAAAAAAGTAAAACCTGTAATTGTATCTATGGGGAACGTTGCGGCATCTGGTGGTTATTATATAGCTTGTAATGCTGATAAGATTATTGCAGAAGCAACAACCATTACAGGAAGTATAGGTGTGTTTGGAATGATCCCAAATGGTAAAGCGTTAGCAGATAGAATAGGTATTAACGCCGAACAAGTGATTACTAATGCAAACGCCGTTTCGTTTAGTTTTTATGAGCCTATGAGCGATGTGCAACGTGCCTTTATTAAAGAAGGAATTATCGATGTTTACGAGTTGTTTACCAAAAGAGTAGCCGATGGTCGTGGTATGGCTCAAGATGATGTAAAAGCTATTGCGCAAGGTCGTGTTTGGACAGGTACCGATGCTGTAAAAAACGGTTTAGTAGATGAATTGGGAGGATTAGATTTAGCCTTAAAATATGCTGCTGAAGCTGCAGAAATTGAAGAATACAAAATAAACGAATTTCCTATTTTCAAAAAGGACTTAGATAAAATGCTTCAAGATTTTGGTTTAGTGAAAGCTAAAGAGACCATTTTAAAAGAAGAGCTAGGCGATGTTCAATACAATATTTACAAAGAAGTAAAAACACGTACGCAACGTAAAGGTATTCAGTTATTATTTCCTTATAATTTAGATGTGAAGTAGTACTGCTATCATATTTTAATAAACAAAAACAGACGCTTATGTAAGCGTCTGTTTTTGTTTATAGTAGTAAGTAAATTTAATTTACACTATACCCATCACCGAGTTGAACGCTTAATATTAAACCATGCGTGTTTCCTAAAGCGGAGTTTTTGTTAGCGAGATTGTAATTGTATATAGCACGTAAATTATTGAATAAATAGATTCCTGCTAAAAAGTTTATGGAATTACTGGTTCGGTAACCTGTTCCTATTTCTAGCTTGTTTCTAAAACTAAGGGCTACATTGAAATCTGCTTGGAACGGGGCTCCATCTTCATATTTTATGAGCATGTTTGGTTTTATCATAAAATCTTCAAAACGATTATTATAAATACGATAACCAAAATATCCATAGTAAGGACTATTTAACACCAAATCACTGTCTGATGCCAAACTATCTCCCATAACATTTGGAGTCGAAAAACCAACATAAAAAGAAGCGTGATTAAAAAGAAAACTTAAACCAATAGTTGGTATTGTACTGTTTATATCTTGAGCAAATTTAGGATCTCCTATAATGCCTAATTGGGTTAAATTACTTTGATATTGTTGTAACCCTGCGGTAATACCAAAAGACAAAACACCTGTATCGTACAATTGCCAATAAGGTCTATTACTTTTAAAATCGAAAAATATTTTATAGGAATATGCTGCGAAAAAAGAGGTTGAGGTAGTAACACCTATTTCGTCTCGCATAATACCTGCCCCAATGCCCATTTTGTTTCTGTCTATAGAACCATGACCACTAAATGAAAAATTTCTCGGACTTCCTTCAAATTGATTAAAGAATCCTGTATTACTCAAAGAGAACTCGGGGTTTTCTGTTAAGCCAGCATAAGCTGTATTTATAATAAAAGGGTTGTAATTATACTCCGAGAATGTAGGTGTTTGCTGTGCGTTTAAGTTACAGGCAAATATGGTGATGATAGCAATTGCTATTATTTTTTTTGTAAAAATCATTGAAATGGGTTTATCTTTTTATAACAACAAAGCCTTCTAGTTTGTCAAAATTATGCGGGCCACTTATATTAAACTTAAAGAAATAAGTACCTTCTGGTAATACATCGGCACCCATTTTAGTCTTTTTATTTGCAATGCCTCTAAACACATGGGTTGTATTATTGTAGCCGTTAATTTGGAATACCATATCGCCCCATCGGTTATAAATAGTAACCATATTATCAGGGTACATTTCTATACCTTCAATATTCCAGAAATCGTTGATACCATCATTATCTGGTGAAAAACCATATTTTACATCATGTTTTGGAGCAGTTAAAGTGGTGAAAACATTTTCTGCGCAAGAAGTTGCGTCTCCCATAATATTATAAGGTATAACGTTTACATAATATGAGGTGTCTTGCTGTAAATCTTCTGATAAAGTATATGAAGTGAAGTTTCCAACATCTTCGTTATTCAGAATATCTGTTCCTCCTGGTGAAGAACCTATTGAAATTTTATATCCATCAGCGTCAGAAACAGGATCCCAACTAAAATCGGTATCTAAAGAAACGTCGATATCATTTTGTGTAGGATTGCTGAGGATTGTACATTCAGGACGCGTTAAAAGTGTCTCCGTAGTAAAAGATTCTTCATTACATCCAATGGCATCACCAACGGCATTATACGGTATGATGGTAACGAATATCGTAGATGTTTCAGGTAAATCTGAACTTAAATTATAAGTAGTGTTGTTTCCAACATCTTCATTGCTTACAATATCGGTAGCGCCAGAAGTTGTTCCTACGGAAATTCTATATCCAGTAGCATCAGTTGCTGCATTCCAAGTTAAATCTGTGGTAACATCTACATCAATAGCGTTGTTAGCAGGAGTAGAGAGTGTTGTACAGTTTGGAGCTGTTGGTAAAGTTTCGGTAGAAAAAGATTCTTCATTACATCCTGTGGCATCACCAGCGGCATTGTAAGGAGTAATGGTAACGAATATTGTAGATGTTTCAGGTAAATCTGAAGTTAAGTTATAAGTAGTGTTGTTTCCAACATCTTCGTTGTTTACAATATCGGTTGCACCAGCACTTGTTCCTATGGAAATTCTATATCCAGTAGCATCGGTTGCTGCATTCCAAGTTAAGTCTGTTGTAACATCTACATCAATAGCATTGTTAGCAGGAGTGGAAAGTGTTGTACAGTTTGGTGCTGTAGGTAAAGTTTCCGTAGAAAAAGATTCTTGATTACATCCTGTGGCATCACCAACGGCATTGTAAGGCGTAATGGTAACGAATATTGTAGATGTTTCAGGTAAATCTGAAGTTAGATTATAAGTGGTGCTATTTCCAACATCTTCGTTGTTTACAATATCGGTTGCGCCAGAAGTTGTTCCTATGGAAATTCTATATCCAGTAGCATCGGTTGCTGCATTCCAAGTTAAGTCTGTTGTAACATCTACATCAATAGCATTGTTAGCAGGACCGGAAAGTGTTGTACAGTTTGGAGCTGTTGGTAAAGTTTCGGTAGTAAAAGATTCTTCATTACATACAGTGGCATCACCAACGGTGTTATACGGTGTGATGGTGACGAATATTGTGGACGTTTCAGGTAAATCTGAACTTAAATTATAAGTAGTGTTGTTTCCAACATCTTCGTTGTTTACAATATCGGTAGCGCCAGCACTTGTTCCTATGGAAATTCTATATCCAGTAGCATCGATTGTTGCATCCCAAGTTAAGTCTGTTGTAACATCTACATCAATAGCATTGTTAGCAGGACCAGAAAGTGTTGTACAGTTTGGAGCTGTTGGTAAAGTTTCGGTAGTAAAAGATTCTTCATTACATCCAGTGGCACCACCAACGGTGTTATACGGTATGATGGTAACGAATATTGTAGATGTTTCAGGTAAATCTGAAGTTAAGTTATAAGTAGTGTTGTTTCCAACATCTTCGTTGTTTACAATATCGGTTGCACCAGCACTTGTTCCTATGGAAATTCTATATCCAGTAGCATCGGTTGCTGCATTCCAAGTTAAGTCTGTGGTAACATCTACATCAATAGCGTTGTTAGCAGGAGTAGATAGTATTGTACAGTTTGGAACTGTTGGTAAAGTTTCGGTAGTAAAAGATTCTTCATTACATCCTGTAGCATCACCTACGGTGTTGTAAGGTGTAATAGTGACAAATATTGTGGACGTTTCAGGTAAATCTGAAGTTAAGTTATAAGTAGTGTTGTTTCCAACATCTTCATTGTTTACAATATCGGTAGCGCCAGCACTTGTTCCTACGGAAATTTTATATCCTGTGGCGTTGGTTGCGGTATCCCAGGTTAAATTTGTTGTAACGTCTACATCGGTTGCATTGTTTAAGGGAGTAGATAGTGTTGTGCAACTTGGTGGATCTGATGCTGAAAAAGCACCTGTTCTAAAGCTTTCTTCATCACAACCTGTAGCATCGCCAACTTCATTATATGGTGTTATTGAAACAAAAATTAATCTATTAGGAGGTAAGTCATCCGGAAGATCATAAGTTGTAAAATTGCCCACATCAATATTGTTCAGAATTTCAATACCACCTCCTGTAGTTCCTACGGTAAGTAAATATCCTGTAGTGTTTGGTGCGGCATTCCAGCTAATATTAGTATCTGTTGATACATTTGTATCTCCATTTAAAGGAAGCGTTAAAGTAGTACATGCGGGAGCAACAGGAATAATTTCTGTCGTGAAACTTTCTTCAGTACAAGTTATTGCATCTCCAGTGCTATTATAAGGCGTTATACTAACATAAATGATTGTGTTTTCCGGAAGATCTGTTGGTAAATCATAAACGGTTACATTGTTTATATCTATATCATTTAGTAAATCGGTAGCTCCTGAATTTGTTCCTGCAGTAATGCGATAGCCGTCTGCATTTGCAATTGGAATCCATTCTAAATTAGTTTCAACAGACACATCTATACTACCATTTGTTGGCAGTGTTAATATAGTACACTCAGGAACTGTTGGTACACTATTGTTGGTAATAGTGAAGCTTTCTGTAATACAGCCAGTAGGTTCTCCTTCGTCATTAAAAGGTGTAATTGTAACTTCTACAGATTCACCTCCTAAAAAATCTGATGTAAATTGAAAGGAAGGATCGGCAACTGATTCATTGTTTACTAGTACAATATTTCCAGGTTGTGTTGTAACAGTTAGTCTATACCCTCGAGCATAAAGCGCAGGTTCCCAACTTAAATTGGTGTTAACAGGTACGTCTGTATCTCCATTAGAAGGAGAAATTAATTGTGTGCAAACCGGAATAGGACAATCTAGAATATCGCCTGTAAACGACCAACCGTAAGTATCTATCATAGATTGTCTTTCTTCTAAAGCATCACAATACAGTAATCCTTGAGCACCTAGATTTATACCCGGCGTTAAGGTTTGCTTAGACCAAGCTACTAATGTAGCATCGTAGTTTTCTCTTGTTAGTGCGGTATTATCTAGCATGTATTGCATGTTGGTAACTCGACTAACATCCCACTCTGTAAATTCTTGATTTAAGGCGGTAGCGTTACTAAACATATATCGCATATTAGTTGCTCCAATATCCCAACGGTCTAAAGTTTGATTGAAGGCTAATGCGTTTCTAAACATACCACTCATGTTTAAAACATTAGTAATTCGCCAACTATTTATAGTTTGATTAAAACTGGTTGCGTTATAAAACATGTTTTCCATGGTAGTAACGGCTCTTACGTTCCATCCATCAATGGTTTCGTTAAAAGCAGAGGCTCCACTAAACATATCTTCCATAGTAGTTACAGAGGCTACGTTCCATGAATTCATGGTTTGGTTATAGCTTGTAGCGTTTTTAAACATGGCTTCCATAGTGTTTACAAAAGAAACATTCCAGTTGTCTATGTTTTGATTGAAGGCTGCTGCACCACTAAACATTTCAGAAGTTGTTAAAACTTCACCTGTATCCCAATTATCCAAAGCTTCATTGAAAACTAAAGCGTTTTTAAACATGCTCTCCATGTTGGTTACAGAGGCTACATTCCATGAATTTATCGGTAGGTTAAAAGTATGGGCGTCTTCAAACATAGAAGGCATTAGAGTTACAGAACTTACATCCCAATTATTTAAATCTTGATTAAAGGCTAAAGCATTTTCAAACATCGACGTCATATTAGCAACAGCACTAACATCCCAAGTATTTATAGGTTGATTAAAGGTTTCTGCATTTTCGAACATGGAAGACATGTTTACCACAGAGTTTACATCCCAATTATCTAAAGGTTCATTAAACATTTCGGCAGATTGAAACATAGATGCCATATTGATAACATTAGTAACGTTCCAGGTATTAATGTTTTGGTTGAAAAGGTCTGCACTATTAAACATAGACTGCATATTGGTAACCGAGGAAACATTCCAATTATCTAATGGCTCATTAAAAGTGGATGCTCTATTAAACATGGAGCTCATGTTTGTAACAGCACTTACGTTCCAATTATTTATATTTTGGTTGAATGCTGAAGCAGAATTGAACATAGAATTCATATCGGTTACTGCAGCAACATTCCAATTACTTATTGGTTGATTAAAAGCTGAAGCTGAATTGAACATGGCTTCCATGTTGGTTACAGACGCAACATCCCAAGTATCTAAAGGTTGATTGAAAAGAGTAGCTCTATTGAACATTTTTTCCATGCTTGTAACCGCAGTAACATTCCAAGAATTGATGTCTTGGTTAAATACAGAAGCCGTTTCGAACATTCTAGACATGTTGGTAACACTACTTGTATTCCAATTGTTTAATGGTTGATCGAATGTTGTAGCAGACAAAAACATAAGTTGCATATTGGTAACATTGGAAACATCCCAACTATTTAATGGTTGGTTAAAAGCCGAAGCTCCAGCAAACATAATACCCATATCTGTAACGTTGCTAACATCCCAATTATCAATATCGCCATTAAAAAGTTTGGCTTGATAAAACATTTGATACATATTGGTTACCTGAGACAAATCTGGGACATCGGTAGCATTATACTCCATGTTTTCGCAATTATAGAATGCGTTTCTCATGGATTTCCAAGGCTGAGTTCCCCATTGGTCTACAGATATTAGTTTTACATTATCTGAAAAATAAGAATAATAATGCGCAGGGTATTCACCAATAATGGTTACCGTATAAACGCCTGGCGAAAGATAGGTATGCGTGATGTCTCCGGTAACGTCGTTATTAAATTGATCGTCTCCCCAATCTATAGAATAATTATAAGTTAAATAATCTGGATATCCGGAATTGGTTTCTATTTCAAGCTGGTTTGCAGCAGAGGTATAGCTTTCTATTAAGCTTGTGTCAAAAGTAAGTTTAAAAGCAGTTGTGTCGTTTACCCAACTAGGTATAACGCTAAAACTTTCTTCGGTACAGCCAACGGCATCACCATCGGTATTATTATACGGTACAATGGTTACAAAAACGGTATCGCCAGGTGTTAAGTCTGATGTGAAATCCAAACCAACAACATTACCAACATCTTTATCGGTTTCTGTAAATGTAGTAGCACCACCATTTTCTATTCTATAGCTCACTTTATAACCAGTTGCACCAGGTACAGCTTCCCAAATTAAATTAGCGTTCGAAGGCACATTAACATCTCCATTTACAGGAGAAACTAAAGATGTACAAAGTACAAACGAACAGTTAATAATATCTCCATCCATACTCCAGCCAAAGTTATCTATAAGATTTTGACGCTGATCTCTACTATCACAATAGTTAAGGCCGCTAGCGCCTAGAGTTACGTTGCTTTTTACCGTTTGTGCTTCCCAACCTATAAGTGTATTATCATAATTGGTTTGCGAAAGTCCAGAACCAGATAGCATAGTAGCCATGTTAGTTACGTTACTGACATTCCATGAACCCAAATCTTGATTAAAGGTACTAGTATTTCTAAACATGCTAGACATATTAGTTACAGCGCCAGTATCCCAACTATTTAAGGGTTGATTAAAAACGGTTGTTACATTATAAGAACTAAACATACTAGACATGTTAGTTACCGCAGCGGTATCCCAAGTGCTTAACGTTTGGTTAAAAGCTAAAGCCGAATTAAACATGGAACTCATATTGGTTACTTTACTAACGTTCCATATATCAATAGGTTGATTAAAGTCGTCAGTTTCTTGAAACATAGAACTCATATCTGTAACATTACTAACATCCCAACCGGTAATATCTTGATTGAATACTTTGGTGTTTTCAAACATCCCTTTCATATTAGCAACATTACTAACATCCCAATTATCTAAAGGCTGATTAAAAAAAGCATTATCCCTAAACATGTATGTCATTTCTGTTACGCTACTAACGTCCCAGTTATTTAAAGGTTGGTTAAATACACAGCTCCAAATCCAACCATCAAACATGCTAGTCATATTGGTTACCTTACTAACATCCCAGTTGTTTAAAGGCTGATTAAATGTTCTGTGTCTATAGAACATAGAGCTCATGTTTGTTACCTTACTAACATTCCAGTTTTCTATAGGTTGGTTAAATTCCGATTGTCCAAACATTCTAGACATGTCTGTTACATTACTAACATTCCAGCTAGAAAGTGAAAGGTTAAAATCTGAAGAATAAAACATACCTGACATATCGGTAACAGCATCAACCACCCAGCTGTTTAAAGGCGCATTGAAACTACCTGCACTATAAAACATGTTTGCCATTGTAGTTACTCTGCTAACATCCCAATTATTTATGTTTTGGTTAAATCTAGATGCAGAATGAAACATGTCGGCCATGTTTGTTACCTGCGCTGTATTCCAATTATCCAATGGTTCATTAAAATTTCCCGCACGATAAAATGTTTCAGACATATCGGTTACATTACCGGTGTTCCATAAATCTAGAGGTCTATTAAAAATTACTGCACCATAGAACAATCCTGAAAGATCTGTAATACTACTTGTGTTCCAATTATTAATAATGCCATTAAAAGATTCGGCATTTTTAAACATGTTCTTAAGAGTGGTCACTTGCGATAAATTTGGAGAATCTATGGCGTCAAAATTTAAGTTTTCACAACCATAAAAAGCATTTTCCATAGTTTGCCACTCAATATTACCCCAAGATAAAATTTCTATAATTTTTATTTTATCGCCCGAGTTATTAAAATAAATAGAAGGAAAGTCTCCACTTATTTTAATAGTATATGTGTTTGGCGCTGTGTAGGTATGTGTAATATCACCAGTAACGGCGGAGTCTGTTTGTCCGTCTCCCCAATCTATGGTGTAATTATAAGTGTAACCAGGGTTAGTAGGTATGGAAATTTCATTATCGGCAGAAGATCCAGATTCAGTATTTGCCGTGTTCCAAATGGAGGTAAATTCTGTTTGCGAAAAGACAGAGATATTCCATAATAAAAGGAGTAGGGTAGTTAAATATTTCATGTTAGGGAGTTATAGCTATATGAAGCAAAAATAGGATTTAAATTTTAATTCGACTTTTAATGGGTAATTTTGAACCATATGCCGATTTTTCACCCTACACTCAATCAAAAGTTACTTTCACTCATTACCATTTTTCTAAGTGATGTAATAAGCATAGTTTTATCTAGAACCTAAAATTCATTACTTATTATGAAACAGTACTACTTCCAATTATTATGTCTTTTTTTGAGTGTAAGCTTGTATGCTCAAAACATTCCAGAAGTTAAATTAAAAGATAACTCTACATTAAAGCTTGTTAATTTAAATGTTGAGGTTAACATTACAGGTAATGTGGCGTTAACCACTTATAAAATGAAATTTTATAATGGCTCAGATATTGTTTTAGAGGGCGAGTTAGCGTTTCCTTTAGGCCAAGGACAATCGGTTACAGATTTTGCTATGGATGTTAATGGAAGCATGAGGCATGCTGCTATAGTAGAAAAGGAATTAGGACGCGTAGCTTACGAAAGCACAATAAGAAAAACCATCGATCCGGGTTTGTTAGAGATGACAAAAGGGAATAATTATAAAGCTAGAGTTTATCCAATTCCTGCTAAAGGTTATAAAGAGATAGAAATAACTTACGAGCAAACACTTGTTGCCAATAACGAAAAGCACAGCTACCAAATACCTTTAAATTTTGAAAATAAGTTATCTCATTTTTCTATTGAAATAAATGCCTTCGGAAAGAAAAACATTCAAATTATAGATCCTTCTATTTATAATGATTTGAAGTTTAGAAATGCATTAGGAGTTAAAAAAGCGCATTTTAAAGCTGAAAATTTTACTCCTAGAAACACCATTACTTTAGAAATGAGGTTGGAAGATGAAGCCAACTTAACGACTTACAATGATTATTTTAATTTTTATAAATCTTTTAAGCCAAAATCACGATTAAAAGCTAAACCAAAGGCTATTACTGTTTTTTGGGATGCATCATATTCTATGGAACGCAGAAAACTAGATAAAGAATTTGAGTTATTAGATGCCTATTTACAATATCTAGAAAATGTTAAGCTGAATGTGGTTGTGTTTAATACCAAAATTAGAAGTAATAACACATATAATATAAAAAAAGGAAATTGGAACGCGGTTAAAAAAGCCCTCGAAAATGTAGTTTACGATGGTGGCACATCTTACGTAGGTTTAGAAAATTATATTGCTGAAACCAATTTACTCTTTACAGATGGTATGTTTAATTTAGGCGATTTTAAGCCAACAAATCATGGTGCTATTTATGCTATTAATTCTTTAACATCAGCAAACCATAACAGGCTTTCTCAGTTGGCGCATACAAGTCAAGCAAATTATGTAAACCTATCTAATGTTGAGGTGAAACAAGCTATAAAAACTATTACAAGAGAGAATTATAAGTTTTTAGGAGTTGCTAAAAATGATAATGTATATGAAGTCTACCCGTTAAAAAATACTATTGTAAATGAAGATTTTGCATTATCCGGAAGGTTCAAAGCTAATACAACCATAGAATTGTTATTCGGCTATAACAATGATGTAACGGATAGGGTAGAGGTTAATCTAGAAAACTTAGAAAATAGCCCAACGGTGAAACGTTTATGGGCAAAGCAAAAGCTTGATTATTTAAATGAAAATTCCGAAGAAAATAAAGATAAAATTATTCAATTGGCATTAAAAAACCATTTGATTACAGCATATACCTCTATGATAATTTTAGATCGTGTTGAAGATTATGCACGTTATAAAATTGAACCTCCAACAGAATTGAAAGCAAGATATAAAGAGCTTGTAAAACAAGAAGAAGCCAACGAAGCAGATAGATTAAAACACATAGAAAGCAGAAAGGGTGATTTGCTTTCGGAATACAAAGATTTAATGAGATGGTACGGTAAAGATTTTTCAAAAAATATAAAAGATATTAAAAAACCTAGACAAGAGCGAACAGAAACGAATACAACACTGTCACAGCATAATGGATCACCTGGTGCAAATTCAAATACATCAAATTCAGGTTTTACGCGAGTTATCGATTCTACTAAAAGGATAATTAGTGGTTATGTTACGAGTATTAACGGAGAACCGCTTCCTGGTGTAAATATTTATGTGAAAAATGATGTTTTTGCCGCTGTTACAGATTTTGATGGTAAGTATATGATCAATGCAGAGTTTGGATCGATTTTGGTCTATTCTTACATTGGTTTTTTAACTGAAGAAGTAACTCTTGGTTCAAATTTTGTTGTTAATGTAGCTTTAAAAGAAGATAGGGCGTCTTTAGATGAAGTTGTTGTGGTTGGTTACGGCGTGCAACGGAGAACTCATGTTACTGGTGCTGTTACAGCAGTTTCTTCGGAAAGTATAGAAAATGAAAATATAGTAGTTGAAGCTTTGCAAGGTCGTGTTGTGGGATTAAATATGGAATCAAAACGAGCATCGAACAATACAGAAGATGCTTCAATTCGTGTTCATGGATTAAATTTTAATGATAGTGAGAATGCACCATTATATGTTGTTGATGGTATTGTGTATTCAGAGGAAGATTTTAAAGATATTTCGGCAAAAAATATTGATAATATTAGAGTTTTAAAAGATGGAGCAGGGAGTTCTATTTATGGAAGTAGAGCTTCAAATGGCGTTATTCTCATTTCAACTAAAAGCGGAATACTGGAAAACAAAGAAAAAATTGAAGCGTTAAATAGAAAGATTGACGAAGAAATTGTTTTTAAGCCCTGGTCGCCTAAAGCAGAGTACTTGGTAAACTTATCTAAATCTGAAACTCTGGAAATAGCTTATAATGCGTATTTAAAATTACGTGAAACGTATAAAAATACACCAACATTTTTTATGGATATCGCAGAGTATTTCGATTCTATTAACCAAAAGGAATTAGCAGTACAGATTGTAACTAATTTAATTGAAATAGATTTAGATAACCATGAACTTAGTAGGGCCTTAGCCTATAAATTGCAGTATTTTAAAGAAGACGCTTTAGCGGTTTATGTTTATCAAGAGATTTTGAAATTAAGACCAGAAGAGCCTCATTCTTATCGCGATTTAGCATTAGCTTATGAAGCCGTAGGTGAATATCAAAAAGCCTTTGACATCTTATTTAGAATTGTAAATGGCGAATTACTAGAAAAAGATGAAGATGAACGTTTTTATGGTATTGAGCACATTGCCTATGTAGAAGCGTGCCGCTTGGTGTCGCAACATGGAGATCAGTTATATTTAACTGAAAATCAAAGAAAATTACTTAAAACATTTGATGTAGATATTAGAGTTGTGATAGATTGGAACCATAATGATACAGATTTAGATCTTTGGGTTGAAAACCCTAACGACGAAAAAGTACTCTATAGTAATAAGACCTCTAAAGATGGCGGACGACTTTCTGAAGATATGACTGAAGGTTATGGTCCAGAAGAATTCATGATTAAAAAAGCTTCGAAAGGAGATTATGAAATTCTTGTAGATTATTATGCCGATCAGGTTCAAAAAATATCTGGTCCAACAACTTTAAAGGTGACTATATTTACTAATTATGGAAGAAAAAATGAAAAGAAGGAAATTAGAATATTACGCTTAAATAAAAAAGAAGATGAAATTGAAGTAGGCACCGTAAGTATGTAATAGAAAACATATTTTGAATTAAACAAAAAACTCTCAGGTTACCAATTAGCCTGAGAGTTTTTTATTTTATAAGAAGATTAAATCCTTAAACCTGTAAAATCCCTAAATTGAACGGCTTCTCAATAGGAGCGTGGTTAGCAGCCTCAATACCCATACTAATCCATGTTCTGGTGTCTAAAGGGTTTATAATAGCATCTGTCCAAATACGGGCAGCCGCATAGTATGGAGATACTTGACTATCATATCTATCTTTAATTTTATTAAAAAGTTCAGCTTCTTTTTCCGGAGTAATTTCTTCTCCTTTTTTAAGTAAAGATGCTTTTTCAATTTGAAGTAATACTTTTGCAGCAGAGTTTCCGCTCATAACCGCAAGTTCAGCACTTGGCCAAGCTACAATTAATCTTGGGTCGTAGGCTTTTCCACACATGGCATAATTTCCGGCACCGTAACTATTTCCTATAATAATAGTAAATTTCGGCACCACCGAGTTACTTACTGCATTTACCATTTTTGCACCATCTTTTATAATGCCACCATGCTCACTTTTACTACCTACCATAAAGCCAGTAACATCTTGTAAAAATACTAACGGAATTTTCTTTTGGTTACAATTCGCAATAAAACGTGTGGCTTTATCGGCGCTATCATTATAAATAACACCACCAAATTGCATTTCTCCACTAGCCGTTTTAACTAGTTTACGTTGGTTGGCAACAATACCAACAGCCCAACCATCAATACGCGCGTAAGCTGTAATTATGGTTTGTCCGTAACCAGCTTTATATTCATCAAACTCCGAGTTATCGACTACGCGCTTAATAATTTCGTACATATCATATTGATCGGCACGGCTTTTAGGCAAGATTCCGTAAATATCTTCAGGGTTTTCTTTTGGTTTTTTAGCTTCACTACGGTTGTATCCCGCTTTATCAAAATCACCAATTTTATCAATAATATTTTTAATAGTATTTAACGCATCGGCATCATCTTTAGCTTTATAATCGGTAACACCCGATATTTCGCAATGTGTTGTCGCGCCGCCCAAAGTTTCATTATCTATAGTTTCGCCAATAGCTGCTTTTACTAGGTAACTTCCAGCTAAAAATATACTACCTGTTTTGTCTACAATTAAAGCTTCATCGCTCATAATTGGTAAATAAGCACCACCTGCAACACAACTTCCCATAACGGCCGCAATTTGAGTAATACCCATACTACTCATTATAGCGTTGTTTCTAAAAATGCGTCCAAAATGTTCTTTATCTGGGAAAATTTCGTCTTGTAAAGGCAAGTAGACGCCAGCAGAATCTACTAGATAGATAATAGGCAGTCTATTTTCTATAGCAATTTCTTGGGCACGCAAGTTTTTCTTCCCAGTAATGGGGAACCAAGCTCCAGCTTTTACAGTAGCATCATTAGCAACCACAATACATTGTTTGCCTTTTACATAACCCATTTTTACAACCACACCACCAGAAGGGCATCCACCATGTTCGGCGTACATATCTTCACCGGCAAAGGCGGCAATTTCAATAGATTTCTTTTTTGGATCTAATAAAAAGTCAATACGCTCTCTAGCCGTCATTTTACCTTTACTATGCAGTTTCTCGATACGACTTTTTCCGCCACCGAGTTTTACTTTAACAAGGCGTTTTTTTAATTCGGAAAGTAAGAGTTTATTGTGATCTTCGTTTTTATTGAAGTTAATGTCCATGGTCGAAATTTTATTTGCACGAATTTACAAAACCCGTAATCAATTTTAAAGCGAATGTTTTGTTAAAATATATTACATGGAAATATATTCCTTAGAATATAAATTTATTTTAATTAATTTCGTATTCTAATATTGAAATAAAAAAAAGATGAAAAGAGATAAAATTATATTTTATATCGCAACAGGTTTATTATCTGTAATTGTATTGTTTTCGGTTTACATGTATGTTTTTAAACATGAAGCCATTGTTGGCGCATTTACTAGTTTAGGTTACCCGCCGTACTTAATTTATCCGTATGCAGGTTTAAAATTACTTGGTTTATTTGCGGTATGGAATCCTAATTTTAAAACATTAAAAGAGTGGGCATATTCTGGTTTCTTTTTTGCTTTTATTCTAGCTTTTTCGGCACATATTATGGTAAATGATGGCGGACACATGACAGCAGCATTGGCATTAGTGTTTTTAATAATATCATATATTTTTAATAAAAGAATAAATAAATAATTGTGAAAAAAATTATAGCATTTGCAGGAAGTAATAGTAAACAATCTATTAACAAGCAGTTAGCAACTTACGCAGTGAGTTTGGTTGAAAATGTAGAAACTACTGTATTAGATTTAAACGATTTTGATTTACCGCTTTATGGTATGGATCATGAAAATGAACATGGCATTCCAAAAGATGCACATCGGTTTTTAGAAATTCTAAAAAACACAGATGGTATTATACTATCGTTAGCTGAACATAATGGCGCGTATTCTGTGGTTTTTAAAAACTTGTTCGATTGGATGTCTAGAATTGAAGGTAAATTATTTTTCAAAAAACCAATGTTACTTATGGCAACATCGCCAGGTGGGCGAGGTGGTTTATCTGTTTTAGAGATCGCTAAAGGCCGTTTTCCTTTTCATGATGGAAACATTGTAGAGAGTTTTTCGCTTCCTTTTTTCGGTGATAATTTTAAGGAAAATAAAATAGTAGACAACGCATTAGATACTCAGTTAAAAGAAGCAGTTAATAAACTTCAAAATAGTCTATAATTGTGGGCGATATAAGTAAAGATATCAATTCGAAATTCCCTAGCAATAGGGTAAAAGCAATGCTTAACGTTCTTTACACTGCAAATTGGATAGCGAGTTACCAAACTGAGTTTTTTAAACCCTTTGGTATTTCTGCACAACAGTTCAATATTTTAAGAATTTTAAATGGTTCCAAAGGTCCGTTAAGTGTGCAAGTGATAAAAGATAGAATGGTAGAACGTGCACCTAATGCAACACGATTAATGGATAAATTGCATGCCAAAGATTATATAAAACGTTTGCCTTCGAAGGAAGATAGGCGTGTGGTTAATATAGAAATCACCAAAAAAGGCATTGATTTATTAGAATCTATACCAAATACATTAAATTCTGATTTGTTTAAAAATTTAAATGAAGAAGAAGCAGGACAATTAAGCGATTTGCTTGATAAAATGAGATAATAAACACAGCTTTTTAACTTTAAATAGTTTTTGAAATTTTAAGCTGAGGTTTTAATAAAAACGTATAATACTATGAAAACAATAATTCATACAGCAGATAGTAGAGGGTTTGCAAATCATGGATGGTTGCAGGCCAATCATTCTTTTAGTTTTGCTAATTTTCATAATCCAGAAAAAGTAAATTTTGGAGCTTTACGTGTTTTAAATGATGATGTTATAGCTCCTAAAATGGGCTTTGGCACGCATCCGCATGATAATATGGAAATTATTACTATTCCATTAAAAGGCGTACTAAAACATCGCGATTCTATGCACGATGCATGGCAGGCGGTTTTGCCTGGTGAAGTTCAAATTATGTCGGCCGGAACAGGTTTAGAACATTCTGAAATTAATGGTTCGGTAGACGAGCATTTATCTTTATTTCAAATTTGGGTCATACCAAATAAGGAAAACGTTACGCCTAGATATGATCAAAAAATGTTCAATATAGATGAAAGAAAAAACAAACTTCAAACCTTGGTAACCTCAATAGATGAAGTCCATGATGGTAGTTTAAAAATTCATCAAGATGCGGTAATTTCTCGAATAGATTTGGATAAAGACAACAGCTTCAATTATAATCTAAAATCCGAAAATCATGGTGTTTATGTCATGACGATTTCTGGAGAAGTAATCATCAATAATTCACTTTTAAATTCTAGGGATGCTATAGGTGTTTCAGAAACAAATACATTTGAAATTCACTCAAAAGAAAATGCTAGTTTACTTTTTATAGAAGTACCGATGTTGTTCTAAAACATAAAGTTTAAGACATAAAAAAAAGACTGTTTAAATTAAATTTAGACAGTCTTTTTTATTTTGAAAATATTTTAAATTGCTATTAAGAGTAGCACGCTTTCATTTTATATTTCCGCTTAAAGCGATAATTTCTATATTGAATAATTCCGAAGGCAATAAAAACACCAAGAGCCGCCATACCTGCACCAACCCAATCGGCCGATGTATAACCATAACCCATTGCAATTGGTAAGCCGGCAAAGTAAGCACCAGCTGCATTACCTACATTAAAGGCACTTTGGTTTAGTGATGAGCCTAATGTTTCGCCTCCTTTAGAAGCATTAATTATGGCTAACGAAATTGGAGTTGATAAACAAAATGTTACCATGCCAATTACAAACGTCATCACTAAAACCATAACCTTATCGGAAGCTAAATAGGTGTTTAATACTAAGCAAACAGCCATAAAAACAAGCGTGATTAATACCGCCATTATAGGTTGTAGTTTTTCGGCAAGTTTGGCGCCAATAACATTACCGATAACCATACCTAAGCCCGCAAGAATCATGGCGTAAGACACCACTTGTTTATCATGCCCTGCAACATCGGTAATTAATGGTGCAATATAACTATACCAAGCAAAGAAGCCTCCAGTACCTATGGTTGTTAGCAATATAATAAGCCAAAGTTCTAAACGCTTAAAGATTTTAAATTCTTTAATAAAACTAATTTCTGAAGATTGTTTTAAAGTTGGCATCCAAAATTTAACCGCTAAAACAGCCAAAACACCAACAATACCAACCATTAAAAAAGAAACATTCCAGTTAAAATGCTTACCTAAATACGTTCCTAACGGAACTCCTAATAAGTTCGCAAAGGTTAAACCACTAAACATTATGGCGATGCCTTGTGCTTCCTTTCCTTTTTTAGATAATTTTCCGGCAACTACAGCTCCAATACCAAAGAATGCACCATGTGGTAAGCCTGATAAAAAACGTAATACTATAAAAGAATTATATCCAGTTGCGAAAGATGATAAGGTGTTAAATACCGTAAACCATAGCATTAAAAGGAGTAACACTTTGTGTGCCGGCCATTTGCTACCTAAACCGGTAAGTGTTGGCGCACCAACAACTACACCTAAAGCATAAGCCGAAATAAAATGTCCGGCCATAGGGATACTAATATCAAAAGAGGTTGCTATATCGGGTAATATACCCATAATTACAAATTCAGTAAGGCCAATTCCGAATCCGCCAATAGCTAAAGAAAGTAGGGCTTTGTTCATTCAATTAGATTTTAATCAACTGCAAAAATAGGAGTTACAAGCGGTGTTGATTGTGGTTTTATTATTAAATAAAAGTTAATTGAGAAGTGTTTAATATAATTGGTAAAAAGTGATTAAAAGAATAAGAAAGACGTTCGTGTTTTGCTTTATTCTTATATTTCTAATTAATACATGAATAGGAAATCTTTAAAAAATATAATGAATAGAACTTTAGTTTTACTGGTAAAAATCCGATATTTGCCTTTAGACTAACCATCAATACAAGAGAAAGAATATGGCAATGAATAAAAACACGGTTTTAGCTTGGGCTACAATCATAATGATTTTCGTAGGATTAGGTTTAATAGCATTAGGCGCTTTTCGATATGATGATGTTGCTGGCTGGGGTTTTGCAGCTGTAGGTTTCGGCTTTTTTGCTGTAGCTTGGGTGTTTAACGCGCTAAAAGGACGTGTTTAAATTTAGAATTTAAACGCAATAATTAAAATCTTAAATCATTTTAAATAGATAATTACAAAAAATGAGTGACGATAAAAAAATAATATTTTCAATGTCTGGTTTAACCAAGACATTTCCGGGTGCAAATACACCTGTATTAAAAAACATTTATTTAAGTTTCTTCTACGGAGCTAAAATTGGAATTTTAGGTCTTAACGGATCTGGTAAATCGACTTTGTTAAAAATTATCGCTGGTGTCGATAAAAACTATCAAGGTGATGTTACTTTTCTTCAAGATTATTCAGTTGGGTATTTAGAACAAGAACCACAGTTGGATGATGATAAAACAGTTATGGAAATTGTGCGCGAGGGTGCAGCCGAAACGGTTGCTATTCTTGATGAGTACAATAAAATTAATGATCAGTTTGGTTTAGAAGAAGTATATTCTGATGCCGACAAAATGGAGAAATTGATGAACCGCCAAGCGGAACTTCAAGACCAAATCGATGCGTCTAACGCTTGGGAATTAGATACTAAATTAGAAATTGCTATGGATGCGTTACGTACTCCAGATGGCGATAAAAAAATTGGTGTATTATCGGGTGGAGAAAAGCGTCGTGTAGCATTATGTCGTTTACTTTTACAAGAACCAGATGTATTACTTTTAGATGAGCCTACTAACCACTTAGATGCTGAATCTGTACATTGGTTAGAGCATCATTTAGCACAATATAAGGGTACTGTAATTGCTGTAACGCACGATAGATACTTTTTGGATAATGTAGCGGGTTGGATTTTAGAATTAGATAGAGGTGAAGGTATTCCTTGGAAAGGGAATTACTCATCTTGGCTAGATCAAAAATCTAAACGTATGGCTCAAGAAAGCAAAACAGCTTCTAAACGTCAAAAAACGTTAGAACGTGAGCTAGAATGGGTACGTCAAGGAGCAAAAGGACGCCAAACGAAGCAGAAAGCACGTTTAAATAATTACGATAAATTAATGAGTCAAGATCAGAAACAACTTGACGAAAAATTAGAAATATACATCCCGAACGGACCTCGTTTAGGTACCAATGTTATCGAAGCTTCTGGTGTTGCCAAAGGTTATGATGATAAGCTGTTGTATGATAATTTAAACTTCAACCTACCTCAAGCTGGTATAGTTGGTGTTATTGGGCCAAATGGTGCTGGTAAAACCACTATTTTCAGAATGATTATGGGTGAGGAAACTCCAGATAAAGGTGAGTTTAAAGTTGGAGATACGGCTAAGTTGGCTTATGTAGATCAAAAACACTCTAATATAGATCCAGAAAAAACAATTTGGCAAAACTTTAGTGATGAGCAAGAATTGGTAATGATGGGTGGCAAAGAAGTAAATTCTAGAGCTTATTTAAGTCGATTTAATTTCTCTGGTGGCGAACAAAACAAGAAGGTGAAATTACTTTCTGGTGGAGAGCGTAACCGTTTGCATTTAGCCATGACGCTTAAAGAAGAAGGAAACGTATTGCTTCTCGATGAGCCAACCAATGATTTAGATGTAAATACATTAAGAGCTTTAGAAGAAGGTTTAGAAAACTTTGCAGGTTGTGCCGTTGTTATTAGTCACGACCGTTGGTTTTTAGATCGTATTTGTACACACATTTTAGCTTTTGAAGGCGATTCGCAAGTCTATTTCTTCGAAGGTAGTTTCTCTGATTATGAGGAAAATAAAAAGAAACGTCTTGGTGGAGATTTAATGCCAAAACGAATTAAGTACAAAAAACTAGTTAGATAATTTTTCTACAGTATAAAATTAAAAAAACGCCCACTGAAAAGTGGGCGTTTTTTTTATGAATAAACTTTATATAAACGGTTCTTTTTTAAGCGTGATCGGAGTTTGTTTTTAACGTCCTTAATTCCGTTTCTAAAAGGGAATTTTTCTTTTTTAGTTTATAAACCTTGTATAGGTTTAGTGTAAATAAAACTAACATTGTAATAAATGCGATAGAAAGAATTGAAATTAGAGTGTTTAAGCTATTTAGGTGTTCTATTGTATTCTGCATATTATGGGGTTTACGAATTATAAATTCATGGGGTTATATTTTCTGAAAAAACAGTTTGTTTTCTTTGTAATCTAAAAACGCTCAAAATAATATTAGTATTCAAAATAGCTATTTTTTATCGTACATGTGGCTTTGTGTAAAATCTTTGTAGGGCTTATCTTTTTCATCTTCTATTTGAGGATTCATCGATTCTAAGCGCTCGTTTTCCTTCTTTAATAAGTAAGATTTT
The DNA here is from genome assembly GCF_009796825.1 of Algibacter sp. L3A6. GTDB lineage: Bacteria > Bacteroidota > Bacteroidia > Flavobacteriales > Flavobacteriaceae > Algibacter. Next base: position 3,291,375 of record NZ_CP047030.1, read on the forward strand.
CTAACACCAAGACATAAAAGTGCAGCAAAAAATATAAGTACAATAGTAAGTATAGTTGCGATTGCAGATTGGGACACAAGTACAATTGTTAACGATACTATATGTAGTTGAAAATTCAACATGTTTTCGGTAAAGTATAATTAATAGCTTTCCAAAGATAATGTTTTTTTTATAAGGTTTTTCTTCTATTTAATTATTATTCACAACTTTATCAAAGTTTTTTACTACAAAAAGGAGGTTCTATATGTCTTCATAGTAGGGTTTTAAAATAAAAATGCGAAAAAGAATTGTAACATTTTTAAAAAGTGATAGACTTATATTTTGTAAGAATTAAAAGTAAAATTTTTAAATCGATATAACTATATTTTGGTTTTACTTTTACAACTCACAAATTTTACCGAAATTGCTTACGCAAAAATGTTTAATCTTAAATAATACAGTATTCATATGTCCGATGATTTTGATTTATTAGAAACTAATTCAAACGAAAAAACAGAAAAAGTAGATGTCAATTGGGGAAAAGCCATAGACACTATGAAATCTAAATTGTCTCAAGAGGACGATCCAGAAGTACGTCAAAAAATTCTAAACGCCACCTTGGACGATGTTGTTCATATGGCAGAAAAAGACCGTTCTACGCTTCTAGATGCTATTAAAGATTTAACAGATTATCAAGATGAAGTTGGTATTATGTTCGAAAAATTTTCAGCATTAAACCCAACAGAACAAAAAGTAATCGACGATGCTCAAAAAGCATTAGAGCGTGCTAGAATAGAGCTAGAAGATGCTGAAAATAAGGCAGATACTTGGTGGAACAATCTATGGGGACGTAAAAGCAAGATTAAAAAAGAGCAAACCGAATATAAAGAAGCAGAGAAAGTACGTGCAGGAGCCGATAATAAGGCCAAAGCTATGTTTCAAGAGCGTATAGAAAGTGCTGATATACAAACACTTTTAAGTGAGTTGTCATACAAATCTCAAGCTGCTGTAACACGTTTAAAAAATCGTGAAGTAGAAATTAAAGAGGTTGAAGAAAAACTAAAAGATGCTATTGTAGAAGCTTCTAAAAACCATACTAAAGCTTTAGAGAAAAAGAAAGAAGTAGAAGGAAAGCTAGAAGAGCAGTACGCTTTGTTAAAACAAGCTCGCCAAGAACTAGAAGATATTGCCGATAAACAATCTACTGAGTATTCTGAGGCTATTGGTAAAATGACGGCTTTAGAGCAAAAAGTAGAAGAGTTAGAAGGTCTTAAAAACGCCTATACTACGCTAGCTGCCAGTAAAGATAGTTTTGTGCACAAGCATAATTTAACCATAAAAGTATTAACGTCTTTACGTAGCAACTTGCAAACGCATCGTGCTAAATTAAAGTCGGATACCGAAGAGCGTCTTAAATATTATGATGGTTACGTTGTAGCTTTAAAAGCTAGAACCGATCAAGAATTTGCAGCAATTTTAGAGCATTTAGGTGTAAAAACCGATGAGCATATTGGCCAAACCTTAGCATCTATGCATACTGCAAGTGCTAAAGCACGTCAAGATATGATGGATAATATTCCAGTTCACGAAAAAGTTATGCAAGGTGTTTATAGCAGTTATGCAGAGGCTTTACAAGAAATTCGTGCTAAAGATGGCGAAATTCAAAAGAACTTTGCAGAGCGTTATGGTATCGACATGAAAGAAATTTTTGAAGATTATTATAAAGCAGATGCAAATGCACCACAAGGTGATGGAGGTGAACCAGCAGGAACGCCAAAACCAGCAACCACTGAGGACGATTTGTTAAGCTAAAAAAGTAAAGAACAAAACACTTATAAAATAGTGGGCGTTCCTTTTTACAATACTACAAGGTTTTTAAGTAAACCTTGCAGCACCGTAAAAAGTCAGGCTTTCACTACTCGCTCCCTCCTAAGGTCGGGGAGCTCAAACAGGCCGTTCAATCCTTAACGCGGGATTATACCAAAGGCCAGTTTTTAAAACAGATGTTACTTTAAAATAGCCAAATGAAATCATTACATATCATCATTATTTTATCTGCTTTTATCACCTTAACATCTTTTAAAACTAAAGCTACTTTTCAATCTAACACAAATTATACAATAACAAGTATCAACCCAAATCAGGATGATAAGGCTTTTATTGGTAAGTGGATTCAAAATAGTCATTCACCAGCCGCTAAAAAATATAGAGCTAGTTCTATTCTCGAAATTGATTTCAAAAAAGATTATACCGCTCATTTTTTAATTTCCAAAGGCGATGAAATTAAAACTATTGTAGGGGCTTGGAGTACAAAAGAAACTGAGAGTTCCATAAAAATAATGGGGCTAAACGCTAATTTAGAAAACGGTGTTATTCTTGAATATATAGCAAATGGCAAAGATTTGAGCGTAATTCATTTATCCAAAGGTATCAGTGATGGAAAAATGTTATTAGAGTCAGGCGATGTCATTTTTGAAAAAACATCAAAATAAACAATCTGTAAAAGATTCATATTTAATTAAAATAAATGTCAATAAACCAAATAGTTACACCATTAGACTCTGCCATTCTAGATTCCAAAGAGCAGTATGTCTTTTATCATAAAATGGTCGACTTTGTTTTTAAAGAACTTATAGTTGCCGTACAAAGGCAAAAACTTTGTAACGAGCAAGAAATACAGTTATTCAAGCAATATTCAGATTTACTATTATATTCCATCGAAGCCATGCGTATCAAATACATGTATGATGATGAAGATAATATGAAGGTCGATTTAACCGAGTCTGGTTTTCCAAATTATTTAGAATTTAGGTACCTGTTTAACGATCTCGAATTGCGTCAAGAATATCTAGAAAAGCTAACACCGATAGCAACTCTAAAAGAAGATTTTTTAAACACCTTAATGCACAAAAAACAACCAATTTCTAAACGAAAGTTGTTTCAAGCGGCATCTATTGTGTATTATTCTTCAGTAAAGAAAGAATATATTTTTAATCGTTTTGTACAAGGTAAAATATTGGGTGCACCGCAAAACTCGATAGCTGATTTACTAATAAGTTGGTCGTTTTTCGATGTATCCTTAAACAGACCATTTATCTGTTTTATGTATTTTAATTATGATGGCAGCCGAATAAACGATTATAAAGATGAAATTTACGAGGTCTTAAAAACCACATCAGATCGTAAAATGTCGTTAGATACTATGGCGTATACCATAGATAGGAAATTACCAAAGGTATCACCAAAACTTATAAAGCGTGTTGATTTAGGTCCAATACACAACGTATTTGCAAAAGATGAAAATTTAGTAACCCATACTATTTTAGAATCTATTGGTAAAAAGGAAATTCCCTTAGAATCTTATGCCATTTCTTTAGAAATAGATGAAGTTGCATCTGGAAGTGAATTTAAAGAAGGTAGTTTTTTTAGCAAGCAAACCCTTCAAAAATGGGATACGGTATTTAAACAAAAATACATTTTCGCACCACACCGAATTATTCAATTATTATACAATAAAACGCCAGAGTTATTAAATGGTTTAGCGAAAGCACCTTTTGAAGTCTCAAGTTTAAAAATAGATATTAAAAAATAAAAAAGTATACAGTCGCAGTATTCAGTAGGCAGTCATAGCGTATTTGAATATGAAGGAGGAAAAAAGTATAAAGTAGAAGAATTGAAATAAAATGAGTTTTAAAACATTATTGGCTTATCAAAAAGGATTCGATTTAGCGATGGAAATATTTCATCTCACTAAAAGCTTTCCTAATTCTGAGCAATATGTTTTAATTTCTCAAATAGTCAGATCAAGTCGATCGGTATGTTCAAATATTGCTGAGGGTTATAGAAAACGCCAGTATGAAAACATTTTAAAAGTAAACTATCCGATGCGGATAGTGAAAATTCCGAAACACAATTATGGCTCGATTTTGCATTAGCTTGCGATTATATTTCAAAAGAAAAAAGACAAGAATTACAATATAAAAGTGAAGAAATAGGGAAACTCATTAATTACATGATGAAAAACCCAGAAAAGTTTAACTAAAAAAAGCAGAGAATATTTAAAGAAAGATTAGATACCAATACGTTAATACAGAGAACTGTTTTAAGGAGTATTAGTGACTGATTACTGAAAACTGAATACTGCGAACTAAAAAAATGGAACACAACTCAACTTTCCCGATAAAACTTACCGAACTCGATATGCTTCGTGACGAGGCTTCATCATACTTAAAAAGTGTGCAATGGGAGCAAGGCTCAAGAGCGAAAAATAAAGATAAGGATGCTAAAGACGAATCTATTTTACTCTATTTATCTAGAGCAAATAGCGGTTCTTCGGTAGAGATTACCTCGGTTTCTAAAACGATTTTAGCCTTAAAAAAGCGATTATTACCCGATTCTGTAGCACTTCCTATTCATTTAAATCAAACTCTTTATGCTGTGCAAGAAGGGATTACTTTGGGTATTTGGATTAAGGATAGTTATTATGATGCTTCGGGATTATCTAGTTTAAACGAAAATAAATCGGCTTTAGATTCTAACGGAAAACGTGAGTTCGAAAGTAAAATGCATACCGCAACGGCATTCATGTTATTTTCAACTGCTTATAAAATCCTAAACGATTTAAAACCTTTTGCTTCAGACGATTTATCGGTTATGAAACAGAAATTTGCTGGTATTCCAGAGGTTTCATTGTTATCACCTTTAAAAGGATTTGCTTGTAGTTTGTTTTATTTTGATAAATATCTTGGACATCCAGAAATTGTAAAGTCTGATAAAGATGTTATCGATTTTACTGTTGTGTATTTTGATGCTTTAATTGGCGAAATTCAACTTAGAAAAAGTAGTTTAGAGTATACAGAAACCATTGAAGATAGAACGTATAAACTAGAAAAATCGGAGTTTGCTATATCTGGCTGGAATAATGTGTTTTCGGGAACTGCCAAAAGTATAGAATTCAACAAAATAAAATTTGAACAAATTGTAGGTAATCGAGATGCGAAACACTTTGCGCGTCGTTTAACAGAGCGTATGCTGAGTTACGATTTTACCGCAAAAAAGAATCCGTTTCAGGAACTTGGTGGGTTTATGCCGGTTTTTATGGGCTACGGAATTCCTGGTACAGGAAAAAGTATGCTTATTGCAGCTATTGCAACTCGACTAAAAGAGCATTGTGATAATTTAGAAATCCCGTTTTTGTTTCATCCTATGCCAGATACTTTAATTTCCACTTTTCAAGGTGGATCGGCAGAAAAAATGGTAGAATGGATGAAACCGATGCAAGATCCTGCAAAATTGATTTTTGCACCTATTGATGATGCCGAAAACAATTTACAAGAGCGTACAGCTCAAGGTGTATCTGCAGGTGTAAAAGAAGTTATTGGCGTGTTTTTACGCTATACAGAAGGCGCTTATGCGGTAAATTACGGTAACAGTTCTATTGGTTTGTTTACCAATTTACCCGAAATGTTAGATAAGGCCGTGATTTCTCGTGTACAAGGTCGTTTTAAAATTGATGGGGCCCGAACGGAACACGATTTTTTAGATCAAGATTACATTTGGTGGAATAAACTAAACCAATCTTTACCCGATTTTGTAAATATGGAAAACCCTGAAAGTTATAAGTATTTAAGCGATCAAGGGCTTTCTAAAAATATGGGTGAAATATTAAACACATCTAGTAAACCTAGTGAAGCTAGAGTGCATGCTATTTGCGATAAGGTGGAAGCTAAATTTAAAAGTAACGAGCATTTGTTTTATGCCAATTTGTATCAAGAAATGCAAAAGGCTTTCCCGTTCTTTTCATCTCGTGATGTTAGAAATATTCAGTCTGCTATTTCTTTACGTCTTACCGATTTTGATTTAGAAGAAAGCTGGTTTGAAAACCCTGAAACTTATTTCAAACAAGATTACAACACCAAGTTTAATATGCTTCAGGAAGTTATGAAAGGGAATATGAAAGGTTTAGATTTTTCTGAAATTAGACGTCAGGAAGTGGTACGCTATTTAGATAACGTTGCCACTATTGCCGATACCGATTTTAAACGCAAAGTAGACGCTAGAGTAAACCAAATAAATATAGAAACCGCAGCAAGAAAAACCTTCGAGAATGGCATCTAAAAGATTAAAAAATATAAAAAGCACGTTGCTTTCTGATAATTATTACATCCTTAAAAAATTAAGTTTCGATTATTTAATGACTAACGGTACTTGGGTTAACCAAATGCGCGAAGTTTACGATAGAGGAGACGGGGCGGGAATTTTACTTTACAATACCGAAAAACAGACGGTTATTTTAACCAAACAGTTCCGAATGCCTACGTATCAAAATGATAATAAGGACGGTTTTTTGGTAGAAATTACTGCTGGGATGTTGGATAAAGATAACCCGGAAGACTGTATTATTAGAGAAACCGAAGAGGAAGTGGGTTACCGTATAAATAAAGTAACCAAAGTTTATGAAGCGTATACATCGCCTGGTGTAATGACCGAGAAAATGCATTTTTTTATCGCGGAGTATACCGATGATATGAAGGTGAGCGAAGGCGGCGGTGTAGAAACTGAAACTGAAGATATTGAAGTGCTAGAATTACCCATTAAAGAAGCGATAGAGATGCTTAATAACGGTGAAATTCAGGATATGCGGACTATTGTTTTGTTGCAGTATGCTATTATTAATGGATTGGGTAAAAGGTAAAAAAAACTTGACTATTATTAAATTTAAGCCCAAGAAAAAAAATATGAAAACAAATACATTATTATTTACAGCATTAATTTCAATTTTAACTTTTAGTTCATGCAACGATGACGAAGACTCATCAACCGATCCTGATTTTTCTAATTTAATAGTTGGAATATGGGAAATCGATAAGCAATTATTAAATGACAATAATCTAGGTTTTGAAGATGAGTGTCAGGATATTGAGACAACTGAATTTAAAATGGATGGTACTTTTTATATAACAGAATTGGATCCAGTAGGAGAAGATTGTGTGGAGGCTAACCCATCTCTAGGAAATTGGACTATTCAGAATTCAACAATTACAATGAACTACTCTCAAGTTGGAGATTTAACTGTAGACGAAACTTATATTTTTGAGATTTTAGAATTGTCGGATTCTAATTTAAAAATAAAAACTGATTCAGTTGATATCGACGGCGATGGAGAAGCGGATGATTTTGAATTACAATATGTAAAATAAAATATTCCAAAATTTATTAATATTTCGGAACCTCAAATCAAAGTATACCATGAGTAACAATAAGCTCAAAGTATTAAAGAAATAAACATGCAAAAATTACTAGAAGCGAATTTATACCGAAGCGAACTCATTTCAGTGAGCGGGAAACTCGTCGAGCGTTACAATAAATGTTTGGTAAAGCTTGGTTTTTCGGAAACAAAATTAAAGTCTTTTCAAATTGATGGTATTGGTTGGAGCCCACAAGTAGCAGAAGAAAAGGGGGAAATAAATTACCTGAATAACGGTGAGGCAAATCCGCATGGTATTATAATTTCGCCTTTACAAAAAGGGAAACCGGTGTATTTACCGTTTCATACATTCGACAGAGAACTCATGAAATTTGTATTTAAAATTCATGGTGATAAAATTAAAGATATCACAAGAGATTGTGCGATTTGTTTAGATTTCGATCAAGGTATTGATGCGTTTTACGAGCCTTTAGATGTTTTAAAGTACAAAACGATAAACATCCATTTTCATTTAATTAACGATTTGCTTAACGTTCAAAAACAACAATGCGAACTGGTTGAAACCTTTAATAGAGATCAGAATTTTATAGACGAAAATATTCAGGCTGCTTTATTACAATCTGCTAAAAAACATGGTGATTTACGCGAGCGCGATTTAGACTTGCACGAACTTCAATACACCACGAGTTCGTTCTACACACGTGCTTTTGGTGGAGTTTATGTATTGCGCGATTTTATTACGCCTATTGTTGTTTTTGAAGATGAAACTTGGCATAAGGAAGCTATAAAAGATACTAATTACGATGTTTTAATATTTCATATTTCGCAGCCCGAACTTATGGTTAAGCTTCGTGATCATGTTATTATAGAATGCGATTTGGAAGAGGTTGTAAAAGACAAACGTTACGAACGCGTTAAAAAATACGAGATGGCATCGTATTTAAAAGATACACAACACCCTATAAAGGACATTTTAAACGACCCGATTTTATATAAAAGTTATTTAAATAAACTCGACATTAAAGCTCGTAAAAAAGTAATGAGTGTAGAGCGTTATTTAGAAAAGCTGGAAACGAGTAATCAATATAAAATTTCCGATATTGTAGATTCTAAAATGTACGAAGCACTGCACCAACCACATTCGTCTTTATCTGCCAAACATCAAGATTTAATTTGGATGCTTTTGGTAAATATTTCGCCCAGAGATGTATTGTTTATGTATTGGTTCGATAAAGAAGCATTTTACAGTAGTTTTGAAACTTGGGATGAATCCTTAAAAGATTGGGCTATAGAAACTATTAGTAACAATATTTAAAACAAATAGACTAACACTATAAATAAGCTTGTTCTTTTTCCGCGAAAGCGATATAAAATAGCATAAAAACAAACAAAAAATCATGACATTAGAACTTATAATCTTTATTGCAGCTATCCTTTTCGGAATTTTTATTTATTGGAGAGAATCTAGAAATAATGGATTTTATCGTTTTTTTAATAAGGTAATAAACTCTAAAGCCTTACAAATGAAACCTGAGGATAAAACGGGTTTTGTGTACAAGCAATCTTTTTTATTACGTTTGGTTTTTGTCGGTTTTCTGTTTTTAATAGGTATTGTAATTGTTCGTTTTTTAATTCCGATAGATGTAGCTACAATTTCTATATTTGCCTCTATGATAGTAGGTACTATAATTGGGACTTATTTGGCTAATTTCATTTTTAAATCTAGTGAAGTTATTGAAGAGCAAACGGATTCGCTTGAAGATATTATGCAAGATACTATTGAAAAAGGAAAGGATTTTATTGAAGATTTAACGAATAAAGATGATCTTGAAATAGAAGCTATTAAGCAAGAGCAGCCAAAAGTTGAAGAAAAAAGTGCACGTGAGAGGTTGAAAGATAAAGGACTGTTGTAGTATTTTTTGTTTTGAAAAACGAAACTTATATTATTTAAATAAAAGGAATTGTGATTAACGAGAAAGATACATTACTTAGAGAAATTCAACGTCTAACATTGCTCTTAAAAACATTAATTAGTAAAGTTGTAGACATTGAACCTAACGACATTGATGTTGCTGTTGAGGAGACTGATACGGTTTTAGAAAGTACTTTTGATTTATCTTTAAATGCTATTTCTATAATGTCTAATGATGATTTTAAAAGCGTAATTAAAGATCTAAATGAGGAACACGTTGAAAGATTAACAGAGCTTATTTTTGAAGTTTTGAAAAAGGCAAAGCAAACGGATAAAACAACTGGTTTTAACACCATAGAATTGATTAAAAAAAATATACTTTTGATTAACTTTTTAGATGAAAACTCCGATACGTTTTCAATGGAGAGAATGGCAATGAAAAACGTATTACAGCAAGGTTTATAATGGTTTCGCGCTAAGTGTAAACCAAAACAAAAAGAATAAAAATTTTACAATATAGAAATGATTAAAAATTATTGGAATAAAGGAAAAAAGCAAAAAACAGTAACCGTAGTTGGTTTTTTAGTTTTACTTATTTTATTATTTGTTTTACGTGACGATTACCAGCCGGCTTTACTATTTGTTAGAAAATACATTTTTGTTATTCTGCTTAGTGCCGTGGTTTTATTTTTTGGTTTACGCAAGTTTAGAAACTCGGTAAGTACAGGGGGTAGATTAGGTATGCTTGTTGTTTTAATAATATTTTTCGGAATATTATACGTGGTTGGATGGCAGTTTAAAATGTATGAATACATGAAGACTTACAACGTTTACAATAACCTAAACCGAATTGAAATTAACGAGTTGCCGCTAACACAAAACGAGCGTATACAACCTATGCGTAACGTGTATTCTATGGCAAACGAGAGTGTTGGTGAAACTAAAGATGTATCATTACCACATTTGGTTCGTGTTGGAACGGAAAATAAATGGACTATGGCCATACAACCCACTGAGAAATACAGATGGCAAGGTATGACGGATAATACGGAAGAGGTTTTTGCCGTGTCTAGTACAACACCATTTCCTCGTTTTTCTAGTGAAAATCGTATTCCTGTAACATTTTCTATTGGCGAGTCTTTAAAATTTAGCCGTAACACTTACAATGCCGTAGTGCAACGTTTCAATATTTTTCAATTATTTACCATGGAACCTAGCGATACCTACTACATGAAAAATGATGCTGGTAAATGGGTAGAAGTCGTTAGTTTAATAAAATGGAAAGGTTTTTTGTTTCCTTACCCAACTTATGGAGGTGTTATGGTTATAGATAGTGGAGAGCACGATTTTAACGATTACATTGAGCGTATTTTAATTGGGAAAGGAACTTATATTAGTGCCGAGGAGATGAAAAATCATCCTTACTTAATTGGCCAAAATACCTTAGCCGAAAAGGTATCACGTTTACAAGCTGAATCTTTAAAATTCTTAGGTGGTTTTAGCGATCCGTTACCATGGAATATGGAAACAGCTGTTAAGATTCCGAATTTAGCCGATGATCAAAACAAACAACCCTTTGTAACCGATTTTGATTTCTCTGATACTAATACAAATGCTTACAATGGCCTTTACCATTGGTTTGGTTTAGAGCCTGTAGGTACCGAGCGTACCAGTTTATCTTATAGCGTTTTTGTGCCTGCAGATGGTAGTAATGCTTTTTATTATTACGATCATGCTTCTAAAAAGGAAGGTTATGCAGGAGTTTCTGCTATGCCTTTAAAGGTTATTGAGTCGCGTAAGGAATTCGATTGGTCGGTAAATAAACCTGTTGAGTTTCGTCCGTATATCAAAGATATCGCAGGGCGCCGTAGAATGTTTTTTTTAGGTACTATATCGGCAATTCGCGAAGATTCTAATAATTTCGATGGATCTGCAACTCCAGATTTGGCATTAGTAGATAGTGAATATCGCGATGTTGTTTGGATTGATGTAAAACACCCGAGTCAATGGGATAAAACAGTTTACGATCAGCTAAACGAAGCTTGGAGATCTAGTGAAGGTATTGGCAAGTATTTTCTAGAAGAAACTAAGCAAATTGATGCGGTACAACAACCAACAGATTCTATAAAACCAGTTTCTACAGACGAGTTACTAAAACAACTTCAGGAAGAGAAAAAGGTATTAGAAATTGAAAAATTGAAGAAAGAAATAGATTCGCTAAAAGCGGCTTCTAAATAGAACTTTAAAAACCTTTCAGATTACTTATTCTGAAAGGTTTTTTTTTGATTAAAACTGTAACATTTTATTCTAAATATCTACCTATATATTAAAGATATATTATGGGAGGATACATGGGTTTAGGCTTACAGCAGTGGATTTATTCTAGAGATCCGCAAAAAAAGATGTTCAAAAAACAACCTTTGAAATCTTTTACCGCGTTACCCAAATATTCACGAACATTTAAGTTACAATCTAGTAGAAAAGAGAACAAAAAGCTAAACGGATTTATAACAGTTCTTTTTGGTTTTAGCGCTTTACTACTGTCTGTTTTTTCAATTAATCACCTTGTAGATTATTCAGATAAACATGATCAAGATATCATCAACACCAAAAAGAAAAAAGATTTAGAAACCTTTTCATTTCTTGTAAACTCTGGAGAAAATCGTTTAATAAATAACCACCCTTTTGGGGCGTATTCTGAATTTAAATTGGCTTATAAAGTAAATCCAAAAAGCGAAAGGTTAAATCAATTATTAATAGAAACATTAAGCATCCTTTGTGTTGATAATAATGAGTTTTGCAAAGAATTAGACCATACTTTGGAAGTTCAATAAAGGTTGAAATTGTCGTTTAAAAAGAGTTTTTTAGGTAATAACTGACACATTTACTGATTATTTAATTTTTAATCGTAAATATTTATCAAATCTTAAGAAACTCATCGTTTACTTCTATTAAAGGGCTGCAAGCCATTTCTTCTAATAATAATTTTACAATTTACCAGTTTTTTAATATTCATGTCTACATTTTGACTTTTGGCTTGATTTTGGTGGATACTTGCCTAGAAAGTTTAAACTAAAATATTTGCTGCGTAAGAATTATGCAAAGAATATTTTTAAAAAATTAAGTATTATAGTATGAGTCAAGTAAAAGAGAATAACACGGTAAAAGTAAATTACACAGGTAAATTAACAGACGGACAAGTTTTTGATAGTTCAGTAGGGAAAGAGCCAGTAGAATTTACTTTAGGACAAGGACAACTAATTCCTGGTTTTGAGAAAGGGTTAATCGATATGAAAGTGAATGAGAAAAAAACCATTACAATTGCTAAAGAAGAAGCATATGGGGAAATTAATGCAAATCTAATTCAAGAGGTTCAAAAATCAGAACTTCCTCAAGAAATGGCTCCAGAAGTAGGTATGGGCTTAGTGTCTAAATCTCCAGATGGGCAAGAATTTAATTTAGTTGTTGTAGAAGTTAAAGAGGAATCTATTGTTGTAGATGGAAATCATCCTTTAGCTGGTAAAGATCTTGTTTTTGATCTTGAAGTTTTAGAGATTAAATAAATACAACACATTTATTTTATAAAAACCCGACCTCATTTGCTTAATGTTTTTAAGTAAATAAGGTCGGGTTTTATTTTTGTTGAAAACAATAATTTGGGCGTTACCCGAAAAGGGTCGGGCTTTACGTTACAAATCCTCGCAAGCCCAATTCCATTGGTCTTACTGTGGGTTTTTCACTGCAATCCCTAACGCAGGTATTTGTTATGCTAAGTATTTATTATACATCATTTCTGTACTGCTATTGTTTATTCCTATAACACAAAAAAGTAGAGCTTACGCTATTTAAGTTTTACTTGGCAACATTAAAAGTAAAGGTGCTGCCTTTATCTATTTCTGATTCGAGTTTAATGGTTCCTCCCAATTTTTTAACTAAGTTTTTTACTGTAAACAAACCAATACCAGTACCTTTATTACCTTTAACATCTACTTGGTTATTATTGTTAAAAAGTTTAAAAACTTGGTCTTGTTGCTCCTTTTCAATACCATTTCCATTATCTGTAACCGTAAATATGTAGTCGGTTTTATTTTCAGAAAATTTTAAAATAACTTCTGGTTTGTGCTTGTTATTGTATTTAAAGGCATTATCAACTAAATTTATTAGTATTTGTGTTACTGCCGCTTTTATTATAAAAATATTATCGGTGTATGTGCCAACTTTAAATTGGTCGTGACTTAATGAATGGATCCGTTGTATGTCTTCAAAAACAGAATTTAGCTGCACATATTCTTTATCAGCATTTAACAATTCACTAGCCTTATAATGAATTAGAATACCATCGATGTAATTTTTTAAAGACTCTGCGGACTCTTCAATAAAACTAATATATTCTATAGATTCACTTGAAAATACATTGGCTTCATCTTCTTTTAAAAAAGTAGTTAAAGACATAATATTAGCCAAAGGCGATTTTAGGTCATGAGACACGTGGCTGGCAAATTTGCCAAGTTCATTATTTCTATCCGTTAATTCTTGTTTAGATTCAGCGAGTAATCTATTATTTAATCTTAAATCGAATAAATTTAGAACTTGCTTCGCAATAGTAATTAATGCTTTTTTTTGTGTTTCTGTTAGTTTCCTAGGCACATGGTCGTATATGCATAAGGTACCTAACGCAAGGCCTTCTTTTGTAATTAAAGGTACACCGGCATAAAAAATAGCATTTACGCCAGCGACGAGCGGGTTGTCTTTAAACCTTATATCTTTTCTAGCATCTTCAACAATAAAAATATCATCTTGCAATATGGCATGCCCACAAAATGAAATATTTCGAGGAGATTCTTGGATGTCGATACCATGATGTGATTTTAAAAAATTACGATCAGAATCTAGCAATGTAATTAACGATATAGGGACTTCACAAATGGTAGCCACTAAACTCGTTATGTTATCGAAGTCACTTTCAGGGAGTGTATCTAGTAATTTGTATTTATTAAGTTGCGCAAGGCGTTCTCTTTCATTTTTAGGGAAATCGGGTGCTATCATTTTAGGGAATCTTTAGGAGCTTAAAGTTTTTCTAAGCACGAAAATACTCAGAATTTAGTATTATTAATGCTAAAAAATTAATAAAACAGTTAAATCAATCAATAGAATAGCTATTTTATTATTAAATACTTGATATCGCTCAATTGTTTAATCTAAAAAACAGAAGCTAAAATCCTTCAAAAACGCCTAAGCCAAAAAGGGCGAAATCGTATTTTACGGGGTCGTTTTTATCTAGTTTCCTTAAGTTGGTATCTAATTCCAAAAGTGCTTTTGCATCGTTTTGTTTTCTATCTAATAGGCCAAGTTTACGAGCAACGTTTCCAGAATGTACATCCAACGGACAAGATAATAGGGCAGGCGATAGGCTTTCCCAAATGCCGAAATCGACACCAGTGTTATCCTTTCTTACCATCCAGCGTAAAAACATATTAATGCGTTTGGCAGCAGATTTTCTTAACGGATCACTTACATGTTTTTCAGTTCGTTTTAAATGATCTATTTCAAAAAAAGTACGTTTAAATTGAGAGATAGAAGTTTGTAAAAAAGCACTGTCGGCATGTTTTTCAAAAACAGCTTCCAAACCATTATGGTTTTTGTAGATATGTTGTAGCGATTTTATAAATTGAACACAATCGTCACCATTAAAAGTACGATGTACAAAAGGAAGTAACTTCTCTAAATCGTCTTCGGTATGGTTTAAAACAAAATCGTAAGGAGAATGGTCTAAAAGAGCCATTAACTTATTAGCGTTATTGATAATGCTTTTACGGTTTCCCCAAGCAATAGTTGCGGCTAGAAATCCTGCTATTTCAATATCTTCCTTTTTAGAGAATTGATGAGGAATTTGAATAGGATCACTATCAATAAATTCAGGGCTATTAAACTCGTAAACCTTGGCGTCTAAAAATTCTTTAAGTTCTTGTTTTGTTAATTTTTTTGATTGCTCTTTCATAATAAAACAAAAATACTATAAAAACGAATTGTTTTATAATTTATAGGGCTTGATAGTATAGGTTTGTGTTTTATAAAGGACGTTAAGGTTACAAATGATTTTTTGTGCTTATTGCTGTGGTTTTACTTCAAGATTGTATTAACTTAAAAAAAGAAACGGCTGTACATAAAAAGACAGCCGCTCTAGTAAAGGAAACATACTTAGAGTATATAACTAGCAAACAAATTAATTGCTCAAAACTATAGAGTTGTTTCTGTAAATTATTATTGCTTAATAACTTTTTTTATTGTGGTTCCTTCGGTTGTAATTATTTTAAACATATATACGCCAGAAGGATACTTCGTGATATCGATGCTGTTTGTAATACTTTCTAAAGTTTCGTTTTTTATAATTTTACCTGTAATATCTAATACTTGTAATTTTGCAGTGGTTAGATTATCAACATCGATATTAATAGCGTTAGTTGCAGGGTTTGGGTATATTTTTAATTTATTGCTTATATCAAAATTATTAGAACTAAGCGTCGATTCTACGGTTACTACAATTTCTATTCTGTCACTTTCGCAACCGTTATCATTTGTGCTAGAAACCCAGTATGAGGTAGAACCTGCTGTTGTGGTATCTGGTGTTGGTGCTGTTGTTATTCCTGTTCCATTAGTTTCAGTAGTGTACCAAAATAAACCCGTGCCGTTTGCACCTGTTGTAGCTGTTAATGGTGACGCAGTATCACCTTGGTTATAAGTCACTGGTGTAGTAACTGTAGTCTCAGAAGGAATTATTGAACCTGTTGTTATTGGAGAACCGGCTAACCAATTTGAAGTTGTGCCTGTTAAATCAAAATTTGTTAATGTTCCATTATTTGTAACTGTTAGATCTATAGCTGCAGTCTCTGAAGTATTAGTTGATGAGTCGGCGCCTTGATTAAAATTATAGTAGGCTACTAACCCTGTTTCAGTACCTTGTAATTCACAATTTTTACTTCCGTTAATTTGTTCTGCTGTTCTGGCAATATTCCAAATACGAACTTCGTCTAATGCTGCGTCTAATCCTCTATTTGTATCTTGAGGATCTCTCCCTAGGTTTACATTAAAATTAGAGTTACCAATATTACCCATTGCAATATTAGTTGAAGCAATCTCAATACCATCAATGTAAATTTTTGATGTCGTACCATTATACACCCCTGCAATATGAAACCAAGTATCTAGAGTAATTGTATTATCTGGAGTAGTTAATTCATGCCACCCAGAATTTGCTACAACAAAATTAACGGCACCATTACCACCAGCTCTTAGCATATAACCACTAGAAGTTGGTGCTGCTTTATTAATAATATTACCTAACCAATGTTCTGAACCAAAAGTATTGAATTTCACATAAGCCTCTAAGGTAATTGTATTTCCGGTAATTTGTAAGCTTGGGTCGTTACCGCAATCTACATAGTCATTCAAACCACCAAAATTAAGATGTGTTGCAGGTAATGCTACTGTAACTACAATTTCTGCTCTTTCACTTTCACAACCATTTGCATTAACGCTAGAAACCCAATACGAGGTAGAACTAACTGTCGTGGTATCTGGTGTAGGTGCTGTTGTTGTTCCGGTACCCCCCGTTTCAGTAGTGTACCAAAATAAATCTGTACCATTTGTACCTGTTGTAGCTGTTAATGGTGATGCCGTATCACCTTGGCTATATGTTACTGGTGTAGTAACTGTTGCTTCAGAAGGTATTATTGAACCTGTAGTTACTGGAGAGTTAGCTAACCAGTTTGAAGTTGTGCTTGTTAAATCAAAATTTGTTAATGTTCCATTATTTGCACCTGTTGCATCTATAGCTGTAGTCTCTGAAGTGTTATTTGCTGAATTGGCACCTTGATTAAAATTGTAGTAGGCTATTAAACCTGTTTCAGTACCTTGTAATTCGCAATTTTTACTTCCGTTAATTTGTTCTGCTGTTCTGGCAATATTCCAAATACGAACTTCGTCTAAATTCCCTGTATAATACCTCCCAGGCATTTCTAAATTTTCTCCAATGGCTACTGCAATCGTATTATTAATATTGATATCTCCGCTTCCTGCAATACTTCCGCTAGGAGAGCCATCTATATATATTGTTGCTTCTATACCATTGTAAGTAGCTGCAACATGATGCCACGTGTTATCTATTACGCTTACGGTTGAGGAAACATCTCCGAAACCACCGCTTCCTGCAAAATTTAAAGTTCCATTAGTATTTAAAGCTATTCGCCAACTATAGTCACCTTTTGCTATTAGGGTATCCCATTGCTCAGGTGTAACTCCAGATTTCATCCAGAATTCTATAGTCATATTATTTGTTAAATCAAAGGTAGACACTATTGGTAATGTGATATAATCATCCACACCATCAAAATTTAAATGTGTTGCAGGTAATGCTACTGTAACTACAATTTCTGCTCTTTCACTTTCACAACCATTTGCATTAACGCTAGAAACATAGTAAGTAGTATTTCCAAGCGTTGTAGTTGAAGGTGTTGGCGCATTTACTGAACCAGTTCCTCCCGTTGCATCTGTATACCATAATAAACTTATACCATTTGTACCTGGTGTTGCAGTTAATGCTGTTGCTGTGTCATCTTGTGCATATGCTATTGGTGAAACAACATCTGGCGGAGAAGAAAGTGAAGTTATTGGAGAACCAGCCAACCAATTTGAAGATGTTCCAGTTAAAGCGAAATTAGTTAATGGCCCATTATGCCCATTTCCCGTTACATCAGTTAAAGTAGTTGCATTAGTATTTTCGCCTGCATCAATACCTTTATTGAATTGATAATAGGCAACTAAACCCGACTCATTACATTGTATTTCACCGTCTTTTGCACTATTAATTTCTGCAGCAGTTCTTATTACATCCCAAATACGAAGTTCATCTATAGAGCCAGTAAAATATGGAGTAAAATGGTTTCCAATTCCTAAACCCCCAATTGAAATTGAAAAAGTACCGAATGAACCTGAATTATCTAAAACACCATCAATGTATAAGTTACATAAACCATTAGTAGCTGGCGAGCTCATTGTTACTGCAACATGATGCCAACTATTATCATCTATATTTTGATTAGATGTAAGATTAAAACCTCCATAACCATGTCTATTTGCTGAGTATTGTAACTTTCCATTACTTACTGCAAAAGAGCTATTATCATAGGTGGAAGTATTATATACAATCGTTCCGTTGGTTTCCGTTTTTATCCAAGTTTCAATAGTATAATCGGTCATAGAATTAAATGAATTAGCTAATCCGATAATATCGTTTTGACCATCAAAATTTAAATATTCGGCTTGACTTTGTGCATTACTAAAAGAAATGCTTAAAAAGAGTAGTGTTAAAAAATAAAATTTTTTCATAAAATTTGGTTTAAAGTTATTTTTAAGGGTTTTTAAAGCCGCAAATTTATATTATGAAATATATTTTGAGTAGCCCATTCGGACAAAAGAGTAGCCCGTTCGGACAAATAAACGGATTTTTAAGTATTTTGTCGATTATTTTGAAATTTGTTGACTAAGCTATATGTGGTTTTATTGACCACTTGGAGTAGGGAATAGTAGTGTTTTTATAATATTATTCAGGCTTTTGGTCTAACATACTATCCGAACGCAATTCTGAAGGGAGTTTTCCGTGTTTTTTTTTAAAGGTTGCACTAAATTTACTGGAACTATCATAACCCACTTCTTTTGCTATATGCTTAATTTGCATAGTGGTATTAAGGACGAGCTGCATAGCAAGTTCCATTTTTTTATCAATATTATATTGAAGTATTGATGTGCCGTAAACCGATTTAAAATCCGCTTTTAGTTTAGAAGAAGACATATTGAATGCTTTGGCAAGTGCGTCAATCCCAATAAAAGGGGTGGATAATTTTGTAGAAATCATCGATTCGCACTTTGCAATAGTTTTGTAATCTACAGAGCTTTTTTCTTGGTAATTATCAGTTCTAGTATCTGCAAAAACATTTTTAAAAAAGGTAGATATTATACTTAATGTTTGTGCTTTTAGTATGGTGGTGTTAAAAGCATCCTTATTAAATGTTTTGAAGGTATGTAATATTTCATGCGACAAATTTTCAGCATTAGGTACAATATCTTGATAAGAAATAAACCCTTTGCTTGAATCTAAAAATTTTTTAAAAGGAATTTTACGGTCCAATATGTCTAGTGGTACATGTTTTTCTAACCAGCTAGGACTTATGTAATAGATGTAAAATTGGCATTTTGATCCTTTATAAAAACAAGCACCTACATCGGTTCCTGGTTTTTTAAAACTCCAGAATTTGTTTTGAAAAGGGACTTTGTCTATAAATACATTTTGAAGTTTAACCTCGCTTTCAAATACAGTAAAAGTTATTGAATAGTGATCGCTAGGAATTCCATTGGCATAATTAGATTTAATAACGGTATCGTACTTAAACTTTAAATTAGTGATAGTGAGCCATAAACCCTCTTCAATTTGTCTATAATGCATTTCTCCATTAATAAATGGATTGTTTCTGTAAACTACCTGCTCTTCAGCAGCATGTTTACTTCCTGGTGTTTTTATAGTTGACTCTATAAATAATTCGGGTGTGTTTGCTAAATAAGGAAATTCAAAAAAACCATCTTTATAGAACCTGAAATTAGGCTTGATAAGTTGATACCATTTCGATAAGTTCATATTTTTATCTAAGACTATTTAATTTTAAGTTAAAGGGATATAATTTATAAAATTAGCAAAAATATTGTAATAAGTTGACTTTACACACGTCTTACTAATCAATTAAAAACTAAATTCGTTTTCTTATTTATTTTAATGAAGCCAGCCAAGTATATTTTACCCGTTATTGTTTTTTCTCAATTTTGTTGTACCTCGTTGTGGTTTGCTACAAATGGTGTTATTGAAGATTTAGTAACTAATTTTACTTTAGACCATTCGGCTTTAGGGCATCTTTCGTCGGCTGTGCAATTTGGCTTTATTATTGGCACCTTTTTATTTGCACTTCTAACCATTACCGATCGCTTTGCACCTTCAAAAGTATTTTTTATAAGCGCTGTTCTGGCGGCTGTTTTTAATGTTTTAATTGTTTTGGAAAACCATAATCTTTGGAGTTTAGTGATGCTTCGGTTTTTTACAGGTTTTTTTCTTGCTGGTATTTATCCGGTAGGAATGAAAATTGCTGCCGATTATTACAATAAAGGTCTCGGGAGATCTTTAGGGTTTTTGGTTGGCGCCTTAGTTTTAGGAACTGCTTTCCCTCATGTTTTAAAAGGCTTTGGAAGCGGGTTTTTATGGCAAGACATCATTTACACAACAACAGCTCTAGCGGTAATTGGCGGTGTTGTTATGTTTGCTTTTGTACCAAATGGACCTTATAGAAAATCGGCAGCTAAATTTGATGTTTCGGTGCTATTTAATGTGTTTAAAGTGCGCGAGTTTAGAAAGGCGGCATTTGGATATTTTGGCCACATGTGGGAACTATATACCTTTTGGGCTTTTGTACCCATACTTTTAGGTGCTTATGTGGAGTATCACCCAAGCGTAACGTTTAACATTCCATTACTAAGTTTTATAATTATAGCTTCTGGAGGAATTGCTTGTGTAATTTCGGGCTATTTATCTCAAATGTTTGGAATCAAAAAAATAGGCGCGATAGCATTAGCGCTTTCGGGTATTTGCTGTTTAGTGTCTCCGTTATTCTTTAGTTTAGAATCGGAAATTAGTTTTATAATATTTTTGGTGTTTTGGGGTATAGTTGTTGTGGCCGACTCTCCATTATTTTCCACCTTAGTCGCGCAAAATGTTAGTGCAGAAAATAAAGGCACGGCCTTGACTATTGTTAACTCTATTGGGTTTGCAGTAACCATTGTAAGTATTCAATTGGCTAGCAGTTTAATAGATGTTATGGCTGTAAAATATTTGTTTTTGTTTATTGCTATTGGTCCCGTTTTAGGTCTTGTTGGGCTTTTAAAGAGATCTTAACTCACAATATTACCATCTACCATAGTTAATTTTCTATCGGCGAGATTAGCAAGTTCTTCATTATGGGTTACAATCACGAAGGTTTGTCCAAATTGATCTCTTAATTTAAAGAATAAACTATGTAAATTCTCAGCAGATTCACTGTCTAAGTTTCCAGAAGGTTCATCGGCAAAAATTAAAGCAGGACTATTAATAAGCGCTCTTGCAACAGCAACACGTTGTTGTTCCCCTCCAGATAGTTCATTTGGCTTGTGGTTATAACGATGCGATAACCCAAGAAAATCTAGCAGCTCCTTAGCGCGTTTTTCTGCATCTTTTTTATTTGTTCCTTTAATAAAAGCTGGTAAACAAACGTTTTCTATAGCTGTAAATTCAGGAAGTAATTGATGAAACTGAAAAATAAACCCAATATGTTCATTTCTAAATTTAGCCAAAGCTTTATCGTTAAGTTCACCAATATTGATGTTGTTTATAATTAATTCAAAATTGGTAACAGGTGATGCCTTATCTAAGGTTCCTAAAATTTGTAAAAGAGTTGTTTTTCCTGCACCCGAAGCCCCTACAATAGATACTACTTCGCTAGGTTTAATATGTATGTCAACGCCTTTTAAAACTTGTAAATCGTCGTAGAATTTCTGAATGTTTTTTGCTTTAATCATCTATATAAAATATAGGCGTGAAATTACTACTTTAAGTTGTGCCGTACAATTTTGAATCAATTTTATTGTATAGTCCATTTTTAGACTTATATTTATTTTCGAAATTAAATTATAGTACAAGATGCCTTACAGAAAGCTAGAAGAATACAATATGCAGGTTACCGACGATGTTAAAAATAGATACCGAAACATCATTGAAGATTTAGGTGAAGATACCGAGCGCGAAGGCTTAGTAAAAACTCCCGAACGTGCAGCAAAAGCCATGCAGTTTTTAACACAGGGTTACGATCAGGACCCTGTAGAAATATTAAAAGGGGCTATGTTTAAGGAGTCCTATAATGAAATGGTTATTGTAAAAGATATCGAGTTGTATTCACTTTGCGAGCATCATATTTTACCGTTTTTTGGGAAAGCGCATATTGCTTATATTCCAAACGGACATATTGTTGGCTTAAGTAAATTACCTAGAATTGTAGATGTTTTTGCCAGAAGATTACAAGTGCAAGAGCGTTTAACAGAACAAATTTTAGACTGTATAAACGATACTTTAAAGCCTCAAGGTGTAGCTGTTGTAATAGAAGCATCGCATATGTGTATGATGATGCGCGGTGTACAAAAGCAAAACTCAATAACTACAACATCTGGATTTAGAGGTCAATTTGAGAAAATTGAAACGAGAAACGAATTCTTAAAATTAATAGGGAAGTAGGCAATTAATAATTTTGGTATGTTTCTTGTTTATATTGGAGTATAAATTATTATTAAATGAACAAATACAAAAAATTAGCAATTAGTATTGCCTTTGATGCTTTAGGCTATGTCTCTTTCGTAATCCCAGGTTTTGGAGAATTTACCGATGTGGTATGGGCTCCTGTATCAGCTTGGTTAATGACGAAGCTATACAAAGGTAAACCAGGTAAAATTGCGGCTGTTATTTCCTTTTTGGAAGAAGCAGCTCCAGGCCTAGATGTTATTCCAACATTTACCCTTATGTGGCTTTATACCTACGTGTATAAGGCAAAAGAAACAATTATTGAGGTTTAGATGAATATTTCCAAATTGGTTAACCAATTCTGTGAATAATATAGCATTTAGCGCTTTTTGTAAGTGAATTTTAAATAATTAGGCTAAAGAAATAGAAGAATTATAATTCTATTTGATATGTTATTTTTTTTATTGACTTCCCACAAAACATTCGTATTTTTGATTTTAAATTACAATGATAAATTTCAAAAAGATATTATGAATTCATACGATGTAGCCGTTATTGGCTCAGGTCCAGGAGGCTATGTAGCAGCAATTCGCTGTGCACAATTAGGAATGAAAACTGCAATTATTGAAAAATATAGTACCCTTGGTGGCACATGTTTAAATGTAGGTTGTATCCCGAGTAAGGCCCTTTTAGATTCTTCGCACCATTATGATGATGCTGTAAAACATTTTGAAGAGCACGGTATTGAAATTCCTGGTGAAATTAAAGTGAATTTAGAAAAAATGATAAACCGCAAACAAGCTGTTGTAGATCAAACAACAGGCGGAATTGATTTTTTAATGAAGAAAAACAACATTGATGTTTATCAAGGTTTAGGAAGTTTTAAAGATGCTACGCATATTACAATTGCTGGTGAAGAAACTATCGAAATTGAAGCAAAAAACACAATTATTGCTACAGGAAGTAAACCATCTACATTACCATTTATCACTTTAGATAAAGAACGTGTAATTACATCTACGGAAGCTTTAAAATTAAAAGAAATTCCTAAACACTTAATCGTTATTGGTGGTGGTGTTATTGGTTTAGAATTAGGACAAGTTTATAAACGTCTTGGTGCAGAAGTAACTGTTGTAGAATATATGGACCGTATTATCCCGACAATGGATGCTGGTTTATCTAAAGAATTAAATAAAGTTTTAAAGAAACAAAAATTCAAAATTAACGCATCTCACAAAGTAAAATCTGTGGAACGTGTTGGCGATGAAGTTATCGTTAAAGCAGATAATAAAAAAGGAGAAGAAGTAGAGTTTAGAGGCGATTACTGTTTAGTATCTGTTGGTCGTCATGCTTATACAGATGGTTTAAATGCCGAAGCTGCTGATGTAAAATTAACAGATCGTGGTTTAGTAGATGTAAACGAGCATTTACAAACTAGCGCATCTAATATTTATGCTATTGGAGATGTTATTAAAGGTGCTATGTTAGCTCACAAAGCTGAAGAAGAAGGTGTTTTTGTAGCAGAAACTATTGCAGGGCAAAAACCACATATAGATTACAATTTAATACCAGGTGTTGTTTACACATGGCCAGAGGTTGCTACTGTTGGTAAAACAGAAGAGCAATTAAAAGAAGCCGGAATAGCATATAAAACAGGTCAATTTCCAATGCGTGCTTTAGGTAGAAGTAGAGCGAGTATGGATTTAGATGGTTTTGTAAAAGTTTTAGCCGATAAAACTACAGATGAAATTTTAGGAGTGCATATGGTTGGTGCTCGTGCTGCCGATATGATTGCTGAAGCTGTTGTTGCTATGGAGTATCGCGCTTCCGCGGAAGATGTATCTCGTATGTCTCACGCACACCCAACATTTACAGAAGCTATCAAAGAAGCGGCTCTAGCTGCAACAGAAGATAGAGCATTACATATATAAATTTTCAGTATTTAATTTAATATTGAATTATTACAAACATTTTAAGGCTGTCTAATTTCGATTAGCAGCCTTTTTTTCATTTCTTCTAAAAAAGAAGAGAAGGAAAGTGTTACTTTCTTAAAATTGTGTTAAATTTACACCAAACAGTTAAAGTTTATTCCTTCAAAAATGAATTTCAAAAAACATTTATTTTATTTTAAACTATAATCGTCTTTAATTTAGATGATTACATTTTTATTTTATGTTTTTAAAAAGAAATATAAAAAAGATTGTGACCTTTTAAATGTATATGTGTCTTAACAATTGTAACCATTAAACTAGCGTAAGCTAAATTTGAAAACCCTACCAAAAATTAATAAAAAATCCGACGAGGATTTGATAAAAGGCATCGTTCATAGCAACGATACGCTGCTTTTTGAAGTTCTATACGACAGGTATGCTACCTTAGTGTATAACAAGTGTATGGGGTTTGCTAAAGATGAAGATGAAGCAAAAGATTTAACACAAGATATATTTCTAAAGTTATTTGTTAAATTAGCAAGCTTTAAAGGAAATTCAAAATTTTCAACATGGTTATATGCATTTACTTATAATCATTGTGTAAATTATGTCACTAGAAATACAGCAAAAAAAATTGAAAAACAATCAGTAGATTACGCTGATGCAGAGAATGTAGAAAGCCTCTATGAAGATGATGAAGATGATAGTAGTTTTCTAAGTATGAAAGTTGATAAATTAAAAATAGCATTAGAATTGATTTCTCCGGAGGAAAAAATGATTTTGCTTTTAAAATATCAAGACTCCTTAACTATAAAAGAAATTGAAGATGCTTTAGGAATAGGAGAAAGTGCAGTAAAAATGCGAATTAAACGTGCTAAAGATAAATTAGTAGACGTTTATAATAATAACCTTGGATAATGGAAAACCCGTTTTTAGACATAAATAAGCCATTAAAGGAAGTTCCACAAGAACTGAAGGCTAAGGTTATGAGCGATATTGCCATGGCCAAGTTAATAATGGAAATAGCCGAATTGTTTTCGTACAATTTATCGAGCGTAATCGAGCTAACCATGAGAAGTAGAAAATAAGTAACCAAAATACTCTAAATAAAATGAACCTTGTCGACAGCTTAAAAGAATCATTAAGTACAATTTGGGAAAGTATAATAAGTGTGTTACCTACCGTTGCAGGAGCAATAGTTGGTATAATCATTGGAATATTAATTATCAAACTGGTAGTTAATATAATAAAGAAGTCATTAAAATTTGTGAAGGCTGATAAGCTGGATGATAAATTAAATGAAATTGACTTATTTGGTGATAAGAAGATACAATTTAATGTTATTGATATTGTAGCGAAGTTTGTTAAATGGATGCTTTACATTATTTTAATAATGATTGTTACAGATCTATTGAATTTAACAATGATCTCTGATGGTATTAAAAGTGTTATTGGTTATTTACCAAGGTTAATTACAGCACTAGCCATATTTGTTATTGGTCTATTGTTTGCGAATTTTGTTAAAAAATCTTTGCAATCGTTCTTTGAGTCTATGGAATTGTCTGGCGGTAAAATGATAAGTCAGGCTATATTTATGTTACTGCTTATATTTATTTCTATTACAGCTTTAAACCAAGCTGGTGTAGATACTGAAATAATAACAAGTAACATTACCATGATTTTGGCAGCATTTTTATTAGCATTTGCTTTAGCTGTTGGATTAGGAGCACAAAAAGTAGTAGGCGATTTGTTTAGAACGTTCTACACAAGAAAAATATACGAAGTTGGACAAATTATTGAGTTCAACGATATAAAAGGAGAAATAGAGTCTATCGATGGTATATCGGTAACCTTAAAAACAACAACAGGAAAAATAGTAATTCCTATTAAAGATATAGTGGAAAGTCAAGTAAGAGTGCAAGATTAACTTTAAGTTAGGGTTAAAATTTGGTTGGTTACTATTTTGTATTACGAACCACTTTCTACTGGTCTCTTCTCATTAATTTGGGAAGAGACTTTTTTTTGCTTAAAACTTAAGTGATATAAAAAAGATGTCTTTAGAAGAAAAGCAAGTAATTAAAATACTATTAACAATCGGACATATTAACTCCAACTGCTAAGCCACCTTCACTAGTTTCTTTGTATTTAGAATTCATATCTTTTGCAGTTTCCCACATGGTGTTAACTACCTTGTCTAAAGGTACCTTTACATTGTTTGGGTCGGTATCTAAAGCTAGTTCTGCAGCATTTATGGCTTTTATTGCACCCATAGCATTACGTTCTATACATGGTATTTGTACCAAACCTCCAATAGGATCGCAGGTTAAACCTAAATGATGTTCCATGGCAATTTCGGCAGCAACTAAAACTTGTTCTGGTGAACCACCAAGTAATTCTGTTAAAGCTCCTGCAGCCATTGCAGATGATACTCCAATTTCGGCCTGACAACCGCCCATGGCAGCCGATATTGTAGCGCCTTTTTTAAATATACTGCCAATTTCCCCAGCAACTAACAAGAATTTTTTAATATCCTCAAAATTACCATCGTGGTTTTCTATTACTAAATAATACATTAATACAGACGGAATTACACCAGCACTACCATTTGTAGGAGCTGTAACTACACGCCCTAATGCCGCATTAACTTCGTTTACAGCTAATGCAAAACAGCTTACCCATTTTAATATTTGTCTAAATTTAACTTCGGTGTTTCTAATGGAGTAAATCCATTCTACAGGATTTGAGTATGGAGATGATCCTTGTAAGCGTTTGTGCATATCGAAAGCTCTACGACGTACATTTAAACCACCAGGAAGGTGACCTTCGGTATGGCAACCGGTGTACATACACTCTAGCATGGTATCCCAAATGCGTTTTAACTCATAATCTATTTCTTCTTCTGTACGAATAGATTTTTCGTTTTCTAAAACAACTTGAGAAATGGGTTTGTTTAAATCTTTACAAAATTTAAGTAGTTCTGTTCCTTTATCAATAGGATAGGGAAATGAACATTTTATTTCAAAATTCTTTTTAGAATTTTTACGTTCTTCTTTTACAACAAATCCTCCGCCAATAGAGTAGAATGTAGATTTTGCTTTTTTACCGTTAATCATGGCGCTAAAAACAATGCCGTTAGAGTGAAAGGGTAAAAACTTTTTATTGAAAACAATATTTGTTCCCGGAGTAAAATCTAATATTTTTTCGTTGTTAAAATGTATTTTTTGAGTTGCTTTTATATCTGCAATAGTGGTTTCAATAATTTCTATAGGCAACGTTTCGGGGTCGGCTCCAGTTAAACCAAGCATTACAGCATAGTCTGTAGCATGGCCTTTTCCGGTTAGGGATAATGATCCATATAAATCGACCTGAATAGTTTCAACCTTACTAAAAGTGTTGTTCGCTTTTAATTCGCTAATCCAGTGTTCGGCGGCACGCCAAGGCCCTAGAGTATGAGAGCTTGATGGGCCAATGCCTATTTTTAGCATGTCGAAAACAGAGATACATTCCATAGTTACGAAAACGTTGTATTTGAAGACAAATATATATAATGTTTTAAGAGAAGGTTTAAATAATGTGTCAATATTTTATAAACAAAATGTAAAACTATTGCAAATTGAAATTTGCTGCGTTGACTTACTGAAATTGGCAGATATGCGCGCAAGGGATGGAACGGTTTGTTTGAGCTCCCGACCTAAGGAGGAGCGAGTAGTGAGAGCCCGGCCCTTTTGGGATGCGCCCAAAGTATTAAATTGACAGTAGATGAATGACAGGTGACCGGCGTTTTGCTACATATAACTAGGTCTGAAAACTGATACGGCACCTGAAAATCAAAAATATGACACTGTGTCAGTTATTTTTGGTTGGCATAATGATTGACTTATACAACTCGAAATTAAAAATGAATTTTCAACACAATAAAAAAATATATTATGAGTAAAATTATTGGAATCGATTTAGGAACAACCAACTCTTGCGTTTCTGTGATGGAAGGTAACGAGCCAGTAGTTATTCCTAATGCAGAAGGAAAAAGAACAACACCATCGGTAATCGCTTTTGTAGAAGGCGGTGAAATTAAAGTTGGTGATCCTGCAAAACGTCAGGCTGTAACTAACCCAACAAAAACAGTTTATTCTATTAAACGTTTTATGGGTAACAAATATTCTGAGTCTAAAAACGAAGCGGAACGTGTTCCTTACAAAGTAGTAAAGGGAGATAACGATACGCCTAGAGTTGATATTGATGGTCGTTTATATACACCACAAGAATTATCGGCTATGATTCTTCAAAAAATGAAGAAAACGGCAGAAGATTATTTAGGAACTGATGTTACTGAAGCGGTAATTACTGTACCTGCTTACTTTAACGATAGTCAACGTCAAGCAACTAAAGAAGCTGGTGAAATCGCTGGTTTAAAAGTTAGACGTATTATTAACGAACCTACTGCGGCTGCTTTAGCTTACGGTATGGACAAAAAAGGAACTGACCAAAAAATAGTAGTATTTGATTTTGGTGGAGGAACGCATGATGTATCTATCCTTGAATTAGGTGATGGTGTATTTGAAGTACTTTCTACAGATGGTGATACGCACTTAGGTGGTGATGATGTTGATGAGAAAATCATCGGTTGGTTAGCAGATGAGTTTAATGCTGAAGAGAACATGGATTTAAGAAAAGATCCAATGTCTTTACAACGTTTAAAAGAAGCTGCTGAAAAAGCTAAGATTGAGTTATCATCTTCTGCACAAACAGAAATTAACTTACCTTATATTACAGCTACAGCTAGTGGACCAAAACACTTAGTACGTACATTAACACGTTCTAAATTTGAGCAATTAATTGACGATTTAGTAAAACGTACTATTGAGCCATGTCAAACAGCTTTAAAAGCAGCAGGTTTATCTAAATCTGATATTGACGAGGTTATTTTAGTAGGTGGTTCTACACGTATTCCTGCAGTACAAGCAGCAGTTGAGAAATTCTTCGGAAAAGCACCAAGTAAAGGTGTAAACCCTGATGAAGTTGTTTCTTTAGGAGCTGGTATCCAAGGTGGTGTATTATCTGGAGATGTTAAAGATGTATTACTTTTAGACGTAACACCTTTATCTTTAGGTATTGAAACTATGGGTAACGTATTTACTAAATTAATTGAAGCAAATACTACAATACCAACTAAAAAATCGCAAGTATTTTCAACAGCGGCAGATAATCAGCCATCTGTAGAAATACATGTATTACAAGGTGAAAGAGCTATGGCTGCCGATAATAATACTATTGGACGTTTTCACTTAGATGATATTCCACCAGCACGTCGTGGTACACCGCAAATTGAGGTTACTTTCGATATCGATGCTAATGGTATTATTAAAGTATCAGCTACGGATAAAGGAACAAATAAAACACAAGATATTCGTATTGAAGCATCTTCTGGTTTAACTGAAGAAGAAATCCAAAAGATGAAAGCTGACGCTGAAGCAAATGCTGAAGCTGATAAAGCTGCAGCTGAAAATGCTCAGAAATTAAACGAAGCTGATTCTATGATTTTTCAAACAGAAAAACAATTAGAAGAGTTTGGTGATAAATTATCGGAAGATAAAAAACAACCAATCGTTGATGGTTTAGAAGAATTGAAAAAAGCTTACGAAACTAAAGATGTTGCTGTTATTACACCAGCTTTAGATAAAATAAACGAAGCTTGGAAAGTAGCAAGTGAAGAAATGTACAAAGCACAAGCCGATGCAGGTGGAGCACAACCAGGACCAGATGCTGGAGCAGACGCTCAAGCTGAAGGAAGTGATGTTGAAGATGTAGATTTCGAAGAAGTAAAATAAGCAGAAATTCTATTTTGCTAAATCGAAATGAATGAATATCGTATTCTGAATTTATTAAGGATTTTTATAAAACATTTCGTAAAAATTAAAAACGTAACCATTAGTTTGGTTGCGTTTTTTTTGTTTCTTAATATTGCCGAATTATTTAATATAAAAAACAGACTATGAAAAAATTAAGTGTTTTACTTATTGCGTTTATAATGGTTTTATCTTCATGCTCAAATGATGATACAGCGTCTACTTCTGCAGAATTAACAGGAGCGTGGAATGGACAAGCCATTAGCTATAGCGGAACTACAATCACAGAAGTTTTAGGAGAATCTATAGAGTCTACTTATGTAGCACAAGGTTATGATATCGATTTTACCATGACCTTTACAGAAATGCCTAATAACGTCGTTGGAGAAGGTAATTATAGCTTAGAATTAGTTTCAACTACGCTAGGGCAGAGTCAAACACAAAATTTTGAAGATCTTTCATTTGAAAACAATAGTACTTGGACTAGAGATGGTAACCAATTATTGTTAACAGATGGTACGGAAACTGTTGCTTACCAAATTACAGAATTAACAAAAAATAAGCTAGTACTTACAGCAGATAGCTTAGAAGCTATTCCAAACGTAAATGCAAGCGGTATCACAGAAATTAAAATAGAAATTATTCTAACAAGATAGAATTATAATACTTTTATATTAAGCGCGATCATTAATTTGGTTGCGCTTTTTTTATTTTCAATTAATAAGAAGTATTTTATTTTCACTTGCATATTTTACTTTTTATCCAAAAGAAAACGAGTACTTTTACAGTAAATTTTAAGCATGCTATTTTCTTCAAAAATAAAATCTAATTATAATCCAAAAAGATTAGCCGTAAAACTAAACGCTAAAGGTGAACAGTTTGTGGTTCAGGGGCATCCATGGGTGTTTTCGGATAATATTACCAAAGTAAATGATAATGCGAAATCGGGAGATTTAGCTATTATTTTCGGTAAAAACAAAAACCGAGTTGTAGGTTTAGGTTTGTATGATGCTAATTCGCCAATTCGAATTAAAATGCTACACAGTAGCACAGAAAAAGCAGAAATTAATGCGGCTTTTTTTAAGCATAAAATTAGTAAAGCTTTTAGTAAACGTCAATCGTTATTAAAAACAAATACAAACAGTTACCGTTTGTTGTTTGGCGAAAACGATGGTTTCCCTGGTTTAATTGCCGATGTTTATGCATCTGTTTTGGTCGTGAAAATATATTCTGAAATTTGGTTACCTTATATAGAAACTATTATTCCGGATTTACAAGAAATCTCAGATTGTAAAACAGTTGTTATTAGGCTAAGTCGAAGTTTAGAAAATTCTAAAAAACATAAACTAGAAAATGGTGATGTGGTTTTTGGAACTTTAAAAGATGAAGTTGTTAGGTTTGTTGAGCACGACGTAAACTTTTCTGCTAACGTTATTAAAGGACACAAAACAGGTTATTTCTTAGACCATCGTGCCAATAGAAAACAAGTAGGCGAGTTGAGTAAAGCTAAAACGGTACTCGATGTTTTTTCTTATGCCGGTGGGTTTTCAGTACATGCGCTTTCTAACGGTGCTAAAGAAGTTACTAGTTTAGACATAAGTAAACAAGCTTTAGAAATTGCCCTAGAAAATGGTAAGCTAAACAAATTTAAAGGAAAACACCATACTATAGCTGGCGATGCCTTTTTAGAATTGAAAAAATTAATAAAAGAAAAGGTTACTTTTGATGTGGTTGTTATAGATCCGCCAAGTTTTGCAAAACAGGCTTCGGAAATAGAACTAGCCAAAAAGAAATATGCGCAATTAGCTGAATTAGGAGAAAAACTTACAGCCAAAAATGGTATGCTTGTTTTAGCGTCTTGTTCTTCTCGTGTTCTTGCTCAAGAATTTTACGATATTAATAGCGAGGTGTTAGCCTCTATAAAACGTAATTATAAAATCCTTTCAAAAACTCAGCATGATACAGATCATCCTGTAGGATTTCCAGAGGGAGCTTATTTAAAAACGGTTTATTATCGATTTATAGATTAGGTGTTGGTGATCGAGGTAATAGAATAAATGTTATGCGTGCATAATATTTTACTATATTTGTA
Organism: Algibacter sp. L3A6; assembly: GCF_009796825.1. Taxonomy (GTDB): domain Bacteria; phylum Bacteroidota; class Bacteroidia; order Flavobacteriales; family Flavobacteriaceae; genus Algibacter. The sequence goes on from NZ_CP047030.1 coordinate 3,323,702, forward strand.
TAAATCAATACAGCCAAATGGAAACTAAGCTCACCACACTACTTAATATAAAACACCCAATAATTCAGGCACCAATGTTTTTGGTATCTAATACCGCTATGGTTATCGAAGCCATGAAAAGTGGTATTGCTGGATGTATTCCTGCTTTAAACTACCGAACGCTAGAAGAACTAAAAGTGGCTATTCTGGAGTTGAAAGCAGCAAAAGTAGAAGGTGGATCTTTTGGTTTTAATTTAATAGTGAATAAATCGAACATAAAGTATAAAGAACAACTGCGCGTACTTTGCGAGGAAGGTTGCGATTTCATAATAACATCTTTAGGAAGTCCAGAAGAAACTATAAACCAAGCTCACAAAGCTGGTATTAAAGTATTTTGTGATGTAACAGATTTACATTTTGCTAAAAAAGTAGAGGGTTTAAAAGCAGATGCTGCTATAGCTGTAAATAATGAAGCTGGTGGACATAGAGGTAAATTATCTCCCGAAGCACTGATAAAAGAATTAAAATCCAATTTAAATATCCCAGTAATATCTGCTGGCGGTGTAGGCTGTAAAGTTGATATAGATAAAATGATAAGTTATGGTGCCGATGGAGTTTCGGTTGGAAGTCCATTTATAGCCTCAGTAGAAGCAGGTGTAACAGAAGAGTACAAACAAGCCTGTGTAGATTATGGAGCGGAAGATATTGTAATGACAGAGCGTATTTCTGGAACACCATGTACCGTAATAAATACACCTTATGTTCAAAAAATTGGAACAAAATCAACTTGGATAGAATCTGTTTTAAATAAAAGTAAAACCCTTAAAAAATGGGTGAAAATGATTCGTTTTTCTATCGGAATGAAAGCAACCGAAAAAGCAGCCACTAAAGCTACTTATAAAACCGTTTGGGTTGCGGGGCCAAGTATATCGCATACCAATGCTATTTTACCGATTAGAGATATTGTGAAAAAGCTAACAAGTTAGTTGTGTTAAAATCGTTTTAATTTTTTCGGCAGTTCTCTTTTTAAGTATAACTTTACGGTATGCAAAAAAGAGAATTAGGAATACACGGATTTGAAGTTAGTGAAGTTGGTTTAGGCTGTTGGCAATTAGGAGCAGATTGGGGAGAAGGACTATCTCAAGAAGCTGGTTTCGAGATTTTAAATGAAGCTGTAAAAAGCGGCATTACCTTTTTTGATACCGCAGATGTTTATGGTAACGGAAAAAGTGAAACTTTAATTGGCGAATTTCTAAAAACCACTCACGCACCAATACGTGTAGCAACTAAATTTGGTCGCGCAGACAATGCATACCCAAATAAATATACCAAAGCCATTTTACGTCAAAGTGTAGAAGCTTCTATAGCGCGTTTAGGTGTCGAATCTTTAGATTTACTACAACTTCATTGCATCCCAACTCAATATTTAGAAAACGGTGATGTTTTTGATTGGTTACGCGAATTAAAAGCAGAAGGACTTATAAAACATTTTGGTGCTAGCGTAGAAACCGTGGAAGAAGGTTTAATTTGCCTTAAGCAAGAAGGCTTACTTTCACTACAAGTAATATTCAATATATTCAGACAAAAACTGGTTACAGATTTGTTGCCACAAGCTCAGGCTAAAGGTGTTGGTATTATTGTACGTTTGCCTTTAGCAAGCGGATTATTATCGGGTAAATTCACAAAAGAGACGGTTTTTCCAGAAAACGATCATCGTAATTACAATAAAAACGGAGAAGCCTTTAACGTTGGCGAAACCTTTGCAGGTCTGCCATTTCAAAAAGGTATAGAGTTTGTAGAAACTATAAAAAAAGATATTCTACCAAGCCACCTATCCATGGTGCAATTGGCCTTGCGTTGGTTGCTCGATCATGAGGCGGTAAGTACTATTATTCCGGGTGCGAGCTCGCCAAAACATATTATTTCTAATGCAGAAGCTTCAACTTTAGAAGCATTGTCACCAGAAGTTCAAGAGGCATTAATCGATTTATACAAAACACAAATTCATCAAGAAATCCGTGGTGGATATTAGTGCTAATTATACCTGATATACATTTTTTGTAACTCAGCTATAGTAATTCATTCTATCTATAAAAATTATTTTGGCGCAACCCGAAATGGGTCGGGCTTTACGCTTCAAGTCCTCGCACTTCCTTCGTCAGGCTGTGGGCTTTACTCTGCAATCCCTTGCGCATAGTTTGCAGCGATAGTTCGTAAAGCAGTGTTTATTGTTTCGTTTTGTTACTTATACAGTGTATTCAGTTATCTAAGTGTGTACTGAATATTGTAAACTGAAAACAACCCATTTTTCCAGCAGAGTAAGCACTAAATACTGAGACTGAAAACTGCCTACTTAAAAAACGATTCACTTCATCGCGTTAGGGATAGAACGGCATGTTTGAAATCCTTTTTGTTTTCCTTAAAAAAACAAAAAGATTGAGTAGTGATAGCCCGACCCTTTTCGGGTAACGCCCTAAAAATAAATTTAAATTTTCTCAGCTAAATATTTTCCAATTTCCGAAGTTTTAATTTTTACAATTTCTTCGGGAGTTCCTACAGCAACAAGGTTTCCACCGGTTTCACCACCTTTAGGTCCTAAGTCGATAATAAAATCGGCACATTTAATAAGCTCTATATTATGTTCGACAACAATAATAGAATGTCCGTTTTCAATTAAAGCATTAAAAGATTTTAATAGTTTTTGAATATCGTGAAAATGCAGTCCGGTTGTAGGTTCATCGAAAATAAAGAGTGCCTTTTCCTTTTTGTTGCCTTTACCTAAAAATGACGCTAGTTTAATACGCTGGGCCTCGCCACCAGAAAGGGTAGAGGAGCTTTGCCCAAGGGTTACATAGCCCAAACCTACATCTTGCAGCGGTTGGAGTTTGTTCTTAATTTTAGCCTGATCGTTGGCCTCGAAAAAAGCCACGGCATCGTCTATGGTTAGGTTTAAAATATCGTCTATATTTTTATCTGCAAAGGTAACTTCGAGCACTTCTTTTTTAAAGCGTTTGCCTTTACAGGTTTCGCACTCTAGGTGCACATCGGCCATAAATTGCATTTCTATAGTCACTTCGCCTTCACCTTTACAGGTTTCGCAACGTCCGCCATCTACATTAAATGAAAAGTGTTTGGCTTGATAGTTTCTAATGATACTTAATTTCTGCTTCGAAAATAAGGCACGAATATCATCGTAAGCTTTTATATAAGTAACCGGATTGGATCGAGATGAGCGCCCAATAGGGTTTTGATCTACAAATTCAATTTGTTTTATGTTTGTAAAATTGCCTTCTAAACTTGAAAACTGTCCGGGTTTGTCCCCGAAATCGGTTAGTTTTTTCTGTAAAGCTGGGTGTAATATTTTTTTAACGAGCGTACTTTTTCCGCTACCAGAAACACCTGTAACTACAGTTAACATGCCTAATGGAAAGCGAACATCTATGTTTTTAAGGTTGTTTTCTCGTGCTCCTTTTATATCGACATAGTATTTAGATTGACGACGTTTTTTAGGAACTTCAATTTTTAAAGTCTCGTTTAAGTATTGAGCTGTTAACGAGTCGGAAGCCAAAATAGCATCGTAATCACCTTGCGCAACAACGTGTCCGCCAAAGGTTCCTGCCTCTGGTCCAATATCGATAATGCTATCGGCAGCCTTCATAATATCTTCGTCGTGCTCTACAACAATTACGGTATTACCTAAATCGCGTAGGGACTTTAAAACCATTATTAAACGTTCGGTATCTTTTGGGTGCAAGCCTATACTAGGCTCATCTAAAATATACATAGATCCCACTAAACTACTACCTAAAGAGGTTGCTAAATTGATACGCTGACTTTCCCCACCGGAAAGTGTATTGGATTTTCTATTTATGGTTAGGTAATCGAGACCAACGTTGGCTAAAAACTCTAAACGGTTATTAATTTCTTTCAATAAACGTTTAGCAATAGTGGTGTCGTGCTCGTTTAATTCTAGGTTATTAAAAAAGTCGGCTAATTGATCTAATGGTTTCTCTACTAAATCGGAAATGCTAGCGCTGCCTACTTTTACATAGTTAGCTTCTACGCGTAGACGTTTGCCATTACAGGTTTTACATTTGGTTTTTCCGCGGTAACGGGATAACATCACGCGGTTTTGAATTTTATATGCTTTAGATTCTAGCTCTGCAAAAAAGCTGTTTAAACCTTCGAAATGTTTGTTACCATCCCAAATGAGTTGTTGCTGTTTTTCGGTAAGTTCGAAATAAGGTTTATGTATTGGGAAATCAAATTTATGCGAGTTGTTTACCAATTGATCTTTATACCAACTCATAGACTCACCACGCCAAGGGAAAATGGCGCTTTCGTAAACCGATAAAGCGGTGTTTGGTATAACTAAATCTTCATCGATACCAACAATATCTCCATAACCTTCGCATGTTGGACAGGCACCGTAAGGATTGTTAAAACTGAATAAATGCACATTAGGTTCTAAGAAGTTTAAGCCGTCTAACTCAAATTTATTACTAAACGTACGTTGTTTATTATCCTTTAGAGTTTCGATGGTACATTCGCCTTTACCTTCAAAAAATGCAGTTTGTATGGCATCGGCTAAGCGGTTGTAGAAATCTTCTTCGTGCTTAGTAATAATACGATCTACAACTAATAAAATCTTGTCTTTTTTACCAATTTTTGTAGCGTCGTCTATTCTAACAACGTCTTCATTAATTTTTATTCTAGCGTAACCTTGTTGATTTAAGGCCTTTAATTTATCTTCTATAGTTCGTCCTTCTTCTAAATGAATAGGAGCGAGGAGTAGCATTTTTTCGCGTTCAGGAAATGTTTTTAAGTAATTTAAAACATCGGTAACCGTATCTTTTTTAACTTCATCTCCAGAAACTGGTGATATTGTTTTACCTATTCTGGCAAATAATAACTTGAGGTAATCGTAAATTTCGGTTGTAGTACCTACGGTAGATCTTGGATTGGTAGAGTTTACCTTTTGCTCGATGGCTATGGCCGGTGCAATACCTTTTATATAGTCTACTTTTGGTTTGTTTAAACGCCCTAAAAACTGGCGCGCATAACTAGATAAACTTTCTACATAGCGACGTTGGCCTTCCGCGTAAAGCGTGTCGAAGGCTAAACTCGATTTTCCAGAGCCCGAAAGCCCCGTAATAACAACCAATTTGTTTCTTGGTATAACAACATCTATATTTTTAAGGTTGTGTAATTTGGCACCTTTTATAATGATGTTTTGTTTTGGATCAACTTCGGAAAGATTAGTAGTCATAGGCTTTTGTATGCAAATTTCACAAAGATAATATAAGTCTGTGAGCATAAAAAATAGAATGACTAGTAAAGAAATGTTAAAAAAAAATAATTAATTTTTGTTTTTTAGGAACGATTCTTGTTATCTTTGAATCAGCTAATTAATTATAAATCAACACCTGCCTATCGCATAACATTACTTTAAAAATTTTAATTTTTGAGAAAACCCAGTTTTCTTTACCATAAAGTAATGATTATGAAACACGAACCTACTACAGATGCTATTTTAGTTAGTAACTACATTAAAGGCGATGAATGTGCTTTAGAAGTACTTATAAAAAGGCACAAGCAAAGAATTTACAGTTTTATTTATTCGAAAGTATATGATGGCGATGTTGCCGACGATATTTTTCAGGATACTTTTATTAAGGTTATTAAAACCTTAAAACGAGGAGCTTACAATGAAGAAGGCAAATTTTTACCTTGGGTAATGCGTATTGCGCATAACTTGGTAATCGACTTTTTTAGAAAGAACAGCCGTATGCCTAAATTTGATAACACAGGCGAATTTAGTATTTTTTCGGTGCTTAGTGATAGCAGTTTAAATGCTGAAAAAGCAATTATTAAGGAACAGGTTGAGAACGATGTGCGCCGTTTGGTGGATGAGCTTCCGGAAGATCAACGTGATGTGCTTTTAATGCGTATTTATAATGATATGAGTTTTAAAGAAATATCTGAAAGAACAGGCGTTAGCATCAATACAGCTTTAGGAAGAATGCGCTATGCTTTAATAAACCTACGTAAAATAATTGAGAAGCATAACATTGTTTTAACCGATTAGTTTTACTAAATACAATAAAGTGAATTTTGCTGCGTTTACTATTTAAATTAACTTTAATTTGAAAGAAATGGAAAAAATTTACTCTAAGAAATCTATTGGAAATCCAGAAAAACTTGAGCCCAAGGAGGAGACTATTAATTTTCTTCTCAACTATTCCAAAGCGCTTAAAGTTGTGAAATATAACAATCTGGAGTTTGAAACGCTCTTAAATTAAAAAAATAAAAAAAACGTCTGAAATTATATTTCAGACGTTTTTTTATTTATTGTATATTGAAATTGTAGCACTCTTAAATTCCATAACGTTAAGGTTTGTAGAGCCGTAATGTTTTCATTTCTAGAACCAACTACGAGCTCGTCTTTAAATGATTTGATGAATTTAGTCCATAAGTTTCCTTTGGAGTCGTTTAGCAAAAAGTAAAAACCACTATCACCAATTTTCTTTCCTGAGGATGTTAAAATGAGTTCGCCGTTTTCTCCAACACTTGGACTTAAAATGACTGTAGCGTTCCCGTTTGGTAAAGGAAATATGGCTTTAATACACGTTTGTCCTGATGGTATTACGCAAGTTTCATAAACACCTGAATACACTACTTCTCCTGATGTTTTAAAAGTTCTAAGCCATATAGTGCGTTTAACTTTTTTTGTTTTAGCATCTAACAAATGAATTATATCACTTTTTAATGATTTTGAATCCTCGATATTCTCAATAGGAACGTTTAGCTGTTCAATACGATTACTAAATAATAATCTCAATAATATGCCGAATACTTTAAAAAAAGGATTCCACTTTACTTTTAAATCGAAATCGTAATTACTTGTGTTTTCGTAGAAATCAATGACGTTTTTAGATAATTTATGTTGTGCTTCACTAGATAAATTTAGCTGATTTATAGATGATAATATTCCTTTATCATTTTCTTTCTCATCTATTGTTAGCTGTTCGTTTTTAGCTAGTTGCTTAATGAATTTTACACCGATGCCTTTTGTAGCTCCAAAAGGACCTAAAAGCCATTCATATTGATTCTTGGTGATTTTTTTTCCAAATAATATCACCCATTGTTGGGTAATTAAATCTTGAAGGTTTTGTTTTAGAATTGCAATTCCCATTTAACTCTTTTTAAGATTAGGAATATAATTCTCTTTACCTTTCCACGAGCCAAATTCAGAAATAGGTTTAAAACGTAAAGTTGTAAATTCAAAATGAAAATCTTTTCGTTCCCGCTCTTTCATGGCGTCTGAATGTCTTTTTGGCTTAGGCATGGCACTATGACCGTGAACCATATTCGTCATTTCCTCTTCTGTTTTCCAAATAGAAAACGTAGAAACTGTATTAGGAAACCTTACTGAGGCTAATGAAAGTAAAGTGCCTTCGTGGTCACGAACTAATTTTTCAACTGGTCTTCCCCAATGCAAAAACCTTGGAATTGCTAAAGGTTTCATTCTAGCAATTGTAACGGCAACAACCGGAGATAGCTCGCTTTCTAATGTTGCTTTCTGTTCAGGGATTTTGAATCCGCTTATTTTTCCCCATTCTCTCATAAACTCTAAGCGCACGTGCCAACCTTTATTCAAGAGTTTACCAAGTTTTTCTTTTTTCAAGTAGTTTTCAAGAGCTTCTTCGTTTTCCCATTGCGCAAAAATAGCGACTTGTTTTATAAGAAATCTAGAAGAAGAAATAATTGGAGAACCTAGCGTCATTGCTGTCATGTATTCAGAATGAATTAGGCCTTTAGTGTTTTTTTTAACGGGGTTCGAGAACAAGCCTTTTATCGCCAATGTAAATGGAATTCTAACAAGGTGATAAGTGAACATGCTCATATATTTAATTGAATAGAGTTGAGTTTTGTGTTTTAATTATACACAACATATGCATAGCTATTAAAACAATGTGTTTTTTATTCTTCCTCTGGAAATGTAATATGCTGGTAAGCTCCAATATCAGCAGAAGTGGTTCTGCTTACACCTAAAATGTCTGTAGGTACTTGTGCAGCAAAAGTTGAATTAGCTTGGTTTATAGCTTCGGAATTGGCTCCAATTATAAATTCATTTAAATCGGTATCTTTAAAATCGGGTGTTTTATTAAAGATGTTATTTTTTCAAAGTGATTAGTATCCGTTAGATTGTATACTTCATCTGAGAAGAAGTTGCTATCATCTTGAAAACGCAATAAACAATTGGTGAATTTAAAGTTGAATGCAACGGTTTCGTCTTCTATTTGTTCTAATAAAAATTCAGGATTATCATTGCCGTAAATAATGCAGTTATTAAAATTTGCTTCACCTAAATCGGCTAGGGTAGCGTTGTTATCTTCATCTAAAACAAAAATTGTTTAACAATACAGAAGGTAATTGTCTAAAACCATTATCCCAATAGTTTAAAATGGTAGCATGTGTGAAATTGTATCTGCCACCAATAGTTCCGGCAAAAGAAGATTGTCCGGCATTATTAATTACAATATTTTCTCCTGCAATAGAGGTATTTCTACCCATAATACCAAAACTTCCTGAATTGTAAATTTGAGAGTTTGTTATGTTTAATTTGTGGTTTGTAGCGTTTGGGTCTCCATCGCATAAAATACCAACGTTGGCATTTTTAATAGTGGCGTAATTGATAATATTGTCTATGCTACCATCAAAAAGCCAAATGGTTCCCCATTGTCCTGGAGTTTCAGAAAAGCTTGGTTCTAATCGGTCACCTTCAAAAATAACTTGATTTTCTAATGTTTCTGGATCGTTACTTAATGCACCATTCACTTTTATAGACGCTCCGTTAGTTACTAATAGTCCTGATTCCGAATGAAAATAAATACGTGCACCGGCATCTATAGTTAAGGTTTCATTGTTTGGTACGGCAGCAAAACCATAAATTACGTAAGGTTTTTCGTTTGTGAAGTTAAGCTCGTTTGGTAATAATTCTCGACCTTGTAAATCGGTTTCTACAGTTTCCCCATCAACGTTAAGAGTTAATGTTTCAACTACTTTTGTGGTATTATCACGATTAGGATATATAAAAATGGCATCTTGAATAAGGGTAACTAATTCTACTTTTTGTTGTTTTGTTCCGCTATCAAACTCTATAGCATCGGTATATAAAAATTGACCTGATGTTGCAGCTTCATTTTCAATATCAACGGTAGTTTCTATAAAAATATAAAGACTGTCTTTTGCTAATAGCTCAACGTTTTCGAAAGATTTACCTGCAATACCATCTACGCTTAAGCGGTAATTAGAAGTTTCACCTAAAGTTAATTTTACCGAAGGAATAGATATATCGCTATCACTTTTATTATAAACTTTTAAATTATATGTACTAGAACCAATTTTTGAAAAAACAGTATCTAAGTATACCGTATCTCTCGAAAATGTTAGATTCCCTGTGCTTGGAGAAAACTCAAAATCTTTACGACAAGAGCTCCAAAGCATTAAAAAACCTATAGTGAATATAAAGTAAAAGGAACGTTTCATTCTAGTGGTATTAAACGCGTTAAAAATATACTAGTTGTCTTTTTTGTAAAGCGGAATGCGGTAAGATAATGTATAGCCAAAACCAACGCCAATACTATTGCTATCGTATGTTTTGTTGAAACCAGGAATGTAAACATTTTGGAAATTGTCTGGTTCGGTTTCGGTTACTAAAAATTTAAGTTGCACGTTTACGCCAGCAAATAGGTTGTTGAATAATTCAATCTTCATCCCTAAAATAACTTCTGCCCAAACCGCAGTTAAATCGTTAAACTCCTGTAAGTCGCTAGATGAATATTGTGGCAACCAATATTGGTTGGTGTTATATATGGTGTAGCTATTAAGTTCTTGACTAAATGAGCTGAAACCCAAACGGAACCCCGTGTAAACCATGTTTTCCATATCTAGCCAGTTATCGTACATATTGTAATCGAAACCTGCTTTAATGTAGCTTCCTTTGGAGGTAATATCTAAATAATCTGTTATTGTGTTTTTGTTATCAAATCCAATTTCAGCTGCAGCATAAAGATCTTTTTTTAGTCTATAGTCGGCCACTATTTCAAAGCCACTATAGTTATCTTCAGCAAAAGAACGTGCTAGTTTACTAATATCTCCACCTATACGAATACCGTATTTTTGTTTGATTTTAGTAGAGTCGGTAACTGTTTCCGGGATACTATCGTTTTGTGCATTTACAGACACACAAAATATTAATAGCATTACGCTATTAATGAAATAAGTTAAAGTGTGTTTCTGTTTCATCTTCTACAGATTGATTTGAATTTAGGGGTTGTATGGATTCTATCCAATTATCTTCATCACTTTCTATTTGTACCGTTACGTTTTCATAAATAGTTTTGTAACCACAAGCTCGCGATACAAAAACTTCGGTACGGCTATAGTTTATGGTAATAATATCTATGTTTGATTCATCGGAGAGAAAATCGTCTGTATCATCATCTGGGGTATCATTATCGTCTAGAACATAATTGTTAATAAGCGCATACTGTGTTGTATTATCGGTAGTTTTTAACGGAAGTACCAATTGGTTGCTTGTTACTATTTCATACCCCGATAAAACTTCATCATTATCAACACCAATTACTACTAATTTAAAAACATTTTTACTGCTATCTTCGTCGGTATAATCTAAAAGATCGATAATTAAATTAGGTGTTGTAGGTGTAATAGCCGGACAAATATCATCACGTTCACAACTTATAGTTATCCCCACAATTAATATCATTATGGGGATAAAAAGAATTTTAAAATATTTCATACTTTATTACAATGTATTCCTAAAATTAAAAGAAAAACGAACGCTTAAATTCTAAATTATCGTTTTTCTAAAAGCACTACGTTTTCCACGTGAAATGTTTGTGGAAACATATCTACAGCTTGTGTTTTAACTACCTTGTATTGCTCGTCCATTAAGGCTAAATCTCTAGCCTGTGTAGCACTGTTACAGCTTACATAAACTACTTTTGCCGGAGCAATATTTAATATTTGTTGTACTACATCTTTATGCATACCATCACGAGGTGGATCGGTAATTATAATATCTGGTGTACCATTGGCTTCAATAAAATCGGCATTAAAAACATTTTTCATGTCGCCTACAAAGAATTCAACGTTGTTTATGTTATTAAATTGTGCATTTTCTTTTGCTGCGGTAATTGCATCTGGCACAGCTTCTACACCAACTACTTTTTTAGCTTGCTTGGCAACAAACTGAGCAATGGTTCCGGTTCCGGTATATAAATCGTAAACAAGCTCATTACCAGTTAGTCCTGCAAAATCTCTAGTGATTTTATAAAGCTCGTAAGCTTGCTCGGAGTTGGTTTGGTAAAATGATTTGGCATTAATTTTAAATTTTAAGCCTTCCATTTCTTCAAAGATATGATCGTTGCCTTTGTAGCAAATCACTTCTTGATCGTAAATAGTATCATTTGCTTTCCCGTTAATAACGTACTGTAACGATGTAATTTCCGGGAACGTTTCACCTAAATAATCTAATATTAGTTCACGTTTCTCTTTATCTTCTTTAAAGAATTGAATCATTACCATAATATCACCAGTACTAGATGTTCTAATCATCATGGTACGTAATAATCCGGTTTGGTTTCTTGTATTAAAGAATTCTAAATCATTCTCAAGCGCGAATGCTTTAACGGCATTTCTAATGGCGTTAGAGGGATCGGCTTGTAGATGGCATTTTTTAACATCTAAAATTTTGTCCCACATACCAGGAATATGAAATCCTAAAGCATTTCGGTCTCCTAAATCTTCATCCGACTGTACTTCTTCTAGTGTTAACCAACGGCTATCACTAAATGAGAATTCCATTTTATTTCTATAGAAATACTGGTTTTCAGCACCAAAAATAGGAGTAACTTCTGGTAATTCTATATGCCCAATACGGGTTAAATTATTTGTAACTTCTTTTTGTTTGTAAAACAGCTGATGCTCGTAAGCCATATCTTGCCATTTACAACCACCACAAGTGCCAAAATGCTCGCAAGCAGGCGCGGTTCTTTTATCCGATAGTTTATGAAATACCGTAGCTTTACCTTCATAATATGCTTTACGCTTTTTAAAGGTTTGCACATCTACCACATCGCCAGGTACAGCATTAGGTAAAAAAATAACTTTTCCGTCGGGTGCTTTGGCTATGGTTTTTCCTTTAGCTCCGGCATCAATTACTTCGACGTTTTCAAAAACTTGTTTTCTTGTTTTTCTTCTAGACATGCTGCAAAAATACTAATAGCCAGAAATAAATTTCATATTATTTTCAATTACTTTGATGGAATTTCAATTTCAACTGAAATATAGTATCTTTTTTAGCTGAAGAAGGTGAGGAGAAGCATTAATAATCTCTAATTTTTTAGAATGAAATAAGGGAATATTATACATAAAAAAAGCTGCTCGGTAAATTACTGAACAGCTTTTAGTTTTTTGAGGGAGATAAACTATTTTTTATTGAATTTGTTAAGTATTTTATCCATTTGTTTTCCGGCAGCTTCACGTCCACCAAGTCCGAAAGATAGTATGATAGTTAGTGCAACTGTACCTAAAGAAATACCGAAGGCCAGATTAATAATTTCATCAGCAAGTCCCATAGTTCTTAATCCGATGGCTAAGAAAATGGCAATAATTGCAATTCTAATGATAGATGCAACAAAAGCATTATCATCATTTTTTGCGAAGTTATTGGCAGCAACAGAAGCTATCCAGTTCCCAATAGCTAAAATAATAAGTCCGAAAATTATTTTACCAGAGTAGTTTGTAATGGTATATAAAATATCGGTTAAATAGCCAAATTCTAATTTGTCTACAGCGGTTGTAAGTCCAAATAAAATAATAAAGTAATACACTAAGTTACCAATAATGGCTACTAAGTTCGTGTTTCCTGTAACGGCACCTAAACCAGCTTTGTTGAAAAAGTTGTTCAAGTTCATACTGTTAAGTAAGTCTTTTATAAGTTCACTTAAAAAACGACCACCAACTACAAATAAGATAATAATAATTGCAGCTAAAATTACTTTTGGAATAGCACTAAAGAAATCCTTTAACATAGTTGTTGCAGGTTCCGAGATGGCATCCATATTAAGGATGTTAAATGCTGAAATTAATAAAGGAATAAAAATAAAGATGAAAACAATTTTTTTAATCACATTAACAATATCAATGTTTTCTGGTAGTTTTAATTTAGGTGTGAATTTTTGAATTGAATCTCCTGAAAGTTCAACTAATTCGGATACTATAGTTGCTAGCATATAGCCAATGTAGCAAACTAAACCAGCACCAATAATATTTGGAACAAACCCAGTAAACTCATCTAGCATATTTTTTAAAGGATCGAGTACACTACTCATTCCTAATTTTTCTAAAGCTAAAGTGAAAACAAAAATCATTACTAAAAAGTAAACCAGTTTGCTTATAAAGCCCGAAATACCAATTTTAGAGTTTTTCATTTTGTTGTCAATGCCCGTTTTTTTGAGTAATTTAAAAATAACTCGTTTTAGTAATCCGGCAATAAACCAACCTATAATGATGATAATTAAAGCGCTTAAAGCACTTGATAAATTTCCACCAATAGATTGTGAAAGTTGTTCTAATACATTTGTTAAATAGTCCATAATTTTTTGTTATTGATTAAGTAATAGTTACTACTTGGACACATTAAATATTAAAAAGACACATTTTAATTGAATATTTCATAAATTTGGCATTCCTAGGGATGATTTCTCTCCCACGCTGAATTTTCGAAACTTCGAAAGGATAAAGGTAGAGAAGGAATGGTTATTTTATAATATCCATTTTTTTGGATATAAACGTTTAAATTTTTTTAAAATGGCTGTTTTAGACCAATTAACTTCGCAACAAGCGATAGATTTAGAAAACAAGTATGGTGCACACAATTACCATCCACTACCCGTAGTATTGAGTAGAGGAGAAGGTGTGTATGTTTGGGATGTAGAGGGGGAGAAATATTACGATTTCTTGTCGGCCTACTCTGCGGTAAACCAAGGGCATTGTCATCCAAAAATTGTTGGAGCCATGACAGAGCAAGCGCAAACATTAACCTTAACCTCTAGAGCGTTTTATAATGATGTGCTTGGTAAGTTTGAAAAATACGCTACAGAAACTTTTAATTACGATAAGTTATTACCAATGAATACGGGTGCAGAAGCTGTAGAAACAGCTTTGAAACTATGTAGAAAATGGGCTTACGAAGTAAAAGGTATTGATGAGAATGAAGCTGAAATTGTAGTTTGTGAAAATAATTTTCATGGGCGTACCACAACCATTATTTCGTTTAGTAACGATCCTGTAGCTAGAAAGAACTTTGGCCCTTATACAAAAGGATTCATTAAAATTGAATACGATAACCTAAAAGCACTAGAAGATGTTTTAGTGAATAATAAAAACGTTGCTGGTTTTCTTGTAGAACCTATTCAAGGTGAAGCTGGAGTTTACGTGCCAAGCGAAGGTTATTTAGCTTCGGCAAAAGCACTTTGTGAAAAACACAATGTTTTATTTATAGCAGATGAAGTGCAAACAGGTATTGCAAGAACAGGGCGTTTATTAGCAACTTGTGGAAACTGTAGTTGTGCAGATAAACATTGTTCTGGAACTCCTGAAGTAAAAGCTGATATTTTAATATTAGGAAAAGCTTTATCTGGAGGTGCATATCCTGTATCTGCTGTTTTAGCTAATAACGAAATTATGAATGTTATAAAGCCAGGAAATCACGGTAGTACTTTTGGAGGAAATCCAATTGCAGCGGCCGTTGGTATCGCAGCTTTAGATGTTATTAAAGATGAAGAATTAGCTAATAATGCTTTTGAGTTAGGTGAGTTATTTAGATCGGAATTGTCTAAATTTATTGAAACAAGTTCTATAGTAAATGGTGTTAGAGGAAAAGGTCTTCTAAATGCTATTTTAATAAACGATACAGAAGAAAGTGATACAGCTTGGAATATATGTATGGCTTTACGCGATAATGGCTTACTAGCAAAACCAACGCATGGTAATATTATTCGTTTTGCACCACCTTTGGTGATGACGAGGGCGCAATTATTAGACTGTGTTTCTATTATAACAAAAACACTTTCTCAATTTGAAAAGTAAAAATTAGTAATTATAGAATTAAAAAAAGCGACCAATTGGTCGCTTTTTTTATGTTTAATGAATAATTTATTGCCCCATCATTTCTTGCATTTTTTCTTGCATTAATTCTTGATCCTGTAATGTATCCCAACCAAAAGTTGCAACTAGCCAGATAACAAAAAGCAGATACATCACGCTTAATATAACACCTATAATAGCTAAAACTTTACCTATTTTTACATTTTGAAATCCAGAGTAGCTATCGGGGTTTTCAAGGTAAACTTGTTTTGCTTTATTCGCTAAAAAAATAGCTACAATACCTAGTATTAAACCTATGATACCATAACAGCAGCAGGTAAGGATAGATAGTATTCCGAAGACTAAAATAAGCGTTGCATTGGGTAATTTTTGTTGTTCCATAAAATTTTTAATTAGTTAAATATAAAAGGTTTTTATTACGAAGCTTGTTAAAATAATAATCACATTTATTATTCCTAAGGCAACAATTATTTTGTAAGAAAAATCGAATTTTTTATAAAAGTTTAGTGCAACAAATCCAAAGAGTAGTATTAAAGTATAAATAGCAGGATACATTTTAAAAGCAGCAATAAAGTCACCTTGAAAAATTAATGAAATAGAGCGCTGTATACCGCAGCCCATACATTCTACACCAAATAGTTTTTTATTGAGGCATGGAAGCATGTATTTTTCTAGAGATTGCATGTTTTATTTGTTCTAAGTATGCTAAAATAATAAAAGCCAACTAACAAAAAAATGCTTTATTGATTTTTTGTTAGTTGGCTTTTTTAAACCAGTATTAAAATGGTTTAATTAATAATTATCTTTTTATTGAATGTTGTGTTGTTATCTAGCGTTGCTTTTACAATATAAACACCTGTACTAAGTTGTTTTGTAGAAAGCTCGTAAGCATTAGAAATGGCATTAGGTCTTTCTGTTATTACTTGTTTGCCAGCAACATCGTAAACAAAAATAGATTTAATATCTAAATTCGAAGGATTTAAAACCTTAAGGATATCTGTTGTATTATTTTGAATAGCGTCCATGCTATCCACAAGATGTTCTTCGGTAGCCAATGTAACGTCTGCTCTAAATGTCACTTCAAAACGTTCCGTGTAATTTCCAGCATCGAGGTTTACACTAAAGTCTTGACTTTGTAAATTAACATATAGATCAGTTGTTTTGTCATGAATGTAAATTGGTAAATCTGAATCGAAATTTTGGACGTCTGCGATTCTAATTCTCAAAGGCATATCATTCGCGATTTTTACCGTGAAAGGTATTTTAAGATTCTCATCGTAAACCAAGGCTTCCGCTAAATAACTTAAATTCTCTATAGAAAAATAGGCATCCGATGATAATATATCATCATCGTGCAATCTAGATTCTAAACCACGGTCAAAACCTTCTGTAGCGCTAGGGCTAAAGGTTTCTACAATTTGTCTGGTATATAGGTTGTTGAAATCTACATTCAATCTAAATCGTTTATAATCTGAAGGTACTGGAGTAAAAAGACTATTTGTTACTGTCTCGCTAGTTTTAGAGTTAGTTGACCTAAAAAAAGCACTCCCAATTCCGTCTTCTTTCTCATAAACACGATGTCTATTTTCTGCATTAACATTACTCATGGCAGGAGCCGAAGGATGTCCTAAAACCATAAATCCTTGTCCTATAGGTATAAATCGTGTTGGTACGTCACCACTAGAAGGAGTACCACTATTACCATTTTCAGAACCATCGTTATTATATGTTTTAAAAACAGCACTTACTTTAATTTCTGTATTTTCATCTTCACTTATTGTATATGTAGCATATCCACCATCATAAGCGTTTAAATTATGCGAATTCACACTAGGGTCTTGTTCCCAATAATATAAAGTTCCAGTAATGGTATTTCTATTATTTGCATCCCAAATGTAAGCATGAGCATCCATTGCAGATGGGTAAGGATTACCTACTAAGCTATTTTCACCTGCAGTAATAGGGACACTTATTTGCCCTGTGTTAGGTTTACCTCTAAAATCATATTTTTGGTTATCACCTGGGTTGTTTGAGCTGGTGCCAGCGGTTCCTTTCATTGTAAATCCGTATCCTGGAGGAATTGCAGTTGCGTTTCCAATAGGATTCCATTCTGAATAATCTGTACCATTAACAAAAGTCCAAATCCAATACGGTTCTATATTCAAAGGGTCAGATGTCCCATTATAGCCAGGCTGGTGGGTTGTACCTGCAGAAGTAGAAATTACATCATCCACGATATCATTAAGTAGCGTGATGCCAAATAAGCCATTTCCGGCAGCAGCAGCAGGAAGTCCTGTAGGCGAACACCAATAGTTATATTCGTAAACACCAACATTTCCATCTTGGTAAACACTTAATGCGCCTTCCCCTGAGTTTCCTGTAGTTCCAGTACCTTGTATCACTTGAGCATCGGTTCTTAAATAGATTGTACTTGCAGGTTCTCCTAGGTTGATATCATCTTCAACAAATACAATTTCATCATTTACATAAACATATGCATTGTTTCTTACAGCTAGTTGAGCTTCGGCAAATTGGCATGTTAATACCGTAGCGAATAGAGCAAATCCAATTGATAGAGTTGATGTTTTTTCCTTCTTTAAAGTGTTTTTCATCGAAGTAAAAAGTGTTTTATAGGTGTTTTGTGTAGGTTTTGTCATGATTTTTAGATGAATATGGAACAATACAAATATACTAAAACTTTGCTAACATTATATTATTTATTAAAAATGGCTAAAATTTAAGTGTTTGATAATTAGTAATTTAATATTTTTAAGTAATTTAAGAAATTATAATCTCAATTATTTTGATTAGTATTTGTTTAAATTTGCCAAATGAAGTATTTAAATTATATATTAATTTTAGTTGGAGCCGTAGTTGCTATGTATGCTAAAGTTGGTGCAGAGCAGAACCAATATTTACTAATGGTTGGTATTGTTTTTTTAATGATGGGAGTTTATAGGATTTCTAAATTAGTACCAAGTAAAAGGGATAAAGATTTAGAAAACAACGACTCAATAGAAAACTAATTACTATGAAATTTAAAGTAAACGATTTTGTTTTAGTTTTAGATGAAAACCTGTCTGGGCATATAAAATCTATTGCCGGAAATACAATATCTATTGAAACAACCGATGGTTTTTTGTTAGATTTTGAAGCCGAAGAACTCGTTAAAGATACTTCAAAGAGCGATTTTTCTACTGGTGTTTTTTCTCATAAAAGTTTAAGTTCTGTTTTAGATGAAAAAGAAAAACCAGGTCGCAGAAAATCTGTTAGAGTAAAACCAAAAGAAAGATTTGAGCCTACAATGGAGGTCGATTTACATATCAATCAGCTTGTAAAATCCTCTAAAGGCATGAGTAATCACGATATGCTAACCACCCAATTAGATACAGCAAGGTATAAGCTAGATTGGGCTATTTCTAAACGCATACAGAAAATTGTATTTATCCATGGTGTTGGAGAAGGTGTGCTTAAAATGGAATTAGAATATTTATTTGGTCGCTATAACAACGTTAAATATTACGACGCCAATTACCAAAAATATGGTTTAGGCGCCACCGAGGTTTATATTTATCAAAATGTAAGTACCGATTAAAGCTTACTCAAAATCTGGGGTTACACTTTCCGATGATGTTAAACCACTATCGCTTAAAACACCAAAATCAAAATCGTCCTGAGATAAAAAGCTTAAACTAATTTCTTGCAAGTTTACAGTTACTAAATAAGTAAAGTAAATTGTATGTTCTCTATAAGCTGTTGCTGGAACTGTTTCTGCAACGGCGGGATTTAAGTAATCTGCGCCAACATCACTGTTCGTAATATCGTTATTTGGGCGTTGATCTTGTGAGTCGTTTTCTTCATCACGAGTTAAAACACCATCGCCATCATCATCATCATCTAAATAATCAGGAATACCATCACCATCGGTATCTTGAGCATCTTCTAAATCACCATCACCATTTGGGTCTGGGTTTTCATCTTCAGTTAAAATATTATCACCATCATCATCCCAATCAATATAATTTGGTAAACCATCACCATCGGTATCATCATTAGTTAAATCGCCATCACCATCTAGATCTTCTAAGCTTGCTAAAATTCCATCTTCATCATCTTTAGTTAAAACAGTTAAAATTTCCGCAGTACAAGCATCACTTTCACTGGAAGTAATCGTTACTTCATCAGGAATATCGTTACAAAATAGGGTAGAGGGTAAACTTTCATCACTATAAGTTCTATAGTAAAACGTAGCACCTAAGGCAAGTTCTAGAGAATCATTACTTTCTACCGCTAGAATTTCATCTAAAGTCAAATCAGGAATTAATACTGATAAAGATTCTGATGGATCGTCTTTCGTTTTATAAAGAACAAGATCTGATACACCTTCGCATGCGCTAAACTCATCGTCGAATTCAAGCTCTACGGTAATAATATCACCATCATCACAGCCTTGGATTGAAATTAAACAAACAGCAATAGAAATATAAATTAACTTACGCATGGACATCTATTTTGCCACAAAAATAGTGGAATTGATATTGATAACAAATAAACTTCAAAATTACAGATTAAATTCGTTTTTATCATTTTTTTAACCTACTTAAATATGGAATAAAAAATAATAAATAAACTTAATTTTGCAATGTTGTAAAATTCATTTCAAACTAATAACGAACGATATTAGAAATAATTTTATTTGAAGTATTTTTGTTGCTCAATAAAGTAATATGAAACCAGTATATTTTGATAATGCCGCAACAACAGAATTGAGACATGAAGTTATTGATGTTATGGCGCAAGTTTTGAAAGCAAACTTCGGAAACCCATCGTCTTCACACAGTTTCGGGAGGTCTTCAAAATCTTTAATCGAAAAATCTAGAAAGGCCATAGCGAGTTGTTTAAATGTTTCGGCTAGTGAAATTATTTTTACATCGGGTGGCACAGAGGCTGATAATTTAATTTTGAATAGTGCCGTTCGCGATTTAGGCGTTAAGCATATTATAACCACAAAAATTGAACATCATGCCGTTTTACATACAGTAGAAGCTTTACAGGAAAGCCATAACATTGATGTCAGTTTTGTTAATTTGGACAGCAAAGGGAATTTGGATTTTAATCATTTGGAATCCTTATTACAAACAGAAACCAAAACATTGGTGAGCTTAATGCACATTAATAATGAAATTGGCAACATTACCGATATTAAGCATGTTTCTAATTTATGTAAAGCTAATAATGCACTTTTCCATAGTGATGCCGTACAATCTGTAGGGCACTATAATTTAGATTTACAAGATATTCAAGTTGATTTTATAGCTGCAGCAGGTCATAAATTCCATGGCCCAAAAGGTGTTGGTTTTGCTTTTATCAGAAAAAATATAGGATACCTTAAACCTTTAATTTTTGGAGGAGAGCAAGAACGCGGACTTCGAGCAGGTACAGAGAGTGTGCATAATATTGCTGGTTTAGAGGCGGCTCTAAAATTATGTCACGAACGTGCAGAAGAAGAGCATGAATATATTAATGGCCTGAAATTATATTTTATAAATGAAATTAAGGCGGCTTTACCGGGTGTTACCTTTAATGGAGAGTCAGAGAATTTAGAAAAAAGCACCTATACCTTAATTAATGTTTGCTTGCCAATTCCGGCAAATAAATCTGCTATGTTGCTCTTTCAATTAGATTTAAAAGGTATTGCTTGTTCTAAAGGGAGTGCGTGTCAAAGTGGAAGTAATAAAAAATCGCATGTTTTATCCGAAATATTATCAGGTGACGATTTAGAAAAACCATCTTTAAGGTTCTCGTTTAGTATTTTTAATACAAAAGAGGAGGTTGACTATGTGATTTCTATTTTGAAGGAATTCGCTTAATAATAATGTGGTTTTAAAGAATAAAATCGTTGAAACGATTGTTTTTAACGTTTAAATGTATTTTTGTAGTGTTTAACTGATTTTTTATGCTTAACTTTGCGCTTTATTTATTATATTTAGAGTAACTTAAAGCTAAGCGAACATGAAAAACACTACTATTTTTATCGGATTATTATTTTTAGTTCTTTTTCAGATACCAACACATGCACAAGTAGGTATAGGAACAACTACTCCTGATGCTTCTTCAATTCTAGATATAGAATCTACAACTCAAGGAATTTTAACACCAAGAATGACAACTGCACAGCGAATTGCTATTGCTTCTCCTGCAGAAGGTTTAATGGTTTTTGATATCGATGAAGGTTCTTTTTTCTATTTTGACGGAACAGTTTGGGTTGAGTTAGAAGGATCAGTAACTAGAGATAATTATAAATTGGTGAAATCTGCAGCCGATTTGGCCGATGAGCTTGCTGCGGGTGGTGGAGCTGAATACTTATTAACTACCGACTTTATGTATGAAATTAATGGTACAATAACTTTGGCTGCTCCAATTAATTTAAATGGTGCTTATTTAATTGGAGAGGATACAAACGAAGATATTCTAATGCGAGCTGGAGGTACTATTTTTGAAGGTGATACTGGCGGTTCTATTAGAGGGCTTACTTTAGTTGCCTCTGGACCTGGAGCAGCAGTATTTAATCTGACGGGTAGTACTGGAACAGAGCGTTTTGTGTTTCGAGATAGTGTTGTAGCGAACTCAACTTCGGTTGGTACTATTTCCTCATTTGGACTTGTGTTTGTTAGTATTGTTCAATATGTAACCAATGCGGCGGGAATTACATATTCTGATATAGATCAATTACTTTTAAATTCTGAAGGGTGGGCTAGTGATAATGGCGGTATTTATCAAACGTTTACAGGTGAATTTGATATAATACTTAAGCAAGGTGGTTTTAGTAAAGTAATAGGCGCAACAGCAGCTATTGATGTAACTGGAGTATCTAGTTTAACTAGTGGAAATATAAGTAAGGTTAATTTTTATGGCGGAGGCAATTATGTTAATGGGTCTTCTCCTTATGTTGGGTATGATTTTTCTAACAAATGGGATGTGAATACACCAGGATTACCTGTTGAAACCGACGGGGTAGCGTCTGGTAACTTTTTTTACGATGGTGCTTTAACTAGTGGGTTTGCCCAAACTATATCGGGTTTAACGGCTGTTGAGGTTCAAGGTGCTGGAACTTTTACATCTAATGAATTATTTAGGTTTGTAAATCCAGTTGGAGTAACGGAAGATGAAGATAATGAATTGATTTATGATGGAGTGAAGCCAAGAAATTTTCAAGTTAATGCGTCTTTATCTGTTAGAGTAAATGTAAGTAATGGTGGTGCTAGCGGCGGCGGCGGCGGCGGCACCATTTCTTCTGCATTTTATGCCTTTATGATAGCAAAAAATGGTACTGTACTTATTGAATCTAGCGCAATTATATATGTATTAGATGCCGTCCAAATTCAAAATGTTGCGTTAAGTTCAAATGTGAGTTTAAATACGGGTGATTCGATAGCTATATATGTTCAAAAATTAACAGGTACCGGATCGGATACTTTAGCAGTGTTTTCAGAGAATTTAAGTATAAAATAATAGTTTACTTAAAATCTCATACTAGTCTTCACATTAAAAACACGCGGTGTTAAGTAATTAGGAATCGCATATTGGCGCTTGCTATATACATCGCGAACCCAAGTGTTTGTTATTGAGTTTTGAGCATCAAACATGTTATAGATTTCAAACCCAAAAGACAAGGCTTTAAAAGGCTTTCTCCAGCCACGATCAAATTGCTTTTTATCATCGACTACCACAAATTGTAATCCTAAATCGGCGCGTTTGTAATCTGGTAATCTGTTTTGATAATCGTAAGGATCGGCATAACTTGGCGATCCACCAGGCAAGCCCGTATTGTAAACAAGGTTTAAATACACTTTCATGTTTGGTACATTGGGTACATAATCTTGAAATAAGGCAGCAAACTTTAAACGCTGATCTGTTGGTCTGGCAATGTAACCGCGATTATCTATATTTTCCTCATTTTTTAAGTATCCAAAACTAAACCAAGATTCGGTTCCGGGAACAAACTCTCCGTTTAAGCGCATATCTAAACCGTATGCATAAGCTTCAGCATTATTATTGGCTGCATAACGAATACGTACGTTTTCTAAAGTGTACGGGTTAACATCGGTAATGCCTTTATAATAAAGTTCGGTAGTTAATTTAAAGGGACGTTCCCACATTTTAAAACTATAATCGTTACCTAATACAATATGAAGCGATTTTTGAGCTTTAACATCAGGCTGAATTGTTCCTGAAGCATCACGCAATTCGCGATAGAAAGGTGGCTGATAATATAAACCTGTAGCTACTCTAAATAGCATATCTTTTTCCCAATTAGGTTTTATGGTGAATTGTGCACGCGGACTAAATACGATTTGATTGCCTCCAGATATTCCATCTCCCGAAACGGACCAACTATGTATGCGGCCTCCGGCATTGTACCAAACATCGCTATTGCCTAGAGTAGAGCGTTTACTCCACTGCACATAGGCTTGCAGTCTATTAATCTGTGTGCTATTTGTAGCTCTAATATTTTGATAAGGTTCTAGCGGACCGCTAAATGGAGTATAAGGTTGCTCGTTTGTTACCGTTTTTGGAGGCCTAATAGAGAATCCTGCCGAGTCTATGGTTTCCCATTCTACTAAGCGGTCTCTAATATCTTCATGAGTGTATTTTATAGACCATTCAATACGGTTATCGTCAATTCTTAAATCGCCTTTATGTTCAATATTTGTAATTAAGGCGTCAAGATCGTTTCGGCCATGATTTAATTGGCTCCCAACACCTTCGCTAAATTCTACTTCTCCTAAATTCTCGTCACCAATATTACTATTAACTTCTCCTAATCTATATTGTGCTAAAATATCAAAATACTCTTCTTCTGTAGTATGATAAGTTGAGGCTATTAGCTTTAAAGTTAAATCGTCGTTTGCAAAATAGGTTCCTTTAAAAGCTCCAAAATAGGTTTGATATTCATCTTTTTCTTGACCTTCATAAAACACTAAAAGCGCAATAGGATCGGCAAGTGTTCCAAAATTGGTTTGTCGGCTTTGCGGTTCAAAATTATATTTATTGATAGAGGCGTTTCCTAAAAAACTCAAATGAAATTTATCGGTAAATTTATAAGTCAAAAATGCTTGAGCATCTGCAAAGGTTGGTTTAACATTAGTTTCGGTTTCCTTAGCATCAACTAGCAAACTATTGTCGCGATAACGTAAACCTATAATGCTTGTAAATTTAGAATCTTTACTAATATTTTCTACGGAAAGACTTCCGCCAAGTAAACTCAAATCGGCATTAACTTCAAACTGGTAAGGTGTTTTATAGGTAATATCTAAAACTGAAGATAATTTATCCCCATATTTAGCTTGAAATCCACCTGCTGAAAAATCAACATTTTGCACCAAATTAGAGTTTACAAAACTTAGACCTTCTTGTTGGCCGGAACGAATTAAAAACGGACGATACACTTCTATATCATTCACGTAAACCAAATTCTCATCGTAGTTTCCTCCACGTACAGCGTATTGCGTACTTAATTCGTTATTGTTACTAACGCCTGGCAAGGTCATTAATAGGTTTTCTACACCGGCATTAGCTCCAGGTATTTTTCTAATAGTTTCTGGTTTTATGGTAATTATACCTTCAATATCTTTTCTACGGTTACTCGTTACCACAACAGCAGCTATTTGCTCTAGAGAAGTACTCATTACAGGGTTGAATTCGAATATTTCTCCGTTCTTCAAATTAAAAGTACTCGATATTTTCTTGAATGCTATATGTGTAAATTCAACTAAAACATCTTCATTTATATTTATAGTTAGACTATAAAACCCGTTAGCATTACTAATGGTGCCTTGCGTGCCAGATTTAATACTAACCTGTTCTACGGGTAAATTGTTTTCATCTAAAATAATACCTTTTATAGTTGCTGTTTGCGCAAACCCATTGTAAAGGTTCAAAAAAAATAAACTGAAAATTAAAAGTTTTGTTTTCAAATGAATTGATGAGTTAGGTTGTGTTATTTCCTGTAAAATAACGCTTCAAAAGTAGAGCTATTTCCAACATTATCAGTAACAATAACTTTTAAATTATTGTTGGTGTCTGTAAAATCGCCATCGTTAAAATCGTAAGTTAAAGTATTTGTTTTGTATTCGTACTCCATTAAAATAAATTTCCCATTAATGGTAGCTCGGTAATTAGAAATGCCAGAAAGATCGTCGCTAATTTTAACTTTTAGATATCTAAAATTACTTAACCATTGTTTATTTTTAAAATTATCTGCCTTAATAGTAGGAGGAACGCTATCTGTTGCTAACGCGTATTTTCCTAAATATTTTGTGGTAGTCGATAAAATATCTCCTTTTCTTTTTGTTGTAGAGTAAGCTGGGTAATCTTTGTAGCCAAGTAGGCGAGCAATAAATAGTTTGCTTTTATCGGCATCGTTATATTGGCTAACATCAAAAGATATATTGAAACTTTTTTGCGTAGGGACGGTATCGTCATGCAATAATAGGGTGTCATTTTTCACTTCAAAATCTAAAAAAAAATCTTTATAAAATGTGTTTTTATAAAAATCGACAGCAATTTTATCTTGTTTTAAATTTGTTACTTGGTCGGCCTGAATAAAATAAGGTGTTATCTTTTCTGTTTCTGGCTCGGTAATGGTGTTTTTTGTTCCTTTTATATTAACGGTAATCCAGGTTGCATTATTTTTATAATCGGATACTCTAATTTTATAAACAGAATTGGTGCTATCTTGTATAGTTAACATACCGTTATTAGATACCGATTTGTATAAGCTTAATTGATTATCTTCTCTATACAACCGTTGTATGCGTTCTCTTTTAGTTTTAAAATGCTCGTAATCTATTAAAGCATTAATGTGTTTTGTTTCATCGAATGAAAATTCTTTAAAATCAATTTCAAAATTACGCAGACCATTAATTACGGTTTGTATGTTGTAAACCCCATTAGAATTTCCAGCCAAATCTTGTCTGTCAATAGTTTTAATTCCAAAACCAATATTACCAATGGCATCGATTTTTTCGGTAACAAAATCGCCGTTTTTTAAAGGCACCAATCTTACTTTCTGTTTCTTATTCTTCTTATTTACAAATGAAGTACTATCTAGAGGGTATACGTAAAGCGATTGAACAACAGGAGCTTTAGTGTCTAGAATGTCAATACCAAAAAGCATTGGGTTTATAGGGTGCTCGTCTTTGTTTCTAATTTCAAAATGAAGGTGAGGCCCACCAGAACTGCCTGTGTTTCCGCTATAAGCCACAAGTTCACCTTGGGTTACAGGTAATTCTTCTGGAGTAGGGAACAGCTCAATTTCATAACTTTCGGCTTCGTATTGCTTCTTTTTTATGTAAGCTTCAATCTCTGGAGATAGTTTTGATAAATGGGCATAAACCGTAGTGTAGCCATTTGGATGCGTAATATATAAAGCCTTACCGTAACCATAATGTGCAATTTTAATACGGCTTACAAATCCGCTAGCCGATGCATTTACTTTTAAGCCAATGCGTTGTTTTGTTTTTATATCGAGTCCGGAATGGAAATGATTAGAACGTAGTTCGGCAAAAGTACCAGCGAGCACCAAAGTACCCTCTAAAGGATTTGCAAAATAATCTTGTGGATAGTTGTTTTGGGCGTTTAATAATAACGAACAGAACAGAAGAAGGGAAAGGATAAATTTCATAGGATAAATGTAACTGCTAAAATATTAATTTGAGACGAAAACACAAAGAATAAAGCAAAAACTAAGCCATTGTATTTAAAAGGAGTTTAAAGGAATAATCTAAAAATTTATTGAAAAACTATTGTAATTTATAGCGAACTTGGTTAACTTTGTAAGATAAGTATTGAAATTGGTAAATGAGTAATATTGAGGGTATTGTAGATTCGTTAGAAAACAAAATTAGCAAAGTATTACATAAGATAGAGCTTTTAAAGCAAACTAATTTGAAATTAAATGAAGAATTAGAAGTTTCAAAGCAGGAAATTTTGAACCAAAAAAAGCTAAATGCTAATTGGGAAGAAAAATATGAAGCTCTTAAAATTGCAAATTCAATGCTTGGTGGTGACGATAATAAAAGAGAAACTAAGCTTAAAATAAATGCCTTAATTAGAGAAATTGACCATTGTATTGGACAACTATCTGAATAGTGCTAATTAAATTCAATGTCCGACAAGCTTAAAATAAAGCTATCTATTGCTAATCGCGTATATCCCTTAACTATTGACCCGAGTCAAGAAGAAGGTTTACGTAAGGCGGCAAAGAACATTGAAGTAATGATTAAAAAATTTGAGCAAAGTTATTCTGTTCGAGATAAACAAGACGTTTTGGCCATGTGTGCCTTGCAATTTGCATCTCAAGTAGAGCAGAAGTCTATAGATAAAACAAATATAAACGAGCATGTTGAAGAAAAGCTTGTTGCGCTTAATACTTTGTTAGATTCTCACATAGGCTCTTAATTCGTTCTTTAAAATAAACTAAAAAGTTACTGCCTACATTGGTTATTTTTTTTGATAAACTCAACGTTAATTCTTTAAAAAGGGTGAGTTTAAGTTGTAAAAGCAGGCTGCAACACTAAATTTATTTAGTGTTAGACAGATCCTTGATCAGCTTGTTAGCCCTAAACTTGTTTTTAAGGAGTTTATACAAAACTTTATGCTAGTGTAGGCTTTTTTATATATTATAATCAACTAATTTAAACGATGGATAACTCAATTATATTTGCAGTAGGTGGTGTTATATTAGGGCTTGCAATAGGCTTTATTATAGCAAAAACGTTAGAAAAAAACAATGCGTCTAAACTTATAAAAAACGCTAAAAAAAATGCAGCTTCAATACTCAAACAAGCTAATTTAGAAGGTGAGAGTATTAAAAAAGATAAAATGCTACAGGCTAAAGAAAAATTCTTAGAGCTAAAAGCAGAACACGAAAAGGTTATTTTAAGTCGTGATAAAAAAATGAGTGAAGCTGAAAAGCGCACTAGAGATAAAGAATCTCAAGTATCTAATGAACTTTCTAAAACTAAAAAATCTAACGATAGTTTAGAGAGTAAAATAAAGGACTACAACCACAGACTTGATGTATTAGAAAGCAAGCAAGAAGAAGTAGAAAGATTACACAGAAGTCAAGTACAACAATTAGAAGTTATTTCTAGCCTTTCGGCGGAAGAAGCAAAAGAGCAATTAGTAGAGTCTTTAAAAGGTGAAGCTAAGAATGATGCGATGGCTTTTATACAAAGTTCTATAGAAGAAGCTAAACTTACAGCTGAACAGGATGCTAAGAAAATTATAATAAACACCATACAACGTATTGGAACAGAGGAAGCGGTTGATAACTGTGTATCTGTATTTAATATCGAATCTGATGATGTTAAAGGACGTATTATTGGTCGTGAAGGTAGAAACATACGTGCCATTGAAGCCGCTACAGGTGTAGAAATTATTGTTGATGATACGCCAGAGGCTATTATCTTATCTTGTTTCGATTCTGTACGTCGTGAGATAGCAAGATTATCACTTCATAAATTAGTGACAGATGGTAGAATTCACCCTGCAAGAATTGAAGAAGTCGTTAAGAAAACTCAAAAACAAATAGAGCAAGAAATTATAGAAGTTGGTAAACGTACGGTTATTGATTTAGGTATTCATAATCTGCACCCAGAACTTATTAAAATGGTAGGTAGAATGAAGTATCGTTCGTCTTACGGACAAAACTTACTGCAACACTCACGTGAGGTTGCTAAGCTTTGTGGCGTAATGGCAGCAGAATTAGGTTTAAACCCTAAACTTGCAAAACGTGCTGGATTACTACACGATATTGGAAAAGTGCCAGATGCTGAAACAGATATGGAAACGCCACACGCTATATTAGGAATGCAATGGGCTGAGAAATATGGTGAGAAAGACGATGTAATAAATGCTATTGGAGCGCACCACGATGAAATTGAAATGAAATCGTTACTAGCGCCAATTATACAAGTTTGTGATGCAATCTCTGGTGCAAGACCAGGAGCACGTAGACAAGTATTAGATAGTTATATCCAACGTTTAAAAGACTTAGAAGAAATCGCTTTCGGATTTAGCGGTGTTAAAAAAGCATACGCTATTCAAGCAGGTAGAGAACTACGTGTTATTGTAGAAAGCGAAAAAGTTAACGATCAAACGGCTGCCGATTTATCGTTTACTATTTCTCAAAAAATCCAAACGGATATGACGTATCCAGGACAAGTAAAAGTTACTGTAATTAGAGAGACTCGTGCAGTGAATATTGCAAAATAAACTACTTTATGAAAGTAGAAGAAGTATTATTAAAGCTTTCCTTTTTTTTATTAAGAAGGAAAGCTTTTTCTTTTGGAAAAAACAGTTTGAATGATGTGCCTTCGTTTAGTTTGCTTTCAATATTAATTGTGCCTCCTAAATCTTCAACTTGTATCTTGGTAAGATATAAACCTATACCTTCAGAATCTTCTCTACTACTTTCATGAAAGGTATTATACATTCCAAAAACTTGCTCTTTATATTTTTCTAAATCAATACCAATACCATTATCCGAAATTGAAATTTCAAAGCCTTCCTCTGTTTGAACACCTTTTATATTTACTGTTGGTGTTTTTTCTGGATGAACGTACTTTACAGCGTTAGAAATTAGATTATGGAATATACTTTCTAAATAAGATGAGTTTCCTTTAAGATATAAGTTAGAAGGTAAATCGGTATTTATAATAGCTCTCTTTGAAGCGATTTCAATAGATAGATTGCCTAATGTTTCTCTAACAACTTCACTTATACCTATATTATTGTTTAGGTCGTTATATTCTGAGTTTACACTAATAACATCATTCAAATTAGTAATGGTAGTTGTTAACGCAGACGAAATGGTTTTTAAATAATTAAACATTTCATCTTTTTCTTGTTGCGTTGTAGACGACTCGTGAAACTCTAATACGTTTTTAAAGTTACCAATATGGGTTCTTAAATTATGAGAAACAATATGTGTAAAATTATAAAGCCTTTTATTCTGGTTGGTAATGATGTTGAAGTTTTCATTTAAAAGCACTTCATTCCGCTTACGCGATGTAATGTCTATATGCGTGCCTATAATACGTAACGGTTTACCGTTTTTGTCTTTGCTAACAATTTTTCCGCTATCTAGAATCCATCTATAGCTGCCGTCTTTACAAAGTATACGGTGTTCGTTTTTGTAAAGTTCTAGTTCGCCTGTAATGTGTCGCTGAAAATCGCTATTGTAAGCAGCTTTATCTTCTGGGTGTACACGCTTGTTCCATTCATCGGCATGGTTGCCAATTTCGTTGTCACTGTATCCTAAAATATTTTTAGATTCAACGGAATAAAAGACTTCATTCATCTTTGCATTCCAATCCCAAACACCAATTTTCGAGTTTTCAACGGCAAATTGCCATTTTAAACTATTTGAATTATCAGAACTAGTTCTATGTTCAAATAGACGACGGATAGGTGAGAATATACGTTTAATCATTTGGTTTTCTTTGGGTTAATAATGTAGTGTAAATTATAAGTAGGTGTAATTTAGACGCATTAAATAGTAATAGGTCACAATTTGAGTCTCGATTTTGTTTCAAATCTTACATAAATAACGACATTTCATGGATAAAAATACTATTTTCTCGGATGAAATTGCTCTACGACCTTAGTTAAATGGTTTCTGTCTAGGTGTACATAGATTTCGGTAGTGGTTATACTTTCGTGCCCAAGCATAAGTTGAATTGATCTTAAATCTGCATTATTTTGAAGTAAATGTGTTGCAAAAGAATGTCTAAATGTATGAGGAGAAATACTTTTATTTAGATCTATTTTTACTGCTAGCTGTTTTATAATAGTAAAAATCATAGCTCGTGTTAATTGCTTACCGCGACGGTTTAAAAACAAAGTATCTTCAAAACCTGCTTGAATATTCATGTGGTTTCTAATATCTTTTCTGTAAATATTAATGTATTTTTTAGTAACATCAATAATAGGTACAAAACGCTGTTTGTTTCCTTTACCGGTAACCTTTATAAAGCCTTCTTCAAAAAATAAATCCGATAGTTTTAAATTTACCAATTCACTAACACGTAATCCACAGCCATATAGTGTTTCTAACATGGCTCTATTACGTTCGCCTTCTGGTTTGCTTAAATCTATGGCTTTTATAAGGCTATCAATTTCTTCTTCCGATAAGGTATCTGGAAGTTTTCTACCTATTTTAGGAGATTCTATAAGTTCCAACGGGTTGTCTGGTCTGTAATCTTCGAAAACTAAGTAATTAAAAAAACTACGTAAACCAGATATTAATCGCGACTGTGAACGCTCGTTAATATGTTTAGAGGTATTATAGATAAATTCTCTAATGGTTTCATCTGTAATTGAAATAGCATTTTCGCTAATATCTTTTTCCTCTAAAAAAGACATTAATTTTTCAACATCTAGTACATAGCTGTTAATTGAATTTTGTGATAACCCTCTTTCTATTTTTAGATAAAAGGTATAATCTTTTAAAGCTTGACTCCATTTCATTATGATAAAAGTAGAGAATTTTTTGGATTAAATAGAGATTGGATTGCTTATATTTTTGGAAGTATTTAATAAACAAATGAATAAGAAATAAGTGTGCATTTAAGGATGAAAAAAAACTGATTTTCGGCTTTTTTTATGTTAAAAAAAAGGTTTTTTCTGTAGATATTGATTACCAATGAGTTGTAGTCTAAACAATGTTAAAATTATCACAAAGTAGGATTAAGTGTTAATTTAACAGATAAACAGTGGTTAATTTGCGGAATATTTAAAATAAAACAATTTAATTATGAAAAAATTATTTTTTGCTGCAGCTATTGCAGTTTTCGGATTTACTACAGTAAATGCACAAGATGATACGACTGAATTTGGTTTTGGAGAAGGTAACGTTTTTGTTGAAGGAAGTTTAGGCTTCAGTAGTACTAATGATAAAAACTTTGATACAAAATCTAACGCTTTTAACATTACTCCAAAAGTAGGTTATTTTTTAAGTGATGATTTAGCTGTTGGTGTTCAATTAGATTTTGGTACAGCTAAAACTTCTGCATCAGGAACTGATACTTCTAAAAACTCTAATGTTGGAATTGGTGCTTTTGGACGTTATTACTTTTTGGATTTAGGAAAACGTTTTAAAACGTATACTGAGTTTGGTGTTGGATATAACACATTAGATGACAAAATTTCTGATGTTAAAGTGAATTCAATTGGAGCTGGTCTAGATTTAGGTCTTAACTACTTTGTAAAAGAAAACATTGCACTTACTTTCGGATTAGATAATGTTTTAGCATATTCTTCTACTAAAGTAGATGTGTCTGGAGCTAAAGCTACAAACAGTTTTGAGTTTGGAGTAGGTGAAGTAAACAACCCTTTTGGTGGAACGGCTAAATTTGGAGTATTATTTGTATTCTAAGTAATAGTTATAGAAAATAAAAAAAGGGAAGTCGTAAAGGCTTCCTTTTTTTATGCGTAAAAATTAAATATATTTACCATATGAAAAAACTAATGATCATTAACGGGCCAAATTTAAATTTGTTAGGTAAACGCGAACCAGAAATTTATGGTAGCTTAACTTTTGAAGCTTTTTTTAGTGAATTAAAAGAAAAGTATCCATCTGTAAGTTTAGAGTATTTTCAGTCTAACATAGAGGGAGAGATTATAGATAAGTTGCACGAAGTTGGTTTTAGTATAGATGGTATTATTTTAAATGCAGGAGCTTATACGCATACATCCATAGGTATTGGCGATGCTATAAAAGGTATTGAAACTCCAGTTGTAGAAGTACATATTTCTAATACATTTGGTCGCGAAGCTTTTCGTCATCAGTCTTACATTTCTCCAAATGCTAAAGGTGTAATATTAGGTTTTGGTATGGCAAGTTACGGATTGGCTATACAGAGCTTTTTGTAAAAATCTTTTAAGTTTAAATTATAAATAAATTGTGAAAGATTAACAAGCGTTAATGTTAGATTTGTGTAGTATTAAATTTACGATAATTTATATATGAAACAAAAATTACTCATTCTATTTTTAATCTGTCCTGTTTTTTTTATTTTAAATGCTCAAGAAAACGCCAAAGAAAAGGAAGGCGCATTTGTAATAAGTGATGATGTTAACATAAACAATAGCGTTTTACCGTTTTCAAACTACTTTTCGGAATATAAAATAAGTGATAATTGGAACATCCGTGCCGAGAATATTGAAACCAATTTTGGAGGTTTTAATACAAACTATAAGGTTAAGGAATTTCCAATACTTGCAAAATACAGTTTTACTCAAAAATTTAGTGTTATGTTTGGGCCAACAACACGTTTATTATTAAAAAATGGTGTTATTGAAGATGTATCTACATCAGGAACTTTAGGAGTGCAATACGATTTTACTGAATCGTTTTTAATGGAGGCTAGGCTAAATTATAATTTAACCGATGATGCGCATTTTAATTCAAACTTACCAACCACAAATTCTATATTTAAATTAAGCGGCAAATATAAATTCTAAAAAAAAAGTGCGATTCAAAATAATTTGAATCGCACTTTTAATATTTATAATATCTAATAGTATTAGATATGTATTACTTCATCATAAGCAGCTGCAACAGCTTCCATAACAGCCTCACTCATTGTTGGGTGTGGGTGAATGGTTTTTAAAACTTCGTGACCTGTAGTTTCTAATTTTCTACCTAAAACAGCTTCAGCAATCATATCAGTAACACCAGCACCAACCATATGGCATCCTAACCATTCGCCGTACTTAGCATCAAAAATTACTTTTACAAAACCT
The DNA here is from genome assembly GCF_009796825.1 of Algibacter sp. L3A6. Lineage (GTDB taxonomy): Bacteria > Bacteroidota > Bacteroidia > Flavobacteriales > Flavobacteriaceae > Algibacter. Next base: position 3,357,695 of record NZ_CP047030.1, read on the forward strand.
TCTTTGTTTCCACCAGCACTAGCTTTTCCAGAAGCAGAGAAAGGGAATTTACCAATCTTTACATCTAAACCTTGTTCTTTAGCTTGCTTTTCAGTGATACCAACAGATGCAATCTCAGGAGTACAGTAAGTACAACCAGGAATGTTTCCGTAGTCTAAAGCTTCAACATGTTGTCCAGCTAATTTTTCTACACAAAGTATACCTTCAGCAGAAGCAACGTGTGCTAATGCAGGCCCAGGAGTAATATCTCCAATAGCAAAATATCCAGGAATATTAGTTTGGTAAAAATCGTTAACAATTACTTTATCTCTATCAACAACAATTCCAACATCTTCTAATCCAATGTTTTCAATGTTTGTTTTAATACCAACAGCACTTAAAATAATATCAGCTTCAAGAACTTCTTCTCCTTTACTTGTTTTAACTGTAGCTTTTACACCGTCTCCAGATGTATCAACAGTAGTTACTTCAGCAGAAGTCATTACTTTAATACCAGATTTTTTGAAAGAACGCTCAACTAATTTAGATACGTCTTCATCTTCAACAGGTACAATGTTTGGTAAATATTCTACAATAGTTACATCAGTTCCCATAGAGTTGTAAAAGTATGCGAACTCAACACCAATAGCTCCAGAACCAACCACAATCATTTTCTTAGGTTGTTCCTTTAATGTCAAAGCTTGTCTATATCCTATAACCTTTTCACCATCTTGCGGTAAGTTTGGTAACTCACGAGAGCGAGCACCTGTAGCTATAATAATATTATCGGCGCTATATTCAGTACCATCAACATCTATTTTTTTACCTGGTTTAAGTTTTCCAAAACCATCAATTACGTCTACTTTATTTTTCTTTAGTAAAAACTGAACACCTTTACTCATACCGTCTGCAACGTTACGGCTACGTTTTACAACAGCATCAAAATCGCGTTCTGCATCTGTTACTTTTAAACCGTAATCTTCAGCATGTTTTAGATATTCAAAAACTTGAGCAGATTTTAATAAGGCTTTGGTTGGAATACAACCCCAGTTTAAACAAACCCCACCAAGATTTTCTTTTTCAACAATAGCAGTTTTAAAACCTAATTGTGATGCTCTAATAGCTGTTACATAACCACCAGGACCACTTCCAAGAACAATAATATCGTATTTACTCATTTGTTAATTTTTAGGTTACGAATTTACAAAATCGAAATGTAATAATGAATTAACAAAGCCTTAAATCGAAAAAAAAAGCACACTCCTGTTTCATTTGGTTTTCAATAAATTAGAAGCCCTAGTGATAAAGGGAATTTACCATTGTTTTACTACCTTTGCTTTGCAAGTTATTATTTATGAACATACCTAAAACAAGTTACCCACGAATTATTATAATTGGTGGCGGTTTTGCAGGAATTGCCTTAGCAAGAAAATTGTCAAAACAAGAAGTACAAGTGGTGCTCTTGGATAAACATAACTATCATACATTTCAACCGTTATTATACCAAGTATCTACCGGTGGACTAGAGCCAGACTCCATAGCATATCCAATTCGTAAAATTTTAAAAGATTTTCCAAACTTTCACTTTAGGCTTGCAGAAGTAAATGAAATTGATACCACTTGCAATACCATAAAAACCAATATTGGTGATTTAAAATTCGATTATTTAGTTGTGGCTTCGGGCTCTAAAACTAATTATTTTGGTAATACGGAAATCGAAAAGCACAGTATGGCCATGAAAACCATACCTCAATCTTTAAATTTAAGAAGTTTAATACTCGAGAATTTTGAAGAAGCTCTATTAACGACTGATTTACATGAGCGTATTGCCCTCATGAATTTTGTAATAGTAGGTGGTGGTCCAACAGGTGTGGAGCTTGCAGGTGCTTTAGCCGAAATTAAAAAAGGTATTCTTCCAAAAGATTATCCCGATTTAGATACCCGTTTAGCGCAGATTAATATTATACAATCTGGAGGTTGTTTATTAAAGGGGATGAGTGAAAATGCATCGGCAAAAGCTGAAGATTTTCTTGAGAAACTTGGCGTTCATGTTTGGAAAAACGTTCGTGTAACTAATTACGACGGTAAAACAGTAACTACAAACTCCGATTTAATCTTCGATACAGCTACCGTAGTTTGGGCAGCTGGAGTACAAGGTGCAACTATAAAAGGACTTGACGCTAAAGATTTTGTTACTCGCGGTAACCGTATTTTAGTAAACCAATGCAACCAAGTAAAAGGCTTCGAGCATATTTTTGCCATTGGCGATATCGCTTGTATGGCAACCGATGAGTTTCCGAACGGCTTACCAATGATGGCACAACCCGCCATTCAACAAGGTAAGCAATTGGGGGGTAATATTTTAAAGCTAATAGAGGAAAAACCCATGAAACCTTTTGAGTATAAAGATAAAGGAGCCATGGCAACAGTAGGAAGAAACAAAGCAGTAGTCGATTTGAAAAACGTGAGATTTCAAGGTGTTTTTGCTTGGTATGTTTGGATGTTTGTCCATTTATTTTTCCTAATAGGTTTCCGAAACCGAATGGTAGTTTTTGTAAACTGGGTTTATAATTACATACGTTTCGATCGTGAAGCACGCTTAATTATTCGTCCGTTTAAAAATAAATTTAAAGCAGAATAATTTACTTAATATATTAATTTTTTGGGCGAGTTGCCATGAAAAATGGCAACCAGGCTTTCCGCTATATCTTTTGTTTTTTTTATTAGGAAAAATGAGGGATTTATTGTTTTCGTTTTTTCTAAACAAGAAAGTACAAGTTAATCAACTTAAAACAAAAGGATGCCGCATCAATCCTTCTCGCAGGGCATATCCGCAAAAGTATGTTTTAAGTATTTATATTATTGGGTTTGTTTTGTCATGTCGACGCTTGTAGACATCGTATAACAGAAACAATTGTTCAAAGGATTATGAGATTTCTCCTCACGTTGAAATGACGAGGGCCGTTTTTTTTTTTTCTGGTAGTTAAGTTTAGAAATCTGGCTTTTCAATATTAATCATAACCTCCAAAAAAGTAAAGAATTCTTTTGTCATGTCGACACTAGGAGACATCACACCACAGTAAGCACTTGTTCATAAGATTGTAATATTTATCCTCACGTCGAAATGACGAAGGCTGTTTTTTTTTCTGGTAGTTAAGTTTAGAAATCTGGCTTTTCAACATGAATCATAACCTCCAAAAAAGTAAAGAATTCTTTTGTCATGTAGACGCCGGGAGACATCACATCACAGTAAGCACTTCAGTTTAAAATATCGAAATTTAAACTACAAAAAACCACCATTATAAATCATCAGTAAAATGCTTTCTAGATTTCTCTTCGCTGAATTTTTTATCATTATAAGCTTTAGAAGCTCCTTTAGGAATAGACAGAATCTGCCAATCTTTTCCTTTAAAAATTTTACCTAAAAAAACAATTTGACCAATATGGTAGGAGTAATGCGCTAATTGTCTATTTATGGCTTCCGTAACGGTATGGCCTTCATTCCTAATATAAACAATGCGCTCCAAATCAATTTCCGTTAAAGGTTTTATAGCATTAAATAGGCAGTCCCAACCAGTATTCCAACTTTCTAATAGTTGGTCTTTGGTTTCAAAAGTATCATCGAATTCTCGGTTTCGGTTTCTGGAGGGTTTTTCACCATCTTCCGTTAAAAAGTTTGTCCAACGGCTTAGCATATTCCCAGAAATATGTTTTATTATAATGGCTATAGAATTGGCGTCTTGAGCAATTTCATTTTGTAATTCATCAAACGATAATTGCTCAAAAGTTTTGTCGCCTAAACCTTTATAATATTCAAACTGTTTTCTAATACTTTCTAAATAACTTTCCATGCGATAAATGTAATCTATCAAGGCAATAAAAGCAAATGGAGAAGGTAACTTTCAGTAAACCTTATTCCGCAGGAACAAATGTTAAAGAGACACCGTTAATACAATGGCGCATTCCGGTTGTACGCTTTGGGCCATCGTTAAAAACATGACCTAAATGTCCGCCACAAGTTCCACAATGTTCTTCGGTTCTAGCATACCCTAAATCGTAATCGGTAGAAAAATCAACATTACCTTTAACTTCTCTATCAAAACTTGGCCATCCTGTACCAGAATCAAATTTATGCTCGCTTTTAAATAAAGGTGTTTCGCAAGCTTTACAAACGTAAGTTCCTTGTTTTTTGTTATTGTTTAAAGCGCTTGAGAAAGCACGTTCGGTTCCTGCTTCACGTAAAACGTAATATTCTGTATCCGATAATTGTGCTTTCCATTCAGATTTTGTTTTAGTAACTTCAAAAGTTTTCTTAACCTCGTTTTTTTTCTTTTGTGCTGTAGAATTGCAACTAAAAGCTAAAAATAAAGCAAGTACTATTATTATCTTATTCATATTTAAATTTGTTTTTTAATTCAGTCGTAGTATAAATCTAAAAATAACAGAATAGAATTTAATTAAAGTTATATTTTTCATAAAAAAGCGCTTTTATTATGTTCAAAGTTTGTTAAATTTGAATGTGACTAATTAATTAAAAATGTGTCTCAATATTAAACATACAGATTTTGTATTTTTGACACCAAATAAAACCTAATATGATGAAACTAAAAGTTACTTTAATATCCTTAGGAGTTTGTGCCATGATATTTTCTTGTGCAACGAACCCTTTTACAGGAAAAAAAACAATGGCATTTGTATCTAATGCTCAGTTGTTTCCAACTGCTTTTGCTCAATACGATCAGTTTTTAACCGATAATAATGTTGTAACAGGTACTAAAGATGCCGAAATGATTACAAGAGTAGGGCAACGTATAGCTGTAGCGGCCGAACGATGGTTAACTGCAAATGGAAATGCGGGTTACTTAAATGATTACAAATGGGAATATAATTTGGTAAATGATGAAACCGTAAATGCTTGGTGTATGCCAGGTGGTAAAATTGTATTTTACACAGGTATTTTGCCAATAGCAGCAAATGAAACAGGTGTTGCAGCTATTATGGGGCACGAGGTTGCGCATGCATTAGCAAACCACGGACAACAACGTATGAGTGCGGGATATGTACAACAAGGTTTAGCAGTTGCAGGAAATGTAGCTATACAAGATGAGCAATCTAGAAATGCTTTTAACCAATACTATGGTGTTGGTTCGAATGTATTAGGTATGTTACCTTTTAGCAGAAGTCATGAAACTGAAGCTGATAAAATTGGTTTATACTTAATGGCTGTTGCTGGTTACAACCCAGATGAAGCGGCTGAATTATGGAAACGTATGAAAGCGAACAGTGGAGGAGATGCTCCAGCAGAATTTATGAGTACACACCCATCTAACGATACGCGTATTAATAACCTAACACAATGGGCTCCAGATGCTAAAAAGGAAGCTACAAAATTTGGTGTAACATCGTTTAGAGCGATATAACATTTTAATAAAATATTTGTTTACTTTAGAAGCTGCTAATTATTAGCAGCTTTTTTTATTTAGCCAAATTTTTTATATGATTCAACTTGAAAAGGGAAGTAAAAAACTATTAAATGCTTGGGCATTTTACGATTGGGCAAACTCGGTTTATACTTTAACTATCGCATCTTCAATTTTCCCGATATTTTATTCGGCACTATTTCTTTCGGAAGTTAAAACTGTAGAAGCTTTTGGTACCGAATTTAAAAGCACCGCACTAATTACGTATGTAACGGCTTTTACCTTTTTGGTAGTAGCGATTACTTCGCCAATACTCTCCGGAATTGCCGATTATGTTGGAAATAAAAAGAACTTTCTAAAGTTTTTCTGTTACGTTGGTAGCGCAGGTTGTATTGGATTATATTGGTTTAATTTAGAGCAAATTCACCTGAGTTTGTTGTTCTATTTTATGGGATTAATTGGCTATTGGGGAAGTTTGGTTTTCTACAATTCATATTTACCAGATATTGCTTATCCAGAACAGCAAGATAGTGTTAGTGCTAAAGGATTCTCAATGGGGTATTTGGGATCGGTACTGTTGTTGATTTTTAATTTATTGATGGTGATGTTTCCGCAGTTTTTTGGATTCGATTTAAGTATAGATCCATCTATTTTAGAAACAGGAAGCGAGGCTGAAATTCAATTAGCTATGGATGCGGCTAAAGACTTAGCTTCGGTTAAGGCTATGAAAATATCTTTTATTACAGTTGGAATTTGGTGGGCATTATTTAGTCAATATTCATTTTACTTTCTACCAAAAGGAACGAAATCTGGACACAAAGTAACTCGAGCTGTCATCTTTAATGGTTTAAAAGAATTAAGAGAAGTTTGGAAAGAGTTAAAGCAAAATTTAAGATTGAAACACTATCTATATGCATTTTTTGTATTTAGTATGGCTGTACAAACTATTATGCTGGTTGCTGTTTATTTTGGAGAAGAAGAAATTTCTTGGGGAACAGATAGTGAAAAAACAATGGGTTTAATTGTTAGTATTTTGGTGATACAACTGGTTGCCATTTTGGGCGCTTATGTAACATCTAAAGCATCTGCTAAATACGGAAATATTAAAACACTAATCGCAGTTAATTTTGTTTGGATGTTTTTGTGCTTTTATGCTTACATGATGCATACTCCAATGGAGTTTTATATTGCAGCTGGTATTGTTGGCTTGGTTATGGGAGGAGTGCAATCACTTGGGCGTTCTACATATTCTAAATTTTTACCAGAAACAGAAGATACCACATCATACTTTAGTTTTTACGATGTTGCAGAGAAAATCGGTATTGTAATCGGTATGGTTATTTTTGCTACCGTAGACCAAATTACCGGAACCATGAGAAATGCTATTTTGGTGCTTGTTGTCTTTTTTATAGGTGGTATTATTTTATTATTTAGAGTGCCAGACGAAAATAAAAGACTGCCTTAGCGTAGTAAAAATACATTCTAAAAACAGTCTTATTTATTCAAATTAGGGGAAGCTTAAACGAACTCCAACGTTTGGGATCTTAAGTTTTTAGCAGCAGTTACTAAATTTTTTAGAGCATCTTTGGTTTCTGGCCAATCTCTAGTTTTTAGTCCGCAATCTGGGTTTACCCAAATATGTTCTTTAGGTAAAACGTTTTTGGCTTTTGTAAGCAAGTTTTCAATTTCTTCTAAAGAAGGAACACGTGGCGAATGTATATCATAAACGCCTGGTCCAATTTCATTAGGATATTTAAAATCAACAAAAACATCTAGTAATTCCATTTCAGAACGTGATGTTTCAATGGTAATTACATCGGCATCCATATCAGAAATACTCGCGATAATATCATTAAATTCAGAATAGCACATGTGTGTATGAATTTGAGTTTGGTTTTGCACACCACTTGCTGAAATTCTAAATGCTTTTACAGCCCAATCTAGATAATTCTTCCATTCTTCTTCTCGTAATGGTAAACCTTCACGAATGGCAGGTTCGTCTATTTGAATAATTTTTAAACCCGCTTTTTCTAGATCTGTAACTTCATCTCTAATCGCTAGCGCAATTTGGTTGCAAGTAACTTCTCTAGGCTGATCGTTTCGAACAAAAGACCATTGTAAAATAGTAACCGGACCAGTAAGCATGCCTTTTACAGGAATATCAGTTAAAGATTGTGCGTATTCAGACCATTTTACGGTCATTGGGTTTTCGCGAGATACATCGCCAAATAAAATAGGTGGTTTTACACAACGGCTACCGTAACTTTGTACCCAACCGTAGCTACTAAAGGCAAATCCGTTTAGTTTTTCTCCAAAATATTCAACCATATCATTACGTTCAAATTCACCATGTACCAAAACATCTAGACCTATTTCTTCTTGAAAACGGATAGAGTCTTCAATTTCTTTAGCAATTAAAGCGTCGTATTCTTGCTGAGATAACGTTCCTTTTTTGAATTTTAAACGCCAGCTACGAACTTCTTTGGTTTGGGGGAATGAGCCAATAGTTGTAGTTGGGAATAACGGAAGGTGTAATGCTTGCTTTTGTAAAACTTGACGTGTAGAAAAAGTACTTTCCCTATGACTATCGGATAATTTTAAATTAGAAATTCGCGTTTTTACCAAATCATTATGGATTAGTTTTGAGCTTTTCTTGGTGAGGTTTGCTAATTTATTTTCTTCAAACAAGTGTAAATAACCATCGTTATCTGCTTTTAATAAATGTTTAAGCGCAACAATTTCTTCAATTTTTTGTTTAGCAAAAGCTAGCCATTGTTTTATTTCGGGTTCTAGAGTGGTTTCTAAATCGAGGTCGTATGGTGTGTGCAGTAGGGAACAAGATGAAGCTATCCATAAGTTTGCCGGATCTAATTTTTTACTCGCTTTTTCTATAGTTTTAATTGAAGCTTCAAAATCATTTTTCCAAATATTTCGACCATCTACAACACCTAGTGATAGTTTTGTTTTTGGATTAAAATGTTCCGATTCTAAAATATCATTTAATTGCGAAGGGCATCTTACCAGGTCTAAGTGCAAAGTATCGACGGGTAATTGTAAAGCAATATTTAAATTTTCGCCATAACAATCAAAATAGTTAGCTAAAAACACTTTCAATGTCGGGAATTTTTCGGCAATCTGTTCGTATGTTTTTGTAATAGCTTGTTGTTCTTTTTCAGAAAGGTTTAATGCTAAGCAAGGTTCATCAAATTGTATGTATTCTGCACCCAAGTTTACTAGTGTTTCAATAACTTCGAAGTAAACGGGTAGTAATTTATCCAATAAATCTAACCTGTGAAATCCCGGTTCTTTTTCTTTTCCTTGAAGTAAAAATGTAACCGGACCAATCAAAACAGGTTTTGTCTTTATTCCTAATGCTAAAGCTTCTTTGTATTCTTCTATAATTTTATTCGAAAAGAAATTAAATGTTTGCTCTTTTTCAAATTCCGGAACAATATAATGGTAATTAGTATCGAACCATTTTGTCATTTCCATGGCAGTAACATCTATATTATTTTTTTGAAGTCCACGTGCCATAGCAAAATACAACTCCAAATAGTTACTTTTATCAATGTTGTTATAGCGTTTTGGAATACAACCAAAAGTTAAACAAGCGTCTAAAACTTGATCGTAAAAAGAGAAGTCGTTCGACGGAATTAAATCAACACCTAAGTCTTGTTGTTGTAACCAATTTTGTTTTTTTATTTCTTTGGCAGTGTTTATTAGTTCAGTTTGATTAATTTTTCCTGACCAAAAAGCTTCACATGCTTTTTTTAATTCACGTTGGCGTCCAATTCTTGGGTGCCCTAAAAGGGTAGTTTTCATAATTAAATATTAGATTTTATTGCTGTTCAAAATTAGTATTACAGCATGTAAGTAAGAAATTATAGCTAATATTCAGGTGATTTACCTATTTTTGAATTAAATAACAGAATAATGTTATTTATATCTAGTTAAATATGAGTTTACCAGAAAATAATTCTGCTTTACCGTTGGATGAAATAGATTTGCGCTTGTTAAGAATGTTGCAAGCCAATTCTAACCTGACAACAAAACAGTTAGCAGCTAAAGTGAATCTATCTACGACTCCTGTTTTTGAGCGTATTAAAAAATTAGAAAAAGCAGGCTATATTAAAAACTATGTCGCTGTTTTAGATGCCGAAAAGCTTCAAAAAGGCTTAACAGTGTTTTGTAATATTACTTTGAAAGAGCACACACGTGTTATAGGTAATCAATTTGTGAAGGATATTGTGTCTCTCGAAGAAGTTGTGGAGTGTTATAATATCTCGGGAGATTATGATTTTTTACTTAAAATATTGGTAAAAGACATGAAGGAGTATCAGAATTTTGTTCTAAACCATTTAGGAAGTGTTAAAAACATAGGAAGTGCACAGAGTACTTTTGTAATGGGCGAAATTAAAAACTCTTATGCTGTGCCTATTTAAGTTTGGGTTTTAATTTGCACTATTTTTCATCAGCTTCGCGCACTGCATTGTTTGCCCATTCTGTAGCATCATTTATTTCTGTAAATGTTTTCAATGGTTTTTTTGAAAATATTTGTTCGATTTGAGAATTGATACGTGCTATTTTTTTAGATGAAACTATGATAAAGCCTATTAAGTTTTCAATTTTTGAGGCTTGAATATAAATAACAGGATCTACGGCATACGAGTTTATACGGTGTGAGATGTAAACAAAATTTTTGTTTTTAAAATGGGTTTTTGCTATTTTGAATAGGTGGGCATTCGATAGGTCGGTTACAGTTTCTCCTTCGTTAACAATACCGATAACGTAGTTTTCGTAAACCTGCATGACCCCAACTGATGTTTTTACTATGTGCATCATTTATATGGAATGGTGTTTTGATGAATAAAAAAAGCTCGAAAAACTAATTTCGAGCTTTATTATATTTATAATTGTTTTTTAAGACTCTGTTGATTTTTCAGCTTTTATAATTGAAATACTCAATTCTTCTGTTTTCGCATCAAGATCAATTTTGATGTTATCTCCGTCTTGTAAATGTGATGCTACAATTTCTTCAGCTAAAGCATCTTCAACATATTTTTGAATAGCTCTTTTTAAAGGTCTTGCTCCGTATTGTTTATCGAAACCTTTATCGGCAATATAGTCTTTAGCTGTTTCTGTAATAGTTAGGTTGTAACCTAATAACTTAATACGATCTAAAAGTTTTTCTAATTCGATATCGATAATTTTGTTGATGTCTTCTTTTTCTAAAGCATTAAAGACAACTACATCATCAATTCTATTTAAAAATTCTGGTGCGAAGGATTTTTTCAAAGCATTTTCGATAACACTTTTTGCATTCGCATCTTCTTGAGCCTTTTGTGATGCTGTTCCAAAACCAATTCCGGTACCAAAATCTTTTAATTTACGAGCTCCAATATTAGAAGTCATTATGATAATAGTGTTTCTAAAATCAATTTTTCTACCTAAAGAATCGGTTAAATAACCATCATCTAAAACTTGAAGTAGCATATTGAATACATCTGGATGTGCTTTTTCAATTTCATCTAAAAGAATAACTGCGTAAGGTTTACGACGTACTTTTTCTGTAAGTTGTCCACCTTCTTCATAACCAACGTATCCCGGAGGTGCTCCAACTAATCTAGAAATAGCGAATTTTTCCATGTATTCACTCATGTCAATTCTGATTAAAGATTCTTCAGAATCGAATAATTCTCTAGATAACACTTTAGCTAACTGTGTTTTACCAACACCTGTTTGCCCTAAAAATATAAATGACCCAATTGGCTTATTCGGATCTTTAAGTCCAGCACGGTTTCTTTGAATAGCCTTAACTACCTTAGCAACAGCATTATCTTGGCCAATTACTTTTCCTTTTATAAGGTCTGGCAATTCAGCTAACTTATTAATTTCTGTTTGCGCAATACGGTTTACAGGCACACCAGTCATCATAGAAACCACATCGGCAACATTATCTTCTGTTACCACTTCACGATGTTGTTTGGTGTCTTCTTCCCATTTTTCTTGTGCAACAGCTAATTCTTTTTCAAGACGTTTTTCATCATCTCTTAGTTTTGCAGCTTCTTCGTATTTCTGTTTTTTAACAACAGTATTCTTGGTTTCCTTAACTTCTTCTAGTTTCTTTTCTAGTTCTAGAATTTGTTTTGGAACTTCAATATTAGTAATGTGTACGCGAGAACCCGCTTCATCTAAAGCATCGATAGCTTTGTCTGGTAAAAAGCGCTCTGTCATGTATCTATTTGTTAATTTTACACAAGCCGCAATAGCTTCTGGTGTATAATCAACATTATGGTGCTCTTCGTATTTACCTTTTATGTTGTTAAGTATTTCAATAGTTTGTTCTACCGTTGTAGGCTCAACAATTACCTTTTGGAAACGACGCTCTAAGGCACCATCTTTTTCTATGTACTGTCTGTATTCATCTAAAGTTGTGGCACCAATACATTGTATTTCGCCTCTTGCTAAAGCAGGTTTAAACATATTGGAAGCGTCTAAACTTCCAGTAGCTCCACCAGCTCCAACTATAGTATGTATTTCATCTATAAATAGAATAACATCATCATTTTTTTCAAGCTCGTTCATAACGGCTTTCATACGCTCTTCAAACTGTCCGCGGTATTTTGTTCCGGCAACTAAGCTGGCTAAATCTAAAGTAACTACACGTTTATTGAAAAGAATTCGGGATACTTTACGTTTCACAATTCTAAGCGCTAAACCTTCGGCAATGGCAGATTTACCAACACCAGGTTCACCGATTAATAGCGGATTGTTTTTCTTTCGTCTACTTAAAACTTGAGAAACACGTTGTATTTCTTCTTCACGACCAACAACAGGATCTAGTTTTCCTTCTTCGGCCATCGCTGTTAAGTCGCGCCCAAAGTTATCTAAAACTGGTGTTTTAGACTTTTTGTTGGTTTTAGCACCTGTTGGTGCATTAAAAATACTGTCTTTAGAAGATTCGTCTTCTATGTTAGAATCATCATCCGGGAATTCAGCTTTCGGTTCTATATAACTATCATCGTTTGTTATCATAATTTTAAATTGTTCTTTAACATTGTCGTAGTAAACCTTTAATTTATTTAAAAGTTTTGTAGTTGGGTCATTTTCATTTCTTAAAATACAAAGCAGTAAATGCGCTGTATTTATTGAGGTGCTCTGAAATAATTTAGCCTCTAAAAACGTGGTTTTTAGTGCGCGTTCTGCTTGCCTTGTTAAATGTAAGTTCTTCTTTTGGTTAGAACCTACAGCTATATTGGGGTTTGCAGGACTTAATATTTCTACTTTACGCCTTAAATGATTTAAATCAATATCTAAAGCGTTTAAAATTGTTATTGCTTTGCCATTACCATCACGCAAAAGACCAAGCATAAGGTGTTCGGTACCGATAAAATCGTGACCTAACCTTAGGGCTTCTTCTTTGCTGTAAGCAATAACATCTTTTACTCTTGGGGAAAAATTATCATCCATATTCGTGTCCTTTCTGCATTAAAAATACTAAAACATTTTACCAACGACAAAAACTATACCTTTTTTTGTGTGTAAAATGCTAATTGACGAAAAAAAGGATATAAATCCAAAATTTTGGAATACATACTTATTAACTAAAAAGAGATGTAAAATTGTTAATAAAAAACATGAAAAAATGATTATAAAACCCTTAGTATAACTATTGGAATTGTTATATTAGCATGTTTTGAAAATTACATAAAACTTAATTAAAATATATATGGCAGAAGGAGAAAAACTTATTCCAATTAATATTGAAGATGAGATGAAATCAGCTTACATTGATTATTCAATGTCAGTTATTGTGTCACGTGCTTTACCAGACGTAAGAGATGGTTTAAAACCAGTTCATAGACGTGTACTTTATGGTATGCATGAACTAGGTATTAGAGCAAATACAGCACATAAAAAGTCGGCAAGAATAGTTGGGGAAGTTTTAGGTAAGTATCACCCTCACGGCGATACTTCGGTTTACGATGCAATGGTACGTATGGCTCAAGAGTGGAGTTTACGTTACATGCTTGTAGACGGACAAGGGAATTTTGGTTCGATTGATGGTGATAGTCCTGCAGCAATGCGTTATACAGAAGCACGTATGCGCAAAATTGCTGAAGACATGTTGGCAGATATCGATAAGGAAACCGTAGATCATAAGTTAAACTTTGATGATACGTTACAAGAACCAACAGTTTTACCAACGCGTATTCCAGGTCTTTTAGTTAATGGAGCATCGGGTATTGCTGTAGGTATGGCAACTAACATGCCGCCTCACAATTTGACAGAGGTTGTAAATGGTACAATTGCATATATCGAAAATAACGATATTGAAATTGATGAGTTGATCCAACTTATTAAAGCGCCAGATTTTCCAACAGGTGGTACTATATATGGTTACGATGGTGTAAAGGAAGCTTTCCATACAGGTCGTGGACGTATTGTTATGCGTGCTAAAACCAATATTGAAGAGGTAAACGGTCGTGAATGTATTATTGTTGACGAAATTCCATACCAAGTCAATAAGGCAGACATGATTAAAAAAACTGCCGATTTAGTTAACGATAAAAAACTAGAAGGTATTTCGCTTATTCGTGATGAATCTGATAGAAATGGTATGCGTATCGTTTATGTTTTAAAACGTGATGCGATTCCTAATATCGTTCTAAATAAACTTTTTAAATACACAGCGTTACAGTCTTCTTTTAGTGTAAATAATATTGCATTAGTAAATGGACGTCCGCAGTTATTAAACTTAAAGGAGTTAATTCATTATTTCGTAGAGCATAGACATGAAGTTGTTGTTAGACGTACAACTTATGAGTTACGTAAAGCAGAAGAACGCGCACATATATTAGAAGGATTAATTATTGCTTCGGATAATATAGATGAAGTTATAAAAATTATTCGTGCTTCTAATAATGCCGATGAAGCTAGAAATAACTTAATTGAACGTTTCAAACTTTCAGAAATTCAAGCGAAAGCTATTGTTGAGATGCGTTTGCGTCAGTTAACAGGTTTAGAGCAAGATAAATTGCGTGCTGAATATGATGAAATTATGAAAACTATTATTGACCTTAAAGATATCTTAGATCGCAAAGAGCGTAGAATGGATATTATTAAGGAAGAATTAGTTGTTGTTCGTGATAAATATGGTGATGAGCGTCGTTCTGTAATAGAATATGCTGGTGGCGATTTAAGTATCGAAGATATGATCCCTAACGAGAGTGTAGTTATTACAATTTCTCATGCAGGTTATATTAAACGTACATCTTTAACAGAATACAAAACACAGCATAGAGGAGGTGTAGGGCAAAAAGCATCTACAACAAGAAATGAAGATTTCTTAGAACACTTATTTGTGGGTACAAACCATCAATATATGTTGTTCTTCACTCAAAAAGGAAAATGTTTCTGGATGCGTGTTTACGAAATCCCAGAAGGATCTAAAACATCTAAAGGACGTGCTATTCAAAACCTTGTAAATATTGAACAAGATGATAAAGTTATGGCTTTCATCTGTACTCAAGATTTAAAAGATGAAGAATACATTAATAGTCATTACGTAATTATGGCTACTAAAAAAGGTCAGGTTAAAAAGACTTCTTTAGAGCAATATTCTCGTCCAAGAACAAACGGAATTAATGCTATTACTATTAAGGACGATGATGTTTTATTAGAAGCTAAACTTACAACTGGTGAAAGCCAAGTAATGTTAGCATTAAAATCTGGTAAAGCTATTCGTTTCGAAGAAGCTAAAACGCGTCCGATGGGCCGTGGAGCATCTGGAGTTCGTGGTATTCGTTTGCAAGATGAAGAAACAGATGAAGTTATCGGAATGATTGCTGTTGATGATATGGAAAGCAACGTGCTTGTAGTATCTGAAAATGGTTATGGAAAACGTTCTAGTTTAGAAGATTATAGAATTACTAACCGTGGTGGAAAAGGTGTTAAAACCATTTCTATTACAGAAAAAACAGGTAATCTAGTGTCTATTAAAAACGTAACGGATGAAGATGATTTGATGATTATCAACAAATCTGGTGTAGCAATTAGATTGGCGGTAGCCGATTTAAGAGTTATGGGGCGTGCAACTCAAGGAGTGAAATTAATAAACCTTAAAGGAAAAGATTCTATTGCCGCAGTCGCTAAAGTAATGCATGAAGATGAAGAGATTGTACTTGAAGGAGAAGAAGGTGAAACTTCTGTAGAAGGCGTTGAAGGTGTTGAAAACACTGATGTTTCTGAAGATGGCACAACTCTTGATAATAATTTAGAAGATAATAACACTGAAATTTAAACTTAATATTACTTAAAATGAAAAAACAATTAATCATAGCTTTAGCCATTTCAATGGGTGCATTTTCATTTGCACAAAAGAAAGAATTGAAGGCAGTAGAAAAAGCTATTAAATCGAGCGATTTTGCAGCGGCAAAAGCAGCAGCAACTACAGCAGAAGGTCTTTTAGATGCTATGGATGAAAAATCTAAGGCAAAGTATTACTACTTATTAGGACAAGCACTTTATGCTGATGGAAAAGGATCTGATGCAGATATTGCAACGGCTCTAGAAAGTTTTACAAAAGCAGAAAGCGCATACGGATCGGAAGTAACAGCTTTAAAGCAAACTATTACTAACAAGTTTTTAACTAAAGGTAATGCTGCTTACGAAAAGCAAGATTATTCTAATGCTTCTAAGTATTTTGAAAAGTCTTATAGAGTAAAAGAAAAAGATACTGTTTATCTTTATTACGCAGCTGCAACAGCAGTAAACGTAAAAGAGTATGATAGAGCTTTAGGATTATATGAAGAACTTAAAAAATTAGGTTACACAGGTATCCAAAAGCAATATTTTGCAATTAACAAGGAAACTGGAGAAGAAGAAATTCTAGATAAAGCAACTCGTGATCTTTACGTAAAAGCAAAGAGCCATATTAAGCCAGGTGAGCGTGTAACAGAGTCTAAAAAACCAGAAATTGTGAAAAACGTAGCATTAATTTATGTTAGCGAAGGTAACAATGAGAAGGCTATTGAGGCCATGAAAGAAGCTAGAGATGAAAATCCTGAAGATGTAAACTTAATTCTTTCTGAAGCTAATATTCATTTCAAAATGGGTAACACTGAAAAGTTTCAAGAGCTTTTAACTAAAGCTACAGAATTAGAGCCAGAAAATGCTGAGTTACAATATAACTTAGGTGTAATTGCATCGCAATCTGATCACCCAGTAGAGGCTAAGGCTTATTATGAGAAAGCAATTGAATTAGATCCTAATTATGTAAATGCTTATATTAATATTTCTGCTCTTGTATTAGCGAGAGAAGAGCCACTTATTACTGAAATGAATGGTTTAGGAAGTTCTAAAAAAGATGATTTACGTTACGATGAATTAAGAGAAGAGCGTCAAAACTTATATAAAGAAGCAGTACCATTTTTAGCGAAAGCTTTAGAAATAGATACTGAAAACTTAAGCGCAGCTAAAACTTTAATGAACATCTATAATATTTTAGGTGAATCTGATAAAGCGAAAGGTTTAAAAGCTAAAGTTGAAGCTTTAGAAGGGGCTCAATAATTATATAGTCACTTTCATAAAATAAAAAAGGTCGCAAATTGCGACCTTTTTTTATGCGGTATATTTAATGAAAATATTAAATAATCTTTTTGATTACGCGTAGTTTATGCGTGTGTTTTCTTTTATCTACATTGTAAATTCCAGAATGGTCTAAGCGATCAATTCTTACTTTACCATGTGCGTGTATAATGTAATTATCTTCCATAATTAAACCAACATGAGTAATAGCGCCTTCGCTATTATCAAAAAAGGCTAAATCTCCAGGTTCACTTTCTTCTATAAAGCTTAAAGCTTCACCTTGTGTGGCCTGCTGAGAGGCATCACGAAGTAATTTATACCCGTTTAATTTGTAAACCATTTGAGTAAAACCAGAGCAGTCTATTCCAAAAGGTGTTTTTCCTCCCCATAAATAAGGAGCGTTTAAGTAGGTAAAAGCAGTTTGTATTATTTGTGATTTAGGACGAATTCCAGAAATTACACCACCGTCATAGTCGTGATCTAATATAGAGATTCCGTTTAAGCTAGATCCAAAAACAATAGGGTGGAGTTGTTCGTTTTTATCTTGAATAAATTCAACCAAATCCCCAGAAAGCTGCAAGGGCTGTCTGTCTAAATTGGTGTATTGTTCTTCGGTTAATTCAACATATTGTTTATTATCTATCCAACCTTCGTAAGTATCAAAGGCAATTCTAATTTTACTCCAATTTTTACGTTGTTCCAAAACTTTAAACAAATCACCATAAATTACTTGCGAAATTAATTCGCTAGCGTCCGATGGTTCTAGTCTTAGAGGTACAATGCTTAAATTACAAATTCCGTATTGCATTAATCAATTATCGTTGTTTAATATTTTAAATAAAGCGCTGTTTTATTCAAATTAGTATACAGGCAACAGCTTTTAAAGCTAACTTATATATTTTTTTAAGGACGTTCAATAACTACAGCCGATGCGCCACCACCACCGTTGCAAATTGCAGCGGCACCAATTTTGGCATTGTTCTGTTCAAGTACATTTAGTAATGTAATTAGTATTCTAACACCAGAACAACCCAGTGGATGTCCAAGTGAAACTGCTCCACCATTTACATTAACGTTACTATCATTTAGCCCTAAAATTTTCATGTTTGCTAAACCAACAACCGAAAAAGCTTCGTTAAACTCAAAGAAATCTACATCTTCAAATTTCATTCCTGCTTTGTTCAAGGCTTTTGGAAGCGCTTTTGCTGGTGCTGTGGTAAACCATTCTGGTTCGTGAGCAGCATCTGCATAACTTTTTATAGTCGCTAGAACTTTTAATCCAAGTTCGTTTGCTTTCTCTTTACTCATTAATATCATAGCTCCGGCACCATCATTTATGGTAGAAGCATTGGCCGCTGTAACAGTTCCGTCTTTACTAAAAGCAGGTCTAAGTTGCGGTATTTTATCCATTTTAACGTTAGTAAACTCTTCATCTTTAGAAAAAACTAAAGGTTCACCACGACGTTGTGGTACTTCTACAGGTACAACTTCGTTATCAAATTTTCCTGCTTCCCAAGCAGCTGCAGAACGATTGTAAGATTGTATGGCGTAAGCATCTTGATCTTCACGAGAAAACTCATACTTATTAGCACAAGCATCTGCGCATACACCCATAGCATCATCACTATATGGATCTACTAAACCATCTTTTTGTAAACCATCTATTAAAGATGTTGGTCCAAATTTAGTTCCCGTTCTAGCATGTAAATAATGAGGTATTAAACTCATGTTTTCCATACCACCAGCAACTATAATATCTGCATCACCAAGCGCAATACTTTGAGCGGCTTGCATAACAGCTTTCATACCCGAAGCACAAACTTTATTTATCGTTGTACAAGGCACCGTGTTTGGTATACCTGCGTATATAGCGGCTTGTCTTGCTGGAGCTTGTCCTGTACCTGCTTGTACCACATTACCCATTAAAACTTCATCTACCAATTCGGGCTTTAAATTAATTTTATCTAAAGCACCTTTTATTGCAATTGCTCCTAATTTTGGAGCAGCAATAGTTGATAAACTTCCTAAAAAACTACCAATTGGTGTTCTTGCTGCAGAAACGATAACGACTTCTTTGTTCATAATGATCTACTTTGGTTTAGCTTTGAATATAATTTATCCAAATTACAAAAAATTAGAAATAGAATAAATTCATTGCGAAAATAACGATTTTTTTAATAATATACAGAGATGTGTTCATTATAAAAGGTGGTGAAAGCCTAATATTTTATTACATTTGAAAATGAAATCATTAACTAAATTTTTATCTATATTTAGTTAGAAAATGTACCTGTGAAAGACTTTTTAAATAAATTATACCGAAACCATTCTTTAATATATAAGGTTCTCTTATTTATTTGCACTACGTTTTTAATTGTTTATTTGTTTCCAAAGAGTGGGAAATTTAAATATAATTTTGAAAAGGGAAAGCCATGGCAGTCAGAGAACTTGTATGCGCCTTTCGATTTTGCTATTAAAAAATCTGAAAGCGAAATTAATAAGGAAAAAGAAGATATTATTAATAATGGAACGTTGTATTTTACCATTGATAGTAGTATTGAAAACAAAGTAAAAACAGCATTTAAAAAGGAATTTACTACTAATTTTTCCGATACTATTTCGTTAACATCTTCTAGTGAATTATACAAAACGGGTATCGATATTATTTCTCAGCTTTATGCTTTTGGTGTTTTAAATGAAAGCTATAGTTTTTCCGAAGAAAAAAGAATTGTAATTTTAGACGAACGTGTAAAGAAGCAAGAGGGCATCTATTTCGATTTAATTAAATTGGATAAAGTAACTTCTGTAATAGAAAAAGTTTTAAAAAAGCATAAATTATCTTCTAATAAAACAGAATTTGTTTCATTGTTTTACGACTTAGTAGAGCCAAATTTAACTTTCGATAAATCTTTTACAGACAAAGCTTTACAAGAAGAGTTAGATAAAATAGTTTATGCGAGAGGAAGCATTGAAAAACAAACTTTAATAGTTTCTAAGGGAGAAGTTGTTCAGGGTGATAAATATCAAATATTAAAGTCTTTACAATCGGAATACGAATCGCAGGTCTGGAGCAAATCCAGCTATATTTGGATTTTATTCGCATACACGTTATTGGTGGCCTTAGCGTTACTTATGCTTCTATTATTTTTAATGAAATACAGATTAAGTGTATTTGAAAATAATACGAAAGTTACCTTTATATTCTTCAATATATTTTTGCTAATCTTTCTAACCACGATGGTAGTAAACTACAACTCGAAGTTTATTTATGTGGTGCCAATATGTATTCTGCCTTTAGTTTTTAAAGCGTTTTTCGATGCACGTTTAGGGTTGTTTTCTCATGTTATTACAGTGTTGCTTTTAGGTTTTGTGGTACCAAATAGTTACGAGTATATGTTTTTGCAAATTATTGCAGGTATAGTTACTATACTAACGGTAAAAGAGCTTTATAAACGGGCTAATTTATTTATTTCTGTTGGGCAAATTACGCTTATTTATTTTATAGCTTATTTTGCGTTTTTTGTAATTCATGAAGGAACGGTTGAAACTTTAGACTGGAAAACTTTTGGCTACTTTGTACTTTGTGGTTTAGCAACATTGTTTGTGCAACCTTTAATTTATGTTTACGAGAAAGTTTTCGGGTTGGTTTCCGATGTATCGTTGTTAGAGCTTTCGGATACTAATTCTAAGCTTTTAAAAGAATTGTCTAATAAGGCACCCGGAACGTTTCATCATTCGTTAAACGTTGCTAATTTGGCTGAGTCATCAGCAAATGAAATTGGAGCAAATGCAATGCTAGTTAGGGTAGGAGCTTTGTATCATGATATTGGTAAAATGAAGAGCCCAACTTACTTTACGGAAAATCAATCTACCGGAATTAATCCGCACGATGAGTTGTCGTCTAAAGAAAGTGCAAGAATAATTACCGATCATGTTATTGACGGAATAGAAATTGCGAAGAAAAATAATTTACCAGATCGTGTTATCGATTTTATTAGAACGCATCACGGTACTAGCGTGGTGTATTACTTCTATATGCAAGAAAAAAAGAACCATGATGATGTAGATCGATTAGATTTTAGTTATCCTGGCCCGAAGCCTTTTAGTAAAGAAACTGCTATCCTGATGATGTGTGATAGTATTGAAGCTGCATCTAAGAGTTTAAAGGAGCCAACATCTACCAAAATTGACGCTTTTGTCGAAAATATAATAAATAAGCAGATAGAAGAGGGGCAATTTTTAAATGCGAACATCACTTTTAAAGAAATTGAGTCGATTAAAAAAGTGCTAAAACACAAGCTAGCAAACATTTACCATTTAAGAATTGAATACCCTGAATAATTTTTAAAAAAAAAATGAAAAAATGTTTGTTAGATTTAAGATGAAATCCTAAATTTGCACCCGCATTACAATATTAGTGCGATGTTCATACAACATTACTGGAGAGGTGCCTGAGTGGCCGAAAGGAGCGGTTTGCTAAATCGTCGTTGGTGGAAACACTGACCCAGGGTTCGAATCCCTGTCTCTCCGCAAAATATTTTGAAAAAAATATAGATAACCAATTCGGGGTGTAGCGTAGCCCGGTTATCGCGCCTCGTTTGGGACGAGGAGGTCGCAGGTTCGAATCCTGCCACCCCGACTAACCTAGAAATAGGGACAACTAAAACACCGTTAATCTTTTGATTAACGGTGTTTTTTTTTGATACCTATCCATTATAACAGTTTATCCTGATACCGTTCATTAAAGGGATCTTTTACTTTATCTGTATATTTTTTCAAGTATCCTTTTTATTTTCTAATTAATAATCAGAAATACACTATTGTTTTAAATTAATCTTTTAGAAAAAGATTTAAGCAACTAAAAAGTATTTGGTTAAAATATTTAAAAATTAATTTGAATAATTAGCTAGTACATTTTTTTTCTAAAGGTTTTTTGCTGTTTTTGATAAGGGAGTAGCGATATTTAGTACAGTGTTTATTTTAGTGTTTTATAAATATTGAGAATATCGCATTAATTTTTTGTAGTAATTTGCTTCGTTATTATTTGTTTTTAAAATAAATAAGTCTAAAACACCGTTTAAAAACACTTATATCGGATTAAATGTTTATTTTAGCAAATAATTAACGTTGCGATTCTTACGTCAGGCTATAAATTTGTTGCTGATTTACTTGATTGCTTAATAAAATTGTCCCAAATGAAATTAAATATAAGTGTTATAACCAAACCGTTTGCTATTCTATCTTTAGAAGAGCGTACACAGTAAAAATATATTACTGGCTTAATTATTAAAAAAAGCTAACTCTCGTGCTTCAAATCATTTTTTCCAAGAAGCATAGCTGATTTTACAATTATTTAATAAAGTCTGTGATAATTATAAGGATGGTAAAAATAACCATCTAAAAAAACGATTTTTCTCTATTAAGCTAACATGCTTATACTGTTGATTGCTATTTTTCAAAGTCCCAGATATATGCTACATGATAAAAATCATACTGTATTAAGTGAAAAAAATATATTTTGAATAAATATATTTTAAAGTAAAATGAAACCTACGAATGATTAACTTAAAGTTCTCCGAAAATATAAGCTGCCTAGCTAAGGGGATAATTCTTATTGTCATTTTTACCTGTTGGAGCAATACTTGTTTTGGACAAAAAATTGCTGTGCCCGAAAATATTCAAGCGGCACTATTAACTAAGGTTTTAAAGTATAATCCTCAAATTCCTCAAGATAATAAAATTAAAATCTTAGTTGTTTACAATAATAATACTGTTCTAGATAAGGACGAATTTATTAAAGGACTAGGAAGCTCAATGGTTGTTAAAGCAATTACTCCAAAAGATTTAGAGAGAAATATTTCAGAATTCAATGTTGTTTATTTTATGGAAGGCATTAATGGCTTTTCTAAAATGTGCAGAATCAATAAGGTTTTATCAGTAACTGCTACAACTCGATTTGTAGAAGAAGGTGAAATCTCCCTCGGATTTGGAATTGAAAACAATAAACCCAAGATATTAGTGAATTTAACATCTCTAGATATGGAGGGACAATCGTTCTCTTCGGATATATTGAGAATTGGAAAAATTTTTAAATAACAAAGTTATGAATTTTAAGGAAAAAATACTTTTATTCATTATGATCATAACATCTTTGTTATGCTTCAAAACTTTCGCGCAAAAAGGTAAAGTTTATAATGATATGACTCTTGAAGAGTTGTTGGATATTGATGTTGTGGTAACTGCTTCTAAACACCCAGAAGATTTATTTGAGACACCACTGTCTACAACTATTATTAGTAAAGAGGAAATTAGTAATTCTGGAGTTACAAGTATTCCGGAAGCATTGCGCTTGTCTCAAGGTTTAATTGTTAGAGAAATTACACCAGGTAATTACGACATTCATATTAGGGGGTATGATGATATTACAAAAAATGTTTATTTAACATTGTCTTACAATACTACTATATTGGTTATGATTGATAACCGAATAGTATATAGTTATTTTAGTGGAGGAACTTTCTGGGAAACTTTACCTGTCGATTTAATTGATGTTGAAAGAATTGAAGTTGTTAGAGGACCTGCGTCTGCTTTATACGGGCCTAATGCTGTTACTGGTGTAATTAACATCATCACTTCTCATGCTAATAAAAAAGGTAAAAACATTACTGTTAATAGCCAAATTGGAACCAACGAGGCTAAAAATGCTAGCGTAAATATTGGTTACAATTGGGATGATAAAACAAAGCTTTCCTTCTCTGGTAATTTTACAGAACGGCACCGTTTTGATACGAATTATTTTGATTTCATAAGGAAAGGGTATACATCTGTAGATAGTTTAACCATGTTTGTCTCACCAGTAAAAGATGTAAATGGCAATGAGCCTTGGTCGTTTTTAGAGTATCAAGAAGAACTCGGTGCACATTATAATGAAGATCTCAGTTTAAGAAGAGTAGGAGGAAATATATTTTTAACCCATAATTTTAAAGAAAATTCTAATATTGATATTGCTGTTGGTGCACAAAAGTCTCAAAGTCAAAGAACAGGTTTTGTAAACTTAGCTACGCCATTGTCTCAAACAGAGTCCGAAAGTTATTACTTCAACGCTAAAATAAATCACAATAATATAAGCGGGCAGTTTAATATTAATACAGGGAAAGATGAAAATAATTACAAGTTTAATTCTTATAAGTTTACTAATATAGAAGGGAATCTAGAGTATTTTAAAGAATTTAAAAACGTAAGTATTAGACCAGGAGTTAATTATAAGTTTTTATCTTATAATAGCCCATTTACTTACGATGACGGATTTAGTTTTAATGAGCTTAATTACGAATTTAAAGATGAGCCTAGAGAAACGTTTTCTTATTCTGCTTTTGTGTTAACAGAATGGAAACCAATATCTAAACTTAGGATTATTGGAGCTATTCGTGTTGATAAATTTGGGTTTAATAAAAATTATTTCACCAATTTTGAAATGGCATCCACGTATCGAGTAAATAAAAATAATTTAGTTAGAGCTGCTTATTCTAGAGCTAGTAAATCACCGTTCTTTTTTGATACGTATCTAAACAGTAATTTAACGGTGAAATATGCGAGTAACGCTACTAATCTAAATGTACCTGTGGATTTTACTGTTAGTGGCCAAGAAGATCTAAAATATCCAACTATTACAAGTTTTGAAATGGGTTGGAGAACGAAATTGAGTACAAATTTAACTTTAGATTTTGAGGCATTTTATTCTAAAGTAGACAATTTTGTAAATCCAAATGCATATTATGATTATGTAACTACACAAGAACTAGATGAAGCAGGAGAGCCTGGTGAAATTTTAACTATACATGCTGATGGTTCTGTTATATTCGAAAATTACGATTTAAATGCCAACCAGTTTGGGGCAGGATTTACATTAAATTATGATTTTAGTAATAATTTTCAAGCTAAGGTGTTCGGTACGTATCAAAAAACGCATATTTCAGGTAGAAAAGATATAGAGATTGAATTAACAGATATTGTATTTGAACCTAATGCGGAAGGAGATATATTAACAACAACTTTAAGTAATAGAACAAACCCTACACAATGGAGCGAAGAAGCAACACCATCTTTTTTTGGAGGCTTTGCTTTTAACTATAAGCCTAATAATAAATGGAGCTTTAATACAGATGCCTATATATATGCCGATCATGAGTTTGCTAACTATAATTATTATCAAATATCTAATGTAGATAATATTGATGATGCCAAAGTACAGATGAATATTAAAACTAATATGATTCTAAATGCTAAAACAATCTATCAATTAAATAAAAATATGTCTGTTAATTTTACAGCAAAAAATATATTAGGAAAACATCGCGAGTATGGTTTTGCAGACAATATTGGTTCTCTTTTCTTAATAGGCATACAATGGAAATATTAAAATTAAACTCTCAAATCTTTATGAAAAACAATTATTATTTATCCGCTATTATCACTTTATTTATTTTTTTAACTTCTTGCAGTTCTAGTGACTCTAACGATGCTAACACACCTAGCGATATGGTGAGTTCTAAAACATGGAAAATAGAAAGTAAGATGCTTTCACCTACTATAAATTACGGAGGTGTAGAGATAGATGA
Organism: Algibacter sp. L3A6; assembly: GCF_009796825.1. Lineage (GTDB taxonomy): Bacteria > Bacteroidota > Bacteroidia > Flavobacteriales > Flavobacteriaceae > Algibacter. The sequence goes on from NZ_CP047030.1 coordinate 3,383,301, forward strand.
TATCATGATTCTCGAACCAGAAGAAACTAGAAACTATTCTTTTGAATTCAAATCTGATGGAACATTCGTTCAGCGAGATGCTACAGGAGTGAGTATATTTGAAAGCACATGGTCTTTAAACTCCGATAACACATTATTGTCTTTTGGAGAACCAATTGTTTACAACTATCCTGTTGTTGGGGAAATGGGGTTTTCAACTATTGATATCATATCTATATCATCATCAAAAATGGTAGGTACTATTGAATCTACGTTTGGTGAAGATGATTATGAACTTACAATAACATTCATATAAAAAAATAAAAAAGAATCTTCCAGATAAATTAATTTATACAAATTATGATCTTTAAAAACCTATCAATTAAAGTTAAAATGATGCTGATTATTCAGTTAGTTTCGTTGTCTTCTCTATCGATAGGTTTTTCTTACGTTGTTTATAGTAATGTAGATGATTTTAAGGAAGATATGAAGAATAACACTATAATTAACGCTACACTGGTTGGAGATTATTGTGCTGTACCTCTAGTTTTTGATGTGTCAGAAAGCGCAACAGAAACATTAGGTAAATTACAAAATATCCCTTCGTTAGAGGTTGGTATCGTTTATAATGATAAAGACGAAGTTTTTGCTGAATATTATAAAAACGGTAATAAAATACCGGTTTCTAATACATTCGTAAAAGGGTCTTGGAATAAGTTTGAAGACAACTATTTAAGTGTGTCTAAACCTATATTTAGCGATGAAGAATTTGCAGGAACAATTTATTTAAGAGTTTCAACAAAAGAGCTAACCATGAAAATTAACGACTATTTAATTAAAATGTCTATTTTGTTGGCTTGCCTACTTTTTGTTAATTACATACTTGCAACTTGGTTACAAAAGGTGCTTACAGGGCCCATATTAAATTTAACAAAAGCAACTAAAGAAATTTCTCGAGAAGGGAATTATAGATTACGTGTACATAAACAGGGAAACGATGAAATTGGAGACCTAGTTGATGAATACAACGAAATGCTATCTCAAATATATGTTAGAGAAGAAGCCTTAAAACAACGAACAAATGAGTTAACACGAACTTTGGGCGATTTAAAGCAAACTCAAGAAAAACTTATTAATTCAGAAAAACTGGCAGCACTTGGTCAGTTAATTGCAGGTGTTGCACACGAGATAAACACACCACTTGGAGCCATTCGTTCGTCTATTGGTAATATCAATAAAACGTTATGTTTTGTGTTAAATGAATATCCTATATTTATAAATAAATTGCCAAAAGAGTTAAAAGAAAATTTCTTAAACTTAGTTGAAGATTCTTTTAAAAATAGGCATATGCTTACTTCAAAAGAAGAACGATCGTTTAAAAAGAAGATATCTAAAATATTTGAAGAGCACGATATTAAAAATGCCTATTCATTTGCAGATACTTTTGTAGATATGATGGTAGTAGAAAATGTAGAAAACTATCTCGATTTATTGCAAAACGAAGATTCTGAAAAAATTATAGAAACAGCTTATAAAATTACAGGATTACAAAGAAGTACAGAAAATATTGAATTTGCGGCCGATAGGGCTTCAAAAGTAGTTTTTGCGCTCAAGAATTCATCTCGAGTTAGTAACTACGAAGAGCAAGTTGTAGCAGATGTTACAGAAGGCATTGAAAGTGTTTTAATTTTATACAATAATCAAATTAAACAAGGTATTGAGGTTGCAAAAGTATACAAAAAAATACCAGAAATTCTTTGCTATTATGATGAGTTAAATCAGGTATGGACTAATATTTTACACAATGCCATATATGCCATGGATCTTAATGGTAAATTGACTATTAAAACATACACAGAAAATAATTGGGTTGTAGTTTCAATTAGTGATAGCGGTCGTGGTATTCCTAAAGGTGAAATTGATAAAATATTCGATCCTTTCTTCAGTACTAAACCAACAGGGGAAGGTACAGGTATAGGTTTGGACATCTCAAAACGAATAGTAGAAAAGCATCACGGAAAAATTGAAGTACAAAGCGAACCAGGAAAAACAACCTTTAGTGTTTATCTACCTATAACGGGTAGCGGCAATGAGGATTCTATAAAACCACAACAATAATACTATGGAGAAAAATGTAATATTATGTGTCGATGATGAAAAAATTATACTAGATAGTATTAAAGCGCAGCTAAAAGAGAATTATGGTAACTTATTTCTATATGAAACTGCAGAAAGTGCAACAGAAGCTTTAGATATTATTGAAGATTTAGAACTAGATTTAAGTACCAATTTAATAATAATTAGCGACTGGTTAATGCCTGTTATAAAAGGTGATGAGTTTTTAATTAAAGTACATCACATGTATCCTAATGCATTAAAAATAATGTTAACAGGGCATGCCGATTATAAGTCGATTAAGAAAACTGAAGATGAAGCAGATTTATATAAATGCATTAAAAAGCCCTGGGTTCGGTCCGAGTTATTTTCGTGTATTGATTCCGGTCTGCAATTAACTTAAATTACAGCGAATGAAAAAGGATGTAATATTTTGTGTAGATGATGAAAAAATCGTTTTAAATAGCTTAAAAACCGAACTAAAAAATGCGTTCGGTAATAAGTATATTATTGAAACAGCAGAGTCTGGTATTGAAGCCTTAGACGCCATCGATAACTTAATAGGCTTAGATTATAAAATACAAGTGGTTATTGCAGATTATGCGATGCCTGTTATGAAAGGTGATGAGTTTTTAATGAATCTTCATAGTAGATCTCCCGAGACCTTAAATATATTATTAACAGGGCAAGCAACTATTGAAGGCGTTATTAACTCCATAAATTACGCGGGTTTATATCGATATATCTCTAAACCTTGGCATACCAATGATCTTGTTTTAACCGTTAAGCAAGCGCTTAAAAGTTACGATCAAGAAAACCAACTAAAGACTCAAAATGAAGCACTTTTAGAGTTAAGTACTTCTCTAGAAAACAAAGTGCAGTTACGCACGCAAGAGCTAAAAAACAATAACATTTTGCTTCTAGAAAAGCAGCAAGAAATTATACTTCAAAACAAAGAATTAGAAACCTATAGAAATCATTTAGAAAATCTTGTTAAGGAACGAACTTTAGATTTAACCATTGCCAAAGACAATGCAGAAGAAAGTGATCGATTAAAATCTGAGTTTTTATCTACCATGTCTCACGAGTTGCGAACGCCTCTTAATTCTATTATAGGGTTATCTGGTTTGGTGGATCAAGATACATCTATGGATGAAGTTATTGAGTACACACAAATAATACACAATAGCGGCGAACATTTACTTAAATTAATTGACGATCTTTTTAATGTTTCTCTTATCGAATCTGGAAAAACCAAAGTAAATATTAAGGATATTGATTTGAGTGTTTTTATGAATGAAATTCATAAGAGTATGAAAATTCATTTAGAACGCCTAAAAAAGGATCACATAGAGTTTAATTTAGTAATACCAGAAATATATAACAATTTAACGATTTATACCGATAAATTAAAGCTTACCAATATTTTGGTTAATCTACTGAGAAACGCCATTAAGTTTTGCGAAAAGGGTACTATTAATTACGGTTTTAGAATTTGTGAAAAGCTAGAACAAAAATATATTGTTTTTTTTGTTTCAGATACCGGTATTGGTATTGATAAAAAATATCAAGACTTAATTTTTAAAAGTTTCACTCAAGTTAATAGTGCTTTAAATAGACCTTATGAAGGAGCAGGAGTAGGGCTAACTATAGCAAAAAAATTGGTTAATCTTTTAAGAGGCGATATGTGGCTAGATTCAACTTTAGGAGAAGGAAGTTCATTCTTTTTCTCAATTCCGTTACATAATGTAAAGAGCGAAATGATTACAAATAACTGTGAAAATATTATAAAACCATCAGCTGAATTTAAAAATGAGCGCTGAAAAGAATAAAATTATAATATTTTTTTTCTGGTGTTAAAAAACTTCAAATTTATATAAAAAGATAAAGCGTTCTGTATTTCAGTGTGTTACTATTTAATTTCTGTAAATAATAAAATGAAGGGCATTTATTTAAATGTAAAACCGTGAATTTATTTAAAATAAAAAGTGAATTTTATTGGTTAGAACTCTAATAAGTTATATATTTGCAGCCGATAAAGTAAAACCCATTACTTTTAAGTTCTTAAATAGAATATTCAAAATAAGGTTATCTATTAAATATATAACCAATTAATATAAATTGTAGAAAGTAGAAAATCTCTATTAATACAATGTTTTCGTAGAAACATAAAAACTACGGGCTCTTAGCTCAGCTGGATAGAGCACCTCCCTTCTAAGGAGGCGGTCGCAGGTTCGAATCCTGCAGGGCTCACTTAAATCCTTGTTAATCATTTGATTTTCAAGGATTTTTTGTTTTTAAGGGGACGGAATAGGGGGCGAATTATTTTGTTCTTTTTTTTTCGATGTCATTTTACTATTTATTAAGTTTTAATTCAGTTTAAAAAAATGGAATTTTTTAAATAACATCTTATACGCTTCTTAAAGTCTTTTTTTTTACATCTAGGGAATTATCTATATTAAACCTTCCGTATATATTTATCTCGTTTGTGGCTTATTCTATCTTGTATTGCCTAATATTATAATTAATCTGATTTAAATTTATATGTTTTTACATATAGAAATATATTTTATCTTTGTTTTATATGTATTAACATATAATTTAGTATATTTGGATATAATTATATTCAATTACATATAATGAAAGAATTGTCAGATTTTGTAAAGGCCCGTAGAAAAGAGGTCAATTTAACACAAGAGGAGTTTGCGGACAGAGCAGGAGTTGCGCTTACGGTAATCCGAAAAATAGAGCAAAACAAAACAAATTTAAACTTAGAAAAAGTAAATCAAGTTTTAAAAATGTTTGGTCATAAACTCGTTCCTGTAAGTTTAAAAGAATTAGAAGGTAATGAGGCAAGCTAGAATATATTACGATAAGATCTTTTGTGGACTCTTGACTGAGACAAATGATGGCGATTTTACATTTAGCTATGATGCTTATTATATAGATAAATATCCAGAACAGTTTATAACCTTTACGATGCCTGTTAGAAAACAAGAATATAAAGAGAAGCGTTTGTTTGCTTTTTTTGAAGGCTTAATACCAGAAGGTTGGTTGTTAGATATTGCATCAAAAAGTTGGAAAATTAATAGAAATGACAGGATGGGTTTATTATTAGCGTGTTGTCAAAATTGTATTGGAGCAGTAAGCGTTGAATCTGTAAACGAAAATTATGAGTAAGTGTTTGTATTGTTATAAAAATGTTGATTCTGGTAGTGATTTTCATGAAGCATGTAGTTTGTCTTTTTTCGGAACTAAGACACCACCAATAATTGAATACTCATTAGATGAAATGCATGCCTTAGCAAAGCAAGTAGTGGAAAGGAGTGTATCAGTTCCTGGTGTCCAACCAAAATTATCAATGTCATTGTTGAATGATGATAAAACAGATAGCAGGTTGACGGTAGTTGGTGCTTTAGGTGGGAATTATATTTTTAAACCACCATCCAAAGACTATGCAGAAATACCTGCAAATGAACATTTAACAATGAAGATGGCAGAATTATTTAATATTGATGTTGTACCTCATTCACTTATTAAATTAGCTTCTGGTGAGTTATCTTATATTACTAAGCGAATTGATAGGGCAGAAGATGGCTCTAAAATACATATGATTGATATGTTTCAGGTAACGGAAGCGTTCGATAAATATAGAGGTTCTATGGAGCGTATAGGTAAGGCTATTGATGCTTATGCGGATAATACATTATTAGATAAGTTACGGTTTTTTGAGCTTACTATTTTTAGTTATCTCACAGCAAATAATGATATGCATTTAAAAAACTTTTCGATGATTAAAACCTCTTATGGGTGGACTTTATCTCCTGCTTACGATTTGTTGAATATCACTATTGTTAATCCTGAAGATACTGAAGAATTAGCCTTAACAATTGCAGGGAAAAAGAAAAAAATATCATTTCAAAATTTTATTGATTTTGGAATAGGACTAGGTTTGACTACTAAGCAAATGAATAGTGTTCTTAAACGATTTTTTAGATTACGTACTAAAGCCAAAGAAATAATTAGAGGTTCTTTTTTATCTAAGGAAATGCAGGATGATTATATAAGTGTTTTAGATGAAAGATATATCAAGTTAAGTTAAAAGTTGACGCTATCGAAATGCCCAAAACTTAAAATATCATAATAATTTAATAGACTTAATTCTTTCAGTTTTAAACGGCGTTTCTTCTCCTCTTTTAGAGCATGTTGCCGTAAAATGCTCACCAATTGAATAACCATAAGAAATAAACTCATCAGTTATTTGAATATCAGAAATAGTCCTTCTACTAAATTCATCATTTACATTTTCATATTCAATTTCAAATCTTTTGTTTTTGCCGTAAGCATTTATAATAATTTCTTTTATTCTTGATTTATCCGTAATCCTAATATTTTTTATTTTTTGAATTTTACGCTCTTCAAACTCTATTCTTTTCTTTTTCTCAATTTTTATTCTAGAAATTTCTGACAAGTTCCTTTGCTCGTCTAAAGCTCTTTTTTTTATTTTTCTATCTTTTCGTTTTTGTTCTTCTAATTTAAAATTTTTATTATCTAATATTTTACGTTCTTCCTCTCTTTCTTTTTTGGTTAATTTTAATGGTACAGACTTCGTAGGTTCATCTAATTTAGAAAATTGATGATTTAGATATGATTCTCTATAGTTTTCCCTTTCCCACTGTTTAGCTTGAGGTTCACGCCAACAAAATTCTAAGGAAATCATTTTACTTTTTAAATTAAGCTTTGAAATTGTGTAATTAGAGTCTAATTGGGATATTACTACAGCAATTTCATTTAAACAAGCTCTTGGCTGTTTGAAAATCTGTTTTTCTGAAAATCGAATAACAACCCAGCCTGTCTTGTCCTGAAATATGGCTACAGGTTAAAATTGATTTTAAGCTGATAATTGATATACCATATTAGGTGTTTTATAATCTAAAGATAAGTGTAATCTTATTTCGTTGTATAAATTAATTGCATTTTTTGCAGCTCTCTTTGCATGAGTGACGTTATCAAAGGTTTGGTCGAGATAAAACTCATCTTTTAAGATGCCGTTTACACGTTCTGCTATAGCATTTTCGTAACAGTGATTTTCTTCAGTCATACTAATATTTATATGCTTTTTTTTAAGTATTTGAGTGTATACATTACTACAATATTGTATTCCTCTATCGGAGTGATGAATAAGGCCATTGATATTTTTGGCTTGATAAATAGCCTTATTAAGCGCTCTTACACATCCTTTTAATTCTAAGCTATCACTCAGGTCATAACCCACGATTTTACGAGAATACATATCCGTAATTAAAGCTAGGTAGCAAAAACCTTTTACGGTTCTAATGTAAGTTATATCACTCACCCAAACTTGATTAGCTCTCGTCACCTTTAAATCTTTAATAATATTATTATACTTATAAAACGGTGATGCGAATTGGTTGTTCTAGCACTGGTTTTCTTTCTAAGTGTTAACATTTGGTGTTTTCTAAGGGTATTAAATAAAGTATCTCTACCAACTTTTAAGTTCGCTTTGATAAAATCGTTTTTCAATGATTTTTCGAGTTTGCGGACACCTTCTCTAGGAAGGGATTTACGTCTTTTTCTAACAATAGTTATTATTTGTTGCTCTAGTTTTAAACGTTTATCAGCTCTATGCTTATATTTATAATAAGCATCACGTTTTAATCCAAAACAACTAGAAATAGTAGATAAGCAAGCAAATCCCTTAGATTTTTCTTTAGCTATGCTTAAGGCTTTATATTTAGCTTTTTTTTTAGATCGGCAACCGAATTGTAGCCAAGATCTTCGGCTGCTACTTCAAGGTATGAATCCAATACCATAGCATCAAGATCCTTTTTAATCAGTAGTTTTTCAAGTTGCTCAATTTCTTTTTGCAACCCTTTAATTCTTGATATCTCGTCTTTTGTTTCCACTTTTACCCTGGTGTTCATTAAGTCTTTACGATTGTACTTTTTAATCCATTCATTCACCGTTGTAGGAGCAATAGAGTAGAGCTTGCAAAGTTCGCTCTTGGTATGCTTTCCGGTTGTAAGTTCGGCTAAGATTTTTAATTTAAAAGGTTCGCTGTAACGTCTAATTACTTTGTCATTTTTGTACATAATGTTTAAAATTATGTAGCCTTTATTCAGGACGCTAATGCTCAAGGTTTAACGGCTATTGGGGATATTAATAACGATAATCGAATTGATTTAGTAGCATGCGACCCAGTATCGGATGATGGTGGTTCAAATAGGGGCGCTATTGATATATTGTTTTTAAATGATAGTTCTGAAGTTCTTAATGAAATTAGGGTAACCATTAGTTCAACACAAGGCAATTTTGGTGAAGGATTGCAAGATGGCGATGAATTTGGAGGAAGGGAAGTTGCTATGCTTGGAGATTTAGATAATGATGGGACTATAGAGATGGCTGTAGGGGCATTTTTGTCTGACGGTGGTAAAGGTGCAATCTAGATACTTTCATTGGATGCAACAACACTAAATGTAGTTTCTAAAATTAAAATAACAGAAGGATTAAATGGTTTTACGGAAACACTTGATTTAGAAGAGAACCCCAATGGTACTTTTGGTGCGCAGTTTGGGCATGCTATGTGCGCAGCTGGGGATATTGATGGTGATGGGATAACAGATTTAGTTACGGGAGCCAATCAGCAGAATGAGGGTAATGGGTATATCTTATATCTAAATGCAGATAAAACCGTAAGAACATTTGATAAAATCAGTGCAACTGAAGGAGATTTTGATTTAGTACTTGGTCCAGATGACCGTTTTGCACGTTCTATTTCTTATGTGGGAGATATAAAAGGAGACGGTTCTTTTGCAGTAAATTTTGGTGGTGGGGTTGGAATTGGTGGAACAGGTTCGCTTTATACACTTTTCTTTAGACCTATTGAGTAGTTTAATATTTTTGGGTCTAATATTTTGAAGCGTTCTTCTATTTTACTTTTCAAAAAAAAATCTTAACTAAAAAAAATTTAATCGTAAGTATAAATCTAAAGAAATCAATTTGATGAAAAAAAAATAAAAAACAGAGTAAAATGGTAAGAACATTTTCAATAACAATAAAAAGTATAAGCATACTTATGCTTTTTATTGTTATTATGAGTTGTAAAAAGGATGAAGAAAGTGAACCTGAAGTAGTGATTGAGTTGAATGCTCCTATTATTCAAACTCCGGCACCGCTTATTCACCTTGCAGATAACCTTGATGAACAAGATGAATTAGGATGGTGTATTGACACGCAAGGCAATGGCTTCGCTGAAAACCTTCATGCCCATTCTTGTAAACCAGATGGTGGTGATGTTCAATTTTATTATAATTAAGAAACTAATCAAATTTGTTCAGCAGAATATGTTGATTTTTGTATTGAAATGACTGGAGGTCCCATGGAGGCGATGACTTTAAGCCTAGTTGATAGTGACCCTAGCTCATCTGAGCAGAAGTTTATTTATGATGATGAAAGCGGCGAGTTTAGACCAGATGGTAACAATAATCTCTGCCTTGCTGCCGGTATTACAAGTGCCAGTGCCGGGATATATATGTCACGTACATTAACATTAGAGCTTATTTCTAATACTGACGTAAGTTTAAAAAAATGGGTTATTGTAAGTACGGAGTCAACGGATTAGTTCTGTTTTAACGTAAGTTTATGTTTTTTGAGAATATTTACTTAAAGAAATACTAACCTGTAATTAGTCGAACCTTAAAAATCCCATTTCATTTGAATTTGCAAAGAAAACAATCTCCTAAATTAATTTCGAGGAGTTGAAAAATTTTCCAAAAAGATGATTTCCATTTGTTCATCATCCTTTTAAAATTAAATCCTGCAGCCGCAAGCATAATATTGATGTTATCGCCCACTATTCCCTTGTAAAAGTTGCGGTTTAATCTGTTTCAAAAAGACCTTCCTCGCCCCAAAAAATAGAACATCTATACTTTAATAAAGATATTATTAAACTTTATCAGATACGACAAAACCGTTTTTTATAAGTTTTTAATGAAATTTCAACGTGTTCCTAAAATTAAAATGAGTTTATAGATTATAAAAAGGCATGAGATTTTATTCTAATGGAGTTTTGTTGTATTGGTATTTGTTAAAAATGATTCTAATTTATCAACCATATCTGTACTACCACAAAAAAACGGCACTCTTTGATGTATTTCTGAAGGTTTCATGTCCAATATACGTTGAGCACCATTTGTTGCTTTTCCACCAGCTTGTTCTGCCAAAAGAGCAATAGGATTTGCTTCGTAAAGTAATCTTAGTTTACCATCTTTATTCTTAGAGCAATTAGGGTACATATATATACCGCCCTTGAGCATGTTTCTATGGAAATCTGAAACCATAGAACCAATATATCGTGCAGAATAAGGGCGGTCTTCTTCATCTTTTTGACAATATTTAATATAATCTTTCACACCTTGTGGGAAATGGGAATAGTTTCCTTCATTTACAGAATAAATATTTCCTTTTTTCGGAATTTGAATATTGGCATGTGATAAATAGAAAGATCCTATTGCAGGGTTTAGCGTAAAACCATTTACACCATTACCTGTTGTATATACTAACATGGTTGATGTACCATAAACAATATATCCTGCAGCAACTTGTAAACTTCCTGGTTGTAAAAAATCTTCAAGTTGAACTGGTGTTCCAATTGCGCTAACTCTTCTGAAAATTGAGAAAATAGTACCTACCGATACGTTTACATCAATATTCGAAGATCCGTCTAAAGGATCCATCAGAACTACATATTTACCTTTATTAGTTTTGTCACTACCACATATTGATATGAATTCATCATTTTCTTCTGAAACAATTCCGCAAGCAATATCCCGTTTGGTTATTGAGTGGATAAATTTATCATTGGCAAACACATCTAGTTTTTGTTGATTTTCACCTTGAACGTTTACCTCGCCTGCACCGCCAATAATATCAACTAATCCTGCTTTGTTCACTTCGTGGTTTACCATTTTAGCAGCAAGCCTAATGCCGTTTAACAATTTTGATAGTTCGCCAGACGAATATTGGAAAGCAGATTGGTTTTCAATAATAAATTCTCCTAATGTCATGTGTGTGCTCATAGTTCTGTGTTTTTAGATGTGTGTCAAATTGTTTATTATAAATAGTCCTTCATTAACATGGCAGCACCTAGCGCACTGGCGTTTTTTCCTTTCGGAAATTTAATTTTTTGATTAGGCATCATTAAAGATAGAAACTCTACAAATATTTCATTCCTATTAAACCCGCCTGAAATATAGACCTCTTTAAGGTTGTTATTATGGTCTAAAACATGTTGAATTCCTTTGTAAACACGATTTGAAATCTCAAAAATTAATTGATAATAAGCCACTTCGTAATTATGGTATTTGTCTATATTATTTAAGTTTCCTTTGAAGTCTTTAGGGATGCCCTTTGGGAAAAACACATTATTGTTTTTATTAAAAGTGTTTAAACATAATTGTTTGTTAAGCTCCATGTTTAAATAATGTTCTTCATCAACACCAAAATGTTCACTTATTGCAATGGCATTAATCTCATGGACATGCCCTAAAAATTGCATTGAAGATTTTATTTGTTTTTTATCAGGTGTCATAAAGCACAAACAATCATTATTTAATTGGTTGGTTGTTAGGGTTTCTTTGCTAAAAGGATTCATACAAATAATCCATGTACCTGTAGATAATAATACAAATTCCTTCTTGGAATTTTTATTGTCTTCTAATAAAGGAATGATAGATGAAGAACTGTCGTGTAAGCCTTTGCCAACTGCAATTTCTTGTCCGTTAACTATAGATAAAGCGGCGTTTTTTCCAGGTTTAGGTTCGGGTAATGATATGTTTTCGTTCTCTAACCAGTTGTGGTATTTCATTGTGTCGAAATCCCAAATGGCAGTGTGTGCACCAACTGAAGTGAAATCGGCAGTTAGCTTGTTTGAGAATAAATAACTTAAATATTGTGGATAATGTAAAATGGTTTTTACTTTAGACCAAAACTGAGGCTTGCATTGTTTTAACCAATATATCTGAAGTCCAGAATTCAGCATACCATATGCAGGTGAACCTGTTTTTCTGGAGAATTCTTCAACACCGTTATTAGTTTCATAAAACGGACTGAAATTAATATCTAAAGGTTTTAAATAGTTGTAAAGCGGCGTGATTCTTTTTCCGTCTTCATCTAGATATACCAAAGTGGCACCATGGGTTGAAAAGTTAATGGCCTTTATGGTAAACTCATTTTTACCTTGGATAGTTTCAATTTCTTTTTTTATCCAGGTTTCAATAGCTTCAACATTATCGCAAGGATAACCATCATCGTCTACACATTCTTCAAAACGAATTGAGTTTGTATAAACAACTATAAAATCCTTGTCAAATAAAAATATTTTTTTGTTGGTTTTTCCAATATCAAAAACAGCTATAACATTTTTCATTTTTTTTTTTAGTTTAAGTTTAGATAGGATAATACCTCCCTTTTATTCATTTTTTAATTTGACTAAAAGGGAGGTTGTTTAAGTAAATCGAAAAACGGAATAGATGATTGAAATGAATGACTAGCTCAAAAAAAATATTACATATTCCGGTTTTCTATTACTTTGTGTTATGATTTAAAACCGTAAAGTGGTCCGTAAGTTTCGCAAGCTTTATAATCTGCAGATTCAAGGTTTTCTCCAAAAGCAGACCATGCACTTGGACGAAAAACATCTTCGTCAGAAACATTATGCATATTTACTGGTATTCTTAATAAAGAAGCCAATGAAATTAAATCTGCACCTATATGTCCTACAGAAATAGCACCATGGTTTGCGCCCCATTTAGCCATTACAGAATAAGCATCCTTAAAGAAACCTTTTCCTGTAACTCTTGGTACAAACCAGGTTGTTGGCCATGTTGGGTTTGTTCTTTCGTCTAAAACAGTATGAATATCTTCAGGTAATTCGACGCTCCAACCCTCAACTATTTGTAATACAGGGCCAATACCTTTTACCAAATTAATTCTGCACATGGTTAGTGGCATAGTTCCTTTGGTTTTAAATTGAGAAGAAAATCCTCCACCTCTAAAATATTCAGCAATAGCAGCTGGCCATTTAGTATGGTTTAAACATTTTTTGGCTTCTTCTTCCGTAATATCCCAATATGGTTTCATTGTAGGGTTGCCAGCTGCATCTGTTTGTTGCGCAGTAGCATCTAAAGTTGTAGAACCAGAATTAATCAAATGTATTATGCCATTTTTAGCAATACCGGTTAATTTTTTACCTGTAACACGTTCAACAGATTCTGGACTCCAATAGGTTCTTACATCTGAGAATATTTGAGCCGTATTGGTTAATAAATGTCCGAATAGCATAGAAATTGCATTTAGGCAATCATTTTCTGTTGCAAAAATAAAGGCTTGCCGAATTCCATTCCAATCGAAAGAAGAATTTAAAATAGATTCTGTAAAATCTGCATTTGGTTGGTAATCTGTCCATTGACGTTGTCCTTGGAAACCACCCATAATAGCATTCCTTCCTTTAGATTCTTCTCCAAAACCAAGTTCTTTTAATTTTGGGTTTCCAATCATTAAATCACGACATATAAGTGTCATTTTAATAACCTTTTCCCATTCTTTTTCTTTAACCTCGGCCGATTTTTGAGCTTCAGGACTGTTCCAGTCTTTACCTTCTTCACAGTTTTCTTTAGTCCAAGCTAGTGCTTTTTCGTATTCATCTTTATCGTAGATACCTTCGTCGATTCTGCGTAATAACTCAATAGATTCTACAAATTCTGCACGAACACCAAAATAATCTTGTAAAAAGTTAACATCAACCATAGAGCCAGCAATTCCCATAGAACTGTAGCCAATTGATAAATATGATTTACCTTTCATTTGTGCAACTGCAAGTCCAGCTTTTGCAAAACGCAATAATTTTTCTTCAACATCATTAGGGATGCTCATATCTCCTGCATCTTGAACCTCTCTACCGTAAATTCCAAATGCAGGTAAGCCTTTTTGTGAATATCCCGCTAAAGCTGCAGCTAGATACACAGCACCTGGTCTTTCAGTTCCGTTAAAACCCCAAACAGCTTTTGGCATTAAAGGGTCGGTATCCATAACTTCGGTGCCGTAACACCAGCAAGGTGTAACGGTTAAAGAAACTTCAACACCTTCTCTTTTAAATTTATCTGCACAAGCAGCAGCATCAGCAACACCACCAATTGTGGTATCGGCGATAACACATTCTACTTTTTCACCACTAGGGAAACGTAAATTATCTTCAATGAGTTTGGCTGCGGCCTTTGCCATATCCATACATTGATCTTCTAACGATTCTCTAACTCCAAGTTCACGTCCATCAATTACTGGACGAATTCCAATTTTAGGTAATCTTCCTATTAATCTATTCATTGTTAGTTTGTTTAGTTTATTAGTGGTTTATGTGAATTGCTCTAATTCTATTAATTGCTCATTAGAAAGGCCAGCTGGTTTAAATCCTGCAGCCCAGCACATCATTAACATTTTAGCACCTTTATTTGCTACATCTAAAAAGTCCCAAGCTTTCATAACATCTGGTGCAGTTGAAGTTGCTCCATGTTTTTCCCAAAGAGATACATTTCTAGTTTTAAAAGCCTCAATTGTTACATCTGCCAGTGCGGCAGTACTAGATAAAGCATAAGGTGTACAGTGAATTCCTTTTGGAACAAATACTTTTACCTCTGGGCACATCATCCAAATTTGTCTGTTTAATTCTTCTTCATTATCAAATAATTCATGATGACTCATGCATATTAATTCTAAAGGGTGCGTATGAACAACGGCTAAATTCTCTGGGTTATGTATACTGTTGAATAAATGAATACTAGAATGAGAAATTAACTCGCAAGTCGGTCCAAAATTTTCTCTCTTTCCTCCCCAAACAATAGAGTAGCCAGTGGCATCATCATTAATTAAAAGAATACAAGAAACACTTTCTAAGTTATCTACTAAATCTCTTAAGTAGCAACCAGTACCAGTAATAAAAAGTACAAAACCTGCTGCTCCCTTAGGAAATTCAAAAGGTCTTTCAGTACCTATACCTTTTAAATCTTCTTTGTTAAAAAAAGATGTTAAATTCATAGAAATATTCCCAGCATTTCTTTCAGCCCATTCACGTTGCCATAAATAACCAGCAACAGTTGAGATTTGTTTTAGTTCTTTTTGTACTTCTACAGGAAGTTTTATATCGCTCATAAAAAAAATATTATTTAAATTATTCTTAGGGTGTAAAATTATAGTATGTAATAAGAAAAAAGAATATTTAAAATCTGTATATTTATGTATAATTTAAACATGATTTAAAAATGAAATTTGTAAACAATGTTGAGTTAGGAGATCCTTCAACTAAAAACCAAAACTTTATAGATATTAGAGTAAAGCTTTTATGTTGTAGATATTGGTATTTGGATTTGTGGGATTGTCATGATATGGTATTTCCTTTTTGGCGGATTTATTGGAATAAAAATGAAGGAGGACAACTCAAGTTACAGGATAGTGTTTATGAAATGACATCTGATTTTTTATATATTATTTCTCCTTTTACATCCTTTTCAACAAGGTATTTAAAACACCATAAGTATGATTCTGGAATTCATGTTTCTGGTAAAAACCTATCTGAAAAGCATAATATGGATTATTATGAAAACAAATATCTTATTCACTTTTTTACACATTTTAATATTGGAACACCATTTGATAATGTGTTTCCAGGGATTTTTAAAATAGAACTTACGGAGCATCTTAAAGAACGATTGGTTTATTTGACGGGAAGATTAAAGGTTGAAAATCATGATTTTAAGTTGACTTTTAATTTGAAACTACAAGCTTTTATTAAGGAGGCAATTTCTAATATTGGTGCAGAGTTGTGGAAAACTATAAATATTGATAGTCGAGTATTAACTGTGCATCGCTATATCGAAGCGAACATTGGAAACAAATTAAAGAATGCTGAATTGGCTGCTCTTGTAAATATGGCTCCTAATTCGTTTGCTAGATTATTTAAAGATGAAATGAATATCACCCTGCATAATTTTATTCAAAACAGAAAAATAGCAAAAGCATGTGAGATTTTTGAACATACTGATGAAAGCATAGAGAGTATTTCTTATAGTTTAGGTTTTTCAGACCGGTATCATTTTTCTAGAGTGTTTAAGTCAATAACTAGTATTTCACCTGCACTTTATAAATCTGGCCGCTATACTTCTTAAATTTTAAGTAAAGTTATTTATTCTAGTTTATGTATAATTCTATCATGTTTAAATTATACATAAACTAGAATGATATGGATAAATATTTTATTAGACTTGTGCTGTAATTTTGTAATCTAACACGTGAACTTTATTAAAACAGAATGTTTTTAAATTTAAATACGTGTTGCATTAAAATCAGCAAAAAGAAATTTCTTTTTTGTTATTAACTAAACTAAATACACCATTATTATGAAAGAATTTAATCAATACATTAACGGGGAATTCGTGAAATCGACTTCTACTGAAACAACAGAAGTGTTAAATCCATGTACCGAAGATGTGTTATCCCTTATACCTAAGGGCTCTGTCGCAGATGCTAATTTAGCATTGGAAGCAGCGAAAGCCGCGCAACATTCTTGGAAATCCCTTACTGCTGTAGAAAGAGCAAGTTATTTACATAAAATGGCGGATGTAATTCGCGAAAACAGAGTGTTTTTAGCAGAAACATTGGCAAAAGAACAAGCTAAAGTAATTGGTTTAGCACAAGTTGAAATTGATGTAACGGCAGATTATTATGATTATAATGCAGGTTGGGCAAGAAGAATTGAAGGTGAAATTATACAGAGTGATCGTAAAAAAGAACATATTTATTTACATAAAGCACCAATTGGAGTTGCTGTTGGTATTTGCCCATGGAACTTTCCGTTTTTTGTAGCGGCTCGTAAAATAGCACCTTCATTAGTTACAGGGAATACATGTGTACTTAAACCAAGTTGTATTGCACCAAATACTATAATGGAATTTATAAAATTGATTGAAAAAATAAATCTTCCAGCTGGTGTATTAAATGTAGTTTGTGGTACCGGGCCAGTTGTTGGTAATGCTCTAACAACAAGCCCTATTACAGGTATTATAAGTTTAACAGGAAGTGTGTTTGCTGGACAAAAAGTTATGGAAGCTGCTTCAAAAAACATAACCAAAGTATCTTTAGAACTTGGAGGGAAAGCACCTGCAATAGTATGTGCTGATGCTAATTTAGATTTGGCTGTTAATGCAGTTGTATCCTCTAGAGTTATTTTTAGTGGACAAGTTTGTAACTGTGCAGAACGTGTTTATGTTGAAGATTCTATATACGACGAATTTATGGCTAAAGTGACTAAGAAAATGAGCGAAGTAAAAGTTGAAGATGCTTTTTCTGAAAACAATCCAGATATGAGTAGCATGGTTTCTAAGGCTCAGTTTGATAAAGTAGCCGAAATGGTGGAATATGCTAAAAAAGAAGGTGCTGAAGTTGTTGTAGGAGGAGGGCGTTCTACAAATTTTGATAAAGGTTATTTCTATCAACCAACCTTATTAACAAATGTATCACAAAATATGCAAATTATTCAAGAAGAGGTGTTTGGGCCTGTATTACCGGTTATGAAGTTTGGAACTTTAGATGAAGCTATAGCCCTGGCAAACGATAGTGAATATGGTTTAACATCGTCTATATTTTCTGAAAACATTAATAAAGTTATGCATGCTTGCGATCAATTGGATTATGGCGAAACTTACATTAATAGAGAGCATTTTGAAGCTATTCAAGGTTTTCATGCAGGTTGGAAAAAATCAGGATTAGGTGGTGCAGATGGTAAGCATGGTATGGAAGAGTACTTACAAACTAAAGTGGTATATGCACAATACCAATAATATTTTAAAATATTAAGTAAATTGTTTTAGTAAATAAAGCATACTATAATAAATGAAATTCATTTTAAAAATAGTATGCTTTATTTTTCTAAAATAGCGTAGCATTATTAAAAAACCATAACTAAGACATGAAAAGTTTAGAAAAAATACCCGTAGTCTCCAAAGAAGTACTAATCCCATTTATTTTAATTACATCCTTATTTGCTTTATGGGGTTTTGCAAATGATATAACAAACCCTATGGTTGCAGCTTTTAAAACTGTAATGGAAATTTCTACAGCAAAAGCGGCATTGGTCCAATTTGCATTTTATGGAGGATATGCTACTATGGCAATTCCTGCAGCACTTTTTGTTAGAAAATACAGCTATAAAAAAGGCATTTTGTTAGGACTTTCCTTGTATGCTTTTGGAGCTTTATTATTTTATCCAGCAGCAGAGTTTGAAGTTTTTGGATTCTTTTTAGGATCACTTTATATTATAACATTTGGGTTGGCTTTTTTAGAAACAACAGCAAACCCTTACATTTTATCGATGGGTGATAAGCGTACGGCAACACAGCGTTTAAATTTAGCGCAGGCCTTCAATCCAATAGGTTCTCTTTTTGGAATGTTTGTGGCTTCCAAATTTATTCTTGCAGCCTTAGATTCAGAAGTAAGAAATGAAGCGGGCGAATTAATTTTTACCACCTTAGATGAAGCTAAAAAAGCAGTTATTAGAACACACGATTTAACCATTATAAGAAATCCTTATGTTATCCTTGGAATTGTAGTTATATTAATGTTGATTGTTATTGCTGTAGCAAAAATGCCTAAACGAGCTAACAATGATGAACAAGGTTCACCAGCAGAATCTTTTAAAAGATTATTTACTAACGGAAAATACCGTGAAGGTGTTTTTGCCCAATTATTTTATGTGGCTGCGCAAATTATGTGTTGGACATTTATCATTCAATATGCAGATAATTTAGGTATCTCTAAAGAAACCGCTCAAAATTATAATATTGTTGCAATGGGTATCTTTTTAACCAGCAGGTTTATTACTACTTATTTAATGAAATTTGTAAATGCTAAAAAGTTACTGATGATATTTGCGCTATGTGCTATGGTGACTATGTCTGGTGTTATTTTGATTGAAGGTATGATGGGACTTTATTTACTTGTTGCAACGTCTGCTTTTATGTCGTTAATGTTTCCTACTATTTATGGTATAGCACTTAATGGTTTAAGTGAAGAAGATTCTACTCTTGGTGCGGCTGGTTTAGTAATGGCAATTGTTGGAGGGGCTTTAATGCCAATCTTGCAAGGGCATATTATAGATAAGGAAACAATTGGTTCTATGGCAGCTGTTAACGTCTCGTTTATATTGCCTTTTATATGTTTTTGTTTTATAGCTTTTTATGGTTATAGAACACTTAAAGTTTATGCAGATTAATTCATTTTAAAAAATAATACGATTATGGAAATTAAGGGTGAAATTATAGAAGAATTAGGGTTTGAGGCTTCAAAAAATGGTTTTTTTCATGAATGGCAATCTTTAACAGATATGCTTAAAAAAGAAAAAAACATATCTATAAGTGAAGCTTCAGAAATAGCTTTTAGTAAGTTATTTACTGAATTAAATTAAAAATATAAAAAATAGATCTCATTGATAATACTCTTCTAAAAAGATGGCCAAGAAAAAAAAGGAAATTAAAATTAACTCAAAATACCCTTCTATTACCGATTTAAGAAATAGAGCGATGGTAAAAATGCCAAAGTTTGCTTTTGAGTATTTGGATGGTGGCTGTAATGAGGATATAAATTTAGATAAAAACCGTTCAGATCTTCAGAAAGTTGAACTCATGCCTCAGTATTTATCAAAGTTTGATAAATCTGACTTGACAACTGAATTGTTTGGTCATACATATGATGCTCCTTTCGGTATTGCACCTGTTGGTTTGCAAGGTTTAATGTGGCCAAATGCGCCAGAAATATTGGCGAAATCTGCTTTTGAACATAATATACCGTTTATTTTAAGTACAGTAACAACTTCTAGTATAGAGCGTATTGCGGAGATTACAGAAGGGAAATCTTGGTTTCAATTATATCATCCGGCTCAGGAAAAAGTAAAAAGAGGTTTATTGGATAGATCTGCAGCAGCTGGAACAGATGTACTAGTTATTTTAGCTGATGTTCCAACTTTTGGATACAGACCTCGAGATGTACGTAATGGTTTAGCGATGCCACCATCAATGAGCGTGAAAAATATTATTGAAGTTTTTAAGAAACCAGATTGGGCTATTCAAACTTTAATACACGGTCAACCTGCTTTTAAAACTTTAGAACCTTATATGCCTAAAGGATTAAATCTGAAAAAACTAGGTGAATTTATGGATGTTACATTCTCCGGACGATTAAATACCGGCAGAATAGCTTCCATAAGAGAACAGTGGAAAGGTAAATTAGTTATTAAAGGTGTTGTAAGTGAAGAAGATACTGAAAAAGCAATTAGCCTAGGCGTTGATGGTTTAATTGTATCTAATCATGGAGGGCGCCAATTAGATGCAGGGCAATCAACTATAGTACCTATGACCCACTTAGCTAAAAAATATAAGGATAAAATAAAAATCATGGTAGACTCAGGTTTACGTGGCGGACCAGATATTGCAAGAGCCATGGCTAGTGGTGCAGAGTTTACATTTATGGGGCGTAGTTTTATGTATGGTGTTGGTGCTCTGGGAAAAGAAGGTGGTGACCATACTATTTCTTTAATGAAACGTGAGTTTCAACAGGTTATGGAACAGGTTTGCTGTGAGAAAGTAGGAAATTTATCTAATCATATAATAAAAAAGTAATCATAGAACAATTTAACATAATTGAGTTGTAATCATAAAAAATTATTAAGTCTTGATTAACAATTCTCAAAACTTCAAGATGCAAATTAAATTGCTTTTTTTAATGCTCCTAATAAAAAAGGTTATACTTTAAGTGAAGGCAATTTGTGTTCACTAATTATTTAATCAAGAACTATCACTTAGTCATTCAACTGATTACTTGTTTAATTAGGGGTTTTAAGAAACTATAACAATTCATTATAAGGTGTGGTAAAAAAACATTGTTTTTAGTGTAATAATAGGTTGAGTTTTTATATGTCATATATTTGTAAAAATTCATTTAATGTAAGTAGAAATTACGTTATTCATAAATTAAGACTTTAACTATTAGAAACTTCTTGTTTTTAATAATAAATCAAGACTTTTTATGTGCTTACTGAGTGTGTAAATATGTATGTTTAAAACTTTATAAAATTAAACTATACCTAAATTAACGATCAAAGCTAAGTATACTAAGGAATTTAGTGTTTTTTATATTTAAGGAATAATCGTTTTAACTAATTGTAACCTATGAAAATAAGAATAATTCAACTATTGATACTTCTTTTTGCCAGTGTAAGTTACGCACAACAAAAGCAAATAAAGTTAAGCAACCAGCGTATAGAGGCTTTTAATAGTGAACAAGGATTTTATCAAAACACCATACATTCCATTATCTCCGATAATAATGGTTATTTATGGGTGGCTACACCAAATGGTTTAGTGAGGTATGATGGGTATTCTTTCGATTATTATTATCATAATATAGAAAATAAAAACGCCTTACCTAATAATTTTATTTCCAGTCTTTTAAATGACTCAAAGGGAAGATTATGGATTGGAACCCGCGGCGGGATTTGTATTTACTTAACCGATAAAGAAGAGTTTATTCCGGTAGAACACACAATTAAAAAGGAAGTCTTTATTAAAGAAGATGATAAAAAAAGAATTTGGATTGGAGGTTTGGAAAAAATTGAAATATTTGATGCAAGCAGTGATAACTTACAAAAGGTAGATAAGATTGGTGAAATTAGTTTAACAGATATTTTAAAAGGAAACGTTATTACAGATGTTGAATTTCTCTCAAATTCGGAATTATTAGTATCTACGTCGCATAAAATATTTAAGATTGTTTTTAATCAAAATGATAATTATTCTCATACTGTTTTAGAAGTAAAATTAGATGCGAATATTAAACATATAAGTGAAATTATTAAAATTAATAATTCAATATGGCTTGGCACACAAACTGGTCTGTATCAAACCTTTTATGAAAATAATCAGTTAATTAAGGTTGGAGATTATTTTATAGAGGATAGTAAAAACACAGCTGAAAGCTTCGATATTTTATCTTTATTTCTAGATAAAGACAGTAATTTATGAATAGGAACTAGAGATAACGGTGATATAAAATATGATGTTAAACATGCCGAATTCACGTCTTTTCAATACAATTCAAAATACAAAAATGTAATAACTAGTAATCGGGTTAATTGCTTTTTTGAAGATAATTTTGGAGTATTATGGATAGGAACGGCACATGGTGGGTTAAATAAATTTGATAAAAACTTAAAGGATTTTCAAAATTACTAGCATAATGCATTCGATGATAAGTCTTTGTCTAGCAATTTAATTACAGATTTAGTAGAGGATAAAGAAGGTGAAATTTGGGTGTCTTTTTTTGGAAGTACAATTTGAAAATCTTCAGGTCCATTAGATCTTGATAGCGGAAAAAGAATTTCATTTAATAGATTACAAAATCAATTAAAAACGCTTGAAGATCAATGGGTTTTATCTTTGTATCAAGATCAAAAAGGCTATTGGTGGATTGGTGCCAATAAAGGCATTTTTTTATATGATGAAACCAATGATAAACTGCGTCTTATTCAATTAAATAGTAATGGAACTTCCGAAACTTTAATATTTAACCGGGTTATTGAACAAGTAAATTCCAACCAAATTTTACTAGCGGGACAAAAAGTGTTTTTATTAACCAACCCATGGGACGCTATTTTAAATGATAAAGCCATTGAGATAGAAAACGAATTATTTGACGCCGGAAATAGTAATCAAATTAATGATTATGCTAAAGATAGTTTTGGTAATCATTGGTTTACTAGTAGTAAGGGCGTATTTCGTGTAGAAGTACAAACGGACCATTGGTTGGTTAAAGATTATTTTACAACAAGCTCTAAAAATAAAAGTTTGGCACTAAGTTATAATCATGTTTTTAGCATACATGTGGCTTCCAATAAAACAGTATGGCTCGGTACTTATGGAGGAGGGTTAATGCGAGTGGATTTAGATGCTAAAGGCATACCAGAAAATATAAAAAGTTATCATAGAAATGACGGACTTCGGGATGAAGTAATTTATGGGATTTTAGAAGATAGCGAAGGCATGCTTTGGATGAGTACCGATATGGGGATTTGTTATTTGAATCTAAATGATGAGGTTTTTAATTTTTATGATGTTAATGATGGTGTTTTAAGTAATAATTTCCGGCAGTCAGCATTTTTAAAGACAAGAGAAGGTATTATGTTAATGGGGGAGTAGATGGTTTAACGGTCTTTAATCTAAAACAAATTATAAAAAATATAAATGCGCCTAAAGTTTGTAGGGAAGCCTACAACGCATTAAAATGATAGCGAAACAATTCGGGATTTCAGAAATGCAAGTATATTGCGTGGCTTCTGGTGCAAACTGGAAACATGTCACAGATTATTGAAAATAAAAAGAGGTTAACTTTTCAGCTAACCTCTTTTTATTCTTTATAATTAGGTGTTAACCTTATTTATTCTTGTTACGTTTATTGTAGTTTTTATCACCACGTGTTTTAGGTTTTTTATATTTCGCAGCAATTTTAAATTTGTACGATCCACCTAAATTTTCTTTAGAGTTCTTTTCAGATTTCTCATGAAAAGCAGGCCCAGGAGCATCTTCATCCTTACGTTTTATAGGATTGTAATGTTCTTTAATTTCTGCGCGTTCTTCATCAATTTGCTCTGTAGAAATTTCAACAGTTTCGGGTATTTCCAAAACAGGAATTTGCATATTCATTAAAGCTTCAATGTGTTCAACTAGCACCGTTTCTTTTACAGTAGACAATAATAAAGATTCGCCTTCACGTTCAGCACGACCAGTTCTACCAATTCTGTGCATATAGTTTTCAGGGAAATCTGGCGTATCAAAGTTAATAACATGTGATACGTTATCAATATCCAAACCACGTGCCATAACGTCGGTTGCAATTAAAATACGGTTATGCCCTTCTCTAAATTGCTCAATACTTCTAAGTCTGTAATTTTGTGTTTTATTAGAGTGAATAACGCAAAGTTCATCATGAAAAATTTCATCTAATTGATCAAACAATCGATCTGCCATACGTTTGTAAGCCACAAATATCAAAACTCTACTATATTTTTCTGTATCTCTCAATAAGTGAGAAAGCAAGTTTACTTTAGTGTAAAAGTTAGGAACGTTGTAGCGCTCTTGTTTAATATTTTCTAGAGGAGCACCAGAAACAGCGATAGAAACGCGTTCCGGATTTTTAAAGAAATCGTTAAGTAAAACATCAACATCCTGCGTCATCGTAGCTGAGAACATAATGTTTTGTCTCTTAGGAGGTAGAATATCAAAAATATTAATTAATTGATGTCTAAATCCTAAATCTAGCATAACATCAACTTCATCAATCACTAATTTCTGAATAGATTTTAGTTGTAAAACACGACTTAAAGCCAAATCGTACATACGACCTGGTGTGGCAACTAAAATATCAATACCTTCAGCAATAGCTCTTTTCTGCGTGTTAATATTAGTTCCTCCATAAACACCTAATACGCGAGTATTAACGTATTTAGATAATTTTTCAATTTCATCTACAACCTGTACAACAAGTTCACGTGTTGGTACTAAAACCAAAACACGCGGGTTTTCCTGCATTGAATATTTTAAATTTTTTAAAATAGGTAGCATGTAGGCAAACGTTTTACCGGTACCTGTTTGAGCAATACCAACCACGTCTTTACCCGAGCTAACAACGTTAAAAGCTTCTGCTTGTATCGGTGTAGGCGTAGTAAAGCCCAAATCGTCCAGAGCGTTATATAATGGTGTATTTAAATTTAAATCTTGAAAAGTCACAATGGTAAGTTTAAGCGGCAAAGTTAAGCTATTTTTTAGAACCTTAGCTAATTGAAAACTTGTTGTTTTACGAGCTAAGTTTATCTGTCATTTACGTGTTTACTCTAAATGTGCTTTTGCAATAGCAATATGGTAACTTGCTGTAAAACTTTGTTTAGAATCTAGTTTTAGAACACCTTCTTTTGTCATGAAATCTTGATTTGTGTTTTCATTATCTGCAATGCCTAACCAAGGCTCAATACAAACGTAATCTCCACTTGGCTTGGCCCAAATACCTAAGTACGGGAAGTTTGGGTAGCTTACATTTAGTATTTCTCCATTCAATTTACTTTTTAAGCTAACACGTCTCGATTTTAAGTCTTTAAAAACAAGGGCATCATCATTAAACAAATCATGCTTTAAGGGTAATAGATTAGTATTATTAAAAACAGGTTCGGTCTTAGATGAAATTAAACCGCTTTCCATATTAATACAATGCGTTTTAGAGTTTTCGGCATGTTCAAATTCTAAAAAATAATCATCATAAGTTTCATTTTCAAAAACAGGACATTTAAAAGCAGGGTGACCGCCTAGAGAAAAATAGAGCGATTTATCGTCAATATTGTTTACGGTATGTTTTATTTCAAGCGTATTTTCTGTTAAAATATAAGAGATAAAAAACTCAAATTTAAACGGATATATTTTCAATAACTCATCGTTATAAGTCAGTTTAAACGTAATACTGTTTTCTGTTTGTTCTGTAACTTCCAGGTCGTTACTATGTCTAATAAAACCATGTTTAGGCAAGCTGTATTCGTTATTATCAAAAGTGTAAATATTATTTTTTAAAGCACCAATAATTGGAAATAAATTTGGAGCAATACCACTCCAAATATCAGGATTACCATCCCACATAAAATCAGTATTGTTCTTAACCGATGTTATTTTACTTAGTTCGGCTCCCGTTTTATTAATGGCTATTTTAAGTAATTTATTCTGTAAAGTGTACATAGTTATTTTTAAAATTGGTATTATGGACAAAATTTACATTTTTTTATGGAAACTCATTAACTTTACCGAATAATATTTTTTAATCGAATAGATCTAGAATACTAGAACAAGAAAAATAGCTTATTAAATTCCCTTTTGAGAACAAAACAAATTTATAATCCAGAAAATACCGCCGATTTTAAAAATCAATTATTGATTTGGAGTCAACAATTCGACGAAGTTATTTGGTTAGATTCCAATCAATACGAGCAACA
Organism: Algibacter sp. L3A6; assembly: GCF_009796825.1. GTDB lineage: Bacteria > Bacteroidota > Bacteroidia > Flavobacteriales > Flavobacteriaceae > Algibacter. The sequence continues at coordinate 3,409,540 of NZ_CP047030.1, forward strand.
ATACTCAAGTTACGATGCTATTTTGGCGGTAGAAGCTTTTACAAGTATTCAAACCGATTATCACGATGGTTTCGAAAAATTAAAAGAATATCAAACCTTAGCAAACGATTGGGTTTTTGGGTATTTAACCTACGATTTAAAAAACGATGTAGAGGCTCTAAAATCTCAGAATACCGACGGTTTAGAGTTTCCTGATTTGTCTTTTTTTCAACCTAAAAAAATTTTTTTATTTAAAGATAATCAAGTTGAAATTCAGTATTTAAAATTTGTAGATGATGAGATTCAACCCGATTTAGAAGATATTCTAAAAGCCAAAGAAGTCGTTACAAATCCTGAAGAAAATAACATAAAAATAAAGCTTAAAATACATAAGGATGAGTATTTCGAAAAAGTAAATACGCTTCTTAATCACATCCATAGTGGCGATATTTACGAAGCCAATTTTTGTCAAGAATTTTATGCTGAAAACACCCAAATTTCTCCTTTAGAAACCTATAATAAGCTTAATGCGATTTCAAAACCGCCTTTTGCAGCTTTCGTAAAACTTTACGATAAATTTGCTTTAAGTGCTTCGCCAGAGCGTTATATCAAAAAGGAAAGTCAGCATATTATTTCGCAACCTATAAAAGGTACAGCAAAACGATCTTTAGATAAAACGGAAGATAATGAGTTGAAAAACAACTTAATTGCAGACGAAAAGGAGCGAAGCGAAAATATTATGATTGTAGATTTAGTACGTAACGATCTTTCAAAAACGGCCACAAAAGGCAGTGTTAAAGTAGAGGAGCTTTGCAAAATTTATACCTTCGATCAAGTACATCAAATGATTTCCACGGTTACTTCCGAAGTAAAACCAGAAACGCACCCAGTTGATATTCTAAAAAGCACATTCCCGATGGGGAGTATGACGGGCGCTCCCAAAATTTCTGCTATGAAAATTATCGAGAAACTCGAAGCTACTAAACGCGGATTATATTCTGGAGCCATAGGTTATTTTACACCCGAAAACGACTTCGATTTCAATGTGGTTATCCGCACCATTTTGTACAATGCCACACAAAAATACGTGTCTTACTCCGTTGGTGGAGCCATTACAGCAAAAAGTGATCCGCTTAAGGAATACGAAGAATGTCTAGTGAAAGCGAAAGCTATGCGTACGGTTTTAGAGAATTAAATTACTTTGGGCGCAACCCGAAAAGGGTCGGGCTTTCACTACTCAATCTGCTTGTTTTTTAGGAAAACAAGCAGGATTTCAAACAAACCGTTCAATCCCTTGCGCGTATATCTGTTAAGTTTTGAACAGCTTTGAACAATGGTTTATTTGCGCAATTGATTTCTTTTTACTTCTTATAAGCTCTGTAAATCTTTATGAATAATCAAAATAAACACTAAATTTGAAACATGCTTAAAAACCTTCAAAACCATATCAATAAAAATCTTGCATTTTTAAACGAAAGCAAAATCCTAATTGCTATATCTGGAGGAATCGACAGCGTTGTTTTAACACATTTATGCCATCAATTAAAACTTAATATTGCCTTAGCGCACTGTAATTTTCATTTAAGAGGAGAAGAAAGTAATGGAGATGAGCAATCGGTGAAAAAGTTCGCCGATAGTTTGGGTTTAGAAGTTTTTGTTCAAAATTTTGACACCGAAAATTATGCTAAAACCAACAAGCAATCCATTCAAATTGCAGCTCGAGAGTTGCGTTACAATTGGTTCGAAGATTTAGCAAATCAATTAGAATTCGATTATATTTTAACAGCCCATCATGCCGATGATAACCTCGAAACATTTTTAATAAACTTTACAAGAGGTACTGGTTTAGAAGGTTTAACGGGGATTCCTGAAGTCAATACTATTTTTGTTCGTCCGTTATTACCATTTTCTAGTGAAGCTATCGAGCATTATGCCAAAGCAAATAATATCGCTTGGCGAGATGATAGTAGTAATGCTTCTACTAAATATGTCCGTAATAAATTGCGCCACAATTTAATACCGATTTTAAAAGAAATAAACCCGAGTTTATTACAAAGCTTTCAAACAACGCTTAGTAATTTAAGCGACACCACGGATCTTGTAAAAGATAGTGTGGATAATCTTTTAAGTAAAGCCATTGTTTCTCAAGATGATGATAAAACGGTATTTAAAATTTCAGAATTTAAAAGTTTAAGGAATCCGAAAGCGTATTTATTCGAAGTTTTTAAAGATTATGGATTTACCGAATGGAATGATGTTTTAAACTTACTGGATGCGGAATCTGGAAAGCAATTGTTTTCTGCAACACACCGCTTAATAAAAAATAGAGCGCATTTATTATTAAGTAAAATTAATAATGAAACAGAAGAAAATATTTTAATTTCAAAAGAAGAAAAACAAATAGAATCCCCTTTTGGATTATTGTTTTTTGATGAAGCCGATGCTATTTTTGGAAAACGTACAGAGGTTATTTATGTCGATGAAGATACTTTAGAGTACCCTTTAACTTTGCGAAAATGGGAAGACGGCGACTTTTTTCATCCGCTAGGGATGTCGGGTAAAAAGAAAATTAGCAAATATTTAAAAGATGAGAAACTATCACTTTTAGATAAGGAGCAGGTTTGGGTGTTGTGCTCTAACAATGCTATTGTTTGGGTTGTAAATAGGCGTGCAGACAATCGTTTTAAGGTTACCGAAAACACTAAAAATATTTTAAAAATTACATTACAATAGTTTGTTCAATTTATTCCAAAATAGCTTTTGGAGTATTAACAAAACTATCAAAACATATAAGTCATGATATTACAAGGCCAAATAGTCGATATACAAAATAAGCGTATTTATAAAGGTGAAATTACCATTGAAAACGGTAAAATTTCATCTATAACAGAAGCAGAACATAATGTTAATCATTACATACTTCCTGGTTTCGTAGATGCACATATACATATAGAAAGTTCTATGTTAGTGCCTAGTGAGTTTGCGCGTTTAGCTGTAACTCATGGTACTGTTGCAACAGTTTCCGATCCGCACGAAATTGCCAATGTTTTAGGTGTAAAAGGTGTAGAGTTTATGATTGAAAACGGAAAAAAAGTACCGTTTAAATTTAACTTTGGAGCACCATCTTGTGTGCCTGCAACAACTTTTGAATCGGCTGGAGCTGTTATAGATTCCGATGATATCAAAATCCTTTTAGAAAATCCAGATATTAAATATTTGGCAGAAATGATGAATTATCCTGGCGTTTTATTTAATGACGATGAAGTTATGAAAAAGATAGCTTGGGCAAAATATTTTAACAAACCTGTTGATGGACATGCACCGGGATTAAGAGGTGATGATGTTTCAAAATATATTAGAGCGGGAATTTCTACAGATCATGAATGTTTTACTTATGATGAAGCTTTAGAGAAGCTTCAAAAAGGTATGAAAATTTTAATTCGAGAGGGAAGTGCAGCCAAAAATTTTGAAGCTTTAATCGATTTATTACCAGAATATTTCGAAAACATGATGTTTTGTAGTGATGATAAACATCCTGACGATTTAATTCTTAATCATATTAATAAATTATGTGCAAGAGCCGTTGCCAAAGGCATCGATGTTTTTAAAGTATTGCAAGCGGCTTGCATAAACCCAGTGAAGCACTATAATTTAGATGTGGGTTTATTACAAATTAATGATGTTGCCGATTGTATTGTGGTAGAAGATTTAAAAGATTTTAAAACACTTCAAACCTATATCAATGGTGAATTGGTTTCAGATAACGGTAAGTCGTTAATTAAGCCAGTTTCTTTTACAAATTTGAATAATTTCAACTGTACTAAAAAAGAAATTTCAGATTTTAAAGTCGCGTCATCATCAGATAAAATAAGAGTTATTGAAGCTTTAGAAGGGCAGCTTGTAACTAATGAATTAATTGAAGATTCGTTAATTGAGGACGGTAATCTTGTTTCAAATACCGAAAAAGATATTTTGAAAATGACGGTTGTTAATCGCTACAACGATCAAAAACCAGCCATGGCATTTATAAAAAACTTCGGATTAAAAGAAGGTGCTATAGCATCATCGGTTGGTCACGATTCTCACAATATTATTGCTGTTGGAGTTTCCGACGAAATGATTTGCAAGGCTGTTAATTTATTAATAGAAAATAAAGGTGGTATTTGTGCCATTACTACTTCCGAAGAAAAAATAGTATCCTTACCTGTAGCAGGAATCATGAGTGATAAAGATGGTGAAACTATTGGCAAACAATATGCTGATCTTGATGTTATGGCGAAACAATTGGGGTCTAATTTAAATGCGCCTTACATGACGCTTTCATTTATGGCATTGTTAGTTATTCCTTCGTTAAAACTAAGTGATAAAGGTTTATTTAACGGAACAGATTTTAAATTTACATCACTAGATGCTTAGAGTTTCAGCTGCTTAATAACAATCTAAATTTAACGTAACACATTAAGTTATATTTCTTTCAATGAAAAAAATATTAAGTTATATATGGCCTGTAACAGCTAAAACTATCGATTCTGATACCAATGGGAAGTTAGAAATAACCTATTATAATGGTAAAAAAATGCTCAATACTAAAGATGCTAACTATTCTTATGGATCCCTTCAAAAAATTCTAGAATATGCACTTTCTAAAATTGAGTTTGATAATGTTAAACATGTTCTTATATTGGGGTTGGGAGGCGGTAGCGTTATATCTTCTTTAAGAAAAAAGTTTGACTTTAATGGGGATATTCAAGCAGTAGATATTGACGAAAAAATTATAGCCATTGCTAAAAATGATTTTGATATTTGTACTTCGCACAACCTAACGATAAGTAAATATGATGCTTATAAATTTGTTAAAAAGAATAATAAAAAACATGATTTAATCATTATTGATTTATTTATTAATAACGAAGTTCCAGATCAATTTTATTCTGTTATTTTTTGTGAGAATATTTCAAAATTGGTTAACTAAAACGGATATTTCATTTTTAATTTAGGTTTAAAAGGAAAAATGACAGAGAAAACAGAGCAAGTAATTGCTTATTTTGAAAAGTCAATTTACTTTGAAACATCACTTTTTAAAAATATTGAAGGAACAAATAGTGTGCTTATCGGTCGACAAAACAACAGTTAAACTACTTTTAATTTATCCTGTGTTTTTGTATTCTTACTAAAATTATTCTTAGTTTTTTGTTTTATTTCTGTTGGGTTACATATTTTTTTATTGACATAACAAACTATGTATAATCATTATTAAGAAATGCTAGAATAAAACTGTTTGTAATTTAACTACTTTTGTTCTTTAGAGTAAAAAATATTTGTTTTTCAGTAACAACTAATAACTATAAATAATGCCAATATTAACATCGACCTACAAACCTAAGTTTTATTTTAAAAGTGGCTTTGTTTCTACGGTATATTCTGGGCTTGTTCGTAAAATTTATTTAGAGCAAGAGCGCGAACGTTTAATATTAAGCGATGGCGATTTTATTGATTTAGACTGGAGCTTTTCCGAAGAAAAAAGTAAAGCATGTATTGTGTTGCTTCATGGTTTAGAAGGGCATGCACAACGTCCTTATTTAACGGGTGCTGCAAAGCTTTTTAATGCGAATGAAATAGATGCGGTATCAGTTAATTTTAGAGGTTGTTCGGGTGAGATTAATACGAAATTTAGAAGTTATCATTCTGGTGCTACTGAAGATTTGGTTGATATTATTCAACACCTTATTTCAGAAAAAAAATATGAAACTATCTACCTTAAAGGGATTAGTTTAGGAGCTAATATTATTTTAAAATATTTAGGCGAACGTGATCATGTTCCCACGGAAGTTAAAGCTGCCATTGCAATCTCCGCACCCTGCGATTTAAATGGTGCCTGTGTAGAATTACATAGATTGAAAAATAGTGCTTATGCAAGTCGTTTTTTGAGTCATTTAAAAGCGTCTTTAAAATTAAAAATGGAAAAATTCCCAGATGAAATGTCTTTAGAAACGTTTAATTCTATAAAAACGTTAAGAGATTTTGATAATGTTTATACCTCAAAAGCACATGGATTTGCAGATGCCGCGGACTATTACGAAAAAAGTAGTAGCCGACAATTTCTACCAAATATAAAAACGCCTACGTTAATTATTAATGCATTAAATGATTCGTTTTTATCTCCTGAATGTTATCCTGTAAAAGAAGCAAAAAACAATCCGAATTTATTTTTAGAAATGCCAGAACATGGCGGACATGTTGGTTTTGTTTCTAAAAATAACGTCTACTATAATGAGCAACGTGCTTTGGAATTTGTGCGCAGTTTGAATTAAATTTTAAGTTTCAAATCAGCTCGTATTTTCAACTTTCTGAGACTATTACTTTATATATATTCAAAATACATTTAAGACTAAACAATATTTTTACATTTAATAATTCATGCCATTATTTTGCCAATTTTTTATAATATCATTTTTTGAAAGGGTAAAATAGGAGGAAGGTGAGATCGGTTAGAGTCGGTTAATCCCATGTTAAAATAATCAGTTAGCAACATTTTTATTCTATTTTTAATATCTTAATACCAAAATATAAATCATGCCAACATTCAACTTAAAAGTTAACAACGAAAAACATACGGTCGAAGCCGATGCTGATACGCCTTTATTGTGGGTTCTACGGGATAAAATTAATCTTGTGGGTACTAAATTCGGCTGTGGTATTGGGCAATGCGGAGCCTGTACAGTGCATGTAGATGGTAACGCGACTAGAAGTTGTTTGTTGAAAATTTCTCAAGCTGAAGGCTTAAATATAACGACCATTGAAGGGCTTTCTGAATATGGCGATCACCCGGTTCAACAAGCCTGGAAAGAGGTTGACGTTCCGCAATGTGGTTATTGTCAAGCTGGACAAATTATGACAGCTTCGGCTTTTTTAAAAACAAATCCTAGTCCTTCACAAACTGAAATACGAGATGCCATGCATGGGAATATTTGCAGATGTGCAGCTTACAATAGTATTGAGGAAGCAGTAAAAGTGGCTTCAGAAAAATTAAGTTAATCAACCTAATATATACAAAATGGCAGCTTCAAAAAAAATGACATTCAGTAGAAGATCGTTCTTAAAATCATCGGCTTTAGCTAGTGGTGGTATGATAATAGGTTTTAATTTATTCAATGCTTGTAAGCCTGAAGCAAAACTTCCTGTAGATTTAAGCGCTTTAAATTACAATGATTTTAATGCGTTTATTAAAATTTCAGAAGAAGGAAAAGTAACTATTTTTTCGCCTAACCCAGAAATTGGTCAAGGAGTGAAAACATCGATGCCGATGATTATCGCAGAAGAATTAGATGTGCTTTGGGAAGATGTTTACGTGGTTCAAGCACCTTTGGATACAAAAAATTATACACGGCAAGTAGCTGGTGGAAGCCAGTCTATTCGTTTTGGTTGGGAGCCTTTGCGCCAATCGGGAGCAACAGCAAAACAAATGTTGGTTAATGCTGCGGCTGCAAGATGGGGCGTTGATGCTTCAGAATGTTCTGCTAAAAATGGTGTTATTACTAACGCTAAAGGAGATAAACTTGGTTACGGTGATGTGGTTTTAGAAGCTGCAGTGCTTGAAGTTCCAGAAGATGTAACTTTAAAGGACCCTAAAGATTTTACTATTATTGGACAAGGAAAAGGGAATGTTGATATTGATAAAATTATAACAGGAAAACCACTTTATGGGTTAGACTATAAAGAAGAAGGGATGCTTTATGCAACAGTTTTAAGGCCGCCTGCTTTTGGTCAATTTTTAGAATCTTTTGATGATTCTGAAGCTAGGGCTTTACCGGGAGTGGTCGATGTGATTACTATTGGAGAAAAAGTAAGAGCCTATAACGATAGCGGAAAAAATAGCTGGACGATGCCAATGAGTGGCACGGATAAAGTGGTAGTGATAGGGAAAACGACTTGGGATGCCATGAAGGGAAAGAAGGCTATAAAGGCTGTTTGGAAAACCGAAACGGCTCTTGAGAGTTCTGAAACTCATGATAAAGTTCTATTAGATTTATTGGAAGGAAATAAATTTAAAACAAGAAGACAAGATGGAAATGTAAAACAAGCCTTTGAAAATGCCGATAAGGTTCTTGAACGTGTTTATGAGTCGCCATTTTTACCTCATAATTGCATGGAACCTATGAATTTCTTTGCTAATGTATCTCCCGAAAAAGTGCATTTAGTTGGGCCTGTGCAAACGCCGGAAGCAGCTGCTCAAGTTGTTGCCGATTTATTGGAAAGAGATCTTGAAGAGGTAAGTATCGATATGACGAGAATGGGTGGTGGTTTTGGACGCCGATTGTATGGTGATTTTGTTTATGAAGCTGCCGAGATTTCTAATGCGATTCAAAAACCAATAAAATTGGTATCTTCTCGTGAAGATGATATGACGATGGGTGTGTATCGTCCTTCTTCGAAATATAAAATATCAGCTTCAATTAAAAGTGGAAAAATAACGGGATATCATTTAAAAGAAGCTTCCATTAACGGAAATATGTATGGTTTAATACCTAACTTTTTTCCAGCAGGAGCAATTGAAAACTATCAAGTGGATACCGCAAATTATAAAAGTAATATTACCACAGGAGCTTGGAGAGCGCCCTATACCAACTTTTTGGCAAGTGCAGAACAAAGCTTTTTTGATGAGTTAGCAGAAGAATTAGGCATAGATCGTGTGCAAATGCACATGGATTTATTGGATAATGTTAAAAATAATCCAGATGCTAATATAGAATACAGTCCAGAGCGATTACAAGGTGTGTTGCAATTGGCTATTGAAAAATCGAATTGGGGTAAAACCGAAGCAGGCGTTTTTCAAGGTCTTTCTGTTTATTACTGCCACAATACGCATGTCGCGGAAGTTGCAGATATTACCATGGAAGATGGTGTGCCAAGTGTTAAACGAGTTACCTGTGCCGTAGATTGTGGTATTGTAGTTAATCCGTTTGGAGCAATGAACCAAATAAAAGGAGGTGTTCTGGATGGTATTGGTCATGCTATGTATGCTGATTTTGGATTTGTAGATGGTGTGCCTAAATCTAATAATTTCGATAGTTATCAGATGATTAGAATGGGGCAAACACCAAAAGTAAATGTGCATTTTATTGAAAGTGATATCGATCCAACAGGATTGGGAGAACCTACGCTACCACCTATTGGTGCTGCTGTAGCTAATGCTATTTATGCGGCCACAGGAAACAGAATTAATAAACAACCGCTTGTAAATAACTTGGAGCCTAAAGAAAAAGTTTTAGGATAAAGTGTATTACTCATAATTTTTATGACACACGAATTTATAGACATTATTAATGAAGCGCTGCTAGCTAAAAAACGAAATTTAAAGTCCGTTTTAGCATCTGTAGTGGCGCTCGATGGCTCGTCTTATCGCAGGCGAGGAGTAAGAATGCTTATCGATGAAAATGGAGGCATGGTTGGTGCTGTAAGTGGTGGTTGTGTGGAAAAAGAAATATTAAGACAATCGGTTTCTGTTTTTGAAACAGGACAAGCCAAAATGATGACTTATGATGGTCGATATCGCTTAGGTTGTGAAGGTGTTTTGTATATTTTAATAGAGCCTATTCAGTTTTCTGATGCATTTCTAGATATGTTTTATAAGTGTATTGATTACAGATATTCTTTTGAAATTATTTCATATTTCAGTAAAAAAGAAGATGTTTTCGATGAAATTGGTTCGTTCGTAAAATTTGAAAATAACGCAGTGTTTCCTATTTCCGAAGAAAAAGAAAATTTATCAAGATTAGAATCATTATCTGTCTTTAGACAAACTATGTCGCCAAGGTTTAAATTAATAATTATTGGAGGAGAGCATGATGCGGTTCAGTTATGTAAATATGCATCATTAACAGGTTGGGAGGTGTCTATAATTACAGGTCCATTAGAACCTAAATCACTTAAAAATTTCCCTGGAGCGAAAACATTTTATGCGGTTTCTCCGGAAGAAATGAATGTTAGTAAAATAGATAACCAAACCGCTGTAGTTTTAATGACTCATAATTTTGCGACGGATTTAAGATATTTGGTTGCTTTAAAAGAAACGAACCCTGTATATATTGGCTTACTTGGCCCATCACGTAGGCGAGAAGATTTATTAAATCAGTTGGTGGAATATATTCCAGAAATATCAGATGCTTTTTTAGATGCTATTCATGGACCAGCAGGAATAAATATTGGAGCAGAAACACCTCAGGAAATCGCCATTTCTATTGTTTCGGAAATTTTAGCTCTTGTTAGAAATCAGAACCCGATGTCTTTAAGTAAGAAATCAGGACGCATTCATGCTCAGGAATAGGGTTTTCATTTTATGAAAAAAGAAAACCAAAATATAGTCACTGTAGTTCTAGCAGCAGGAGCTTCAACAAGAATGGGAAGTCCTAAGCAATTACTAAATTGGGGTAATTCAACCTTATTGGAACATACTTTAAACACCGTTTTAGATTTAAATTCATCAGAAGTTGTTGTTGTTTTAGGTGCTAATTTTGAGATTATAAAAAGTGAGATTTCTAAATATCCGGTTGCAGTTTTAAACAATACATCTTGGAAAGTGGGTTTGGGGAAGTCGATTGCTGTTGCGGTTGAGTATATTCAGAAGTTAAACTATAAAGTAGATGGTGTTATGATTGTGTTAGCTGATCAGCCATTGATTAATTCTCGGTTTTTGGGAGAATTATGTAATGCATTTAGTCCTAATAATAACCAGATTATAACAACTTCATATAAAAATGGAAAGCGTGGTGTACCTGTTATTTTTGATAAACATTATTTTGAAGAATTAATACTTTTGAATGATGACGATGGCGCTAAAACTCTCTTGAAAACGTATGCCAATTCGGTGAATTCTTTGAAACCTCAATCTGAAAATTTAGACATCGATTCTAAAGAAGATTATAATTATTTACATAAGAAAATTTTTAAAAAGTAGCTTATTCATTTGTTGCTAGCTGTTTTAGAGTATGATTTTATCAAAATAGAGGATAAATGTCGGTGTGAATAAAGATATTTTTGTGTCTTATGTTTTATTTAATCATTCTTTAGCTATGAAATATTTTTATTTCAATTTGATTAAGTCTTATATAAAAATGTAATTTTAGATAATTAAACAGAAACCACTATTATTTATGAGCAGTTCAGCAAAAGATAAAGCAAAAACACCAGAGGGATTTACCAGTTTAAAAACGGAAGCCCCACCAAAAAACACGGTAGGTTTTGGCGCTTTAAAAGCAGCTGCAATACAAGTTAATAAATACATGAAAGCTTCTGATGCGTTGAAGTTATCATTGGAAATAAATCAGAAAGGTGGTTTTGATTGTCCAGGTTGTGCTTGGCCAGATCCGGATGATGAGCGTTCTGCTATTGGTGAATACTGTGAAAATGGTATGAAAGCTATTGCAGAAGAAGCACAGAATAAAACTATTAATCGCGATTTTTTTGCAAAATATTCTGTTGATGAATTAGCAAATTTTACCGATTTTGAAATTGGTAAATCTGGTCGTTTAGCAGAACCTATGTTTTTGCCGGAAGGGGCTACGCATTACCAACCCATTTCTTGGGAAGCTGCTTTTGAGAAAGTAGGAAGTCATTTAAATGCGCTAGATAATCCAGACGAAGCTGCTTTTTATACTTCAGGAAGAACGACGAATGAGGCGGCTTTTTTATATCAATTATTTGTACGCGAATTTGGAACTTCAAACTTACCAGATTGTTCGAATATGTGTCATGAAGCCAGTGGAAGCGCGCTTACTGAAACTCTCGGTATTGGTAAAGGCTCGGTAAAATTAGACGATTTATATAAAGCTGAAGTGGTTATGGTTATTGGGCAAAACCCAGCAACCAATCATCCAAGAATGCTAAGTGCTTTAGAAAAATGTAAAAATAATGGCGGTAAAATAATAGCGATTAATCCGTTGCCAGAAGCGGGCTTAATTAAATTCACCGACCCTCAAAATCCTATAAAATTATTAACAGGTGGTACAAAATTAGCCGATGTTTTTGTGCCAATTACTATCAATGGCGATGTAGCTTTTATAAAGGCAATTCTTCTAAAATTATTAGAAAAAGAAGAGGAGCTAGGTAATGTTTTTGATAAACATTTTATTGAAGAATATACTAGTGATTACAACGCGTTTATAGCAGATTTAAAAACTTATAATTTTGATGAATGCCTAAAAGCTTCGGGTGTTTCTTTAGATATTTTTAATCAAACTTTCGATTTAATTTTAAACAATGAAAAAATTATTGTCTGTTGGGCCATGGGTTTAACGCAGCATGAAAATGCGGTAGATAATATTCGAGAGCTTGTTAATTTACTTTTATTAAAAGGAAGTATTGGTAAGGAAGGTGCAGGAACTTGTCCTGTACGCGGACATTCTAACGTACAAGGCGATAGAACGGTTGGTATATGGGAAGCTGCTCCACAAGCTTTTTTAGATAAAATTGAAACTAAGTATGGATTTAAGCCAAGTGCAAAACATGGTTTTTCAGTTATTGAAACCATTAAAGCCATGTACGAGAAAAAGGTAAAAGTCTTTTTTGGTTTAGGTGGTAATTTTATTTCAGCTGTGCCTGATACGGGTTATTCAGCTCAAGGATTAGCTAATTGTAACCTAACGGTGCATGTGAGTACAAAGTTGAATCGTTCGCATTTGGTTACCGGTAAAGAAGCTTTGATTTTACCATGTTTAGGGCGTACCGAAAAAGATTATCAAAAATCTGGAGAACAGTTGCAAAGTGTAGAGAATTCAATGGGTGTGGTATCATCTACTAAAGGTATTTTAGAACCATGCTCTGAAGATTTATTAAGTGAGGTCGCTGTAGTTTGTGGTGTTGCACATGCGACTTTAAAACATAAAACTAAGGTGAAATGGTTATCTTATAAAGATGATTATAAATTGGTTCGTGATGATATTGCTGAAGTGGTGTCTGGTTTCGAGGATTACAATACGCGTTTAAAAAATCCGTCAGGCTTTTATTTACCAAATGGAGCTCGCGTTAGAAAATTTAATACCAAAACAGGAAAAGCTAATTTTTCGGTTAATAAACTTCCTGAATGGAAATTAAAGGATGATGAATTAATTATGATGACAATACGTAGTCACGATCAATTTAATACTACAATTTATGGATTAGATGATCGCTATAGAGGTGTTTTTAACGAGCGTCGTATTATTTTTATGAACCGTGAAGATATGAATTTACGAGGCTTAACAGAACATCAGGTGGTTAATTTAAAATCCGAATTTAAAGGTGTTAAACGCCATGCTAACAACTTTAAAGTGGTTGGTTATGATATCCCTAAAAACTGCTGTGCTACGTATTTTCCTGAAACTAATGTGCTTGTGCCATTAGATAGTTTTGCGCATACCGCGAAGACTCCAGCGTCTAAAAGCGTGGTAATTACAGTGGAAGCACCTGTTTAAATCCTGATATTTTGATAATTCATAATCCTGTTTTTTGCCTAATACTTAATTAAACGATTGTCAATTTAGGAAATATGTAATTATTAGGGTGCTACGTAAAAAAACTATATGTTTAAGTATTAAAATTAAGTAAAATTACTTAGTTTTGTCTTAAATACGTAGTTTATGAAAAATATCATAGTTGTTGGAAATGGAATGGTTGGTTATAAATTTTGTGAAAAATTTGCAGCACAATCTGGAAATGAAGCATTTAAAGTAACGGTTTTTGGTGAAGAACCTCGCCCAGCGTACGATCGTGTACACTTAAGTGAGTTTTTTGAAAATCAAGATGCTAAAGCTTTAGAAATGGCACCTGCCGAATGGTATGCTGAAAATGGTATAGAATTAATAACAGGTGAACGTGTTAGTGATATTCATCGTTCAAAAAAGACCATAACAACGGTTAAAGACCGTGAGTTTTCATACGACTACTTAGTTTTAGCTACAGGGTCATCTGCTTTTGTCCCACCAATAAAAGGTGTTGAGAAAGAAGGTGTTTTTGTTTATAGAACTATTGAAGATCTAGAAGGCATGCTTGCTTATGCTGAAAAGGTTAAAAAAACAAATCCTAACCCTAGAGCTGCGGTACTTGGTGGTGGTTTATTAGGTTTAGAGGCTGGTAAAGCTGCTATGGATATGGGGTTAGAGCCACATATTGTAGAGTTTGCTTCCAAATTAATGCCAAGACAATTAGATTCACGTAGTAGCCAGGTGCTTCAATTAAAATTGGAGTCTATCGGTTTAAATATTCACCTAAGTAAAGCAACCAATCAAATTTTAGGAGATAAAGCAATTACCGGAATGGAGTTTGGAGAAGACGACGTTTTAGATTGTGATATGCTTATTATTTCAGCAGGAATTAGACCAAGAGATGAACTTGGAAAAACTTGTGGTTTAGAGATGGGCGTACGTGGTGGTATTGTGGTTGATAACAAGATGCAAACATCGGACGATAGTATTTATGCTATTGGTGAAATTGCACTTTATAACCAAATGATTTTTGGCTTAGTAGCTCCAGGTTATGATATGGCTGGTGTTGCTGTCGATCAAATTTTAGGTAAGACGGAAAGTTTAATGCCTGCCGAAATTGATATGTCTACAAAATTAAAATTAATTGGTGTTGATGTGGCAAGTTTTGGTGAACCTTTTATGCCAGCATCAAAAGGACATTCGGTTATTTTTGAAAATAAAACACAACATTTATATAAAAGAATTAATGTCAGTCTCGACGGTAAAAGTCTATTAGGAGGTATTTTAGTTGGTGATGCATCCGATTATAATATGCTTCATCAAGTGTATTTAAATGGCATGGCCATTCCTGAAGATGCTGCACAATTAATATTGCCAGCAACGGAAGGCGGTGCTTTTGGTAGCGCTTTAGATTTACCAGATACGGCACAAATTTGTTCTTGTGAAAATGTAAGTAAAGGTCAAATTTGTGGAGCTATTAAAGATGGTTCTTGTGAAGATTTAGCTGGTGTAATTTCATCTACCAAAGCCAGTACTAGCTGTGGAGGTTGTAAACCTATGGTTACTGATTTGGTAAATGAGACGTTGAAATCTCTTGGTAAAACGGTTAAAAATGTCATTTGTGAACATTTTGAATATAGTCGTCAAGAATTATATGGCATTATAAAAATTAAAAAACTAACCTCTTTTAATGAAGTTCTTGATACTTGTGGAACTGGTCATGGTTGTGAAACTTGTAAGCCATTAGTGTCTTCAATCTTTGCTAGTTTATATAATTTCACTCCAAATAAAGAAGATGTTACACAAGATACAAACGATAAATTCTTAGCTAATATTCAACGTAACGGAACGTATTCTGTTGTTCCAAGAATTGCTGGTGGAGAAATAACACCAGAAGGTTTAATTGTTTTAGGTCAAATTGGTTCTAAATATAATTTATACACAAAAATTACCGGAGGTGCACGTATCGATTTCTTCGGTGCAGAGTTAAATGATTTGCCTGCTATTTGGAAAGAGTTAATTGATGCTGGTTTCGAGAGTGGACACGCTTATGGTAAATCTTTAAGAACTGTAAAAAGTTGTGTAGGTTCTACTTGGTGTCGTTATGGTTTAGATGAAAGTATTTCTTTTGCTATAGAATTAGAAAATAGATATAAAGGTTTACGCTCACCACATAAACTAAAAGGTGGTGTTTCAGGATGTATTCGTGAATGTGCCGAAGCTCGTGGAAAAGATTTTGGTGTCATTGCTGTAGAAGGCGGATGGAATTTATATGTTGGTGGAAACGGTGGTGCAACCCCTAGACACGCAGAGTTATTAGCTGAAAAAATAGATAACGAAACGGTTTTAAAATATTTAGATCGTTACTTAATGTATTATATACAAACGGCTGCGCCATTAATGAGAACAGCTGCGTGGTTAGATAAATTGGAAGGCGGTATCGAGCAATTGAAAAAAATTGTTATTGAAGACAGTTTAAATATTGCTCCAGAATTAGAAAAGGAAATGCAGTTTTTAGTTGATGCTTACGAGTGTGAGTGGAAACAAGCGATAGAGAATGATAAAACTAAAAAGCGTTTTAATCATTTTGTAAACTCAGATGATAGAGATGATAATTTAGTCTTTGTTCCACTGCGTGATCAAAAAATGCCAGAACTCTGGAAAAATTAAACAACTTCGAATAAAAACAATAATAGTTGATTTTCAAATTTTACAGTAATAAATAAAATACAATTATGGATACAATACTTTCTCAATATAAAACGACTCCAATAAACGAAGTTACTGTTTGGTTTAAGGCAGGTGGTGTTACTGATTTTTTTGAAAACGGTGGAGGATGTGTAAAATACAAAGGAAAGCAAATTGCTGTTTTTAACTTTGCTAGGACAAAAGAGTGGTTTGCTTGTCAAAACGTATGTCCACACAAAATGGAAATGGTTTTATCTAGAGGGATGTTGGGCGATGATAAAGGAACTCCTAAAGTAGCTTGTCCATTACATAAAAAAACATTTTCACTAGAAACTGGTGAGAATTTAAATGGAGATTTAGATGCCATTGCTATGTATCCGGTTAAGATTGAAGAAGAAAATGTGTATATTGGCTTTTCAGATTAAAAAATGAAAAAATGAAACCTACAAGATTTGAAACTGCGATTGCTTTAATTGATAAAAAAAATGCTGAAGATATAAATACGTATTCGGTTTCGGGTATGGAATATCCAAAAGAATTATTGTACTCACAACGCATGAGTAGAACCTTGTTGCAGTTTGACCCGAATGCTTCTAAAGCTTTGCAAATAGCAGCTAGAGCACAGCACATTTGCCGTTGGAAAAGTGCTAGAAATGAATACCCAATGGATCGTGTTGGTTATTTAAAATGGCGCCAAGATTTAAAACAAATGCATGCTGAATTAACCGGTGATATTTTGAAAGAAGTAGGTTACGATGATGAATTTATAGACCGTGTTAAGGCTATTGTACTTAAAAAACTAATTAAGAAAAACAAAGAATCTCAAACTATTGAAGATGTTATTTGTTTAGTATTTCTTGATTTTTACTTCGATGAGTTCGCTGCTAAACACAGCGATGAAAAAATAATTGATATTCTACAAAAAACTTGGAAGAAAATGTCTGATGAAGGCCATGCCGAGGCATTGAAAATTAAGTTTTCCGAAAAGAGTTTAGCTTTGGTAAAAGAAGCTATTTCTTAAAAATTAAAATATATGACAAAAAACGGCAATTCTTTAGATCAGCGTACGTTTGGTAAATTGAGTCGTTTGTATATTATTGCCTTAAGCACCATTGCTTTATCGGTAATTGTAAGTAATATGTTTGTTCGCCAGCATTTAAAGGCGCAGCAGAGTGATTCTACAGTTATAAATGTGGCGGGTAGGCAGCGTATGCTGAGTCAGAAACTTACCAAAGAAATTTTATTACTTGCTACTGCAGAAACTCCTGAGGCAAGTATTGTCATTAAAGACCGGTTAAAGGAAACATTGTCACTTTGGCAATTATCTCATAATGCTTTACAACAAGGGGATGTTGAATTAGGTCTACCTGCGGAAAATAGCAAAGATATTTCCATAAAATTTAAAGCTTTAAATATTGTTTTTGAAGTTATAGAAAAAGCTGCACAGCGCATTATTACTAGTATCGAAAGTAAGGATGGTTTGGTTCTTGAAAGTTTTAATAAAGATATTAGCTTGGTTAGAGATAACGAGGGTGATTTCTTATTAATCATGGATCAAATAGTGAATCAGTATAGTTTAGAAGCGGATGAAAAAGTACGCTGGCTAGGCACATTAGAGACACTTTTAATGGTTTTAACCTTAGTTATTTTATTAGGAGAATTACTGTTTATATTTTGGCCTACAGCGAAATCGGTTCGTGCAACTTTAGCAGAATTACTAAAGGCTGAAAAGCATGCTAAAAAAATGGCTTTTGACGCTGATGAGTTAAGCCATGCTAAAGAAAAATCTATTAAGGAATTACGTGCTTTAAGTCAGGCCATGGATGAGACCTTACTGTTTGCTCGTATTTTATCTAGCGGCCAAATTATTCATATTGGTAATAAGTTTTCAAGACGTTTTAAATTCTCGAGATTTAATGATACGGCTATGTTTTGGAATGTTATGTCTACTATAGAAAGTGAGAAAATAGCATTAGAAAACTTAGTCACAAAACATAAAAAAACGGGTTGGCAAGGTGAAGTAAAAGCAACTACTAAAGAAGGTGAAAGCATTTGGTTAGAAATGGCTATAATTCCTTTTAGTCCAAATGATGAGAAAACGGAACTTCTTATTATATCTTCTGAAATTACAGAACGTAAAGCAGGACAATTAGAAATTGAACGCTTAAATAAAAAGAATTTTCAAGAAGAGATAAGTCAGCAAAAAATTATTTCAAGCAAAATTATTGAGAATCAAGAAAAGGAGCAGAACCGTATAGCTAAAGATGTTCATGATGGTATTGGGCAAATGCTTACAGGTTTAAAATATAATTTGGAAAGCATTAATATCAACGATATTGAAAAAACGGCTTCCAAAATAGAACATCTAAAAGAACTTACTACTAATATTATAAAAGGTGTACGTACAGCAACATTTAATTTAACACCGCCAGAATTATCAGATCATGGTATTGTGCCTGCAATAGCTAAACTCACAAAAGAATTAGCTAGGCTTACAGCGAAAGAAATTGTGTTTTTTAATAAAACCGATTTTTCTGAACGTTTAGATTCTTTAGTTGAAATTAATATTTATAGAATAACACAGGAAGCGATAAATAATGCGATAAAATATGCCGATTCTACTCATATTTTAGTGTCGCTTTCTCATAGTAAAAATATATTAAGTATTGTTATTGATGATAACGGTAAAGGTTTTGATCCTCAAAATGTGAAAAACTTTAAAAATGCCGATGGAGGTATGGGAATGACTTTTATGAAAGAACGCATAAAGTATATCGATGGTCGTTTATTTTTAAGCTCTGAAGAAGGCAAAGGAACTCGGGTCACTTTGAATATTCCTTTAAAGGATGATTAGTTTTTCAGTGTTTTATTATTTTTTGTCATGTCGAGGTGTCGAGACATCACATAAGAGTAGTTTTTTGGTTAAATATTATGTGATTTCTCCTATCGTCGAAATGACTTTCGCTGTTTATTTAAGTTTTAGCAATTATTATGAAGTATCGAGACACCTTATAAAAACTATTTCTTCAAGTTGTCTTTTCAAATTTAAAATATTTGATTATTCAAACTTTCCCAATTGGGATTAAAATCAGAGATCAGCTTGTTTTTCTTTTCTCTTCTCCATTTTTTTAATTGTTTTTCTTTTTCTATTCCGGGCTTTGGGGATTCAAAAATTTCGTAGTAAACTAAATTAATACAATTGTATTTTCCCGCAAACGATTTTTTATCATTCTGACTATCAAAATAATGCTGTGATAGTCTATTTTGTATATTATTAGTGAATCCTATGTATAATGTGGTTCTGTATTTATTGGTCAATATGTAGACATAGTATTTGTTTTGCATGTTTAAATTTAATAAAAAATAAGATAATTAAGGAAGTTCTATTTATTGGTGATTTATCTTTTTGTTAAAAGACTTTAATTGACTGTTTTATGTATTAATACTTGTCATGTCGAGGTGTCGAGACATCACATAAGAGTAGTTTTTTTGTTAAATATTATGTGATTTCTCCTGTCGTCGAAATGACGCTGTTGTTTTAAGTTCAGCGATTGTCATGTCGAGAAATCGAGACATCGCATGAGAGTAAGTTTTTGGTTAAGTATTATATGATTTTTCCTGTCGTCGAAATGACTCTGGCTGTTGAATTATGCTTTAGTGATTGTGATGTCGAGGCATCGCGACATCACATAAGGGTAAGTTTTGATTAAATATTATGTGATTTCTCCTATCGTCGAAATGACTTGAATAGTTTATTTATACAAAGTTTTTAATCACTATCATACCGCTTCCTGTAATCTCTAACTAACAATCAAATTCAAATTACGTAGCATTACTTAAAAAGTCTTACTTTTGTACTTATAATTGTTATTTATGGATATTATAAATGTTGTATTAGCAGATGATCATGTTTTAGTTCGTGATGGAATAAAGGCGCTTTTAGAAGATCAGTCTGGTGTAGTTGTTATAGACGAAGCTTCAAACGGAAAAGAGGCTTTAGAAGTTCTTAAAACCAATAAACCACATGTGCTAATTATCGATATACGTATGCCAGAAATGAATGGTATTGATGCTGTTAGAGAGGTTAATAGATTATATACAGATGTTCGCACACTTGTACTATCTATGCATGATTCGGAAGAATACGTGTTACAAGCAATTCAAGCAGGAGCCGACGGTTACTTATTAAAAGGAGCAAGTAAGGAAGAGTTTTTAAAAGCTTTGAATAAAGTAGCTTCTGGTGGAAAATATTTTACAGGAGATGTATCAGCTATCATCATGAATAACTTTGTGAATGGTAATACAAATACGGCTGTTGCTCCAAAAGTAAAACCGGTAGAAGATCCTTTTAAGCTTACAAAACGCGAAAAACAAATACTTAATTTAGTACTTCAGCTTAAAAATAATAAAGATATTGCAGACGAGCTAAACATTAGTAAACGTACAGCAGAAGTGCATCGTTTTAATCTTATGAAAAAATTGGAGGTTAAAAATTTGATGGAACTATCTAATAAAGCTAAGGAATACGGATTAGAATAAACAAATTAACGATAACTACTTATAAGTTTTAAGTAGTGTTTACATATTAGAGTTGTTAGGTTTTTATAAACTTATCAGCTCTTTTTTTATGCTTCATTTTTATTTGAAATTGTTATGAATATTACTTCTAATGGTTTAGTTTATAAATAATTAAGCTGTTCCTTGTCTTCTGTTAATTATCATAATATAAGTTTCTTCTTAAAATTTAATACCATTTTACCAGATCCTCAAAAAGCTTAAACTAAAATTATCAATCTAGCATAAATTTATAAATACGTATATTTTTTACTTATAAATTAAGTAATTATACTTAGTTTTGTAAGTATAAAATTATCAATTATGGCAAATTTAGCACAAGCAAAGTCAACAACACTAAGTTTATTAGATTTTAAAAGCGTGTCAACACGTACGTTTTGGATAACCTCTATATCGTTTTTCATGTGTTTCTTCGCATGGTTCGGTATCGTTCCGTTTATGCCCGATGTGGTTAAAGACTTGGGTTTAACACCAGATCAAAAATGGAATTCTATAATTTTAGCCGTTTCAGGAACCGTATTTGCGCGTTTACTTATCGGTAAATTATGTGATAAGTATGGTCCTAGATTATGTTATACTTGGTTACTTACTATTGGAGCGATACCAGTAATATTATGTGGTTTGGTACAAACGCCAACGCAGTTTTTAATTTGTAGATTATTTATTGGTTTTATTGGAGCCTCATTTGTTATCACACAAGTACATACATCTTTAATGTACGCGCCAAATATTGTTGGTACAGCAAATGCGACATCTGCCGGATGGGGAAACCTAGGAGGTGGAGCTAACAGATTGGGTATGCCATTAATTGCTGCCGCCGTTGTTAGTTTTGGGGTAGCCGATGCTGATGCATGGAGATATTCTATGATTGTTGCAGGAATTGTTTGTTTCTGTATGGGAATTATTTATTTCTTCTTTACAAAAGATACGCTTAACGGAAACTTTAAAGATTTGAGAGCTTCAGGAGAAATGGTTTCTACTAAAAAAGATCAAATTGGGTTTTTAGAAGTCTTGAAAGATTATAGAGTTTGGATTTTATTTGTGGTTTATGCGGCTAGTTTTGGTATCGAGTTAACAGTTTATGGTACTATGGACGATTATCTTCAGAACACCTTTCAATTAGAGCGTGTTACAGCAGGAAACATTGTGTTATCGTTTGCATTAATGAATATTTTTGCAAGAACATTAGGTGGATTCTTTGGAGATAAATTTGGGAAATTAAAAGGCTTAAGAGGTCGAGTTTTATTCTTAGCGTTCATTTTAACCATACAAGGTTTAATGCTTATTACATTTTCTACAACAACAAGTATTGTTATTGGTGTTGCATTTTTAATATTATTTAGTTTATCAGTTCAAATGGCAGAAGGCGCAACGTTTTCGGTAGTTCCATTTATTAATAAAAAAGCTATAGGTTCGGTTTCGGGAATTGTTGGAGCAGGAGGTAATGTTGGAGCGTTTTTAGCAGCAATGTTATTAAAATCACAATCGGCCGTAGCAGAAAAAGGCGCCATAATTGCCAGTCAAGGTTTAGGCGAAGAGGCTATTAAAGCCGCACAATCAGCAGCATCAGCTACCGCAGTTTCTAGTGGCTATTTCATAATTGGTGTCACAGTAGTTATAACTGCGGTAGTTTCTTTATCTATTCGTTTTTCAACGGAAGATGAGAAAGTTGCAAAAGTAGATGGTTTAGTAGAACCAGAGAACTTAATTCTGGTAAAGTAAAAGGTAGTATTACAAAGGTGTTTTTAATAAATAATAAATTAAATGCATCTTTTTTAAAGTATTCAGAATAATAAAAAATGAATTTGTTTTCTGAAGTTAAATGATGTTACTTAGTGTAAAATGTGAATCTCAATGATTAAAAACGAAGTAAAAACAACGTGTTCATATTGTGGTGTAGGCTGCGGAATTATTGTTAAAAAAGATAGCAATGGTAAAGTGTTGGTCGAGGGCGATAAAGATCATCCGGTTAACAAAGGTATGTTGTGCTCAAAAGGCATGAATTTACATTATGTAGCCAATGATGTTTCCGATAGAATTCTATACCCAGAAATGCGTTGGAGTCGTTCACATCCAAGAGAGCGTGTAAGTTGGGACGAAGGTTTAGATCGTGCAGCTAGTGTTTTTAAATCGATTATAAAAAAACATGGACCAGATAGCGTTGCATTTTACGTATCGGGACAAAGTTTAACAGAAGAATATTATATCGCAAATAAGCTTGCTAAAGGTTTTATAGGTACTAATAATATTGATACCAACTCTAGGCTGTGCATGAGTTCTGCAGTGGTTGGATACAAAAAAACATTTGGAGAAGATAGTGTGCCGGTATCTTATGAAGATATTGAGTTGGCCGATTGTTTTCTTATTACAGGTGCAAATCCTGCTTGGTGTCATCCTATTTTATTCCGACGCATAGAAATGCGTAAAGAAGCAAATCCGGAGGTGAAAATTATAGTTATTGATCCTAGAAAAACCGATTCTGCTAATTTTGCCGATTTACATTTACAATTACTTCCAGGAACCGATGTTATTTTATACAATGCCATCGGAAGATGTTTGTATAAAAGAGGTTTAATAGACGAAAAATTTATAAAAGAACATACTGAAGGTTTTCAAGATTATAAAGAATTAATATTTAAAACGTCATTAAAACAAGCTTCAAAACTTTGTGGTGTTGAGGAAAAAGATATAAGAAAAGCAGCCGATATTATTGGCGTTTCAAAAGGCTTTATTAGTATGTGGGCCATGGGGCTTAACCAAAGTGTGGTTGGTACCGATAAAAATGTATCACTACTTAATTTATCTTTAATTACGGGTCAGGTTGGAAAACCAGGATCAGGACCGTTTTCATTAACAGGTCAGCCCAACGCTATGGGCGGACGTGAAGTAGGAGGTATGGCAAATTTACTTGCTGTACATAAAGATTTAGGCAACGAAGAACACCGTCGTGAAGTAGCTCAGTTTTGGGGCGTCGATCAAATCTCACCTAAACCAGGTTTAACCGCTACAGAACTATTTGATGCCTTAGAAAGCGGAAAATTGAAAGCGGTTTGGATTGCTTGTACAAATCCATTGGTGAGTATGCCAAACACCCACAAAATAGAAAGCGCCATGAAAAAGGCGAAGTTTGTGGTGGTTCAAGAAATATCTCATAAATCGGATACTTTAGAATATGCCGATTTAGTATTGCCAGCAGCAGGTTGGTTAGAGAAAGAAGGTACGATGACAAATTCTGAGCGTCGTATTTCATATTTACCAAAGGAAATAGAAGCTCCGGGAGAAGCAAGACCAGATGTTGAAATATTCTGCGATTTTGCACAACGTATGGGCTTTCGAGGGTTTAATTTTAATAATGCTTCGGAAATTTACGATGAGTACGCGTCAATGACCAAAGGAACAAATATTGATGTTTCTTACTTAAATTACGATAGATTAAAAAACGAAGGTACCTTTCAATGGCCAGTTCCAGAATATAGGCATAAAGGTACACCGCGTTTATTTGAAGATAAAAAATTCTATACACCATCTCAAAAAGCGATATTCAATTTACCATCAACCATCGAGAATACTTCGGTGCAACCTAATGGCGAGTATCCTTTAATTTTAACAACTGGTAGAGTTCGCGATCAATGGCACACCATGACAAAAACTGGTAAAGTATCGCGTTTAAAAACACATTATCCAACGCCTGTTTTAGAAATTAATCCTGTGGATGCTTTTTTAAATAAAATTAAAGATGGTGATATTTCAGAAATAAAAAGTATAAACGGTGTTGTGCGTGTTCGTGCAAAAGTAACCGATACTATTAAAAAAGGCGTCGTATTTCTTCCAATGCATTGGGGGAAACAACTTCAAAGTAATCTAAATAGAGCAAACAATTTAACCAATACACATGTAGATCCGGTTTCTAAAGAACCCGATTTTAAATTTACCTGCGTATCTGTTAACAAATATAAAAAGCCCGTAGATAAAATTATTATTGTTGGTGCAGGAGCAGCCGCTTTTAGGTTTGTTCAAAATTATAGAGAATCTAACGAGGTCGATGAAATTCATGTATTTTCTAAAGAACCTAATTTATTCTATAACCGCGTATTGTTACCAGAGTATATTACAGAAGAATTAACGTGGGATGCGCTTTTAAAAATTAAACAATTAGAATTAAAAAAACTTAAAATAACGGTTCATCCAGAAACGTCTATTTCAAATATAGATTCTAAACACAACGTGGTTACCGATAGTAATGGTGTAGAACATAGCTATAGTAAACTTATTTTGGCTACAGGAAGTCGTGCATTTATACCAAGTGGTGTACAAATAGATTTACCAGGTAGATTTACCATGCGAAATAAGCAAGATGCCGATAGTTTTAAAGCCTATTTAGAAGCTACAGGTTTACCTCCAGAACAGCAGCATGTTGTTATTGTGGGTGGTGGTTTATTAGGTTTAGAGTTGGCAGCAGCCATGAAACATAAAAACGTAAAAATAACTATAATCCAAAGGGCTTCGCGCTTAATGGAACGCCAGTTAGATAAGGTTTCTAGTAAACTTTTAGCATTAGATGTGCAGGAGCGAGGTATTCAAATTTATTTTGATAATGAAGTAAGTACTGTTTTTGATGATGATGATACAGGCGAAATTAACATAACCCTTAAAAGTGGAAAGTTTTTAACAGCAAACGCTATCGTTTATGCTATTGGTACACGTCCTAATATAGAGATAGCCAAAGAAAATGGTATTCTGTGCGGACGTGGCGTTAAGGTAAATCAGCATTTACAATCGTCTATTCCAAATATATTCGCTATTGGTGAAATTGCAGAATTCAACAATCAACTATTTGGTATTACATCGGCAGCAGAAGAGCAAGCTAATATTTTAGCAAACTTTATAGCAGGCGATATTAGTGTATCGTATAGCGGTTCTGTTTTAATGAATATTTTAAAATTCAACGATTTAAACCTATGTAGCATTGGTGAAATTAATATTCCGGAAAACGATTTAAGTTATCAAGAAATTATATTTACCGATATCTCAAAACGCTATTACAAAAAATGTATTGTAAAAGACGATTTGTTAATTGGTGCCGTTTTAATGGGCGATAAAAATGAGTTTGCCGAGTTTAAAACCATGATTGAAAGCAAAATTGAAATGGCCGATAAGCGAAATTCGTTGCTTCGTGGCGCTTCAAACGATGTACCGGTTATTGGTAAGCTAGTTTGTTCATGCAGCCAAGTAGGCGAAGGGAATATAGTAGAAGCCATCGAAAAAGGTTGTAAAGATTTTACAGAGCTTTGCAATAAAACAGGAGCAGGCTTAGGTTGCGGAAGTTGTAAAACAGAAGTAAAAGAAATTTTGAATAACACCAAAGTATTAGCATAATTATGGAACCATATAGACTTAGAATTAACGGAGGTGTTTTATCACCAGGTGAATTAAAATATATTTGCGAAGCCGCAGAAGGTTTAGGTTTAGATGCTATTTCTTTTGGATCTCGACAAGATATTATTTTTCCAGAAGAGATAGATAAAGAGAAGTTTTCGCAATTCGATAAAATTCAGTTTATACAACCTAAGCACGATGGTATAGAAAATATTGTATCATCTTATGTATCGGCCGATATTTTACCAAGTACCTCTTGGCTTACTAGCGATCGTTACTTATATATATTAGAACAATTTAAGCACGATTTAAAATTACGCATCAATATTATAGATCCTAAGCAACGTTTGGTGCCCTTGTTCACAGGTAATGTAAATTTCATCGCTTCAGAGAGTGAAGATTATTGGTATTTATACGTGCGTTTACCCGAGTGGAAAAAGACAGAAATGTATCCTGCTTTAATTTATAGTTGGGATATGGATAAGGTAGAACTTGCCATAGAGCAGGTTTTACAAGAAGAGCCAGAAACCATCGAAACGCTTTTTGATTTAGTAAACGATGCCGTAGAAACAAATAACCGTACGGTAGATAAACCTTTAGAAGTTCCTTTTTACCCATTTCCTTATTATGAAGGTATGAATCGTTTTGGCGACAAATACTGGCTTGGTTTGTATTGGAGAAACAATAGATACGATTTAACTTTTCTTAAAGACATGTGCGATTTGTGCGCAGAAAGTAAAATAGGTAAAATATGTATCACCCCATGGAAATCTTTTATAGTAAAAGGTGTGCCAATCGATTCTAAGTTAAAATGGGAAAAATTTCTTGGTAGTTACGGTATTAATGTGCGCCACTCTATGTTGGAGCTTAATTGGCATTTACCCGTAAATGATAAAGATGCGCTAAACCTAAAAAAGTATTTAGTAACAAACTTCGATCAAAACGATATAAGTACTTATGGATTAACCTTTGGTATTTCGAACTTCGAAAGTAAATCTTACCATTTCACATCGGTAGTGATAGAGAAAAACAAAAAACCAGAACTTCTGGGCGATTTTATTATCCGTGATACCTACAATTTACTCTATGCTAAAAACTTCGATCCTAATACGGGTGAGTACATTATGCATGTGCAAGATGTAGATAAGGTAGAGCTTCCGGGTTTATTAATGGAGTTAAGTAAACTCTATTTTGAGCAACTAGGTACGCAACGTGAAGAAGTAAAAGCTGTAGAAGCTAAAAAAGAAACTACCGAAGAAAACGTTTACCAATGTCAAGATTGTTTAACTGTATATAACGAAGTCTTTGGCGATATCACTCAAGATATTGATCCAAACACACGCTTTGAAGACCTTGATGAAACTTACGAATGCTCCCTTTGTGAAGCACCAAAAAGCAATTTTCAGAAAAAACTTTTGGTGAAATAATCCTTTTTAGAAGCTATTTCCTGCTATTCGCTATATCTTTTTTGTAGACCTAGCTCGAGTTTAGTACTATCTGCTAAAATAAAATCTTTTAGTAAAATCAGGAATATCTATCCATTCAAAAAAGGATGCCGCTGCTATCAGGGCTAAACTATCCGTTATCATTATTTTAAATTCTAACATTTATTAAATTTGTAATAAGTAGGTATAAAACTTATTTTAACAAGGCAATCTGTGTTTAGCGATATTACTTACATTAAAATTGTAACAGTCTAAAAGACCTACAGTGTTTTAGGGGCTTCTCGAAGATTTTGTTACAACTCAACTAACACCGCTAATTTGTTAAAAACCATTCGTCGACACTAAAGAGCTATTGGGCGCCATTAAAATCCAATTAGGCGAATTACCATTTTAAAACCCTTGTTTAGAACTATTTTTACATCAAATTCAAAGTAAAAAAATATAATACCCATGAAAACTCTCAACATATTATTAATAGAAGACGACATGATTGAAGTGATGAAGTTTCAAAGAACAATCTCATCTCTTAAATTAGATCACAAAATTATAGAAGCTAATAACGGTGAAGAAGCTCTAAAAATTTTAGAGAAAAAAGACGAATTACCTGACATTATTTTGTTAGATTTGAATATGCCGAAAATTAATGGCATCGAGTTTTTAAACATTTTAAAGTCGGATGATGTATTAAAGTACATCCCAACTATAATTTTAACAACCTCTCAAAATCAAAAAGATTTGTTGGAGTGTTATAAAATTGGAATTGCTGGCTATGTTTTAAAACCTTTGAAATACGAAGATTACGTTTCTAAAATGGAAAAACTTTTAGCGTATTGGAGTATTAATGAATTAAAACAGATATAGATGAAAGGTATTGTTTTTACTGAATTTTTAGATTTAGTTGAAGATAAGTTTGGACTAGAAATGGTCGATAGAATTATAACGGCTTCAACATTAAAGTCCGATGGCGTATATACTGCTGTAGGCACATACAGTTTCTCCGAAATGCTGCAGTTATTAGAGCATTTAAGCGAAAACACAGGTATCTCTATAGATAATTTATTACTAGTTTATGCAGAACACTTTTTTAGTGTTATTGAAAAAAGTTATCCAGGGCTTTTGGCCACTTACAAAGACCCTATTGAAATGATTTCTTCAATAGAAAACCATATTCATGTTGAGGTTAGAAAAATTTATCCAGATGCCGAGTTACCAACTTTCGAGGTATTAGATAAAACCGAAAACTCATTGGTACTTATTTATAAATCAAGTCGTGCTATGCACCATTTTGGTTTAGGATTAATGAACAAAACATTTGAGCATTTTAATTCAACAGCTAAAATAGATTTAGAAAAAATAAAAGAAGACGGAACTGAAGTTAGATTTTTTATTCAAAGAAATTAATGAGTCAGGATCAATCTGAAATACTACAACGCGCTCTAAAAAGAGAAAAAGCGGCTCGTAAAGCTGCTGAATCTATCCTTGAAGAAAAATCGAGAGAACTTTTCTTTACTACCCAAAAATTAAAAAATTTACTAGACGAGAAATCTTCGCAGCTTCAAGGTGTTTTTGAAAACATTATTGATGCTTACGTTGTAATGGATATAAGTGGTAACGTTATAAAATTTAACGAAGCTGCTACCAAATTATTTGGTTACGATATTGATAAAGAAGAAGTAAATGTAAATAACCTAATTTATAAAGAAGACTACGAGTATGCTATAAACTCTTTTATAGAGTTAACAACTAATGGGTTTTTTAAAGATTACGAGGCGCGCGTGTACACTAAATCTAAAGAGGTAAAGTGGGTGCATATTAATGCGAGTATTATTTTTGATAAAGATAAAAAACCAGTTGCCGCTCAAGGTATTGTTAGAGATATTAGTGATCAAAAAAGATCGGCAGAAAAATTAATAGAATCAGAAGATAGACTATCTACACTTATAATAAATTTAGATAGTGGTATCATTCTAGAAGATGAAGATAGAAATATAGTACTCACAAATAATAAATTTTGTGAGCTTTTTGGGTTAGATGCAAATCCGGCAGAATTAGTTGGTATGGATTGCAAAGCAGCTGCAGAGCACAATAAGGTTTTGTTTAAGGAGCCTGAGGTGTTTTTACAAAGAATGCAAGAAATTGATGCGGCCAAAGAAAACGTAATTGGTGATGAGCTCGAAATGGTAGATGGAAAAATACTAGAGCGAAGTTACATGCCTATTATAACAGGAAATGAGTATAAAGGTTACTTATGGACATTTACAGATATTACTCTAAAAAGAACCTATAGAGATAGTTTAGAAGCTCAAAAGCAAAAGTATTATAACATTATTGCTAACATGAATTTGGGCCTTGTCGAGGTTAATAATAACGACGAAATTTTAATGATTAACCAGAGTTTTTCCGATATGTCTGGTTATACAGAAGATGAGGTAAGAGGTGAAAATGCAGGTGAAATTTTTGCAGCCGAAGATATTCGCGAAATTATAGAAGAAGAAAGCAAAAAACGCAAAAATGGGCAATCTAGTTCTTACGAGCTTAAAGCTAAAAACAAAGCAGGAGATATTCGCTATTGGTTAATTAGTGGTGCGCCTAATTATGATATAGATGGTAAAGTAATAGGATCGATTGGGATTCATTTAGATATTACTGAAATTAAGAACTTAGAACTCCAAAAAGAAAAACTTCTTGAAAAACTAGAAAAAAGTAATGATGAGTTACAAGAATACGCACACATAGTTTCTCACGATTTAAAATCACCTTTGCGTAGTATCGATGCTTTAGTAAGTTGGTTAAAAGAAGATAATAAAGATAAGTTGGATGATATGAGTATGCAAAACTTTGCACTTATTGAAACCACTTTAGAGAAAATGGAGCAATTAATTACCGATGTTTTAAATTACTCGAGCGTTGGATCGGATATTGCAGAAAAAATAGAGGTCGATTTAGACGATATGCTAAATGGGCTCGTTACTATATTATACGTTCCAGAACATATCAAAATTAAAATACAAAAGCCTTTACCAAAAATACAGGGAGACCGAACCAAATTACAGCAACTTTTTCAGAATTTAATTAGTAATTCGGTTAAATTTATAGACAAGGAAGAAGGTAGTATTATAGTAGATTTTGATGACTTAAAAAGTCATTATAAATTCTCAATAAAAGATAATGGCATTGGTATAGATAAAAAATATCATGATAAAATATTTAAAATATTCCATTCATTAAAGAAAAGTAAAGATTCGTCTGGTATTGGATTATCGATAGTTAAAAAAATCGTCGATTTACATGAAGGTGAAATCTGGTTAGATAGCGAGCCTAATATAGGAACCACGTTTTATTTTACATTAAAAAAACAGCCATGAAAACAGTACAATTAGTAAAACATAAAAATAAAGATTGGGAATACGTAATCGAAAAACAAGAATTAAAGGAACCTTTAGTTCTTGTTTTTGGAAATAGATATTTATTAGAAAACGGTACTATTTACGAAGAGCTTAGAGCGCAATTTCCCGATGGTCATATTATATTTGCTTCATCTTGTGCAGAAATATCATCTAATACTGTAAACGATGATAGTATTACGGTTACGGCTATAGAATTTGAAAAAAGTAAATTTGTTATTAAAACAAGCAACGTTTTAAATGCAGATTTAGACAGTTACAAAACAGGAAAAGACCTAATTAATCAATTACCGCAAGAAGGCTTAAAATATGTGTTTGTAGTCTCGGAAGGTAGTTTTATTAACGGTAGCCAGCTTACTCAAGGCATGAGTGCTTCAACAGAAGATAATTTAATTATTACTGGAGGTTTATGTGGTGATGATGCGCGTTTTGAAAAAACATTAGCATCCTATAACGAAAACCCTAAAGAAGGTGAGTTAGTTGCTGTTGGTTTTTATGGTGATACATTAGAAATTTCGTTTTCAATTCACGGCGGATGGACTCCTTTTGGTCCAGAACGTATTGTAACAAAATCTGAGGGAAATATTCTTTATGAGCTTGATGGTTTACCAGCTCTAGATTTATATAAAAATTATCTAGGAGAAAAAGCTAAGGA
Organism: Algibacter sp. L3A6; assembly: GCF_009796825.1. GTDB lineage: Bacteria > Bacteroidota > Bacteroidia > Flavobacteriales > Flavobacteriaceae > Algibacter. The sequence continues at coordinate 3,441,119 of NZ_CP047030.1, forward strand.
TTTACCAGGTGCTGCATTATTGTATCCTTTTAATGTAAAAACAGAAGAAGAAACCCAATCTATTGTTCGGTCTATTTTAAATATTGATGAAGAAAAGAATGCCGTAATTTTAGCAGGAGATATAAAAGAAAATGCTAAAATACAACTTATGATGACTAATGTCGATCATATTGCAAATGCATCAGAACGTGCTGCTAGACAGGCTTTAGAACATAGGATAAACAAGCCAGAACTGGCTATACTAGTTAGTTGTATTGGTAGAAAGTTAGTTCTCGACCAACGTGTAGAGGAGGAGATAGAAGAAGTTATTGAAGTTATAGGGAAAGATGCTGTTATCAGTGGTTTTTATTCCTATGGAGAAATAGCGCCTTTTCACGGTGAAGTTGCCTGCCAATTACATAACCAAACTATGACCATAACGCTTATAAGCGAATAGATAATGAATTCATTACTAAAAAGACAAATACGTAAATTTTTAAGTGAAGAATTAAAAAACAATAATGATTTAGCTGAATTTCTTAATGCAGTAGATCTTTCCTATAATAATTTTGACGAACAATCTAGCATGATTCAAAGAGCCATGTCTATTAGTTCTGATGAATTGTATTCGGCTAACCGAAAATTACAAAAAGAAGCAAATGAGCAGAAAGAAGTAATCGAAAAACTGAAAAATGTTATCGATACTTTAAAATACTACAACTTAAATGAAGATGAAAAACCGGAAAATGTTGAGTTAACAGGTTCTAAGTTGGTAGATTTTATCGATAATCAAACTAAGGAGATTATCGAAATGAATAAGCAAAAGCAATCGCTTTTGAATGAGTTAGCCCATCAAAATCAAGAACTTAGTGATTATGCCCATATGGTATCTCACGATTTAAAATCACCTTTACGTAGCATAGACACCTTAACGAGTTGGTTAAAGGAAGATTATAATGAATCGGTTGATGATAATGGTAAAAAAACATTAGATCTCATCAGATCCAATGTAGAAAAAATGGATACTTTAATTACAGGTATTTTAGAATACTCCACCATCGGTAAAAACCAAATTGATGTTTACGATGTTGATGTAGATAAGCTTATAGATGATATTATAAAAACAACCCAAGTTCCTGAAAATATTAGCATATCTAAAGCTAATTTACCCATTGTTAAAGGTGACAAATATAGGTTACAGCAATTGTTTCAAAACTTGATAGGTAATGCTATTAAATATAATGATAAAGCTCAAGGAACTGTTGAAGTAGGGGTAGAAGATGTCGGTGAATATTGGCAATTTCATATAAGAGATAACGGGAAGGGAATTGAAGAAACCTACTTTAATAAAATTTTTAAAACCTTTATTAAGTTAGAAAATAATCCGGAATCTTCAGGAATCGGATTGTCTATTGTAAAAAAAATAGTAGAATTATACGGTGGGAAAATTTGGTTAGAATCTCAAGTTGATATTGGAACCACTTTTTACTTCACATTAAAAAAATTACCAAATGGAACAGCCTAACCAAACTTACATCGATAGTTTATCTGGAGGAGACGAAGCTTTCAAACAAAAACTAATAGATATTATTAAAAAAGAGTATCCAGAAGAGAAACAAGTGTATTTTGACAACTATAATGCCAATAATTTTAAATTAGCTGCAGATAATGTGCATAAACTTAAGCATAAAATTAGTATTTTAGGCCTTGAAAAGAGTTATGATGTAGCCGTTGCTTACGAAACCAATTTATTAGAAGGTTCAACCGACCAAAAAGAGGAATTTGAAGCTATTTTAAACAACATAACTATATATTTAAAAGACCTCTAAATATTATTTATGAATTGTATTGTTATTGATGACGAAGCTACAGCTAGAGTAATTATTTCTCAACTATGCGCGAATGTGCCAAGTCTTAATGTATTAGCAGATTTCCCTAATGCAATGCAAGCTATTAAATACTTAAATCAAAATGAAGTAGATTTAATTATTTTAGACATACACATGCCAGATTTTAATGGTTTCGATTTTATTGATACATTAAAAAACCCTTCAAAAATAATTTTAACAACCTCCGATCCTAAATTTGCAATACAAGCCTTTGAATATGATTGTATTGTAGATTACTTAGTAAAGCCAGTAACGCAAGAGCGTTTTTTGAAAGCCATACAAAAAGCGGAGTCTAAGGAAAGCCCTGTTGTTCAAACGGCTACGAAGCCGGAAGAGGCAGAGTCTTCTTCAGGAAACGATTTATACGTTAATATTGATAGGCGCTTAATAAAAATAGATATTCCAAGTATCTATCTAGTAGAGGCTAAGGGCGACTATATTCAAGTAAAAACCGAAGATAAAAATTACACAGTACATTCTACCTTAAAGAAAATTGAAGACAAATTACCTGACGATTTGTTTTTAAAAGTGCATAGATCTTACATCATAAATGTTAAAAAAATTATTGATATTGAAGATAATAGTGTACTTATTAAAAAGGATGTTATTCCTGTAAGTCGCTCTAATAGACCAGAACTTATGAAGCGTTTGAATTTACTTTAATTTGGTTTTTGGGTAATTTTAGAAGTATTTATTTTTGTGTCTTTATCATTGAAAAACTTATAAAATGAAGCAGTATTTTAAAAATAATTCAATCCAAATTTATAGAATATTAATAGGAATTGTGTTGATTGGAAAAATATCTAATTGGTTTCTAAATTACAGCGACGAAACTAATAAGTTACTTAATACGGTAATGTTTTGTTTAATAGGTATAGCTTACCTCACTTTTTCATGGGCATTAGATAAAGCTATTCTAAAACTAATATTTGTTATTTGCGGACTGTATTTAATAGTGATGAATTTTATACCAGACTTTGGTTGGAATTCACGAATTGGAATTACCTGTATTTTGACGCCAATTGTAATTGGTAAATTTTTACCAGAGGAAGACGTTGAAGAAGGAATTGTAATATGGTAAAACTAGTTCCATAACCATTTTAAAATAAATATTACCGCTGATATATAATAGTTTATATCGCAAAAGTAATATCTACTGAGTTTTTTATCCTTCTTAATTGTTTTTATAAATATCTGGTACTGATTATTAAAACATCGTTATTTCTCTAAATTACTCAACCAATCCCTACTTCTTTCAATAATTGAATTTATTTTAACCTTCTTGTTTTTAGAGTGTTAAGTGTTTCTTGATTTGTTGTTTTCTTCAATAAAACGAAACAAAAAGTGTATTACATCGGTTTTATTCGCTTATTATCGTTGAAATGTAGTTGAAAGTATTCGTCTTTTAAATTTTACCATTCGTCGACACTTCAAATTAAGCTAATCGAAAAACATAAAATTCAACGGTCCTTCCTTATAATTTTGTCATCAAATTAATCCAATCACGATGAAGAAATTATTACTTATAACCGCAGTTTTATTATCAACTTTTTTAACGTCTTGTTCTGTAGAAGAGGATATTAACACACCAGAAGAATACAATTCAGAAACCATTAATGTAGAGTATACTCAAATGGATTATGATATTGCAGAGTTAATTAATAAGCACAGAATTTCTAAAGGATTAACTGAACTTAATATTCTAAACAAGGCTTCTAAAGAAGCGATTTCTCACAACACGTATATGGTTAAAAAAGGCACCCCAAGTCACGACTTTTTTTATGTACGTTCTGAGAATCTAAAAAATGAGGTAAAAGCAATAGCCGTTTCGGAAAATGTAGGGTACGGTTTTAGTACAGCAAAAACTTTGGTTAAAGCTTGGTTGAAGAGCGAAGAGCATAGAAAAAACCTAGAAAATCCAAATTTTACCGACATGGGAATTTCATCCAAACAAGATGAAAATGGTAGAAGTTATTTCACTAATATTTTTGTAAAAAGATAATGGCGAAAAACGGTTCAACGGTATTAGTCTACCATTCGTCTACACCAAAATCGAACTAAACGAAAAATAAAATTTTCAACGTATTTCTAGAGTAAATTTACAGTATCATAAAAACCCAAATCATGACAACAAAATTACCTACATTAAAAAACAAAATAGTAGTACTTACTACACTGTTATTTAGTTTAATAACTGCTTCACAAAACACACCTTTTAATTGTGATTATAGCGCATATCTTTTTCAGTATAACGATGTTTATGCTATTGATTTAGCTTCAGGAAATTCATTTCTTGCAGCTGAAGATGTTACTCCAGGAAATATTAATGCAGCAGCCTACAATCCTGCAGATGGTTATATTTGGGGATATGTAAGTACACCTGCTCAAACTATTGTTAGAATAGGAAAAGATTTTAAAACAACATCTTTTGTAATTCCAGAATTTGATACTAAAAACAAGTATATTGGAGATGTTAATCCAGATGGTATTTATTATCTTAAAGGTGGCGGAAGCGATTATTACAAAGTAGATTTAAATCCAGAATCTGATAATTACTCAAAATATATATCTAAAGAAACTTTATCTCAGAATATTAGTATTCACGATTGGGCTTTTAATGCTGTAGATGGTAATTTATATGCTTTAGAGAAAGGAACTAATATTTTATATAGAATTGATCCGGTAACTAGTGCTGTGCAAAGTTTAGGAGAAGTTCCAATTTTAGCAGGATTAAATTATACTTATGGTGCTGTTTACTTTGATGCTGATGGACGTTTTTACGTGTCAGCAAACCAAACCGGAACTATTTATGTTATTCAAAGTGTTCAAAATTTAACTCCAGAATCTACTATGGATTCTAACTTATTTGCTTTTGGACCATCAAGCGCAAGTAACGATGGTGCACGTTGTCCAACGGCGCCAGTTGCTCAAGAAATTTGTGATAACGGTATTGATGATGATGGTGATGGTTTAATTGATTGTGAAGATCCATCTTGTTCAGGTTATACAGGCTGTCCAGTTTTACAAGTATCATCAACGTCTAGTGGGAACGACGGTGGTTTAGAAAGTAATAATAGACTATCTCAACAAATAAGTAAACGTAATTTTAATAGAGTAAAAAGTAGTTATAAATTTAATCAAACAGCTGCAAAACGTTTAACGAAGTCTAAAAACTACGGAAGATCTACGGCAACTAAAAATGGATCTTTTCAATTGTCAGATTTAATGCCAGTTGAAGCGATTAATGAAGATAGCGTGATTGAATCTTCTCCAACAGATTTAATAGGAATTACAAATGCAACCGAGGTTTATTCGGTAGATTATATTAGAAACAATCAATCTGTAGCGTCAATTTTATTATTAAAAACAGAAGATGGTGTTTATGAGCATACAAAATATATTTGCGATCGTTTATTAGGCGCACAATTAATTTCTGTTTCAACTATCGAAATTAACGAACAGCAGTTTATTAAATCTTTAATTAGAACAATAGAAGGTACGGTAGAGTTTGTTTTAAGTCTTTCGGCTAAATCAATCAATAACGATCAAAACTTCGGAATAGAAAGTCACTGGAATTTAGATAAATATGAAGATAACGTAGGATTTTATAATTTTCAAATTTGGTCTAATTCTTTGGATGATTTATTAAAATTAGGAGAAGAAGTTGTAAGTCTTTTAGAAGTTCAAAAACCAATAGATAGCTACAACAACTCAACGCCACCAACAGTATTTGTTAGAACAGGACATTATAACAATGGTAGATTAAATCTGCAAATAGTAAATACAAATAGAAGTGAAGGTGTTGTTTTTGATGGCGGTGTAAGATCTACAGAAACGCACGATGTAGAGTATGTTTCTACTAATATTGATTTAAGTGGAGATTATATTTCTAATATTGAAGTTGATGCTGGAAGCTTATTTGATATCGGGTTTAGAATTGGTGACGGTGTACAAACTCCAGATGATTTATTCATGTCTGATGGTCCTTGGGGATTTGATGATGCGGCAACAAGTACAGAAGTTACAGAATATACTGTAGCGACAAACACAGAGGCCTTAAATGATGAAGACTTTAATATAGAGCGTAACATCACTTTAAAGGCTAATACTAGCGAGTATATTGCGGCTTACAGAGCTTTAACGCCTAAGTTTAATCCAATTGATTTATCAAGCTATAACAGCTTTAAATTTGAAGCTAAAGGTACAGGAACTCTTATTGTGAGATTAGTAAAAGAAAGTGTTGATAACTGGGAAACACAGTATAAAGCGTCGGTTAATTTAACAAACACTATGTCTAGTTTTATTTTACCATTTGCTGAGTTCGAATCGACTAATGGTACGCCACTAGATGCTAACGATGTAACATCTATAGTATTTACAATGCTTGCTGAAAACGGCGAGACAGTATCAAAAGAAATGACATTAGAGCAGCTACGTTTCGCAAAAGCAGGAACTTTGTCTGTATCAACAATAAGTGAGGAAGATGGATTGACAACTATGGCAACGCCTAACCCAATGACATCTAAAACAAGCATACAATTTACAGCAAATCAAGCTGAAGATGTTGAGCTTTTAGTTTATAATCAACTTGGTAGCTTAGTTAATAAAATAGCTTTTAGTACAACACCTGGTGTCAATGAAATTGAACTTAATAGAGGAGATTTAAGCAGTGGTATTTATTTCTGTAAAATAAAAAGCAGTGTATCTCTATACAAAACAACAAAACTACTCCTAGAATAATTAATAGCACATTACTCTTGTAGTATGGCGAAAGGCGCGAGTCTTTTGCCATTTTTTTTGTTTAAATATTTAGGGTATCTATTCCTGTTTTTTTTGTTTAATTAATTGAATAGTATTTGTTTATTGTGATTTCCTTTTTAATCCATTTAATTTGTTTTTTAGTTGAAGGCTTTAAATAAAATACTATATTATTCCTTTTAATATGAAATATGAGTGTCTAAATATCTCTTTCTATGATATAATTAAAACTATATATTTAAATGATTCGCCTAATTGCATCTTGAATAGATTGCTTATACTCATTTAAATATGGTTAAGATTGTGGCTTTAGTTTCCTTTTGAATATGAAGATATAGGAAGTAGTTTAAGATCTATCTTCTTGTTAATATAACCAGACAGCTTCATTTAAAACATAAGCATTTAAGCTATTCTAATTTTTTAATTGATATGCTGAGGCTGTATTGTACTTTGATAAGTAATTATAAAGCTAAGCGTTTTAGTATAATAAGCTAAGTACAATGTTTTATTAGAATATAAAAGGGTAGTAGACCTTATAGTTTCGGCTCCGAACAAGAATATCTCATGGTTTTCAATACTTATAGAAAAGCAAAAAGCTCCAATACATTGGAGCTTTTTTAGTGGAAAATATTTCAGTAATTATATTATAGAAATATCCAAAATATATAATAAGTTTTGATCTATTCTCTAAAAATAGGTGTATCGAATAGCAACCATTTAAAACGCAAACCAACTTCGTTAAATGTAAACCCAGCCGCTGTTGCCGAAGCAATATTACTTCTTGTACCATAGAAATTTAATAAGGCACGTTCTGTAAACTTATAACCTAATTTTCCTTGTATGCGGTAAGTACTTTGGCTACTACCATCTTCAATATATTGTAAACCTGTCGCTGCGGTAAGCTCATAAAACCAAGCTTTTGGCTTAGTAATGCTTTCATCTTTTATAATGTTTACAAAAACCTCAGCAGCGTTAAATGTTTCAGGGCTAAAGTATATCGTTGGGACTTGGTTTTTAAAAGTAATGTATTGATAATTTAAACCTGTTTTTAAGGCTGGTTTGCTTAAAATATTATAGTAAAGCGATGTGAATAGTAAATTTCTAGCATTGTCATCATTTTGCCATGTGTAGAAATACTGTGTAAACCATCCTAAGTTAAAATTTGTACTTAAGTTGTAGTTGGCATAGAGGTTATTCATTACAATTTCTCTATCTAATAATTCAGCATTAAAACTTTGTATTTCACTTTTAAAACCAATATCTAAAACCTGAAGTTTAAATGGTTTTATGTTTAAAGAAATATCACTTACTAATTGTGTGTAGTCGCTTGTGTTCGCTTTCGCGGAAGTAACTCCGGCGGTTCCTTTAAAAGTAATGTTAGGTAATAACTGATAAGATAATCCTAATGAAAAATCGTTAGATGTGGCATCGTTATCCGTAACCTTATTACTTGTTGTTCTATATGAGTAACTCGCCAACCATTTAAATTTTGTAGACGTTGGAAACTCTATATTCGTATTAACAGTAAAAGCCTTGTTGTCTCCATTATCAAAAGAATAAGATGCTTTAGTTTCCCAAAAAGGTGTAAATGTTGTGTTTAAAGTTTTTATAAAATTAGAAGCATCTTTTTGTTTATCGTAAAATGTTAGGGTGTTTTCGGCCGATTTATAGGCGCCATCATATTTTCCAATAGCTTTTAAAGCATTTGCCTTACCTAGATTACCATCAAAAGAACTTTCTTCATTTTCTAAAACACTGTTATAGTCTACAACACTATCTTTAAAATTACTTTTATAAATATTTAAAGTTGCACGTAATGCTAAAATCCAGTTTTCGTTAGGATGCTTTTCAACTGAATCATCAATTAAAATTTTAGCTTCCTTATATTTTTTATTCCAAATTAAAGCCTGAATATATCGAACTTGAGTTTGTTGTATCAGTGATTCATCTGTCAATTGCGGAATAGAGCTATAAGCCTCAGTACTCACGTTAAGCGCATCTTTTTCTTTTCCCTTTAAGTGTTTCGCTAAAGCGATGCCGTTTAATGCTATGGTTTTATTGTCAAGGTTTTCAGCGATAGTTTTATATGTGTTTTCGGCTTGGTCGAATTTTCCTGAAATTAAATAAAGATTAGCCAAATTAAGTAAGGTGTCTTTATCGCCTTCAAAAAGCGTTAAGTTCTTTTTTAATAATTCTTCAGCACCATCATAATCTTGTTGCTGCTGTTTTTGGTAAGCATAACCTAAATAAATATATTTTTTAGAGGTTAAAGCATTTGGGTTCCCTGGCAGAACTTCGAGCGCTTTATTCACATAGATTAAAGCATCGGCATATAATTTAAGGTTGGATAACGTATTGGCATAACCTAATAGGGCAGCGAAAGATTTAGAATCTTCTTTTATTAAAACTTCGTAGTAAGATTTTGCATCAGGATAATTTTTATCCCAAAGTAAAGACTCGGCATAGTTCAGTTTTATTTCAAAATCGTCAGGATATTTACTTAACAATTCTGTGAAAATGTTAACAGCTTTGCCAGATTCACCGAGTAATCCTACAGCACGGCCGTAGCATAATTTAGCGGTTTTATTGTCTGGATAATCTTTTAAAACAGTTTCGAAAAACGATTCTGCTTCGGCATACTTTCCTGTTTCTAAGTAAGTAAACCCTGTTTGCATGTCTTGCGAAAAGGCAAAAACAGTTGTGAGTAACATAACGAATAAAAGGCGAAAATTTAAAGGCATAATTATATTTTTATTATCTTGTTGCAAGTTAATCAATAGTATGCAATCATTCATCTATAGCAAACCGTCACTGAACGAAATTTAAGCGCCTTCTGTTGATTCTTCGCTGATTTTTGCACTGGAAATAAATTATTTTACTAATGAATTAATCAATTAAAACCCCAAACCAATGCAGTTCTTTTCCCAAATTAAAGAAAAAAAAATAACACCTGAGCAATTATTTATGCTTAGTGTTTTAGCCGTAAACGGAGGTAACTATTTATACAACTTAATTTTAGGTCGTATTTTAGGTCCTGCTCAATTTGCTGATGCCGCTGTACTTATAACCTTTTTATTAGTTTTAAGTTTTGCCGCCATGACGTTTCAGTTAGTAACGGCTAAATTCTCTGTATTATTCGAAAATGATATTTTTCAGAGTTTTATTTCTAAAGTTTATAAAAACGCATTAGCCGTTGGTCTTGCATTTGGTGCCCTTATTATAATATTTGCCGGAGCGTTACAAAATGTATTTAATACATCATCTTCAAACATGTTTGTTGTATTTGGTTTTGGAGTGCCTTTATATTTTTTAATGAGTGTAAACCGAGGCGTGTTTCAGGGGAAAAAATCATTTAAAAACCTATCGATAACTTATCAAACCGAAATGTTAAGCCGTCTGGTTATTACGTTGGGTTTAATATTAATATTCGATATAAAATCTTCTGTGGTTATTGCTGTCGGGATCTTGGCATCGTTTGTATTTGGTTTATTTCCCTTTAAGTATAAAAATTTCTTTCCGAAGAAAGCTTTAGTATTGAGTCAAACTCATTCAAAAGATATTCGTCATTTTTTTATAATTACGGCCTTTTACGAGCTGACTCAAATTATAATAAATAACAGTGATATTCTTTTAGTAAAACACTTTTTTGAATCTTACGAAGCCGGTTTATACGCATCTTTAGCATTAATTGGTCGTATTGTATATTTCATTGCTTGGATGTTTGTTATGTTGCTTTTACCAACTGTGGTAGAGCTAAAAAAAGAAGGTAAAAAAACTGCGCCTATTTTGTTTAAATACGTGGGCTATATTGCTGCAATATCTATTACCATAATTTTGGTTTGTTTAGCTTTCCCTGAAACTATTATTACACTTCTATTTGGTGATAGCTATATTTCTATGGCACCACTTTTATGGAAATATGCCATTGCAACATCTATGTTCGCGATCTCTAATATTTTTGCTTATTACTATTTATCGTTAGATAAGTATGTGCCTGTAGTTATTTCTGGTGTATTTGGTATGCTTCAAATGCTATTAGTTATCTATTTTCACGATAGTTTAGAGCAGGTTGTGTACATGCAAATTGTAGCTATGTTGCTGCTGTTAGTGATACAATTAATCTATTTTAAATACGATTCTAGTAAAAGCGCTAAAACGCTTAATCTTAAGTAAGTTTCCATTTATCGACAGTAAACGACCATCGGTCTACAGTAACCCTTTTAATTAGTAATAATTAACCAAATTTGCGCTGTAGATATTAATTATCATTTAATACCCCATATAATGAAGTTAGCAATTGTAACCGCATATCCGCCAAGTAAGGTCACTCTAAATGAGTATGCTTACCATTTGGTAAAACATTTCAGACAAAAAGAAGAGGTTACAGAGTTAATTTTGTTAACCGATAAAACGGAAGAGCCAAAGGATGTTGCTTTTACGGAAGATGGATGTAAAATTACAATTAAAGAATGTTGGGAATTTAATAGCTACAGCAATATAACAAGCGTTACTAGTGCTATTACTAGTGTTAAACCAGATGCGGTATTATTCAATTTACAGTTTATGAAGTTTGGTGATAAAAAAGTTGCCGCAGCTTTAGGCTTAATGTTGCCTTTAGTTTGTAAAATGAAAAAAATACCGAGTATTGTTTTATTACATAATATTTTAGAAGAAGTTGATTTAGGAAGCGCAGGATTTACACAGAGTAAATTAATGCAAAAAGTATACGGCTTTATAGGTTCTACTCTAACACGATTGATTTTACAAGCTGATGTTGTGGCAGTAACCATGCAGAAATATGTTGATATATTAGAGCACAAATACAATGCTAAAAATGTAAAATTGATACCTCACGGTACTTTTGAAATTCCCGAAATGCCAGATTTTAATGTGCCTGTTACACCAATGGAAATTATGACCTTTGGGAAATTTGGTACGTACAAAAAGGTAGAAGGGATGATAGAAGCTGTAGAAAAGGTTAGAAATTCTACAGGTTTAGATTTAGAAGTTGTAATTGCAGGAACCGATAACCCTAACGTACCAGGCTATTTAGCTAAAGTACAAGAAGATTATAAGCATGTACCACAAGTTCGTTTTACAGGTTATGTTGAAGAAAATGAAGTTCCTAAATTGTTTAATGATAGCGCTGTGGTTGTATTTCCATATACATCGACTACAGGAAGTTCTGGAGTATTGCATCAAGCTGGAAGTTATGGTAAAGCAGTGGTTATGCCAGATCTAGGTGATTTAGCTTTACTAGTGCAAGATGAAGGTTACCGTGGTGAGTTTTTTGATCCAACAAGTGTTGATAGTTTAGCAACGGCTATTGAAAATATTGTTACCAATGAAACTTATAGACGAGAATTAGGAAAAACAAATTACGAAGCGGCAACGGCACACCCAATGTCTCAAATCGCTCAAATTTATTTAAATACGTTCAATAAAATAATTGAAAAACGCGCTTAATATTAGCGCGTTCGAAGTGTTGATTAATTATTGGATATATATCTGAACGCGGGCTTGGTCTCTCCATTTTTGTTGATAAAACCAAAATGCTCCTGAGCTCGTTTTCTCCAAGGAAGTCTACCAACGACTTCTTTTGGTACTTCTGTAAAGTCGTATAAAGTCCAAGATATAAAAGCAATATCATGTTTTTTAAAGATATCTTGTGCTTTTTTATGAAACACAGCCTGATCCTCATCATTATCCCCAAATGGTTTCCAAAACCCGTTATAAGAAGACATACCATACTCTCCCAAAACAATAGGTTTCGTTGGTATTTCTGTTTTTAAAACTTTATACTTTTCCTCCAAAACATCTAAGCTTTCATAATAATGAAAGGATATAAAGTCTAGTTTATCTTTAAGTATGGGTGCACTATCTATATTATTCCAACCAATAGTTACAGCGTGCTCGCTATCAACAGATTTTACTAAATTTATCATATTATCTAGCCAAGCAATAACGATATCCTTTCCTCTAGATTCAAAATCTAAATTAGGTTCGTTTTTAATATCCCAAGCTAATAAGGCTTCATGGCTTTTTAATGCCGCTACAATGGTTTCTGCATGACGTTGGTTTAGTGTCCAGTCTAGCACAGAGTAATCTCCATAAAAATCAAAGAGCGTAACAATAACTTTTAGTTTTTCCGCTTCAGCGACATCTAAGGTTTGCTTTAATCGATCTAGTTTTTGGTAATCTACTGTTGCTTTGCCAAAACTTTCATAAGGCACAAAAATCCGTATCGTGTTTAAACCCGCTTTTTTAATAATTTTTAAATCTTTAGAAATGGTATCTAAATTAAATTTATCGCCATACATATCCCATGGCGAAGCTTGTGGGTAATAATTAATACCTTTTATTTTAAAATTATTAAGTGATATTTGGGCATTATCTAATTCCTGGATTTTCGTATTTTCTTTAACTAAGTGCCTCGTGCGCCAAAAACCATCTTCTAATAAAAACACCATTTTATAGGTAGATGTTTCTGTGGTTTCTAAAATTAAAGTATCGTTTTTAAAAACACGTTTATATTCTACAACATTATCATCGGTAACTACAGCAAGCTGGCCATCTTCACTATAAAATTCTAGGGTAGGGTGGTGCTCTAAAGTTGTAGCATCTATGGTGATGTTTTGCTCTTTATTTAATTCAATAAAATTGAATAAATTTTCGCGAGCATTATCGGTATAATAATCTTTTATACCTGCTGGTTTATTGGTTTTGTATGCTATTTGCTTTACATACCAAGCATCGAGATAGTTGTTTTGTAAGGCGCTTAAGTTTTGCGAATCTATTGGGCGACCTTCATTATTTAAAGGAGCCCAAGTAACTTTTGGTAAATATTGTTCTACTTTCTGTATTTCTGTATGCAGCATAGTACTTCTATCTGCACCCGTGTTTAAGTAGCTAAATAAAGCACTTACACCAGAAATTATTAATGCTACAAGCATAATGTATGAGGCTATTAAAATGGTGCGTAATATGTTTTTGCTTACACTTACCATAGTTTTATATTATTAAAAGTTTTTTCTAATCCAGCGGTTTGGATTTTGATATTGTAGTTATCTGGTTTAAAGATATCAGATTTTAGATAAAAATGAGCATATCCATCAACCGATGTTTTGGTATATTTTTCAAGAAGTGTATCATTTTTGTAAACTAGAAGTTTTACTTGTAAGCCATCTGGAATCATTTGTTGCATAAAACTTTGGAGTGGACCCACATTGATATCTCGTCCATCTTTAGAAAATTCAACAATAAAATCTTCAATAACTTGTGTGTATGTTATGGTTATGGTGTTACTTTCAGACATACCCTCTACGTAGGCTTTAATGCTCCAATTATCGGCATAATCTGGATGAATAATCTTAGCCGTAGCAATACCATCTAGCGTTGTTCCCGAGGTTTTTAAAATGTTTCCGTTTTTATTGGTGATGTAGAAAATTACAAAAGTACCATCGCTTACAACGTTATCTTGCTTATCTTTTATTGTTGTGGTTGAAAAGGTGGTCACTTGGTTACCATCGGCATAATCGTGAGGTCTGTGTGCCGAAATTTCAAAATCTACAGGCACGGCAGGCATAACGTTAATAGTGAATTCTTTGGAATTTATACTTAAACATTCCGATGATACGAGCATGCGTCCGCTTTCTTTTTTAGAATGAATATTTTTGAAGGCAATTAAATTGTTAGTAACAATATTATCGACTTCTTCCGAAGCTAAAAATTGATGTTTTGCATTTACAGTTGTGTTTTTCGGAACGGGGTTATCTAAAGAATCTGTTGGTATAATAACGAGCATGGTATAATCTTTACCTCCAGCCTCTATACTTGGCGGACCAATATAGGTTTCCATTGTGGCTACTTCGGGCTTAGGCACCATGTTAAATACTCCAGAAAGCGTGTTGCTGTTATAGATTAACGACCAATTTACCGCACCCACTTTTTTATAAATATTTGTAGGGATTTGATAACGGAGTTTCTTGTTTTCTAAAGTTGGGTTAATTAACGTCGAGCCATAACTATTTGAGCAATACAGCATAGGTAGTACGGTATCAGTAGTCGAAAACTCTAAAACTACGTTGGTACCAACAATAAAATCGGTTTGTGTGGTTAGTAGTTTTATGTTCGCTGTATTTGCGTGTATAGATGTAAAGGATGATAATAAAATCAATCCTAAAGTTAATAGATATGTACGTTTTAGTTGCATTAATTCGGGCTGCCTATATAAGTATTCATTTCAATTTTAATATAACTATAATCGGGATGCTCAATTTTTTGAAATTGAGTATTCGCATGATTTTCAATTCGATCGGGTACTATTTTATCTGAAATAGCATCGTTTGGTAAACCGTTAATAAAAATATTGGTCATATCATCATTAATAATTTTAACCGTACCATTTTTTAAAATCGGGTATTCAAAATGAAGTTTTCTTTGTTGCCTTATGCCTTCTTTTACAAACATATGGTCTACCCAAAGCATATTTTTATCTTCATTGTAATAGGTTACCAATAACTGCGGAATTGTGATTTCTTGAATTCCGCTATTAAATAAGTTTCCATTTATAACACCATCTTCAATGTTTAATTCACTTAAAACAATATTTTTGTATAAATCTGATCCCGAGACATTACCGGCTACTTGTAAATTGAATTTTGTTGGCTGCTCTTCAAATTCAACAGGTGTAAATTCATCTGGATTAAAAGTATCTGGAATAGAATCTTGAGTTTTAGACCAAGCAATGCCTTCAAAATTAATTCGGAAACTACTAGATTCCTTTGGCATTAATTTATGCTTTACATGGTATTTAGCATTGTAGGTTGCTAATTGCTTATTATCATCATTATAGAGTGTTCCTTTTAAAATAACATCGGCAGGCACATTATCAATATTTTGTACTTCACCAATAATAGCGTAGTGGTTATCGTATTTTACAAGCTTAGCAGAAAGTACTTCTAAAACGGGTTGTTTTAAAATATCTTCATGATGCGTTTGTTCTGTTGTAATACGCCTTCTACCTTGGTTAAAATATTTAGTTACATTATTAGAATATAGCTGGTCTGGAGGTAAATCGGAATTTAAATCATCGGGTTGTAAAAACCATTTCCCTTTATGGCTAGACAAGGTTTTATAGTCAATCTTCTCAATTTTTTCTAATGGTGTAATCCATTGTGTAGTCACTTTAGCAGATGCTGTGCTATCGTTATGCATAGTAACTTCAGTTTCTATAGCATCCATTTTGGCATAACTACTCAGTAAACCATCGGTAACCGATATTTCTAGCATATACTGCGCTATAGGCAGATTACTGTCAGGGTCAATTAAGCCATGTGCTGTTTCAAATTCTTTAAAATCTAACGCATCATAATAAGCTATAATAGCATTTTCTGGACTGCGCTGCGAATCGTTTTTAAGGTAGAATAAATAGATGCCATAAACAACAACACACACTAATATAAGCGACCAAATATGCGTTATAAACAACACGCCTCTAGGGAATTTAATGTATCGTGTAGGGTATTTTAAAAAGTCTGGCTTTTCTTTAATTTTTGTTTTTAAAGCATTTACCCAAAGCATTTGTATATTAATTACAAATGCGATTAATACCGTTAAAAAAGGCATAACTCCCCAAAGAATTTTTAACCATTTGGCTACATCTTCCTTTGGTAAAATAGCAGGAACAGGCGGAATATTTAAACGCTCCCAAACCATAATACCATTTTCTAATTGCCGTAAACGTTGCCAGCCGCAATAGTAGAGAATGGGGTCGTAAAATTTATCGTTAGAAAATATATATTTTAGATTGTATTTTTCTGGTGTGGTTAAAAATTGCTGAAGGGATCCAATACCGGCAACACCTTTAAATTTAGAGTTTTCTAAACGTTCTATAGGGCGCGTTGTTAATTCAGGCAATCGTCTTGCAGAGTGGTAGTTTCCATCAACCGTCATGGCATCTGTTTGTGCACTTAACCAAGCCATCTGGTCTCCAAAACCAAGGGTTAAAAATCGCCATTTATCGTGATCATCTTGGTTTAAGAAATTCACAATAGGAAGCATTTTTATTTTCTGAGGTTGCGATGGTCTAAAGTATCCTAAACTCATGGTGAACATAACCATAAACACAAATAAGCCAGCAAGTATGCCGCCAATAATTCTGTGATAAACAGCTCCAAATTTAGTTTGAATAAGTTCTTTCAAATCGCCTTCTACAAATCGGTAAGCAAATTCACCAAACAGAGGAATAGACATTATGGACGCCCACAGTGTAAAACGGTCTAGGGTTAAAATATTAAATGCCGTTTCGCCAAGTATTTTTAAAGGTACAGGTGTAGTACCACCAGTACCTAAAATAGTACAAATGGTTATAGATAAACCAAAAAATAAATAACGTTTAGAATAGTATCTATAAAATATATAAGGCAAAACAATAAGTAAAGTACCCCAAGGAATCAAAAAGAAGACTAAACCAGAAGATGTGATTTCCAAGAAATTATCGCGAGAGCCATGTGGTATAGGTACTTGCGTAATAGGGTTTGCTTTAGAGTTAATCCAATAAGGCAATATGCAGAAAATAATAATAACCAGCGATAGCATACCGAAACTTACAATACGCTTAAAGAGTTTAAAGAAACTATTTAAAAACACCTTAAAGGTTACTTCTTTCATGGTGTTTACCTGCTCTCGAGAAACATCCATAATAACCATGCCAATTAATGGGAATATAAAAAATACCATTCCGAAAATGGGGGTTACATGGTGAGATGTTACGGTTACCGATATTAAGGATAACGAGGTGACTAAGTACCAAAGCTTACCTGTTTTAAGCCATAAATATATTTCGGGTAAGGAATGCATTAAGACAGATACACCTATAATACTAGGTAATTGACCAAATATATGTAGCGTTTCTACAAATGAAGAAGAGAAAACGGCTAGAACACAAGCGTATCCGGCAACCGTTTTATCCGATGTGATTAAAAGAGAAAACCGGTAAGATCCGGTTATAAATAATACAATAGCAATAAGAGCTACAGTAAACATACCAAATTTTAAACCTCCAATTAAGGAGAAAAACCCAATGGATTGATGGACTAACGGCGGATAGCTTTGTACTGTAAAGCCCGTATACCATTCGTAATTCCAGGGTTCAAACCAACTATTAGCATAATGATCAGCAAAAAATAAATGTATTAAAGCATCATAAGTTGTTTCTAATGTAAAGAAAATAGAAGAGCCATGAAATGCAAGGCCAACTAGTAAGGCTACAATTAAATATTTATTAGATGTTTCTTTCATTAAGTGGTTTAAATCTCTAAGAGCTACATGGTAAAGATAAATAATTTCCTAAAGGCACATAATTTATTTATCTACATAAATCTGCAACTCATCGACAGTTAAGCTGAGGTTAATCTAAATATAAATTTTAACAGGGAATTCAGACGTATTTTTGAAGTATAATCCACTGAAACCCTAAAATAATGAAAATATTAGCCATAGACGATGACCAGCTAGTTCTGTTGCCGCTAAGGAAAAAACTAGAACAATTAGGATATCAAGTCTGCACCTCAACAGACCCTAAAAAAGGTTTTGAAATTTTTGATAGCTTCAAACCCAACCTTTTAATTGTCGATATTAATATGCCAAAATTTTCAGGTTTGGAATTTATCAGGTATATTAGGGACATTAAAAATTCAACAATACCAATAATAGTACTCTCAGGAAATACAAGCGCCGAAGCTATTTCCGAAGGATTTAGATTTGGAATTAATGATTATTTAAAGAAACCAATAAGCTTAAATGAGATCTGTGATCGCATTAAACGTATAAATATTTATTTTAGAACCCATTAACCAATTCATTTAACCTACGAATTTTAAAAATTTTGTTATGAAAATATTAGCCATAGACGACCAACAGCTAGTTTTACTACCGCTACAAAAGCGATTAACCGATTTGGGATACGAAGTTACAATCGAAACCGATGCTAATCAAGCAATTTCGGTTTACAATACCTTTAATCCAGATTTAGTAATTGTCGATATTAATATGCCTGGAGTTTCGGGTTTAGATATTATAAAGTATGTAAGAAACTCTAAAAATGCAGATACACCAATTATGGTGTTATCTGGAAATACAGAAGATAAAGTAATTACTGAAGGCTTTGATTTAGGTATTAACGATTACATGAAAAAACCGTTAAGCTTAAATGAAATTTCGGCAAGAGTAAAACGATTAATAGGTCAGCCGGATGTTGTAAGTACAAATGATACTACTGGAGATGGCGTAATACAACACCGTTGTGTTGGTGTGGTTATACCATGCTACGATGAAGAGGAGCGCTTATTAAGTAAAGAATTTACCGATTATATAAGCACAAACACAGGATACCATTTGTGTTTTGTTAATGATGGAAGTAAAGATGATACCTTACGTGTTTTAAACGATTTAAGAAAAGGTAGAGAAGATTTTATTACAGTTTACGATTGCGAAAAAAATGGAGGTAAAGCCGAAGCCGTTAGGTTAGGAATGTTACACATGGCTAAACGTGATGATTTAGATTATATAGGCTTTCTAGATGCCGATTTATCTACAGATTTAAGAGATTTTGACGATTTAGTAAAAACGATTGAAACTACAGATTTTAAAATTGTTAGTGGTTCTAGAATTAGTAGAATGGGGGCAAACATTACTAAAGAGTCTGCAAGAAAAATTATTAGTATGACTATTAATTTCATTATCAGAAAAATACTGGGAATGGACTTTAAAGACACACAATGTGGTGCTAAAATTTTTAGCAAAGATGTTATAGAACTTTCTTTTAGAGAAAAATTTGTTACACAATGGATTTTTGATGTTGAAATTTTTAAAAGAATGACCTTACATTTTGGTACCGAAACTGCAAAAACTTACATCTGTGAGCAGCCATTAAAAAGATGGATTCATGCAGATGGATCTAAGCTATCCATGAAAGATTCTGTGAAAATCGTGGGGCAACTTGCTCAAATTGCTTGGGTATATAGAGGAAAGAAATCTAATGATAAAATAGTTAAGGCTTCTAGTGTGAAGGCCTAAATACTTGTCATGAAGATTGGAGTAATAATAGTATTTAATAATAATGCTTTAGAAATAGAAAGAGGGTTATTTGATAGTTTATTTAATTTTAGAAGTGAAGTTAAATTGTGCCTTATAAATAATGGCAGTAGAGATGATACATTAGATAAGTTAGAAATGTTGATAGACACATCTGGCTTAAACTGTACACTCATAGATATAAAACAAGATAAAGGAATAAACTTTGCTATCAAAGCGGGTGCCAGATATTTTTTTAATCAGAATAAATTAAAATATTTTGGATATTCTACTACATCAGATTTAAAAGTATCTGAAGATTTGTTTTATTTAATGAATGAGATAGAAAATTTTGTAAAGACAATGATTAATTTTCGAGCAGATAAAGAGGAAAGCACAAACAAAATGAAACCTGTGTTCTTCAAAATATAGTTTAAATAGAAAACTGTTCCTGCTTATGTTGTTTTTAAAACGAAAACGCTAAAGTCTTCCCCAGATTTTAGCGTTTTTTTTGTTTTAATATTGTTTTTTAATTGGGGTTAACCACCAATAGTTATCATACTTCTATTGTTATTGTGCAGTTTAGGTTCTTGTAATTTTTTTAGAGTATCCATACCACCTCGCACTTTAAATTTAGCTTGTACAGCTTTTTGGATAATTGGCTCAATAGAATTCCCTGCTCTCAAAGTTGTTAGTAAATCGGATTCTCCCGATGAAAACAAGCAGTTTTTTAATTGTCCGTTTGCTGTTAAGCGCAATCTATTGCAAGAATCGCAAAACGGATTAGTCACAGAACTAATAATAGCAAAACTACCTTGGTAGCCTTTTATTTTGTAGTTTTTAGAGGTGTCATTTGGAGCATCGGTTAAGCGTACAATATCCGTTTCGGGGAAAGCGGCGTTAACCAATTGCATAACATCGGCATAAGATACCATTTTACTCATATCCCATTTGTTGCCATCAAAAGGCATAAACTCTATAAACCGAACCGCAATGGGTAAATCTTTAGTAAAATGGATAAAATCGATAATTTCATCTTCATTAAAATCTTTCATCAATACCGCATTAAGCTTCACATTAAAACCTTCTTTTACTAAAAGTAAAATGTTGTTATAAACTTTCGTGAATTGATCTCGCCTCGTGATGTGCTTAAATTTTTCGGCATCTAAAGAATCTAAACTTACATTAATATTGTTAACTCCATTCTTTTTTAGAATATCAATATACTTATCTATAATTACGGCATTAGATGTAATTGATAATTCTACAGGAAGTGATGATAGCTGTTCTAGAATTACAGGGATATCCTTTCTAATTAAAGGTTCACCGCCAGTTAGTCTAATTTTAGTAACGCCATGTTTTACGAAGATTTTTGCTATATCATAAATTTCCTCGTAAGTCATTAAATGGCTTTTCGGCGAAAGCGGAACACCTTCTGCAGGCATGCAATAGGAGCAACGTAAATTACAGCGTTCTATTAACGAAATTCGTAAATATGCGTGATCTCTGCCGTGTAAATCTTGTAATACGGGAATTTCGTTTTTCATTACTATTATTTTAATTTATTCTATATTTTCAGGTTTAAAAAACCAGAAGTAATCTTTTAAAAACTAATCGTGTCTAGCGCCTTTCAAAATCCTGAAACTATGTAAAACAGCAGGAAAAATGGCATCCATAGATTCCTTAGCACCATTAGTTGAGCCAGGTAAAGCTAAAATTAGTGTATCTTTTATAGTACCAGCAACGCTGCGCGATAACATAGAAAACGGTGTACGGTCTTGACCGTAATTTCTAATAGCTTCTTCAATTCCAGGAATACGTCTATCTAACAACGGAATTAAAGCTTCTGGTGTTACATCGCGCCCAGAAAGTCCTGTGCCTCCAGTGTAAATAACCATATCGATACCTTCGGCCTCGTATTGTTTGGCTTTAGCTTGAATATCTTCAATTTCATCAGGAATAATAACATATTCTGAAATTTTCACATCGCAAGATTCTAATTTTTCAATAATGGCTTTACCAGCTTTATCTTCTTTATGTCCAGCAGAAATAGTATCAGAACAAACAACTACTGCTGCTTTTAAATCTTTTCTAAAACGATCTCTAAAATCCGATTTCCCACCTTTTTTCTCTAATAACTTAATGGCGTGAATCTCGATGCCTTTATCAATAGGTTTCAGCATGTCGTACATATTTAAGGCCACAACGCTTGCTCCATGCATGGCTTCAACTTCAACACCTGTTTTGTAAATAGTTTTTACTGTAAAAAGTACGGTGATTTCCAATCCGTTAATATCGTATTCCACACCGGTAAATTCAATAGGTAAAGGGTGGCAATCGGGTAAAATATCTGGAGTACGTTTTACTCCTAAAAGCCCTGCAGCTTTGCTCATCGCAAAAACATGTCCTTTAGGCACGGTATCGTTTTTAATAGCTTCTATAGTTTCGGGTTTACTTACTTTTACCACAGCTTGAGCGATTGCAGTGCGTAAAGTTGTGCTTTTATGGGTGATGTCTACCATTTTTATGTGTTTAACTGAAATTTGCGTAAAGCATTTAGTTTATTAGAGATTTTTCAATTTAATTCTTTGGCTATAAAAAATATTATGAATTCACTTTCCATTGATGCGTTTCATCTTCAAAAATTTCTTTTCCAAAAACAGGTACATCAGCTTTAATCGCTTCAACTATAAATTCTAAAGCTTCAAAAACCACTTTACGTCTCGGTGATGATACAAATACAAATAAGCATATTTCGCCTGCTTTTACAGTGCCTAAACTATGATAAATGTGCATGCAGGTAAGGTCGAATTTATCAAAAGCAGCCTCTCGAATATCATGAAATTTTTTGTTTGCCATATCTTCGTAAGCCGTGTATTCTATAGCTGCTACCGTTTTATCATCGATAACATCGGCACGAACTTGTCCTAAAAAAATGTTATGAGCACCAATACTTGTTTTCGTTTGATGTTTATAAATAGAATTCCCTATAAAGTCTGATGTTATTGGGCCTTCTTTAAATACGCTTTTAGGTTTTTTATCTTTCATTTAGTAACATGTTATTATGTTCGTTTATTTTATTTTGTATTTCGGCGGCGCCTTCAACAATACTAAAACAGTTTAATATGTTATGTTCTAGTAATAGTTCTACCGCGCGTTTACTTCGCATTCCTGATTGACAAAAAATAGCTTTCTTTTTTGTGATATCGATTTGATCTAGTTGATTTTCTAGCTGACTTAACGGAATATACATAATAGGTAAATCGTCAATTTTTGGTTGTTCATGAGTTTCTCTAACATCAATAAATTGAATGTTTTTTTCTGATAAAACACTTTCAATTGAAATAGGGATAATTTCAACCTCACAATTCCAATTGATTGCTTTTAGATGAAAATTGTCTTTGTCATTAAGAACAGATTCAACGGCAGTTTCCGACCGTTTAATCTTTAAGGTTGTGTTTTCTAATGTTAAGGCATTGTAGCAAAATAGTTTCCCGGATAGTGTGTTACCAAGTTCTAAAATGATCTTTAAAACTTCGTTAGCTTGCATGGTGCCAATAATTCCTGGAAGCACACCTAAAACACCAATTTCTGAACAATTTGGCGCACTCCCTTTTGTTTGTGCTTCGGGAAACAAACAACGATAACTTGGTCCATTTTTATAATTAAACACCGAAATCTGACCTTCAAATTTATAAATAGCTCCAAAAACTAGCGGTTTGTTTGCGATAATGCAGGCATCGTTAACTAAATAACGAGTTTCAAAATTATCGGAACCATCTACAATTATATCGTATAATTTAAATAAATCTAGAGCATTTTTATGTGTTAGTTTTTCCGGATAAGCTACAATAGAAATATCGCTATTCAAATCTTCTAAACGTGCTTTGGCAGCTTCAGCTTTGTTTTTACCTAACGTTGAAGTTCCATAAAGAATTTGACGTTGTAAATTTGTAATATCAACCAGGTCGAAATCAATAATGCCAATATTACCAATGCCTGCAGCTGCAAGGTATTGCAAAACTGGGCAACCCAAACCACCTGCACCAATAACTAAAACTTTGGCTTGGTTTAATTTGTTTTGTCCAATCTCTCCAATTTCAGAAAGGATAATATGTCGGTTATATCTGTTACTCATTTTTTTGTTTTAATGGGTTCTTTATAAAAACTAAAATAATTATCCACCAGCAAATGGTGGTAATAATGCAATGTCTTGACCCGATATTTTAGTGGCTTCCGAAACTAATTCTTGGTTTTGAGCTACCTTAAAATCTTTATTTTCTAGGTTTTTATATTTAGAATGAAGAACCTCTAAAAGATCGGAAACATTATCTCCCGAAAATTCGATACACTCTTCATTAATCTCTGTAATTTCAGAAATTTGTCCGAAATACTTTATGTTTAATTGCATGCTTTTAACTGTTTTAATTCATCTTTAGTGTTAACATTTGTTGTAAATAAATCTTCATTTTCATTAATAGAAACGCTCTTAACACAACACTGGTTTACGGCAAATTGTAATTTTCGTTCGCCTGCGTTTAATAGCCTCTCAAATTTAGTTTTGCAAGATTTACTATAAAGTGCAATCAGTGGCATTTTTCGATTATTACTTTCTATTTGAATAACTTCGGAAGTGGCATCGATACCCGAAATTAACTGTCTTAAAACATCTGAATTTATCAAAGGAATATCGCAACTCAGCACTAAATTGTAATCTGTTTTAGATTCTTTTAAACCAGAATAAATTCCGGCTAAAGGCCCTGCGTTTTCAATAGAATCATTAATTCGGTTTACGCCAAAAACATCATAATCCGTATTATTTGATACTATAATAAATTCTGAAACTAACGGCTTTAAAGCATCGATGCTATGTTGCATAAACGATTTACCATTCAGCATTAAAAAGCCTTTATCAGTACCCATTCGAGAACTTTTCCCGCCTGCGAGAATAATGCCTGTTATATTCGTTTTATCTATCATATTTAAGTGAAAAATAATTTGCCACAGGCAATAATTAAAACAAAGGCTAAAATATAGCGAAGTTGCATGTTGTTTATTTTTTTACTTCCGAAGTAACCACCTAAAATACCACCAATTAAAGCAATGGCTACTAATAGAAAGGATTCCTTTTGAAGTGTAACACCACTATATAATTGACCAACCAAACCTGATGCGGAGTTTACCCAAATAAACAATGCAGAAACGGCTGCGGCTTCCTTCATTTTACCCCAATGAAATAATAAAATCACTGGACTTAAAATAATGCCGCCACCAATACCAATGAGCCCAGAGAAAAAACCAATTATACTTCCGAAAAAGAGGCCCTGCCAAAGTTTTACCTCCTTTATATTATCACTTTCTTTTCCAAAAACATTAAGCATTTTTAATATGGCAAAAACGAGTAAAACGGCCAATATTTTTTTATAAATAGAAGCGTCGATTTCAATAGTGCCTCCAAAAAAAGCAAATGGAATAGAGGTTATTGCAAAGGCTAGAAATAGTTTTTTATTAAAAAAGCCTGCTTTAAAATAATAGTAAAATGAAATTCCTGCCACAAATAAATTAAGCAATAGGGCAGTGGGTTTCATTGTTTCTGGAGCAAACGAAAACAGCGCCATAAGGGCTAAATAACCACTTGCGCCACCATGTCCAACACTAGAATATAGAAAGGATACAATGGGTAAAATAATTAGAAACAAGGTTATGTTTTCGGTTTGTAGCATTGTGTTTGGTTACTGATAATTTGTTTAAGATTGTGGATTATTTTTTAAGATAACTTCAGACATCATTCTGAGTACTTTTTTTGTTGCATACTATAATTCATCAAGTTTCTGAGTTTGTTCATCTAAAAAATTCCAACAGTTATTATTTATTTCATCGAACACGGCAATTAATTGTTTGCCATAATCTGTTAATTCTGCACCTCCGCCACCTTTGCCGCCTGTACTATTTATAGTTACAGGTTTTTTAGCCGATTTGTTTACAGAATCTATTAGAGACCATGCTTTTTTGTATGATAAACCTAAAGTTTTAGCTGCTTTAGATAAAGATCCTTTGGTTTCAATGGCTTTTAATAATTGCACGCGCCCTTCACCTAAAAGCACATGGTTTTCGGATTCTATCCAAATTCTGCTTTTAATTTTGTAGCTCATATCATTCGGGTAAAATTATGGTTTCAACTGTTTTTCCTATGGTAATTTCCTGTTCGTTTTCATCCATAAAAACTAGAGCATTGGCTAAAGCAAAGGTTTGTTGCATGGCCGAACTTTGCCCTTCTAGAATTTCAACTTCACCATTATTATAAATGGCTTTTAAAAACTGAGGTCTATCTCCCTTTTTTAGAAAATGTGTTGCGGATTTAGCTGAAATCCGTTTTAGTTCTAGCTCCTCACGATTCATCATTTGCTGCAACGCGATATAAACATAAACGTAAAAACAAGTAAGTGCCGCAGCAGGATTACCTGGTAATGCAAAAACTTGAGTCGCTCCTTTTCTTCCGTAGAACAAAGGTTTGCCTGGTTTTTGTTTCACTTTATAAAAAAGTTCTTCAACGTGTAATTCCGTTAAGGCTCTACCGACAAAATCGTAATCTCCAACCGATATACCTCCCGTAATAATAACAAGATCGTTTTCGCTAATTGCCGTTTTTAATTGTGTTACCGTTCTACCATAATTATCTGCAACATTATATAAATTAATATCGTAGAATTTTAAATTGTACAGCGCACTCAGTAACATTTTAGAGTTACTTTCGTATATTTTTCCGTATTTTAAATCGGTTCCTGGGTCTACCAATTCATTTCCTGTGGTAATAATAGCTATCGATGGTTTTTTGTATACAGAAACTGTTGTAATACCCAAAGAAGCCAAAAACCCAATGGCCGCCGGTGTTAATTTTGTTCCTTTTTTTAAAGCTAAATCACCATGTTTTACTTGTTCTCCTAAAGGTCGAATATTTTGTTTTATAGAGACGTCACCTTCAATTTTTATTAATAGTTTTTCAACGGTAACTTTTTCTTGCATAACCACCGCATTTGCAGTTTTTGGAACGGCAGCTCCTGTAAATATCCGGTAGGCTTCCCCTGGTTTTAATACAGATTGGTGTTCATCGCCTGCTTGAATTTCTCCCATTAAGCGGTATGTGTTGCTATCGTGTAAGTTTAAAGCATATCCGTCCATGGCCGATTGATTAAATGGCGGCATGTTAATAGGGGATGTAACATCTTTAGAAAGTATATAGCCACCGGCTTTTTCAACTGTTTTAATAGTTGTTTTCATTAGAGCGTTGGTGTTTGCCTTTACTGTAGAAATGGCTTGTGGAATGGAGATCATTATAAATACCGTTATGTATTGGCAAATATAACGATATTAATTTTTAATTCTACTTTTTTTATAACATGACATTTGTCATTTTATTTTGTTAAAAATTTTAACATATTTGCTAAGTTGTTAAAAATCAGGTTTTTCTTTTTGGATGAAAAGGAAAAAATGTATTTTTAAGATAATGTTAGTAGTTGATTTTTTACAAACTAAAATAAGAAAAGGTAGTTAATTAATAAACTTGAATAATTTATACTTGTGGATATACAAAACAAATTATTACCAAATAAAAAATCTAGATGGCGAACAATAGCGGTTTTTTTTATTGCTATTATCACAGGTTTAGGTTTATTTATGACGAAGGAGGCCGAATTGGTTTCTTACATGTCTGATGATCCTTTAGCTTGCGTAAACTGCCATGTTATGACGCCAGTTTATAATAGTTGGATGCATAGTTCGCACAGAGAATGGGCATCTTGTAACGATTGCCATGTACCACACAACAACATATTTAATAAGTACTACTTTAAAGCTAAAGATGGTTTGTTTCACGCATCGGTTTTTACGTTAAGAGCAGAGCCAGAGGTGATGTTTATGCGAGAGGCATCTCAAGAGGTGGTTCAAAATAACTGTATTCGTTGCCATGTGCAGCAAGTTACACAAGTAAAGTATGATGGATATATAGAAGATCATGCTAAAAATAGAACGGAAAGACAATGCTGGTCTTGCCATCAAGAAGTACCACATGGTACAGTACATGGAATTTCAACAATAAAAAGTAATATAGCGCCACTACCGACAGATAAGGAAGAGGCTGTTATACCAAGCTGGTTGGAAAAAGAAATGGAAACCAAATAGATTTTAAAATAAATTATACTTAATACATGAAAAACAAGGTTTTATTTATTGTGACAGTAGTAGTCGTATTTCTACTGGGATTATTAGCATCAAGTATTGTTAATAGGAAAAACGAGGCTAAATATCAATATGTTCCAAAGGTTAACATTGGTGATAATGAGCCAAGAAATGCCGAATGGGGAAAAAATTATCCAGCCGAGTATCAGTCGTTTTTACAAACAGCCGACACTAGTTTTGCAACTTACCAAGGTGGTTCTGCTATGCGCGATATGCTAGATGAAGATACTAATTTAGTTGTGCTATGGGCTGGTTATGGTTTTTCTAAAGATTATAATCAAGGTCGTGGTCACATGAATGCTATTAAGGATATAACAAACTCACTTAGAACTGGTGGACCTAAAGGAGAAGGTGATGGACCAATGCCTGCTACATGTTGGACATGTAAGAGTCCTGATGTGCCACGTTTAATGAATGAAAAAGGTATAGCCGAATTTTATTCTGGTAAATGGGCAGATAAAGGTGATGAGATTGTAAATCCAATTGGTTGTGCAGATTGTCATGATTCTAAAACTATGAAATTAACCATATCTCGCCCTGCTTTAGTAGAAGCTTTTGATGCTATGGGGAAAGATATTAACCAAGCTACACACCAAGAAATGCGTAGTTTAGTATGTGCACAATGTCACGTAGAGTACTATTTCGATAAAAAAATACCAGGAAAAGAAGGAGTGCCTTATTTAAAATTACCTTGGGAAAACGGTATGTCTGTAGAAGCTATGGAAGAGTATTATGATGCTATTGAATTTAGCGATTGGACACACAAATTAAGTCGTGCACCAATGTTGAAAGCGCAGCACCCAGGATACGAAACTTACTTAACAGGAGTTCACGCCGATCGTGGTGTATCTTGTGCAGATTGCCATATGCCATATAAGAGTGAAGGCGGACAAAAATTTACAGATCACCACATACAATCTCCTTTAAACAATGTATCTAATGCGTGCCAAGTGTGCCATAGAGAAGATGCCGATAAGTTAAAGATTAATGTTTACGATCGTCAGCGTAAAACAGCAGAAAATAGATTGAAATTAGAAGGCTTTTTGGTTAAGGCTCATGTAGAAGCTAAAAAAGCTTGGGATTTAGGAGCAACAGAAGAGCAGATGAAAGATATTTTAATGGATATCCGTCATGCACAATGGCGTTGGGATTATGCCGCGGCATCTCACGGTGCATCTTTTCACTCTCCAGTTGAAACCGCTAGAGTTATAGGTAGTGGTTTTACGATTGTTCAAGACGGTCGTGTTAAATTAGCACGTTTACTTGCTGAGTTAGGCCACAACCAACCTGTAGATATGCCAGACATTTCTACTAAAGAAAAAGCTCAAGAGTATATTGGTTTAGATATGGAAGCTTTAAGAAAAGAGAAAGCAGAATTTAAGAAAAACCTAGTACCAAAATGGTTAGAAGCCGCTAAAGAAAGAGAATCTAAATACGGCGCAAAAGATGTGTCTTTAAATAATTAAAAATAAGTATTCGTTTTTAATAATTAGGAAAGATAGTTTTTGATGATTAGTGATATCACCAAAACTATCTTTCTTTTTTTTAATAAAGTTTTATGCAGAAATTATACAAGTTTTTTTCATCATCAAGGTTGGCTTTACTTTTATTACTAACATTTGCCATATCAATGGCTGTAGCCACATTTGTTGAAAACGATTATGGAACAAAAACAGCTTGGATAATCATTTACGACTCTTGGTGGTTTGAGATGGTTATGGTTGGTTTAGCTTTTTCATTCATCGCCAATATTTTTAAGTATAATTTATTAAAGAAAGAGAAGTGGGCCATTTTACTGTTCCATTTATCTTTCATTGTCATCATTCTTGGTGCAGGAATTACACGTTATACTTCTTATGGTGGCGTTATGCGTATTCGAGAAGGGCAATCGTCTAATGTGGTTATTTCAGATACTAATTTTTTATCAGTAACTATTACTGATGGAAAAACGTCTAAAACGGTAAAAGAAAAACGATCGTTTTCATATATAAAAAATAACGATTTCACATTAAAAACAGATTTTGAAGGCGCAACAGTAGCGGTATCTTACAACGATTATGTGGAAGATGCTATTGCCGAAGTTGTAGAAGATGAAAAACATGGTGAACCTCTTTTAGAAATGGTAGTTACCGAAGGAAATGGTAGAAATACCATATACCTTAAAAAAGGAGAAATTGAAAAGATAGGAGAGCATCAGCATGAAATTGGTTTCAATTCTGATAAAAAAGGTATTATTAATATTGTTGAAGAAAATGGTGCTTTTAGTATCGATTCTCCTCACGATTTAGATTTCTTTATCATGTATTCACAACAAGCAGGAGTGATTCCTAAAGATAGTTTGTATGCCATTACTTTAAGAACTTTATATCGTTCTGGAGATATTTCATTTGTGCCATTAACGTATTTCGAAAGCGGAATCTTTCATTTAAAAAGTGAATCTGAAGATTCTAAAGAAAACGATAAAATGAAGGATGATGCATTATTAGTAAATGTATCTGTGAATGATGCTGAAAAGCCTTTAAATATATTGTATCGCGAAGGTTTTCTGCCAACACACCACGAGGTGAATATTGATAATTTAAGAGTGATTTTATCTTATGGAGCAGGAGCAATAGAAATGCCGTTTTCTATTCAGCTAGATGATTTTCAATTAGAGCGTTATCCAGGTTCATCGAGTCCATCGGCTTATGCTAGTGAAGTTACTATTTTAGATAACGATGAAAAAACACCGTTTAGAATTTTTATGAATAATGTGTTGGATTATCGAGGTTATCGCTTTTTTCAGGCCAGTTATGATACCGATGAAAAAGGAACCGTGCTTTCTGTTAACCATGATAGTTTAGGAACTTGGATTACGTATTTAGGATATTTACTGATGACGTTGGGTATGTTTTTTACCCTTTTCGGAAAAGCATCTCGTTTTCATTTAATTAATAAAAAACTGAAACATTTAAAAAAGAAACATGTAGCTGTTGTAATATTGCTTTTTGGTTTACAGGCTTCATTTGCTCAGCAATTAAACGATTCTACAGCACAGCAAATAGAGCGTTTAGTAAAATCGCAAGAGGTAGATCGCGCACATGCCGATTATTTTGGTAGAATTTTGGTACAAGATCTTGATGGTAGAATAAAACCTGTAAATACATTAGGTTCTGAGTTTTTAAGAAAAATATCAAGAAAATCGAGTTTTTCATATCAAATAAACGATGAAAAAGTAACTTTTGATGCCAATCAAACGTTTTTAGCCATGCACATAGCACCGCACGTTTGGCAGAAAATACCGCTTGTTAAGGCCGATTTTGACAAAACAGGTAACCTTTTTAGAGATGTGGTAGTTGGTACAAACAACCTATTGCCTTATACTAGCTTGCTAGATGATAAAGGTGATTATATTTTAACCAATCAAGTTGAAGAAGCTAACAAGAAAAAGCCCGCAGAACGTAATGAGTTTGATAAAGAGGTTTTAAAAGTTGATGAGCGATTTAATATTTTATATAATTTATTTGCTGGAAATTATTTAAAGATCTTCCCGAATAAGAATGATGCCAATAATACGTGGTTTAGTTTTAAACATCATTTCAGAGATTTCCCAGAGGAAGATGCTCAGTTCGCGCAAAGCATTATTCCATCATATTTTAATGATATTGTAATGCTTAAGTATGATGATGCTCAAGAGAAATTAATGTACATTAAAAAGTATCAAGAGGTTTTAGGCGCAACTGTAATACCTACACCAGAGCGCATAGAAGCAGAGCTTTGGTATAATAAAGCTAATATTAATTTTTGGTTATTTCAAGTATTTTTTGCACTTGGTTTAATGTTACTCGTTTTGGCTATTGTAAAAATGTTTGTGCAGAAAAAAGGTATAGAGTTTTTTAATAATATACTTATAGTGCTAACTCTAGTTTCATTTCTATGTTTTACAGGAAATATTATTTTACGTTGGTATGTGGCTCAACACGCGCCATGGAGTAATGGTTACGAGATGCTGGTTTTTGTTTCTTGGGTATTACTGCTGTGTGGATTGCTTACATTTAGAAAATCAGACTTTTCTTTACCGTTAGCTACCTTATTTTCTGGAGCTTTATTATTTGTAAGCTACTTAGATTGGTTAAACCCAGAAATCACCAATTTAATGCCTGTTTTAAAGTCGTATTGGTTAAAAATACATGTGGCAACCATTGTTAGTAGTTATGCGCCATTAGCATTATCGGCTATTTTAGGTTTAATGGCGTTGTTACTTTATATTTTTAAAACACCAAAAACGAAGGCGATAATAGAAATTAAAATTAAAGAGCTTACTTATATTAATGAAATAGCCATGACTATTGGTTTGTTTGTATTAGCTGTAGGTACGTTTTTAGGAGGTGTTTGGGCTAATGAGTCTTGGGGACGTTATTGGGCTTGGGATCCAAAGGAAACATGGGCTTTAATAAGTATTATTGTTTATGCTATCGTTTTGCATTTAAGATTTATCCCGAAACTGAATAACAACTTTGTTGTAAACGTAGCAAGTATGTTTGCTTTTTGGTCTATTATAATGACTTCTTTTGGGGTCAATTATTATTTGTCGGGTTTACATAGTTATGCTGCTGGCGATCCGTTACCAATTCCTAAGTTTGTTTATGTTTTAGCTACTTTTATGGTTATTGTAACGCTTTTAGCGTATTGCAGAAAGAAGACTTTTGGTCGTAAAAAATGAGAGCAGTAGAATAGATTTAAATTCTTAATCGATAGAAAGATATACATAAAATCCAATTTTTAAATTACGGTTTTAATAATAAAGACATCATAAATATATGATGTCTTTATTATTTTTAGAATCTATTTGCGTAATTATTAAAAATAAGTAGTGTTTTCAATAAGTAAGTATTAATACTTATATTTGTATGAGTCGCTTAAAGATTTTATGCAAAATACAGTTGTAAATACATATAGAACACCGCCAAACGTGAGATCGCTCACGAGAACGGCTTGCGAAGTATGTGTTAATAACAATTGTTTAATAAAGAATGCATTAAATACCTTAGGTCCTGCAATTCTAGAAAAAGAAAAGAGTGACATTCGTTGTAAAAAAGGCCAACAGTTTATAATAGAAGGAGCTCCAGTTAATGGGTTGTTTTTTATTCTTAAAGGTACTGTTAAAGTTTTCAGAACTGGTATTAATGGTCGTGAGCAAATAGTTCGTTTTGCTAAAGAAGGCGAAATTATCGGGCATCGTGGTTTTGGTACCGAAGAGTATTATTCTATTGGTGCTGTGGCTTTACAAGACACTGTACTTTGTTATTTTTCAAAAGATAGTTTACAAGAAGCCTTAAGGAAAAGTCCTGAGTTTAGTTATGAGTTAATGCTTTTTTATGCCAACGAGCTTAATCGTAGTGAATCTAAAGTGAAGTCTATTTCTCAAATGACGGTTCGTGAGCGAGTTATTGATACGCTTTTATATATTCATAGAAAATTTGGTGATTTACGTGGTTATCTTAATTTGCCACTAAGCCGAAAAGAATATGCCGATTATGCAGGAACCACAGAAGAGCAGGTAATCCGTGTGTTTTCTTTGTTAAAAAAGGAAGGTTTAATTTCTGCTAAAGGAAAAAAAATTGGTGTTCCTAATGTGCAAGCACTTAAAAATGAAATTAGCGAACATAACTATTTCTTAGATAGTTAAGCTACATTTCAAAGTTATACAATATACATTTTCATTTCTTTCTTATTTCAACTTAAAAACCGCATTGGTTTATTTTAAGTTATACTTCATTTAAAACATTATTTCAACTTTATTTTTATAAATACGTGTTTTTATACGTAGTTTTTCATGTTCACTATGTTGGTTTACGTAGTTTGTTTAGTGGGTTTAAATTGTTTTAAATCAGGAGGTTGTTTTTTTTAACTGTGTTTTAGCAGGTTTTTATATGCTAAAAAAGATGTTACTACATGGGTAATGTCATGTAATAAATTATGTTCTACTTATATATTTGCAATAAGTAAGTATTAATACTTAGTAATTAATTAAAACTATTCAATATGAAATCATTATTAACAAAATCCTCTTTAGTTCTTTCCTTAGCGATTGCATTAAGTGCTTGTGGAGGCAAAGAGAAAAAGAAAGAGATAGCAGAAACGGCTGTAGCTGCAGTTTCTAAAACAAAAACATTAGATATTGAAAAACCACAATTAACATTTGGTTTTATCAAATTGACAGATATGGCGCCTTTAGCCATTGCAAAAGAAAAAGGATTTTTTGAAGATGAGGGTTTATTTGTTTCAGTTGAAGCACAATCGAATTGGAAAAATATTTTAGATCGTGTTATTGATGGTCAGTTAGATGGTTCTCACATGTTAGCAGGACAACCAATTGCTGCTGGAGCAGGATTTGGACGTCAGGCCGATTTGGTAACACCATTTTCTATGGATTTAAATGGTAACGGTATTACGGTATCTAACGATGTTTGGTCTAAAATGAAACCAAATGTACCAACAGGAGAAGATGGAAAACCTGTACACCCAATTAAAGCGGAAGCTTTAAAGCCGGTAATTACAGAATACAAAAATTCTGGTAAGCCTTTTAAAATGGGAATGGTTTTTCCGGTATCTACACATAATTATGAAATTAGATATTGGTTAGCAGCTGCTGGAATTCACCCAGGAATGTATACTGCAGATAATGTTCAAGGACAGATTGATGCTGAAGTTTTACTATCTGTAACACCTCCGCCACAAATGCCAGCAACATTAGAAGCAGGAACCATTCACGGATATTGCGTAGGTGAACCATGGAATCAACAAGCCGTATTTAAAGGTATTGGAGTTCCTGTAGTAACAAATTACGATATATGGAAAAACAACCCAGAGAAGGTTTTTGTAATGACAAAAAAGTTTGTTGAAGATAACCCAAACACGGCTATTGCAGTTACTAAAGCTTTAATTAGGGCTGGTAAATGGTTAGATGAGCCAAGTAATAGAGCGGAGGCTGTAAAAATATTATCAATGTCTCAATATGTTGGTGCGCCAGAAGAGGTTTTAGCCAATTCTATGACAGGTACTTTTGAGTTCGAAAAAGGTGATAAGCGTGATATGCCAGATTTTAATGTATTCTACAAGTACAACGCAACATACCCGTTTTATTCTGATGGTATTTGGTTCTTAACGCAAATGCGTAGATGGGGACAAATTCCTGAGGCTAAGCCAGCAGCATGGTATGCAGAAACAATTAATAACATTTACAGACCAGATATCTGGACAAAAGCAGCGAAGCTTTTAGTTGAAGAAGGAAATATTCCTGCAGGAGATATTCCAACAACAGATGGGTTTAAGCCTGCAACATCAGATTTTATTGATGGAACGACTTATGATGGAAAAGATCCAATTTCTTACATCAACAGTTTTAAAATAGGAAATAAAGATAAAGCGATACAATAATTAGTAAAGCCAATAAATAAAGAAGTCATGAAACAAAGTATAACATTAGGAAAAGTAACCAATTTTATAGGTCTAGGTTTTTTAAGCACATTAAAAGATTTATTTACTGGTAAGCTGGAAAGAGAAGATTTAAAAAACCTCCTACGTAAAACAGTTGTTCCACTGGCTTCTATGCTATTATTTATTGGGCTGTGGCATTTGGGTGCAAAATCTTTGTACAACATTGAAGCCGAACATAAAATTGAAAAAGCACTTACAGATCAAGGACAAGAAGCTGCCGATGCTTTGCAAGCATGTATTGCATCGGGAGATTCTAGTTGCCAACCTAATACGTTGCCATCTCCAAGTCAGGTTTGGGATTCTTATAAGTCGTTATTAAGAGACCATAATATTATAAAAGCAGATAAAGCTGCGTTTATAGAAAAAACAGCTGTTTTAAATGAAAAACGATTGGCAGAAGGTAAGGATGCTATTACTTATACGGGGCGTCCATCATTTGTAGATCAAATATTTAGAAGTTTAAAAACGGTATTCGCTGGGTTTTTATTGGCCTTATTTATTGCTGTGCCTTTAGGGATTTTCATCGGGTTGAGTCCGACTTTAAAAAGTGCATTCAACTGGTTTATTCAAATCTTTAAACCTGTATCTCCTGTAGTTTGGTACTTATTGGTTTTTATGATTGTAAAAACATTATTGATAGATTCTAACGAAGATAGTTCGTTTACCATATCCTTTATAAGTGTTGGTTTTTGTTCTATGTGGGCTACTTTGGTTAATACGGCAATGGGTGTAGCTACTGTAGATAAAGATTATATTAATGTTGCTAAAGTATTGAAGTTAGGACCATTTCAAAAAATATTTAAAGTTGTGCTTCCTTCATCTTTACCATTAATTTTTACTGGTTTAAAAATCACATTATCAGTAGCTTGGATGGTTTTAATTGCTATTGAGTTATTGGCGCAGAGTCCTGGTTTAGGGTTGTTTGTTTGGGAAGAATTCCAAAACGGAGCTAACGATTCTAATGCAAAAATTATTGTTGCCATGTTTGTTATCGGAATTATTGGTTTCTTACTAGATAGAATTATGCTAACCATACAAAACTGGGTGTCTTTTGATAAAACAGAAGGGATTTAATTGAACAGACGAATTTGCGTTAGGGATTGCAGTGGAAAGCCCACAGCGTAGGAACGGAGCGAGGACTTGAAGCGTAAAGCCCGACCCTTGTGGTAACGCCCAAATAAAACTTAGAAAAATGGCATATTTAGAATTAAATAATATTTATAAAACTTACGGCAAAGGCGAAAACGAACCGGAAGTGTTATCGAACATTAATTTATCGATAGAAGAAGGTGAATTTGTTGCTATTGTAGGGTTTACTGGTAGCGGAAAAACAACTTTGGTAAACTTAATTAACGGTTTAATTACTCCAACTAAAGGTGAGGTTTTGTTTAAAGGCGAGCCGGTTATAGGAACTAGCCATGAGCGTGGTGTGATTTTTCAGAATTACTCATTATTGCCTTGGTTAACGGTTGGGCAAAATGTGTATATGGCGGTTAAAGAAGCTTTTCCTAAAAAAACGAAAGCTGAGTTACATGCTATTGTTGCCGATTATGTTGAGATGGTGAGTTTAACACCTGCTATTAATAAAAGGCCTAAAGAATTATCGGGTGGTATGCGCCAACGTGTATCGGTTGCTAGAGCATTAGCTATGAAACCAGAGATGATTATTATGGACGAACCACTTGGTGCTCTAGATGCATTAACGCGTGGTAATTTACAAGATGAAATTTTAAATATCTGGGGTAAAGATAAGCGTACAGCGCTGTTAATTACCAATGATGTGGATGAAGGTATTTATATGGCAGACCGAATTATTCCGTTACGTCCGGGACCAAATGCAACTTTAGGACCTGAGTTTAAAATTGATATTGAACGCCCTAGAGATAAAACGGAAATGAATGATAATCCGAATTTCAAAAAAACAAGAAATGCTATTATTGAGTATTTAATGGATATTGGAAATGAAAGGAAAACCGAGGCTAAGGAAGCCATTGTTCTTCCGGATTTAAGTCCTAAGGATTTTGTTAATCAATTTTAAAAGGAAAAGACATGAGTGTTATAATTGAAAATAAACAGAGCCATAAGTTTGAAAACCATGTTTTCCCATCTAACGATGTGATGCTGGATTTAAAGAATTTGAAAAAAGTGTATCCGACTCCAAAAGGCGATTATGTGGTTTTGGAAGATTTAAACCTACAGATTAGAAAGGAAGAGTTTGTTACTATCATTGGCCATTCGGGCTGTGGGAAAACAACCATGCTTTCTATGATTGCGGGATTAAATCCTATTTCTGGTGGTCATATATCTGTGTTAGGAAAGCATATAAAAGGACCAGGACCAGATAGAGGGGTTATTTTTCAGGCGCCTAGTTTAATGCCTTGGATGACGTCTTTACAGAATGTGCTACTTGGTGTTAATAAAGTGTTTCCGCATGCTACAAAAGCACAAAGGCATGATATTGCTAAGTACTATTTACAGAAAGTAGGGTTGGAGGATGCTTTTGATAAAAAGGCATCAGATTTGTCTCAAGGAATGCAACAACGCGTTGGTATTGCTCGTGCGTTTGCAATTAAACCTAAAGTATTATTGTTAGATGAGCCTTTTGGAATGTTAGATTCATTAACACGAGGCGAGCTACAAGATATATTAATTGAAATTTGGAATAAAGAAAAAATTACAGCGGTAATGATCACGCACGATGTAGATGAAGCTATCTTTTTAGCAGATCGTGTGGTTATGATGACGAGTGGACCTAAGGCAAAAATTGGTGATATTTTGAACATTGATTTTGAGCGCCCAAGAACACGAAAATCGGTGTTAGAGCATGATGATTACTACAAATATAGAAAACACTTAATAGACTTTTTAGAGCACTAAAAATGAGTATTAACATGAGATTTATCATAAAGTAAGACTTAACAGTCACATATATTTGCGATGATAAATTAAACGTATTGATACTAAATAGAACAAACAATTAACGACTACAAATTTAAAATTATGAAAAAAATTTATTTAACTTTAGGTATCTTAACCATAATGGTTCAATTTGCTCAAGCACAATTTACATTAGATGGTGAGTTTAGACCACGTACAGAATACCGTAATGGTTTTGGAAGTATTATTCCCGATGCTGCAGATCCAGGTTTTGGTATTTCTACTAGAATTAGATTAAATTCAGGTTATAAAACGGATGCATATAGCTTTTATTTAAGCTTGCAAGATGTTATGGTTTGGGGAGAAAATAGACAGATTTTACCTTACGACCAGAATAATTCGTTTGCAGTATTTCAAGCTTGGGCAGAAGTAAAATTAGGCGAAGGATTTACTACTAAATTAGGACGTCAGGTTATTTCTTATGATGATCAACGTATTTTTGGTGGATTAGATTGGGCACAACAAGGGCGTAATCATGATGCTGCATTATTGAAATACAAAAAAGGTAAATTTTTATTAGATGTAGGATTGGCTTTTAGTCAAGATTATTCTAACCCAGCAGGATTTCAATCAACTTCTACGGCTTACGGTACAACAGGTTTCTTTTCTTATAAAACCATGCAATATGCTTATTTAAAACAATCTTGGGATAGTTTCTCAGGTAGCTTATTGTTATTAAACAATGGTTTCCAAAAATATGAAGCAGATGGTGTTACTCCAGATGGTGTAAACAGTATTCAAACTTTAGGAACGCATTTAGATTATAAAAGTGGTGATTTTGGAGCGGCTTTAAATGCTTACATGCAAATGGGTGATACTGTTGATGGTGCATATTTATTAGGTTTAGAGTTTACTTATAAAGCATCGGCTAAAGTTGGTTTAGGTGCTGGTATGGAGCTTATTAGTGGTAACGATACAACAACAACCGATTCTGAAGCATTTTTACCTTTATATGGAACCAATCATAAATTCAATGGTTTTATGGATTATTTTTACGTAGGAAACCATGCTAACAATGTTGGTTTATTTGATATTCACGTAAGTGCAAATTTCAAACTAAACGAAACGTCTAGCTTAATGGTTAAAGCTTTAAACTTTAGCGGTGAGCAAGAATTAGCTAGTGGAGAGAAATCTTTAGGAACCGAGTTAGATTTAGTATACTCTAAAGCTTTTAAAGGTTATGCTTTAAAAATAGGATACTCTCACATGTTTGCTAGTGATGGTATGTACGAATTAAAAGGTGTTACAGAATCTGCTGCTGCAGATACTCAAAACTGGGCTTGGGCTATGTTAGTTATCAAACCTAAGTTTTTAAACTAAGAGCTTTTAAACTAAAATTGATATTATATGAAATCCCGCTTATGGCGGGATTTTTTTATGTTTAAAAATCAGCCTAACCGGAAAAGAACTTATACGCACTGAAAAATGCTGTTAACTCATTCTTGATATTTTTTGGATGATGATATTCATAAATTCGAATAAGAAAAATAAATATTATGAAACAACAATTAAGTATTTCGGTAAAGCAACCGTGTTCGGAAGATTATAATCAATTTAAACCTACGGCTTGTGGCGGGTTTTGTAATTCCTGCGACAAGGAAGTTATAGACTTTAGGAGAATGAGTGATGATAAGTTAAAGGCTTATTTTAAAATCAATAAGGAAAATACCTGTGGCATTTTTGCAACCTCGCAGTTAAAGACTTATACTTTCGAAGATGAAAAAGGAAGATATACATCGTCTTTTAATTTTCTAAGAGTAGCTAGTGTGGCTTTTATTTCGTTAATTTCTTTACAAAATATACAGGCGCAACAAATACAACGACCGACGCAAACGGTACAAAAAGTAAGTGCTTTTGATAGTGAAAAGCAAACTGAAGCAACTTCTTCTAAAACTGAATTTTTAAAAGGAACGGTTTCTGATACGTCTAGTCCGTTACCAGGTGTAAATATTATATTAAAAGGTACTACTATTGGTACAAGCACTAATTTTGATGGTGAGTTTGAGTTTCCTGAAACCTTAAAGGAAGGAGATATTCTGGTTATAAGTTACATTGGTTTCGAAACACAAGAAATCGCCATTAAAAAGAATCAAAAACCATTAGAGATTGTAATGCGTGATGATGTTTGCATACTTGTTGGTAAAGTAGCAGTAAAAGAGGTTTACGAGTCTAAGCCAAACTTATGGCAAAAAATTAAAGGTATATTTTAGATGAAACGCTTTATATTCATTTTAGTTGCCTTTGTCGGTTTTTCGGCAATATCTCAACAGTCAGATTTCAATACTATCGATTTTAAAAAAGCCGATAGTATTTCTGAGTTGTATAATCATACTGCATTAAAGAATTTGCCAGTTTTAGCACATAATCTCACGTTTCAATTAGACTCTGATGTCGAAAAATTTAGAGCCATTTATAAATGGGTTTGTCTTAATATAGAAGGCGATTATGGTTTTTATTTGAAAACCACTCGTAAGCGGAAAAAGTTTAAAAATGATAGCTTAGCTTTTACTAATTGGAATAAGACTTTACAGAAAAAAGTGTTTAAACAGTTGGTAGACAACCAAAAAACTATTTGTTCAGGTTATGCTTATTTAATTAAAGAATTGGCGGCACTATCTGGTATTGAGTGCGAGATTGTAAATGGTTATAGTCGTTCGCCAAGTAGTCAAATTGGTGAACTAGGTGTAGCAAATCATTCATGGAATGCGGTGAAGCTCAATAATAAATGGTATTTGGTAGATGCTACTTTAGCAAGTGGTTTTTTTAATGTGGATGAAAACAAATTTATAAAGAGTTATAACGATGGTTATTTTTTAGCCTCACCAGAGCAGTTTTCTAAAAGTCATTTCCCTTTAGATTCAAAGTGGTTATTGTTAGATGATAAACCACGGGCTGATGAATTTGTTAATGGGCCGATGGTTTATGGAAGTTCTTTTAAATATGGTGTAGTTCCGGTATATCCAAATACCTTAAAGATTGAAGTTGTTAAAGACGAAACGATTCCCTTTCAACTTAAAATTTTAAAAGAAATCAATTTGAATGATGTTCAACTTTCTGTGAGTAATGGCATTACTAAGGAAGCTTTACAGAATGATGATTTTACTTTTGTAGATGGAATACTGAAGCTAAATTATAGTTTTAGAACAAGAGGTCATTACGATTTTCATGTGTTGATTGATGATGAGGTTGTTGTTTCTTATGCGGTGCGGGTTTTGAAAGTGTGTAAGGTAGGGAAGTTATAGGTTTTAGTAAAATATAGTAAAAAGAGTATATAATCTGCTATCTATTAGCTGCGGTTTTTGTCTTGAAAAAAGTGATTACTCCTCTAAAATCGTGGCTAATTTTTATGCCCTGATATTGGTGATATTTTACTTGGAGTAAATTTTTAAGTAGTTAAAGAGTGATATATAACTTCTAAACGTTATTCTGTCTATCTCTCATTCTCAATTGAATTAATGTATGTTGCAATCCATTAAATTGATTTTCTAGACTTTTAGACATAGAATCAATTACTGGTTTGGTTAGCCCCATAGTATCAAACTTATTGTACAATTCATCAGAAAGATTTTCTTTGGATGATTTTTTTAACTCAGCTAGATATGTACTAAATGAAATATTTGGAAATATATCTAAGTCTCCTGATTCAGTTTTATTAATGTAGTTTTCCAATTCAATCTGTAAATCTTGCGATATATTTTGAGTTGATTTGAATAAGACTTTCAAATTGTCTAATTCTTCCTTTGGTTTACTTTGAAAAGTAAACCAAAATGTTAATGCAGCAATTACGAGTGATATTATAGCAATAATATTTTCCATTTTAAAATATTGTTTCGGTTTCGATTATTGAAAACCTTAATTATTTAAAGTAAATGATTATTTCTTTTCTCTAAAATTTCTGTATGTCTCAGGTAATTGTACGGAAATTTCATCTATTAATTCTTCCTTTGAATTGTACATTTTAAATCCTAATATACCAAAGTTATTAATGTATAGATTTATTGCTCTTATTTCGTAAATATTAAGGGATTTGTTCTTTAAATGGTATTTTAAAATATCTATAGCTTTGTTTATTTCTAATTCTACTACACCAGCCTTATTTAATACCTCAATGAGTAGTTTTTGTTTATTTTCACTTTCAATTTTTCTTTGTTCAAATATGTTATCGATAGAATCTGAAACTATTTTCTTTTCTCTATCCATTATTTTTTGTTTTTTTTCTTTGTCCTTTATGTAATTCGAGTATTTGTCAGAATAAATAAAACTTATTGCTTTCGAGCTGTTAGCTAAGCTAAAAGTTAAATTTTTGTCTCCAAAATCAGTAATAATTCTCACGTTCAAAGAGCTTCCTTTTTTTAGTTTTTTTATAATTTTTTGTCTATTGAATATAGAGTCGAGTTCGTTTTTAAAGGAATATAAGAAGATGGTTTCATTGTCTTTTGATAAACTTATAAAATCAGAAGTGTATTTAACGTTTGGCTCATTACTGAAGTTAAGCATTACTTTTATATCATTTTCTGTTGGGTAGTAGCCAGATGATGAGATATAAAAATCCATGTGGTTATCATTGAATACATTTATGTTTAGCCTAGGTTTGTTATAGGGAAACTCACCTTTTCCAAATACATAACAATACCTATAGTCCCCATCAAATGCATCTTGGCCAGATTTATACAACCAGTTTTGTGAATAGGTATTTAGCACATTTAAAAGCAAAATTAAAACAACTACTTTTTTAAAATTCATTTTTTGAGTGTTGTGAGTTAAAAATCAAAGTATTCGTTAAAAATAATAATTCCACAATAAAACCTCAGTGAATTCATAACTTTTAAGATGTAAATTACTGTAAATAAGCGTTAAGTTCTTTA
The DNA here is from genome assembly GCF_009796825.1 of Algibacter sp. L3A6. Classification (GTDB taxonomy): domain Bacteria; phylum Bacteroidota; class Bacteroidia; order Flavobacteriales; family Flavobacteriaceae; genus Algibacter. Next base: position 3,484,335 of record NZ_CP047030.1, read on the forward strand.
CGGGTTTCCGTATTCTAGAGTTTTTTTAATTTCAGATTTCATTTTCATAAAAACATACTGTAGGTAATACTATTAAGGAAAGTAATGAAAATTGGTAGTTTGAATAAGAACCACACATTAATTCTTCAAACTATTGCGTATCTCACAACGGAATAGTAATATTGAAATAATGAAAAAAATATTTACAAAAACAATTTGGTTAATACTATACTTAGCATTTAATATTGTTTTGTTTTTTATTGAAATAAACCTGTTCTTCAAGAAGAATAACTCTAGTTACAGTGGTAATAGTGGTATTAATTCATTGGATGATTTTTTTGCTTTATCTCATGCTTCTTTTAATGTCCTTGGAGAATTAGCAATAGTTGGTTTTTCATTTGTAGCTATGGGTATAACTTTGGTTGCTTTTTTACTTTTTATACCACTTCAAGTTTATGTTATAAAACCTAAATACAAAACCAGTAAGAAGAAGTTTTTATTTAGTTTGTTAGCTGCTTTCTCCATAGTGATGATACTAAAATTGATTGTTTATATTTGGATGTTTGTTGATCTTAATTATTAATGTTCGCTTTTTAGTTACAACCAGATATGTCATTAATTTAAACAATAACCCATGAAGAAACTGATAGTTTTATTATTAATATTGGTAATGGGGTTTGCATCCTGTAAAAATTCAGAAAAGCAAATTGACAAGATTGAAATTTCTAAACAATACTTTAAAGAGCTCAGCCATTCAGATGATTCTAAAATATCTAATTGTCTTACAGATAGTATAACTATAATTGAAGGCGAGTATAAAATAATATATTCTAAAAAAGATTATTTGGAGTTATTGAAATGGGATGCTGTTTTTAGCCCTAACTATAAAATACTTGAAATAGAGGAGGCGGGTGGAATGGTGAAAGTGAAAATTTCAAAAATAGATAAAAGAATAGCTTTTCTTCAGGAAACGCCATTTATAATGCATCAAACTATAAAATTTCAAAAGGAAAAAATAATTAGTATTGAAACGGAATATTTGGATTTTAAAGAAGCTACATGGGAAAGGAACAAAAACACACTTATAAGCTGGATTGATAAAAATCATCCTGAATTGAACGGTTTTATATACGACCAAACAGAATCTGGTGGAATGAAATTCTTGAAAGCTATAGCGCTTTATAAAAACAGAAAATAAAGTGTTAGATAAATTTTGTAAAGTAGGAGGACTTTATAATATTGGATAAAAAAGCAGATAACTAGAACGTTGTATAAAAATAATGCCTAGCTTAGGCGTTAATCAAAACTTAATTATTTGTTAAATACAAAGGCTAACAGTAGTTAAATTTAAACTCTAAAATAATTGAGATATGAAAAAATTATTTTTAACAATATTTTTTTTGAGCATTATTTTAAGTGTAACTGCGCAAAATGAAAATAAAGGAATTGAATTTCACAGTATTTCATTTTCTCCTCTAAATGTTTACTTTTCAGATAGAGATAGTGGATTCGGAATGAATTTAGATGTTAGTTTTAATACAGGACAACATATTTTTAAAGTTTATGCTGGTGGAGCAAGTGAATTTGGAATAAACCTAGGTGGAGAAAGTATTAATGACAGTTTTGCAGAATACAATATTTTATATGGTCGTGAATTAAAAATAAAAAAATGGTTTGGAATTGATTTTTTTGCTGGAGTCGGTTCTTTTAATTTTACATACGACAAGGGGTCATCAACGGAATCTAAAAACAACGTCATAGGCTTTCCTTTACAAAGTGAAATTCGATTTAATACGGGACGGATTTTTTCATTAGGCGTACAATTACATAGCAACATAAATAGTGCTACAACAATTTACCAACCTGGAATATTTCTTCAATGGAAATTATAAATAAAGGTATTGTTAATATGCTTTTATTAACGACAAGTTAAAAACAGATTCAATTGAAAGTAATAAAGTTGAAAATAGGATGCTAAAAAAATAATAGAAAATAATAGAACATTTTTCTAGTTGGATAATGTGATAAATCAAATTATTTAGCAACTAGGAGTAAGGTGAAAATTAATTTCAATTATAAAAAAATCAGATACTAGTACTCTTTGATTCTTAATAAATTATAAAATTCCAAATACATTTATTACATTTAAGCATCAAACAAACTTAATTTATGCTTAAAAAAGTTTTTGGAAGCGCCGTTTTTGGTGTTGAGGCTACAACGGTGACGGTAGAAGTGAATGTAGATAAAGGCATTGGTTACCATCTTGTAGGTTTACCCGATAATGCCATTAAGGAAAGTAACTTTCGTATAGCGGCAGCACTTCAGAATAACGGATATAAAATTCCTGGTAAAAAAATCATTATTAATATGTCGCCTGCCGATTTGAGAAAAGAAGGTTCGGCTTACGATTTAACTTTAGCTGTTGGCATTCTAGCGTCCACAGACCAGATTAAAGCAGAAGGGTTGGAAGATTACTTAATAATGGGAGAATTATCTTTAGACGGTACGCTACAGCCTATAAAAGGGGCATTGCCTATTGCTGTAAAGGCTAGGGAGGAAGGTTATAAAGGTTTTATACTTCCGATAGCTAATGCAAAAGAAGCTGCCATTGTAGATAATTTAGAGGTTTATGGTATTGATAATATTAAACAAGTTATTGAGTTTTTTGATAAAGGTATACCGCTAGAACAGACCATAATAGATACACGCAAGGAGTTTGAGCAGAATTTAGATTTTCCGGAGTTCGATTTTGCAGACGTTAAAGGGCAGGAAGGCATTAAGCGCTGTATGGAAATTGCTGCCGCCGGCGGACATAATATTATTTTAATTGGTCCTCCTGGAGCAGGAAAAACGATGCTTGCTAAACGCTTACCGAGTATTTTACCACCTATGACGTTGCATGAAGCCTTGGAAACCACAAAAATACATTCTGTTGTTGGTAGAGTAAAAGATACGGGTTTAATGGCTCAAAGACCATTTAGAAATCCACATCACACAATTTCTAACGTCGCTTTAGTCGGCGGCGGAAGTTATCCGCAACCGGGTGAAATATCGATGTCTCATAATGGTGTTTTATTTTTAGATGAATTACCAGAATTTAAGCGTGAAGTTTTAGAAGTAATGCGTCAGCCACTAGAAGATCGAGAGGTTACTATTTCTAGAGCAAAGTTTACGGTTACGTATCCATCATCGTTTATGTTGGTAGCAAGTATGAATCCGAGTCCGAGTGGTTATTTCAATGATCCCGATGCACCTGTAACATCTAGTCCTGCAGAAATGCAACGTTATTTAAGTAAAGTATCAGGACCGCTTTTAGATAGAATTGATATTCACATCGAAGTGACACCAGTACCTTTTGATAAACTATCGGATGATAGAAAAGGGGAGAGTTCGGTAGATATTAGAAAGCGGGTTACCAAAGCTAGGCAAATACAAACCAAACGTTTTGAAGAATCGGATAAAGTGCATTATAACGCCCAAATGAATGTAAAGCAAATTAGAAAACATTGCGTTCTAGATGAGAATTCTAAACAGTTGCTAAAAACAGCTATGGAACGTTTAAACTTATCGGCTCGCGCTTATGATAGAATACTAAAAGTATCTAGAACTATTGCCGATCTAGAGGGTATTGCCGAGGTAAATGGTTCTCATATTAGTGAGGCTATACAATACCGTAGTTTAGATCGAGAGGGTTGGTTAGGGTAGAGGATCTGCTAAAAGATCTCCTCCACATGTTTTTTAATATTTGTAGCTATTTTATCAATAGGTAAATCGTTGGCGTCAAAACCAAAAGGGTCTTCAATTTCTTCAGCAATTAATTCTAAACTTGCCAATACATAAAACACAAAAACAACTACAGGTACTGCATAGTACCCTAGGCTAAACACATAGCCAAAGGGCAAAGTCATAATGTAAAAAAATATGAATTTTTTAAGAAAAGCACTATAAGAATAAGGAATGGGTGTGTTTTTAATACGTTCGCATGCACCGCAAATATCGGTAAACGATTGAATTTCGGCATTTATAATAATAAGTTGATCTCCTGTAATTTTTTTCTGTTCGTGTAAATCGTTCACCTTTTGGAAAATCATTTTAGCGACTTGGTTCGGGTGGTGTTTGTGTTGATCTATTTTTAAATCTTCATGATCAAAAAGTTGTAAACTCGTTTCTTGATTGTTTAAATGTTTTACTAAAATGGATGCATAACTAGGTATTAACTTTTTAAAATAACTCCTATCATGTTCTTCTTTTAAAATAACATGCAGTTTTATGGCTAAATTTCGACTATTATTAACGAGTGCTCCCCATAGTTTTCTGCCTTCCCACCAACGATCGTAAGCAGTGTTTGTTCTAAAAACTAATAACAAGGAAATAACAAAACCCAACATACCGTGCATTACGGTAATATTTGATAAATGGCTTTTTTCTGAAAGTTTCCAGTATTCAAGTTCCATATAGCCAACTCCATAGGTGTAAATTCCAATAAAAATCATTAAAGGGAAAAGCTTTCTAAATGTATCCGATTTATGAAATCTAAAAATAAAAGTAATCCAATCTTTTGGGTTGTATTGTACCATAGGTAAATGCGCTTATTATAGTTTGGAGGCAAAATTATAATATATTTTAGACGTATGACTTCAAATTAAGTAAATTTTATTTGTTTTTAGGCAATCAGTACGTGCTGAAGTGGGATTGTTTTTTTTTATCGTTATGGAACGATTAAACTTGTCTACTTGTTCCTATAATAGAATAATAAAAGGGTCTAGAACAATTGTATAACTAGAAGGTATAGCTGAGGTAAATAGTTCTCATATTTTATGAAATTTTTGGTGTCTTGGTTTAAAAGGGGCTTAAATAAGACATAATTTATATAGAACGATTGTAGATTTACATTAATTTGTGCTCTTATTTTATAATATAGTATAGCGTTATTTTTTGCTATAAAATTCGTCATGATAAAATTCAGTTTAGACAAACGTTGTATTTCTTTTTTCATCATCGGTTTTTTTATAATAGGCCGAAGTTATGGCGTTATGGCTTTGGGAACAACACCTTTTATTACCACTTGGGCTGTAGGAACTTCAGGTGCTGATAATAGTATTACTATACCAACTTATGTTTTTGAAACTTATAACTATACGGTAGATTGGGGTGATGGTACTCCAAACACGGTTGAAACAGGAAATGCAACACATACGTATGCTTCTGCGGGGACTTATACTGTGAGTATAACGGGGCTTTTTCCAAGAATATATTTTAATGAACTGTATGATGAATCACTATTTTTAAATAGTGATAAGCTATTAACCATAGAGCAATGGGGGGATAACGATTGGGCTTCTATGGAATATGCTTTTGCGGGATGTAAACAATTACAAGGAAACTTTACCGATGCACCTAATTTATCCAGTGTTACTAGTTTGCGAGGTATGTTTTTTGGCAATAAAGCATTTAATTACCCTATCGGTGATTGGGATGTCAGTACCGTAACCGATATTTCAAAAATGTTTGAGCAAACTCCGCTATTCAACCAAGATATAGGTAATTGGGATGTGAGTCAGGTAACAAATATGTATCGCTTGTTTTATACTGAAGAAACGGAGCTCCCTAATATAACGCCTCCATCTTTTTTTAACCAAGACATTGGAAGCTGGGATGTAAGTCGAGTAACGAATGTGTCTGAAATGTTTTTACGTGCAACATCATTTAATCAAGATATAAGTCGTTGGGATGTAAGTAGCGTAACCAATATTAGTCAGTTGTTTTCAAACGCAGCAGCATTTAACCAAAATATCGGCAAGTGGGATGTTAGCAATGTAGCTAACATGTATGGTATGTTTTTAGATGCAGCAGCCTTCAACCAAAATATAAGTGGTTGGGATGTTAGCAGGGTAACCAGAATGCATGATATGTTTTCTGGTGCAATAACATTTAATCAGGATATCGGTGATTGGGATATGAGTAACGTGACACGGATGAATGGGATGTTTTCAGGAGCCATATCATTTAACCAAAATATAAGTAATTGGGATGTTAGTAATGTGGTGTATATGGCAAATTTATTTTCTAACGCAAGAACATTCAATCAAGATATCGGTGGCTGGGATGTAGGCAATGTCACTTCATTAGCAGGTATGTTTAATGGAGCGTTAGCATTTAATCAAGATATTGGTAGTTGGAATGTGGGTAATGTTAGTAATATGGATTTTATGCTAGCTAATACAGTAGTATTTAATCAAGATATTTCCAACTGGGATATAAGTCGTGTAAAAACAATGAATTCTATGTTTTCAGGAGCCGTATTATTTAATCAAGATATTAATAAGTGGGATGTTAGTGCTGTAGAATGGATGAACTCTCTATTTAAAGAAGCTACAGCTTTTAATCAAGATTTAAGTGGTTGGGATGTAAGTAATGTTATATATATGGAAGAAATGTTTAGCGGTGCTACATCTTTTGATCAAGATTTAGGAAATTGGGATGTAGCTCAAGTTACCAAAATGGAAAACATGTTTTTAGGGGTAACTTTATCGGTTTTAAATTATGATAACTTACTTATTGGTTGGGATACTCTAGATTTACAACCTAATGTAAATTTTCATGGAGGAAATAGTAAATATTGTGCAGCCACAACAGCAAGAGCTAATATGGAAGCTAATAATTATGTTACCGATTTTTCTAGAATTACAGATAATTGGATCATTTCAGATGGTGGTATTTTAGATTATTATATAGATGATTTAACATGGCAAATAGCATCAGATAATTATACTTTACCAGTAATTACAGGTTATGGACTTTCAGGAAATGAAAAATATTACACTGCGTCTAAAGGTAAAGGAGTTGTTTATAGTGCTGGAGACGTTATAAATTATTCAGATTTTCCGGTATATCCCGTGACTTTATATATTTATGATGAAGGTATTTCTGGTTGCAGTGAAGAACAAGATTTTGAATTAATAATAACAACCATTCCAGACTGTACAATATTATTACGGCCATTACCTAATGCGAATAATGCCCCTATAGATACGCATTTATCATGGCGTAAAGTGGATAAAGCAAAAGGCTATAAGTTAACTGTAGGAACAACTTCTAACGGAACAGATATTTTAAATGCATTAAATGTAGGTAATGAAACTATTTATAATTTACCAACAGATTTACCTGAAAGCACATCTATATTTGTAACGGTAATACCTTATAATTCTGACGGAGAAGCGGTAGATTGTTCAGAAGCGTTTTTTACAACAGAATCAGCCGGGGTATTACCACTTTGTAGCGAATTAACGGCGCCATTAAATGGAGCAATAAATGTATCTACAGCAACAAATTTATCATGGAATGTGTCACCTGATGCAACAGGTTATAAATTATCTATTGGAACATTTTCGGAAGGAACAGATATTTTAAACTCCAAGGATATTGGAAATTTTTTGAGTTATAATTTACCCGAAAACTTACCTGAAAACAAAACTGTTTATGTTACCGTGGTAGCCTATAATTCTAACGGAAGTGCAAAAGATTGTGTTGAAGAAAGTTTTACAACAGCTAAAACAGATACAAATGATTTTCCTCCAAAGTTCTTTACGCCAAATAATGATGGAGTTAATGATTATTGGGTAGTTCCAGATCTATTAAACCAAGTATCAAGTATTTTTATTTATAATCGTTACGGAAAATTATTAAAGGAAGTAAGGAATATTTCAGAAGGATGGAATGGCACTTATAGTGGTGTCCCTCTATCAAGTGGCGGTTATTGGTATCTTATATTCTATAAAAACGGAACGACACAAAAGGGGCATTTTAGTTTAATTCGATGATTTTTATAGGATATCAGTGAAACTTAGACTACAAAATAATTTTTATGGTTTTATAAGAGCAAAAAAAACAAGAAGTTATCATTTTAAATGGATTTAATATCATTATGTGATTATGATAATATTTTTTTAGTAGTTTTGCAAAAAAACAATTTCTTTTACAGAATATAAGCAAAACAAAAATGAGTACAGACAAAAAAGTATGGTTTATTACTGGTGTATCATCAGGATTAGGTAAACAGTTAGCTAAAGAGGTGTTATCACAAGGACAAATTGTGGTAGGAACTTTTAGAAAACAAGACCAAGTAGAGGCGTTTAACAATGAAAACCCAGGGAATTCTTTTGGTGTACTTATAGATGTTGCTTCTTCACAAATGATTGTTGATGGTATTAAAACCATTTATGATAAATTCGGGAAAATTGATGTGGTTGTAAATAATGCCGGTTATGGTATTATGGGAAGTGTTGAAGAGATTTCTGATGAAGAAGTTAGAAGACAGTTTGAAGTAAACGTTTTTGGCGTTTTAACGACTATTAGAGCGGTTTTACCACAAATGCGTAAGCAACGTTCTGGACATATTATAAACATAACTTCTATCGCAGGGCGTGTAGGCTCTCAAGGTTTAGGGATTTACAATGGTTCTAAATTTGCTTTAGAAGGTATTGGTGAAGCTTTAGCGGCAGAATTAAAGCCACTTAATATTAAAGTAACAAACGTTGAACCTGGACCATTTAGAACAGAATGGGCTGGAAGTTCTGCAGCTTATGATAATACTAAAATCGAAGATTACGAAAGTACTGTTGGTGAACGTATAAGAGGTTTACAAGGTTTAAGTGGAAACCAACCTGGAGATCCAGAAAAAGCGGCAAATGCTATTTATAAATTAGCTCAGTTAGAAGAGGCTCCTGTGCATTTACCTTTAGGTAAAATCGCTTATGAAGTTTTCGGAAAAGTGAATAACGGATTAATAGAAGAATTAGCTAAGTTTGAACACTTAGGTAAAGAGTGTGATTTCGAATAGGTTGATATAACCAATTTTATATAAAATAAAAACCGCCTAATGGGCGGTTTTTTTATGGGGCAATGTATTGTTAGAAGGAAAGCCTTTATTTTTTGCTAAACCCACATTAAGAACAGTTTCACAAGTACCAGTTAAAACACAATTAACATTCTGAACAATGTATGCCTTCGGTATAGAGAAATTTACTTCAGCATGCAAGCATTCAATAGTCTCACAGATTAAACATTTAAAGTGAAGATGATTCTTTGCTATTTCTTGTTCACCAACTTTGTTGTACCGTGCAAAATATTGTTTACCATCTTCGGCAACAATTTTAAGCAAAACGCCATCATCATAAAATCTATTTAGAACGCGATAAATGGTCGCTCTATTGATACCAATATCTATTTCTTGTTCAATCGCATCCTGACTCATCGCCTTTCTGGTTTTTGTTAAAACCTCCAAAATAGCCTCTTTTGTTGGTGTATTTCTTCTTTTTATTTATAATGCAACATAATTGCAATAAGTTACTGCAATTATGTTGCATTATTATAAAAACATAATATATTTGCAAAACCAATTAATGCGACAACATTGCATTTAAGTTATCGAAATAATGAGAGAAAGTTAACAGATAGCGCTTTTACTTACTAGTTAAATAATATGTTTTATAAATTTTAGATGAAAATTAAAAATAACACTGTAGATATTATTGCTTTTTCTAGTTCGTTAATTTGTGCGGTTCATTGTGCTACAATACCACTGATACTTTCATTTTCATCATTGGGTAGTTTACATTTTCTAGGAAACCCTTTAATAGAGTGGACCTTTATAGCTTTTGGTATTGTGTTTGTTTTAGTCTCCCTTTGGCCGAGTTATAAAAAAACACATTTTAAATTAAAACCGTTGATGTACGCTTTATTAGGTTTTTCATTCATTTTATTGGGCAGGCTAGATTTAAATGAATTTTGGGAAGTTAGCAATACTGTTGCAGGAGCTTCTTTAGTATCGCTAGCGCATTATTTTAATTGGAAGTTGTTACAAACAAAAGAAAATCATAAACATTAAAAATACGTTTCATAAATCTAGTTTAATTATAGTATTAATATAAATTAATGAAAACCAATCGCATAAAAAATAGTATTACTTATTTTTTACTTGTTATTTTCTTCTCAATGAAAATGGCAGGGTTTCATGTATTGTCTCATGCTGACGATGATGATCATGCTGTACATTGTAACATATGCGATCACGCGATAACCAATAACTTAACACCTCTAATTACTCCTGTTTTTTCTACTTTTTCTTTAGATGATATTGAATATCTTCTTCCTAAAGAAATTAGTCAGAATTATAAATTTATACTGGCAAGCTCGTCTTCCAAAGATCAGCTCTTTTCCAGACCTCCACCATTTATGTTATAATACCCTATTTCGTTTAATTTTTTAATAGCAACATTATGCCTAAGGGTTTTATAGCCCTTATGGCATATATGTAAAACTTCATTTTTTATAATGAGGTTTTAGATAAGCCATGTTGTCTTAATAAATTCCATGTTTAGGTTTGGTTTTCGCTCGCTCTCAAGGGCTATTTTTTCAATCTTATAACATTAATATGTTTTACAAAACATTAAGTATTTGGCTGTGTTTTAGTCTATACGCCATGGCATGTACCCAAGATTCTTTAATTATAAAAGGTTTGGTAGTAAATGCAAAAACTTTACAACCTATTGAAGGTGTCAATATTATTGGAGACGGTTTTTTTTCTATTTCATCCTCAGATGGTTCATTTATAATAAAAAACATTACTAATGGTAATTACGTTTTAAATGTGTCTCATATAGGTTATGCGCCTAAAACTATTAATGTGCACGTATGGCGTAATATGGATCTTATTTATGTGGCTTTAGATGAAGCTGTAACAAATTTAGATACTGTTGAGGTTAATGGGAAGACTAGTAAAAGAAGAGATAAGGAGTCTTCAACAATTTCTTATAAGGTATCCAAAGAATTTCTAAATCAAAACCGGGAAAACAGTCTAATGCAGACCTTAAGTAAAATCCCTGGAGTAAGTACCATTAATATTGGTTCTGGGCAATCTAAACCCGTAATTCGAGGTTTAGGGTTTAATAGGGTAGCGGTAGTGCAAAATGGAATAAAACACGAGGCACAACAATGGGGAAATGATCATGGTTTAGAAATAGATCAATATGGTATAGAGAATATACAGATAATTAAAGGTCCGGCATCTTTAGTATATGGCGCCGATGCTATTGCGGGTGTTGTAGATATAAAACCTAATAAAATACCTGCTATAAACTCCTTTAATGGCGAGGTTAATCTTTTAGGTGAAAGTAATAATGATTTACTAGGTATATCGGTAGGCGTAAAGGCCAGAAAGGAAAATTGGTTTTATCGTAGCCGTTTAACCTTAAGAGATTATGGTGATTACAAAGTACCAACAGATAAAATTAATTACGAAAATTATATTTTTGAACTGCATGACAATCATTTAAGAAATACCGCAGGTTTAGAAGCGAATGCTAGTTTTAATATTGGGTATACTTCACAGGGTTTTACTACGGAAACATCATTTAGTAACGTGAATGCTAAAAACGGTTTTTTTGCTAATGCTCATGGTTTAGAAGTTAGAACTTCTAGTATAGATTATGATAGTTCTAGTAGAGATGTCGATTTACCATACCACAAGGTGAATCATTTTAAAATTACAAACAATACATCGTTAGATTTAGGGAGCCATACATTTCATTTAGATTTAGGTTACCAAAATAATAATAGAGAAGAACACTCCGAGCCTATACCACATGGTTATATGCCAACACCACCCGATAGTAAAGAGCGTGCTTTTAATAAAAACACGTACACTTTAAATGTTAAAGATGTTTTTAAACCTAATGCTAAGCATGATGTGGTTCTGGGGGTGAATATGGAATATCAAGATAACAATATTGGCGGTTGGGGGTTTTTAATTCCAGAATATACTCGTTTTACTGTTGGTGCTTTTGGTTACGATCAATTTGAAATTAATAAAAACTTACATCTACAAGCTGGTATTCGATATGATTTTGGTGTTGTAGATACGCACTCTTATTTTGATTGGTATCCGTCTACTCGAAATAATGACGATAATACAATCTCTAATATTTATCTGCAGAGATCTCAAGATAAAACTTTGAATTTTGGAAGTACAAGTGCTTCTTTAGGCCTTAGTTATTTACGTAATAAAACAACGTATAAAATTAATATAGGAAAGAGTTTTAGAATGCCTCTATCTAATGAGTTGGCTTCAGATGGGGTTAATTATCATATGTATCGTTACGAAAAAGGGAATCTGGATTTAGATCCCGAAGCATCCTATCAATTAGATATGGAGGTAGATTATAGTGCTAATAAGTTTAGTGTAGCCCTAAGTCCTTTTGTTAACTTTTTCGATAACTATATCTATTTAAATCCAACGTCTAGTTATTACGAAACGTTACAAATTTACGAGTATACACAAGCTAAGGTTTTTAGGGTTGGTGGTGAGCTAAGCGCAAGTAGTACGGTGCTAAAAAATGTAACGCTAAATGTTTCTGCGGAATATGTGTACTCTAGACAAACTAGCGGACCCAAAAAGAATTTTACACTGCCTTTTTCTCCACCATTATCTGGTAGGCTTTCGGCTAATTATCAATTTAAAGATTTGCTATTTTTTAATAGTCCGAAATTAAGCGCAGAATTAAAAGTAGCAGGAGCTCAAAACGAAATTGTACCACCAGAACAAGTAACAGCGGGCTATCAGGTTTTAAGCATGGCTTTTGTTTCTAAACTAAACACCTCTAAAAATAGCCTTCCTATAGAAATGCGATTAAAATTAAATAATGTATTCCATACAACGTATTTCGACCACACCAGTTTCTATAGGTTAATCGATGTACCTGAGGCGGGCAGGAATATATCACTCTCTTTAACAATACCTTTTTAAATAAATTCAAATTAATTATTAAAAACAAACAAATGAAAACAAATTTTAAAGTATTAGCCGTTACAGCTATTTTCGGACTCCTATTAAACTCGTGTAGTAGCGATGATACTGAAACACTAGACGCTCCTGTGATCTCTGGTTTTGAGTATGGCGAAGGTTCTACACATTCTACAGATTTAGTAGCTTATAAAGGTTCAGATATTCATCTAGAAGCTGTTATTTCTGCCGAAGCCGTAGTAAGTAGTATTACACTTTCTATCCATGCTCACGATTTAACTCCAGGTGAGGATGAGGTAGATTGGGATTTTGAACAAGTATTTACAGATGCTAATTATTTAGTGATCAATCCTACATTTCATGAGCATGTAGATATACCAAATAATATCCCTGTTGGAGAATATCATGTAGAATTAACGGTTGTTGATGAGCAAGGTAATAGCACAGAGATTGAAGGTGATCTGCAAATTTTAGATAGTATCACCATAAGTGAAGCGTCTATAGATTCTACAGTGGTACGAGGTAATGATTTTCATGTAGAGTTTATGATTGATGCAGTAAACGGCATCCACAATATTACAGTTGATTTTCATGCCGATGGCGTTACTGTAGGTGAAGGGGAAGTAGAATGGGATTACGAAGAAGAGTTTTTAGATGGTTACCATGAAGAAACTGAAATAGAATTCCATGAGCATTTTGATGTTCCTGCTACAACACCAGCTGGAGAATATCATTTAAGCTTTGTTGTTGAAGATGAAGAAGGAAATACAAAAACATACGAATCTCATATAGATATTACAGTAGAATAAATACAATTATACCGCATAGCAGCTCATGGTGCTATGCGGTTTTTAAAACTAATAAAATGAAATTTATATCAAAATATAATTACCTAAGCGTATTGTTTGTTTTAATATTAGTATCCTGCTCCGGAGATGATAGTGCAAATAAAGACGAAGAAAAACCAACAATAAGTATTAATTACACCGAAGGGTTTCCACAGGCCTGCACAGAACTTGTAAAAGGCGAAACCTATACGTTTAAAGCAATGGTTACCGATAATTTAGCCTTGGCTGCTTATAGTTTGGATATTCATCATAATTTTGACCATCATACGCACGACGATCAAGAAGAAACTTGCGATTTGGGAGATGTGAAAACAGCGGTTAATCCATTTATCTACGTCGAAAATTTCACAATAGAAGAAGGTTTAACTTCTTATGAAATAAATATTAGTTTAACCATCCCTGATGATATTGATACGGGCGATTATCACTGCGCTTACTCGGTAACAGATTTAACAGGTTGGCAAGCTAGAACGTCTATAGATATTAAAATTATTGAATAAGCGATAATACGTACTCGTAAGTCACCCCAAAAATAACTGCTAAACCAAAGCTTAACAGAGTTCCTATTAAGATGTATTCGGTAAGCTTACGGTCTTTAGCTTTAGATAAATCGCTAAAACGCAACACCGATTTCGCAGCAATTATAAAACCAATACCTTCCCAATGTTGTGTAATAATTAATGCAAATACAAACAAACGCTCAAGAATACCAATAAAAGCACCAGCATTTTCTAAAGATAGATTACTATTGTTTTCTTTAAAATACCACTTAGAAATTACAGTTTTCATAATGATAGATGAAACCACGGTAACACCTAAAAGCGCAGTGATAAATAATAAGAATTTAGGATTGTAAAGTGAGTTTATGTTTAGCTCGTAAGGTTGATAGATGCTAACAACAATAGCTATCACTATTAAATGTGCTAATTGATCTAAACCAAATAACAGGCGTCCGTTCGATTTTGTTTTCAGCCTTAGCTTAATAAGATCTATAATGTAGTGAGATAATATAATTGACACAAACGCCAGCCAATACTCAAAGTTAAATTGAAGCACTACAAGTAAAGCGGCAAAATGTACTAAAATATGATAATATAGATATTTAGACTTATGCTTTTTAGATTCTTTATGTGTAACCCACTTTTGAGGTTGCAATAGAAAATCACCTATAAAATGAGCAAGTATGAGTTTTATAAAAAGTATAATCATAGTGTTTTTACTTGTGCGTTATAGTAGTTTAATAGTTTAGAAATTTCGTCGAAACCACCACGTTTAAGGCCTTTACTAATATTACTTTGTGTGGTTTCAAAATGGTTGGCAAGCTCTACTTGAGTAAGTTCTGGATTTTCTATAGCCGTTTTTATAAGTTTTGCTGAGGTTGTGGTCCAACTGTTTATAGTCAGTAAAGCCAATTCGAACATAATATTAGTTTGTAAATCAAACTGCTCAAAAGGCGATTTAATAGCGAGAGTTGTTTTCTTTAAATCATCAAAACATTCTCCTGAGTTTATAAAAGCGGTACCGTTAGATTCTGTTATTTTGTCCGATGTATAGGTTTTTTCGCCAATACCTATGGCAATTCTAACATCAATATTTTTGAATTGTTTAATACTCGATTTTATTAAAACGGCTGCTTTTAAAGCGTCTTCTGGAGCTGTTTCTAATTGAAAGCTATCGCCTCTAAAAACATCCCATTGCTTGGGTTGACGGCCATATTGGTTTAAAACCTCCTTAAGAGCATCTAACCATTTTTTTGGTTCGCTCGATTTTGAGTTAATAATATCTCCGGTTATTATGCTAGTCATTTTATTATGGGCTTCTTTATCAAATGTATTACTTTTCTTGTTTATCTCAAAATATATTCCTTTAAAATAGAATATTTAATTTTATTCCTTAATATGGTAATATTTGTGTTTATGCATGTTTAAGGTTATAATGAGGTATATATCGTAATTAACTACT
Source organism: Algibacter sp. L3A6 (assembly GCF_009796825.1). Lineage (GTDB taxonomy): Bacteria > Bacteroidota > Bacteroidia > Flavobacteriales > Flavobacteriaceae > Algibacter. Next base: position 3,499,926 of record NZ_CP047030.1, read on the forward strand.
ATTTCTTTGCTTTAATTCTAAAAGCGAGGAAAATTAAAAATTCAAACTAATATCTTTGCATAAAAATTTAATATGGGTATGAAGTTATTTAAAGAATTTAAAGAGTTTGCCGTAAAAGGTAACATGATGGATATGGCAGTTGGTATTATAATTGGTGCTGCATTTAATAAGGTAATCGATGTTTTAGCGAAAAAAGTAATTTTGCCTCCATTAACTTTATTAACTAGCGGTGTTAACTTTAAAGATCAGCGCCTTATCCTTAAAGATGCTGTTCTTAATGCTTCAGGAGAAATTTTAACCGATGAGGTTGCTATTGGTTATGGTGCGTTAGGTGAAGCTTTAATCGATTTTTTAATTATTGGTTTTACTATCTTTATCGTAGTGAAGTTTATGAATAGATTGAGAAATAAAGCACAAGATTCTGAAGATAAAACGGTTACAACACCTAAAGATATTGAATTATTAGCACGCCTTACCGATTTAATGGAAGAGCAAAATAAATTACTGAAATCTAAGTAGCATTATGGGAAAAACAGGGCGTGATAAAAACACGAAAAACAAAGCAAAGCATTCTAGGTTAATGGATCAAAAGAAGAATAAGAAAAAAGCCGAAATTGCTTTAAGAAAAGAGCGATTAAAGGAAATTATAAAACGTTCGAAAGAGGAGAAGAGTTAGTTTTAACTCTGCTCACTTTCAAACATATATTCACTACGTTCGTTATATTTTACATTTTCTTTTATAAGAATATCGATAGGTAAAAATGTTTTAGAATTTGGTGCTTTATTTTGAACCAAATAATCGGTTAATATACGCACGGCTTCATAGCCTTGATCGAATGGTTTTTGCGATATTAAAAAAGACACAGAATCGTTTAATAGGCATTCTATGTTTTGCGGCGTATTATCAAAACCAATCAGTTTAATATTTTCTAAAGTTTTATTTTCAATACAATCTACAATAATATAAATTCTACTCGAAGGCACAAAAATCCCTTTAATTTCAGGGTTTTCAATTAAATAGTTGTTTATTTTCTCTTTCGTTTCTAAGGTATTATCTAGGCTGTCTAACTTTAAAGTTTGACTTTTGGAGCTTAAATTATTTTTAAAAAAATAATCATTAAATCCTTTAATTCGGTTCGATACCGCGTTGTTTTTTAGTATGTTATGTCGTGCTTGTAGAATTAAAAAAGTTTCAGCATTCGGACTACTAAAATGCATTAATTTTCCAGCAATATATCCAGCATTATAAGAGTCTTGACCAACAAAAGCCATGTTTTTAAAGCCATCAATATCAATATTCAAAAACAAATAAGGAATGTTTTTATCTTCTAAAAGTGCTACTATTTTTTTCGTTTCTTTCGAAAAGTTTGGCACCATAATTACTGCTGTAGGTTTCGATTCTAATAAAGTTTTAAAAGTCTCGAAGTAGGAGTGTGCATCGTATTGATTAAACAGGAAGTTATTAACCTGAATACCAAACGTTTTTAAATCATCGGCCGCTTTTAAAATACCCATATGTGGCGATTTCCAAAATAAATCGTCAGCATTATGTTTAGGCATTAGCGTTGCAATAGTGTGTTTGTTTTTCATGGCAAGCGCACTCGCAATAGGATTTACACTAAAGTTATGCCGATCTAGAATTTCTCTAATCTTTAATTCTGTTTTTTTAGATACACCACCGCGATTGTGAATAACGCGATCTACGGTACCTTCAGAAACTTGGGCTTCTTTTGCTATATCTTTTATTGTAATCATCTTAAATGGGTCACGTTTAACTTTATACGAAGCAATTAGAAACTGAAATGTATAACTTTAATTTCAAGCAATTTAGTTAATATTTTTCATTTTTTGTGTGCGCACACTATTTTTTTTCGTTACATTTGTGTGTGCGTACACGAAAACGCAAAATTAAAGAAAAATTCAACTATCAAAACTATGAGTAAAGTAATTGTTTTAACAGGAGCAGGAGGCGTTATTTGTGGCGCATTAGCCAAAGCATTAGCAAAAGAAGGTCATAAAATTGCCGTTCTAGATTTGCGTAAGGAAGCCGCAGATATTATTGCAAACGAAATTAATGCCGCTGGTGGTGTAGCAATTGGTGTTGCTGCCAATGTTTTAGAAAAAGAATCGTTGCAAGAAGCTAAAGATATTGTGAATGCTAAATTAGGTGCTTGCGATATTTTGATAAACGGAGCAGGAGGGAATCACCCATTAGGGACAACTTCTAATCCTCATTTTGCTGAAGCAGATTTAGAAAATAAAGCAGAAGGCTTTAAAACCTTTTTCGATTTAGATCCTACAGGTATTAAGTTTGTATTCGATTTAAACTTTTTAGGTACTTTATTACCAACTCAAGTTTTTGCTAAAGATATGGTAGGTAAAAAAGGGTGTAGTATTTTAAACATTTCATCTATGAATGCTTTTACACCTTTAACTAAAATACCTGCATATAGTGGCGCAAAAGCTGCTGTATCAAACTTTACACAATGGTTAGCTGTACACTTTTCTAAAGTTGGAATTCGTGTAAATGCATTAGCCCCAGGTTTCTTTTTAACCGATCAAAATAGAAGTTTACTTACCGAAAGTGATGGTAGTTTAACAGCACGTGGTAATCAAATTATAGAGCAAACACCAATGGGTAAATTTGGTGAGCCAGAAGATTTAGTGGGTACAACTTTATGGTTATGTGGCGAAGGCGCATCATTTGTAACAGGTGTAGTAATCCCTATCGATGGTGGTTTTAGCGCTTATAGTGGTGTTTAAATAAATCAAATTCTGCAAGGTGTTAATCTTGTAAGTTTATAATTAAATATTAAAAATTATGGAACAAACATGGCGTTGGTACGGGCCAAATGATCCCGTATCGTTATCCGATATAAAACAAGCAGGAGCAACAGGTATTGTTTCTGCATTACACCATATTCCTAACGGACAAGTGTGGACTGTAGAAGAAATTCAAAAAAGAAAAGATACTATTGAAAAAACGGGTCTTACTTGGAGTGTTGTAGAAAGTGTACCTGTACACGAAACGATTAAAACACGTTCAGGAAATTTTCAAGAGTATATTGAAAATTATAAAACTAGTATTAAAAATTTAGCATCTTGTGGTATCCATATTGTATGTTATAATTTTATGCCTGTTTTAGATTGGACACGTACCGATTTAGGGTTTGAAGTTGAAGATGGTTCTAAAGCCCTTCGATTTGATGTGGTTGCTTTTGCTGCTTTCGAGCTATTTTTATTAAAACGTCCGGGTGCAGAAAACGATTACTCTTCAGAATTACAAGCCGAAGCTAAAGTTTACGCCGAAAACCTTTCCGAAGAAGATAAAACGCAATTAATTAATAATATAATTGCAGGATTACCAGGAGCAGAAGAAGGGTATACCTTAGAGCAGTTTCAAACAATATTAGATACTTATGCTGATATTGATGCGCAAAAATTAAGAGAAAACTTAGCAGCATTTTTAAAAGAAATTATTCCTGTGGCCTCACAAAATGAGGTATTAATGTGCATTCATCCAGACGATCCACCTTACGCTATTTTAGGCTTGCCTAGAGTTGTGAGTACAGAGGAAGATTATGCTTATTTATTTGCGCAAGTACCAGATCGATCTAACGGAATTACTTTCTGTACAGGTTCTTTAGGGGTTCGAGCAGATAATGATTTGGTTCAAATATTCGAGCGTTTTGCCGATCGTGTACACTTTTTACACTTTAGAAGCACACAACGTGATGAAAAAGGAAACTTTTACGAGGCTAACCATTTAGAAGGTGATGTTGATATGTACAGTGTAGTAAAAGCGGTTGTTTTTGAAGAAAGACGCCGTAAAGCTGCAGGTATGAAAGATGCTTTAATTCCTGTACGTCCTGATCATGGACACCAAATGTTAGATGATTTACATAAGAAAACAAACCCAGGTTATTCTGGAATTGGAAGATTGCGTGGTTTAGCAGAGTTGAGAGGATTGGAGTTTGGAATTTCGAAAAGTGTATAAATTATGAGTACCATAAAATCAAAAAACTTTATAACTGATAATTTCTTGTTGCAGTCTGATATTGCCGAAATATTATATCATGAGTATGCCAAAGATTTACCAATTATAGATTATCACAACCATTTATCTGCTCAAAAAATAGCAGAGAATAAGCCAGTTAAAAATATTACTGAAGCTTGGTTAAAGGAAGATCACTATAAATGGCGTGGTATGCGTGCCAATGGTGTCGAAGAGATTAATATTACCGGGGAAGCATCGCAAAAAGATAAATTTTTAAATTGGGCAGAAACAGTGCCTTATACTATTAGAAATCCGCTTTTTCACTGGACACAACTAGAATTAAAGCGTTATTTCGATATTGACGATATTCTACAACCTAGTACAGCCGAAGCTATTTATGAGAAGACGAATAGTGTTTTAGAAAACAAAACACCTGCACAACTTTTGGAAGATATGAAGGTGGAAGTGGTTTGTACAACCGATGATCCAACGGACGATTTATTATATCATAAAGCAATTTCAGAAGGCGATTTTTATACCAAAGTATTACCAACGTTTAGAGCTGATAACCTTTTTTTTATTGGGAAATCTAGCTTTTTAAATTATTTAAAAAAGTTAGGGAATACAGCTGGTTTCAAAATAGATTCGTTAGAAACTTTTTTGAAAGCTATTGATGAACGTATTGTTTATTTTAATGCTTTAGGCTGTAAATTATCAGATTTCGGAGTTGGAGAAGCCTTAGAAATGGTCGATTTTACTAACGAAGATGTTAATGAGATTTTCGAAAAGAAATTAAAAAACGAAACGCTTTCAACTTTAGAAATAAATACATATCGTTCGTTTCTGTTTTTATACTTAGGAAAAAAATATCACGAATTCGATTGGGCACAACAATATCACTTAGGCCCAATTAGAAACAATAATTCTCGATTGGTATCTCAAGTTGGTTTAGATGCGGGTTGCGATTCTATTGGCGATTTTCCTATGGCAGAATTTATGTCGAAATTATTCAATGCTTTAGAATCAACCGATCAGTTAGCTAAAACCATTACCTATAATTTAAATCCATCGCAAAACGAAGTATTCGCTACTATGATGGGGAATTTTCAAAATGCAGATGCTCCAGGTAAAATGCAATGGGGTTCTGGTTGGTGGTTTTTAGATCAGAAAGATGGCATGGAGAAGCAGCTAAATACACTCTCTAATATGGGCTTATTAAGTCGTTTTGTAGGTATGCTAACGGATAGTCGTAGTTTTTTATCGTTCCCTAGACATGAGTACTTTAGACGCATTTTATGTAACCTTATGGCAGAAGATGTTAAAAATGGACTTATCCCAAATGATTTAGAATTTATAGGAAAAATAATTCAAAACATTTGTTATTTTAACGCTGTTGAATATTTTAAATTTAACGACTAGACTAAAACACCAAACTAAACCAAACTAAACTAAATAAGAATGATGAATAGAATAATATGTGCCTTTTTAATTTTGTTCGTTATGCAGAGTTGCAAAAAAGACGACGATATTAAAATGATGTATTTGGCACATACATTACCGCAAACACATCCCGTTCACAAAGGGATTTTAGAATTTCAAAAGGCTTTAAACGAAAAATCTGGAGGAAAAATACAAATCAAAATTTTTCCTGATGGCCAATTAGGTTCCGAGCGTGAAGCTTTAGAGTTACTTCAAATAGGAAGTGTTGCAGTTACAAAAGTAAGTGCGGCAACCTTATCTAACTTTGTGCCAGAATATCATATTTTAGGTATTCCGTATCTATTTAAAGATAAGCAACACCAATATGATGTTTTAGAAGGTCAAGTAGGGAAATCTATTTTAGAAAAAGGAAGTAAATTTTGGTTACGTGGCCTGTGCTATTATGATGCTGGTAGCCGTAGTTTTTATACATCGAATAAAGCGATACGTAAACCAGAAGATTTAAAAGGCCTTAAAATTAGGGTGATGAACAACCAAATGGCTATTAATATGGTAGAGGCTCTTGGCGGTTCGCCAACACCAATGGCTTATGGTGAGTTGTATACCGCTATACAGCAAGGTGTGGTAGATGGCGCGGAGAATAATCCGCCATCATTTGTATCATCAAATCATTACGAAGTAAGTAAATATTATACTTTAGATCAGCACTCTTCAGTGCCCGATGTGTTGTTAATTGGAACCAAGTTTTGGGAGAAATTAACTGCTGAAGAAAAACAATGGGTTCAAGAAGCAGCAGATGAATCATCGCAAGCCGAAAAAGTATTTTGGCAAAATTCAGTTGAAGAATCTATGGCAACGGCTAGAAAAGCTGGTGTAGAAATTATAATTCCGGATAAATCATTATTTCAAGAGCAATCTAAATCTGTATTAGAAGCTTTTGTAAAACAGCATCCAGAAATGAGTGAAATGATCAATAAAATCAAAAATCAATAAGTATGAAAAAAGCAGATATTCTTTTTGAAAAAGTATGTCAGATTATGGAAATCATTTTAGTTTTCATATTCGGATTATTGGTTATTGATGTTTTAAGTCAGGTGTTCTCTAGATATGTGTTAAACACATCTTTTGCATTTACCGAAGAGTTAGCGCGTTTCTCATTAATATGGTTATCTATACTTGGTGCAGCTTACTTAAGCGGAAAAAGAGAGCACTTGTCTATGGATTTCTTGTATCAAAAGTTCTCGGGTAAAACCAAGAAAAAAGCACTCATATTTATCGAGATATGTATTCTATTATTTGCATTGGTGGTTATGGTAATTGGTGGTTTTAATTTAGTTTATACCACATTACATTTAGGACAATTGTCTGGTACATTACGTATTCCTTTAGGATACATTTATGCTATTTTACCTATAAGTGGCCTTTTTATTATATGCTTTTCTGTATACCATTTAGGAAAAATTAATGCTAACGAAATAACCGAATAATTATGAGTATTGAAGTAATAAGTATTATCGTATTATTTGTAAGTTTCTTTACATTATTGATGTTAAGAGTACCAGTAGCTTATAGTATTGGTATCTCCACAACTATAAGTCTATTGTTAAATATTGATAAGTTACCAGGTCTAACAACCATTGCGCAACGAATGACGACCGGTATTGATAGTTTTGCACTTTTGGCCATTCCATTTTTTGTATTGGCAGGTGAAATTATGAAGCAAGGCGGTATAGCCAATAGGTTAATAAATTTCGCCAAATCTTTAGTAGCAAGTTTACCAGGAGGATTGGCATATGTTAATGTATTAGCATCTATGTTATTTGGTGCTATTTCTGGGTCTGCTATTGCAGCAACTTCTGCCATTGGTAGTATCATGACCGATAGAATGGAAGAAGAAGGGTATCCAAGAGAATTTAGTGCATCGGTAAATATTACCTCGGCAACTACAGGTTTATTAATTCCGCCAAGTAATATTTTAATTGTTTACGCTTTAGCAAGTGGTGGTACAGCATCTGTAGCAGCGCTATTTATTGCGGGGTATTTACCAGGTATTTTATTAGGTGTTGCTATCATGGGGTATATTGCCTTTGTAGCTATTACACGTAAGTTTTCTAAAGGAGATCGTGCACCATTATCTTTAATTTGGACGTATTTTAGAAAAGCATTTTTTAGTTTACTATTGTTAGTAATTGTAGTTGGTGGTATTGTAGCTGGTATTTTTACGGCTACCGAAGCTTCTGCTATTGCCGTGCTTTATGCTGCTGTTTTAGCATTAATTTATGGCGATGTAAAACCTAAAGACTTTTCATCTATTTTATTAACTAGTGCAAAAACTACAGCAGTAGTGATGTTTTTAATTTGTACTTCTATGGCTATGTCTTGGTTATTTTCTTTTGAAGGTATTCCGGAGCTTATTAGTAGCTTTTTATTAGAACAGTTCAGTAATAAAATAGTTATATTTTTAGTAATTAATATAGTGCTCTTAATTATCGGAACCTTTATGGACATGACGCCAGCGGTTTTAATTTTCACACCAATATTCTTACCTGTAGTAGTTGCTTTAGGTATGGATCCTGTGCATTTCGGAATTGTTTTAGTACTTAATCTTTGTATTGGGTTGTGTACACCACCTGTGGGCACCATTCTCTTTGTGGGTAGTGGTGTTGCCAATGTTTCGGTATCGCAAGTAATTAAACCGTTAATTCCATTTTTGGTTATTATGGTTGTTGTATTACTTTTAATTACTTATATCCCTGCAATTTCAATGTATTTACCACAACTTTTAGGGTTGTAAGCGTCGATATTTAAATTATAATTTTAAGGTTGAATTTTTAGAAAGCTCACAATTTTATCGAGGTTCTAAAAATTCAACCTTATTTATTTTAATACATGTTGAAATTTCAATTTGAGACTTAACTGAAGTTTTATGTATATAAAGTCAATTTATTCGACTTAAATGTTAAAACCCACAGGGAATTGACGGATTATTGTAATTTTACTAAACAAAATGATACGGAATAACATGTCTTCAAAATAGAATTCTTTTAGAATATCAATAGTTTTGATGTACGTTTACAACACTGATATAAGCTGAAATTAGATTATCATGTTTCTTTCATAGTTATTTTTACTGCAATTTATATGGCACAACCATTCGAAATAAAAATTAACGAGGACTCTCGTGTACCAAAATATAAGCAAATAGTCGATTCTATTGTCAACGATATTTCGAAGGGAAAACTATCGGTTGGCGAAAAAATACCATCTATAAATGAGTTGAGCGAATCTTGCTATTTATCTAGAGATACGGTAGAAAAAGCATACCGACAACTGAAGGAACAAAAAGCTATTGTTTCAGTTAAAGGAAAAGGTTTTTATACAGCGAAAACAGATTTAATTTCTAAGGTCAATGTGTTTTTCATGATTAACAAGCTGAGCAATTATAAAATGATGATTTATAATTCGTTTGTAAAAAACTTAGGTAGTGATGCGCTTGTTACACTATCTGTTTATCATTGCGAAGAATCTATTTTTATTAAAACCTTAGAGAAAAATTTAGGAGCCTTCGATTATTACGTAATCATGCCACATTTTAAATCTCAAGATTCTAAGCATATTAGTACAACTGCGCCTGTTAAACTGGCTATAGATAAAATTCCTAAAGATAAATTAGTTATTCTTGATAACAGTAAAATTGATATCGCTGGTAATTATGGAGCCGTTTATCAAGATTTCAAAGAAGATATTTATGAAGCGCTACAAGAAGGTTTAGAAAGACTTAAAAATTATGACAAGCTTGTTTTGGTATATCCAGATAAGTTGGTGTATCCATATCCAAAACGCATTGTGCATGGCTTTCAGAAGTTTTGTGCGAAGTTTAATTTTGAATTTGAAGTTCTAGATCAAATTTATGATCATATGGATCTTGATAGCAAAGATGCTTTTATTATTATTGAAGAAAATGATTTGGTAAACTTAGTACGCCAAGTGCGTAAAAAGAGCTTGGTTCTAGGAACAGATATCGGTATTATTTCATACAACGATACACCTTTAAAAGATCTTTTAGGAATTAGCGTAGTTAGTACAGATTTTCAAGCTATGGGTGACCAAGCGGCTTATTTGGTTTTAAATAATAAAAAAGATCAAGTAAAAAATGTATTTAATTATATTGAAAGAAATTCCATTTAAATCTTGAGACTTTTTAAATAAAAAAACGCCTAAATTTATTTCAGACGTTTTTAATTCTTCTACTATAAAACCTTATTCCTTCGAGGATATAGGGTTTTCACGCACATATGTTTTTCCTTCAAAAGATATGTGGTAATCACTTTCAAAAAATCGACTTGGTAAATAATAATCGGTTGTTATAATTTGTGCACCAGATTTTTTTGCATCTTCAAAATGTTTATAATCATTTGCTCTCGCTTCTTTTGTTCCGGCATCGGCACGTGTTCTAATAATATAGCCTTTAGATACTAAACCTGATATGGTTTCATTCTCTGGGTTATTTATGATTAAAGTTGCAGCTTCAGGAGTTCCTGGTTTTGCATTTACAAACAAAACACGCTCTTTTAGTGACGGATGGTTTTTAATATATAAAGCGCGCTTAGCTTTTGCATCGTCTAAAATAAAAAGAAACTTTCCGCGCGAAGCTTTTAAAGTTGGCCAGTTATTATTTAAAACAGATTCTTCTAAGGTGGCATGCTCACCTCTAACATCGTCCGGAGTTATAAGTTTATCTTTGCCAAGACCAGCAATTAAAGCATCATCCAATTTTTTAAAACCAACTTCAGTAAAGGCTTCAGGTGTAGTTCCAAATCTATTAGTGTCTCCATCTTTGGCTTCTAAAGTTATAAATATAGGTTCGTGCGTTGGGTTAGCATCAGACCAGGATTTTATGGCCATTAAACAAGCTTCTAAAGTATTGTAATGCGATCTAAAATCGATATCAGGTATGTGCAAAACTTTAAAACCTGGTTTTGTCATATCTTTATTTGGGTCAAAATCTTCTTGCGCCTCGGCAAACTGTAAACCTTTAGGATTTGCAAATTTCCCGCCTTCTGTATCAAGGTAAACATCTATTTCTAAATTTCGTAAGCCTAAATCTAACTGTTCTGGTATTGAGATATGATCGTATTGTAGAGATTGCATCTTATCACTTTGTGATTCTAAAAAGGTATACAATTTATCTTCAATAGCCTTTTTATAACTGTTATGAGAACCTATAACTTGTATTTGATTAATATGTAAAGCATCGTGTTGCGCAAACAAATTAAAACTAAAAAATAGAAGGAGTAAAGTGTTGTAATGTTTCATAAAATAAGTTGGGTTTTTTAGAGGCACAAAAGTAGACTGTTAAGTTTAATACTATGTTAATAAATTGAAAACAAAACATAAATATTTACTTTCATATTAATGTTTTGAAAGATGTTTATATGGTTGATTTTGTGTTTTTTAACGATTTAAGGCTGGAATTGTAAGTTATGGTTTATTTAATAATGAGATAACAATAAGGTAAATTAGAACAGCTTAATATTTTCTTTTTTTGCAATCTCTAAAAGCATAACAACATGCTATAACATTAAACCTATAACTTAAAAAATGCGACTCTATGTAATAATTAAATAGCAACCCTAATTTACAAATTAAAAACCGTAGTTGCTGGAACAACTACGGCTAAATCATTAAGCATTGTAAAACCAATCACTTAAAAATGTACACTAAAAATAATTTTTTTACACTAAAAAACATAGCTTTTTTAGTTTTATCTATTCTTTTATACCAAACTGGGTATGCAAATAGTATGCCTAATAGATATTTAAATTTCATAAATAATGCTGTTCAAACAACTGTAAAAGGCATTGTTTTAGACGAATCTGGAGTGCCATTACCTGGAGCTACCATTATTTTAAAAGGAACTTCAACAGGTGCTTCTACCGATTTTGATGGCGTATTTTCTATTAATGCGGCAATGGGGCAAACACTTCAAGTGTCTTTTGTAGGTTACGAATCTCAGTACGTTGATGTAACTTCTACAGATTTAAAAATTAACTTAAAGCCGTTAAACGCGATGTTAGATGAAGTTCTAATTGTAGGTTACGGCCAACAAACAAAAAAGGATTTAACAGGTGCAGTAACTCAGCTTTCTACTGGCGATTTTAAAAAGGGAGTTAATGTATCTCCAGATAATTTAATTCAAGGTAAAGTTGCAGGTGTACGTGTTGTGCAATCTAGTGGCGAGCCTGGTGCAGGTGTTAATGTTTCCATTCGTGGTGTAGGGTCTATCCGTAGTGGTAGTTCGCCGTTATTTGTGGTAGATGGTATACCGCTAAGTAACGAAAACGTTAGTGCTGCCAGCCCGAATGTTGGTTTGGGTAGTTCTAGCGCTAAAAACCCATTAAACTTTTTAAACACTAGCGATATTGCTTCTATTACAGTTTTAAAAGATGCATCGGCCGCAGCTATTTATGGTGCTAGAGGTTCTAATGGTGTTGTAATTATCACTACTAAAAAAGGAAAAACAGGTGAGGCTTCTATTACTGTAGACTCTTATTTAAGTATCGCTTCTGTGATTAAAAAAACAGATGTTTTATCGGCTAGTGAATACAGAAACGCCATTACAGATGTAGCTTACGATCATGGTGGGGCTACCGATTGGCAAGATGAGTTATTGCGTAGTGCTGTAACGCATAACAACAACTTCTCGTTTGCTAAAAAGACGGACAGCGGAAACTATTATACCTCTTTATCATTTATGGATCAGGAAGGTATTGTTGAAACGAGTGGTTTTAAAAGAACAACAGCACGTTTAAATGCTGAAGAGTCGTTTTTAGACAACAAACGTTTAAAGGTTAAAGTGAATTTAACAGCCAGTCAAATTAACGAAACAGGAGTTCCAAATGGAGCAGATGCTGGATCGGATGGACAATTAATTATTCATGCATTAATGGCAAACCCAACACAACCTGTTTTTACTGAAGATGGTGATTTTACCAATTTCAACTTAAACCAGAATTATAACCCGATGTATTTATTGGATATTTATGATGACCATACGCAAACGCTACGTGTTTTAGGGAATCTAGAAACAACTTTCAGAATTATAGATGGTTTAGAATACAAGTTTAATTATGGTATAGACCGTTCGGTTTCCGAAAGAAATTCTACTATTTATCCAAATGCTACAGATAGAACGCCAGATGGTGCTTATGTTCAGAATAATTTAGAGTCTGAAAGTGTTTTAATGGAGCATTATTTAACCTACCGATTTGGTTTAAACAAAAGTAAGTTTGAAGTTTTAGGAGGTTTCTCTTATCAAGAATTCGATTTCTCTGGAACTACATTTTCTTTAATAGGTATAGATGAAAAAGGTACAGGGGTAGCTCCAGAATACGATCCTGGTTATTCTGGCGAGCAATCTGGAGTTAGCGGATATGCGCAAAGAAATGAGTTGCAATCTTACTTTGGAAGATTAAACTATAATTTTGATGACAAATATTTACTTACAGCTTCATTAAGAGCCGATGGTTCTACACGTTTTGGAGAAAATAATAAATATGGTTATTTCCCATCGTTTGCTTTAGGTTGGAATTTAGATAACGAAAACTTTATTAGTGAAGTAGACGATATTGATCAATTAAAATTCAGAATGAGTTGGGGACAAACTGGTAACCAAGAGGTACAGAATAAAATTACTCAAGCCAGTTATTCGCAATCGGCTTCAGGTGGATATTATTTGTATGACGATTACAATTTAATAAACGGTATTGTGGTAAACCGTACCGCAAACCCAGATTTAAAATGGGAAGTTGTAGAACAATTAAACGTTGGTTTAGATTTCAGTTTATGGAATAACAAGCTTTACGGATCTTTGGATTATTATAATAAAACGACAACCGATGCTATTTTGAATATTTCTTCGGAACCATTAAGTCCTACTACAACCATTTGGAAAAACATCGATGGAAAAATTGTAAACAAAGGTTTTGAGTTTGCTTTAGGTAGCAAAATTATTAATACCGAAGATTTTTCATGGAGCGTAGATGTTAATGGAGCAACTTTAGATAATGAAATACAAAATCTACCAGTATCAGAAATATACTCAGGGAGTGTTGCAGGTCCTGGTTTATCAGGGGTTTTTGCCAATATCTATAAAAGCGGATACGAGGCTGGTTCTTTCTTTATGTTGAAACATTTAGGGTTTGATGCTGATGGAAACGATATTTTTGAAGATTTTAATGGTGATAGCGTTATTAATACTGAAGATCGTCAAATATTTGAAGGCGCACTTCCAAATTTCACCTTTGGTTTAAATACAAACTTAAGTTACAAACGATGGGATTTAAGTCTTGCTTTCATTGGGCAAACAGGAGGTTTATTGGTTAATAACACTAACCTAGCACTAAACATCAATAATATTGTTTCAGATAGAAATGTATTATCTCAGTTTTATAACGATGGTGCGAGTTTTACAAACCAACCACAATTATCTACGTTGTACTTAGAAAAATCAGATTTTATTCGTTTAAATAATGCAAGACTTGGCTATTCTATAGATACCGATGCGCTTAACATAACGTGGTTACAAGGTTTGAACCTTTACGTTAGCGGACAAAATATTTTTACAATCACTAATTATTCAGGATTCGATCCTTTGGTTAACAGCCCACGTGCTTCAGGAGGAAATCAATCTATTGGTATAGATTACACTACTTATCCTTCTTCGAGATCATTTTTACTTGGTGCAACTTTAAAATTATAATTTATGAAAATTTCAAATAAAATATCAAAAATAGCTTCCGTATTCATGGTTGGTGCACTCGTTTTTAGTTGTACAGATTTGAATGAAGAAGTGATAGACGAAGTTATTGGTGGAGAAAGCTCTAACCCTGAAAGCGCCATGGCTGCGGCTTATGGCCAATTAGCAAATAGAACGTTTACCGATCACGGTAATGTGTTTGGTTTACAAGAATATCCAACCGATGAGTGTATGCTGCCAACCCGCGGAAGTGACTGGGGCGATGGTGGAAAATGGCGTGCATTAACCGAGTTTACTTGGGGAACAAACAATGCAGCAGTTGCCGGTACTTGGAATAATTTAACGAGCGGAATCACTAAAACCTTAACGGCAATTGAGTCTTTAGAGCAAAATCCAGATTATGCAAATTACGATTTGTTTTTAGCAGAAGCTCAAGGTTTATTGGCTTTATATGTTTACAATACGTTAGATTTATTTAACCAAGCGCCATACAGAGATCCGTTTACAGCGGGTGCGCCTTTAGAAATTCTTCAAGGTGAAACTGAAATTGATAACCTTATTGCCGATGTAGAAAGTATTATACCAAACCTTGTTAATTTAGGTGAGCAACAAACCTATAATGGGCGTTTTACAAAACAAGCGGCTTATGCATTACTGGCAGATATGTACTTAAATAGAGCTGTTTTTAAAGATCGTTATAATGCCAGTTCTAGTTTTAATTTTACGGAAACTGCTGTAGATAATAATGGTAGCGATATGGATAAAGTTATTTATTACACATCATTATTAATTGATGGTAGCTTTAGTTTAGAGAGTAACTATTTTAAGAATTTTGATATTGACAATGGCAGCGGTTCTGAAATTATTTTTGCCATTGTTCAAGAAAATGATAACATACGTACTAGCGATAACGATTTTGCGTACATGTCTACAGGGCGTGCACAAAAGCAAACACCAGATAATCGTGGTACAAACGGATCTTGTGTAGAACCTGAGTTTTACTACACTTGGGATGGAAATCATGACGATCCTCGTTTTCACCGTTACTACCAATATGGTGATGGTACTTGGTTTATGAACGATGGAACTACAGGCAGTGTACCTGCTGAAGATACTAGAACAGATACAGGAAAGTTACTTGTACATTTTAACCGTGGTTTACAAGTAGGGCAGCAGTATGGCCCAACTTTAGACGGAAAAGGTGGTTTTAATATGACAGCTGATGGACGTATTGAAATCAGTAAATTGTATATGGAAAAAAACACAACAACACCAATGGATTATACTCCAGATTTAGATTTTAGTAACCCAGTAGAAGCTGTATTTTCTCAAGATCAAATTAATCGAGGTGTACGTAACTTTAAGTGGGAATTCGATCCTAACTATGGTAACGGAAACTCTGCTGTAGATGTGCCGTTATACCGTTTAGGAGGAATGTATTGTATGCGTGCAGAAGCTTATTTCCGTAACGGAGAAACAGCTTTAGCGCTTGCCGATATCAATATGTTAAGAACAAGTAGAACGCGTGAAGCCCTTTTCGGAAATGCGCCAGGTGTTGCTATTACTTCTTTAGATGAAACAACATTATACAACGAAATTGGTTTTGAAATGTATTGGGAAATGTATAGAAGAAAACAGATGATACGTTTTGGAACTTTTGATGAACCTTATACAGCCAAACCAATTACGGAGCCGTATTTAAGAGTTTATGCTATCCCTCAGGCTACTATCGATGTAACCGCTGAAATTAGTCAAAATTTCGGGTATATCAATTAAGCATCAATTTTATAAATTGGTAATATGGAAAATCTCAGGCTTATGGTCTGAGATTTTTTTTTGAAGTAGTTTTTAAGAAGTTACCCGTTTAGTAATAAGGACCACCTTGTTATTATCTAAATCTGTAGTGAAAAACACGTAGAGTTCGCCACCATCTTTAATGTTGAATTTTTTTCTGATATTTTGTACCGTTTCCGGGAAATTTCTCGTGGTGATGTTCGCTTTATTTAAACCTCTTTTTTTTATCTCTTTTTTGTTATACGGTAAAATATCTTCAATTTTAAAAGTCCTTCCAGGGAAATCTATTAAAGTACTATTGGTGTACAAATGCGAATGTTTATGAAGTTTATAAACTTGTAATTGATTCGAAATAGAATCGAAAGCGCCAGATTTTAAAATAGCCGAGTTAGGCTCGTAAAGAAAGGTGAGTGGTAGGCTGTAATTAGAATCAGTCGTTTTTTCTTCATCTAAAATAAAACTAAAAACGTCTGCTTTTTCCTTTTTAATATTGCATGTTTCAATACTGATACCTCCATTGAAATCAGCTTCTAAAATCCAAAGTAATTCTTTTACTTCGTTATTTACAGCTACAACATGGATGGTTTTTACATACTTTAATTCACCAATACCAACCGATAAATCGAGAAGCGGTGATGTTTTAATCATAATATTTTTACTTCTTTTAAAAAGTAAATCTAAATGCGTAGGTACATTAGGTAAGCAATCATTTAAAAAGAAAACTTTTCCCTTGCTATCATGTCGCCTAGAAGGGTCTATATAAATCCAATCGAATTGAGAATCAAGGCTTTTTAAATACTCAATACCATCAACAGTTTGTGTTTCTATATTTTCAACATGTAACTGTTTGTAATTATGACTAACTATTTGAGATAATTTTGGGTTTATTTCGCAATGCGTAACCTTTTTAAAGCGTTTTGAGAAATAATAGCAATCTACTCCAAAGCCACCGGTTAAGTCGATTACAGCATCGCCTTGCATTAAATCCGCTTTATATTTTGCTGTAACCTCAGAAGAGGTTTGCTCTATATTTAGTTTATTAGGAAAATAAATTTTTTCAGCATTAAACCAAGTAGCTAACTTCTTTTCGCTTCGTTTTTTTGCTTCAATTTGTTCGATAATTTCGCTAGTTTCAATAGCTTCAAAATTTGTGCCTTTTAATAGAACGGAGTTTATATCCGCCTTTAAATGAGTATCAATAAAATCTTGAATCTCAGTATGTAGTATAGAAATATTCAAAATGAATTTATAAACCTTTAGTTAGTTTTTTTACAATCTTGTTTTCAGCTAAAAATTCTTTTAAAATTACTTTAATAGCAGTGTAAGCAGGCACGGCTATTATTAAACCAATAATGCCAAAAAGAATACCTGTAATTAAAATAACCAAAAATATTTCTAACGGATGCGATTTTACACTCTTAGAAAATATTACGGGTTGGCTGCCAAAATTATCAATAAGTTGCCCAATCATGAATACAATAAATACCCAAAATGTTTTAGGTAAAATAACTTCGCTAAAGCTTTCGTCTAAGTTACTCGTCATGGTTAAAGTTAGCATTAATGCCGCGCCAATTAACGGTCCAACATAAGGAATAAGGTTCAACAATGCACATAGAAAAGCGATTACAATAGGGTTTTCTACACCAATAATAAGTAAACCAATGGTGTAAATAATAAATAGAATTAGTATTTGAAAAATAAGCCCTACGAAATAACGCGATAGTAAATCCTTAATTTTAGTAGAAGAGTTTTTCCAACGAGACTCTTTGTTCGCGGGAATAAATGTTAGAATACCATTTTCAAATAAGCGGCTATCTTTCAAGAAGAAAAATGAAATAAATAATACTGAAAATAAACCAATACTAAAACTTCCAAGTCCACTTAAAACCGAGTTTAAAAAGTTCGGAATCATAGCGAAATTAATTTTAGACAGTAAGTTAGAGTCTTTTAAAGATTGTTCTACATCAATTTTATGTAAATCAAAATACTTGAGGATTTCAATATATAAATTTTCGATATTTTCTTGTAATAAGTCAATATCTAAAAGCGATAAATTTTGACCTTGTTTTACGACCAACGGAATAAATAAGCCAACCAAACCTATAAATAAGCTTAACAAAACAAGCATAGTTACAATAACGGCAATGGTGTTTTTAAACTTCAATCTACGTTCTAAAAATAGAACAATAGGTCGGCCAATTAATGAAATTACTGCTGCTATGGCCACGTAACCAATCACCGATTGTATTTGGTATAGAAAATATAAAATGAGTGCTACTCCTAAAATAATACCAATAGCTTTAAGTATACCGTTTGAAATGGTGTTCGAATTCATCTTGTAAATATAATATTATTTACGTTGAAATTTTGAGAGCACTCATTTTTTTGAAAATGATATAAATAGTAATTTATGAAAGTTGCTTTGTGATTTCGTAAACAGCAATATTTGTGGCTTGCACAACATTCATACTGCTGTTTTGGCCAAACATATCAATATGAAATACTGCATCTGAAAGATTTAAAATAGCTTCGGAAACACCAAATTTTTCATCACCAATAACTAAAACAATAGATTTTTCATTTGAAAATTTAGCGGTGTGGATTGGTTTACTTTTATCCGTTATTTCTAAAGAAATAATATGATGATTGTTTTCTTTTAATTCTTTTACAACCTCTAAAGCCGATGGACATATATCGAAATTAACTACTTTTTCTGTTGCTCGTGATGTTTTTGATATTTTTCGTCCCAACTGAATGTTTTCACCACAAAGCACCAATTTTTCAATACCAAAAGCATCTGCCATTCTAAATAAACTACCAATATTTGGTGCATTGGTAACATTATCGCATACCAAAATGATTGGAAATGTACGTTTTTTGAAGTTGGTGGTGTAGTGGGTGAGTTGCAATTTTTTTGTTTAAATGGTTAGCGTGTAATTGAGAAATTCTCATGTGAAATTACGATATAACTAATTAGGACTAGCATACATATTAGGAATAATATTAACCCAATAAGTGTTCGTTTTATTTTTTTAGACAGTTTCTCATTTATAGAATTGGATTTAAAAAAGGGTTCAACCAACTGAAAAACAAGATGAACTATAGTTTCCATAATATAATTTAATGTTCAAAAGCATACTTTACAATATTAGCTCCCATTTTTAGAGCCTTTTCTCTAACATCTGCAGGATCGTTATGTATTTGTGGATCTTCCCAACCATCGCCTAAATCACTTTCATAAGTAAATAGCAATATCAATCTATCTTTTTCAAATAAACCGAATGCTTGCGGGCGTTTGCCATCGTGCTCATGTATTTTTGGTAAACCTTTAGGGAAACTAAAAGCCGAATTAAAAACTGGGTGAGTGGCTGGCAATTCGATTAAATCTTTATTCGGAAATACTTTTTTAAGTTCCTTTGTAATATAAGGCTGCATGCCATAATTATCATCAATATGCAGAAAACCACCTGAAATTAAATAGTTACGTAAATTTTCGGAATCTGTTTCATTAAAAAACACATTACCATGCCCCGTCATGTGAATAAAAGGATATTGAAAAATATCAGGACTGCTCACTTCAACAGTTTCTACTTTAGGGTTTATTTTGGTATTAATATTTTCGTTACAAAATGTAATTAAGTTTGGTAACGCGGTGGCATTACCATACCAATCACCACCACCTTGATATTTTAAAATTGCCAAATCTTGTGCAGTAGAACCCACCGAAAACAGACAAAATAAAATGGAAGCAATGAATTTCATGATTTAAATGTATTACATTTCATTAATAAACGAAACAGAATGACAGGCAACAATAGCCGCAGTTTCTGTGCGTAAACGTGTTTCTCCCAAAGTTACAGGAATAAATTTGTTTTGAAGTGCTAGATCTATTTCTTTAACCGAAAAATCACCTTCTGGACCAATTAAAATAGTGATATCTTGTTTAGGTTGAAGTTCGTTTTTTAAAGATTTCTTATCGGTTTCTTCGCAATGTGCTATAAATAAATGTCCAGAAAAGTCTTGATTTACAAAGGTTTTAAAAGGCACTGCCTCTTTTAATTCTGGTAAATAGCAACTTAAAGATTGTTTTGTTGCCGATTGAATAATGCGCTCAAAACGCTCAGTTTTAATAATTTTACGTTCACTATGGTCGCAAATAATAGGTGTAATGCTGTCGATGCCTATTTCTGTGGCTTTTTCTAAAAACCACTCATAGCGGTCGTTCATTTTAGTAGGAGCGACCGCTAGGTGTAAGTTATATTTTTTTTTAGGTTGTAATGTTTTGGATACAATTTCTGCTGTGCATTTATTGATATTGGGTATCGATATTTGAGCAGAAAAGAGCCAACCTTTTCCATTTGTAATATGCAAAGTATCTCCAACTTGTTTACGAAGCACTTTTACAATATGCCTGCTTTCTTCTTTTTCAAAAGAAAATTGTGTTGTGTTTTCGTTTATGTCGGGATTATAGAATAGTTGCATTAGTTTTTTGCTTCAACAATTTTTAAAACTTCAATTTCTGCGATGTCTTTAGGTTCATGTGTTTTTAAAACTACATAATACCAGTTTTTTTCAGCAACATCAACAGTAAAAATATCATTTAAGTGATGTTCGCTGCTTATTATTGCGTTTTCAAAATCAGGATGTACTTCTCCTGATAAAAACCAACCTAAATCGCCTCCTTTATTGGCATTATCGTCCATAGAGTATTGCTTAGATAAAAAATCAAACGGTGCTCCGTTATGGTATTTTGCAATAATTTTATCACGCAAGTTATTAATTTCATTTCGTTTGTATTTAGTACCGTCTAGATAAATATAAGCAACTCTGTAATAGGTTTTCTTGTTTTTTTTAACAACTTTATATACGGTTTTCTCGTATTCGTTTTCGTTAACCTTAGTACCTCCAAGGCGCATATCGAAAAGCTCTTTTGCTAAATTTGTTTTGTGTTTTTCCTCATTAAAGGTAATAAGTTTGTTTTTTTTAGAATTTTTCGACTCTAGAAATTGTTCAATTTGTTCTGGAGTTTCAACAAGTTCTAATTCTTTTTCGATTGATTTTTGTGCGTTCAAAAAAGATGAAAAGCCTATAAAGGCTGAAATAAAAAAAAGTTTGGTCATAATATTTGGGGTATATTTTCAGAGCCAAATTTAAAGTTAATGTTTGTGATATGAAAGTAGAGGCTGTAAGTTATTAAGAATATGTTGTTAATAGCTTTAAATTGAGCGCGTTGGTTTAGTTTTTTTTCACTTTGACTACGTTGAATAACAAGATTATTATTGAAGTTACGCATAAATTTTCAGCTTTAAGCTGAATAAATATAAGGACGAGCTATTAAATTTAAAACTGTAAAAAAGGATGAATCCATAGACCGTTCCGAAGAAAACTAAGCATATTGAACTTCTGCAAAACAAAAAAGCCACATAAATTATGTGGCTCTTTTTGAAAAAATATTATAATGAAATTTAGATTTTTAATCGTGCAGATGCTACCACATCCTGCTCGGCAAAATCTTCCTCTAAAAATTTTAAATAACCAACAATAGCAATCATTGCTGCATTATCTGTAGTGAATTCAAATTTTGGCACGTAGGTTGTCCAACCAAACTTTTGTTCACCATTTTTTAAAGCTTGTCTTATTCCAGAATTGGCCGAAACACCACCACCAATTGCAATATGACTAATACCAGTTTCTTTGGTTGCCAGTTTTAATTTATCAATTAAAATACCAATAATAGTATATTGAATAGAGGCACAGATGTCGTTTAAGTTTTCTTCAATAAAGTTAGGATTAGCCTTAATTTCACGCTGAATAAAATAAAGAACAGCTGTTTTAAAACCAGAAAAGCTAAAATTTAATCCATCTACTTTCGGTTTTGTGAATTTAAAAGCTTTAGGATTTCCTAGTTTAGTGCGTTTATCAATTTCTGGGCCTGCAGGATAACCTAGACCCAAAATTTTTCCGCTCTTATCAAAGGCTTCACCTACGGCATCATCAATGGTTTCACCAATAACCGTCATATCAAAATGAGAATCTACACGAACAATTTGTGTGTGGCCGCCCGAAATAGTCATGGCTAAAAACGGAAAAGGTGGTTTATCAAAACCTTCTTCATCTATAAAATGAGCTAAAATATGCGCTTGCATGTGGTTTACATCAATTAACGGAATATTTAATCCGTAAGCTAAAGATTTTGCAAACGATGTACCAACCAATAAACTACCCATTAATCCTGGTCCACGTGTAAAAGCAACAGCATTAAGTTGTTCTTTGGTAATATTCGCCTTTTTTAATGCTTGGTGAACTACAGGTACAATGTTTTGTTGGTGCGCTCTAGACGCTAATTCTGGTACAACACCACCAAATTCTTCATGTATTTTTTGGGTAGCAACAACATTACTTAAAATTTTACCGTTGTGTATTACGGAAGCCGCTGTATCATCGCAAGATGACTCAATTCCGAGTATATAAATATTTTGTTCCTTCATTAGTGAATATTAGGCACAATAATTGTTAATTTTGAATCCGAGTAACCGAATTAAGAAATTCTATTTGTTTGTGATTGCAAAAATAGTTTATTCTAAATAAAATTATAACGTTAAGGGTATCAAAAAATTTCTAAAAATATTATTAAAAATAGCAGGTATATTGCTATTGTTGTTCATCATTTTGGTGTTGGTTCTCTCTATTCCTGCCGTACAAACAAGTTTAGGTAATTACGTAACTAAGCGTATTAACAGCGATTTTAAGACCAATATAAATGTAGATAAAGTTAGTCTTCAATTTAATGGAGATGTTGAGCTTAAACAAATTTACATTGAGGATTATAGGCAAGATACCTTAATTAGTATTGCCGAATTAAACACATCTATTCTGGGTGTTAGGAACCTAATTAATGGACAATTGGTTTTTGGAGATATCGATATTGAAAATCTTAATTTTAATATTAAAACTTATAAAGACGAAGCAGAAACTAATTTAGATGTTTTTGTGGCACGTTTTGATAGTGATAATCCAAGATCGGAAAAAAGTAATTTTTTATTATCGAGTAGTGATGTATCCATATACAACAGTGTTTTTAAGTTTACAGATGAAAATAGAGAGACTTCAAAGTTGCTTCATTTTGAAGATTTAAACATTAATGCTACCAATTTTTTAATTAACGGAAGCGATGTGAATGCTAGAATTAATACCCTTAATTTTGTAGATAGTCGTGGTGTTACCGTTAAAAATATGATGACCGATTTTAGTTATACCCTAACAGATATGACTTTCGGGAATTTGAGTATTAAAACACCAAACTCGGAGTTAAAAGGTGATTTAAAATTCTCCTACGATAGGGCAGATTTTAAATATTTTACCGATAAGGTTTTGGTTTCGGCTAGTTTTAAAGATTCTAAAATTAAGTTAGACGAGTTAAATACGTTTTACAATGAATTTGGCGTAAACCAAACAGCAACTTTTAGTACCGATATTTCTGGAACCTTAAATGATTTACAAACCTCTAATTTAAAATTAAACACCAATAGAAATACACGTATTTACGGAGATATCAGCTTTAAAAACCTTTTTAATAAAGAAGAAGGTAATTTTTATATGAACGGGAAATTCAGAAATTTATCTTCTACATATAAAGATTTGAAAGCTTTGTTACCAAACGTACTAGGCGCAGCTATTCCATCATCTTTTGATAGGTTAGGGTATTTTACCGTAGTTGGAAATTCTCAAATAACATCGTCTACTGTGGTTGCCGATATTCAAATAGATACCGAGTTAGGTTTTGTAGATTCTAACTTAAAAATAAGTAAGATCAATGATATCGATAATGCGGCTTATAAGGGCAATATTATTTTTGATGAATTCGATTTCGGAACGTTTTTAGATTCTCCAACCGTTGGTAAAGCATCGCTTAATTTTGATGTAGATGGTAAAGGTTTTGTTACTAAAACCATTAATACACAAGTAAAAGGTGATGTGTTTGAAGTGGAGTATAATAACTATAATTATCAAGGTGTAAAAGTGGCTGGAAATGTTAGGAATAATATTTTTGATGGAAACCTTATTGCTAATGATAGAAACCTGAAATTAAACTTTACAGGCCTTGTAGATTTCTCTGAAACTGTAAACAAATACGATTTTGAAGCCAAAGTAGAGTATGCCAATTTAAACGCGTTAAACTTCATTAAAAAAGATAGTATTTCTATTTTTGAAAGTACGGTTAACATGAATATGAATGCCAGTAATTATGATGATGCTTACGGTAAAATTTCATTCAGAAAAACCAAATACAAAAACGAAAACGATACTTATTATTTCGATGAATTCGATGTTTCATCACGTTTTAGCGATGGTTTGCGTTATATAGAAATTAACTCACCAGATATTATAGAAGGTGATTTTAAAGGGAAGTTTAAGTTTAAGGAACTTAAAAAATTATTCGAAAATTCTATTGGTTATATTTATACTAATTACATACCAAACGAAGTAGAAGCGAACCAAAGTGTCGATTTTAATTTCACCATTTATAATAAAATTGTAGAAGTTATTTATCCGGAACTTCAGTTGGCCAAAAACACCTTTATTCGAGGGAAAGTAGAGAGTGATGAAAGTCAATTTAAACTCACTTTTAAATCCCCTAAAATTAAGCTTCAAAATTATTTTGCAAACAATATCGAGTTGCAAGTAGATAATAGTAATCCGGTTTTTAATACTTACGTAGAAATAGATAGTTTAAATACTAAATATTACAATGTTTCCAACTTCAATTTAATTAATGTAACGGTTAATGATACGTTGTTTATGCGGTCGGAATTTAATGGCGGAAAACGTAATAAAGATAATTTCAACTTAAGTTTCTATCATACTATTAATGAAGAAAACGAATCGGTTATTGGGTTTAAACAATCGGATATTACAATCAAGGATAATAAATGGAATATTAATGAGTTACAAGATAAGTTTCATAAAATATCATTTGATAAAAAATTAACGAAATTTAATATTGATAAGTTTAGAATTAACCATGAAAACGAAGAAATTAAACTCTCCGGATTTCTTAGAGATTCTACAGAAAAAGATATAAAACTTAACTTTACTAATGTCGATTTAGCTAAAATAACGCCAGATATCGATAGTTTAAATTTATCTGGAAACGTTAATGGTAAACTAGATTTAGTACAGCAAAACGGGAATTATTTACCCAATTCTAGTATCATCATTAATAACTTTAGAGTTAACGATTTTCTGTTAGGTTCTTTCGATGCTAATATTAGTGGTAATGAGTCGTTAACAAATTACACAGTTGATGCAACAATTAAAAATGATGATTCTAATTCCTTTACCGCTAAAGGCGATATTTATGTAGCTGGTAAGGCTTCCAAAATTGATGTGAGTTTGGTGTTTGATGGTTTCGATTTGTATCCTTTAAACCCTTTATTGCGCGATGTTTTAAGTGATATTCGTGGTAAGGCCGAAGGAGAAATACAGGTTGTTGGCGATCTAAGAAAACCTAATTTTAATGGTGAACTTATAGTAAAGAAAGCAGGTTTAGGAATTCCTTTTTTAAACGTGAATTACGATTTTTCAGAAAACGCTTCTGTGAGTTTAAAAAATCAAAGTTTTATATTCAACAACATCAATATTACCGATACAAAATATAAAACAAAAGGATTATTAAAGGGAGATTTAAGCCATGTTAATTTCTCTAAATGGAGTCTAGGTCTTGATATTACAACTAAAAATTTATTGATTTTAGATACTAAAGAAACTGAAGACGCACTGTATTATGGCACAGGTTTTATTGGTGGTGAAGCTAGTATTTATGGACCAACCGAGGAGTTAAGAATTAATGTAATAGGAGAAACGAAACCAGGAACAGTGTTTAAAATACCGCTGAATGATGCTGAATCTTTTGGAGATAACACCTTTATACATTTTATAACTAAAGAAGAAAAAGAAGCACGTAGCAAAGGAGAAGAGCTTGTTTTTGATGAAATTAAAGGTTTAGAGCTCGATTTTGATTTAGATGTTACCGAAGATGCCGAAGTAGAAATTATAATAGATAAAGCCACAGGGCATTCCTTAAAAGGTAGAGGACGAGGCGGATTATTAGTTGAAATTAATACAAACGGAAAGTTCAATATGTGGGGGGATTTTGCGGTTTTCGAAGGACTCTATAATTTTGCTTATGGCGGTTTTGTGCAAAAGCAATTTACAGTTCAACCGGGTGGAACTCTAGCTTGGGAAGGTTCACCTTTGGATGCTGAGATAAACATGAATGCTATTTATAAAACGCAAGCTAATCCATCTCCATTATTAGATACACCAATTAATAGAAGTATACCTGTAGAATTAAACATTGCTTTAACAGGAAGTTTAGAGCACCCAGTACCAGAATTTACTTTTGAGTTTCCTAATGTGAATTCTACTATAAAATCGGAGTTAAATTACCGTTTAGAGTCGGATAGTGATCGTCAGGATCAGGCCTTGTATCTTGTATCAACAGGTTCTTTTTCTGGAGGTTTAGATGAGCTTAATTTTTCGGGCACTATTGCCGAACGTCTTAATGGTATAATTAATAGTGTGTTTTCTAACGGAGATAGTAAACTGAGTTTAGGTTTAAATTATGAGGCCGGACAAAACACTCCAGATTATCAAACCGACGATCGTGTTGGTTTAACACTACAAACTCAAATTAGCGATCGTGTACTTATCAATGGTAAAGTAGGGGTACCGGTTGGTGGCGCAACCGATACGGTTATTGCTGGCGATGTGGAAGTCTCTTTTCTTTTAAATGAAGATGGTACGTTAACCGCTAAAGTTTTTAACCGAGAAAACAGTATTCGTAATTTTGGTGAAGATATTGGATACACGCAAGGTGTAGGGCTTTCGTACAATGTCGATTTCGATACGTTTAAGGAGTTGCTTAGAAAAATATTCACTAAGAACTCCGACAAAGAAGATGATGTATTAGAGCGACCTGAAAAGGAAGCAGAAAGCGCATTGCCAGATTATATATCTGTAAAGCCAGCTTCAAAAAAATAATTCCTTTTCAATAATTCTCAATAAAATTACCTCAATTTGGTTTTAATCGAATAATTCGGGGTTAAAATAGCACGTTATTTAATATTTATTACTAAAACGTTATAGTATCAAACTACTAATAAAACAGTGTTAATAGTATGATTATATTCTTTTTCTTTATTAAATTTACGTTTTAATTATAAGAAATAAATGCCAAATAAAATAAAGAAAATAGGAGTGTTTACATCAGGAGGAGATTCTCCAGGTATGAATGCCGCCATACGTTCGGTAGTAAGGTCTTGTGCCTACTACAATATAGAATGTATTGGTATATATAGAGGTTACGAAGGCTTAATGGAAGGCGATTTTGAATCGATGGGTGCTCGTAGCGTAAAAGGAATTATTAATAAAGGCGGAACGATATTAAAATCGGCACGTTCTGCAGAATTTAGAACCAAAGAAGGCCGTCAAAAAGCTTACGATCAATTAAACAAAGCAGGGATTGATGCTTTAGTTGCTATTGGTGGTGATGGTACGTTTACCGGCGCATTGGTTTTTAACGAAGAGTTCGGTTTCCCAGTAATCGGTATTCCAGGAACTATCGATAATGATATTGTTGGAACGTCTCATACATTAGGTTTCGATACGGCTCAAAACACCGTAGTAGAAGCTATTGATAAAATTAGAGATACAGCAAGTTCACATAATCGTTTGTTTTTTATAGAGGTTATGGGGCGTGATGTTGGGCATATTGCTCTAAATGTTGGTATTGCTGGTGGTGCTGAAGAGATTTTAATTCCTGAAGAAGATTTAGGATTAGATAGATTAGTAGAATCGTTGAATAAAAGTAGGAAATCAGGTAAATCGTCTAGTATTGTAGTGGTTGCCGAAGGAGATAAAATAGGTAAAAATATTTTTGAACTTAAGGACTATGTTGATGAAAACATGGAAGGTTACGATGTTAGAGTATCTGTGTTAGGACACATGCAACGTGGTGGTTCTCCATCTTGTTTCGATCGTGTTTTAGCGAGTAGAATGGGCGTTAAAGCCGTAGATTCTTTATTAGAAGGTAAATCTAACTATATGGTAGGTTTAATTAATAATAAAATGCAGCTTACTCCTTTAGATAATGCCATAAAAGGAAAAACAAAAATTAACTTAGAATTATTGCGTGTCTCAGATATCATGAGCACTTAACATTTATAAACAAGAATATGTCAAAATTAAAAATTGGAATTAACGGATTTGGTAGAATAGGTAGAATTGCTTTTAGAGTAGCAGCTTCTAGATCTAATGATATTGAAGTAGTAGGAATTAATGATTTATTAGATGTTGATCATTTAGCTTACTTATTAAAGTTCGATTCTGTTCACGGACAGTTTGATGGAACTATCGAAACTAAAGATGGTAACTTAGTAGTAAACGGAAATACAATTAGAGTTACTGCAGAACGTAACCCTGAAGATTTAAAATGGGATGCTATTGGAGCAGACGTTGTTTTAGATTGTACTGGTATCTTCACAACTTTAGAAGGTGCTCAAAAACATATTACTGCTGGAGCTAAAAAGGTTGCAATTTCTGCACCATCTGCCGATGCGCCAATGTTCGTTATGGGTGTAAACCATAAAGAAATTACTGCTGCACATACTATCGTATCTAACGCATCTTGTACTACTAACTGTTTAGCTCCATTAGCTAAAGTAATTAACGATAAATTCGGAATTGCTGAAGGTTTAATGACAACTGTTCACGCTGCAACTGCTACACAATCTACTGTTGATGGTGTATCTAGAAAAGATTACCGTTTAGGTCGTGCTTCTTTAAACAACATTGTACCAGCTTCTACTGGAGCTGCAAAAGCTGTTGGAAAAGTAATTCCTGAATTAAACGGAAAATTAACTGGTATGGCTTTTAGAATCCCTACTGTTGATGTATCTGTGGTAGATTTAACTTGTCGTTTAGAGCGTCCAGCTCCATGGGCTGAAATTAAAGCGGCTTTAAAAGAAGCTTCTGAAGGTGAATTAGCTGGTATTTTAGGTTATACTGAAGAAGGTGTTGTATCTCAAGATTTCGTATCTGAACCAAAAACAAGTACATTCGATGCAAACGCAAGTATGGCATTAAATGACGGTTTTGTAAAATTAGTTTCTTGGTATGATAACGAGTTTGGTTATTCAACTAAATTAATTGATTTAGCTCAACATATCGGATCAATATAATAAATAATTTATATATTTCCACAGTGTTATTTATTTTGAATAATGCTGTGGATTTTTTTATTCTAAGAACTTATGATTTTAATTGTAGATAGTGGTTCTACTAAGTCCGATTGGCTGGCTGTAGATAAAGACGGAAATAGATTAATGGATAAAATCCGAACTAAAGGATTAAACCCAGCCATTTTAAGCGAGAAAAAGCTTAATAAATTAATTAAGAAAAGTAAAGAATTAAAATCTAATGCTGATAAAGTAACACACGTGTTCTTTTATGGTGCTGGTTGTGGTACAGATAATGCGAAAGACTTATTAAGTACTGTTTTAAAAGATATTTTTACTAATGCTCATGTTGAAGTTAACGAAGATACATTAGCTGCCGTTTACGCTACTATTAACGATCCAAAAGAAGCTGCTGTAGTTTGCATTATGGGTACAGGTTCTAATTGTAGTTATTATGATGGCGAAGTATTACACCAACGCGTTATATCACTTGGTTACACGCTAATGGATGATGCATCTGGTAATTATTATGGTAAGCAGTTAATTAGAGATTATTACTTTGGTAACATGCCAGAAAATGTTAAAATAGCCTTTGGTGCTAAGTTTAACATGGAGGCAGATTTTATTAAATACAACCTATACAAACAACCAAGTCCTAATGCGTATTTAGCAGGGTTTGCTGAATTTATGTTCTTACATAAAGATTCAGAGTATACCATTAACTTAATTAAAGACGGTATTCGTTTGTTTGCAAAAAATATGATTTTCCAATTTAAAGAAGAGCTAAAAACAGCACCTGTACATTTTGCAGGATCTATAGCCTTTTTTGCTCAAAAGGAAATTAGAGAAGTTGGAGAAGAAATGGGCTTTATAGTTGGAAATTTTGAACGTAGACCAATTGATGGTTTAGTGCCATTTCATACCAATAATTTAAAGTAAAAGATAAATGCAAAAGCATTTAGCAATTTATATATCTAATAGTTTTGATAAGGAAAGCCTTATCAAAACTATTTTTTTTGAAGAACTAATTCCAAGTTTTTCAAGTTTAAACGGTGCACTTTTTTCTGAAGAAATTTTAAATAAATTTATAGATGAAGAAATACGTCACGGCAAAATGAACGTGGCTACCCAAACAAAAAATAGTTTACTTCATTCTTCAGAAGGTGAACGAAAAAAAGCACTTCTCGATCATATAATAGCTCAAAAACCAGATTATTTAGTAATTGATAATGTTTTTGGCAATTTAGACGTTGCTACACAAGCACATATTGAAAAGGAGTTGACTGCTTTAAGCGAAACAACTTCAATTGTCCAAATTGCAAATAGAAAATTAGATGTTCTTCCTTTTATAAAAAGCATATATCAGGTAGAAGATAATAAGTTAGTTGAGTTTTCAAATACAGAAAATAAAACAGAACCTTTTTATTTTATTGAAGCTTTGCCTACGGTAGAGTATCATGATAAACCCGAAATTTTAAATCCTTTAGTCAAGTTTAATCAAGTATCTATTAATTATGGAGAACGTACTATTTTAAATTCCATTTCATGGGAAATAAAATCTGGACAATTTTGGCAATTAATGGGACCAAACGGATCTGGTAAAAGTACCATATTAAGTATGATTTTTGGAGATAATCCTAAAGCGTACGGACAAGATATTACGTTATTTGGCGTAAAAAAGGGGAGTGGCGAGAGTATTTGGGATATTAAACAGAAAATTGGTTATTTTTCTTCGGAAATGCTTCGCGGTTTCACCCGCCGAGATGCTATTGGTAACATGATTGTTTCTGGTTTTTTTGATACCGTTGGTTTGTATAAAACACCAACGAATGCGCAAATAAAAATAGCACAACATTGGTTACGAGTTTTAAATATGTTCGATATTAGAAAACAATGTTTTTTATCGCTTTCTCGTGGTCATCAGCGTTTGGTTTTAATAGCCAGAGCGATGGTTAAAAATCCGCCCTTGCTTATTTTAGACGAACCTACTAATGGTTTGGATGATAGTGATGCCGCTTTATTTTGCGAATTAATTAATAAAATAGCAACAGAAACAGATACGGCTATTCTATATGTTTCTCATAGAAAAGAAGCTAATTTAGATCCTGATTTTATTTATGAATTACTTCCTGCAGCACAAGGTTCTACAGGGCGTGTAATCGGTTAATCTACCGCAGGTCTAATATCTACTGCTACTTTCATTTTATTGGCGCCAGAACTATAAATAACCCCTTTTAATGGTGGCACATCATAATAATCACGACCATAAGCCACAATAATGTGTTGGTTTTTTGGTATTTGATTATTTGTAGGGTCGAAATCTACCCATCCAAATTTTGGAATATATACAGAGAACCATGCGTGAGATGCATCGGTTCCTATTAGTTTTTCTTTTCCAGGAGGCGGTAATGTTTCAATATAGCCACTAACATAACGAGCCGGTAAGCCAATAGATCTTAAGCATGCAATCCCTATTTGTGCAAAATCTTGACAAACTCCTTTTTTCTTTTCCATAACTTCTTGGATAGGAGTAGCCACATTGGTAGCGTTTGAGTTAAACTCAAAATCGGTAAAAATGCGTAGCATTAATTCTGAAGTCGCTTCGAATATAGGGCGATCTGGCTTAAAAGATTTTAAAGCGTAGTCTCTTATGTTTTTAGATATTTTAGCAATTAAAATAGATTCTAGTAAAAACTGTTTTACTTCTAAAATTTCAGGTGAAATAGATTTTAATTCTTGTTTGGCTTCATCTAAAGTAATGGTGATCCCGCTTTCCGATTTATGTATATCGGGCGCTAAAGTATAATCACGAAGTACTTTACTTTTTGCAATAACTTTTAATTCTTTATGGTATTGCTGTATGGAAAATCGGGTAATGGTGTTTCCAAAAAAGTCGGTGCGTTCAGATATTTCTGTTGGTTTTGGACTAATTTCCAAATCGTAACTTAAAATGGTTTGTCCCAAAAAATCACGTGGTTTTAAGGTCGCTATATTATGGCAAAATGTTACGCCATTGCCGTATTTGTAACTTGTGGTATGTGATAATTGAAAAACCATTATTGTAGTGGGAAGTTTTGATTAACCAATTGATTTTGTTGATATGAATGATTGAAATACGTATCAGAAATAGATAAAGATGTTTGATGCAATAATTCGCTAAGCTCAGAAAGCATCTCTTCTAAATTCTCTCTTACAGCTTCTGTTTCATCTAACGTTAAAAGTGTATCGATATTCGATTTTTTAATAATTTGATTGGCCTCATTAATCAAATCGTAACATTTTGAGTTACCCGTAATACCAGTTGGTAATGGTAATTTTCCAATATCTTTTAAAATTCGACTTAATTGATAGGTAAGCGAACGGCTGTATTTATCGTTAAGTATAACTAATTTCACTACGTTTTCTACACTAAGGTAAGATCGGTAGCTGTAACGGTAAATATTTAAACTTTCATGACTCGATAATAAAGCCTCTAGCATTTCATATTCTAAATCTTCATCATAGCTCGCCACAATTAAAGATCTGCATTTAGCAATAGTTAAACTCGCTTGTTCGGTTTGTAAACCAATAAAATAAAGTAGTAAACCTTGGTCTACTAAAATACTTTCTTCAATTAAACCCATAAACGCAATAAGGCGAGTAATAGTACTATCTAACAGTTTAAGCAATTGAGCTGCGGTATATTGCTTCTCTCTATCGTGCTTATTCCATAGTTTTTTGATTCCATCGAACACGCGCCACATATCTTTAGACCATAAGTTTCTAAGCGTGTAATATGAGTTGTTAAAACTGCCTAAAGTTTGTGCTAACGAACCGACTTTATAGGTATCTAGAACTAGAGCGTTTAATTCTTTTAATGGATTTTTAAGAAGTTCTTCTTTTCCTTTACCAACAAAACCAGGTAAAGTATGTGTGATGCCGGTTATGGCTTCAAAGATGATTTTTAAATTTTCAGAAGGTTCTTCTCCACTTTTATATTGCGAACTTTGCATGTTATTTAAACACATACGCAATAGGCGAGAAGTGACTAGTGCACGACCCAAGTAACGACCAGACCAAAACAAGTTTTCTGCTGTATGGCTTGGTAAATCGTTAATACCCGATACTGGATTTCGAAATTTATTATCCCAAGCATAATTATGAAAGTAGTTTTGCTGAGTGTCACTTACAACCCAAAAATCTTTACTAATACCACCTCTTTGGTTAGATACTATTAAGTTTTCGCGTTCTGCGGCAACACGTACTAAACCGCCAGGCATAATGCTGTAGCTGTCCTTTTTAGCGATAGCAAAGGTTCTGCACATTATTTTACGTGGCTCTAATTTGCCATCTATAAATTCTGGCGCCGTAGAGAATTGTATTTTAGCTTGTGCTACAAATCGGTAAGGATTTGCTAATATTTCTTCTTTTAGTTTATTTAATTTGGCTTCATTTAAAAATTCACAGAAGTATATACTTTCTCTATTAGAACGATCAATTCGTTTTACAACATATTTTTTTATGTTCTTTAAAACATGATTTCGTTCCTTTTCTTGTCCACACCACCAAGAAGCTATTTGCGGAAGCAGTAATTCTTCATTAAAAAAATACTTGCAAATAGCATTCATAAACGGAATAAGACCAGAGTTTTCTAAAACACCACTACCTATTGGGTTTACAATGCTTACGTTTTTTTGCCTAATAACGTCAAGAATACCAGCGATACCTAAATAAGAGTCTTCACGAAGTTCTAAAGGATCCATGTAAACATCGTCTACACGCCTTAAAATAACATGAACTTGCTTTAATTCCTTTAAAGATTTCATCCAAACTTTACCATTTCTAACCACTAAATCGTTTCCTTTTACTAAAGGATAACCAAGAAATGAAGACATGTAAGCATGCTCAAAATAAGTTTCGTTATGCGGACCAGATGTTAATATAACAATGTTTGGATTGTCGATATCTTTTGGAGCCGCATCGATAAGCATTTGGTTATAATCTTGAAAAAAATCGCTTGGCTGTTTTACATTAATACCGTTAAATAAATTTGATGCCGCCTTGTTCATGGCGAATCTGTTTTCTAAAGCATAACCTAAACCAGAAGGTGCTTGCGTACGATCGTTAACCACCCACATACGGCCATCTGGGCCTCTTGCTAAATCGGCTGCATGAATTAGTAAATCTTTAGAGGTGTTGTATTTTATTTGATCGCATTGGCGTAAAAAACCGCGATGCGCAAACAGTACTTCGTGCGGTACAATACCGTTTTTAATAAGCTCACGCTTACCATAGATATCTTTTAAAATTAAATTGAGTAACTCAGCACGTTGCTTTAAACCTTTTTCAATGGTTTGCCATTCTTTATCATGAATTAAAAAGGGCACAATGCTTAAATCCCAAGCGCGATGTAAGCCCTTGGGATCGTTATAAACATTGTAAGTTACACCGTTTTCATCCATTAACCAATCAATTTCCTTTTGTCTAGAAATTAATTCGTCGGGACCTGCATCGGTTAAATTAGATAGTAAATCATCCCATTGTGGGTTAATTTTCATATTAGATTTCAATACTTCATCATAATTTTTATGATTGGTAAAATAATTCTGAAATAGTGTATTTGAATCTATGGTCATTTAATTTATTAATTACTTTTTTCTTAAATCTGTTGTGTTCGGAAACTCAAAATTAACTGGTAATTCTTTATAATTGAATTTTTTAGAACTGCCTTTCTTTTTAACGGTAATACTTGATGTATTATCGTCTGTTATAGTTTCTTTTATCGGATCGATTTCTCCTTGCGTGTGCCCAGATTCCCAAAAACGGTTAATTCGTCTAGATTCTGCTTCGTAACTATTCACCGGATGCACGTCGTAAGAACGTCCGCCAGGATGCGATACAAAATAGGTGCAACCACCAATAGAACGTTTGTTCCATGTATCAACAATATCAAATACAAGAGGAGAATCTACACCAATAGTTGGGTGTAACGCAGAATATGGATCCCATGCTTTATAACGTATACCTGCCACAAATTCTCCTTTTACAGAGGTTGCTTTAAGGTTTACTTTAACACCGTTGCAAGTTACAACATATCTTTCTTCCGTAAAGTTTGTAACCTTAATTTGAATTCGTTCCAAAGAGGAGTCTACATAACGTGCTGTTCCACCGCCAGTCATTTCTTCACCTAAAACATTCCAAGGCTCAATAGCTGCACGAAGTTCTATATGAATGTTGTTTATAGTTACCATACCATGTAAAGGAAATCGAAATTCGAAAAACGGATTAAACCATTCTTCTTTAAAGCGATATCCTGCTTTATTTAGTGAGTTTACAATATCTTTTATATCTTCTCTTACAAAATGTTCTATTAAAAATTTATCGTGTAATTCTGTTCCCCAACGCACTAAATCATGCTCGTAAGGTTTTTTCCAGAACCATGCAACCAAAGTTCGTACTAGTAAATTCTGCATTAAACTCATTTGAGGATGTGGTGGCATATCGAAAGCACGAAGCTCTAAAATACCTAAACGCCCCGATGATGAATCTGGTGAGTATAGTTTATCAATACAAAATTCTGCACGGTGTGTATTACCCGTTAAATCGGTTAATAAATGTCTAAACAATCTATCGGTTAACCAAAATGGAACCTCGCCATCTTTAGGTATTTGACTAAAGGCAATTTCAAGTTCGTATAGGTTTTCCATACGCGCTTCATCTATTCTTGGTGCTTGGCTGGTTGCACCAATAAAAGACCCTGAAAACAGATAAGAAAGCCCTGGATGATGTTGCCAAAACGTTAATAAACTTCGTAATAAACTAGGTTTACGTAACAAAGGACTATCTGCAGGAGATATACCTCCTAAGGTTACGTGGTTTCCACCACCTGTTCCCGTGTGCTTACCATCGAGCATAAACTTTTCGGTACCCAAACGCGATTGCTTTGCTTCTTCGTAAAGCGTAAATGTATTTTTAGTTAACTCGTCCCAGTTTTTTGCTGGATGCACATTAATTTCAATCACACCAGGATCGGGAGTAATTTTTAAGGACTCCAATCTATTATCTTTTGGTGCAGGATAACCTTCTAAAATCACCGGAATATTTAATGCTTTTGCTGTCGCTTCGATAGACGAAAGTAAATCTAAGTAATACTCAGCACAATCTAATGGTGGTAAAAATAAATATAGTTTTTGGTCTCTAACCTCGGCGCAAAGTGCAGTTCTAATAAAATAATTAGTTTTTGGACTTTCAAGATCACCATTAATGTAATCGGCATATCTGTTGGTCGCTACTTTTTTATAACTCGGGAATCTACCACGTTTGGTAAATTGATCGGGTTCGAATTTTGGAAATTCTTCATATTCTGATTTATGAACTAACGAAGATAAAGGCAAACGTAAACCAACAGGTGAATTACCAGGCGTTAAAAACAAATGATTACGTCTAAACTGCCAGTCACAAGTAAGCCATTGACCAAAACTATTGTTTAATGGCATTAAATAACCAACAACTTTATTTGTGCCCTGTTCTAATATTTCGCCTAATTTCTTTTGAATTAACGAACCGTCTTTATCTTCCCTTGGATCAATATCTGTGGGTAAATTACCTTCTTCCCAAAGGAAATAAAAGGCATCTTCAAAGGCAGGCATTATCGTTTTATCGGTAACACCTAAATATTGAGTTAAGGTCTCTAAAAATAATTTATCTGCATTTTCTGGTACAACTTTATTATCAGCAAAGGTTGAAAGTAATTTTTCGTTATGCCAAATTACTCTACCATCTTTACGCCAACAAAGCTCCGTTCCCCAACGTGGTAAAGGTTCTCCAGGATACCATTTACCTTGTGCACGGTGTAAAAATCCGCCTTTAGCAAATTTATTAAATAGGCGCTTTGTTAAGTCGTCGGCTAGTTGTCTTTTATGTGGCCCATCGGCATCGGTGTTCCATTCCGGCGATTCCATATCATCTATAGAAACAAAGGTTGGCTCGCCACCCATGGTTAAGCGTACATCACCTTTTTCTAGTTCTTTTTCAACTTTAAAACCAAGTTTATAGATATCGTTCCATTGTTTATCTGTGTATGGTTTTGTAACACGAGGCGATTCGAAAATACGTTTTACGGAATTTTCAAATTCAAACTCAGTTTCACAAATATCTGTCATTCCAGAAACAGGTGCAGCACTTTCAAATGAAGGGGTACAAGCTAAAGGAATATGGCCTTCTCCAGCTAATAATCCCGATGTAGCATCGAAACCAATCCAACCAGCACCAGGTAAATAAACCTCTGCCCAAGCATGTAAATCTGTAAAATCTTCCTCAGGACCAGAAGGACCGTCAAGCGATTTTTCATCAGATTTTAATTGTACTAAATATCCTGAAACAAAACGTGCTCCAAAGCCTAAGTGCCTTAATACTTGTACAAATAGCCAAGCATAATCACGACACGATCCGTTTTTTTGAAGTAGTGTTTCTTCACAGGTTTGTACACCAGGGTCTAGTCTAATATTATAGCTTAAGAACTCGTATATTTTCTGATTGATGTCAATTAAAAAATAGATTGTTTTTCTTGGCGTATAATCTAAAGTTTTAATAAATTCATGAATAAGCGGCCCATTATCTGTAATTTCTAAATAGGGTAGAAGTTCCTTTTTAATGGTATCGCTATAAGTAAACGGATATTCTTCCGCAGCTTCTTCAACAAAAAAGTCAAAAGGATTTATCGTTTTTAAATCGGCAATAATTTCAACTTCAACAGAAAGCTCAGTTGTTTTATCAGGAAAAATTAATCGTGCTAAATAATTACCAAAGGCATCTTGTTGCCAGTTGAAAAATTGATTTTCCGGTTTAATTTTTATAGAATAAGCCTCAATTGGCGTTCTGCTATGTGGGGCAGGACGTAATCTAAAAATATGTGGAGATAGATTTATAGGTCTATCATACTTGTACTTTGTTTTGTGTGAGATTACAATTTTTAACGCCATAAATTTCTTGGTTTATTTTGAATGAATTTATTAGTAAAAAAGATTCTTATAAAAATACATTAATTTTCATTGTAAAATAGGGGTTTCGAATAAAACTAAGCGCTTTATTATAACTATTAAAACATTGAAAATTATGCTGATAAAAAATGATGATTTGATGAGTTTTGTGATTGTTTATCCTTTTTTTGATAAATATTCATGGTAATTATTTTGGAACCATGTCATGTTAATGATTGTAAAATCTATTTTCTTGCTCGTTAACTCTAATAAAAGTAGTACGTTTAGTGAGTTCCTTTAATCGAGAAGCACCAACATAGGTACAAGTACTGCGTAAACCACCCAAAATATCTTGTAAAGTAATATCTACAGGGCCTTTATAAGGCACTTCGACTGTTTTACCTTCACTAGCGCGATATTCTGCAACACCACCAACATGTTTGTCCATAGCCGTGGAAGAACTCATACCATAAAACTTACGGAATTGTTTACCGTTTTTTTCAATCATATCACCGCCACTTTCATCATGCCCGGCAAGCATACCGCCTAACATAACAAAATCGGCTCCTGCTCCAAAAGCCTTGGCAATATCACCAGGAGTTGTGCAACCACCATCACTAATAATGTGTCCGCCTAATCCGTGAGCAGCATCGGCACATTCTATTATAGCTGAAAGTTGAGGGTAACCAACACCGGTTTTTACACGAGTTGTACAAACAGATCCTGGACCAATACCAACTTTTACTATATCGGCACCAGATAGAATTAGTTCTTCTACCATTTCGCCAGTAACAACGTTGCCAGCAATAATAACTTTATCTGGATATTGTTTTCGAGTGCTTTTTACAAAATCTGCAAAATATTCCGAATAGCCATTTGCGACATCAATACAGATAAATTTCAGTTCTGGATTTATTTTAAATATGGCCGCAAGTTTTTCAGAATCGTTTTTACCGATACCTGTACTAACAGCAATATGATTTAAGTGTTTTTCTGAAATAGAAGATAAAAATGCTTTCCATTCCAAAATGGTATAATGTTTATGTATGGCAGAAAAAAGACCTTTATTAGCAAGAGATTTGGCCATTTCAAAAGTGCCCACCGTATCCATATTAGCAGCCATAATCGGGATGCCGTTCCAAACTGTAGTACTGTGTAAAAATTTAAATTCACGCTCTAAACTTACTTCCGATCGGCTTTTTAAAGTTGATCTTTTCGGGCGGAACATAACATCTTTAAAGCCTAATTTTATTTCGTTTTCTATGCGCATTACTATCGATTGTATTTTATTGAAAATTATTAAAAGAAAATTTAAATTTAAACAAAAAGAATATAACTATGAGTCACTAATTAATTATATTAGTGTTTTAATCAATATATTTTTTGATTTGTTAACCTGCCAATTATAAATGAATTTTATCCCGGAGTCTGTAAAGTATATTACCGTAAAAAAGAAATTATCTTTTTCAATTTTCACTTCTATTGCGGCTATTTTAATAATTGGTTATCTTTTTGTTGATGATAAAATTTATGCTGAATTAGCAGCCTTATTTCTTTTCGTAGTTGCTGTTATTCAGGTTTTTGCTTTACAATTCTTTTTAAAGAGTTTATTGAAGAATGAAGTAATAAAAGAAAATTTGACATCTAGAATAAAGGAATTAAAAAGAGATTTAGAGAAATCTGAAAATTTAGCTGAGCACAAATCAATCTACTTAGCCAACATGAGTTATGAGGTGCGTACACCACTTAACACGGTTTTAGGTATGCTAAATATGCTTAAACAAACCAATTTGGATGGCGACCAAGTGGCTCAGGTAGAAATTGCAGAGTTCTCATCGATGCATTTATTGCAATTAGTGAAAATGGTTACGGA
The DNA here is from genome assembly GCF_009796825.1 of Algibacter sp. L3A6. Classification (GTDB taxonomy): domain Bacteria; phylum Bacteroidota; class Bacteroidia; order Flavobacteriales; family Flavobacteriaceae; genus Algibacter. Next base: position 3,539,983 of record NZ_CP047030.1, read on the forward strand.
TAATGCGGAAGTGGATAGTGCTGATGTGAAGCTGAATTTTATCGCTATAGACTTAAAACAAGATTTAGGTAATCTATTCAAAGTATTTGAATACCAAGCTTGGGAAAAAGGATTAGAATTCGATTTTAAATTTTTATTTGAAGAAAAAGATAAATCTTTAGTATACGGTGATTCTTCTAGAATACAACAGGTTTTAATTAACTTGATTAATAACGCTATCAAATTTACTAATGCAGGGAAGATTTCGATTATAATAGATCAAACCGTAGGAATAGATCATGAACAGATTGTAACATTTTATGTAAAGGATACTGGAGTAGGGATGCGATCTGACGAGGTTAAGCGCTTTTTTGATGATGATACCAATATTCCGGCCTCTATTATTAAAGATTATCGCGGTGCTGGTTTAGGACTTTCTATTTCGAGAAAGTTGGTTAAGCTTATGGGCGGAACCTTAAAGCTTGAAAGTAAAGAGAACGAAGGGTCTACCTTTTATTTTAGCCTTCAATTAAAAAAGACACTTAATATTAAAATGGTTGAAGAAGCAACACCTGCGCTTCATTCTAAATTTAATGTGTTGGTTGCGGAAGATAATAGAATGAATCAAAAAGTAATTAAGTTTTTACTTGAGAAGCAAGGTGCCGATTGTACGTTTGCGAAAAACGGTTTAGAAGCTGTAGAACTTTATAAAATATTAGATTTCGATATGATTTTTATGGATATCTATATGCCAGATATGGATGGTTATGAAGCCACCCGTGAGATTATAAAAACCAAAAAGTATCAACAACATAAAACACCAATTATAGCCGTATCAGCAAGTGCTTTTGAAGAAGATATTGAAAGCGCAAAACAAGCCGGTGCTAATGAATTTTTAGCAAAACCTCTTGAGTTACCAAAACTAAAAGAGTTGTTGGATAAGTATGCGCTTTAGAATCTAAGGGTGTTATCTATTTTATTGCGATAACACTAATTTCTACATTTACATTTTTAGGCAGTCTAGCGACTTGTACGGTTTCGCGTGCAGGTGCTGTGGCGTCGTCAAAATAACTTCCGTAAACCTCGTTGATGTTTACAAAATCGTCCATATTACTAATAAAAATCGTCGATTTAATAACATTTTCAAAAGTCATGTCAGCTGCTTTTAAAACGGCTTTTAGGTTATTCATTACCTGTGTAGTTTCAGTTTTAATATTTTCTAAAACAAGCTCGCCAGTTCCTGGGTTAATAGCTATTTGTCCAGACGTATATAATGTGTTTCCTGTTAAAACAGCTTGATTATATGGACCTATAGGTGCTGGAGCTTCGGTAGTTGTGATTATTTTTTTCATCTGTAAAATTATTTATAAGGTTGAAAATCGATTAAGTTCAGCTATAAAAATAATGAATATATACTTCTGTGTAAACAAAAATATAGCACCTTTAATTTTATAATTGAGTATCTGCCGATTTACGTTTTTCGTATTTAAGATCTTGTAAGAGGCTAGATTTTATACCTATGAAGAAATTCCATGAGGAATAAGTTCCAAAAGGAACCCAGCTCAAGTTCATTCTCCAGCTTTCTAAATCACGCTCAAAACGAAGTTGAGTAGAGGTGAAACCATTGTTTTTAACATCGTAACCAGATGATGCTCCAATAGACCATTTATCTGATAATTGAATATCTCCAGAGAACATTAAAGAGTGCGATGATATTTCGTTTTGCCTTGTGGAATTAGAGTAATTTACAGCATAAGCTAAACGTAAACTCCATGGAATTTTGTAACGATAAAGAGCACTTTTAGCGTCTTTATCTTCATCGTCTTTTTTATCGATAGGTTTAGAAAAATCTTGAGATACACCAAACATATCATCGTCACGGCCACCACCTTGTAAGTTTTCATCACGATTTCTATCGTCGTCTTTAGAATCTTTTTTACCCTTCTTATCACTAGATAACGACCAACTAGCAGTCATGTTTGCACTAGTTAATCTAAATAAGCTTCCGCCGTTATCAACATTAAAAGTATCAATTCTATTATTGTTGTTATCAAGAGCGTAAGGATCTAAAGTTGCTCCAAAATTCAAACTTAATTGATTGTCGAAAAGTTGTGTACCACCACTCATTCTTATTGGGCTCCATTGTAAAGAGTCTCCAGCAAAATTATAAGATGTAGAAAAGTTTAAGTTATTAAGTAAAACCACCTTTTTAGGCTCGGTAGCCGTGCTATCTTTATCGCGTACTTTAGCTTCTATATTATTAGATAATGAAATACCCATAGAGCTAGAAAATGTTTGACCTGGTGTACCGAATATGCTTTCTTCAAATCGGGTGAAGGATACGTCTTCTTTTGTTTCTCCATCGGCACTTACAACCTCGTAAGTATCATAATATTTATCGAAAGCCGGGTTAATATTGTAACTAATAGCAGGACGCATAACGTGCCTTATTTTTTGTATTTTAGGGTCTTTACCTTCTTTTTCAAAATCGAACATACCATAAATGGTAGTTCCTAAACTTGTACTAAAATTATAAGTTCTAAAAGAATCGAAGCCATTTACTGTTTCCGTAACTGTTTCTCTAGTTGTAGTGTCGAAACTTTTATCAATAGTTTTAAATGTCCAAACTTCATTGAAGTTTGCACTAGTACTCATACTAAAATATTTGAATAACTTAAAGTTTGTGGTTAACGGAATACTGTGTTGAAACCCTGCTTGAGCATCGTCAAACATTTCCTTTTTAAAGAATAAAGAATCTGTAGTTTCAATTCTGTTTTCCCCACGCAGATTATACTGTAAATTTATATTTTGAATAATCCCTTTTTTAGAACCTGTTTTAGGAGCAAAAGGATACATTCTACCAATACTACCTTGCAGTGTAGGCAACGTCATATTAATAGTTTCTGTTTGCGTATTTTGCGAGTGTGTTGCTGTTAAGCTAACATTAACCTGTGGTTCCCCTTGAAAAGTTTTAGAATAAGAAACCGAAGATGATAATGTATTATTAAATCGGTTTGCTAAATTTACTTGGTTTAACGATCCACTATAATAATTACTACTACCAAGGTTTACCGAGGCAGAAAAACGTGAATTAGGATTGGCTTTAGCGTCTTGACTATGAGACCATCTTAAGTTGTATAATGTGTTTTTAGCATAATCGGAAAAACCAAGTTCACTCGTTATTAAACTTTCATATCTAAAAGCTACATTACCTCTGTACTTATAGCGCTTTGCGTAAGTGTTTTCAACTCTTAGTCCGTAACTTCCATTAGTGTAATAATCTCCCAAAACAGTTAAATCTACATGGTCGTTAATTGCAAAATAGTATCCACCGTTTTGTAAAAAGAAACCTCGATCGTTTTGCTCACCGAAACTAGGTAAAATAACACCTGATGTATGTGTTTCAGTCTGAGGGAAAAAGGCAAAAGGTAATCCTATTGGTGTTGGTACATCGTAAATAAACAAGTTAGCTAAGCCTGTTACAATTTTTTTACCGGGAACAATTTTTGCTTTTCTTAGCTTAATATAATAATCTGGATCTTCAAGATTTTCAGCTGTTGTATATTTTGCGTTCTTTAAGAAGTAAACCGAATCGTTTTCCTTTTTTGTGATACTAGCAATTACAGTTCCTTCACCTTGCTCGGTTTTAGAATTATATATAAGTGCTTTTTTAGATTTTGAATTAAAAACAATAGAGTCGGGCTCTACCACGCTACTTCCTTGTGTAAATACGGGTTTTTGAGTGTATTCACCAGTAGTATCAATAATACCTCGAGCACGAACGGTGTTTGTTGTATAATCTACAATAATACTTCCTGCAGAAATGTTCATGTCACCATAATCAATTTTGGCTTGATTATATAAATACAGTTTGTGTTTTATTTGATTGAAGGTGGTGTAATCTACCGCACTGTAAACCACTTTATTTTCTAAAAGACCTTTTTTAGGTTTGATAGAATCGGTTTTAGTGGAATCCTGAACTTTTTCATCAATTATTGGTGCTAGTACACTATCGGTTTTTATTGTCACCCGATTTTCAACAGAAGGTTTAATAGAATCCGTCTTTTTTTTGATGTCCTGCCCAAAGCTTAGCATGTTAATAAACATGGTAAAACTTAGTGCAAAAAGTATATTAAAGTTGTTTGTCTGCAACGCTTTTAAATGTATTTTTGTAAAAGTATGGCTCGGTTTTTGAAAAGCCAAAATTACATATATTTTTCTGTGAATGTTTTATATTCTTAGAAAAATTTTAAATTAAACTAAACCGAGTATTTTAATCGTTACTATTTTTTAAATGGCATGCTTTTAATTTTAAAAATAGCCGTATTTTTTAATACACCGGTTTAAAACACAATCTGATTTATCTCATGAAAACGAACACCTTATTACTTTTCGTATCTTTTATATTAGTATTAACATTTTCTTCATATGCAAATAATGGAAATAACGACGGCGATAAGTTTGTTGTTGTACTAGATGCAGGGCATGGCGGTAAAGACCCTGGTAATATGGGTAATGGTTATAAAGAAAAAGATATTGCATTAAAAGTGGTTTTAGCCATTGGGAGTGCTTTAGAGAAAAACCCAAATATTGAAGTTATTTATACCCGAAAGGAAGATAAATTCATAGATTTATTTGTTCGTGGTAAAATTGCAAATAAGGCTAAGGCCGATTTATTTGTGTCTGTGCATTGCGATTCTCACACTTCTCAAGCTTATGGAGCGGGTACTTTTGTTTTAGGTTTACACAGAAACAATACGAATTTTGAAGTTGCCAAAAAGGAAAACTCAGTAATTTTATTAGAAGATAATTATCACCAAAATTACGCTGGATATGATCCTAATTCACCAGAATCGGCAATTAGTATCATGATGGGTATGGAAGATTATCTAGATCAAAGTATTCAATTGGCAAGTTTAATTCAGAGTAATTTTGTTGGTAAATTAAAACGAAAAGATAGAAGTGTTAAGCAAGCCGGTTTTATTGTGTTACACCAAACTGTAATGCCAAGTGTTTTGGTAGAGTTGGGGTTTTTAACAAATAATAAAGAGGGTGCGTATTTAAATTCGAAAAAAGGACAACAAGATATGTCTAAGGCTATTACAGATGCTATTTTGCAATACAAAGCTTCCATAGAGCAAAATGTTGCACATACTATTTTTGAAGATGAAGTTGAAGAAACGGCCTCAACAAGTGATGACATATATAAGGACGTTACTTTTAAGATACAAATAGCAGCTAGCTCAAAATCCATAGCAACAAAACCCTATAATTTTAAAGGTTTATCTACTATTTCTAAAGAAAAAGCAGGAAACTTATACAAGTATTATTACGGTTCTACATCAAACTACACACAAACAAAGCAATTAGTGAGCGATGCAAAAAGTAAAGGCTATAAGTCTAGTTTTGTTGTTGCTTTTAAGAATGGCAAAAAAGTAAGTCTTACTGAAGCTTTAAAAAGGTAATTCAGAAAATAAGAGCATTCTTTTTAAAATTATCTTAAATTTGTCTTTGTTATTTAAAGAAAATACAATTTGAAAATATCTAGAGAAGTAAAAACAGGCATATTAGTATTATTAGGAATTATCCTTTTCATATTTGGGTTTAATTACCTAAAAGGGCAGAACCTATTAGATAGTTCTAAAACCTACTACGCAGTTTACGATAATGTTGAAGGTTTAGCACCAGCAACACCTGTAACTATTAATGGTCTTAACGTTGGAAAAGTTATTAGTTTGAAATTTAAAGGCGATGGTTCGGGTAAATTATTAGTAGAATTATTGGTGGATAATGATTTTGAATTTTCAAAAAACAGTATCGCACAATTGTATGATACAGGTTTAATAGGCGGAAAAGCCGTAGCTATTATACCAGCTTTTGATAATGCAGGAACAGCTGAAAATGGAGCTATGTTAACAGGAAAAATAAAAGCAGGTTTAACAGATGCCTTAGCAAGTCAATTAACACCGTTACAAGCTAAAATTGAAATTATGCTTACAAGTGCCGATGCTTTAATTTCTAATTTAAATGATGTTTTAGATGAAAAAGGAAAGGCAAACTTAAAGTCTAGTTTGGCTAGTTTGAGTGAAACCATGAATTCTTTTCAAGGCACTTCAAAAGCTTTAAATAATATCATGCAAACCAATCAATCTAAAATCACTACAGTTTTAACTAATGCTGAAAGTGCAAGTAACGATTTGGCTAAAATGACGGGAGAACTTTCTAAAACTGATTTAGCAGCTACCATGAAGAATTTAGAAACTACGCTAGCGAGTTTTGAAAACATTATGGCAAACCTAGAAAAGGGAGAAGGTACCATGGGCAAACTATTAAAAGACGACGATTTATACGATAATTTAGAAGGTGCAACCGCAGAATTAGAGTCTCTATTGTTAGATTTTAAATTACACCCAAACCGCTATACTAGAATTCTTTCTAAGAAAGAAATTCCATACCAAGAACCAGAAACTAACTAAGATTTAAATGACATATTTACCAAACATAGTATTCGCTATAATTTTATTTTGTGGCATTGGATATTTTGCAAAAAATGTAAAAAAACTATTCCGTAACATTAACCTCGGTCAAGATGTTGATGTTAGCGATAACAAACCCGAACGCTGGAAAAACATGGCACGCATTGCTCTTGGGCAAAGTAAAATGGTGCGTCGTCCTGTTTCAGGATTTCTACACATTGTGGTTTACGTCGGTTTCGTTATTATAAATATTGAAGTTCTAGAAATTATAATCGATGGTCTTTTTGGTACACACCGTATAGGTTTAAGTGTTTTACCAACATCTGTATATGGATTTTTAATAGGTACTTTTGAAGTTTTAGCATGTCTAGTTTTTGTATCAGTTATCATATTTTGGATACGTAGAAATGTAATCAAGATTCAACGTTTTTTGAAAAGCGAAATGACTGGTTGGCCAAAAAACGATGGAAACATCATTTTGTATTTCGAAATGGTTTTAATGAGCCTTTTCTTAATAATGAATGCTACCGATTTGCATTTCCAAGGGTTAAACTCAGGAAATGTTATCAGTCAATATATTGCACCAATGTTTTCAGGTTTACCCGAAGCAACGTTGCATTTTATAGAGCGTAGTGCTTGGTGGATACATATTGTTGGTATTTTAATTTTCTTAAACTATCTATATTTCTCAAAGCATTTACACATATTATTAGCGTTCCCAAATACGTTTTACGGTAAATTAAAGCCAAAGGGTCAATTCAATAATTTAGAATCGGTAACTAATGAGGTAAAACTAATGATGGATCCTAATGCCGATCCATTTGCTGCACCAGCAGAAGGCGATGCCGATGAAGTTCCTGCTAAATTTGGAGCTAGTGATGTGCAAGATTTAAGTTGGGTAAGTTTATTAAATGCTTATACATGTACCGAGTGCGGACGCTGTACTAGCGAATGCCCTGCAAACTTAACAGGTAAAAAATTATCACCTCGAAAAATAATGATGGACACACGTGACCGTCTAGAAGAAGTTGGTAAAAACATCGATGCCAACAATGGTGAATTTAAAGACGACGGTAAGCAGCTTCTTGGTGATTATATAACAAACGAAGAAATTTGGGCATGTACAAGTTGTAATGCTTGTGTAGAGGCTTGCCCTGTAAGTATAGATCCTTTATCGATAATTATTGAAATGCGTCGTTATTTAGTTATGGAACAAAGTGCGGCCCCAACGGAGCTTAATAACATGATGACCAATATTGAAAATAACGGAGCACCATGGCCATACAATCAAATGGACCGTTTGAATTGGAAAGATGAAAAATAATGAATGAGATACGCTTTAATCATATTAATTTTAACTTTATTTTGTTTTAATCAGGTTCAATCTCAGGTTGGATACCAAAAAGATTCATTACAAATAAAAGTTTACGCTGCGATTGACTATGTAGATAGTCATCCATCAGAAATTAAGGTTAAAAAAGTGTTTTGTGATTATTGCTCAGAATTTCAAATAGAAAAACTATCAGAAGAGGCTTACCGAAGAACGTTTTTAATTCGTAACGATAAAAATGTTCGACTTACAAATGGTACCTTTAAACATGCTTTATACATTAGAGTTTCAAAAAAGGATTTAGCGGGTTTAATAAGAGAAAATTTTGAAGTAGAAGAAGAAGTAAAATCAAAGAATTAAAATAAACCATTTTAATTTATAAAAGAATAAAAATGAGCGAACAACTAAACGTACCAACCATGGAAGAACTCATGGCTCAAGGCAAACAACCCGATATTTTATTTTGGGTAGGTTCTGCTGGAAGTTATGATGATAGAGCCAAGAAAATAACACGTGCTTTTGTTAAAATATTAAATAAAGCCAACGTTAATTTTGCTGTTTTAGGCACCGAAGAAACTTGTACAGGGGATGTTGCAAAACGTGCAGGTAACGAGTTTTTGTTTCAAATGCAAGCCATGATGAATATCGAGGTACTAAACGCTTATGAAGTTAAACGTATTGTAACCTGCGATCCGCATTCTTTTAATTGCTTAAAAAATGAATACCCAAGTTTAGGTGGTAAATATGATGTTTTACACCATACACAATTTATAAAAGAGTTAATCGAATCTAAGAAATTAGAGATAAAAGACGGGGTGTTTAATGGAAAACGCATTACTTTTCATGACCCTTGTTATTTAGGTCGTGCAAACTCAGAATATGATGCACCACGAGATGTATTGGCAACATTAAATGCTAACCTTCTCGAAATGAAACGTAGCAAATCGACTGCATTATGTTGTGGAGCAGGAGGTGCGCAAATGTTTAAAGATGCAGAAAAAGGGGATAAGGAAATAAACGAACTTCGTACTGAAGATGCGCTTAAAACTAACCCAGAAATTATAGCAACGGCTTGTCCATATTGTATGACCATGATGAGCGACGGCGTAAAAGTGAAAGAAAAAGAAAGTGAAATAACCGTTTTAGATATTGCAGAATTAATTGCACAGTCTCAAGGTTTATAAATAATTTAATTTAATAAATGAAGGATGTTTAGGCTTAATTAACCAGAATATTATTCATCTTATAAAGAAAAAAAATGCTAGTAGATTTTAATATATTACCACCAGAATCACGCGTTTGGATATATCAAGCCAATCGTTCGTTTAATGAGCAAGAGCTAGAAGAAATTAAGGTTAAACTTAATGTTTTTATAGAAAACTGGACGGCACACGGTAGTGATTTGCAATCGGGTTACACTATAGAATACAAACGTTTTATTGTGATTGGTGTTAACCAATCTATGAGTCAGGCTACAGGTTGTTCCATAGATGCTTCGGTGCATTTTATTCAGCAATTAGAAAAGGATTACAACGTCGATTTAATGGATAAAATGAATGTGTCTTACAAGCAAGGTGAATATGTAGCCTATAAAACATTAACAGATTTCCGTAAAATGGCAAAAGACAAAGCGGTTTCTAAAAACACTATTGTTTTCAATAATTTAGTTGCTAATGTTGGTGAGTTTAAAGAAAACTGGGAAGTTCCTGCGAGTGAAAGCTGGCATAGTAGATTTGTAAAGTAATTATTTTAATGTAAATATAGACCGTGGATAAAATTGATAAAGAAGTTTTCCATTGGTCTATATGGAAATTGATTAATTATGTCTATGGCATATCAATTGTTATGGCTATAACTGTTGGAGTATGGACATTACTCTATGTGATTGGAGGAATGCAAGATGATAATACTAGCCAAGAAGGTTTAATTAAAGTATGGGGATTTATCATTTCATATATAATTTTTAGAAATGTAATAAAATCTTTTTTCAAGAAAAGGACTAACGATAGTCTAGATGAAGATTATTAGTTTATTTAGCATTTTCCTGAAATAATTCACTAAAACCCCTTAATTTCTAAGAATCATTCTTTGTGAAAAATTTTCATAATTCAAATAGAATAATGATTTTTACATCTTTGAAAAAGTAAAAACTAAATTATGGCTAAAGAGATTGTTTTATTAAATATTTCAGGACAGGATAAACCAGGTTTAACATCAAGTTTAACTGGCGTTTTGGCCGAATATGGCGCAAAAGTTTTAGATATTGGTCAGGCCAATATTCATGATACATTGTCGCTCGGTATTTTGTTCGAAATAAAATCTAAAAAGAAATCGGCAGCCGTTTTAAAAGATTTACTTTTCAAGGCTTATGAGCTTGGTATTTCGGCTAAGTTTACTCCAATTTCTTTAGATAAATATGAAGATTGGGTTACACTTCAAGGTAAAGACCGTTACATTGTAACACTTTTAGGTGAAAAATTAGCAGCTAAACAAATATCTGAAGTAACGAAAGTAATTTCAGAAAAGAATTTAAATATTGATTCTATTAAACGTTTAACAGGGCGTTTATCTTTAAAAAAGCAATCTGAATATCCACGTGCTTCTATTCAACTTTCCATTCGTGGTCAAATTGATAATAAAGCTGAAGTTACTGCGAAGTTTATGCAAATTTCTAATGATCTCGATGTTGATATCGCTTTTCAGGAAGATAATATTTACCGTAGAAACCGTCGTTTAGTTTGTTTCGATATGGATTCTACGCTAATACAGGCTGAAGTTATTGATAAATTAGCAGAACTTGCTGGTGTTGGAGATGAAGTTAAAGCTATTACAGAATCGGCTATGCAAGGGGAGATTGATTTCAACGAAAGTTTTAAACAACGTATGAACCTTTTAAAAGGCTTAAGTGAAGAAGTTCTGCAGGATGTTGCTGTAAATTTACCAATTACAAAAGGAGCTCGCCGTTTAATTGATACCTTAAAAAGTTACGGTTTTAAAACTGCTATTCTTTCTGGAGGATTCACATATTTTGGTGAGTATTTGAAAAAAGAATTAGGTATGGACTATGTTTATGCTAACCAATTAGAAATTGTAGATGGTAAGTTAACTGGTGGCTATTTAGGAGATATTGTTGACGGTAATAAAAAAGCAGAATACTTAAAAGAAATAGCCGCAAAAGAAGGTATAGATATAAGTCAAACTATTGCGGTAGGCGATGGTGCCAACGATTTACCTATGCTTAATTTAGCGGGGTTAGGGATTGCATTTCATGCGAAGCCTAAAGTAAAAGATAATGCACAAAGTTCTATATCTAGCATAGGTTTAGATGGTGTTTTATACTTGTTAGGCTATCACGACAGACATATAGATTTAATTGAATAAAGATTATTTCTTTAATAGAATAAAAAAAGCTCTAAAAATTTTTAGAGCTTTTTTTTATGGATTACATTTTCTTAGTCACGATAAATGGCCATTATTGGTATATCGAAGTTGTTTAACAAATCTTCAGTTAAACTAAAAGAGAATAGACGCTGGTAAAAATTACGTTTATGGTTTATTAAGCAAACCATATCTATTTTATTATTAATGCAGTATTCCGTAAGCGATTTTTTCAGGTTAATGGAATCTATAGAAATAAACTTTACGTTATTAAGATGAGCTGAATCTAACGATTTTTTAAAGGTTTCCATTAGTGGAGAAATAGATTCTACATGAGCCAAATCGAAATGGATAACATGTAAATTTGAGTTAAATTCTTGCGATTTTTCAATAACATCTCCTAACGGTGTAATTTCATCTTCTTTATAATCTACAAGAAAAACAATGTTATCCAGGTAACCATCAAAAACAGCTTTTTCTGGCACAGCAATAACCGGTTTACTAATTTCTTCTAATATTTTTATAGTATTGGTTTCCATAAAAATATTGAACAGACTATTTTGGCTACTTTGCGTACCCATTATAATCAAGTCTATTTTATCTTCTTTTTTTATAATGTACTTTTTAAGAGACTCAACAAAAGTACCTTCATCAACAACATATTTTACATTTAAGTTTCCAACTTTACTGTTTTTAATAAGTTTTTCAAAAGGAGGGAACTTATCTTTTTTACTTCTGAAATTCTGAATATCAACTTTGTTATAAACAGCCTGAGCATCTTCATTTAAAGGATCTCCGGCGGTATAAGTGTGATATACAATTAACTTTGAATTAGACTTTTGTGCATATTCCATAGCATATGTAAAAGCATTTAAGGATAATTCGGTAAAATCTGTTGGAAATAATATGCTTTTCATTTTTTTAACGATTAGGGTTATGTTTTAATTTTAAATGGAAGTAAGGTTATAACGTTGCTAAATATTTTACAGCATAAACTAGAACAATACTCACTACAAGGCCTATAAAAACTTTAAACAAATCCATACCTAAATTACTAAACATAGCTCTTCTAGGTTCATTTTTTCTAAGCATGTAGTTTAATGCAATTTCTCTACCGGCCAGAATACCTATAAACACCCAGGTGGTACTCATTGGCACATTATTTAACTCCTTAAAGTAGAATAAAATAATACCGTATGTAAAATCTATAAGCGTAGCAGACCTTAAATCGACGGTGTTGGTTTTAGATTTAATAATACCTTGTATGGCACCTCCTTTTTTCGCGATAATAAAAGCGAGCATCACTAATATAATAATTAACGAGAATATTAACTGCCATAATTCGAGTTGTCTTGGCAAGTAAACATAAATATTTGCAAAATCCTGAATAAGCCATTGCGACCATAAAAAACCAGTAGAACCCCACTGTAAGGCGGTCCATATTTGGTTTTCTTTTGCTGTAATTGGGTTTTCTATAAATTTTTTCTCTAGTACTTTAGATATGGCCAAATACAAAATAATGGCAGCAACAAAAGAAACCGCATAACCAGAAACAGATTTTAACACCATATCGGTTAAATTCTTTTGGTTAAAAAACGTAAGAATTAAAAATGATGTGCTTACAGGAATTCCGGTACGCGTAAGTATCATTAAAATAATAGGAGGTAATATATAATACCATGAAAACGGGTTTGGCATAGGGTATTTTTCTAAACGTCCATAAGAGACATCGCCATCATGAGTTATGTAACCATAGATTAGGGTAAATGTTAGAATACCACCTGCATAAAGCCACAACACCCACCATTTCTTTCGTTCATTAGAGCTTAGAAAAGTCCCTAACGTTTGGATGGTATCATTACCTATTACAGAATAGGCGGCTAATGTAAAGCCAAGATAAATAACTACTATTGAAAAATCCATTGATAATTTTAGTATGGTTGTTTTTTTAATGGGAGTAAATAACGCTTTTAAAACAATGCGATATGTTATATAATGTTTATTATTTGGTTAAATGTTATTATTTACAAATATCTCTAAATCTGTAGTTTATTAGGACTCTTCTAAATGATGATAAAAAAAGATTTTAATGTTTGTTTTATGCTAAATGATGGGGATATAATGGCAGATTCATTTTTCAATTTGTGTATACCACTGAAATATGTTAATTCTACTTAAAAGGCTGTTCTAATATAAAATGATAAAAGTGTATAATTTGTAATTTACTTGAACACAGATTTTAAATCTGTTACAAACTTCTGTATAAATCTATCTTAAAGTCTTTTCATCTTCTTTTTAAAAGTATTATTTTGGCATGATTATTAGTATTGTATTAAACGACTAGTAATTTCTTAATTAATTCTTTTTATGCGTCATATAAAATTTACCGTAGTTTGTCTGTTTTCAGTACTTTCTATTTATGGTCAAAATTCTAAAAACCCCTTAGAAACAGCCAACCCTCAAGCTCAACACAAATGGGTAGATAGTGTGTATTCTTCGCTATCCTTATCCGAAAAAATAGGGCAATTGTACATGGTTCAGGTCATGTCTAGCCAAAGTGCCGCAACAAAAGTTAAGGTCGAAAATTTAGTAAGAAACAACCATATTGGTGGTGTAATATATTCTAATGGCGGACCATACCGTCAGGCCAAACTTAATAATCAACTGCAGGCGATATCAAAAATTCCGCTTTTAGTTGGTATGGATGCCGAATGGGGCTTAAGCATGCGTTTAGATTCTACTTATGCTTTTCCTTGGAACATGACGCTTGGAGCTATTAAAGATGATAAATTAGTTGAAGAAGCTGGTCGATATATTGGCGAACATTGCAAACGTTTAGGTGTACATTTTAATTTTGCACCTGTTGTAGATATTAATACTAACCCTAAAAACCCAATTATTGGTAACCGCTCTTTTGGTGAAGACCGAGATAATGTTACTCGTAAGGCTTCTGCTTTCATGAAAGGAATGCAAGGCGCAGGAGTTTTGGCTAATGCAAAACATTTTCCTGGTCATGGCGATACCGATCAAGATTCGCATTTAACATTACCAACTATTAGTTTTAATGAAAAACGCATAGATTCTATAGAGTTATATCCATATAGAAAATTAATTACCGAAGGACTTTCTAGCGTTATGGTGGCGCATTTAAATGTGCCTGGTTTAGATAATTCTGGTGTGCCTTCATCTTTGTCAAAACATATTGTTACCGATATTTTAAAGGAGAAACTAGGCTTTAAAGGTCTTATTTTTACTGATGCCTTAACTATGAAGGGGGCTGCCGATTTTGATGAAACGGGCGATATTGATTTAGCTGCTTTTAAAGCCGGTAACGATGTGATGCTAATGTCTGAAAATGTAAGTATTGGTATTTCTAAAATTAAAGAAGCTTATAATAGAGGTGAAATAACAGAAGCACGATTAGAACTTTCGGTTAAAAAGATTTTAATGGCTAAGTATAAAGTTGGTTTACAGAATTATAAACCTATCAGTTTAAAAAATCTTGGAAAAGATTTAAATAGACCAGAAGATGATATTTTATATGAAGAACTGCTAGAAAATGCTATTACTGTTGTTAAAAACGAGAATAGCTTAGTCCCTTTGAAAAAGTTGGAAATTAAATCGATAGCTTATGTTAATTTAGGTGACGATTCTGGTGATGTATTTTTTAATGAACTTAAAAAGTATGGTAAAGTACATGCCGTAAAAGGAAATAATTTAGAAGAATTAATGGGAAGGTTAGAACCTTATAACACCGTTATTGTTGGTTTACATCGCTCTAACGCTAATCCATGGAAAAGCTATAAGTTTACAGAGAAAGAGATTGGTTGGTTGCACGAAATTTCTAGATCGCACAACGTAATTTTAGATATGTTTGTTAAGCCTTACGCACTTGCCGATTTAAGAACTATGGCAAATATTGAGAGTGTTATTGTAAGTTACCAAAACAGTGCTATAGCACAACAAAAATCTGCACAGCTTATTTTTGGAGCTATTCCTGCAAAAGGAACACTTCCTGTTTCTATTGGTCAGTTTTATAACGCTGGCGAAGGTATAGATAGTGAGGCTATAAAACGTTTAGGTTATACCGTTCCGGAACGTGTGGGAATGAATTCTGAAAAATTAAACAGAATAGATTCTATCGCTAATTATGCTGTAAACAATAAAATGACACCCGGAATTCAACTTTTGGTTGCTAGAAGAGGGAAAGTGATTTACAATAAAAGTTTTGGAAAACACACCTATAGCGGAAAAGAAAAAGTAGGTTTCGATGATATTTACGATGTAGCATCTCTAACAAAAATATTAGCAACCTTGCCTTTGGTAATGGAGTTAGAAGAACAAAACGTTATTTCGCTAGATACTAAATTAGTAGAAGTTTTACCAGAATACAAAGGGTCTAATAAGGAGAATGTAACTTTCAAGAAGATGCTTTCGCATTATGCGCAATTACGCCCATGGGAACCCTTTTATTATCATACTTTAGATACAGTAACTAAACGCCCTAGTGCAAAATATTATAGAAAAATTAGAAGTCTAGAATTTAATGTTGAAGTGGCTAAAAACTTGTTTTTAAGAACTGATTATCAGGATTCTATTCCAAATATTATTAAAGATTCAGAATTACTAGATCGCTTGAGATACCGTTACAGTGACTTCCCTTATTATATCCTAAAGAAATTTATTGAAGAGTATTACGACAGAACGTTAGAGCAATTAACGCAAGCTCATTTTTATGAGTCTTTAGGTGCGAATAATACTATGTATAATCCGTACCATAAAATAAGTAGTAAAAAAATTGTACCTACGGAAGAGGATAATTATTATCGTTTTCAAAAAGTACATGGTTATGTACACGACATGGGGGCAGCCATGCAAGATGGCATTGGCGGTCATGCCGGTGTTTTTAGTAACGCCAATGACGTTGCGAAAATTATGCAAATGTATTTGCAGAAAGGGTATTACGGCGGAAAGCGTTATTTAAAAGAAGAAACTGTAGATAAGTTTAATACGCGTTATTTTGAAGCTCAAAATAACAGAAGAGGAATTGGTTTTGATAAACCTCAATTAGGTACGGTAGGACCAACATGTGGTTGTTTATCTATGAAGAGTTTTGGGCATTCTGGTTTTACAGGAACTTATGCTTGGGCAGACCCAGATAAAGAAATTGTATATGTTTTTTTAGCAAATAGAACTTATCCAAATGCAGGTAAAAATTTGTTGTTGAAAGAAAATATTAGAACAGAAATTCAGCGTTTAATTTACGAAGCGATTGAAGATTAAAATTTTAAATTTAAGAGCATGAAAATAGGTATAGTGTGTTACCCAACATTTGGAGGTAGTGGTGTTGTAGCAACAGAATTAGGTTTAGAGCTTTCTAAGCGTGGCCATGAAATCCATTTTATTACATATAACCAACCTGTGCGATTGGAATTATTGGGCAATAATGTTCATTATCACGAAGTAAATGTACCAGAATATCCATTGTTTCATTACCAACCCTACGAGTTAGCTTTATCGAGTAAATTGGTCGATATGGTGAAGCTTCATAAAATAGAAATCCTTCATGTACATTATGCTATTCCGCACGCATATGCGGCTTATATGGCTAAAAAAATGCTTATTGAAGAAGATATTTATGTGCCAATTGTAACTACACTTCATGGTACCGATATTACACTTGTTGGTAGTCATCCGTTTTATAAACCAGCTGTAACGTTTAGTATCAATAAATCTGATGCTGTTACTGCGGTTTCAGCGAGTTTAAAGGAAGATACATTACGTTTGTTTGATATAAAAAACGACATTGATGTAGTGCCTAATTTTATAGATTTAGAAAAGTATAAGCATCATGGCGTTACCGAGTGTCAGCGTGGTATGATGGCTAAAGACAACGAAAAGATAATAACGCATATTAGTAATTTACGTCCCGTAAAACGAATAGAAGATGTTATTAGTGTTTTTTATAACATTCAAAAAGCAATGCCAGCCAAGCTGATGTTTATTGGTGAAGGACCTGAAAAGGAAAAGATGGAAATACAATGCGCTGAACTAGGTATTACAGATAAAGTAATTTTCTTCGGAAGAAGTAATGAAATCGATAAGATACTTTGCTTTAGTGATTTATTTTTATTGCCATCTCAAACGGAAAGTTTTGGTTTAGCGGCTCTAGAAGCTATGGCGTCTGGTGTTCCTGTAATTTCAAGTAACACTGGTGGTATTCCAGAAGTTAATGTGCACGGTGTTTCAGGGTATTTAAGTGAAGTAGGCGATATTGAAGATATGAGCAAAAATGCTATACATATTTTAAGCGATGAAAATCGATTAAAAACCTTCAAAGAAAACGCTCGAAAAGAAGCTTTGAAATTCGACTTACACGAAATTGTACCTCAGTACGAGAAAATTTATGAAAAAACACTAGCCAAGTGTTTGGTGCTTTAAAATTATGAAAGTAACTCAGGTTTAAATCAACTCATATTAAAAGAAAATGGAAACATTCACTTTAGCACGCGTTATTCATGTTATAGCTGTTATTTTATGGATTGGTGGAGTTTCTATGGTAACTACCGTAATTATTCCGGCCGTAAAAAAGCTAAAATCCAAAGAAGATCAAATTAAAACCTTCGAAGCGTTAGAAGGGAAGTTTGCCATACAAGCAAAAGTAACAACTTTACTAACCGGGCTTTCTGGTTTCTATATGTTATATGTGCTCGATGCTTGGGATCGATATTTCGATTATCGGTTTTGGTGGATTCATGCTATGACTTTAGTTTGGGTGCTTTTTACTCTTATTTTATATGTTTTAGAGCCGCTTATATTGCATAAATTATTTAAAAAATATGTAGAAGAAAATCCTTCAAAAACATTTTCAATACTTCATAAGGCGCATTGGTTTTTACTAATATTGAGTTTAATAACTACGGCAGGAGCAGTTGCTGGTAGTCATGGTTGGTTTTTTATAAAATAAAAATCCGCCATAGGTTGACGGATTTTTAAGGGTTTCATTATTGTGTTCTAAAAGTTTTAGAGCTAATATTTAATACACATCACTAACTGTTTCCGTTAGAGTTTTCATAAAAGCGACTAAAGCGTTTTGTTCTTCAATTGTTAAATTAAGTTCATCGAAAGGCAAAGTTTGATGTTCTAAATCGAAACCTAAACCGCCACCACCTCCAAGGTTGTAAAATTCTACAACTTCCTCTAAGGATTCGTAAACACCATTATGCATGTAAGGCGCTGTTAGAGCAATATTTCTAATACTTGGGGTTTTAAACATGCCTCTATGCAGTGGTTCTTTAAAGCTCCAATAAAAACCTAAATCGTCATCAAGTTGTTTGTTTTCTGCTGTTTCCGGAACTCCAATAACTTCTTTTTCTGTTTCTGTATAAAAAGGAGGAACGGTTCCGTTGGTTAAAGGCATAAAGTGACAAGTAGCGCACAAGGCTTTTCCCATAAATAAATTATACCCCAGTTTTTCTTCATCTGAAAAATTATTTTCCTCGCCTCTTATGTTTTTATCAAATTTAGAATTGAAACCATTTAAGGTTGAAATATAAGATGAAATTGCTTTTATAACATCCGTATTATTTGAAGCTATTTTTCCGAAGGCATCTTTAAAAAGAGTGGTATAAGTTGAGTCTTTTAGAATGGCGTTCGAGAATTTATGCACATCGGAATTAAACTCTTTATCATTTGTAAATACAGATGAAATTTGATCTAACAAGGTGTTTGAGCGTCCGTCTAAAAAGAAACCTTGTTGAAAGGCCGTATTTATAAGTGTTGGTGTGTTTCGTAGCAATGGTTTACCTTGATTATCTAAATTTAGTGCAACATTATCGGCATAGCCTTTATGAGGTAAATGACAGGTAATACAAGCCATTTTTCCGTTTGCGGAAAGTTTAGGGTCTGAGAATAATTTTTTACCCAAAGTAATCTGTTTCTCAGTTGGGTTTTGGTTGATAGCGGCTGTAAAATAGTTTAAATTAAAACTATCGTCTTCAAAAAAAGTAGGTGCATCAAAATTAAAAGGCGTAGTGTCTATTGGTTCCCAAAGTGCACTAGATTTTCTAATATTAACCCAATTCCGAGTAATCGGATTCATGTAATCGCGTGTAAATGTAAAGCGATCGAAAGTATCAAAATCTTGATTTTTATTAATAAAAGCAATAGCTTTTTCAATATTAGCATTAAAATCGGAGTCTAATTTTTCATTCTTAAGTTTAATACTATTTTGAATCGTAGCCTTATAGACGGTTTGTAAACTTTCTAGAGAAACAATAGTTTCATCAATGCCTAAATGACTTACAGGCGTATCAAAACCAGATATGGCTAAGCTTACTACACGTAATAGTTGCTGGTGCGTGGCTATAAAAAAGCGTTGTGGATTAAGGTCTCTTTTTTCAATGGCCTTTTTAAGGTTAGAAAGCATGCCTTTTTGCACGTATAATTCTTGTTTAAAATCGGCTTCGGTAGTTTCATGATCGTAAATGCTCTCTTCTATTTTTTGATAACCAACAGGTTTTATAATCTTACCGGTGTCTTCTTTATAAATAGGTAGGGCAGGTCCGTTTGCTCTGTGGCCTACCTCAGGATTTAAATATGATGCGTAAGGTTCAGCTTTTTTGAAAGCAACACGAGATAAAGCGAAATAGGTTTTGGCTTTTTTACCGTGCATACCTTCGGTTTCTAAACTATCGATATAACTTAAAGCTAAATCTATGTTTTGGGAGTAATAGTTTTGTGCAGCCGACCAATTTATTACAGAAATGGTTTCTTTTTTATCCTGTTGGCATCCAGTTATTGAAATGCAAATAATTAAGAAGAATAGCGATTTTAAATATCGAAACATGTGTAAAAGTTATAAAAATGAAAGAATCTTCATTGCGAAAATGAAGATTCTTAATATTAAAAAAATATAGTGTTTACTATCTAGCTAAGCCTTTTAATAATACAATTTGTCCACCTTGGTTATGTGGTAAACTGCTAGAAACAAAAGCATCGCTTTCCCAGTAATGTGGTTGTAAGTTTAAAATAAATGTATCTGGCACACCTACTTTGTCAGAGATATCTGTTAAAGCACCAAACTCACCAGAAAACCCTGTAGATCCTGTTGGGTCTAAGTTATTTTCTACTTTTAATTCTAAAACTACTTTTGTGTTGTTACCGTCTAAATCTGATTGGTAAATTTGAGCAGCATGATTTCTAGAAAAAGAGTTTGGATCTTCTTGTGTGTACACATAGTTTTCTGTTACACAAATGTTATCTGGACTTTGTAATTCAGATACGTTACCGTCTTGGTTATTAGTATCGGTATTTCCGCTAATAATTTGAGTTAATTTACCTTCTAATGGATTGGTTTCATCAAGTTCAATTTTGTAAACTGTTCCCCAATCGTTGTAAGTGCCTCTTCCAGGACCTCTTCCTGTTACAGCAAAAAATACGTCTCTTGCATTAGCATCGCTACCTTTTCTGTAATCTACATCTTCAACACGCATAAATTGCGAAGCAAATACATTTGTACAAGCAGTTTCCATTTCGTCTTTAGTTAAGCTTGCACCATCTACAATCTCTACAAACTCGATATCGTAAGTGTTTTGAAAATCTAGGCTACCTTCATTATAAACTTGATCTGCAGCAACATCCATAAACCCTCCAGCTCCGTCAGAAACTTGCTTAAATCTTAAAACATAAATTTTTCCGTTTTCTAAATCTGCATCACCATTTTCAGATAAGTACATTGTTACTTGGCCTTCAGATCCGCTAGAATCATCATCACCACCAATTATTACGGTTTTCCCAGCATAAGTACTTTTTGGTAATGGTACGGCGTTTTCCCAAGCAAATTCACCTAAAGCATCTAAACCAAAATCGGCAGTTGGAGTAGGTGTTTCAATCCAAGGATCGATACCTTTAACATCGTAAGCGTAACTTTCTGAAGCTGATAAAAAGATGTCTTTATCACCACCATGTACAGCAGCTTCCCACATAGTACCAGAGCATTGTCTTGCATAATCTGCAACACCACTATTTAATAACCAATCGCCAGAAATAGGATTAAGGTCTTTATCAAAACGAATTCTAGAAACAGCATAATCATCTTCTGCATTTACAACATAGATGTACTCTTCACCGTCTTTTAAAAATCCTGCACCATCTTGAGCACCAACTAAACGAAAACCGTTAGAAAGCACATCTGTAGAACTTAATAAAGAAAAAGCTTCTACTGTACTAAATTCACTGTGTAATTTTACTAAAGGCGCTAAAGACGATTTGTTTGTAAACATGGCTACTGGAGGTGTAAAATCTTCACCATCCTCACCGTCTTTTCCGTCTTCGCCATCTTTTCCGTCAACACCGTTAATACCATCTTTTCCATCTTCGATATCACAGCTAACTATTACTGTACTTGTAGATGTTACAATAAAAAGGAATAAAAATAATTTAATGTACTTGTTCATCATTTAATATATAAATATTGGTTAATTAATTCGAGTCAAAATTAGAATTTGAATCAAAGAACCGTGTTAACTAACTGCTGTGCTTAATTTAATTTTAAGTAACCTTAGTGTTAAAAAGATTACTTAAATATTAACAACCTCTAGAATTAAGTACTGAAATGTTAAGTGAATATAAAATGAATGTTTCTTAAATTTAATACGACAAAATTGGCGGTTTAATTTCCTGTTAATTCTTAACGAAATTTTTAGAATTGCAAAATTGAATAAGCTTATATTTACACTTTCTATCTATTTTAATATGCCAGCAGACTGTATTTCGTTTAAAAACACAGGATATTTTTCAAGTTTAATTTGTGATTATCTCGATGAAAATCAAGAGTTAAAACCATTTTACAACCGTTTTCCAAACCTTGATAATTTCAAAAATCAAATTGAAGAAAAGGGAGCGAGTTTTTCTCCAGAATCTCGAAATGTATTGCATGGTGTACTAACTGAACAGTATAAAAAGGTTGATGCTTCGGCATTAACACTTCAAAATATAGATTTATTAAAACAGGAAAACACCTTTACTGTTACAACAGGGCACCAGCTAAACTTGTTTACGGGGCCACTTTATTTTCTGTATAAAATAGTATCGGCTATTAATCTTTCAAAAGAATTAAAAGAAAAATATCCCGATCAAAATTTTGTTCCTATTTATTGGATGGCAACAGAAGATCATGATTTTGATGAAATAAATTATTTTAACTTCAGAGGAAAAAAAGTACAATGGAATAAGGAGGCTAGTGGAGCCGTTGGAGAATTATCTACCGATGGTTTAGCGGAAGTTTTTGAAGTGTTTTCTAATGAAATAGGACATACCAAAAACGCAGAGCATTTAAAAAGCCTTTTCCAAGACGCTTATTTAGAACATGATAATTTAGCCGATGCTACTAGATATTTAGCAAATGATGTGTTTCACGAATATGGTTTAGTTATTGTTGAGGCTAACCATGCCGAATTGAAAAAAGAGTTTATCCCTTTTATAGAAACCGAATTGTTAAACCAAACATCGTTTAAGGCAGTTACGGAAACTATAGAAGATTTAAATAATTATTCTAAAGGCTATAAAGCGCAAGTAAACCCAAGAGAAATAAACTTGTTCTATCTAAATGAAAATTTAAGAGAACGTATAGTTTTTGAAGACCATATATATAAGGTTGTAAATACGTCAATAACTTGGACTAAGGAAGAGATTTTAGATGAATTAAGAAATTATCCAGAACGATTTTCTCCAAACGTAATTATGCGACCTCTATACCAAGAAGTGGTTTTACCAAACCTATGTTACATTGGCGGCGGCGGAGAATTGGCGTATTGGTTTCAATTAAAAAAATATTTTAATACAGTAGAGGTACCTTTTCCGGTACTGTTATTAAGAAATTCAGTTTTAATTCAAACGGAAAGTCAGAGTAAAAAGCTTCAAAATTTAAATATTTCTAAAGAAGATATTTTCTTAAAACGAAGTGCCTTCATTAATAAAAAAGTTAGAGAAATTTCTAATATTGATATCGATTTTTCTGAACAAAAAAAGCACTTGGTACAACAATTTGAAAGTATGTACGAGCTAGCCGAAGATACCGATAAATCGTTTTTAGGAGCCGTAAAGGCTCAAGAAGTAAAGCAATTGCAAGGTTTAGAGCATTTAGAAAATCGTTTACTTAAAGCTCAAAAGCGTAAATTGAAAGATGCTGTTTCGAGAATGACCGACTTACAAACCGAACTTTTTCCGGGTGGTAGTTTACAGGAACGAAACACTAATTTTTCGGAGTTTTATTTAGAATATGGCGAGCAATTATTACCAAACTTAATAGAAAACTTACAACCTTTAAAAGGCGATTTTTTACTGTTAACAATTTAGTTAAAAAAGTTGTTGTGCTAATTCGTCATTTTAAAATCAATCCTTATTTTTGCGCATGCAACATGACAAGGTACTTATTTTAGACTTCGGATCGCAATACACACAACTTATTGCCCGTCGAGTTAGGGAACTCAACATTTACTCCGAAATACATCCATTTAACAAAATTCCAACCAATTTAGAAACCTACAAGGCAGTTATTCTTTCGGGAAGTCCAAACTCTGTAAGAGGTGAAGATGCTTTGCATCCTGATTTATCAGAAATTAGAGGAAAAAAACCAATGCTAGCCGTATGCTATGGCGCGCAATATTTAGCGCATTTTTCGGGAGGTGAAGTAGCACCTTCGAATACTAGAGAATATGGCCGAGCTAACTTATCGTTTATAAAAACTGATGAGCCTTTTGTAAAAAACATTAGCGAAGGCAGTCAAGTTTGGATGAGCCACTCTGATACTATTAAAAAGTTACCAACAAATGGTGTTTTAGTAGCGAGTACGAACGACGTAGAAAATGCCGCTTACAAAATTGAAGGAGAAAGCACTTATGCTATTCAATTTCACCCAGAAGTTTACCACTCTACAGATGGAAAACAACTTTTAGAAAACTTTTTAGTAGCTATCGCAGGTTTAAAACAAGACTGGACTCCAGATTCTTTTGTAGAAGAAACTGTAGCAGCTATTCGAGAAAAAGTAGGGAACGATAAAGTAGTTTTAGGGCTTTCTGGTGGTGTAGATTCTACCGTAGCAGCTGTTTTACTTAATAAAGCTATTGGTGAAAACTTATATTGCATTTTTGTTAATAATGGATTGTTACGTAAAAATGAATTTACTTCAGTTTTAAAACAATACGAAGGTATGGGACTTAACGTAAAAGGCGTTGATGCTTCTGAGCGTTTTTTAGAAGCTTTAAAAGGTCTAGAAGATCCTGAGAAAAAACGTAAAGCAATTGGTAATTCTTTTATCGAAGTTTTTGATGATGAAGCTCACAAATTAACCGATGTAAAATGGTTGGCACAAGGTACTATTTATCCTGATGTTATCGAGAGTGTATCTGCTACAGGCGGACCATCGGCAACTATCAAAAGTCACCATAACGTAGGTGGATTACCAGATTTCATGAAACTTAAAATTGTGGAGCCACTTCGTGCTATTTTTAAAGATGAAGTACGCCGTGTTGGTGCAACTTTAGGTATCGATCCAGAATTATTAGGTCGTCACCCTTTTCCTGGCCCTGGTTTAGGAATTCGTATTTTAGGTGATATTACAGCCGAAAAAGTACAAATGCTTCAGGAAGTAGATGCTATTTTTATAAATGGTTTAAAAGAATGGGGATTGTACGATAAGGTTTGGCAAGCAGGAGCTATGTTGTTACCAGTTAATAGCGTAGGTGTAATGGGCGATGAGCGTACTTACGAGAAGTGTGTTGCACTTAGAGCAGTGGAAAGTACCGATGGTATGACGGCTGACTGGGTAAACTTACCTTATGAGTTTTTACAAAAAACATCGAACGATATTATTAATAAAGTTAAAGGTGTAAACCGTGTGGTTTACGATATTAGTTCTAAGCCACCAGCAACCATTGAATGGGAATAGGGGTTTGTAACCAATTTTAATTCTATGGAATTTTGTTTTAGCAAGCAGAAAACTAATGCCTATAATTTTTAAGAATTAGTTGGCTGTTTTGTTAAAAACAAACGTATATCCAAATAATGATAATACCTAATTGATGTTTAAGTTTTGGCATGTTATGTGCTATAACTATTAAAAATAAGCATCAATTAGGTAATTTTAAAAAAACATAAATGAGTAAATTCTTTTCCATTATTTTAATTGCATTAGTGTGTAGTTTTGGCACATTACAAGCGCAAAATTTTAGTACACACCAAGTAAAATCAGGAGAAACAGTAGAGAGTATAGCAAAGCGTTATTTTGTAACAGCTAGCGATATTTATTCTTTAAATCCAGATGCTAAAAAGGAATTAAAGACAAATACTATATTAATTATTCCTATTTCTAAAGCTAATCAGCCAACAGTTACTACGGTAAAGGAATTAAAAGGTTTTAGAACACACAAAACAAAACGTAAAGAAACCTTATACAGTTTAGCTAAAAAGTACAATGTATCGGAAGATGATATTAAAAAGTACAACAAGTTTTTATACGCGAATACACTTCGTAAAGGTGATAAACTTCAAATCCCTATTTTAAAAGAAACTAAAGTTGTTGATGAAGTGAAGAATACAAAACCATATTTGGTACAAGCCAAAGAAGGTAAGTGGCGTATTGCTTATAAATTCGGAATTACTTTAGAAGAATTGGAAGCGCTTAACCCTAAAATGGGAGCTGTACTTCAAGAAGGACAACAAATTAATGTTCCTAATTTAGAGAAAGAAGAAATTAAGAAGGTTGACGAAACTTACGGTTATTATAAAGTACTACCTAAAGAAGGATTTTATCGTCTAAAATTAAAACTAGGTTTAACTCAAGAAGAACTAGAAGCTTTAAATCCTGAATTGAAAGAAACGGGATTAAAAGTTGGTATGATTTTAAAAACACCACAAGGCAATACTAATTTAGCAGGTGTTATAAATACAAGTTACGATGGTACTTCTTCTGATTTAAAAATGAAAATAAAAGATTACAACACAAAGCATATTGCTATTATGTTGCCTTTTAGATTAAATCGTGTGGAGTTTGATACCACTGCAGATACTAGAAAGAGTATAAAAAGTGATCCGTATTTAAATGCCTCTTTAGATTTTCAATCTGGTGTTTTAATGGCTATCGATTCTTTAAAAGCTTTAGGACTTTCTCTTAAAGTTGATGTTTATGATACTAAATATGAAGTAAGTGAAGTTTCTAGAATTTTAGCTAATAACGATTTTAGTGATGTAGATGCTGTTATTGGTCCATTAACGCCAATCACATTTGCTAAAGTAGCATCAGAATTACAAGTAAACAATGTACCTGTAGTTTCTCCAATTGGGTTAGATTTACAATTACGTTCTAACGTTTTTCAATCTAGGCCTAAAACAGAATTACTAAAAAGTAGAATTGTACAATTCGTTAAAAAAGATACCTTAAGTAATAATGTTATTATTGTGGCAGATTCTAAACACGTATCTATAGCAAACGAATTAAAGCGTACGTTTAATCAAGCTTCTATTGTTTATTCGAGAAAGAATAAAAAAGGGCAAGATGAAAATTATGTACTCGTTAATGATATTGTAGGTTCGTTAAAAGCAGGTAATAACTATGTGTTTTTAGAAACCGCTAATGCTGGTTTTGTATCGAATGTAACAAGTTTATTAGCTTCGGTTAATAATACTATAGAGCCTGGACAAAAAAATAATGACAAAAAGAAAATCACTTTGGTTACGACCGATATGAATGATGCTTTTGAAGGTGACCAGGTTTCTAACGAACATTTATCTAAATTGAATTTTCATTTTGCAGCAACGTCGAAATGGTTCGATGAAACTGAAAATAGTTTTGTTAAAAAATACGAAAGCATGTATAACGCAACTCCAAATAAAAGAGCCGTTCGTGGTTTCGATTTAACTATGGATGTTGTTTTACGTTTAGTATCTTCAAATAGTTTATATGAGTCGGTTAACGAAGCTCCATTAACAGAATATATTGAAAGTAAATTTGCGTACAAAAAAGATATTTCTGGTGGTTATTATAACGACAGTATCTATCTAGTAAAACATCAAAATTTACGTATTATAGAAGTTAAATAATAAAAATAAGTCAAGATATAATCTAATCGTTTTTATATCATATTAATAAATTTAATTTTTTATTGTGATTAAAATATTAGCTTTTTTATTTTGTACTATAAGCTTCCAAACAGGAGAAGCTGTTATTTCTTGGGAAGATGATTATAAATTGTCTTGGTCAGATTTTAAAGGAAAACCAAAGCAGAATTCAGGTGCAGTTGCAGAAACGGCGTCAGGAATTAGCTTTGGTTTTTCCGTTAAAGAATTAAACTCTAATGTTGTAAGTTATACAGCGGAAGTTCACGCTTATTTTAGTGTCGAAAAATCTTGGTTTCATAAAGATAAAGCCAGTGATTATATTTTAAATCATGAGCAATTGCATTTTGATATAACAGAATTGTTTGCAAGGAAATTTAGAAAAGAAATTGCTCAACAAAAAGTTTCAAACGACATTAAGGCTAAGTTGAAAGTAATTTACAAAAAACATGTTACCGATTTAGGAACGATGCAAAAACGCTATGATGCGGAAACAGATCATTCTAAAAAAATCGATGCTCAACAACGATGGCAACTTTTTATTAAGAAAGAACTTGATAAGCTGTCTAAATTTAAACTTATAGAATAATAACCCTGTGGTTCCAGATAAACATTTCCTGATTACATTAGCGCATACCAAAATGCCTTTTGGTAAATACAAAGATCGTTACTTAATAGACTTACCCGAATATTACGTGGTTTGGTACCATAATAAAGGGTTTCCTAAAGGAAAGTTAGGCGATATGCTTAAACAGGTTTATGAACTGAAATTAAATGGTTTGGAAGATTTAATTAGGAATATACAACGTAAGTATCCTAAATAAATAGTTATAGTTTGTACGCGTCTTCATTTTAAAATCTACGTAAATTAATTAAGATTACCACCTGCTTTTTAATTAAAACTAATAACTTTGATATTATTAGAATTTAGTTATTCTAATGGCGCAGCACTTTTTTTAAAAGCCCGTTGTATTTAACGAAACTATATTTATACATAAAATGACTTTAGCTGATTTAAAATCGGAGTTATCTGGAGAATTATTATTCGATAATTTATCAAAATCTATTTACGCCACAGATGCTTCGGTTTATAGAATGTTACCCATGGCGGTTGCATATCCAAGGGATAAAGAAGATATAAAAAAGCTAATTAGTTTCGCGAAATCTAATAATACAACTTTAATTCCGCGTACAGCAGGAACATCTTTAGCAGGACAATGCGTTGGTAAAGGTATTGTGGTAGATGTTTCAAAATATTTCACCAAAATTATAGCGTTTAATAAAGATGAGCAAACCGTTACAGTACAACCAGGTGTTGTGCGCGATGCGCTTAATAATTTTTTAAAACCTCACGGCTTGTTTTTCGGCCCAAATACGTCCACTTCAAACCGATGTATGATAGGTGGGATGGTTGGTAACAATTCATCTGGAACAACATCTATTAAATACGGTGTTACCAGGGATAAAATATTACAATTAGAAACTATTTTAAGTGATGGAAGTGAAGCTGTTTTTGGCGAATTGACTTCTGATAGTTTTAAAAAGAAAATAACAGAAAATACTTTAGAGGGAAAGATTTACAAATCGATTTACGAAGAATTAAAGCAGGATACAGTAAAAAACCGAATTATTGAAAATTTCCCTAAACCAGAAATTCATAGACGAAATACCGGTTATGCTATTGATGAGCTAATAAAATCTGATGTTTTTTCGGAAACTTCTGAGAAATTCAATATGTGTAAACTACTTTCTGGTAGTGAAGGCACATTGGCTTTTTCAACGGAAATTACTTTAAAGTTAGATAAACTTCCGCCAAGCGAAGCCATTATGGTTGCGGCACATTTTGATAGTATAGAAAACTGTTTAAGTGCTGTAGAATTAACTATGAAACATAATTTGTTCAATTGCGAAATGATGGATAAAACCATTTTAGATTGTACAAAACAAAATAAAACCCAAGAAGAAAACAGAGCATTTATAGAAGGCGATCCCAAAGCTATTTTAATGTGCGAAGTAAGAGGCAATTCTGTTACCGAAGTAAAAGCTCTAGGTTTAGCTTTAGTTGAAGCCATAAAAACATCAGGGCTGAGTTATGCGTACCCAGTGCTTTTTGGAGATGATATTCAAAAAGCAAATAATTTACGTAGTGCAGGGTTAGGCTTGTTGGGAAACATGATTGGTGATAAAAAATCGGCAGCGTGTATAGAAGATACAGCAGTTGCTTTACCAGACTTGGCAAACTATATAGCAGAATTTACGGCTTTAATGAAAGGCTACAATCAAGACGCTATTTATTACGCACATGCTGGTGCAGGAGAATTGCATTTACGCCCTATTTTAAATTTGAAAAAGGCTGAAGATGTTGTTTTATTTCGAAAAATAACCACTGATGTAGCTCATTTAGTTAAAAAATATAAAGGTTCCATGAGTGGCGAACATGGCGATGGTATCGTACGTGCTGAATTTATTCCTTTAATGATTGGTGAAGAAAATTATCAATTAATAAAGCGTATAAAATCGGTTTTCGATCCTAATAATGTTTTCAATCAAGGTAAAATTGTAGATGCTTTTTCTATGGATAAAGCGCTGCGTTACGAAGTAGACCGTAAAGAACCTGAGATAAAAACAATGCTTGATTTTTCGAAATCTCAAGGCATTTTAAGAGAAACAGAAAAATGTAATGGTTCTGGAGATTGTAGAAAATTACCAGAATTTGGCGGAACCATGTGTCCAAGTTATCGCGCAACTCGAAATGAAAAAGACACCACTCGAGCGCGTGCCAATGCGTTAAGAGAGTTTTTAACAAATTCTGATAAAGAGAATAAATTTGATCATGAAGAGTTAAAATCTGTGTTCGATTTATGTTTAAGTTGTAAAGCTTGCGCATCGGAATGCCCGAGTAGTGTTGATTTGGCGAGTTTAAAAGCAGAGTTTCAATATCAATATCAAAAAGAACATGGTGTTCCGTTTAGAACAAAACTTTTCGCTTATAATAATCAATTAAATAAATTAGGAAGTATAGCGCCAAGTGTAACGAATTTCATGTTTTCAAACACGTTTACATCTTCAACATTAAAAAAAATATTTGGTATAGCTCCCGAACGCACATTGCCATTAATTTCAAAACGAAATTTAGAAAAAGAATATAAAATTCATTCTAAAACTAGAGATTCTAAAAGTTGTATTAAAACAGTTTATTTATATAATGATGAGTTTACCAATTATTTGGATACCGAAGTAGGAGTAGATGCTTTAGAGCTTTTAAATGCTTTAAATTACAAGGTTGAAATGGTTGCGAATGAAGAATCTGGAAGAACCTTTTTATCTAAAGGATTATTAGAACAAGCCAAAAAAGCAGCCAATAAAAATATAAACATTTTTAAAAATATAATTTCAGAAAACACACCATTAATTGGTATCGAGCCTTCAGCTATTCTAACTTTTAAAGATGAATATTTAAAATTAGCAGACGATAAAATTTCAGCGGAATCTATAGCAAAAAACACATTTTTAATTGAAGCATTTATTCAAAAGGAAATTGAATTAGGCAATATAAAAGCAGAGCAATTTACTTCGGAAGCTAAAACCATTAAATTCCATGGGCATTGTCATCAAAAATCTGATAGCAATCAGTTGTCTAGTTTTACCGTTCTTAATTTGCCGAAAAATTATAAAGTAACCATTATACCAAGTGGTTGTTGTGGTATGGCAGGTAGTTTTGGTTACGAGAAAGAACATTATGGTGTAAGTATGCAAATTGGGGAACAAACATTATTCCCTGCTATTAAAAAAGCAGCTTTAGACACTGTTATATCTGCAAACGGCACAAGTTGTCGTCATCAAATTAAAGATGGCACAAATCGTATTGCAAAGCATCCTGTGAGCGTTTTAAGGGAAGCTTTACTGGATTAATTTATAGATTTAAAAATAATCCGAAGTGTAATAAGTTGTCTCTTCCTGAATAATAATTTCCTTTTATTTTGTAATGGTTTTAGCCATAAATATGAGGTTAAAATTACTTCAAATTCATTATTAATCAATCACTTTCAAATTAGCCTAAAACAATTCCGAAATAACTATTTAAATTTTGTAAATTTGCCTGCGTTTATAAGCGCAACATGACAACTACAGCAAAATACATTTTCGTAACCGGTGGGGTTACATCATCCCTAGGAAAAGGGATTATCGCGGCATCGCTCGCAAAACTTCTACAAGCACAAGGCTATAGAGTAACTATTCAAAAACTAGATCCGTATATCAATGTCGATCCAGGCACTTTAAACCCTTACGAACATGGTGAATGCTATGTTACCGAGGATGGTGCCGAAACCGATTTAGATTTAGGACACTACGAACGTTTTTTAAACGTGCCAACTAGTCAGGCAAATAACGTTACTACAGGTCGTATTTACCAAAGTGTAATTCAAAAAGAACGCCGTGGTGAATTTTTAGGAAAAACTGTTCAGGTGGTTCCTCATATTACCGATGAGATTAAAGAGCGTATACAAATGCTTGGTAAATCTGGCGATTACGATATTGTAATTACAGAAATTGGTGGTACTGTTGGAGATATTGAATCTTTACCATACATAGAGGCTGTGCGTCAATTACGTTGGGATTTAGGTGAGAATAATGGTATTGTTATTCATTTAACGTTAGTACCATTTTTATCTGCTGCTGGCGAATTAAAAACAAAACCAACCCAACATAGTGTAAAAACATTAATGGAAAGTGGAGTACAAGCCGATATTTTGGTTTGTAGAACCGAGCACCAATTACCTATGGAATTACGTCGTAAACTAGCATTGTTTTGCAATGTTAAGCAAGAAGCTGTAATTCAATCGATAGATGCATCTACTATTTACGATGTACCTAATTTAATGCTAGAAGAAGGTCTAGATAAGGTTGTGCTTAAAAAGTTAAATTTAAAAAGCATTGTACCAGATATTTCTAACTGGAATAAATTTGTACACCGTCATAAAAATCCAAAGTATGAAATTACTATTGGTTTAATTGGTAAATATGTAGAATTGCAAGATTCTTATAAATCGATTTTAGAAGCTTTTATTCACGCTGGAGCGGAAAATGAAGTAAAGGTTAATATTGAATCTGTACACTCAGAATATATAAATGAAGATAATGCTAAACTAAAACTAGGTCATTTAGATGGTGTTTTAGTTGCACCAGGATTTGGTGAGCGTGGTATTGAAGGTAAAATTGATGCTGTACGTTATGTACGTGAAAACAATGTGCCGTTTTTCGGAATTTGTTTAGGTATGCAAATGGCTGTTATTGAATTTGCTAGAAACGTACTGAATTTAAAAGATGCTGATTCTACTGAAATGAGTCCGGATACTAAAAACCCGGTTATCAGTTTAATGGAAGAGCAAAAAAGTGTTACCGATATGGGGGGAACCATGCGTTTAGGTGCTTGGGATTGCGATTTAAAAATAGGTTCAGCCATTCGTGATATTTATAAATCGGAGAGCATTAGCGAGCGTCACAGACATCGTTATGAGTTTAATAGTGATTACAAAGAACAAATTGAAGCTGCCGGAATGAAAGCAACAGGATTAAACCCGAACACAGGTTTAGTTGAAATCGTTGAAATTCCTTCGCATCCTTGGTTTATTGGTGTACAATATCACCCAGAATACAAAAGTACAGTTGCCAATCCGCATCCATTATTTGTAGCTTTTGTAAAAGCAGGATTAAACTTCAGTAAAAAGCGTAAAAGTGCCAAGATGGCACAAAACGAATAGTGGATAGTTTTTTGATTTAAGAAAAATAATATATAAAGGCCTGATGGATGTTTTAATTTGTCAGGTCTAAAATTTGAATACATGGAAGAAAAGAAATTAGACGTTAATTCGATTATTGGTTTTGTACTTATTTTCGGAATATTAGCGTACATGCTTTGGCAGAATAAACCAACGCCAGAAGAGCTTGAAGCACAAGAAAAAGCAAAGCAAGAACAAGTTGCTGCTGAAAATAGTCCCAAGCAAAATGATACCAAAGTTATTACGGCAGACGATTTTAAAGTTGCCGGTGTTTCAGATTCATTACAATTAATTGGCCTTAAAAGTAAATTTGGTGCTTTTGCTTACGCAGCATCAACGGCTTCAGATAAAGAAACCCTTGTTGAAAGTGATGTTTTCGCTTTAAAATTTAGCAACAAAGGTGGTTATCTATCAGAATTACAACTTAAAAAGTTTGTTAATTACGATTCACTTCCTATTTATTTAATAAAGGATCGTAATGCAGATTTCAATATCAATTTTGGAACTACAGATAGTAGAACTTTAAATACTAAAGATTTATACTTTACACCAACCGTTACAAAAAATGGTGAGAATACTGTGGTTTCAATGAAACTTAAAGTATCAGAATCTAAATTTTTAGAATACCGTTACGAGTTAAAACCGAACGATTACATGATCGATTTTACCGTGCGTTCTCAAGGTTTAAGCGATGTTATTAATAGCTCTCAAGTTCTTAATTTAGATTGGGCTTTAAAAGGATACAGACACGCTAAAAGTATTTCTTACGAAAACAGATATACAGATATTCATTACGAATATGAAGATGGTAAAGCAAACTACACAGGTGCTCGTGATGCTGATGAAGAGTTAGAAGATGTAACTTGGATAGGCTATAAGCAACACTTCTTTTCATCTGTATTATTAACAGATACGGCATTTAAAAAAGCACAGATTAAATCTGAAAACTTAGTTGATGACGAAGTTGTAGACACCGTTTATACTAAATATTTCGATTCTAAAATGCCATTAGCATTACAAGCAGGAGAACTTAATCAATCTATGGATTTATATTTTGGTCCAAACGATTTTGAAGTTGTAAACTCTTATGATCGTAATTTAGACGAGTTAGTACCATTTGGTTGGGGACTTTTCGGTTGGATTAACCGTTATATCTTTACGCCTTTATTCGGCTTTTTAGGAGGCTTTTTACCTTACGGTATTGCTATTATTGCCATGACGGTTTTAATTAAATTAATGCTATCGTTTGTACAATACAAGCAGTTTTTATCGCAAGCGAAAATGAAAATTCTTAAACCAGAATTAGATGCTATTCGCGAAAAGCATAAAGACAATAAAATGAAAGCGCAGCAAGAAACTATGGCGTTGCAAACTAAAGCAGGAGCAAGCCCAATGGCGGGTTGTTTACCAGCTTTAATACAACTTCCTGTATTCTATGCGTTATTCCAATTTTTCCCTTCTGCGTTCGATTTAAGACAAAAATCTTTCCTTTGGGCAGACGATTTATCATCTTATGATGTTATAGCAGATTTACCGTTTAACATTCCATTTTATGGAAATCACGTAAGTTTATTTCCATTACTAGCGTCAGTTGCAATTTTCTTTTACATGCAATTAACAACAGGACAACAAGCGGCGTCGCAACCACAACAAGAAGGTATGCCAGATATGGCAAAAATGATGAAGTACATGATGTATTTCTCTCCAATTATGATGTTGTTTTTCTTTAACAATTATGCTTCAGGACTAAGTTTATATTACTTTATCTCGAACTTAATTAGTATCGGAATTATATTAGTGATTAAGAACTTTATTTTAGATGAAGACAAAATTCACGAACAAATTCAGGAGAAGAAAAAACAGCCTAAAAAGCAAAACAAATTTCAGAAAAAAATGGCTGAAATGATGGAGCAAGCAGAACAGCAAAAGCAAGCTCAGAATAAGAATAAAAAGAAGTAAACCATACACTTCATAAATTTTAAAAAGCCCATTAGCTATATCGTTAATGGGCTTTTTCTTTTGTCTAAGTTGGGTGTTACCCAAAAGGGCCAGGCTTTATTCGTGTAATTTTAATTTAAATTAAGGAACTCATAAATATAAATATTTTGCTACTTAATCTTTAAAAAGAATATTCTAGCTTTGGTTTAGAATGGTTTATAAAATAAACTAGAAGTTCAACGATATGTATTGTACTATTAGCGTTTTCAAAAAAGGTTTCTAACATTAGCCCGATTTCTAATGCAAATTCGGGGTATAATATTTGCTTTTTATAGTCTGAGTTCGATTAATATTAAATAAGATTTTAGGAGTTAAAAAGATAGATTTTTAATATTTCTCCCATTGTTTGAACAGTACTTATTCTCTAGTTCATGGTTAATAAATTAAAGTCAATCAATTCGATAATTTTCCTTAGACGATTATCCTTAGATAGAATGCAATTATATATATCAGAATATGTATTTTATTGAATTACCATAATTTATTATTTCTTTATGTAGTAGTTGGTATAAAAAAAGGAGCAAAAACGTAACCGCTTTTGCTCCTTTTTAATTGTTTTAAGGAAGTTTTTCTGTGTTTCCCTAATTTATATTATTCAACTGAGATACTAAAAACAGCTTGAATATCTGTTTCTCCACCAGCATTAGTAATATCACCATCGCTTACTCCAGTTGCGCTTTTACTAGGCTCATGTCTTAGAGTAATTGTTAATGTTCCAGTTCCAATAGTATCGCCAGTAGTTACTGTAAATTCTAATCCAACAGGGTTACCGTCTTCATCAAAATCATCGTAAGTAAAAGTCGCAAGACTATTAGAGGCTTGGAAGAAAAATTGGTGCTCATCATCTTCTTCTTCAATTTCTTCATTGATAGATTCCGCTGGCGATTCAGTTTCATTTAAAAGCTCAAGTGTTCCATTGTAAGTCGTATTAGCAGCTAAAGCTCCAGATACAGTAATTACAGGGGCGTTTGGTCCATCACCATCTAAATCTTGTGTTTGAAGAGTAATAGTACTCCCGTCGCCAGCAGGTATTAAAGTAGCTGTTAAGGTTGTGATTACTTCTTCTTCATTTACTGGTTCCGGATTGTCATCATCGCTAGAACATGCTGTAAATACTAATGCTGAAATAAATAATAGTGATAAATTTTTTAAAGTTTTCATTCTTTTTTTTTAATATTAATAATTTATTTTTAATTGTAACATAAAATTTCTTCCTAAATCATCGGCGAAATATCTTAATCTATTAAGGTATTCTCTATAAGAAGTATTAAAAATGTTTGTAATATTCAGACCTATATTTAGATCTGATTTTTCAGAAAGTTTAACCGTTATATCACTTTCAAAATGCATTAAATGATAGGTTGGAGGAGGAGTACTAATATCTAATAATACAAATTCTTCGGTTGTAGGAATAAACACCTCAAAATTATTATCAGGATAGTCATTTTGCTTGAAAACCAACTCACTTTGTAATTCGGCATTAAAATTCAGCCATTTTTTATTTGAATAACCTATCGCATTAACGGTTTTAAAAGAAGGCATATCGATTAAAGCTTCTTTTTCTGTGAGGTTTCTACCTTTTATAAAAGCTGTTTTATTATTTAAATTCCATTGATTATTAAACTTATAATTGGCACTTATATCCAACCCATATAATAAGGCATTGGTTTGGAAATACTCCCAAACAGGAAAAGCACCTCTTATGGTTGTTTCTGTTCCTGTAGGTTTTATATAAATATAATCACTAATGTTATTTAAATAACTTTCCAGATTTAAGGTTAGTTTCTCATTTTTAAATAAATATGACGCACCAATACGGTTTGATGTTTCTTGCTTTATACGCAAATCGCCTAATTCTATTCGTGCTGCAGAGTGGTGTAAACCATCACTAAACAACTCGGAAGGGTTTGGCGCTCTGTTTGACAATCCGTAATTAAAAATCACAGAATTATTAGCATTGAATTTATGGGTAATTCCAGCAGAAGCCGAAACGTTATGATAAGTGAGAACAGGGTTTACTAATAATTGTGTGCCTAAGTCGTCAATTACAATATCCGCAAAATCCTCGTCATATCCACGTTCTTCCCAGCGGCTTGTTATATAAAACTTTTTAGCATCTATTCTGTTAAAGTCGTAACGTAATCCAAAATCTAAATTAGTATTTTCATTTAATTTAAATTCTGAAATGGCATAAATTCCGAAATCGTATTTATCATAATCAGGAATTAAACGTCTTACACCAGTATCTGGATTTGCAAAATTATTCTGAAAACCAGCATTTACTCCAAACTTATAAATAGCATTGGTATTAGAGTCTATTTTTAAATCAGACTTTAAAGTATGCGTTTTTAAAGTTAGATCTAAGGCAGGCTTATCTCTGTCATCTCCAACACGAATGTCGTATTCAAACCTTTGGTTGTTTTGGAAATCGTATTGGACTTCTAAACGGCCAAATTTTTTGAAGCGTTTATAAAAATCTGCTTTAATAACTTGGTGCGTGATCTCTTGCTTGGGGTCATTGATAGCATAACTAAAATCGTCTTGAACTAAGGGTTCTTGACTATTTATAGCATTTACTAAATCTTCAATGTTACCAATGTGAGATGCTCTTAAAATACCTATTTCGTTATTTAAGTAACTGTAAAAAACATTGAATCCTTTTTCGAAAGTTTTAAATCCCGTATTAACAGATAGCCCTTTGGAATTCATGCCTGTATTGGTTAAGTAATAATCTGGAGCTTTAAAATCGCCAAAGCGTTTATGGGAAGCTTGTCCAGTTAAATACCATCCTTTCTCCCAAGATTTGGTTAATGAAGATGATACATTATAACCTCTACCATTACTTTGCATGCCCAAAATAGTTTTTCCGTAAAGTGAATCTTTAAGACTAATGTTTTTAGGTTTCAATACAATAACACCACCAATAGCGTCTCCACCATAAGCTAGAGCATTTGCACCTTTAATAACGTTTATATACCCTGCAGCATTTAAATCTATATTTGGAGCATGTTCAATGCCCCATTCTTGATCTTGCAAACGCACGTTGTTTGTCATAACGACAATTCGACTGCTATGCAAACCATTAATTACAGGTTTTACAATAGTGTTTCCTGTATTAATGGATGAAACACCACTTACTCGTTTTAAGGCATCGCCAAGACTAAAAGCACTAAAGCGTTCAAGAGTTTTTGTTTTTAATTTAGTCTCTTGAGATGTTTTAGTTAGTTTATGATTTCCGCTAGCATCAATTTTAATTTCATGAAGTTCTTCAATATGGTGCTCCATATTAATTTCATATTGAGTATCTCCATTAATTTGAATTTCTATTCTTTTAGTTTCGCACCCTAAATGCGATATTTCAAGAGTTAAAAGTCCTTTACAGAGATTTTCAATACTATAGTTGCCATCAATATCAGATGTTGTATATCTGTCGAGAGATTCAATATAGATGGCAGCACCAGTAATTGCAGACCCATCATGGAAATCATGCACATTACCCGAAAGCTTATAATTGCAATTTTGACTATAAGCAATGCTGAAAATACAACATGCTATAATCATTATATAGTGTTTCATTACTAAATTTTAGTTTAAAATAAATGCTTGCTTTTATACTAAAACGGGAGGGCCTCTTAAAGAGAAAGATAAAGGCCGATGATTATTAAGAAATTTATATGTTACGTTATAAATACGCGCAGGGTATGAAATTTGAAATAATTGATCAAATTCTTCCGATAATTTAAAATGATGGTTTATATTGAATTTTTGAAATTCACAATCTAAATCTATTTTATGGATATGCGTACTATCTGCACCTAAACAAACTTTGTGATTATTATGGGCAAAAATATGCACTATTTTAACTCCTGAAGGAACGAATAGCATAAGTGCTAACAAAACTGTTAGCGATTTAAAAATGATATGTTTTATTATCGTATTCAATTAATCTACAAAACGTTTTAGCCCAAGTCTACGAAGCATTTTCTTTTCAAAATCCCAGAAAAATTTATATTGTCCAAATAGCCATCCTATACATACAAGGAGGATTTGATAAAAAATAAAACCAATGACAATATATAAAATCCAATATGCAAATGTAGGTAAATTGTCTCGGTTAATACCCATAAGTTTTATTAACGGACGACTTACAAAAACAGAAGAGGACCCTGTAGAAGCAAAAACCAAGAAAATACTAATTAATTCCCATCGGTAATTGACTTCCCATTTTTTTTCTAGCTTCTCGAAAATTTTAAGAATAAATTTTAGAAGAACAAAGAATATAACAGCTCCTAAACCTATTAAAAAAGCTGAGTTTTCTTTAGAAATAAATAAGCCTGTCAATTTAATAGAGGAGTAGCCTAATGCAACCAAACCTATAAAAGGAAAGATGAGTTGCCAATTTTTAGTTATTTGCCAGTTAGCCTTAAATTTTTGCACATGTTAGGTTTAGAAATGCAAAAATAGGTAAAGTGTTTTAAATACGGGGATTGTAAGGCCCTAATCTTTGTTTATATGTTCGTTGGAAGTAAATAAAGTAATTGTATAGCTTGTAGTTTACTTCGTAACCATAATCTATATGGCTTTGATAATCAATTTGTAACTCGTATAAATTACTATTAAATCGAGAGGGTTGGTTCACGCGTTGGTTCCACTCAATAACGTATTGATAATTTCTAGTTTCTAAATATTGTTGCGAATAAAAGCCTTCTGGTCGTGCTTGGCTTGCTAACCAAAAGTTAAAACCTGGTTCTATGATGATAATTTGGTATTCTAAATCGTCGTTTGAAATGGTTACAGTATCACTTAGCTTTTCGTTGGCTGCTTGTTCGTTTTCTGTTTTGTTTGGAACTGCTGTTCTTCCGGTATTACAACTAGCAATAAAAGCACAAACTAATAAAAGGTATATAAAATTTTTCATAATAAATATTGTTTAGTCAAACTTAGGCTTCATTACTCTGTTTAAAAAAGATGAATGAGTAAACCATGTTTTTGACTGAGCGAACGGCTTTAAGTTCATCTTAAATTTACAAAAACCATTCCTTAATACAGATAAACTAAATGGTTTTAACAAAAAAGAGTCAAGCTATTAACTTGACTCTTTTTATATATTTATGTAATTCAGGAATTTATTTACCGAAAAGACCTCCTAAAAGACCTCCAATACCGCCAGATTTGCTAGCATTACCAAGTACCATTCCAGCTACATCATCAACAACGCTACCGTCTCCATCTGCATCTAAAATAGACTCTAAGAAACTTTGTTCTTTATCTGCAGAACTTCCACCAAGTAGACCACCTAATAAACTACCAATTCCGTTAGAATCACTAACGTTTTGTTGTTTAGCTTGGCTGCCTAGAACACCCATTAAAATAGGAGCTGCAACTTTTAATATGTTGGCAACAGAACCAGCATCTAAACCAGATTTCTGACCAATAACTTGTTCTACACCACTTTGTTTAGCTCCTAAAACGTGACCTAATATTTTTTCACCATCATTCTTTACAGAATCATCAACACCACCACTAAATAATCCACCAAGATTATCTAAAATGTTACCGTCTTGTTTACTTTGTATTGCTCCCATAAGTCCTGCTGCACCTTCTGGTGTTGCTGCATTACGTTGCATAGCTTTCATTAAAACTGGTAAAGCCATTGTTAATACGCTTCCTGTTTTGTCTGCGTCGTTTCCAGTTGATCCGGCAACACCGCTAATGATTGATTTTCCTAAGTCACTGCTTAATAAGTCTAAAATTCCTGACATTTGTTTTGTTTTTTTAAGTAATACCTATTTAGAAGAAAAAGGTATCTAGGGTTTATAAATTGGATTTCAAGGTACAAAAAAAGTCCTTACTTCTAATATTAGGACACATAATTTCCCGATAGGTCACATTTAAAATAAAGAAACCCTCAAAACATAAAGTTAAGAGGGTTTTTATAAATTTAATTATTACTAATTCTTATCCAAGAATAGAAATAATTTGAGTTGCTAATTCTGTACCAATTCTATCTTGCGCTTGGTTAGTTGCAGCACCAATATGCGGTGTAAGCGATAACGCAGAATTCATTAGTAATTGCATTTCTGGTTTAGGTTCTTTTTCAAAAACATCTAATGCAGCTCCTGCTACTTTTCCACTTTCAATAGCTTTAACAAGTGCTATTTCGTTAACTACGCCACCACGTGCCGCGTTAGCAATAATAACACCATCTTTCATTATTTTGAATTCAGCCTCGTCGATAACGTAATCATCTTGAGCAGGAACGTGAAGTGTAACAAAGTCAGATTGTTTTAAAACTTCATCTTTAGAAATTGTTTTAATATCAAAGTTTACTTTTTGACCATCAAAGAAATCTAACTCTAAGTTAGCATTTTCTAAAAATGGATCGAAAGCAACCACTTTCATACCAGCACCTAAAGCTACTTTTGCAGTGGCTTGACCAATACGACCAAAACCTAAAACACCTAAAGTTTTTCCTTTAAGCTCAGTTCCTTTAGCATAAGCCTTCTTTAAACCTTTAAAGTTGCTATCACCTTCTAGAGGCATATCGCGGTTTGAGTTATGTAAAAAACGAGCTAAACCGTAAAAGTGACCAAATACTAATTCTGCCACAGAGTGAGAAGAAGCAGCTGGTGTATTAATTACAGAAAGTCCTTTTTCGCGAGCATACTCTACATCAATGTTGTCCATACCAACACCACCGCGACCAATAATTTTTAATCCTGGGCAAGCATCGATTAAATCTTTTCGTACTGTAGTTGCACTACGTACTAATAAAACAGCGATGTCTTTTTCGTTGATATAGTTTATTAATTGTTCTTGAGCTACAGTTGTTGTAATTACTTCGTAACCTGCTTTTTCTAAGGCATCAATTCCACTTTGAGAAACGCCATCGTTTGCTAATACTTTCATTGTAATTCTTTTTTTTATTCCCACGAAAGTGGAAATTTTTTTATTTAATTATAGTTGTTGTCTTTATTATATTTCTGCTAACGCAGAAATCAAAAAGCTGAGTTTTAAGCTTTCGCTTCTAATTCACTCATAACTTCTACAAGTGCTTTTACGCTATCTAAAGGTAAAGCATTGTACATAGAAGCACGGTAACCACCAACACTACGGTGACCATTAACAGCGCTAATTCCTGCTTCTTTCAACATAGTTTCAAACGTTTCTTTTAAGTTATCGTTTGTAAGGTTGAAGGTTGCATTCATCATAGAACGATCGTCCTTAGCGGCGAAACCTTTAAATAATGGATTCAAATCGATTTCAGAATACATTAAACGAGATTTCTTTTCGTTTTCTTCTGCAATAGCTGCAACACCACCTAAACCTTTTAACCATTCTAAGGTTAACATAGTTGTGTAAACAGGGAATACAGGAGGCGTGTTAAACATACTACCCGCTTTGATGTGTAATTTGTAATCCATGATAGATGGAATATCGCGAGATACTTTCCCTAAAATATCTTCTTTAATAACAACTAAAGTTGTTCCTGCAGGGCCTATGTTTTTTTGAGCTCCAGCATAAATAAGATCGAATTGAGAATAATCTATAACACGAGAAAAGATATCACTACTCATGTCGCAAACCATAGGTACACTTGTTTTTGGAAACGATTTCATTTGTGTTCCAAAAATAGTATTGTTTGATGTGCAATGGAAGTAATCATAGTCCGAAGGAACATCGTAACCTTTAGGGATATAGTTGTAATTTGCATCGGCAGAAGATGCTACTTCGTAAATATCATCTAATTTTTTAGCCTCTTTAATAGCTTTGGCACTCCAAGCTCCAGTGTTTAAATAACCTGCTCTTTTTTCTAAAAGATTCATAGCTACCATTAAAAACTGTGTACTTGCGCCACCTTGTAAAAATAATGCTTTATAACCTTTACCTTCTAAACCTAATAATTCTAAAGCTAAAGCTCTAGCATTTTCCATAATATCAACAAATTCTTTACTTCTGTGTGATATTTCGATTAAAGATAAACCTGTATTATTGTAATCAACTATAGCCTCGGAAGCTTTTAATAATACACTTTGAGGTAAAATACTTGGTCCTGCACTAAAGTTATGTTTTTTCATTTGTAAAGTTATATGGTTTTTTAATGGTTTTAAATATCATCCAAATTATACATTTTGTTATACTTTAAAAATGTGGATGTTTCATTTAAATTTTCAAAAAATGTAAGATACAAAGTTGCTAATTAATTGCTGAATTGGTGTTAAAAATTCGATAATTTTTTCGTCAAATCGCTAACAAAAATTCAACAGAATCGACACTATCCGCATAATCCCAAAGTTCTGGTTTTTGTGTGGCTCCAAATGCGATTTCGTTTTTTGCGAATCCTTTGGATACTACGCATTGTATTTTCCCTGAATCTGCTTCTAATTTTTCATTTAAAGCCGCTTCAGAATCGTAATACTCATAAAATAGGGTTGCAATAGGCGAAGCGTAACTTTCATCTTCTTTTATCATAAAGAATCCGTTTTCTAACATATCGAATTCACTCATTAAATATACGGCTTTGTTATAATCGTAATTATTGGCGTATTTTGCTTTGTTTACAATATCATGCCAATGGTAAATACCTTGAAAAAAGCCGTCAAATTTATAACCTTTAGGTACATAGAGTTTAGATATGTTTCTACAACCAAGACCATAATACCTAAAAA
Source organism: Algibacter sp. L3A6 (assembly GCF_009796825.1). Lineage (GTDB taxonomy): Bacteria > Bacteroidota > Bacteroidia > Flavobacteriales > Flavobacteriaceae > Algibacter. The sequence continues at coordinate 3,583,706 of NZ_CP047030.1, forward strand.
TATCTTCCGATAGATTTTTTAAATCATCTTCAGTTTCGTTTCCGGTTAAAACCGCAACCGAATTTCTATTATTTCTTATTATAGAAGGTTTTCCTTTAAAATAATATTCAAAATAGCGGGCTGTATTGTCGCTTCCGGTAGCAATAACGGCATCAAAATCGGTAAGTTTTTCTTCCGTAAAGGTCATTTTACCTTTATACTGAGGTTCTACAAATTCTAAGTATTTAGCTAAATACGGTAGTAGATGCTTATCGTTACTCGATTGTTTTACAACAACCTGATGTCCTGAAATTAATACGGCAAGAAAATCATGAAACCCAACTAAAGGAATATTCCCAGCCATAATAATAGCTACTTTTTTAGGTGTTACGCTATTAAACTGATAAGCATTAAGCCATGTGTTTAGCTTTTCGGGTGTTAAACTATCTGCCCAACCTTGCAATGCGAAAGCCATGTTTTCTTTAGTAAACCAGCCGTTATGTTCTTCGGCAAGTTTTAGTTGGTGCTTAAAACCATCGAAAAACACATCGTTATGTTCAATATTATCTTTCTTTTGTATCACTTCGTTAGAAAATTGACTTAAAAATTCTCCTAATTTTACAAAAGCGTTAATTCTTTCTTGTAAATTCATTCTTAATTTGGTTATGAATAGTTTTGGCTTTATTTTTGCAACTGCAAATTTAAGGAAACTGTAATAGAGTTCTTAAATTTTAAAAATAAAAATTACTATGGCAATTATAATAACAGACGAGTGTATAAATTGTGGGGCTTGTGAACCTGAGTGCCCAAATACAGCAATATATGAAGGTGCCGATGACTGGCGCTATAAAGACGGTACAAGTTTAGATGGTACTGTTGTTTTAACAAACGGACATGAAGTAGACGCTGATGAGGCGCAAGAGCCAATTAGCGATGAGCTTTACTATATTGTACCAGATAAGTGTACAGAGTGTAAAGGTTTCCATGATGAGCCACAATGTGCTGCAGTTTGCCCTGTAGATTGTTGTGTGCCAGATGAAGATGTTGTAGAAACAGAAGAAGAACTTTTGGCTAAACAACGTTTTATGCATCCAGAAGGATAGAAAATAAAAACGTTTTAAATACAGAAGAATCCTGAGCTTAGCGCTTAGGATTTTTTTTTGTGATAAACTGAAACCGAATTTCTCTGCTAAAAGAAGTGCTATTTTAGGTATTTGGAAAGTATTAAGGGTGTTTTGTTGTTAATTCGTAAGAAATTCGATTGAGTTAAATTTTACTTCAATTATGATATTTATTAATCTAATAAAGACCATATTAAGCACGGAATGGGTGTATTTTTGAATTAAATAGTCTCAAGATTAGACGTAAACTCCTTTTAGTATGAAATTTAATGTAAAAAGCTCCTTGTCTTATAATGTAAATGGTCCCACAACATTTATTTTTAATATTCACGCTTTAAATACATCTAGTCAAACGGTTTTAGAAGAAAACTTAATGATAGATCCTGCTATTAATCATGATGTTTTTACGGCTCATGATGGTCGATCTAAATTTATGAGATTAAAAATACAAGAACCGTGTAATTTTTCGATGTCATATTCTGCAATTGTAGACATGAGTTATAAAATTATAGATGAAAGCAACTCTGAAAATTTAGTTTCTGTTGTGGAGTTAGATAGTTACATCGCTTCCTTTTTATATCCAAGCCGTTATTGTCAATCTGATAAGTTAATGAAGTTTTCCTTTAAGGAATTCGGACACTACGCAACTGTTTACGAGAGAGTTTTAGCAATAACCGACTGGATTTACAATAATATTGAATACACTAGTGGTAGTACAGATTCTCAAACTTCGGCCATAGATACGGTTACGGAGCGTGTTGGTGTTTGCCGAGATTTTGCCCATTTAGGGATTGCACTTTGTAGAGCTTTATCAATTCCGGCAAGATATTTTACAGGTTATGCGTATCAATTAAACCCGCCTGATTTTCATGCGTGTTTTGAGGCTTATATCGATGGTGATTGGATTATATTCGATTCGACCAAATTAGTGGCTTTAAATGGACTAGTGAAAATTGCGAACGGTAGAGATGCCGCAGATTCTGCAGTGGCTAGTATCTTTGGAAACGCAGTTGGTACTTCAATTACTGTGGATTGCCAAGTTATGGACGATAATTTTCAACCTTTTGTTTATGGCGGAAATCAAAAAGGTGTTTCTTTTCAATAGAAACGTATTTCATAAAAATAATAAAATCCCTAAGTTTGCGCTTAGGTTTTTTTATGTGAAATTAAATTGAAAAACGTCTGAAATTATTTTTGACGATTTTTCTTTTTGTTCAGCATTAAACCTTTTAAAGATAGTTTAGTCAAACCCCAAAAAAATATAGTTATGACAAAAAAGTGGATGCGTATAATACATCGTTATTTAGGATTTTTTTTAATCGGAGTAATGATTGTTTACTCATTAAGTGGTATTGTTTTAATTTTTAGAAATACCGACTTTTTAAAAAGTGAGACCAAAGTAGAAAAAACAATAAAACCAAATTTAAATGGTGAAGCTATTGGTCGTGCTTTAAAAATAAAACGATTTAGAGCAGAAAAGACCGAAGGCGATTTAGTTTTGTTTAAAAATGGACAGTATAATAAAACTACTGGTTTAGCTGAATACACAAATAAGGAATTGCCATATGTGCTGAATAGAATGACGCATTTACACAAAGCCACATCGGCAGAACCTTTATTTTGGTTGAATGTGTTTTGTGGTGTGTCGCTTTTCTTTTTTGCAATATCATCATTTTGGATGTTTATGCCTAAAACTAAAATCTTTAAAAAAGGCATGTATTTTACAGCTTTTGGTGTGGTATTAACCATAATTATGCTATTTATTTAATACTGTATTTATTTAGAAAACATATAGAATTTTGTTTCCTATAACTTTCTTATTTTTGTTTAGATGAATACAGAAAAAGTATGTTTGTTTTTAAACGGCGAACAACCAAAGTCTATTCCTGATTTAGAAAACTATAAAATGGTTTGTGCAACAGATGGCGCCTACAAGTTTTTAGAAGCAAATAATATTGTTCCTAATTTTATTAGTGGCGATTTTGATTCTATTGAAACTATTCCGGATGCTGTTGAAGTAATCCATACGCCAAATCAAGATTTTACAGATTTTGATAAAGTTTTGCAAATCCTTTCTGATAAAGGATTTAAAACGGTTCATGTTTTTGGCGCAAGTGGGAAGGAGCAGGATCACTTTTTAGGAAACCTACACACAGCACTGCAATGGAAAGCAAAGCTCGATTTAACTTTTTTTGATAATCATGGCTATTACTTTTTAGCTGATAAATCTTCAGAAATTAAAAACTGTTTAGATAAAACGATATCATTAATTCCATTACCAGAAGCTACTGGTATTGTAACTTTAGGTTTGCAATATGCTTTAAATAATGAAACCTTGGCTTTTGGAGACCGCATAGGTACTCGCAATAAGGCTGTAGAAAAAAATATTTCGATAACTTTTAAAACGGGAAACTTGTTTTTATTTATCAACGATTAAAAAAAGTTTTTTATTAAAAATCAAACTTTCGAGATAGGTTTTAAAACATAAAAAGCCGAGCAATTTTGCTCGGCTTTTTTTATGTAAGATATTTAAAATACTTTTTATAATTTAAAGTTTAATCTAGCAAAGGCATATGTACCATCAGATCCCATTTGTACAGAATCGGCTAAACCACCTTGATCTGTCCATCCATCAAATTGTGGAGTCGGGTAGGTGTTAAATAAGTTATTAGCACCAATACTCAACTTTAGTTTATCCGAAATTTGGTAACCTAAGCTTAAATCTACAATTAAAGCAGCTTCATAAACATCGGTAGCTACAGGGAAAAGCGCATCTGCTTCAGCTTGTGTTGTTGGAGGAGAATCTACCCATTGAAAATCTTGAAGTGTTACTTCGCTAAATTGAGTTAAAGCTACAGAAGCATTGAATTTCTTGTTAGTATATCCAAGGTTTAAACCAAATTTATAATCTGGAGCCGCAGCTTTTAAATAAGCTTGAGAAAATGGTCCGAAAAATGTAAACTCATTTAGAGCACCATTATGGATTTCTTTAATGGTTAAGTCATTTAAATTACCTATTAAATCTACTTGAATTTTACCTTCGTCACCTACACTAGTTCCGTAACCTAAAACAATATCTAAACCGTTGGTTCTAGTATCTACACCATTAGCGAAAAATTGTGCAGCATCTACATTTAAAGGTCCTAAAACGGTTTGGTCTGTAAAATTATCTGTTAAAATAATACGATCGTCAACCGAAATAGAGTATGCATCAATAGTTGCTGTAAAGCCACCTTTTTTATAAGTAAACCCAATACTTGCGTTAAAAGCTTTTTCTTCATTTAATTGCCCAATGCCAAAAGCTTTGGTTACTGTACTATTATTAGCTGATAGTAAAGATGGTACTGAAGTTCCTGCAACAATATTGGTAAACTTTAAGTTATAATACAATTGAGCTAAAGATGGTGCTCTAAAACCTGTAGAAATAGAACCTCTTAAAGTGAAGTTATCAGTAACTTTCAATCTACTCGCTAATTTTCCGTTAAAGGTGCTTCCGAAGTCACTGTATTGTTCAAATCGTAAAGCTCCGGCAAGCATAAAAGCTTCGGAAACATTAAGCTCGGTATCAAAATAAATACCATAATTTGTTCTACTTCTGTCTACTTCGTTATCTGGACTGTAACCAGGGAAACCTTGTGAACTTCCCGATAACACATCGTTGTTAGAATCTGTTGCAACGGTTTGTAAAGCTGGGTTTGTAATTATCACGCCATTTTCATCATAAAGCCCATAAGATGCTTCTTCACCTGCAAAAATGCCAAAGTTTTCTGTTCTATATTCAAAACCAAAAGCTAAACTTAATCCAGAAGCAACATCATCTAAATATTTATTAAAATCTAAACCTGTAGTGTTTTGAGATAAGTAATGTCCACCTGCATCAAAATCTGTAGGTGACAAATCTTGCATAGACGCATTATTACTGTCCTTTATATAGTAGTGGAAAAAGTTTCTTCCGAAGGTATTATTGAAATCTACATTCCAACCATTTTCCATTTCATGTCTTACACCAACCGAAACCGAAACATCGGTAATGTTAGAGGTAATTCTAGGTGTAAATCCGTTAGGGTATAAGCTAGGTACCGATCTGTTATCCCCATTTGCAAAACTATCTCTAGAAAAAGCATAAGCGTCGGTATCTCTATAGTTTCTACCACCAAAAGCATAAATTTCGGTATTATCATTAATAGGTAAAGCCGAGTTAATCATGAAGTTAAAACCATCAACACCAGCACTACCATATCCTTGACGCCAAGAAAAACCTGGTCTCAATGTGTTTTGTCTCGATAAAAATTCTGTTGTAAAATTCATGTAACCACCGGCATCGTTTAAAGATACACCGTAATTAGCATCAATTTTTACAGTTTCTCCGTCCCAACTTTTACTTTTACCATCTAAACGATTTTCACCTTCAACATTACTTAAGGTTTCGCCCGTAGCAGCTTCCCAACCGTCACCAATAGCTGTGCTATACGCGCCGTAAGTAATACCACCAGTAAAGCCATCGGTATTATCTTTTAATACAATATTTATTACACCAGCAATCGCATCCGATCCGTATTGTGCCGAAGCACCATCTCTTAAAACCTCAATGCGTTTAATGGCATTTGCAGGAATAGCGTTTAAATCCGTTCCAGAATTTCCTCTACCACGAGTTCCAAAAATATTTACCAAACTCGATTGGTGTCTTCGTTTTCCGTTAATTAAAACTAAAGTTTGATCAGGACCTAAACCACGTAAAGATGCAGGAACAATGTGGTCGGCACCATCAGAACCCGATTGTTTACTGGCGTTGAAAGAAGGCGCTGCATATTGCAAAATTTCGTTTACTTCAACTTTTCCAGTGTTAGAAGCAATATCTGCAACATTAATAACATCTACCGGAACAGCTGTATCTATGGCTGTTCGTTTTGGACTACGAGAGCCTACAAGCATCACTTCATCTAAGCTAACGCCATCATCTAGGGTTACATTAAATGTTGAGCGGTTGTTTACGGCTATTTCTTTGGAATCGTAACCAACATAGCTAAAAACTAGTGTTGAGTTACCATTTGCCGAAATACTGAAGTTTCCATCAAAATCAGAAATAGCACCATTTGTTGTTCCTTTTTCCACAACGTTTACTCCAGCAATTGGCATTCCCGATGCATCGGAAATATTACCTTTGACGACCTGTTGTGCATACGAAAACATAAAGCTCCCTAAGCACAGTATTAACGTGTAAAGTTTTTTCATAATTTAATTAATTTTGTTTTTGAGTTATTTAAAGCTAATATATGTTAAAATTACATTAAAACCATTTGATTTTCGCTTAAAAACGTGCTGAATATGCTGTTAAAGTTTGTTTTTGTTGAATTATTTGTAATCCATTCTCTTTGAAAATAAATAATAGAAATACTCTCAATATACCCTATATTTGCACTCGAAAAATATAGGTTCCCACGTTACGGGAATAATAAAATACATATTTCAATGAAAGCAGGCATCGTAGGATTACCAAACGTAGGGAAATCGACTTTATTTAATTGTTTATCTAATGCAAAAGCGCAAAGTGCAAACTTCCCGTTTTGTACAATCGAACCTAATATTGGTGTGGTAAATGTGCCAGATCCACGTTTAGAAAAGTTAGAAGAATTAGTAAACCCAGAGCGTGTACAACCCGCAACTGTAGAAATAGTTGATATTGCAGGTTTAGTAAAAGGGGCTAGTAAAGGAGAAGGTTTAGGAAATCAGTTTTTAGCCAATATTCGTGAAACCGATGCTATTCTTCATGTTTTACGTTGTTTTGATAACGATAATATTATACATGTCGATGGTAATGTAAATCCTATTCGTGATAAGGAAACTATCGATATGGAGCTTCAACTTAAAGATTTAGAAACGGTTGATAAAAAGCTTGATAAAGTAAAACGTGCTGCTAAAACAGGAAATAAAGACGCTCAAAAAGAGGAAGCTGTTTTGTTAAAAATTAAAGCCGCGTTAGAATCAGGAGTATCTGTTCGCGCTTTAGAATTTTCTGAAGAAGATGATATTGAATTCGTAAAACCATCGCAATTTATTACAGATAAGCCAGTAATGTATGTTTGTAACGTAGATGAAGGTTCTGCTGTTTCTGGTAACGCTTATGTAGAGTTAGTGCGTGAGACGGTTAAAGATGAAAACGCAGAAGTTTTAGTTTTAGCTGTTGGTACGGAAGCTGATATTAATGAATTAGACGATTATGAAGAGCGTCAAATGTTTTTAGCAGATATTGGTTTAGAAGAAGCAGGAGCGGCTAAATTAATTCGTTCGGCTTATAAGTTATTAAACCAACAAACTTATTTTACAGCAGGTGTAAAAGAGGTTCGTGCTTGGACGGTTGATATAGGTGCTACGGCTCCGCAAGCGGCAGGTGTAATTCATACCGATTTTGAAAAAGGATTTATTCGTGCTGAAGTTATCGGTTATGAGGATTTTGCAAGTTATGGTAGCGAAGCTAAAGTAAAAGAAGCAGGTAAAATGCGTGTTGAAGGTAAAAACTACATTGTTAAAGATGGTGATGTTATGCATTTCTTATTCAACGTATAACATATAATAGATTACATTTTAAAAACTTCATTTCTATATCTTAGGAATGAAGTTTTTTTATGCCTAAAGATGAAGTTGTTAATTGAAAACGGAGGTGTTAAGTATGTAGGCTTTAATAAGCAAATTAGCTCTAAAACCCTGATACGAATTTCGAAGTAAAATTGAATAAAATAACAATTAAAGAGATATCTTTACCTAAATATGTTGCAGAAAATCTAATTTGAACGTCGTAATTATGTCTTTTTTTGAATTATTATCAATACTAGAATTCTAAATTCGTGCTATGCAAACAACAAAAAAGTTTTGGTCGGGTATCGCTATTGGTGTTTTAGGAATTGTCCTCTTTTCTTCAAAAGCCGTTATGGTGAAATTAGCTTATAAATATCAAGTCGATGCTATAAGTGTTTTACTGTTGCGTATGCTATTTTCTTTTCCGTTTTATGTTGTAATAGTTATTATTTATAGAAATAAAGTAGAAGGTGCAATTCTTAGGAACAAAGATTACGCTTGGGTAGTTTTCTTTGGTTTTGTGGGCTATTATTTAGCAAGTTATTTCGATTTTGTTGGTTTAACGTATATAAAGGCGAGCTTAGAGCGTATTATTTTATTTTTATACCCAACTATCGTTATTCTGTTAAACCGCATCTTTTTAAAGCAGACAATCTCTAAAATACAAACCATTGCTATTGGCCTGACTTATGTTGGAATTATTATTGCTTTTTCTGATGAAGTGAACGTCTCAGGGATCGATGCTTATTTGGGTGGTTTCTTTATATTATTGAGTGCTATAACTTATGCCTCGTATTTAGTGGGTAGCGGTTGGTTAATACCTAAGTTTGGTGTTATTAAATTTACCGCTTATGCCATGTTGGTGTCTTGTTTTTGTGTGTTTATTCATTATGGATTTATTGGTAAAATGGACTTATTTGGCTTTACTTGGGAGGTTTATTTGCTAGGTTTCCTAATAGCTGTTTTTGCAACGGTAATTCCTTCATTTTTAGTGTCGTTATCAATAAAAATGATAAGTTCGTCCAACTTTGCCATTGTGGCTGGTATTGGTCCAATTTCAACCATAATATTAGCATCCATCTTTTTAAACGAGTCGCTCACTTTGCTTCAGTTTTTTGGAGCGTTAATAGTTATTGGCGGTATTGTGTTTATGTCGATAAAAAGCAGGAAAAAAGACTAAAAACAGTGTTTAAATAATAAAAACACTCTATTGTTCATTACTTTGCTTGCTTGCTATTTTATTTTTTATTTACTTGTGCTATCTTAGCTTTTTAAATCCCAAAATCACGAAATCTTAATGGCAGAAGAATCTAACTATACCGAAGATAATATACGCTCACTCGACTGGAAGGAACATATTAGAATGCGTCCGGGTATGTATATTGGAAAGCTTGGTGATGGTAGTTCGCCAGACGATGGTGTTTATATTCTTCTAAAAGAAGTTTTGGATAACTCTATCGATGAGTTTGTAATGGGAGCGGGAAAAACCATTGAAATTTCTATACAAGGTGTAAAAGTTACGGTTCGCGATTACGGTCGTGGAATTCCTTTAGGAAAAGTAGTCGATGTGGTTTCCAAAATGAATACCGGTGGGAAATACGATTCTAAGGCTTTCAAAAAATCGGTAGGTTTAAATGGAGTAGGTACCAAGGCTGTTAATGCTTTATCTTCCTTTTTTAGGGTAGAATCTACACGTGATAATAAAAGCGCTTCCGCGGAATTTTCTCAGGGAAACCTAACAAACGAGGAGTTCTTAGAAGAAACATCGCGTCGTAAAGGAACCAAAGTATCTTTTATTCCTGATGAAATTATCTTCAAAAAATATAAGTATCGTAACGAGTATATCGTTAAAATGCTTAAAAACTATGTGTACCTAAACCCAGGTTTAACTATAGTTTTTAACGGTGAAAAGTATTTCAGTGAAAACGGATTAAAAGATTTATTAGCCGAAAAAATAAACGAATCAGATTTGTTATATCCTATCATTCATCTTCGTGGTGATGATATTGAAGTTGCGCTTACACACAGTAAAACGCAGTATAGTGAAGAATATAATAGTTTTGTAAACGGACAGAATACCACGCAGGGTGGAACGCATTTAACGGCCTTTCGTGAAGCTTTGGTAAAAACCATTCGTGAATTTTATGGTAAAAATTATGATGCTTCAGATGTTAGAAAATCTGTAGTTTCGGCCATTGCCATTAAGGTTATGGAACCGGTATTTGAGAGTCAGACAAAAACTAAATTAGGTTCTACAGATATGGGAGGCGAGTTGCCAACCGTTAGAACTTATATTAATGATTTTCTAAAAAAATATTTAGATAACTATTTACATAAAAACCCAGATACAGCCGATAAAATTCAACGTAAAATTCTGCAAGCAGAACGTGAACGTAAAGAGTTATCGGGTATTCGTAAACTGGCTAAAGATCGTGCTAAAAAAGCCAGTCTTCATAATAAAAAATTACGCGATTGTCGTGTGCATTTTGGCGATACTAAAAACGTAAGAAATTTAGAGAGTACCTTATTTATCACCGAGGGAGATTCTGCATCGGGTAGTATTACCAAATCTCGAGATGTAAATACACAAGCCGTTTTTAGTCTAAAAGGAAAGCCTTTAAATTGTTACGGATTAACCAAAAAAATAGTTTATGAAAACGAAGAGTTTAATTTACTGCAAGCCGCATTAAATATAGAAGAAAGCTTAGAAGATTTACGTTATAACAATGTTGTAATTGCAACAGATGCCGATGTCGATGGTATGCATATTCGGTTATTGTTAATCACATTTTTTCTTCAGTTTTTTCCAGAAGTTATAAAAGAAGGTCATCTTTATATATTACAAACACCATTGTTTCGTGTAAGAAATAAGAAAGAAACAATCTATTGTTATTCTGAAGATGAGCGCCGTAGTGCTATCGAGAAGTTGAAACCAAAACCAGAAATCACCCGATTTAAAGGTTTAGGTGAGATTTCTCCAGATGAGTTTAAACATTTTATCGGTGAGGATATTCGTTTAGACCCAATTATGCTAGATGATAACATGTCTATTGAAGATTTATTATCCTTTTATATGGGGAAAAACACACCAACACGACAAGAATTTATTATAGATAACTTAAAGGTAGAGTTAGATTTAATCGACGAATAACAAATTTACATTATCAAATAAAGAATTTTATGTATTTAAATTTAAATATTTCGTAATTTTGTAGCGAAAAATTGAAATTAAAACATAATTATCTTGTTTTCAGCTTATTTAGATTGAAATCTGAAAGCAAGAATAAAAACCTTTATCATGATGTTATATACAAAAGAAAGAAAAACAACAAAAAAGCGTTCTTACGATTATTTACATGCAGCACTTGTAAGTGAAAAGTTAAATAAACGTAGACAAAAAGGGAGAGTTTCCCTTAGCGGTAAACCAAAAGAGTAATCATTTTTAATGGCAGAAGACGAAAACGACGATTTAATTAACAACCAAGAAGAAGAACCCCAAGAAACCATTACCCGAGTTACGGGTATGTACAAAGATTGGTTTTTAGATTACGCATCTTATGTAATTTTGGAGCGTGCTGTACCTGCAATTGAAGACGGTTTTAAGCCCGTACAACGTAGGATTATGCATTCCATGAAGGATTTAGATGATGGTAGATACAATAAAGTAGCGAACATTGTTGGGCATACCATGCAGTATCACCCTCACGGAGATGCTAGTATTGCCGATGCTATGGTTCAAATTGGTCAAAAAGACTTGTTAATTGATACCCAAGGAAACTGGGGTAATATTCTAACAGGCGATCGTGCGGCAGCTTCACGTTATATCGAGGCACGTATATCTAAGTTTGGCTTAGATGTTGTTTTTAATCCTAAAATTACCGAGTGGCAAGCGAGTTACGATGGAAGAAGAAAGGAACCGGTTAATTTACCGGTAATGTTCCCGTTATTGTTAGCGCAAGGTGGCGAAGGTATTGCTGTAGGTTTGTCTACAAAAATTTTACCACACAATTTTATTGAACTTATAGATGCATCTATTAAGCATTTACAAGGTAAACGTTTTACCATTTTACCCGATTTTCCAACTGCTGGTATAGCCGATTTTTCGAACTATAACGACGGTCTTCGTGGTGGAAAAGTAAGAGTGCGTTCTAAAATATCACAGTTAGATAAAAATACTTTAGTAATTACTGAGTTGCCTTTCGGTACTACAACCACCACTTTAATCGATTCGATATTAAAAGCGAACGATAAAGGTAAAATTAAAGTTAAAAAAATTGAAGATAACACGGCTGCCGAAGTCGAAATTTTGGTGCATTTACCATCTGGATTATCTCCAGATAAAACTATTGATGCGCTTTATGCTTTTACAAGTTGCGAGTCGTCAATTTCTCCATTAGGTTGTGTTATTGAAGATAATAAACCACTATTTGTAGGGGTTACAGAAATGCTTAGAAGAAGTACCGACAATACGGTAGATCTTTTAAAACAAGAATTAGAAATTCGTTTAGGTGAATTTGAAGAGCAATGGCATTTTGCGTCTTTAGAACGTATTTTTATTGAAAACAGAATTTACCGCGATATTGAGGAAGAGGAAACTTGGGCAGGTGTAATTAGCGCCATAGATAATGGACTTAAACCTCACATAAAACATTTAAAACGTGCTGTAACCGAAGAGGATATTACACGTTTAACAGAAATTCGAATTAAACGTATTTCAAAATTTGATATTGATAAAGCTCAACAAAAAATTGATGCTTTAGAAGAACAAATTGCACAAATTAAACATCATTTAGAGCATTTAATAGATTACGCTATAGCGTATTTCACCCGTCTTAAAAAAGAATATGGTGAAGGTCGTGAGCGTAAAACAGAAATTCGAACTTTTGATGATGTTGATGCTACTAAAGTTGTTATTAGAAACACAAAACTCTTTGTAAATAGAGAAGAAGGTTTTATAGGAACCTCTTTGCGTCGTGATGAATACGTTGGCGATTGTTCTGATATTGACGATATTATTGTATTTACTAAAGATGGTATCATGATGGTAACAAAAGTAGATACCAAAACCTTTATAGGTAAAGGTATTATTCACGTGGATATCTTTAAGAAGAAAGATAAACGTACTATTTACAACATGATCTATCGTGATGGTAAAGCAGGTCCGTCGTATATCAAACGTTTTGCTGTTACTGCTGTAACGCGAGATAGAGAATACGATTTAACTAACGGAAATAAAGGTTCTGCATCATTATATTTTTCTGCGAATCCTAATGGAGAAGCAGAAGTGATATCTGTTTTATTACGTCAGGCTGGAAGTATAAAAAAATTAAAATGGGATATCGATTTTAGTGATATCTTAATTAAAGGACGTGCTTCTAAAGGGAATTTAGTAACTAAGTACCCTATAAAACGCATAGAATTAAAAGAAAAAGGGGTTTCTACGTTAAAACCTCGTAAAATTTGGTTCGATGATACCGTGCAACGTTTAAATGTTGATGGTCGAGGTGAGCTTATTGGTGAATTTAGAGGTGAAGATAAGCTTCTAATTATCAATCAATCAGGAGTGATTAAAACGGTAACTCCAGAAGTTACTATGCATTTTGATGATGATATGATTGTCATGGAAAAATGGGTGCCAAACAAACCTATTTCGGCAGTGTATTTCAATGGAGAAAAAGAAATGTATTACGTTAAACGTTTTTTAATAGAGCAAGAAGGTAAAGAGGAGCATTTTATTTCCGATCACCCAAATTCTTTATTAGAAATTGTTTCTACAGATTGGAAACCTATGGCAGAGATTGTTTTTGCTAAAGAGCGAGGTAAAGAACGAAAAGAAAACTTGGAGGTTAACTTAGAAGAATTTATAGCCATAAAAGGTATTAGCGCTTTAGGAAATCAATTAACGAAAGAGAAGGTAAATCAAATTAATGTATTAGATCCAATTCCTTTTGAATCTCCTGAAGAAGTTCATGCAGCAAATATTGAAGTTAATGGTGAGGAAACTGTTGATGGTTCTGAAGAGGATTTAGATGATGAATCTCAAACCACTTTGTTTTAATTTTGTTTGCTTAGATATTTGCGTATAATGAAAATGTTTTTCAATGCTTATTGAAAAAATAATAAAAAAAACCAATCTTAAGCTGTTAATAGTTAAGATTGGTTTTTTTACTTTTAAGATATTTAGTCTTATTTAAAAAACTTTTTAACTGCGCTACCTTTATCAGTAACTATTTGTAAAATGTAAACACCATGAGGTAACGTAGTCGTTTCTATAAATGTTTCTTTGCTTGTTCTTACATTGACTCCCGAAATATTAAAAACTAATAATTCTTCAACATTAATTCCTTTTGGGCCGTTAACTCGAATATCGTTGGTTGTATTTATGATAGTAAATTCATTTTTTAAAGATGCGCTAGCAATACTTAAAGTTAGTGCAGGATCTTCGGTAACAGATTTAAATCCTGTCCAACCAGCATCTTCGTATTTTTGTGTCGTTCCTTCAGGAATGAATAAATCTATTGAAGCATTAACATTAAAGGCATCAGTAGGTAATGTAGGAGGATTAGCGCTGTAAGATTCTACATTTGTGATAAAGTTATCTGCAAACGCCTCATTACCAATAGATGTTAGGTTGCTTCCTAAAACAACGTGTGTTAAATAATTGTCGGAAAAAGAGTTTTCTCCTATATTAGTTACGTTATTCGGAATAGTAATTTCTTTTAACTCGTTACCCATAAATGCGTTATCTCCAATAGAGTTAACGCTAGAAGGAATTGTAATATCTGCTATTTTATTGTTGTAAAAAGCATTGTTATCAATAAGTGCTACATTATCACCAATAATTACACTTGTTAAAGTATTAAAACTAAACGCATTGCCTCCAATAGAAATTATACTATTTGGTATTGAAATAGTCGTTAAATCGTTATTAGAAAATACATAATCTTCAAGAGAAGTTAAGTTATTAGAGATTGTTGCGGTTTTTAATGAATTATCACTAAAAGCATAAGCGCCAACAGATTTTACGGTGTCAGGGATGTCAATGTTTTCTAATTTACTATTAGTAAAAGCATTGTTGCCAATAGATGTAATGCTGTTAGCTATAGTAACACTTGTTAAAGAAGAACCAAAAAAAGCGCCAAAGCCTATAGATGCTACAGTATAGGTTGTTGAATTAGCATCATTGGTTACAGAGCTCGGTAATGCCAATGCTGTTGCTGTACCTTTATAAGCTTTGATTTCGACTGCAAGAGCAGGTTGTCCTGCGTTTGTATACTCAATATCATCTTTAATAAAAGGCGTTTGAGCAAATAAAACGGAATTAAATAGTAGTAAAATAAATAGATTTAAATTTTTCATTTTTTTTGGGGTTACGTTAAATTATACAAGTAGGTTTCCGTAAGGATTTACGTTAAAAATACGCATTTAGATCATTTTTTTCAATTAAAAAGTAAAATAATCGGTTAAATAACACAAAATGAAAGTAATAAGTCTGATGATTTATTTTTTTTAACTCAAAAAAAGAGATGGCTAAAGCAAAAATTGTGGTGATGTAATTGCTTTAAAAAAAGAATTCATTCTACTTTTTGTAAATACGCAAAGCACAGCATGCTCAAAAAGTCGAAAAGACAGTTTAGTTTGGTAAATATTGATTTGCTTAATGATTAAGAAAGCAAAGCGCCAGAAGCATAAGAAAGTAAATATAAGATTATGGTTTTTTTTAATTAAACCATTTGTGCTTTCACTGAAGTTATTATTTTTTCTAAATCACTTTCGTAATCAAACCAAAGTGTGCTTTCATTTCTTTTAAACCAAGTAAGCTGACGTTTTGCGAAGCGGCGCGTATTCTTTTTAATTTCTGAAATAGCAAATTCTAAAGTCCATTCTCCGCTTAAATATCTAAACAATTCTTTGTAGCCTACGGTGTTTAATGCATTCAAATCTTCGTAGGGAAGTAGTGTTTTAACTTCGTCTAATAAACCACTATTTATCATGATATCTACGCGTTGATTTATACGATTGTAAATCAGTTCACGATCGGCTGTTAAGCCCACAGTAATTGTTGTAAACGGACGCTTGTTTTTTTCTTTATTTAAGAATGAAGAATAGGGTTTTCCGCTACCAATACAAACTTCTAGAGCACGAATTACACGATGTGGATTATCTATAGAAATGGTATTATAGGTTGTTAAATCTAATGCTTTTAATTGTGTTATTAAAGGCTCTAAGCCGTTAATCACTAACTCTTTATTGAGTTCTTCTCGAATAGATGGTTTAACTTTTGGGAAGTAGTCTAAACCTTTGGTTACGGCATCGTTATATAAGCCAGAACCGCCAACCATGACAGCGACATTGTTAGTTTTAAAAAGTTGCTCTAAACAGCTTATTGCATCTTTTTCGAAGGCGCCAACATTGTAATTATCTTGCACCGATTTATGATGAATAAAATGGTGTTTTGCGCCAGCAAGTTCTTCTGCATTAGGAGCCGCTGTGCCTATTTGCATTTCTTTAAAAAACTGACGAGAATCGGCCGAAATAATTTCAGTTTTAAAGTGCTGTGCTAGTTTTATACTTAGAGCTGTTTTTCCAATGGCGGTTGGGCCAACAATAGAAATGAGATATTTTGGTGTTGTGCTGATGAGATTTCTTTTTTTTGAGTTTTCAAAAATAGAGAAAAGCAAGGAGTTTTTTTAATGAAATAACAAAGTATTATGTCGCTACCTTTTTAAAAATGATTTTGAAAATACACTTTTAAGAAAAACAGGACTTAATTGAAGAACAAAAGTTGGAGGATAAGTGCGTTAAGGATTGAACGGTTTGTTTAAGCTCCCCGACCTTAGGAGGGAGCGCGTAGTGAAAGCCTGACCCGATAGGGTAACGCCCAAAAATTAATGTAATTTATTGCCACAGTTGTAGCAAAATTCTGCTTCGTCTTTATGATTACTCGCAAGGCAATTTTGACACGATTGTGAGTTTAAATTTACTTTAGGTTTTTGTGGTGTTGCGTCTTTGTCTTTACTCTGGTTAACGTATTCGGCCGAAACAATACCGGTTGGAACCGCTATAATGCCATAACCTAAAATCATGATAATGGCAGCTATTAATTGACCGATTGGTGTTATAGGTGCGATATCACCAAACCCAACCGTAGTCAGGGTTACAATGCACCAATATACACTTACAGGTATGCTTGTAAACCCACTAACTTCGCCTTCTATAAGGTACATAAGTGTCCCGAAAATAATAGATAAAATAAGTACAGCAAACAGGAATACTGATATTTTCGCGCGACTGGCTTTTAGCGAATTAGTAAGAACTTGTGATGCGCCAAGAAAACGGGCTAGTTTTAAGATTCGGAATACACGTAATAAACGTAAAGCGCGTAATGCGGCAAGTGCGTGAATACCACCAAATAGTAGTGATATATATTTTGGACTTGTGGATAGTAAATCGATGATGCCGTAAAAACTGGTAACGTATTTTAAGGGCTTTTTTACCGTAACAATACGGGCAATATATTCTATACTGAATAGAATGGTGATAATCCACTCTGAAATGTTTAGTAAATTGTGGTATTTAGCATCGAAACTCTTAATACTTTCGAGCATAACGAGCACAATACTCGCAATGATAGCAATGAGTAGGATAACATCGAAAAGTTTACCCTTTGGGGTGTCGGCCTCGTAAATGATTTCGTGAAGACGGATTTTCCAATGTTTTTTTGATGTTTGACTCATAGTATTTCAAAAGTAAGAAATGATTTTCTATTTTTTCTTGAATAATATTAATGAATTTGTTTGAATTTCGACAACTTTATTCATCATTTCCTTTAAATACGGGTAATATTCCGGCGGATATAGAGCATCGTTAAAGCGTACTTTAAACATAAGTTGCACTTGGTTTTCTTTTACAGCCGATGAATAAGATATACTGCCTTTGCTATTTGGTATGGCAAGATTTACACCTTTTGGAGTTTCCGAAACTTCGTATACTTCGGGATCAAAATTCAATCTTAAGGTATAGAAATAGGTGTCGGCGTAACCAAAGTCTATAGGGTAGGAGCGCTCCTGTAGCTTAAAGGGGTTAGTCGTAAAAAACTTTGCTATAAACGGATTTAAGTAAAGCAAATTAGCGTCAGGATTATCAAACTCTAAATCGACGTTGTAAGATTCGCTAAACCCATTACTGGTTTGGCTTTCGCTTAATACCTCGTGGTTTGTAATCTCTAAATTCGGGTGTTTATCTTCTAGTTTATCGATGTAGTTATCGGTATTGGGGAAATAAGCTTTTTTAGCATTTAAGGCGTGGTAGCCCGTTTTTTTTCCCTTTACAGTACCGCTAACGGTTGCATCATTATTTAGAGTTAACTCTGTGCTGTACATAGTTGTGGTTGGGTATTTTGGTGTAATATCAACCCATTCGCTACCAGCCTTAAAATCCATAACGCGTCCTCTTTCATTTAAACATCTAAAAGGAATTTCTCCAAAGGTTAAAAACTTATCTGTAGCATCTAAAAAATACGTGTCATCTCCAATAGTAGCTTGTACTATTAAATAATTAAAATCTGATATTACAGGGTAAATAACGGTAGGGAATCCGTTATTTCGAGTAGAAAGTAGTACTGGTTTTACATCGATATCGGCTTCTCTTAATATATTATGTAGGAGGATGTTTATAGACGAAACGTTGCCAGAACGGGTTTCTATTAAATCTTTTATGGATACATCTTTAAAAATTTTATAATCGCCATTCCATGTATATTGCTCTTGCACGTATTGATAAATAGCTTCAGTTTTTTTTAAAGCATCAGTTTCGTTGATAATATTAGCTGTTAAAAGATCTTCTAAATCAACAGACGTTCTAATTTGCTTACCAATTTCTTTTTCCGATTTTAATTCTTTATCAACGCTTTTCCAAGTTTTTGTGTAGTGCTTAATAGAGCCGTCCATGCCTCTAAAAGTCTCTAATTCGTACTCTATACGTGCTAAATAGTTGCTTTTAGTTGTCATGTAATCTTCTTCAATAAAAGCCGGAATGTCTTTCATGGCAAAGGTGCTGTTTCCGCAATCTGCGGTTGCTCCATTACGCATCACTAAGCATTCTTTTTTTATTTCAGATTCTGTAACATCTAGTTTTTCTTGACCTACTAATTTTGTGTGATACAACCAGTTTCCTGGAATACTCGCTTTGTATTCACTATAAAGTTTAGGAATACCACTCTGGAAATCCCAACCGTGATATTTAAACATAAACGGCGAAATAACCTCGTAACTATAAGTAATTACTGAGCCTTCTTTGATATTTGGTAAAGTGAATTTAACCAAAGTTGTGTTCTCGTTATAATCTTCAGTATAAATATCTTTTTCTAAAAGGTGAGATTTAATTAAATTACCACCAACGTTATTATAGGTAATGGCTTTAATATTTTCAATTTTCTCTTTACTGTTCTTGCTTTTGTATAAGTAAATAGCAACATTGGCATGCTCGAAACCTTCTGTATTAAGTAGTTTTACTTTGTGTTTTATTTTGGTGTGTAAATCGTATTCTTCTTTATCTACATAACTATCGCCTTGCTCGTAAATCACTAAGGCGTTTGCGGAAGAATCTTTTGCAAAGGTTCTCGTTTGTACATCTTCGAGACTTACTGTAAAAGTGTCGGAGCTGTAAGGCTCTTCTTGTGCGGAAATAAATAATGTGTTTAATAGGAAGAAAAATAGCGTAATGTGCTTCATGTGTTAATTGAAGTTTATAATTTTTAATCGTTTGTTTTTACGAATATAATTCTTGATAATATGCTGTGCATCTCGGTTGTTTTCCATAGGAGTGATAATGGATTCTAGTACCTCGATGTTATTAATTTGATAGTTTAAATTAACAAAGCCAAGTCCTTTAAAAACACCGTTTTCAATTAAAATAGCACTGCGCTCATCGATGTCGCGACCTCTATCAATAATTACCATGTTTTTTTTAACGTAGCTATGCTTTTCAATTAAAGCATTCACGCGTTCGTTGTATGCTTCGGGAGCTTCTTTTTGAATACAAGCACCTGCGCATTCTTTAATATCGTAACTAAAACAGCTTGTTTTTGTTTTGTAAAGTCCGGCTAGTTTTTGGCATAGTTTGTATTCTTCAACAACGTGGGTTAAAAAACTCTTTGCGCTTTGCCTATTGGTGAACGTGGTTATGTTTTTTTTACGACCATCTGCCACATCAATTTTTAAATTTATATAGCCGTTTTCGTCTACAAAACTATATAAAGCATGTGTGAAAATAGAACGGCGTAATGCTCTATTAAATAGCGGTTTGTTTTGTTTTATTTCTTCGTTTTCTTTTAGAAGCGCTACAAGTTCACTTCCGGTAGACTCAAAGGTGACTGTGCTTACTAAACGTTGTAGTTTTTTAGACTTTGAGTTTGTGCCTGTAAAGTGTTGGTTTAGGCGTTTTTTAATGTTATTGCTTTTACCAATATAGATAATATCGCCTTCGGCATTATGTATGTAATAGACGCCAGTAACCGATGGAAGGGTGTCTAAAATATTTAAAAACTTAGAATCTAGCTTGTTTTTTTTATGAAGCTTTATAGATTGCTGAATAATATTTTTAGAGGTGTCTTTAGCAAGTAGAAGTTTAAATAATTTTACCGTAGCTAGTGCATCGCCAGAAGCGCGGTGTCTATCTGTTACCGGAATGCCAAGAGAGCGCACAAGCTTGCCTAAACTGTAAGAAGCTTGGTCTGGTATTAAATCTTTAGAAAGTTCTACGGTGCAGAGTGTTTTACGTTTATAATCGTAACCTAAACGTCTAAATTCCGTGCCTAGAATACGATAATCAAATTGCGCATTATGCGCTACCAAAATACAATCTTCGGTAATTTCGATAATACGTTTAGCAACTTCGTAAAATTTAGGTGCATCGCGCAGCATTTTACTGTTTATACCAGTTAAATTAACAACAAAGGGCTGGATTTCACGTTCCGGGTTTACAAGGCTTATAAATTGATCGACAACCTCGTGGCCGTCAAACTTGTAAATGGCAATTTCGGTGATGCCTTCTTCGTTAAATTTACCACCTGTGGTTTCAATATCTACTATTGCGTACAAATGCTTTTCTTTTAGTATGTAATCGTCCGTGTGTAATTGGCGGTGTTTAAATTACCGTCTGTATACTGCGGGCCATCATGTGTATTAGTAATTCCTTAAACCAAATATACTACTTCCAACACGAATCATGGTACTTCCGCATTGAATTGCCAATTTATAATCGCCACTCATTCCCATGGAAATGGTTGTAAAGGCGCTATTATTGGGGTTTATTGTTTTTAAATCATCAAAAGTAGATTTCAGTAATTTGAATTCGCTTTCAATTTGAGTTTCATCATCTGTAAAGGTCGCCATACCCATAACGCCTGCGATATTCACGTTTTTTAAAGCTAAAAAAGCTTCCGATTGCATAATATCCATAGCGTCTTGAGGTGCTAAGCCAAATTTAGAATCTTCCGAAGCGATTTTTATTTGTAACAAGCAATTAATAACTCTATCGTGTTTTAACGCTTGTTTGTTTATTTCTTCAAGTAATTTAAAATTATCAACACCATGAATTAAAGTTACAAAAGGTGCCATGTATTTCACTTTATTACGCTGTACATGCCCAATCATATGCCATTCAATATCTTTTGGCATGGCTTCGTATTTGTCTGCCATATCCTGAATTTTATTTTCACCAAAAATGCGTTGTCCCGCATTATAGGCTTCCATAATATCAGACACTGGTTTGGTTTTAGAAACAGCAACAAGCGTTATGTGTTCTGGTAAAGTTGATTTTATATGAAGGAGATTGTCGCTAACACTCATTTTATTAGATATTTTGTTTGTAGTTTATTTTATAAATAATGTCTACAAAAATTGTTTTGAAACCTTTTCGGCTTTTCTGTTTTCCGAGTAATCGTAAAAACCTTCACCCGATTTTACACCAAGTTTTCCTGCATTAACCATGTTGACTAATAGTGGGCAAGGTGCGTATTTTGGGTTTTTAAAACCGTTGTACATCACGTTTAAAATAGAAAGACAAACATCTAGGCCAATAAAATCGGCTAATTGTAGCGGTCCCATAGGGTGTGCCATACCAAGTTTCATTACGGTGTCTATTTCATTAACTCCAGCAACGCCATTGTATAAGGTTTCTATAGATTCGTTTAGCATAGGCATTAAAATACGGTTTGCTACAAACCCAGGGTAATCGTTAACTTCTACAGGTGTTTTGCCAAGTTTAGCAGAGAGATCCATAATGGTTTTAGTAACCGCATCGCTGGTGTTGTAACCACGAATAATTTCAACTAAAGCCATAATAGGCACCGGATTCATAAAATGCATCCCAATTACGTTTTCTGGTTTCTGTGTTACGGCAGCAATTTGCGTAATAGAAATAGAGGAGGTGTTGGTTGCTAAAATGCAGTTAGGCTCGCAAACATTACTCAGTTGTTTAAAAATTTTCAGTTTTAAATCGAGGTTTTCGGTTGCTGCTTCTACAATTAAATCGGTGTTTTTTACACCATCAGGTATTGCCGTATGTGTGGTTATATTGGCAAGCGTATCGTTTTTATCGGTTTCGGTAATTTTTTCTTTAGTCACCATGCGATCTAAATTTTTCGCAATAGTATCCATGCCTTTTTTAAGGGCTGCTTCGTTAATATCGATAAGGTTTACGTTAAAACCACTTTGAGCAAATGTATGCGCAATGCCATTTCCCATGGTGCCTGCACCAATAACTGCTATGTTTTTCATTCTGGTAATTTTTTTTATTTCCGCGTAAGCGAAAACTTTAAACTATTTAGAATTTCTATTGCTTAAGCTACGGTTGTATTAAAAGCAATTAATAATTTGTGTTGCAACGCGCAAAGCTTCTGTGCCATCGTGCAGGGTTACAACTGGTGTGGTGTTGGTGTTTATGGCGTGTGCAAAAGTTTCTAATTCATCTAAAATAGAGTTATTGTCGGCTACCTTCGGGTTATCAAAATAAATTTGTTTTTTAACGCCTTCAGCATTTTGTAACACCATATCAAAATCTCCAGGTACTTCTGGCGCGTCTTTCATTTTAACCACTTCACATTTCTTTTCAAGAAAATCTACAGAAATATAAGCGTCTTTTTGGAAAAAACGTGCTTTACGCATTTTTTTAAGTGAAATTCTACTCGCTGTAAGGTTGGCAACACAGCCGTTTTCGAACTCTAAACGTGCATTGGCAATATCTGGTGTGTCGCTAATTACAGAAACACCACTGGCAGAAATATGTTTTACTTTAGATTTTACAACGCTTAAAATAATATCGATATCGTGTATCATTAAATCTAAAACCACAGGCACATCGGTACCACGCGGATTAAATTCTGCTAAACGATGCGTTTCAATAAACATCGGTGATTTTATATCGTCTTTTATGGCTAAATAAGCAGGGTTAAAGCGCTCTACGTGCCCAACTTGGCCACGTAAATTATTTTCGGCTAAAAGTTCTCTAATATGTTCAGCCTCTTCAACGGTATTGGTTATTGGTTTTTCAATAAAAACATGCTTACCCTTTGCTATAGCTCGCTTTGCGCAATCGTAATGCGATAGGGTTGGGGTTACAATATCTACCATATCTACAGCGTCGATTAAGGCGTCTATTGAATTGAAAAATTTGTATCCAAACTCGGCTTCTACCAATTTTCCGTTGGCTTCATCGGCGTCATAAAACCCGACAAGATTATATTTTTCAGATTGATTAAGTAGTCTTAAATGAATTTTTCCAAGATGACCAGCACCAAGTACTCCAGCGTTTAGCATAATAATAGGTTTTCAACAAAAATAACATAATTAAAACGTCCTTTTGCTTAATTGGGCTTAAAATTTTCTTCGGATTCTTGTTAAAAATAAATTCTTATAAAATTGTTTTACCCTTAGAAATCTTTGACTAATTTTAACCCTGTAAAACCTCCCAACCATTGAAAGACACTTTTAAACACCAAGGATTAAGACAACAACTCGTTAATGTATTAAAAAACAAAGGCATAACCAACAATGCGGTTTTGGCTGCTGTAGCTAAAATACCAAGGCATTTGTTTATGGATTCTAGTTTTTTAGATCACGCATATCAAGATAAAGCCTTCCCAATTGCTGCAGACCAAACCATATCTCAGCCTTATACGGTAGCGTTTCAAAGTGAGTTAATGCAAATAAAACCTGGACATAAAGTTTTGGAAATTGGCACGGGTAGTGGATATCAAACCGCAGTTTTGTGCGAATTAGGAGCTAAAGTGTATAGTATAGAGCGTCAAAACGAGCTGTTTAAAAAAACGAGCAAGTTTTTGCCTAAATTAGGTTACCGACCTAAAAAACTCATTTTTGGAGATGGTTATATTGGTTTAAAAACCGAAGCGCCTTTCGATAGTATTATTGTAACTGCTGGTGCGCCTTTTGTGCCAAGACCATTGTTGAGTCAGTTAAAAATTGGCGGACGCTTAATTATTCCTGTGGGCGATGATGTTCAAATTATGACACTTTTTATTAGAAAAGGGCCTAAGGAATTTGAACAAGAAGAGTTTGGTGAATTTAGATTTGTACCCTTATTAGAAGATAAAAACTAAGTCTGTTTTTATTCATTCTAAAATATTGATATACTTTATTTTAATGCAAAAGAGTAAACCATTAGTTTAACGCTAAGGTTTACTCTTTTTTATTGAAAATTACTTTAAAATATCTAAGGAAATCATGCAGGATTTCATGGTTTGGAAACTACGTTCAATATCATCATCTAAGCCAATAGAAAAACGGATTAAACCTTCCGATAGGCCCATTTCTTTTTGTTCATCTTCTGGTATTTCGGACGATGTTGAGCTTCCTGGAGCGCTAAAAAGTGTTTTATAAAACCCAAGACTTACCGCTAAATAGCCTAAGTTTTTATTCTGCATAAGTTCCATAAGTGCATTTGCTTTTTCAGTAGAACCAACATCAAGCGTTAACATACCGCTAAAACCATAAGCCGCGTTCATCATGCTTTTAAATAGTGTGTGTGATGGGTGTGAGGTTAAACCAGGATAAACGGTTTTTAAACCCAATTGCTCAAATCTTTCAGCTAAATACAGCGCGTTTTTACTGTGCTGCTGCATTCTAATGTGTAGTGTTCTTAGGTTTTTTAATACCGACGATGCGCGCAAACTATCCATGGTAGTGCCTAAAAGCATGGAAGCTCCGCTGTTTACGTTTCTTAAATCGTTAATAAACTCTTGTGTACCGCAAACCACGCCGCCAACCGTATCGCTAGATCCGTTAATAAACTTGGTTAAACTGTGTATTACAATATCGGCACCTAAAACGGCAGGCGATATAGATAGTGGCGAAAACGTATTATCTACCACTAATTTTAAATTATGCTTTTTAGCAAGAGCCGCTAAACCTTTAATATCGGCAACTTCTAGCAGCGGGTTGCTAACAGACTCGCAATACAATACTTTAGTTTTTTCGGTAATAGCAGCTTCTACAGCGTCTAGCGTAGTGATATCTACAAAACTAGTAGCGATGTTAAAACGTGGTGTAAAATTTTTAAGAAACGCATACGTACCGCCGTAAATAGTTCTGCTTGATACTATATGGTCGCCGCTACCGCATAATTGTAGTAAAACCGGAGTAATAGCGCCCATGCCAGAGGCCGAAACATTTGCAGTTTCTGTACCTTCCATTGCAGCTAAAGCTTCACCTAAATATAAATTAGAAGGCGAGGAGTGTCGCGAATAGAGGTAGCAACCATCGGCATTGCCTTCAAAGGTGTCAAACATGGTTTTTGCTGATAGAAAGGTGTATGTAGACGAGTCGGAAATGGAAGGGTTAACACCTCCAAATTCTCCAAAATATTGTAAATCTTGTATGTTGTTTGCGGGTTTAAAAGCCATAGGTGGTTGTTTTATGTTTTACACAAAGTAGGCTTATATTAGATTGTAAAACAAGTAAGTTCTTTTTTATAGGAAAATAAATCTATTTTAATTTAATTATTCGGAATATATTTCAGTACATTGTTGTTTAAACCTTGTTTTTAAGAAATATTTTCGATTATGATTTTTGATGCTACCGATAAAAAACTGCTAGAGTACCTGCAAACAGACAGTAAACAAACCAATAAGGCGCTTGCTAATAAATTAAATCTTTCGGTAACAGCTGTTTACGAGCGTATTAAAAAACTTGAAAAAACCGGTTTTATATCAGGTTATATTGCTTTGGTGAATAAAAGTAAAATTGAACGTGATTTTGTTGTGTTTTGCCACGTAAAACTTGTGCAGCACAGTCAAGATTACGTGGTAAAGTTTGAAAAAGAAGTGGCTAAGCTATACGAAGTGCTGGAGTGTTACCATTTAAGTGGTGAATACGATTATTTACTTAAGGTTGTCGTTAAAGATATGGTGGCTTTTAGAGCTTTTATGGTAGAGAAGTTAACTTCCATAAATCATATAGGAAGTACGCATAGTATGTTTGTTATAAATGAAGTGAAATATACTACAACAATCAGTTTTTAGCCGAAAATCATCATGTTTAGGCGGTATATTTAAGTTTTTTCATACAAGAGAGGGCTTTGTTTTCTAATAGTGTTAAACTAATTTAAGAGGCATAAATCTTTTTACTACATTAGCGGAAACCTAACCATTTTAACCAAATATTTATGAAGAATTTAGTGTACATTATTTTAGGCTTTGTTATAGGAGCTGCATTAACTTATTATTTTTGTCCAAGGCCATTAGAAGGCGCTGTGGCAGAAATTGATAACCCAACCGGAACCATTACAATTCTAGAAGCGACAGAATTAAGTGCGAATTGGGAGAAAAACAACCCAAAAGAAATAGACTCTACAATAGAGTTAGACGATAATTCTAAAAGAAAGCCCATGCGTTCTGTAATGTGGAGCTTAAAAAACATTGAAGATTATATCGCTTTCGCTGAAAAAGAATCGGACAGTGTAGGTTATACCATGACGGGTTTACGTGTATATTTAGGTAATTACGGAAAAAACGGAAAACCTGGTAAGAAAAATAGAAACACCATGTTTATTGTGCCAACAGGGTATGAAAACACTTCTAAAGCAAGTAGTTTAGGTTTAAATTTTAGTTATGATGAGAGAGATATTCCGGTAGATCCATTGAATGATGGTGGTACAGGAGAGACTGGTTATCCTTGATAAATATACGTCATGGACGAATTTTTATTAGCCTATAAATTCCTTATTACAACCGGAGTTGAAGTTTTAGCAGCTGTTACAGGTTTACTTTTTTTTAAAAAGTATAAACCTACAGCTGCTAGATTTTTTATATACTTTTTGGTGTATTTAACTTTGTGTGATTTTTTTGCGAATTATCCGCGTTATGTAAAAGATGGCGGACTATTTAGTTTTTTGCAGGGTACGGTGTTTGTTAAAAACTATTGGTGGGGTACTTTGTTTTGGAAGATAGGGGCTATTATGTTTTTTGCATTCTATTATAATAGAATTCTAAAAACAACTAGGTTTAAAAAGATACTCAAAGTAAGTGCTTTTAGTTTTTTATTGTTTTCAATTGGGTGTATTCTTTTAAATTGGGACGATTATTTTATAATGTCATTTCCTTCTATTGGTGTTTTTGGGGCTTTTATTATTTTTTTATGTACAGTTTGCTATTTTATAGAAGTACTAAAAAGCGATAAAATACTCACTTTTTACAAATCGCTAAATTTCTATATTAGTTTTGCTATTTTTATTTGGTGGCTAATTATTACACCTTTGGTATTTTACGATGTATATATGAGCCGTTTAGATTGGGATTTTATCTTTTTAAGATGGCAAATTTATTTAATGGCTAATATTTGCATGTATGGTATTTTTACGTTTGCTTTAATTTTTTGTAAACCTGAATTTGACGATTTGAGTGAGTAATTAAAGATGTTTTAATGTGTTAAGCATAGTAATGCTTATGGTGTGCCATAAACCTTTAGTCAATTCTGTAACTTGTTTGTTTTATATAATAAATTTGTGATTTTTTCTTAATAAAAAAAACAGTGATAAATTCTGAAATATCTAGTATCTTACTATACGTTTATTACTTTGTTTTAGTGATAACGGCTGCAGTGGCGCTAGTTCTTATTAAAAAATATAAACATAGTTATAATCGTTATTTTAATTATTTTTTGATTTACGTGCTCTTTATTGAGGTTGTAGCTTTATTTCCTTATTATTTGTTTGAAATAGAGTGTTTTGAATGGTTGAAAGACTCGCGTTTTAGTCGTAATTTTTGGTTTTATAATTTGTTTTGGGTTATAGGTAGTGCCTCTTTTTTTAGTTTTTATTTTCAGAAAACACTTAAAATTATACCGTTTAAGGTGATTTTAAAATATACTAGATATGTTTTTTTAGCCATAGTAGTGGTTCTTGTAATTGTAGATTTTGATAGTTTTTTTAAGCCTGGTTTTTATTTTCTCGACTCTTTAAATACGGCTATTGTTGTTGGTTGTGTAGCATTTTTTTTCTTAGAATTATTGTTAACAGATCGCATTCTTAGTTTTAATTATAATCTTAATTTTTATATTGCTGTCGCTATTTTAGTATGGTGGCTAGTTACTATTCCGTTAGGGTTTTATTCCGAGTATTTTCATATTGGAGATATGACTTATGTGTATCTCAATGGTATTATTCTATCTTGTTCCAACATTTTTATGTATACTTGTTTTACTATTGGCTTGTTTGTTTCTAAACCTCAATTAATAAATGAATAAATTTTTATATCTTCTATATCAAACGCCAAAATCTTCTACTGCTGCAGAGCGTTATTTGTTAATTTACACTATATGTGTTTTGGTTGTGGTTACAGCTCTAGTTGTTGTGTTTTTTGTGGTGTTTTTAAAACGAAAAAATAAATTGCTGTTAGATAAAGTTAAGCAGCAACAAGCTTTTGAAGAAGAAATAACACAGGCGCAAACAGAAACGCAGGAGCAAACCTTAAAGAACATTGGTTGGGAGTTGCACGATAATGTTGGGCAGTTGTTATCTTTTGCAAGTATGCAATTAAGTATTTTAAAAATGCAGGTCGATGCCGATGTGCGTGATAAATTTAAAGATACTACTGCTGCAATAAGTGAGAGTTTATCAGAGGTGCGAGCGCTTTCTAAAACTCTAAATAATGAGGTGGTTTTAAATATTGGTTTCGAGAAATCGATTTCTAATGAGTTAAACCGACTTAATAAACTAAAGTTCGCTTCCGCGGAATTAAAAGTTATTGGAGATAAGATTGAGTTTGAAGATAGAAAGCACGAAATTATTATATTTAGAATTCTTCAGGAGTTTTTATCTAATACCGTGAAATATTCTCAAGCCGAAAACTTAAATGTTATTTTAGAATACACCGATAAAAATTTAAAAATCACAGCTAAAGATGATGGTGTAGGCTTTAATATGGGTACCGCAGAGAAGGGCTCTGGCTTAATTAATATGCGTAGTCGTGCTAATTTAATTGGCGCCGCTTTTAGTTTAGAATCAAAACCTGAGCATGGTGTAACCTTAATTTTAGATTACCCGTTGCTGTAATGTTTCCCGTTTTATTTTCTTTTAATTTTATGTGAAGTATTTAAAAAATAACTTCAGCCATTTAAGTTTGCCCTGGTATGGCGCATAGCGCACCGGCGGATCTATCCAATTTTTACGATTTACAATGGCTTTATGGTGTGAAAATGTATCGAAACCAAACTTACCATGGTAATTTCCCATGCCGCTAAAACCAACGCCTCCAAAGGGGAGTTTGTCGTTTCCGAAATGCATAAGCGTATCGTTTATTACGCCGCCACCAAAACTAAATCTTTCAATTAAATCTTTGGAAAAGGCTTTATTGTTCGAGAATACGTAAAAGGCAAGTGGTTTTTCATATTGAGAAATTACAGATTCAATATCTTGTTCGGTTTCAAAAGTAAGTATCGGTAAAATAGGTCCGAAAATTTCTTCTTGCATTACAGGGCTATTCAAATCGGGATTATCTAGTAGTGTAGGTGCTATGTAGCACGTGGTTTCATCTATTTCTCCACCAAAACTAATGGTTTCTTGGTTTAGCATATTTGCCAAACGCTGGGTGTTTTTCTGGTTTATAATTCTAGGGAAATCCTCCGAAGCTTTAATATCGTTGCCGTAAGCTTGTTTTATTTCTTCAATTAAAGCCTTTGTAAAATCCGTTTTTATCTGTTTTTTAACTAAAATATAATCTGGTGCAATACAGGTTTGTCCAGCATTTAAAAGTTTGCCCCAAACCACGCGTTTGGCGGTAAGTTTCAAATCTACAGTATCATCTATAATACATGGTGATTTTCCGCCTAATTCTAAAGTAACTGGTGTCAGGTGTTTTGCGGCGGCCTGGGCTATAATTTTTCCAACGGAAACACTTCCTGTAAAGAAAATATAATCCCAACGTTGGTTTAGTAAGGCTGTGGCAACATCTACGCCGCCTTCTATGCTAGTTACTAATCCCTCAGGAAATACATTTTTTACTATTTTGGAGATAAGTTTAGAGGTGTTTTCGGTGAGTTCGCTTGGTTTTAAAGCTACAGTATTACCTGCAGCAATGGCTAGAATTAGAGGCTCTAAAGCTAAAATAAACGGGTAATTCCAGGGTGAAATAATTAAAACGCTACCGTAAGGTTCTTTGTAGATAAAGCTATGTGCTGGAAATAGGAGCAAACTGCTAGATACGCGTTGTGGTTTTGCCCATTTTTTTAGATTTTTAATCACCAAATTTAATTGAGACATCACCATGCTGTATTCACTTAGGTAAGTTTCAAATTCCGATTTTTTAAAGTCTAATTTTAGGGCGTTAAAAACCGCTTGCTCGTTAGCTTCTAATTCTTCTTTTAAAGCTTTTAATATTGAAATTCGAAACGCAACAGATTTTGTTTTTCCAGATTTAAAATACTTTTTTTGTTTGACGATAATTTCAGGAATAGCTTTCAAATGGCGAGAGGTTTTTAGTTGAAGTTAAAAGGTGTTTTTAAAAATGGTAACGTTTTGATTTTAAGCAGTGCATGCATCCCAAATTGGATCTTTAGGTAAAGGTGCTGTAATTTGAATAGGTTCTTTTTTTACAGGGTGAATAAAGCTTAAATGTCGTGCATGTAAATGGATGCTTGCGTCTTTATTACTTCTATCAAAACCGTATTTTAAATCGCCTTTTATTTGGCAACCAATAGTTGATAATTGCGAGCGTATTTGATGATGTCTGCCTGTTTCTAAATTGATTTCTAGCAGAATGTAACGGTCTAGTTTTTTTAGCGTTTTGTAATGAAGAATGGCTTTTTTGCTCTCATTCACTTCTTTATTATGCGCGTAAGATTTGTTATTTTTAGGGTTCTTTTTTAGCCAATGCGTAAGCGTGTCTGCGTTTTTCGGTGGCGCATTTTTCACTACAGCCCAATAGGTTTTTTTAGCTTCCTTATCGGCAAAAAGCTTGTTTAACCGCGGTAGGGCTTTGCTGGTTTTGGAGAAGACAATAATTCCCGTAGTTGGCCTATCTAACCTATGGACAACGCCTAGATAGACGTTGCCTGGTTTGTTGTATTTTTGAGCAATATATTCTTTAACAACTTCGCTTAATGGTTTGTCGCCAGTTTTATCGCCTTGTACAATATCTCCCGCGCGTTTATTGACAATAATTATGTGGTTATCTTCAAAAATGACCTGAAGGTTGTCTTTATTTGATAGTATTTTGGTAGACATTTATAAAATGTACGAGTTTATGCTTAGTGTTTTAGGTGATATTTTAATGAAGTGAATATTTAGTATTGTTCGCTTTCATTTGGGAAATCACTCGATTTTACGTCTTCTACGTATTGAGATAATGCGCCCGTCATGTCTTCATATAAATTTAAATAACGACGTAAAAATCTTGGGTGGAATTCATGCGTCATACCAATCATATCGTGTAAAACTAAAACTTGACCATCAACACCGTTTCCTGCGCCAATACCTATAATCGGAATGTTTACGCTTTCGGCAACTTTTTTAGCTAAAGCTGCAGGTATTTTTTCTAATACAATAGCAAAACAGCCTACTTTTTCCAGCATTTTTGCATCTTCGATTAAATCTTCAGCTTCTTTTTCTTCTTTAGCTCTAACGGTGTAAGTTCCGAATTTATAGATAGATTGTGGTGTTAAACCTAAGTGTCCCATTACTGGGATTCCTGCATTTAAAATACGTTTAATAGATTCTTTAATTTCACGGCCACCTTCTAGTTTTACTGAATGTGCACCACTTTCTTTCATAATTCTAATTGCAGAACGTAACGCTTCTTTTGGATCGCTTTGGTAGCTTCCGAAAGGTAAATCTACTACAACAAGTGCGCGATGTACGGCGCGAATTACAGATGATGCATGGTAAATCATTTGGTCTAAAGTAATTGGTAGCGTGGTTTCGTGACCTGCCATAACATTACTTGCGGAATCGCCTACTAAAATTACGTCTACACCAGCGCCATCTACAATTTTGGCCATAGTATAATCGTAAGCGGTTAGCATTGATATTTTTTCGCCATTGGCTTTCATGTCAATCAATGTTTTTACCGTAATTCTTTTGTATTCTTTTTTTGCTGTAGACATTATATTTTGTGTTTTATTTTATTAATAGGATGTTTTGCGAAGGCGTATGCTTTTAAATTTTCAACAGAAATAATATATAGGAAACGCTTCGCTTTAGTGAATGCTGTTTAGTTTGGTGTTGGTTTGTAAAAATACTAAATAAGTTTTATCAAACTTAATGTTTACTTAAGTTCTTTAAAGGCGTATCGCTAGGCTTTCTTTTTACTGTAATATTCGTTAAGAACCGACTGTCGGCCTATGGTTTTGGTGATAATATCTTTTTCTAAATCCCAACCTCGTGCTGGCGAATATTGGCGTCCGTACCAAATAATTTGTAAATGGAGGTCGTTCCAAAGTTCTTCTGGAAATAGACGTTTGGCATCTTTTTCGGTTTGTACTACGTTTTTTCCGTTGGTTAAATTCCAGCGATACATTAATCTGTGAATGTGCGTATCTACAGGAAATGCAGGAATTCCAAAGGCTTGAGATAATACTACAGCAGCGGTTTTGTGGCCTACGGCTGGTAGTTCTTCTAAGGCTTCGTACGTTTTTGGGACTTCACCATTGTATTTATCGATTAATATTTGCGATAAACCGTGAATACCTTTGCTTTTCATAGGTGATAGACCAACGGGTTTTATAATCTCGCGGATATCTTCTACGGTAAGTTTAACCATATCATAAGGGTTGTCGGCTTGCTCAAATAATAGAGGTGTAATTTTATTGACACGCACATCGGTACTTTGTGCAGACATTAACACGGCAATAAGTAGTGTGTACGGATCTTTATGGTCTAAAGGAATTGGTATTTCTGGGTAAAGTTTATAAAGTGTATTAATAACAAAGTTTACCTTTTCTTGTTTAGTCATAAATTGTACTTTTGTTTTAGAAACCAAAGTTAATACTATGAACACATTAAAACAAGGTGATGCCGTTCCTAATTTTTCGGCATTAGATGAACAAGGAAATACCATTTCGTTAAGCGATTATAAAGGGCAGAAGCTAGTCGTGTTTTTTTACCCAAAGGCAAGCACGCCAGGTTGTACGGTAGAAGCTTGTAATTTGAGAGATAATTATGAGGTTTTAAAAGAAAAAGGTTATGCTTTATTGGGTGTAAGTGCAGATTCTGCTAAACGCCAATCTAATTTTAAAAATAAACACGAATTTCCATTTCCGTTATTAGCTGATGAGGATAAAACGGTAATTAACGCTTTTGGTGTTTGGGGACCAAAAAAGTTTATGGGTCGCGTTTACGACGGTATCCATAGAATGACTTTTTTAATTGATGAAAATGGTGTTGTAGAGCGCGTAATTGAAAAAGTAAAAACTAAAGATCATGCAACTCAAATTTTAGAATAAACGCTAAAATTAGAAATAAAAAAAACGGCTATATTATTGAAATATAGCCGTTTTTGTGTTTTTATATAAAGTGTTACTTTCTTTTTCTGCTTAGTGTTAAAGGGCGTCTGGTGTAGCCAAATAATCGGTATTCTTTAATTAAATCTTCGGTGCCTTCTGGAACCATAGATTCCCAACCTGGCTCTCCGTTTGCTATTTTATTTAAGATTTCTCTCGAGAAAATATTCATGATAGATTCATCGTAATCTTCAATATCAATAACTTTTCCGTTGTATTTAAAGAATTTGTAAAGCTCCTTCATTCGTGGATAAACTTTTAAGTTTTCACTTGTAATAAGTTCTCCCGTTGCAGGATCTTTCATTGGGTATAAGTAAACTTTTAAATCTTTAAAGAATAACTTTCCGAAGGCTTCTAAAATACCACCACTAATATGTCTGTAATATTTTTCATCGAAAATATCAACCAAATTGCTAACGCCCATAGCAAGACCCATTCTTGCTTTGGTATAGTTAGAGAAGTATTCTACAACCTTAAAGTATTCTTGGAAGTTAGATATCATAACCGATTGTCCAAGAGAACATAGTAAATCTGCACGATCTATAAAATCTTGTTCATCAATTTCACCTTCTGCTCTTAAATTAGATAGAGTAATTTCGAAAACTACAACCGTTTTATCTTCATCTACCTTGTTTTCTTTAATGAACATTTCGTATGATTTCTCATACATAGCCATATTCACTTTAGTTACTGGTCTAAAACTTCCGCGTAGCGCTAAAATGTTTTTCTTGTAGAATACACGAGCAGGAAGTACGTTTGTACCATCTGGTCCGAACATTACCGCATCGGTCATGCCGTTCTTTACAAGTTGTAAACTCATTAAGCGGTTGTCTATATTTTTAAATACAGGTCCCGAAAAGTTAATGGTGTCTATTTCTATTTGATCTTTATCAAGGTGATCGTATAAATAGCGTAATAATTTTTTAGGCTCGTTGTATTTGTAAAACGCGCCGTAAATTAAGTTAGTTCCTAGAACACCAAGCGTTTCTTGTTGTAAACGTGCATCGGTTTCTTTAAAACGGAGGTGTAAAATAATTTCGTTGTATTCGCCAGTGGCTTCAACTTGGTATTTAATACCTACCCAGCCATGACCTTTGAATTGCTTAGCAAAATCAATAGTTGCTACGGTGTTAGCGTATGTGAAAAATATTTTATTCGGATTTTTTTCACGAGTTAAACGATTTTCCATGAGGTCCATTTCATGGGTAAGCATTTTGCGTAAACGTGCTTCTGTTACGTAACGCCCATCGTCTTCAACACCGTAAATGGCATCACTAAAATCCTTATCGTAAGCGGACATTGCTTTAGCTATAGTACCTGAGGCACCACCAGCTCTAAAAAAATGACGACAAGTTTCTTGTCCTGCTCCAATTTCTGCAAATGTTCCGTAAATGTTTTCGTTTAAGTTAATCCGAAGAGCTTTAGATTTTAACGAGGGAATATCATTAAACTCTTTATCGCCTTTAATGGTAATATCCATATATTATATAGGTTAGGTCCGTACTGACAAAGGTATTAAATAAGTATGCTAAACAAAAAAATAAGTTTATTTTTGTTTCAAAATTCACACTTTTGAAAATCACTTTTCTCGGCACAGGCACATCGCAAGGTATTCCAATAATAGGGAGTAAGCACCCGGTTTGTTTAAGTAACAATAAAAAAGACAAGCGTTTACGTGTTTCTGTTTTAGTAGAATGGGATGGGTTTACGTGTGTTGTAGATTGCGGGCCAGATTTTAGATATCAAATGCTAAGGTCGGGTTGTGAAAAAATTGATGCTATTGTGTTTACGCACGAACATTCTGACCATGTGATGGGTTTTGATGATATTCGCCCTTTTTATTTTAGACAAGGCGATATTCCTATTTATGCGCATCAGCGGGTTTTAGATTCGCTGAAGCAACGTTTCGATTATGTGTTTAAAACAGAAAACCGATATCCTGGCGCAGCGGCTGTTACGGTAAACGAAATTGAAAACAAGCCGTTTAGCCTTGGTGGTTTAGAGGTTATGCCTGTAAATGGAACGCATGGCGGTTTGCAAGTTTTTGGATTTAGGTTTAAAGATTTTGCGTACCTCACCGATATGAAGCGTGTGGAAGCTGTTGAAATTGAAAAAATTAAAAATGTAAAGATTTTAGTGGTGAATACGTTACGTATTGAACCGCATCACTCGCATTTTAACTTAGAGGAAGCTTTAGCGTTTATAGAAAAAGTAAATCCTGAAAAAGCATATTTAACGCATATTAGTCATTTATTAGGTTTTCACGACGAGGTTGAAAAAACGCTTCCTGAAAATGTGTTTTTGGCTTATGATGAATTAGAATTAAATTTATAAAATTACCCCATGACGAAAAAGATTTTCATGTATTTGTTTGTGTTTGCTATGTTGCTTATATTGTTTCAATACGTTAATGCGAAACGTGTTTTTGAGGATATGAATAATAAACTTGGCAAGCAAAAAGTGCAAGTTCAAAAGTATAAAGATTCCGTTTTGGTATTGAATACTGAAATTTCAAATTTGTCTTATTTTAATTTAGAACGCAATGAAGATGCTTTAAGTTATTTTGAGCGTGATGGATTTAACGTTGAAGAATTAATTCCGTTTATAAAAGATGAGCTTTACGCTTTAAATGAAGTGAAAGGTGAGCATTCGTTGATTCCTTATGCGTCTAGCGAAGGGCGACGCATGCTGATTAATAAAGTGAAAATGCTAAACCATAAATGGATTATCGCCGATTTCTCTGATGGTGAATTTTGGGGTGAGCTTTTTATAACGTATCGCGTTACTGAAGAAAAAGAACTCAAGTTTAATTTAGTGGAGTCTTTTTTATATCCATTGCCGTAGATTATTCTTCTCTGTAGGCAATTCCTTTTTGTTTTTTAGTTTCTCCAACGTACGAGTATTCATAAGTGTAAGATGAATCGGTAGTTGTTAGTATCTTTAAGTGAATATCTTTTTGTTCTGCCATATTTTTTGGGTTTATGGTTTTAAAGATTACCTCGCAGTCGTTGATCCATCTTAATTGCGACGAATCTGTTTTGCTGTCATAGACTTCCACTTGTAGTGTTTCGCTGCGTTTAAATCTCGATTTGTAGATCACATCGTTAATAGTGACTTCGCTATAGAATGCGCCTGTTTTAAAATCTTTGCATTCTCGAGCAGACTCATAACAGTTAAAAAGAAAAAGTGCAGGTAAAAGGTATAGAAATCTCATAGGTATATCTTGAAATGCAAAATTACTTTAATTCTGATAGTTTTTAAAACTTCCGTCGGAATAAAAAATAACAATACGATCAATTGTTTTATTGCTGTCTACTTGAAGATTTAAACTATTCTGGATGCTTTCGGTTTTAGGAGGATTTGGGGTAGTTGTATTTTGAGGTGGAGTTGGCGTATTAATTTCTTGATCTGTTTTTTGTTGAGCAGGAAATTCACCCTTGCCATTCATTAACCAATACAATTCTACTTCCGGAAAAGCGGTAAGGGTTTTTAGAACAAATTCTAAACTCGGCTTATTTCTGCCGGATAATATATGTGAAATGCTAGAGCGTTGCACGCTAATTTTTTCAGCGAAAGAAGAGGCGGATTCTCCGTAATATTCCATCACTTTTTGGAGTCTTTTAATGAAAGCTTCGCTGTTTATCATTGTAAATTTGGGTTTCTTATATTTGGTGTTACAAATGTAATAATTATATGTTAATTGGTAACATTAAATGTGTTAAAACTATAGATTATGTATAAGTTTAACTTTAATACGATGTACTTAAAAATCTGAAAAAGAGTGATTTATATTGTTTTTAACGAGTAAGTTGTTTTTTGTCAATAATCTAGCTGATGAATTGTATACTTATGTAAACAAATGTATTGATTTTTAGTGTTTACAATTGTAAATTAGTAATTGTTTACATTTGTATCATAAATAAAACACATGAAATTAGAAGTTATAAAATCCTTGTTTTTAAAACACAAAGAATCGCGTTTATCACATCGCTATATCACCAACAATCATATTAAACCACTTTTAGAAAACCTAAAAAAAGAGATCGCTATTGAGGTGATTGGAACCTCTGTTTTGGATGAATCGATTTATGGACTAAAAATTGGTAAAGGTGAAAAACGCATCTTAATGTGGTCACAAATGCACGGAAACGAATCGACAACCACCAAGGCTATTTTCGATTTATTAAACAGCTTATTGGATAAGGATTCTAACTTAAACCACATTTTAGAACACTGTACCTTATATATAATACCGATTTTAAATCCCGACGGTGCTAACGCCTATACACGTATAAATGCCAATCAGGTCGATTTAAATAGAGACGCACAAAATCTTACACAACCAGAAAGTAAAGTATTGCGAGATGTGTTTACTAAGTTTAAACCACATTTTTGCTATAATTTGCACGGGCAGCGTACTATTTTTAGTGCCGGAAACATTAATAAACTGGCAAGTGTATCGTTTTTAGCGCCTGCACAAGATCAAGCTTGTACGGTAACGCCTAATAGAAAACGTGCTATGGAAGTAATTGCTGTAATGGACAAGGCTTTACAAGCTATAATACCAAATGGAGTAGGTGTGTATGATGATGCTTTTAACTTAAACTGTGTTGGTGATACGTTTCAATGTGAAAACGTGCCAACTATTTTGTTTGAAGCGGGACATTATAAAAATGATTACGGTCGTGAGGTGACTCGTGAGTTGATTTACACTTCTTACTTAGCGTCTTTAGATTACATCGCTAAAAACGATGTTACTGGCGATAAACACGAGGCTTATTTTAATATTCCGGAGAACGGAAAGTGTTTTTATGATTTTATTATAAGAAATGTAAAAGCCGAAAACGCTTCCGAAGAAAAAAGTATAGATATTGGTATTCTGTATCAAGAGAAATTAGTTGATAACCGAATTGAATTTTTACCAAAAGTTGATAAAATTGAAAACTTAAACAACTTTTACGGGCATAAAGAATTTGATGCTAAAGGTTTAGCTGTGTTAGATGGGGCAGGAATTGATATACAAGTTGGTTACGAAAACGTTTTCGTAATAATTAATAACCAAAAAATATCATTATTAATGAAATAAAGCGCAGTTAAAGTGTGTAATTATTAACAAAAATGTATTATTTTCGCTTTTTATTTAAGAATAGTTAATTATGGGGAAAATAAAGTTAGACGAGATTGATCACCAAATTCTTGATATGTTAATCGATAACACAAGAATTCCGTTTACAGACATTGCAAAGAAATTATTAATATCTGCAGGTACTGTTCATGTACGTGTTAAAAAAATGGAGGAAGCAGGAATTATTCGTGGTTCGTCTTTAACATTAGATTATAAAAAATTAGGTTATTCGTTTATTGCTTATGTTGGCGTTTATTTAAACAACACCTCGCAAACTAAATTCGTTTTAGAACGTATAAACGAGATCGCTTATGTTACTGTAGCGCATATTACTACTGGGAAATTTAATATTTTCTGTAAAATTAGAGCTAGAAGTACAGAGCATGCGAAAGAAGTTATTTTTATGCTAGATGATATTGAAGGTGTTTATAGAACAGAAACAATGATATCATTAGAAGAAAGTATTAATGATAAAAAACGACTGATGCATTCTATTTTCAGTGATATGTAGGTAACGCATTAAAAAAGATAAATGTTAGCCCTTTCTATTTAAATAGAAAGGGCTTTTTTTATGGAAATGGTTTCTTATAGCTGATAATAGGTATTTTGTAGAAATATTTTTTGTTTATAATTTTTATGTAGGATATTTACTTTGCTCCTGGTAATACAGAGTAAGCTAACCAAAACCAACCCATGTTATTTAATTCATTTGAATTTTTTGTATTCCTTATTGTTGTCTATTTTCTATACTGGTTTGTCCTTAAGAAAAGCCTAAAAGGGCAAAATATACTCTTGCTTGTTGCTAGTTATTTTTTCTACGGAATCTGGGATTGGCGTTTTCTCTCATTAATTCTGTTAAGTACTATTGTCGATTATATTATTGGTCATAAAATACATGATACCGATGATGATATGTGCAGAAAACGCTGGCTCTGGTGCAGTGTTATTTTTAATATTGGCTTATTAGGGTTCTTTAAATATTATAATTTCTTTATCGATTCTTGGGTAGATTTAGCTTCTACGTTGGGTTACACTATGAAAAGTACTTGGACGTTGAAAGTGATTCTTCCGGTAGGGATTTCGTTTTATACGTTTCAAACTATGTCGTATTCTTTTGATATTTATTATAGAAAACTTAAGCCAACCAAGAGCTTTTTATCTTTTGCGGCATTCGTGAGTTTCTTTCCGCAGTTGGTAG
This sequence comes from Algibacter sp. L3A6, assembly GCF_009796825.1. GTDB lineage: Bacteria > Bacteroidota > Bacteroidia > Flavobacteriales > Flavobacteriaceae > Algibacter. The sequence continues at coordinate 3,623,711 of NZ_CP047030.1, forward strand.
CGGGGCCAATAGAGCGTGCTTCAAACTTATTATCGCAAATTTCAAATAAGCGCCATTTTAGCTATGCGCAATCTGTTTCTGGTTTAAAATTAATTCTTTGGGGATTGGTTAAAAAAGTAGTGATTGCAGATGCTTTGGGTCCAATTGTGGATGATATTTTTTCAAACTATGGTTCTTACCCAAGTTCTACCTTATTAATAGGTGCGATATTCTTTGGTTTCCAAATTTATGGCGATTTCAGTGGATATTCTGATATTGCTATCGGTACAGCCAAACTGTTTGGTATAGAGCTTATGTCTAACTTTAAATTCCCTTATTTCTCAAGGAATATTGCTGAGTTTTGGCGTCGTTGGCATATTTCATTATCATCTTGGTTTCAGGCTTATATTTACGTGCCACTGGGTGGATCTCGAGAAGGGAAATTAAAAACCATTAGAAATGTATTTATTATTTTTCTGGTAAGTGGAATTTGGCATGGTGCGAATTGGACCTTTGTTCTATGGGGGTTAGTGCATGCTTTAATATTTATTCCTGTTTTACTTTTAGGGAATAATACCAAGTATAAAAACACAGTGATAGCTCAAGATAGTCTGTTACCATCTGTAAAAGAGCTCTTGAGTATTTTTGGTGTCTTTTTTATTGTAACCATGGCTTGGATATTTTTTAGATCGGAATCTATTGGTGATGCTTTTAGTTTTATAGGTGGATTAACAGAATTTTCTTCAGCGCCATATTTTCATCCAAATGGTTACAGAATGGTAGATTACTACATTCTGGTTGTGTTGTTTTTATGTTATGAATTTATTATTAGAAAAGATGAGCGTGCACCGTTCAATTTTAAAAACAGATATGTTCGGTTTTTGGTTTACGCGATTATGGTTTTCGTGATGATGTTGTTTTATGATAGTGGTATAGACCGTTCATTTATATATTTCCAATTTTAATACTTATGAAAAAACTAATATTTAAATCCGGACTCTATTTCATACTTATTCTAGTGGCGCTAGAACTTTTTGTTCGTGTGTTGCACTTAGCAAAAGATAGTCCTTCACGTTATATCGATGAGTTTAATGTTGAAAAATGGGAGCCCAATCAAGGTGGTTATTCGGTTACAGGGAATAGAAGAATGAATTTTGCTGAATACCATATTAATAACTCGGGTTATAATTCATATCGAGAATTTAATCCTACTTTAGATAAAACTGAAATTGCTTTAGTTGGTGATTCGTTTATTCAAGGCTTTCATCAAGATTATTACGATTCTGTTGGTAAAAAAATTGAAAACCAGTTGGATGGTGTTGAAGTTTACGAGTATGGCTACGCTGGCTACGATTTTGCAGATCAACTTCATTTAATGCATCAGTATAAAGATGCGTTTGATAAAATTGATTACGTGGTTTTGGGTATTCGTTTTCGTGACGATTTGTTTCGTAATGAATATAAAGTTATTTACGACCGTATGCGTTTAGAATCTTCTATGTATAAAAATGCTAGAAAAATAAAGCTTTTGGTGTATGCACAAGGTATCGGGATTTTAGATCCGGTTAAAAAATTTCCAGGAAAACTGATTTCTTTTTTCAAGAATAGCTCTAAAGTAGTTGCTGAACCTAAACAAGAAACGGCGCAAGATATAGAAGAGAAGCAGGCTAAGTATATAAATAATTTCGAGTCGCTGGTTGAGAAATACGGTTATGATAAATCTAAATATGTTTTGCTTTTGGATAAGAGTGAAACACCGCAGGTTTTCTTAACTTATCTAAGGCATCATGGTTTTAAATATATAGATTATGGTGAGTCTTTAAATAACTCAAAAACACCACCGACATTAGTTTATGATCAACATTGGAATAATCATGGTCGAAATCTAATTGCTGAATGTGTTGTTAATGCGTTTAAAAGCTTTATGGCCGATTAATTGTAGTATAAAATTTCATAACAAACAAGTTAACCCTGTTAAAAGTATTTTAAAGAATAATTTTGATACGTTTTTTATTATTGCCCTATATTTACCACATATTAAAAAAATAGACGGCGTTTTAAGGTAGATACCTGTACTTAAAACGGTTTTAAATTGGGATTAATAAATTAAAAAAAGCGTTAAATTAAAAAAGTCTAAACTTGGGTTTTCCTCGTATATACTTGGGGTCTCGTGTGGAGGCACGTTGCTTATTTATCTTACCGATATAAGTAGCAAATTTAATTTATTACAAACAAATCATATACAGGTATATTTTATTATGAATATATTAATTACATCAGCAGGAAGACGTGTTTCATTAGTTGAAGCGTTTCAAAAAGAATTAACCGCTGTATTTCCGCAAGGAAAAGTGATGACAACCGATTTTAACATTAAACTATCTGCGGCATGTCAAGTATCAGATCAATCTTTTCAAATGCCATTAGTCAGTGATGCTGGTTATTTCGATCGCCTACTTAAGGTTTGTTTAGATAATGATATAAAATTAGTCATTCCTACTATTGATACCGAATTACTTTTATTAGCTAAAAAGAAAAAACAATTTTCAGATCACGGAATTAAAGTGATTGTAGCTTCGGAAGCGTTTGTTCAAATGTGTCGAGATAAACGTGAAATTCACGTGTTTTTTGAAGATCATAATGTACAAATAGCGCAAGAGTATTCTAAATACGATTATAAGTTACCTATTTTTATTAAGCCTAAAAATGGAAGTAGGAGTATAGATACATATACGATTACCAAGCATGAACAATTAACAAAGTATCATTTTAAAAATGATGATTTAATGTTTTTAAAATATTTAGATCATAATGAGTTTGATGAATATACTTGTGATTTGTATTATGATAAAACCCATAACTTAAAATGTATTGTTCCTAGAAAACGTATTGAAGTAAGAGATGGTGAAGTTAATAAGTGTGTTGCCGAAAAAGGTGCTTTGGTAGATTACATAAAAGAAAGATTAAGTTTTATTGATGGTGCTATTGGTTGTTTAACAGCTCAGTTCTTCAAGCATAAAGAAACTAATGAAATCTTTGGTATAGAAATAAATGCACGTTTTGGAGGCGGATACCCATTATCTTATTTTGTAGGTGCTAATTATCCAAAATGGTTAATACAAGAGTATTTACAAGACGAAGATATCACTATCGAATATTTTGCCGATTGGGAAGAGAATTTATTAATGCTGCGCTACGATAAAGAAGTTTTGGTACATGACTACAAAGAATAAAATAGTATTTGTATTTGATTTAGACGATACACTTTACAAAGAAATTGATTTTTTAAAATCTGCTTACAGAGAAATATCACAATACATTTCTGATAAAAGTGATTTTGAGGCTAAAGCTATTTATGATAAAATGATTACATCTTATTATAATGGTGCTAATCCATTTCAAACAGTTTTAGACTTTGTTCAATCTGAAGAAATTACAATATCTGCATTACTTGATATTTATAGAAACCACGAACCAAATATTATTTTAACAGAATCTCATCAAGATATTTTAACTTATTTAAAAACGAATGTTTATAAAATAGGTTTAATTACAGATGGCAGGAGTATTCAGCAAAGAAGTAAATTGAAAGCCTTAGGTTTAACTGAGTATTTTGATGATATTATTATTTCTGAAGAGTTTGGTTCAGAAAAACCAAATGTTAAAAATTTTAACTTTTATTTAGATAAATACGGCGAAAATTATAAGTACATTTATATTGGTGATAATACCAAAAAAGATTTCATTGCTCCCAATGCTTTAAACTGGATAAGTATCTGTTTAAGAGATAGTGGCGAAAATATACATAAACAAACATTCGATTTAGAAAAAAAATTAAAACCCTTATTTGTTATTAATAGCTTAAAACAAATTCCAGAAATTTTAAAAAAATTGAATAACTTTAATGAACTTAGTTTATAGGAAAATACAAAACAAGGAAGATTTAAGCGAATACCTGTCTAAGGTAAATTTATTTAAAGAAATATATCCGTTTTATAAAATTATAGTTGGAAATATATATGAGTTAAATGACAACCAACTGGGGTATTTTACATTAGAAGAAAATGGAAGCATTTTAATTCTAATGCCTTTTAGATTACGAGAAATAGAGCATAAAGTTGAAGGAGAAACATATTATGATGTGATATCCCCTTACGGCTATAGTGGTCCTTTATATAATATAAATACATCCCGAGCTTATTTATTAGATTTTTGGAACCAAGTTGATCTTTGGTACCAGGAACATCATGTGGTTTGTGAATTTATACGCTTTAGTTTAAACAATAATTACCAATTCTATTCTGGTAAATTAGTGCCAACACTATCCAATGTGAAAGGCTATATTATGGCTGATGAAAAAGCACAATGGGATGCTTTTAAGCCTAAAGTCAGAAATAATTATAGAAAGGCGGTTTCCAATGGTTTGCGTTTTGAAATTACTCAAGATAGTGCAAATTTAGAAGCCATAGAATGCTTTCATAATGTTTATATTGAAACCATGACCCGTATTGGTGCCGCTTCAGAGTACTTTTATTCTTTAGAATATTTTAAAAATATCGTTCAACGAAATAAAAATAATTTTGCCTTAGCTTTTGTTTATAAAGATGATATTGCGATTTCTGTTGAGCTTATCTTGATTTTGAGAACTACCATGTATTCTTATCTTGGAGGTACATTAGCAGACTATTTTAATTACCGACCAAACGATTTCTTGAAAATAGAGGTCATGAATTGGGCGCGTAAAATAGGGCATGAGTATTATGTTTTAGGAGGAGGAAGAAAAGATGATGATAACTTGTATCATTACAAAAAAACATTTTTCCCTAATGATGACGATGTGCTTTTTTATACTGGACGAAAGGTGGTAAACACAAAAGTTTATAAGGAACTAGATCATATAGTGAATGGACCAAAAGAAGCTAATGCGCCGAAGTCTAAAATTTCTAGTAAAACGTATTTCCCTATTTATAGACGGGCATAAGAAATCAAATTGAAAAACGAAGTTTATTCTAAGATGAAAGGTCTTTCTTTTTATTAAGATACCCTTCATTTTCTTGTCTGTCTCTTATTTCTAGAGCAGGATTTCCATATGCAATTTTGAAGCTGCTAATATCTTTTATAACAGTAGATCCGGCTCCTACATGGGTATGAGCACCAATAGTAATACCACCAATTACGCATGAACCAATCCCTATAGAACTGCAAGTTTGAAGATTTACATGTCCTGCTACATTAACACCAGGCGCTAAACTAGAAAAAGGTTTCATAATGCAGTCATGACCTAAAGAAGACGACGTATTTAAAATACAAAACGCACCAATAGACGCATTGGCATTGGCTATAGATCCTGGCATTATTGAAACGCCTTCAGCAATAGTAACATCTTTACCAATAATAGCATTGGGGTGAATAGCCGAAATATATTTAAAATTTACTTGTAATGCTTCAATTTTTAAATGCATTTGGCGGCGATCAAAATTATCACCAATAGCAATAATACCTCCTATAACTTGGTTTGTTTTAATTAAATCAGGTAAGTTATCTTCTGTCCCTAAAACTTCATAATTAAAGAGTTTGGATCCTATAGGCTTAAAAGAATCGATTAAGCCAAAAATGGTGTATTCATTTTGTCTTTCTATAATATCGATAATGACACTGGCATGGCCAGAAGCACCTATAATAACGATGTTGGGTTTTTCGGTAGGATGTAATTGCATTTAACTGAAAACTAGCTTTGGGTTTGTAAAAATTTTACGACTCTAAAATACATGAAATAATATTCTTAAAGCTAGAAAAAAGGTAATTTTAACGTTCCTATTTAAAATGAATCGACGTTTTGCTATTCTTCTGCACCTCCTGTAAACGTGGTCATGTTTAATCCGTCACTACTATTTATACCTTGCGGTACAACGAGTCGTTTAGCCGTTAAAAGCATGATTTGTAGATCTAGTAAAAATGAAATGTTTTCAACATACCAAACATCATAAGTAAATTTTTGATTCCAAGAAATAGAATTACGTCCTTTTACTTGAGCCCAGCCTGTAATGCCTGGTTTTACATTATGACGCTTTTTTTGTTCTTCGCTGTATAGAGGTAAATAATCCGTTAAAAGTGGACGCGGACCAACTAAACTCATGTCGCCTTTAAGCACATTAATGAGCTGAGGAATTTCATCTAAAGAATATTTTCTTATAAAATTCCCAATTTTGGTGACACGTTGATCAAAAGGTAGAAACTCACCGTTTGCATCTTTCTTATCGTTCATGGTTTTAAACTTAATAATTTTAAAAACCTTTTCGTTTTTACCAGGACGCTGCTGGTAGAAAAAAGCTTTCCCTTGGTTAGCGATTAATAAACATACAAAAACTACGAAAAAAATAGGAGCGAGTAGAAGTAAAGCGGTAATCGCTATAATAAGATCTAAAAATCTTTTAAAAATAAAGTACATGAAATCAAGTTAAAGTTAACGGAGTTATATTTTTTAAAAAAACTCCAGTCGGATTCAAAAGTATTGTGTTTTCTCAAGGATTTATATCAATACAAGTTTCTGTTTTAGTTTCTTGTAACTAAGTTCGTTATTTGTTTTTAAAAGAATTAAATATCTTTTGATCGTATTTCATCTAAAGGAGCTTGTACAATAGTTGGATCCAAAGAAATATCTTTAGAGGCCACTACTTTGTAAGCTGTTTTTACTAGTATTTTTAAGTCTAATTTGAAAGAAATGTTATTTACGTAAAATACATCATATTTTAATTTAGTATCCCAGTCTAATAAGCTTCTTCCATTTACTTGTGCATAACCTGTTATGCCGGGTTTAACGTTATGCCTTCTTTTTTCTTCCGTTGAATAATAGGGTAGATATCTAGGTAAAAGAGGTCTTGGACCAACAAAGGACATGTCTCCCTTAATAACATTAAATAATTGAGGTATCTCATCCATTGATGTCTTTCTAATAAAATTCCCTACTGATGTTAATCGTTCGTAATCTGGTAAGAGGTTTCCATTACCATCTTTCTTATCATTCATGGTTTTGAATTTTATTATTTTAAATAACGCTTCATTTTTACCCGGTCTTACTTGAGTGAAGAAGGGTTTTCCTTGATTAACAATAAATAAGAATATCGTGATGATTAAAATAATGGGAAATAACATTGTAACCATTATTAATGCAATGAAAAAATCAAAAAAAGATTTTAAAAGAGAGTATTTTAACATGATTTTAAAATGTTATTCGTAATGAAAATTAGCACCAAATATCGTTATTTTCTTTGAGTATTCATCTTGTTCAATGTCATTTTTCGTTTTCCTGAAGATAAAAGAGGTATTTCGTCAACCATTATAATATTTATCAAAGCATCATCACCGAGGAAACGTTTAAATTTTTCTATAAGTTCATTTTCAAACTTAAAACCTCTAGAGCAATTTAATTTAATAGTATAGTTGGTTTTACTCTCTTGAATAAGCTGAATTTGCTTAATACCATCAAAACGGATGCTATTAATCATAATAAACGATGAGACTATCACATCTTTGGTATTGTAAATAGTGTCTGTTTTTCGTCCTTCAATCCTTTTTAAAGTTGGCGGACTAACTTTAAAATCCATGGCGCCCAGATCTCCGGTATCATAACGGATTAATGGCATAGCATAGCTAAACAAATCGGTAACCACAATACGTCCTAATTCGCCTTTCGGGGCTTGCTCATCATTATGGAGATTTAATATTTCAACATGGTACGATGCCCAATTGATTTGAAATACCTCGTTATTTGGTGTTTGCTGCGCAATAATACCATTCTCCATATTAGAGTAACGTGAGAGCATTGGGCAATTAAAATAATACCCCATGCGTTGTTTGGTATATGCGTTGATACCTTCGGCCATTCCGATTATAGATTTGAAATTAGCATCTATTGGTTTTTCATTTTTATCATCAAGGAATTTACAAACTTGTTCGAAAGCAGAAGGGAAGCCCAACCAGCCTTTGTGTCCCGATGTCTTTTTAATCTGTTCAATGAGGTTTTCAATACGCTCGTTATTGAGATTAATAACTTCAATCGGTTTTAAGTTTTGCGCCCAGTTTTTAAAGTTTGAATTTTTGAAATTCAATCCCCAATATCTCAAATACCATAATTGATAACCAATTTTAAAACCAGCCAATTCAGAGAAATAAATAGTATCAGCACTATTTCTGTAAATTTTATTTATGTCATGTAACACCTTAAATGGTATGCCTGTGGAGCCACTAGTAGAGCGTGTTGTGTTTTTTTTATTCAGAAAAACACTCGATTTAAAACGCTCTTGATTTTCTGTGATCTCAATTTTATTTATAACCGGAAATTGTTCAAAATCCCTTTCAGATAGATTAAGGTTTTTGTAAAAAGGTGTGGTTTGTATGCTATGTTTTAAAAGTTTGGCTAAGTTTTGCTCACGTTTAATTTTTGTAGTTTCAAAATTATTGAGCGTATCACTGATGTCGATTACGTGTTTTTTTATCGGACTACCTTTTAAAGCATCTAACCACCAAAATAAAGTGTTGCGGAATCTTTCTAAAACAACGTTACTCATTCATTTTAATTTTTAAGCTCTAAAAGTGCTTCTTTAATATGCTTATTATTTAGGTAACCACCGCATGCCACATCGGTAACATGTAAAGAAGGGCTTTCATTACCTTCAAGAAGTATTGGGCCATGGTTTGTAATAGCAACATCCCAACCGACAATGCGGTTTGGTAATGCGTTTGACGCCTTTATCGCGAGTTGAAAAGCTTCTTTGTAAAATGGAATTTGAAATCCATCTAAAATCACTTGAGAATCTGGGTGCTCGGATACTATCTTGCCTCCTTCAGTAATATCCTGTCGTCCAACACCTTGTAGTTTTCCGGATTCTAAATTTAAAGACACGTAGAACCCTCCAGTATGTGTATTGTCGGTAAATGTATTCCCCATACCAAAACGCATAAGGGCCGAGAGCACGTATGCTTCATTATTAGTATCTATATAGGTATCTATTCTAATCGTGTTTACGGAGTTGCTAAATATGTCGTTAATGGTATCGTGTTGATCAACATAAGCTTGGTGCACATAGCTATTCGATATTAAAGTAGGGTATATATTTTCAATTTGCGATTCCAAATTCTCTTGCTTAAGTAAAAAGCAACCTTGGCCGCCTTCTCCTAATGTGGGTTTTAAAAATAAAGAATCAGTATTAGATGTTTTAAAAACGCGATTAAAAAAAGTTAAAGCCTCTTGTTTAGATTTTATTACTTCGTTTTTATTATCATAAAACCAATGCGATCTAAAATTATAACTCCACAAAGTTGGTGTTGGTAATTTAGAATTTAAGCAGTAGTTGTAAAAGTTTAATTTATTTTTTAAAATCGACGAAATCTCAGGGAACACCATTTTCTTAGAACCTGTAATTAAGTAATATTCCTTTAAACTTATATAGTTCTTGTAATTTACAACATCTTTTCGGTATAGATATTTTCTAAAATAATCTGTAGGTAGCATTTTTTTATCCATGCCATATAAAACACATTCCTTTAATACTTGTGGCAAAGGTTTTTTGTTCGAATCCTTTAAGTATACATTTAGGTGTTTCAGTCTCGAAAGCATGTGTGGATTATTTTAAGGTCTGATATTCATGTAATTGAGCTTTCCATAATATACTTTGCTCATATCTATTGACTATTAATGCTCTGCATGTGTTAGAGTCTATAACAATATCTTTGTTATAAAATTTTAACATTGCATCTTTTAATTCATCTTTGTCCATAGAGGGGATTATTATTCCATTTTCGTTAGGTATAATAATCTCGTTAGCTCCATTTATGTCCGTTACAATACTGGGGAGTCCCATTGCTCCAGCTTGCATTACAACATTAGGGAAACCTTCTCTGTAACTCGGGAAGACTAATATATTAGAAATTGCAAAATAAGGTCTTACATCGTCCACCCAGCCAGTAGAGATAATACTTTTATTTGTATTAATTATATCTATCGTATCTTTTTCTAGAGGGTCTAAATCATGTTCATAGTCACCAACTAATAATAGTTTCGCGTTATCTAGATGTGGATGTAGTTCGTTAAAAGCTGTTATTAATTCATTTATACCTTTGTCTTTAACCAATCTACCAATAAAAACAAAAACATAATCTTCTTTAGAAATATTAATCTTCTTTTTTAAGTTTGATATAAAATCAAATCCAAAATTCTCTGGGTTAAAGTGATTAATGTTAATACCATTAACATTTCCATTACCAATAATTTTGAGAGGTTTAGAGGTTATTTTATAATTAATTAAATCATTCTTAATTCCTTGTCCTTCTGGGTAGATTTCAGTTGCACAATAACATAAAATCTTATCTGTTGCAATTAGAATTTGCTTAATAAAACCCTGTTTTGTTGGGAAAATTAAACCTGTAAATGTATGCAGTCTGTTAGGAACTCCTGCTAATTTAGAGGCAATCATGCCAAGAAGCCCTGCTTTAGGGGTTAATGAGTGTACTATAAAAGGTTTTTCTTTTTTTAGAACCTTGTATAGCTGATAAACTGTAATTAAATCATTGAGTGGTGATATTTGTCTTTTTATTTCTACGGGAATAGTTCTTATTTTTTCTTGATTATTTACATTCTGTAATCTATTTCCATCTTTAGACGAAATACCAACGACTTCAAAATAAGTTGTCATGAAGTTTAATTGTCCGGTAAGAAGGCCACTTAGAGACATGGGAACCGTAGAAATTCTAATTAGTTTTTTTTTCATTATATCGATAGGGCGTTGTAAATATCGACAAATATATAAAACTTAATGTTGGCTTAATATTAAGGACTTATATTTTATAATTATTAGCTTTTTTTTTGTCGTATTAATTATTGTGAACAAGTCTGTGGATAAGAAAAAAATGGTTTGTATGTAGAATGACTTAACTGATTGATTTATAAGGTTATAATTTCCTACAAATAGATCACTGAAGTTGTGAAAAGTTATTAACAATGGCTTTTTTTAAACTTTAACATAGTTATTTTCGCAACTTGCAAATTTAGATAGTCCAAATCGCTCTTAGCCTCGTAATTAATTAGAAGTATAACTGAAAGAAAACAGCTAGACTGTATTTAATCGTTAAAAAATGTATTTTGTCGAGTATTCACCTACATAAAACCGCATTTCGTCGAAAAAATATGTTTTTAAACGATATTTCTTATAATATTGTCTCGTTGAATCTTTTGAAAATTAAATTATGAAGAAATTAAAGAATTTAATGTTAGTCGCATTAATCGGAATGAGTGTATTGGGCACATGGTCTTGTAACAATGAAGAATTGTATGAAGAACCTCTTGCTGTGATGGAAGATGAGAGTAATGAAGATGTCGATGATGCCGTTACTGATGTTAATAGTCCTTGTGATTTTACTTTAGAGAATCTTGAAGCGAATTCAACAGTTGTTGTTAACTGTATTATAGATTTACAAGGTGAATCTTTCGATTTACCAGAAAATGTAACTCTACTAGACGAAGGTGGAGAAATTATTAACGGTACACTGGTTTTTTCTGAAGGCTCTTCAATTGATGGAGATTTATTAGGCAATACACTTAATGTTGCTGGAACTAAGCCAGCTTTAAGAGACGCTGCTTTTACTTTTGATCCTAAGAGATGGGGTATTGTAGAAGGTGTTGTTTCAGATGAAGTTGCTTTAAATAATAGAAATATACTCCAATCAACAATAGATTTGGTTAAGAATTATGGCATTGATATTTTCGTTATAAATGAAATGGATGCTTATTTTCACTTAGAATATGGATGGTTTGATGCGAAAGGTTATTCTGAAATCTCTATTCATTTACCTTCAGATTTTCATTTAAAACTTAGTGATAATACTCACTTAAGACTTCAGCCAAATAATTGGCCAAAAGGACGATTAATGAGTGTTTATGAACAAGAAAATGTTAAAATTTCAGGTGGTAATTTTTATGGAGATCGCTATACTCATGATTACAGTGATATATTTGACGAGTTAAATATTTCTAGAGCTACACATGAATGGCCTGGTTTAATAATTGTCGATGGTAGTAAAGATATTTTAATTGATAATGTTTATTGTACTGAATCTACGGGAGATGCATTTATAGTTGGAGCGTCAAATGGTTTTAGATATCAAAATACTAGTTACAATCAGAACATAAAAATAACTAATAGTACATTTACAGAGTCACGAAGAAATAACATTACTATTACAGATGGTGAGGATATTTATATTGAAAACTGTTTGATTAGTGGAGCTGGTAATGGAGATGATGTTTTTGATTCTAACAATAATAAAGTATTTAGTTCAGCGGGTGTTGCTCCTAGAGTAGGTATTGATATAGAACCTATTCGTGGATGGAACGAAACAGATGGCTTTATTTATTATGAAAAGGTGGAACGTGTTTATGTTAAAGGTTGTACTTTTATAAATAATAATAGAGCTAGTTTTATTGATTATTCAGGGGTTGATGTAACTGTTGAAAATTGTATTTCTGATAATGGTTTTAGCTCTTCCTATAGTACAAGGGGTAAATACCTAAATAATAAACTTACAGCTTCAGAAAAAAATGAAAATGGGACAGGTATAACGATGGGGTCGATGGAAGTAACTATTAACGGTGAAGAGCAACAATTATCTATGAATAATGTTGTTAAAGGTAATTCAATTGAAGGGTTTGTTATTGGGACTGTGGTAAGAAGTAATAATTCTGAAGTATCAAATAATTCATACTTAAATTGTTGGGTAGGTTTGAAAATATTAAAAACAGAAAATACTATTTTTGATAGTAATGATTTTAAAAGTTCTAGGACTAGTGATAGTAGAGCTATCTCTTTTTTCGAAGGAGTTGCTAAAAATTTAACGATAAGTAACATGACAGTAGAAATGCCAAGAAAGCCATTAGATTTAGTTGGAGTTAATAAAAATAATACTAATTATTCTTTAAGTTTTGTTAATTGTAAGTTTACATCTGAGCAAGGATATCCGATAGAGATAAAAGACACTCCTAATGTAACATTTATAAATACAACACTAACTAACACAAAGTTTGACGTAACTAATAGCGCGAATTTTATAACAAAATAAAAGAATACATTAATAAATAATAATATAAATTTATAAAAAAGGTTGGAAATTCTAAATATTTCCAACCTTTTTTATGTCAGTTTTTCACGATTATTTAATTCAGTGTATTTAAAAACCCCCTTAATTCGATGTTGGTATTTTTAGAATCGAATTTTCTAGCGAACAGGCTATTCGATTTTTTTATCTTTGGGAGATCTGTGTTGTCGAGTATTTTTGGATAATTTGGCCCTGTTTCCCAATCAATATATCGCAAATCATTATTTATCACTAGTTCCTTTAAATGAGAATTCATTATTATAGATTGAATCCAAATTTCATCAGTTGCTCTTGAATATTTTAATTTTTCAAGAAATGATGGATTTTTTTTTAAAAAATTAAATACAACATCTAAGCTTTCATGAGTTAAGTTTAACCAATTAGATCCTGCATAATAATCAAGTGGATACCTTTTCTTTTTTACACCTATTAATCGTTGAATAAATAAGGTTAGACGTCCCGTTATTTTTACAAATTTACGGTTTTTATTATGCATTAACCAATATCTATCTAAACGGTCGAACCCGTTATTAAAACCCCATGTTTTAATAGGTAAGGGATTTGCATACATAAAAATTTTATTTTTATTTTGATCAAAAAAATCTTGGATATAAATATTGCTCTTAATAGGTAGGTCATCTCCACTGATCATACAATATCTGTCATAACCTTTTTTAAAGGCTTGTTCAAATATATATTTCATATTATATATTTGACTTATATGTCCCCAATAGACTTCTATGTTTTTATAACAAAAAATGTTTTGAGCAGTTGGCAAGTGATTTCTATCAAAATTAGCTTTTTTATCTATTTGAACATAAATATCAAAATCAGGACTTAAATGATTAATTAACATAGTTAATTGTTGCGGATTATGATGAGCTAAAATTAAAATAGCAACGGAATTTTTGGACATTTTATTTATTTTTTAGACAATATAACTTACAGGTTAAAGAAAATAAAAAATTTTGATTTGAAAACCATCTAAATAAATCCTTTTTTTTGTCATCCGTTTGGTATGGAATAGGGTATAAGTTTTGTGTTTTAAGTTTATTAAATATGTCTTTTTTTATTTTATAATCGTCAATATCCGTTAGTACGCGAAGTAACATAGTAGATATCAATGCACAAGTTCTTTTTTTTATGGGAATGTATGCTATCGATTTTGAAGATATAGTAGTTTCGTTAAATTGATCGATAGATGATAAAACGGTATGAATATCATAAATCATTTTTTTTGTTTTGGCTGCATTATTAGTTCTTGTAATAGATCCTTCTCGTTGTAAAAAATGGGCGACTATTGTATCTATAGCTTCAATTCTAGTAGCTTTATAGACGGCTCTAGTGTTAAATTCTATATCTTCTATATAAACACCTTTCATAAAACGCAAATTTTTATTATTTAAAAACATGCGATTATAAAGTTTATTACAAGCTGAACTCATATAACTAATGTTAGCTAAATACTCTTCTCCTGTTAAGATTTTTTTTAGCGTTGAGCTTTGGCTAATATAAACAGTACTATCTGTTTCACTAATACCTTCTGCTCCGAACTCTAATATATCTAAATTACGTTCTTCAGCTATATCAACAATTAGTTTTAGGCTATTTTTAAGTATATAATCATCTGAATCTACGAATAAAATATAATCCCCGCTAGCTTTTTCAATTCCTGTATTTCTAGCACCACTCAGACCTTGATTTTTTTGCGTAAAAATTTTAATTGATGGATAAATATCCTTTAATTCTTTTAGAATTATAAGGCTGTTGTCAGTAGATCCATCATTAACCGTAATGACTTCATATTCATTTGTTTCTATATCTTGATTAAATAAGCTATCTAAACATTTTTTTAAATAATCTTGGACATTATATACAGGTACAATAATTGAAAGTTTCATGTTTTTATTTTTATCGAAATTCATAATAGTAGAACATAAGGTAAGTGAAGCTATAATAGATTAATAAAATTAGGCCAATTTTTTTAAATTGGTGTTCCCAAAATATTTTTTTGAATAATGGGTATCCAACAACTAAAGCCATTAAAAACCAAGATAAATAAGCAAATCGATTAGAAAAATTTGCACGTATTACCATAATCCAAAAAGCATTCGAAATAATATATGTGTGTAAAATATGTTTGTAAATTACATCGTTAAAACCTTTTTTGATAACATAAAAATATGCTAAAGCTAGAGGTGCTCCACTATATATAAGAAAGTCAAATCTGAAACCAGTAGAACTAAATTGACTAGGGTCTGCTTTGGCTGTTAAATAGCCTGCTAACCGATCATCACCAAAACCTAAGGAAGCAAATAGTTGTACCCAAAAAGCTCCCATCACCAATGATAATATTATACTTAGTCCCCAGAACATAAAGTATTTTTTAGTATCTGTCATAAAGAAAGATGTCACCAAAGCTATTACAGGTAAGGTCATACTTTTATGAAACATTATCGAAAATATTAAAATGATTATCATTTTAATATTATTTCTTTTTATATAAGATAAACCTAAAATAAATATAGAACTTGCCATTCCATTGCGTATGCCGTTTGTGCCATATGCCCAGAAAGAAAAAGAAGCCACTAAAAGTAAAAATGCAAAAAAATAATAGCGTGGAAACCAGGTTTTGACTGCAAGAAATAAGGGGACAACATAAATTATCGCACACAATAAAAAAAACATTTCCACAGTCATTATATTTGAGCATCCCTTTATAAATAATTCAAAGGCGATATCACCATCAGGACTTACTTGCATTCCATGCTTAAACTGCTCAAACGTTCTCGCATAAGTAGCCATATCAACGAAATAAATACCGCTAATAGGTCGAAACCCCATGTACGCTAAAATGAACGTTAGTAATATAAAAGATAGATTTCGATTATAATTATAAGTTTTTTGTTCGTAACCACTTAAAACTAAAGTATGAAGGTAAGTTATCACACAAGTTAAAAAGATTATTTGATAAAAATAAAAGGAGTAATATTCTAATGGTATAAAGTCGAACATAATTCTGTTGTATTTAAGCTTTAGTCAAATATTGTTTTGAAACATACTCTAAATCAAATTTTTCTAATAATTTAGAATTTAGTTCTCTATGAGGTTTTATTTTTTGAATGTTTAAAGTTTCCTCTAATGCAATAGCCAGTTGTTTTTCTTCCTCCATATAGTTAGTGCTTTTTGGAAAGCCTAAAAACCCTTTATATAAATTAGGTGTTATTATTCCTGCTTCTACCGTAATATTATTGGTGCTTTTCGTGTGATTTTCTAAACTCATTAGTTCCATTATACCTTCTGTACAGTTCGAACTAACAACCATTGTGTTTAATGCAATTGCTTCTACAATTACATTAGGAGTACCCTCATAATATGAAGATAAAACTAAGGCATCTGCTTTTTTTAAGTATTTATAGGGGTTGCTTTTTCTTCCCAAAAAATAAATATGTGATTCTATATTATATTTTGTTATTAAGTTTTTTATGTATTCTAGTACTTTGGGGTCACCGTCACCGATAAATATTAAATTCACATTTTTTTTATTTTTTAGGAGCAAATTAAATGCATTAATAATATGCCAGGGTGACTTTTGAAAAGAAATTCTGCCAATAAAAACAATGTTTTGATACTCTGCGCTAAATAGTTTTTTTTCATCAGGTAAATCAATAGTTTCTTCGGCTAATCTTCGAATGTCTATAACATCATGAGGATTATAGATAACCTCTAAATTTTCACGGAATTTATAATTACAATTGGTAATAAGGTCTTTTTTTATTGCAGCACTAATGCAAACAACCTTATCTAGGTTTTTGTAAACAGTTCTGTAAGAGGTTTTTATTAGTTTTGTGAATATGCTTTTACTATTAAGCTCAACACTTTTTAAAGCATGGATACTTCCTATTTTATAATCATTCGTTTTTGTTAATGAAGAAAAAATATTAGCCATATCCCCAAAAGCTATGCTATATGTTATTTTTTCTTTTTTTATAATTTTTCTTAGTTTAAATGGTGCAGAAAGATAAAACGTTATTCTTTTTGTTAATGATAATTCAGAAAGGTCTTTATTCAAAAGCGCATATTCATCATTATTAAAATTAATGATATCTGACTTCAATCCAAAAAACTTAACAACTTTGATTTGATGTCCAGTGCTTTTATAATAATTATAAAAATGTAAAGCTAAACGCTCCATTCCTCCAACACTACCATAGGGAATTATTAATAATATACGTTTCATTTTATTAGTGATTTAAATAGAGTATTCCATTGGTCTAATATAATTGTTGGGCTGAATTTTAAAGCGTCATCTATGGCTTGTCTTCCCATTAACTTTCTTAGATCTTTTTTTTCTATAAGTCGAGATATAGCTTCAGAAAAATCTTGTATATTTCCGTTTTTTATCAGAAAACCGTTCTTATTATGATTAATAATATCCGATGGACCGTAGGGACAATCAAAAGAAACACATGGTACACCATGTAGCATTGCTTCTGTTAAAACCATTCCAAAGCCTTCAAATCGTGAAGAAAGGACAAAGATAGATGCTTTTTGGTAAACTTGACTTATATCTTTTACGGGATCAAAAAATTTAACGGATGAATTTATATTATAATTATTTGTTATTTCATCTAATTTTAAAGAAGTATCTTTTTTACCATAAATATGTAATTCCCAATCTGGATAGGATAAGGCTAGTTTCTGCCATATAAGTAATAATCTATCATATCCCTTTTGAAAACTCTGCCTACCGACAGCTAATACAATGTTTTTATCTAAATTACTTTTGACGACCTCTTTTTTAAATGATAAAGGATTGCTAATAACCATGATGTTTTTTAACGGCCATTCTCTTAGATTTCCCTCTGTTAAAACAACAAATTTATCATATCTTCTACCTCCAAAATACATTAAATTAAATATGATCTTATTCTTTAACCAAATTAAAACATTAAAATTATCTGTTGTATTTTGAATTTCTTTTGATACATGTCTTTCATAAATCATAGGGCAAGGTTTTCTTAAAATTAATGGTAAAAAAAAACCTTTTAAACCGTCATCACAAACACAAATAATATCAGGATTGATTAACTTAACTTTATGTTTTAGCTCTTTAATATACTTATATATATATATCAATGGATTTCCATACACTAAAACATCGTGATGAGTTATACTATTTCCAAAATCATAGAAAAGTTCTGTTTTACCTTGGTTTAAGGTAATTATGTGCACATCATATCCGTAATTTTCTGCCAATAAACGTGCTTTTATGGATAGGACTCTTTCTAGACCGGCTGCACCGCAAATTTGATTTGTTATGTATAGTAGTTTAATTTTCGATAGCATCTTCTAAGAAAGTTTTAGAGCTGTTTATTAAATTATTTAGATATTTGTTTACCACACTATAGTTAATAGAGTTAAGTTCATGGTTCTCTATCATATCCGTATCTAAAATTAAAAGATTATTTAATTTTATAGAGTCTAATAAGTCTCTCATTCTAGTATTTATATTAGATGTTCTATTAAATACTACAAAATCTTTTTCAAAAATAATAGAGAAGGCAACTGCGTGAAAGCTATTAGATATTACAAATTTAGCGTCTTTTATCAAATTTAAAAAAGAGCTTGGACCTTTATGCCAAAAGTTTTTATCTGCATATTTAATATTTTCATTAACAGATATTATTTTCCAACCTGTTTTTTGTCGGACTCTCTCAGCCATCTCTTTTATTGAAGGGTTAGAATCAAAATCATAAATAAATATGTAATCTTCTTTTATTTTTAAATTATTTTCAAGTTTAAACCATTCTTGTTTATTTAATAAAAAGACAGGATCAAGAACTTGTGTAACGTTTTTTATTTCTAAGTCTTCAAGAATAGTTTTACCAGATGATTCCCTTACTGAAATATGATGTAAGTTTGATATGTTTGTTTTTACAAATTCTTTTATATTATCTTCCAGTTTCTCGATAGCGAAACTGGCTGCATAGGATATTTTTAATTTATTTTGAGGCACAAAATTTAAATAAAAAGCAGGATCCTTTCCGTTTTGAAAAAAGGAATTCCATATTTGGTCACTTCCACAAATGTAGATGTCTGCTTCAGGAAGATTTCGTTTCAACTCCTCATTGGTTCTATATAATGACTTGGTTGATTTGATATGTTTTGCTGAGAAATTATCAAAATTCTTTTTTCTTCTTAAGAATCGTAACCTTTGGGGTAATTTGATAATGATATACATTATTTTGGTAAGAAGATACTTTTCAAATTTTTTATTACCGATATACCAAAAATTGTATCGGTCGCATAAATATGCAGGTTTATAATGAATAGTTTCAGTATTATGGCCTAATTTTTCTAAATAGGCAAGTAGGGCATATTCTTGTAAACTAGCCCCGTAATTGTAGACTTCGTGACATGTTATTGTTTTTATATTCATAATTAATTGGTTATGGTGTTAATTCAGTAAAAGAGATATTTTCTCCAAGGAATCTTCTTTATCTGTATTTTCTTTGATAGATAAATTGTTTACGATAAAATCGGTAAACTCTTTGTTTTCTATATAAGTTTCAATGGCTTTTGCTATAGAATTTGAATTCATATCACATATTAAACCAGTTTTTTCATTGTTAATAATGGTATATGCTGTTGGAAAGTTTGTTGTCACAATAGGTTTGTTTAATATAGCAGCCTCAATAACAGTTAACCCTAATCCTTCAAACAAAGATGTTTGGACATAAATATTGCAAGATTTTATATATGGGTAAGGGTTTTCTTTATATCCTAATAAAATTAAATTATTTTTAAGTTGTTTTTTTTCTATTAAGCGCTCTAATTCATTTCTCTTTGGACCTTCACCAATAATATACCACTTAATATTTCTGCCTTTTTTTATTAATATTTCAAGTGCTTCAATTGCAAGGTGCCAACCTTTTTGCTCAGCTAAACGGCCTACCGAACAAATATTTATAAGGTTATCATTGGGAATTAGTCCCTGGTGTTCTGAACTCAATTTATTCACAATATCTACGTCCGTAATATCTTTAATAACAGTTGTTTTTATGGTATGATTAATTTTTTTTAGTTCTGATACAAATGATTCATTACATTCATCCGAAACGGTTACTACCGTATTAAACACCTGATATTTGTTTAAATCAAATTTAATGTTGTACCCTGCTTTTTGATAATCTATATTTAGCCAGGCAAACTTTTTATCTGCTTTTACTTTTTCAGCAGTATAATAAGTAG
The DNA here is from genome assembly GCF_009796825.1 of Algibacter sp. L3A6. Lineage (GTDB taxonomy): Bacteria > Bacteroidota > Bacteroidia > Flavobacteriales > Flavobacteriaceae > Algibacter. The sequence goes on from NZ_CP047030.1 coordinate 3,644,087, forward strand.
CAAAACCTTGATTGTATGCTACAGCAATATCATACACTTTATCTAATTTTTTAATTTGTTTTCCAAAAGTTTTCCAATGTAATTGTGCGATATGATGTTTATTCTTTTTATTTAATGTTTTTCTAATTTTAAAAAGCAATCTTAAATAAAACATAGTTAATGGATTCACTTCAGAGTAAATATTAATAACATTAATATTTACATTTTTCGGAACAAATTTTTGAAAAGCTGAATTATCTATGTTAACTATTAGATCTATATTATAAGTTTCACAATCTATATTTTGTAATAATGTAACAAGGCTTTTTTCCGCGCCTCCACATTGTAAGGACTCAATTATAAACGCAATTTTTTTCATAATTATTTTTTTCTTATAACAGTTATTTGTGATATTTTTGGATAAAGTTTTGATTATTAGAATAGAAATCGGCTATTCTATATTTAACAACTTTTACATCCCAATCCCACCAAGCTATTCTATTTAATTTTTTTATATCTTCGGTAGAGTGTTTTAATTTAATAACCCTAGCAGGACTGCCTAAAGCTATAGCATAATCAGGAATATTTTTTGTTACCACGGAGTTAGCTCCAATAGTTACTCCGTTTCCAATAGTTACTCCTGGCATTATAAGAGAGCCCATACCTATCCAAACATCATTACCGATGATTATACCTTCTTTTTGTTTTATTTTATTAATAATTTCATGAGCTATTCCTGAATTAGACTGTAGTAATTCTTCTTTGAATAAATTATTAGCAAGTGGGAAGTTTGTGATATGAGAAGAGTTATGATGTCCTTCATCAACAATAAACCTCACATTATTTGCTATGCTACAGAATTTACCGATTATTAAAGGAGCGTCTGTCCATCTCCAAACTAAGGCACCATTATCATATGTCTTATATCCTATTTGGGAGAATTTATCATTTTTTAAAAATATATAATCATGTATGTTTAATGCTTGGTCATAATCAATACCAAGGATATTCCATATGAGCTTTCTAATTTTTCTTTTCATTAATTATTTTTTTATTTTGGCGAGTATTCCTGAAAACAGGTCTTTTTCATAGGTAATGGTACCAAATTTATACATTAAAATTATAAAGACTATTGAGTAAAAACTAGCTTTTATTATAAAATTAATCCACCCATCACCTGGGATATAGTTAATTAAATAACCTACAGTTAGTATGAATAGAAAAGTAATTAATATCTTACTAAATAATTCTCTAAAAAAACGTAATATGTCGAGTTTTAATACTCTATGATAAAATACATTCATGATATTTTGAGCGATAAACCATCCGATAACAGTTCCCCCAATCATTCCTATTGCTCCATGTTGTTTTGCTAAGAAAAACCCTAAAAGTGTTCCGAATGCTAAAAAAATCAAATAAACTATAGCCTTAAAAGCAACCTTATTTTGAGCCTCTATTAATGGGCCTGTAAACCCTTGAACTAGTGGTATTGTATATACAACCATAATGATTAAAGCAATAATATATGAATCATAGTATGATTCACCAACCCATAGAAAAACAAATTGTTTGCCATATAAGTAAAAAGCACCCAAAACATACATTAATACTATAAATGATACTCGGCCTATCTTTATCATTGTATCTGTAAGCTCTGCTGGCGATGCATTATTTACAATCATTTGAGTTGCCCTTGGAAGAAACACACCTGTTATAGCAGACGAAAATGCGCCATAATAACTACCTAAAGTTAAACCTATGGCATATACTGCTAGCACTTCGGTATTAGAAAAATTACCTAGAACGATTTGTCCTGATTTCCATTGAAATTGAGCAACTATACCATAAACAAAAATCCAAATTGAGTAGCTGAATATTTTCTTTAAAAAAGCTGAGCTGAAGTAATGTAATTTTATTTTTACTTTTAATTTGAAAAAAACAAAGTATGCTTCAGTTAACATGAATAAAATATTGAATACGGTATCAATAATTACTAAAGCAATCGCTTTGCCACCCACTAGCAATATTGCAACAACAACAATAGTTCTTAATAGGTATCTTATTATATTAATTGATTTGGGAAAAACAAAGTTTTCATATCCATAACATATAGCTACAAAGCTTCCTCCAGGCAATCCTATAGCTAAATTAAAGATTAACAGTATAAATATAGTTTTAGATATATTTATTTCTTCCGAATTCATTTTAGTAAAGTAGCTATCGATATGTCCATAAAAAATGAAGCCAATAATAGTAATGACAATAGAAATAGCAATATAGATGAGCATTGTTGTAGCTAAAAAATTTTCTTCAGATCTTCGGTCCTTTTCTGCCTTGTATTTAGCAACAAAACGTATTATAGTATTATTTAACCCTAAATCTAAAACAGAAATAGTACCGACTAAGGCTCCGATAGCTGTATAAATACCATACTCAGATTTACCAAGGTGATTTAGTATAAACGGAGTTATAAATAAACCTACTATATTTGTTAAAAACACAGTTATATAATTTAGTAATGCACCTTTTTTTATTTGACTCAAAATTATTGGTTATTATAGTTTATAAACGTTTACTTATATTTTTATTTAGCACAGACTTAACATCATATATTACACCTTTTGTCTTTAATAATATTGTAGTATCTAGAAGTAAAAACTCTTTATGAGCTACAGTTAAGACAATTGTATCAAATTTTTCATTAGGTAATGTATAGTTAGTATTTAATCCATATTCATGATTTACTTCTTTTGGGTTTGCCCAAGGATCATAAATAGTAATATTAGCTCCATAACTTTGTAATTCTTTAACGACACCAACAGATTTGCTATTTCTAACATCAGGACAGTTTTCTTTAAATGTAATACCTAACATCAATATACTAGCATGTTTAATATGAATGTCGTTTTTGATCATTAGTTTTACAACTTCGGATGCTACGTATTGTCCCATGCCATCGTTTACACGACGCCCCGCTAAAATAATTTCAGGATGATAACCTACTTCTTGCGCTTTTTGAGCTAAATAATAGGGGTCGACACCAATACAGTGTCCGCCAACCAAACCTGGTTTAAAAGGTAAAAAGTTCCATTTGGTACCAGCAGCTTCTAAAACGGCATGGGTATCAATATCCATAAGGTTGAATATTTTAGCTAGCTCGTTTACAAAAGCAATATTGATATCGCGTTGTGAGTTCTCAATAACTTTTGCAGCTTCGGCTACTTTAATAGTAGGAGCGAGGTGCGTACCTGCCGTAATGATACTTGCGTACAAGTCATCTACTTTTTTACCTATTTCTGGAGTAGAACCGGCAGTTACTTTTAAAATTTTATCTATAGTGTGTAATTTATCACCTGGATTGATACGTTCTGGAGAATAGCCAGCGAAAAAGTCTTCGTTGAATTTTAAACCACTTATTTTTTCTAGAATAGGAACACATTCATCTTCAGTTACACCTGGGTATACAGTAGATTCATATATCACGATATCTCCTTTTTTAAGGACCTTGGCAACAGTTTTACTCGATTTGTACAATGGTGTTAAATCGGGTCTATTATTTTTATCAATAGGGGTTGGTACTGTAATAATGTAATAGTTACAGTCTCTAATATCATCTAAATTAGAAGAACAAATTAAGCCATTTTGATCGTTTTGAGACGTTTTTAAAACGGATTTCAACACCTCTTCTTCAACTTCTAAGGTAGAGTCAACACCTTTAGACAGCTCGTCTATTCTACTTTGATTAATATCGAAACCAACAATATTAAACTTCGTAGCAAACAATCTTGCTAAAGGTAAACCTACATATCCTAAACCTATTACAGCTATTTTGTCTTTGTTCATAGTAATTTATTGTCCTATTGAATAATAGTCGAATCCTATCTGTTCCATTTCAGTTTTATCTAAAATGTTTCTACCATCAAAAATGAAGGCCGGTTTTTTCATGTTGCTGTAGATTGTTTTCCAATCGTAGGTTTTAAACTCGTCCCATTCTGTCATAATAGCAATAGCGTGGGCATCGTTTGCAGCGTCGTAAGCAGAATCTACGCTTATAGCGCCTGATTCATTTTCTGCTTCGCTTCGTGTGTTTAAATAATTTAAATCGGTTTGTACTTTAGTATGCGGTACTTTGGGATCGAAAACCGTAATGTTGGCTTGTTCGTTTAATAAATGATCTGCCACATAAATAGCCGCAGATTCACGGGTATCGTTTGTATCCTTTTTAAAAGCCCAACCTAAAAGCGCTATTTTTTTCCCGGAAACGGTATTGTAAAGTGTTTTTATTAAGCGATCGGAAAAACGTCTTTTTTGGTGATCGTTCATGCTAATGACTTTTTCCCAATAATCGGCAACTTCAGTTAAACTATAACTTCGAGCAATATAAACGAGGTTTAAAATGTCTTTTTGAAAGCATGACCCTCCAAAACCAACAGAAGCTTTAAGGAATTTTGATCCAATTCTAGAATCCATTCCAATGGCTTTGGCTACTTCGTTAACATTAGCACCTGTAAGCTCGCATAATTCTGAAATTGAATTAATAGACGATATACGTTGTGCTAAAAAAGCGTTTGCGGTAAGTTTAGATAACTCCGACGACCATAAATTGGTGCGTAAAATTCTATCGTCTGCCACCCAACTGCTATAAATATGAGCTAAGGCTTCAATAGCTTCTTCAGATTCTCCTCCAATTAAAACACGGTCTGGATTTAATAAATCTTCTACAGCTGTACCTTCCGCTAAAAACTCAGGGTTAGATAGAATGTAAAAATTTATATCTTTACCTGTATTGTGTAAAATACTTTTAATAGCCTCGGCTGTTCTCACTGGTAAAGTCGATTTTTCAACAACTATTTTATCAGTTTTAGCAACATCGGCAATATTACGGGCACATAATTCAATGTATTTTAAATCGGCTGCCATACCTTTTCCTTTTCCGTAGGTTTTAGTAGGCGTGTTTACAGATATAAAAATCATTTCAGCTTCATCAATAGCTTTATCGATATCTGTAGAGAAAAATAAATTTTCCCCCCGCGTTTCTTTTACAATATCGGCTAATCCTGGCTCGTAAATTGGAAGCTTAGAGACATCAGTATCGTTCCAAGCATCAATACGGGCTTGGTTAATATCTACAATCGTAATTTTTAAATGTGGATTGTTTTTTGCTATAACAGCCATAGTAGGGCCACCAACATAACCTGCACCTATGCAGCATATACTTTTAATTTCCATAATTCTATTAATTTATAAGTTTTCCCAATACCAAGATACCGCTTCTTTTAGACCGGCATTAATATCGAATTCTGGCGCGTAGCCTAATAATGTTTTTGCTTTATTGATTGAGGCTAGAGAATGAGGAATGTCTCCAGCTCTGTTGTCTCTATGTTTAATTTCTACGTTTTTTATATTATCATCAAATTCTGATAAATATGTTTTTAAAAGCGTAGTCAATTCTTTTAATGTTGTACGTTCGCCATAAGCCACATTGTACACCGTGTTTAAGGCGTCTTTATTTGTTGTGGTAAGCGCACGTAAATTCATTTGAACTACGTTATCAATATATGTAAAATCTCTTGAATAACTTCCGTCTCCATTTATAATAGGTGACTCGTGACTTACGAATTGTTGAACAAATTTTGGGATTACTGCGGCATAAGCACCATTAGGATCTTGTCTTTTTCCAAAAACATTGAAATAACGCAGTCCAACAACATCTAAATTATAAGTGGTATGGAAAATATCGGCATACAACTCGTTAACATATTTTGTAATCGCGTAAGGCGATAAAGGTTTACCAATAGTCTCTTCAACTTTAGGTAAAGCTTCATGATCACCATAAGTAGATGAGCTTGCGGCATACACAAAACGAGAAACCCCTGCGTCTCTAGCAGCGACTAACATGTTTAAGAACCCAGAAATATTAACGTCGTTTGTAGTGATAGGATCATTGATAGAGCGTGGTACAGAACCTAAAGCAGCTTCATGCAATACTAAATCGACAGTATTACAGGCTTTATGGCAATCGTCTAGTTTTCTAATATCACCTTCAACAAGATTAAAGTTTGTGTTTGATATAAAAGGGGCTAAGTTTTTTCTTTTTCCGGTAGAAAAATTATCTAAACAGGTCACCTTTATATTATGGTCTAATAAAACTTCAATTAAATTGGAACCAATAAAGCCAGCTCCACCTGTAACTAAAATGTGTTTTCCTTTTAAAGTTTTTATTAAGCCAGCAGTCATATAAAAATGGGATTTTAATTTATTAATGAGCAAATATGTGAAAAATATATTTAACTCGTTTAGTAAACTATATTAAGGTTGCTTTTTTACCGATTAAAGTCATTATTGTGTTAAGATACCCGATGAAGTCTTCTTTAAAAAAGGGAATTGAAATAAAAAGAGGTGTTTAATTAACTAATTGTTCTATGTGTGTATTTATGTAGTCTTTATAATAGGTATTTAGCTATGTAGTTTTTTTATTTAATAAAGAACATAAAACATAACAAGGAATTAAGGGTTTGGTTTATGACGCATTTTACGTTTTTGCTTTGCCGCTATGTTAATGTTATCTTTTTTTTTTTGATTAAACTGAATAATATGGAGAGGGGAAAGAATAGGGGAGAGGTCATTATTTTTTATTGAAAACTTAAGATTTATTGAAATGAATAGAGGTTAAGCATAATTTTTTATTGGTTATTATGTTAATGGAAGCGTTATTTATCCTAGTAGTTCTAACCTAATAAATAGTATTGAAATATGTAAAAAACTAATAAACTGATAATTGAATCAAGCTAAGGCATGTTTTTCTCTAATGAAAACTGAGGTTTTGTTATAGAATAAGTAAAATGTCCTTTTAATAGACCATAATAAAAGTAATCAACTATTTTATTCGCCTTTACATACGTGTATCTACGTAGGTTTACGGAAGAGGAATTAGCTTTGTAGTTCTTTTCGACATCGACGAGTTACAAAAGATTCACTATGAACTAAACAGCTAACTGTATTTAACCGATTTTTATAATAGTTTTAGCGAATTAAAACCAAAGTAGCATTTCTACTTAAAAACAATTAGTAAATTTACACCATCAGAGAATGCATAATTTAAATGGATTAATAGCAAATTGATTTATTATGTTTTATAAAATTATTTAATACTCTCCAAGGACGTTTAATTTGAAACCCTTGATTATTAGAATTTAAAAGTAGATTTTATAGGATGTTTTAGAAAAGAATTAGGCCAATATTTGATTAAACACTTAGTAGTATATCTGTAGAGGGAAAATATTATAACAAATGTTTATTTAGAATACTGTTAAAAAATATAACAGCTGGCATAATTAATGTTATTAAATAAAATGTAAATGCTAACAAAAACTAAAATTTATTTGTCTTCACCACACATGGGTGGTAATGAGCAGAAGTATGTAAACGATGCTTTTGAGACAAATTGGATAGCACCTTTAGGACCAAATGTAAATGGTTTTGAAGATGATATCAAATCTTATTTAGGTTCTCAAAATGAGGTTGCGGTTCTAAGTTCTGGAACAGCATCGATTCACTTAGCTTTAGAATTAATAGGCGTATCAAAAGGCGATGAAGTATTATGCCAGAGTTTTACTTTTTCTGCATCTGCAAATCCTATTATGTATTTAGGAGCAACTCCTGTTTTTATTGATAGTGAAAAGGATACATGGAATATGTCTCCTGAATTACTTGAAATTGCCATAAAAGATAGAATAGAAAAAAATAAAAAACCAAAAGCAATTGTAGCGGTTCATTTATATGGTATGCCATATAAAGCGAATGAAATTAATGCTATTGCCGAAAAATATGACATTGCCGTTGTTGAAGATAGTGCAGAGGCTTTAGGTAGTACTTATCATGATAAAGCGTGTGGAACGCTTTCTGATTTTGGCATCTTATCTTTTAACGGAAATAAAATAATTACAACTTCTGGTGGTGGTGCTTTAATTACTAAAACAAAAGCATTAAAAGATAAAGCTGTGTTTTTATCGACACAAGCTAGAGATGATGCCCCACACTACCAACACTCTCATGTAGGTTATAATTACAGAATGAGTAATGTTTTAGCCGGAATAGGACGCGGACAAATGGAAGTTTTGAATAATAGAGTTTCTGCGAGACGTGCTAATTATGAGTTTTATAAAAAACATTTATCTGGTTTTAATACCATAGAGTTTGTAGACGAACCTGCTGGAAGTTATTCTAATAGATGGATAACCTGTATAAAAACAGACTCGTTTGAAACTCGTGAAAAAATAAGATTAACGTTGTTAGAAGACGATATTGAATCGAGACCATTATGGAAACCTATGCACACACAACCTGTTTTTAAAGATTGTTTGCATTTTTCTGACGGAACCTCAGAGGATCTTTTTGAAAAAGGATTGTGCTTGCCAAGTGGTTCGAATTTAACTAACGACGACTTAAATAGAATTTTAGAAATAATCAATAATACCCCAAACTTATGATTAAAAATTACTTCGCCTCATACTCTCAGAAATATGCCTCAAAATGGCTTGTTTTGGCTATCGATTTAACGATAGTGATGATAACCTTTTGTATGGCCTACTTTATAAGGTTTAATTTTTCATTAGATTTTAATGTAGAGCAATTTACTCTGCAATTACCTTTTGTTTTTACAGTGGCATTAATTAGTTTTTTAATTATAGGCTCATTTAAAAGTGTGATACGCCATACAGGTTTTACTGATGTGGTTAACTTATTTAAGGCAGTAGCATTAATTGCTGTTATAACTTGTGCTTTTGTTCTAGTTAATAATAAATTTCAGTTTGTTTCTAATTTCACCATACCTAGAACGATAATAGCTTTTCATGCTATTATTAGTTTTTTGTTTTTAAGTGCTAGTCGATTAATATTTAAAATGGGTTTCAAGCATGTGCAATGTAAATTATTATCAACAAAACGTATTTTAATTTATGGAGCAGGAGATCAAGGAATTATTACTTATAATGCGTTATTAAATAATACAGCTTCTAGCTATATTGTAGTCGGTTTTATTGATGATAACGTTAAGAAAAAAGGAAAGAATATTGACGGTGTGCCAATTATGGCTTTTAATCGTATTACATCTGAGTTTGCCGCGGCAAATAATATTGATGAAATTGTTGTGGCTTCTGTAGGCATAGGACCAGCGAGATTAATTGCTTTAGTAGATAATTTATCTGATGTTGATGTTAAAATAACAAAAGTACCACCTATTGAGAATTGGATAAACGGTGAATTGAGTTCAACTCAAATTAAACAAGTACAAATTGAAGATTTATTAGGTCGTGCACCAATTGAAATAAACAACCCGAATTTAGAGAATGAGTTTACTGGTGAAACTGTTTTAGTTACTGGTGCTGCTGGCTCTATTGGTAGTGAGTTGGTTAGACAGTTGGCTGAGTTTAATGTGAAACATTTGATTTTGGTTGATCAAGCTGAATCACCTTTATATGATGTTGAGCAAGATTTAAAACGTGCAGGAAAAAGAAGTTATACAGCCATTGTAGCAGATATTCGTGATGGATTAAGAATTGACAGTATTTTTCAGGAATACAAGCCAACTATGGTTTTTCATGCTGCAGCTTATAAGCACGTACCATTAATGGAGAAAACACCTTATGAGGCTATAAAAATTAATGTGAATGGCACAAAATTATTAGCCGACACGGCTTCTAGATATAGTGTTAAGAAATTTGTTTTTGTATCTACGGATAAAGCGGTAAACCCAACAAGTGTAATGGGCGCTACCAAGCGTATGGCAGAAATGTATATTTCTTGTCTTCAAAAAGAGAGCAAAACGAAGTTTATTACAACTAGGTTTGGAAATGTATTAGGCTCTAATGGATCTGTTATTCCGTTATTTAAAAAACAAATTGACCAAGGAGGACCTTTAACGGTAACTGATAGTGAAATCACAAGATATTTTATGACTATTCCTGAAGCTTCTCAACTCGTTTTAGAAGCTGGAACTATGGGTAAAGGTGGAGAAATTTTCATATTTGATATGGGAGAATCTGTTAAAATATTTGATTTAGCTAAGAACATGATTAAATTATCTGGTTTAAGATACCCAGAGGATATTGATATCAAAATCACAGGTTTAAGACCAGGTGAGAAGTTATATGAAGAATTATTGGCTAATGGTGAAAACACCTTATCTACGTATCACAAGAAAATTTTAATTAGTAAGACTCGTGAGTTAGATTACGAAAAAATTAAAACGTCTATAGAAGAACTGTGTATTACGAATCGTTTCCAAAATAACAACATCGTTCTTAAAATGAAACGTTTAATTCCTGAGTATAAATCTAATAATTCAGATTACGAAAGGTTTGATAAACGCGTTCAAACATACAAGAAAAACAAAGGTTTAGGGACTTCTACAACCGATAAAAACTATGCTAATAGTTAATTGATTTCAAAATTTTAATAACTCCCCAAATAATTATAGAACTAATAATGAATTATTTCTCGTACAAACAACATGTCACAAGGTTGGCAATTATACTTTTATGCTTTCTAGCGTCGTCTTGTTACACTAGAAAAGATATTGTTTATTTTCAAGATGCTAAAAATTTTGAAACTATAGTTGAAACAGACACGTTTAAAGCAAAAATAAAAATAGGTGATATTTTAAGTATCAATATTTCTACCATTGATTTGGATGTTACAAAGCCTTATAATTTAGTTGAAGCCTCTGGGGGAGATTCTGGAGGTGGTAAACTTATAGATTATTTGGTGGATGTTGAAGGAAATATTGATTATCCAGTTTTAGGCAAGGTAAAATTAGTAGGCTTAACTATTGAAGATGCTAAAAACTTACTGAAGAAAAAATTTGAAGAAGGGGATTTATTAGTAAATCCTGTAGTTATGATTCGAATTAAGAATTATAGAATATCTCTTTTAGGAGGTGTTTCTAGGCCTGGTGTTTATCCAATAACTAGTGAACGTATATCTATTTTAGAAGCTATAGCTATGGCTGGTGATTTAAATATTAACGGTAAACGAACAGACGTTTTAGTGATTCGTGATTTTAACGGCACAAAAACATATACACAAATAGATTTAACGAGTAAAGAGGTGTTTAACTCACCGGTATTCTATTTAACGCAGAATGACATTGTTTATGTGCAGCCTAATAAATCTGCAATAAGTAGTGCTTCTGGAGATTCTAGAATCGGGTTGATTTCTTCATTAGTAACAATAGCAGCAACGGCTGCAATTCTATTAACTCGATAATTTTATTATAGACATGGAAAACACTTTTTCTTCATCAAAAATTGATCAAAAGTTTAACTTAAAAAAAACAATAGGACTTTATACGAAACATTGGTTTTGGTTTGTTTTATCTGTTTTAATTTTCATTTCATTAACTTATTTATACTTAAGGTATACTATTCCTCAGTATCAAGCTTCGTCTGAAGTTTTAATTATTGAGGATAGTGATGAAGGCACTAATGATATTTTCAACGAGCTATCTCTGTCATCGGGAGCCGAGGATGCTTCTATGGAAGATGAGATTTTAGTTTTTAAATCTAGAAAAGTACTTAAAAATGTAGTTGAGGATTTAAATTTGAATCTTCAATATTTCACACAAGGGGTTGTTTTAGAAAATGAGATTTATAACAGAACACCTTTTGAAGTGAATTTAATGTTTTCAGATTCTTTAACTACCGATGTCAATTTTAATTGTTTCGTAAATGTGATTTCAGACACTTCTTTTGAGTATCGTGTTTATGAAGATGATGAACCCTCAATTAAAGAATTTGGTGCTCCAATAGAAACTTATTTTGGAAACGTGGTAATTTTACCTGATGCAGATGAAACTAAAACGTATTTGAATCGTGATATTCGTGTGCAAATAGGTCGTGTTGCTGATGTTGTTGAGGATTTAAGAGGAAAGATAAATGTTACAGGTGGACAAGAAGGTTCTCGTATTTTGACATTATCATTAGTTGACCCTATAGAGCAAAAGGCTAAAGATATTTTAAATACCTTAATAGAAGAGTATGATGCCCACACTTCGGAAATAAAAAACAGAAAATCGGAGGGGACATCAAGACTTATTGATGATCGTATTTCTCGAGTGTTTTCAGATTTAGAAAACGTTGATGCTAGTATTGCTCGATTTAAAATAGGAAATAAAGTTACGGATGTTGGTTCTCAAGCAGGGCAATATATGACTCAAAGTTTTCAAAACGAGCAACAAATTGAGAACATTAGAACACAGTTGAAATTATTAAACTATACTAAAGATCGCTTATCAAGTAGTTCTGGTTCATTTCAATCTGTACCGTCAAACTTAGGAGATGGAACGATTAGTGCATTATCAGGACAATATAACGCCTTATTGAGTCAAAGAGAAAATAAGTTAAAAAGTGCTGGAGCGAAAAACTCCATTGTGCAACAGTTAGATCAATCGATATCTAATGTAAAAAACAATTTATCTCAGAATATTAATGCTACAACTAGAACTTTAAATATTCAATTAAATAGTTTACAGAACCAGTACCAAAAGGTAAACTCAAAGATTAGCTCTGTTCCTGGACAAGAGAATAAGTTAAAGTCTATTGAACGTAGTCAAGGTATTAAGGAATCTATTTACTTATATCTGTTACAGAAAAAGGAAGAGGCAATTATATCTCAAACCGTAACATCATCTAATGTAAAGGTTATTGATCCCGCTTATTCCTACGGGCAAGTTTCTCCTAAAGGTTCCATTTTATATATGGGTGCTTTATTCTTAGGGTTTTTAATTCCTTTCGGATTTATATATGCTAAAGATTTATTGGATACTAAAATTCATAATAGAGAAGACTTACATAAAGAAATTGATAATATGTCTATACTTGGCGAAGTGCCGAGAATAGCTAAAAGTGATAAACATTTAGTAGAGCGCAATGACCGTTCTATTTTATCAGAATCTTTTAGAATTATTAGAACAAACTTTGATTTTGTTAGTCGTGGTAGAAATGTAGAGAAATACAACAACGTTATATTTGTAACGTCTACAATTAATGGTGAAGGAAAGTCTTTTTTTAGTATGAATATGGCTTTAACATTGGCTAGCACGAACAAGAAAGTATTATTGATTGGGGCAGATATTAGAAATCCACAAATTTTCTCAGCGATTAGAACTGTTGAAGATAAAGGAACGGCTAAAGCTGGTTTGACTGACTATATTGCAGATAAATCAATTAATTTAAATAGTATTATTAATGAACATACTATTAACGATATAAAAGTTGATATTTTATTCTCAGGAAAAATCCCTCCAAATCCTGCAGAATTATTAATGAGCGATCGTCTTGAAGAGTTGTTTGATACTGTTGCTGCCGATTACGATTACGTAATGGTGGATACAGCACCATCTATGCTTGTAACCGATACGCTATTAATTAGTAAATATGCTGGACATACATTCTATGTAACTAGAGCAGGCTATACTGAAAAAGAGATCTTAAACTTTACTAAAGAGATTCATGCTGATAATAAATTGAACGGTATGATGCTTGTTGTAAACGATGTGGATCAGTCTAACTTCGGTTACGGAGCTAGATATGGTTACTATGGTGCGCCAGAGAAAAAAGGATGGTTTAGCAGAAAAAAAGCTTAAATATCTAATTAATTAATCCATTGATTTAAATTAAAAAACGCGTTAAAGTAATTACTTTAACGCGTTTTTTTATGATATAAGTTTTACTTAGAAATTAGCTAGCATAAAACTCAAAAGCATCTAAGATAACGCTATCGTCAACTAAGCAGTCTATTTTAGTAACGCCAACATCTTCTAGTAAAACAAAGTTAATGTTACCGTGGTGGTTTTTCTTATCGTATTTAAGTAATTCGATGATGGCAGGAAGTTCACTTTTTTCAATAGTGATTTTACCATAGTAACTTAAGAATAGGTCTTTAATTTTTAAAGTTTTCTCTTTAGGGAAATTTGTAAGTTCTGTAGAAATATAACATGCTAATATCATTCCAACAACTACAGCTTCTCCATGTAGCAACGTTGTTTTATTCGGGTTACTTAAAAAATAAGATTCTATAGCATGTCCAAGTGTGTGCCCAAAGTTTAGTGTTTTTCTTAAACCGTTTTCAAAAGGATCTTCTTCAACAACATTTTTCTTAATAATTACCGATTCGTAAATTAACCCATCTAAGTCATCTAATGATAGTTTAGATAAATCTTCAAACTTACTCCAATAATCATCTCCTGTAATTAAACCATGTTTAAGCATTTCTGCTAGTCCAGAACGCATTTGGTTTACCTCCAATGTGTTTAAATAATTAGTGTCTATCAATACTAAATTAGGATTACTAATAACACCTACTTGGTTTTTTAAATGGCCTAAATCTACTCCGGTTTTCCCTCCAACAGAAGCATCAACCATAGAAAGTAAGGTTGTTGGCACATTTATGTAAGCGATACCGCGTTTAAAGGTACAAGCTACAAAGCCTCCTAAATCTGTAATCACGCCACCACCTATATTAATTAGTAAACTTTTGCGGTCGGCATCCAATTCTGATAAGGTATTCCATACACCAACGCACGTTTCAATAGTTTTGTTTATCTCGCCAGATTCTATTTCCATAATTTCAATTACAGCAGTTGTTTCCATTTTTTCTAAGAAAAGAGGTAAACACAATTCATGTGTATTCTCATCTACTAAGATGAAAATTTTAGAGAAATTATTATCTTTAAGGTGTTTGTTTAGTGAAGAATAACAAGTGTTATTAAAATGTATTGTACAGTTTTTTGTGCTAATAGAATCCATAAAATATTTAAACTTTTTAAGAATGTGAAATTAAGGAGATTTTATATAAAATGATAACTTAGCAATAATTATATTTGCAAAAAAAACAGCAAATGAATACGAATTTGATATTCAATAACACCGAAATCGCTTTTTCCTTGAAAAGTGACTCCGAATTAGAAAGAGCTTACTTCTTGTTTAAGATGATTTCTATAGAACCTTTGGTTCGTATTGGAACTGTAGCGACCAATTTTGCTTTAAAAGCGCATTTGCCTATTGAAGGATTAATTCGCTCTACGGTGTTTGATCATTTTTGTGGCGGCGTTAGTGAAGACGACTGCCTTGTTTCTATAAATAATATGTTCCAAAAGGGAGTGAGCTCTGTTTTAGATTATTCTGTTGAAGGAAAAGAAAGTGAAACGGAATTTGATGGCGCTAAGGATAAGTTATTAAAAATTATAGAATTCGCTAAAAATCTTGACGCTATTCCTATTGCTGTATTTAAACCATCTGCATTTGGACGTTTTTATTTATATGAAAAATTATCAAAAGGAGATACTTTATCAGAAAAGGAACAAGAAGAGTGGGATAGAGTTATTGCGCGTTTTGATAGTGTTTGTGCTAAGGCTAAAGCTTATGATGTTGCCGTTTTAATTGATGCCGAAGAAAGTTGGATTCAAGATGCTGCCGATGATTTAGTAAGAGCATTAATGGTGAAATACAACACAGAAAAACCTATTGTTTACAATACGTTGCAAATGTATCGCCATGATCGTATGTTGTTTTTAGAAGCTGAACATGCAAAAGCTAAAGCTGGAAATTACTATCTAGGATTTAAATTGGTTCGCGGTGCTTACATGGAAAAAGAAAATGATAGAGCAGAGGATAAAGGCTATTTGTCACCAATATGTGTTAGTAAAGCGGCTACAGACCAAAACTTCAATACAGCAGTTAACTATATGTTAGAAAACCTAGACGATATGTCGGTTTTTGCTGGCACACACAATGAAGACAGTTCGTATTTGCTAATGGATTTAATGAAGAAGAAAGGTATTGCTAATAAGGATGCTCGCGTTTGGTTCGGTCAATTATATGGTATGAGTGATCATATAAGTTTTAATCTTGCAAATGAAGGTTATAATGTGGCTAAATACATGCCATTCGGACCTGTGAAAGATGTGATGCCTTATTTAATTCGTCGTGCTGAGGAAAACACCTCTGTAGCCGGACAAACCGGACGTGAACTGGCGCTATTGTCAAAAGAGAAAAAACGAAGAAAATCGATTTAATTTTTAAAGTAACTATTTAAAATAGCTTTTACTTCTTTATTAGGGGTAAAGGCTTTAATTTCTGAAATACGATTTAAGTAGTTAACAGGAAATGTGCTTTGGGTTTTCTTTTGCACTATTAAAATATATTTATGTTTTGAAGGACTTAGTATTTCATTTTCAGAAACCAAATCTTCATGAAGTTTTTCGCCTGGGCGTAATGTCGAGAATTTTAAATCTACTTGCTTTTTATTGCAAAATAAAGCAAGACGTTCTACCAAATCTATGATTTTTATAGAATTCCCCATATTAAAAGTTAACAAAGTATTTTCTCCATACTCGTTTTGAGAAATTTGTAAAATAAGTTCACATGCTTTTTCTTTATTGATGAAATATCTAGAAATAGCTTTGTGAGTTATAATAACAGGTTTTCCATTGTCAATACGCTTTTTGAACAACGGCACTACAGATCCGTTTGAACCAAATATATTACCGAATCGTGTAGTTATAAATAAGGTAGATTTAGAACTAGATAATGAAAGCAAATAATCTTCAGCTATACGCTTAGAAATCCCCATTATACTTATTGGGTTCACAGCTTTATCCGTAGATATGTAGATGAATTTTTTAACGCCATTAATAACAGATAAATCGGCAAGTATTTGAGTCGCTAAAATATTCACTTTTATTGACTCATAAGGATTTAATTCCATTAACGGTACATGCTTATAAGCTGCCGCATGAAAAATAACAGTAGGCTTAAAAGTAAAAAAAAGATGTTCTAGGCTTTCCTTTTGAGTAATATTTAAAATTAAGAAATTAACGTTTGTTTTGTTATCAAATTCTGGCTCGTTAATTAAATCGTGTAAAGGAGATTCAGCAATATCAATTAAAATAAGTTTTTTAAATTGATATTGGCTTATTTGTTTAGCAAGTTCACTTCCTATAGAACCAGCAGCACCAGTAATTAGAATGGTTTCATTTGAAAAATCAAACTCTAAAATAGTTCTAGAAGGCTTTTCTATTTCAGGAAATAAACCTGATGTTTTTAGTAAGTGATCAATCTGATTTTGAGTTGCTGTATTCATTAAATTTTATCTGCTGTTATGCCAATTAGTGATAATAATTTCGAAGAACAAAACTTGTTGAAAAAGGAATTACTTCGCTATTACTTTTATAATAGTGAGTCCAATTAGTTTTAAATCAAAAAAGAAGTTACGGTTTTTTATATATTCTTTATTGAATTTGAGCTTATCAGGAATTATCGTTTTTATAAATAATTCTTCAGGGTTATCGGCTGCCTTTAATAATTCTACTTCATTCCTATATTTTAAAGAGGCTAAACCTGTAATTCCGGGACGCACCTGAAAAATTTTCATATCATCTTCAGAATAAAAATTAACATAATACCTAAGTTCAGGTCTCGGGCCAACGAAACTCATATCGCCTTTTAGAATATTAATAAGTTGAGGGAATTCGTCTATTTTATACCGTCTCAAAAAATAACCAACTTTAGTAACTCGAGAATCGTGATTACCTAAAGTTAGTAAGCCTTTTTGTTGCGATTGTATTTTCATGGTTCTAAACTTGAAAATATTAAAATCACAATTATTTTGTCCTACACGGCCTTGAACGAAAAAAACAGGTCCTTTTGAATCTATTTTTATAATAATTGCCAAAAGAAGTAGAAGAGGCAATAGAAATATTAAGCCAAACAAAGAAAAAACAACATCGAAAGTACGTTTTATCATTGAGGCTATTCTATTTTTAAATCGGTAATAGTTGCAATACTATCGCAGTTTTCAACGGTTAGAACAACATCCTTTTCATTGAATTCGCCTTCTACCATATAAACACCACAAGGTTTAGTTCTAGGGGCACTATCAGAAAAATTGATGTCTCCTTTTTTAAGAATACGTCTAATTTCGGTAGAATCAATAACATTATCATCAATATAACTAAAAACTAAAGAGTTGAATACAATGGTTTTGGAGTTGATATTCTTTAAAACTCGAGCATCTGGTCCATAGCTACATGATGTTTTTTTTCCGTTTAAAAAGAACGCTAAAATAATTAAGCCAATAGAAAATCCGCCAAGATAATAGCCAATACGCTGAATAAGTTTCATTTAAAATAATTTGATAATAATTTAAGGAAAGTAGGCTAAAATATAAGCAAATTAATATCGCTGTATTCTAATCCAAACCATTCTCCCACAGATTTACTCGTTAAAATCCCGTGGTAAAAATACAACCCATTTTTTAAACCGCGATCAAAACGTAGCGAATTTTCTAAACCACCATCTTCAGCAATTTTTAGTAAATATGGCGTAAAAATATTACTAATAGAAACAGATGCTGTTCTAGAATATCTTGCAGGAATATTAGGGACGCAATAATGAACTACGTTATGTTTTACAAAGGTAGGATGTTTGTGTGATGTAACTTCACTAGTTTCAAAACAGCCCCCCATATCGATACTTACATCAATAATAATAGCTCCTTTTTTCATGTGTTGCACCATACTTTCGGAAACCACAATAGGCGCTCTGTTAGTACCGCGAACTGCACCAATAACAACATCACAACGTTTTAAAGCTTTAGTTAAGTTTTTAGGCTGAATGGTTGATGTATATATTGGGCGCCCTAAATGCGTTTGAATACGTCGTAATTTAGTTAACGAATTGTCAAAAACTTTTACATTGGCACCTAAACCAATGGCGCTTCTGCTGGCAAATTCGCCCACGGTTCCTGCTCCTAAAATAACAACCTCTAAAGGAGGAACACCACTAATATTACCAAACATGAGTCCGTTGCCTGTGTTTGCGTCAGAAAGTAATTCTGCTGCGATAAGCACAGAAGCTGTTCCAGCAATTTCACTCAACGATTTTACGGCAGGATAGGCATTATCAGAATCTCTAATAAACTCAAAAGCCAAGGCGGTAATGCGTTTTGCTGCTAAAGTTTCAAAATATTTTTTATGTTGTGTTTTTAGCTGCAAAGCAGAAATAATAATGGTTTGCGGATTGATAAGTTTAATTTGTTCTAAACTTGGCGGTTCCACTTTTAAGATCATCGGGCAGGCAAAAACCTTCTCGGTGTCTTTTGTTATTTCAGCTCCAGCTTCACTGTAATCTTTATCACTAAAATTAGCGCCTTCGCCTGCACCAGACTCTAGTAAAACACGATGTCCGTTACAGACTAAAGCGTAAACAGCATCTGGCGTTAAACACACGCGTTTTTCTTTGTAAGCGGTCTCTTTTGGGATTCCTATAAATAATTCTCCTTTTTTCTTAAATATTTCAAGGGTTTCCTCCTGAGGTAAAAGTTGTTGCTTTGTAAAAGGTGAAAGTGTTTTATTCATATTTTTTAGTAAAAAAAAACAAATTACAAATAAATTTTGTAATTCAATTCATCAAAATATAGAATTAAAACGAAGAAATATAAACCTTCGTGGAAATGTAAGAATTTTGATTAATTATGGTAAGGGCATACCGCAAAATGTATTCGTTTTTTTATTTTAAGTTTGCATTAAGTTTACATGTATGATGCGAAAAATTGTTATTTTATTTATATATTTATTTTCAATACTAGGTCTTGCTCAAGGCCTGGAAATAAAGGGAAAAGTTGTTGATACAAAAAATAATCCGGTTGCTTTTGCTAACATAGTTGTTTCAGATGGCGTAAATACTTCAGATTATAAAGGTACTATTTCTAATGAAACTGGTGATTTTGAAATTGGTAATTTAGAGAGTAAAAAATATACTCTGAATATTAGTTTTTTAGGATATAAAACACAAACTATTGAAATTCAGCTTGATAAAAACACTTCTCTTGCTGATATTTTTTTAGAAGATGAAGAACAGCAACTAGATGGTGTACTTATCGTTACTAAAAAACCAACTGTAAAACGTATGGTGGATCGTTTAGTTTTTAATGTTGAAAACTCCACATTATCTAATAATAACATGCTCGATGTTTTAAAACATACGCCAGGAGTTATGGTAAATAACGATGGTATTTCTGTAAAACATGCTAGCCCAACTATATATATTAACGACAGAAAGGTGCATTTATCTACTACAGAGGTTATACAGCTTTTGGAGAGTATGCCTGCTAACAATATTAAATCTATAGAAGTAATAACTTCGCCACCAGCTAAATATGAGGCAGAAGGAGGAGCTGTGCTTAATTTTGTTACAAGTAAAAATTTGGTTTCTGGATATAATGGTAGTGTTTTTGGTAATTTTAAACAGGGATTTGAATTTCCAAAATACTCGGTTGGGACAAGTCATTTTTTTAAGGGTGAAAAAATAAATGCTTACGTTAATTATAATGTGAGTCCGAGAAAAGATTTTAGAAATACCGACGAGTTTATTAATTTTATAGATAACGATGAAACGACTTCTAGTTGGGAAACGGACTATAATAGAACTCGAAAATCATCAAATCAAAATATAAATAGTAATATAGACTATACTATTAACGATAAGAATACCTTGAGTTTTTCGGCTAATTTAATGTTTTTGCCTAAATCGGGAACCGAGACCGATATCAATTCGTTAACCGAGGTATACGGAGCCACAGGCGTTTTAGATTCTACGTTTAATACCATGAACACTGCAGTAGATAAAACAACTAATGCTGCATTTACATTAGATTATTTACATAAATTAAATCAAGACGGTGAGCAATTATCATTTAGTGCACATCACACTAATTTTAATTTTGATAGTGATCAAGATGTAAATACCGAATATTTATTTCCCGATCAATCTTTAATTAGAAACAATGAGTTTCAATCGCTTTCTAATCAAGACATCAAGCTTTATACTGGGCAGGTAGATTATGAGTTACCTATTGGTGAAACTGCTTTTTTGGAAGCAGGAGGGAAGACTTCTTTTATTAATTCTGAGAGTGTTATTAATCGATATTTGATTGATAGCGGAATTCGAGAACCAGATTTAGCAAATTCTGATACTTTTCTATACGATGAAACTAACCTGGCTCTATATGGTAGTTACAGTAAAGATTGGGATAATTGGAGTTTAAAAGCTGGGTTAAGAATAGAATACACAAATATTGAAGGAAACTCTCTATCTGAAAACCAAATTAATAAATCTGATTACATTAAATTCTTCCCGACATTTCATATTATGAAGGTTTTGAATGAAAACAACGAAATTTATTTCACTTATAATAAAAGTATCTATAGACCAAGGTATAGCCAGTTAAATCCCTTTAAGTTCTTTTTAAGTGATAACTCATACAATACTGGAGATCCAAATTTAAAACCGCAAATTGACGATAGTTTTACTATAGGTTATACTTTAAATTCTAAATATACTTTCGAACTTTATTATAGAAACGAGAATGATCCTTCAATACAAATTACGTTTCAAGACAATGATTCTAAATTGTTAAAAAATATTGATACCAATATAGATAGAAGTATATCGTATGGATTGGATTTTACAACATTTACCCCCGTGATGTCTAACTGGGATGTTTATGCATATTCGTCATTGTTTTATTATGAAAATAGATTTGCTGCTTTAGAAAGTAATAACCAATTATATACTAGCGATAAATGGTCTGTGTATTTACAAATGGTAAATTATTTTTCTTTTTTAAAGGATAAAACATTAACCGCAGATGTCGTGTTAACTTATATTTCGCCATTAGTAGATGGGCCTAGTGAAATTAGCAATAGAACGGGACTAGATATTAGTGTACGTAAAACGTTTTGGAATAATAGAGCGTCTTTAACTATGGGTATTACCGATATTTTTAACACTCAAAATTTCACACAAACCACAAAGTATTTAAATCAAGATATAATATTAAATTCTAGAATGGAAAACAGAATGTTTACGCTTGGTTTTAATTATAAGTTTGGTAATTTCAGGTTACAAACAAATAAAAAAGATATAGAATCTATTGAACGTGATAGACTAAATTAATTAGGCTAAGTTTCATTTGATCATTGCCATGTTTGTATTACCTCTTTAAGCTGGCTTAAAACTTATTACTTACAGATTACTTAGCATAAAAACTCTATTTTAAAGCTTCTGCTGAATATTTAGACAGCTTCCTTTACTGGTGTTGAGATTTATTTTTGAACACGTTAAAAGCTTTGTGTAAAAAAGAATCCGCAAAACCAATTTGGCTTTGCGGATTCTTTTTTATGTAATCTTCATGTACTTTTAAATACTATTTCCTGATAACATTCGGAAATCTTTCATAAAGCTTCAATAAGAGAAATATTGTCAACAGAGTAGTTAATCGCTATTAGAAATATTCTTTTATTTTATGCCAAAAACTTGTTGGCGACACTTTAAATTCGTCCTCTAAATCTTGTAGGGACTTGTTTGCGTTATTTACCTTATTAAATATTTGTGCTCTTATTAGGTAAATGGAGGGAATGATTATAACCATAATAGGGATCAAATACACGAGTTGATTTGAATCCACATACATTAAATCATCATTTATTGTTGTGAATATTTGGTAAATGTACATCGAAATCGGTACTAACAACGTGTGGTACCACCAGTGACGACAAGTAAAAAACCAAATAAACAGTAAAAATAGGGGCATTGCTTTTCCCATTATGGTCCAAGCGACAGTAAGCATACTTCCGTAATATTTACTATCATATCTGAACAAAAAAGTATCCCAAGTTGGTGTATTTGGGACACTTTCGTATAGGTAAAATAAATAGGGGCTAGCTGCAATTAATGTTGCGACTATACTTCCTATTATCAAACTTTGTTTATCCGTGCGTTGGAACTCTGATTGCACTTCTTTGAATTTTTGCAGTTTGTTGTTCATCTTGATTAATTGTGTTAGCTGCATAAGCTGTCAACAACATTCCTCCGAAAATCGCAACTGCGATTAAGTAATTTTTTGCTTTCATTCTGTAGGGGGTTTTAAATATTAATATTCCAAATCTAAATAAAGACCGAATTGTAATACCTACTGAGATGTTAAAATTATGTTAAAAACATTGTTTTTGAAAATTCTCACTGAGGGTTTCCCGTAAAACACTATTTTTTAGGAACTTTTTTGGTTGTTATAGCGTATTACTGGCTATAGTTGTTAGGGTTGTTATTGTTTATTCTGCTACTAATTGTCGTTTATTTTCCGATTGAATTGATAACTTTATAACACATTCATCACCCGATAAAATTGGTTCTATAATATCAGGCCATTCAATTATTATCCAATTATCAGAATCCAAATAATCTTCTATACCAAAATTATAGGCTTCTTCTAAATCATTAATTCTATACAAATCAAAATGAAAAATTTTTTCTTCATTTAATTTATATTCATTTACAATAGAAAATGTTGGGCTACTAACATCGTCTTTACTACCCAATGCCTTTACAAGTGCTTTTATTAATGTTGTTTTACCAACACCCATATCGCCGTAAAATAATAGGGTTCTTCCAGATGCATAACTAATAAGTTGGCTTGCAACCTGATCAACCTCGTCTATTGTATAATTTATATTCAATTCGAAAATTTTAACTTAACAATATTAAGGAATATAATTTAAAAACACCAAAAAATAGGTTAAACTTATTAGTGTTTATGGCTGTTCGCGCATTTTTATTGATAAAACGGAGAGTGATCGTTTATTATTCTAATCAGTGTAGTGCTGGCATGCAGATATGTATTTATGAAATGTCTTACAGAATAGTTAGCTGTTAAGTTTATTAAATAAAAAGCTGCTTTTCCGTTTTAATTTCTGAGCATAAAAAAAAGTGTTCAAGATGTTTTACCATCTGGAACACTTTTACAGAATATTAATTGTAAAATTATAGCAAAACTATAATTAAAAAATTTTATCCGTGCGTCGGTACGCGAATCGCACTTCTTTGAATTTTAGCGGTTTGCTGCTCATCTTGTTCAATTGAATTCGCTGCATAAGCTGTAAATAACATTCCTCCGAAAATCGCCGCTGCGATTAAATAATTCTTTGTTTTCATTCTATAGGGATTTAAATAATTATATTCCAAATCTAAAGAAAGAGAGAGATGTAAATGGGTTGTAAATGTTAAAATTATGTTAAAAACGTGTTTTTTTTAAAAATTCACTACGGGTTTCCCGTAAAAAAATACTAAACAGCTGATTTTTCTTATAAATATGGGTTTGCTAGCGATTCTCATTGAGTTTTCGGTTTCAGCTGTCAATTTAGATTTAAGTGTTTTTTAGTATAAATCAATCCTTTGAGTTTGTATAAGGTCTTGATAATTTGATGTGTAAGTCCTCAAATATCATTTTTTATATAGAAATAGCCATTTTAGTTTTTCAATTAAAAATCTAAAATGGCTATGTATTTATAGGTTTCTCTCTATTGTGTAAGGGAAGTGTTTGTTCTTGCTTTTCGAATCATTAAATGATTCAGAAATTAGAATTTCTTTTACACACTTTTACTTCTTTGGATTAAATACTACAAAAGGAATAATCATCTCTTCTAATGATACTCCACCATGCTGATACGTGTTTCTAAAATAACTTACGTAATGATTATAGTTATTTGGATAAGCAAAAAACATATCGGTTTTCGCGAAAATAAACGAGCTACTCATGTTAATAGATGGTAAATGGATTTCTTTAGGATCTTTAGCTACAAACACATCTTTGTTTTCGTAAGTTAAACTTCGTCCTGTTTTATAACGCAGGTTTAAGCTAGTATCGCGATCTCCAATAACCTTAGATGGGTTTTTCACGTTTATAGTACCATGATCGGTGGTTAATATAAGTTTAAAGCCCATTTGTTGCGCTTGCTGAATCATTTCCAGTAATGGTGAGTTTTTAAACCAACTATGTGTTAAAGAGCGATAAGCTTTATCATTAGAGGCTAATTCTTTCACAACTTCCATTTCTGTTTTAGAGTGCGAAAGCATATCAACAAAATTATAAACCACTACAGTTAAATCATTCTTTTTTAAACTTTTAAAATTATCAACTAATTTCTTTCCAGATTTTAAGTTGGTTATTTTGTAATACTCATGCTCTAAATTACCAAGCCCTAAGCGTTTTAATTGTGTTTCTAAAAACTCGGCTTCAAATAAGTTTTTACCACCTTCGTCGGTATCATTTTTCCAATATTGAGGAAAAAGCTTTTCCATATCGCTTGGCATTAAGCCAGAAAAAATAGCGTTTCGAGCGTATTGCGTAGCAGTAGGTAAGATGCTAAAAAAGGCTTCTTCCTTTTCTTTTTTATAGTAGTTGTTAATTATTAGCTCAAAAACTTTCCATTGATCGTAACGTAAATTATCGATTACAACCAATAAAGTTGGTTGCTCTTTACTAATTTCTGGAGCAATTTTTTCTTTAAACAGTGTATGCGACATAATTGGGGCATCGGTATTAGGCTCAAACCAATCGGCATAATTTTTATCTATAAATTTACCAAAGTGCGAATTAGCTTCGTTTTTTTGAGATTCCAATATTTCGAACATACCATCATCCTCAATGTCTTCTAGCTGAATTTCCCAATACACCAATTTTTGATAAAGCGCAACCCATTCTTCAAAACTGTTTACCATGGATAGATCCATAGCAATTTTTCTAAATTCTTGCTGATAATTAGATGTTGTTTTTTCTGAAACTAATCTAGAGTGGTCTAAATTCTTTTTTAAACTCAGTAGAATTTGATTGGGGTTCACAGGTTTTATTAGGTAATCGGCTATTTTGTTACCAATAGCTTCTTCCATTATGTATTCTTCCTCACTTTTAGTAATCATTACTACCGGAAGGTTATCGCGTTTCTCTTTTATTTCATGTAATGTTTCCAAGCCGCTTAAACCTGGCATGTTTTCATCTAAAAATACAATATCAAAGTTTTCATCATCCAAAATATCAATAGCTTCCGAGCCACTATTACATTTAGTAACCTGGTAGTTTTTCTTTTCTAAAAATAAAATATGTGGTTTTAGTAAATCAATTTCATCATCTACCCAAAGTATTTTTATTGTATTCATTTGTATGTTTTTGTAAAGGTTTATAAAGTGTAAAATATTAAGATATCATTGATATTTACGAGCGCTAAAATTTTAGTTAGGCTCATATCATATACCTATATTTGTAAATAATAATTGTAAAAACTTAAAGTTTGAACAAACTAAAGATATTAAACGACCCAATTTACGGATTTATTACTATTCCAAATTCGCTAATATTCGATTTAATTCAACATAAATATTTTCAACGCCTACGCAGAATTACGCAAATGGGCTTATCATACATGGTATATCCGGGCGCTCATCACACTAGATTTCATCATGCCATTGGTTGCGTGCATTTAATGCAACAAGCTGTTAATGTACTTCGTTTTAAGGGGGTTAGCATTTCTGACGATGAAGAAAACGCACTCTATATAGCTATTTTATTGCATGATATTGGGCATGGTCCGTTCTCGCATGCCATGGAGCATAGCATTGTAAATAACGTGTCTCACGAGGAAATTTCAATGCTTTTTATGGAGCGTTTAAATGAAGAATTTAACGGAAGTTTAACGCTGGCTATCGAAATATTTAAGGGTAATTATCACCGTGAGTTCTTGTATCAGCTTATTTCTGGTCAGTTTGATATGGATCGTGCCGATTATCTAAAACGTGATAGTTTTTATACCGGTGTAGCTGAAGGGAATATAAATAGTGAACGTTTAATTACCATGTTAAACGCCGTGGATGATAAACTTGTAGTTGAAGAAAAAGGAATCTATAGCGTTGAAAAATTTATAATTGCACGCCGTTTAATGTACTGGCAAGTGTATTTGCATAAAACAGGTATTGTGGCTGAGCAGCTTTTAATACGTGTTTTAAAACGCGCCAAAGAATTAACATTAAAAGGGATAGAGTTAGAAGCGAGCAAACCATTACAATATTTTCTGAAAAATGAAATTTCTATTGATGATTTTAATGATGAAGTATTAAGCGTATTTTCTCAATTAGATGATTACGATATCATTTCTGCAATGAAGGCTTGGCAATTTAATGACGATTTTGTTTTAAGAAATATTTGCGAAATGATTGTTAATAGGAATCTTTTAAAAATTAAGCTGAAGAATAAAACTATTAAGAAAGCAACCCTAGAAAAGCAGATTAAAATTTTTGTTAATCAACACAATATAAGTAGAGAAGAGGCTGACTACTTTGTGTTTACAGGAAGTATTTCTAACCAAGCATATCAGTTAGAGACGCAAGGAATTAACATCTTGCATAAGTCTGGTAAAATAGAAGATATTGTAAAAGCATCCGATCAGCTTAATTTAAAAGCGCTATCAAAACCGGTTACCAAATATTATATATGTTACCCTAAGGTTAAAGTTTAACACATTTTTCCTATTTTTGCCAAAAATCAAACAAAACAATAAATCTTTAGTGTGAAGTTTACTGCACAACAAATAGCGGGTATTTTAGAGGGAGAAGTTGTCGGTAACCCGGAAGCTGAAGTCTCTAAACTATCAAAAATAGAAGAAGGGTTTGAAGGTTCTTTAACCTTTTTAGCCAATCCTAAATACACCGCACATATATATAAAACACAAGCGTCTATTACTATTGTAAATAAAACGTTTGAACCAGATAACGATTTAAAAACTACACTTATAAAGGTAGACGATGCTTATATGGCATTTCTAAAATACTCGAATATTACAATTCTGTAAAACTTAATAAAATAGGCGTAGAGCAACCATCTTTTATCTCAGAGTCCTGCTAAGTATGGCGAAAACCTATACATAGGGGCTTTTAGTTATATTGCCGATAATGTAGTGATTGGAAATAATGTAAAAATTTTCCCTAACAGTTATATAGGTGATAATGTAATATTGGGCGACAATACTATTATTTTTTCGGGAGCTAAAATATATTCAGAAAGCATCATAGGTAAAAACTGTGTAATTAATTCTGGGGCTATTATTGGTGCCGACGGATTTGGTTTTGCTCCAAATGAAAATGGTGGATACAACAAGGTTCCACAAATAGGAAATGTAATTCTAGAAGATTTTGTTGATGTTGGAGCAGGTACAACCATTGATAGAGCAACATTAGGCTCAACCATAGTAAGAGAAGGTGTTAAATTGGATAATCAAATTCAAATTGCACATAATGTTGAAATTGGTAAAAACACTGTAATTGCCGCACAAACCGGTATTGCTGGCTCAACACATATTGGCGAACATTGCCAGATTGGTGGTCAAGTTGGTATTGCAGGACATATTACTATTGGTAACAATGTAAAAATACAAGCACAGTCTGGTATTGCTAGGCATGTAAAAGATAATGAAATTCTCCAAGGCTCACCAGCTTTGGCTATTAGCGATTATAATAAGTCGTATGTTCACTTTAAAAATCTTCCTAAGATTGTTAAAAATATAAATGATTTAGAAAAAATAAATGGGAATAGTTAACACTGAGATCAAACAAAAAACCATTCTAAAAGATGTTACTTTAACAGGAGTTGGTTTACACACAGGTAAAAATGTAACCTTAACTTTTAAACCAGCTGCAGCTAATACTGGGTTGTGTTTTAAACGTGTAGATTTAGAAGGCGCACCTGTAATAGAGGCCGATGCCAACTATGTAACCAGCACACAACGTGGTACATGTTTAGAGAAAAATGGAGTATCTATTCAAACATCAGAGCATGTTTTAGCAGCTCTTGTTGGTTTAGATGTCGATAATGCTTTAATTGAATTAAATGCAGCCGAGCCTCCAATTATGGATGGATCGTCTAAGTTTTTTGTGGAAGCTATTGAAAAAGCTAAAATTGTAGAGTTAGATGCTTTTAGAGAAGAGTATGAGGTAACAGATATTATTTCATATATAGATGAAGAGTCTGGTAGCGAGATTTTAGTAATGCCTGCTAAAGAATATCAAATTACTACTATGGTAGATTTTGGTACTAAGGTTTTAGGAACTCAAAACGCAACTTTAAATCAAATTTCAGATTTTAAAGAAGATATTTCTAATTCAAGAACATTTAGTTTTCTTCATGAAATAGAAATGCTTTTAGAGCATGGCTTAATAAAAGGTGGCGATTTAAACAATGCTATTGTTTATGTTGATAAAGCCTTATCTCCAGAAACTATGGAGAAGTTAAGAATAGCCTTTAAAAAAGATAATATTGCCGTTAAACCAAACGGTATTTTAGATAATTTAACACTGCATCACCCAAATGAAGCGGCTCGCCATAAACTTTTAGATGTTTTAGGTGATCTAGCATTAGTTGGTACCCGCATTCGCGGAAAAGTGATTGCTAACAAACCTGGGCATTATATTAATACTCAGTTCGCTAAAAAATTATCGAAGCTTATTAAAATTGAACGTAGAAATAATGTTCCTAAAATAGATTTGAATCAAACACCTTTAATGGATGTGAATCAAATTATGGATATGTTACCTCACCGTCAACCATTTTTATTAATCGATAAGGTTTTTGAATTGTCTGATAGTCATGTAATCGCTCAAAAAAATGTTACCATGAACGAAGAGTTCTTTAAAGGTCATTTTCCTGGCGCTCCAGTTATGCCAGGTGTTTTAATAGTAGAAGCTATGGCACAAACGGGCGGTATTTTAGTTTTAAATACAGTTCCAGATCCAGAAAATTATCTAACATTTTTCATGAAAATGGATAAGGTTAAGTTTAAACAAAAGGTTGTTCCTGGCGATACATTAATTTTCAAATGTTCGTTAATTACGCCAATACGTCGTGGTATTTGCCATATGCAAGGTTATGCTTACTCAAACGGTAAACTTTGTGCAGAAGCTGAATTAATGGCTCAAATATCAAAAGTAAAATAAGTAAGTATAAGCGGGTAATTCCTGTTTTAACTTATTAAGACTAAACTAAAAACTTACAAATGAATCAACCATTGGCATATGTGCATCCAGGTGCAAAAATTGCAAAAAACGTGGTCATAGAGCCTTTTACTACCATACATAATAATGTTATTATTGGCGAAGGCACATGGATAGGCAGTAACGTAACCATTATGGAAGGTGCACGTATTGGAAAGAATTGTAATATTTTTCCAGGATCTGTAATTTCTGCAGTTCCTCAAGATTTAAAATATAACGATGAAGATACCACTGTTGAAATTGGGGACAATGTCACTATTCGTGAGTGTGTTACCATAAACAGAGGTACTACCGATAGAATGAAAACAGTTATTGGTAATAATTGTTTAATTATGGCATATTGCCACGTTGCCCACGATTGTATTGTTGGAAATAACTGTATTTTTTCTAACAACAGTACGCTTGCTGGCCATATCACTATTGGTGATTATGTGGTTTTAGCAGGTATGACGGCTGTGCATCAATTTGTATCTATTGGTAATCATGCTTTTGTAACTGGCGGATCGTTAGTTAGAAAAGATGTTCCTCCTTTTGTAAAAGCTGCAAGAGAGCCACTTTCTTATGTGGGTATTAATTCAGTAGGGTTAAGACGAAGAGGTTACATCACAGAAAAAATTAGAGAAATTCAAGATATCTATAGAATTTTATACCAGAAGAATTATAACAATACGCAAGCTGCCGAAATTATTGAAGCAGAAATGGAAGCCACTCCAGAGCGTGATGAAATTCTTCAGTTTATAAAAAATTCTCATAGAGGTATCATGAAGGGATACTTCAAAGCAAATTAAATCGATTATTTAATCTTTCAAAAAAGAGATTAAAACAAATATTAAATTTCAAAATTAAATTATGGTAACTACAAGTGATATTAGAAACGGTTTATGCCTTAGATACAATAATGATATATATAAAATTGTAGAATTTTTACATGTAAAACCAGGAAAAGGTCCAGCATTTGTAAGAACTAAAATGAAAAGCGTAACCACCGGAAAGGTTTTAGATAACACATTTTCTGCAGGTCATAAATTAGAAGATGTTCGTGTTGAAACTCATAAATTTCAATATTTATATAATGATGGTGAATTTTACCATTTTATGAATGAAGCAGATTATACTCAAATTCGTTTATTAGAAGCGGCTTTAGATAATCCTGGTTTAATGAAAGAAGGCGAAGTTGTAACCGTATTAATTAATACTGAAGATAACTCACCACTTTCTGTAGATTTACCAGCAAGTGTTGTTTTAGAAATTACAGCAACAGAACCTGGCGTTAAGGGTAATACAGCAACTAATGCTACAAAACCTGCAACCGTAGAAACTGGAGCAACTGTAAATGTACCTTTATTTATTAATGAAGGTGATAAAATTAAAGTTGAAACAGCAAAAGGAACTTACAAAGAACGTGTAAAAGAGTAAAACAATTCTTTAGTATTCAGTTTATCTAAACCTATGAAATTTCCAAAACAACATACTTTAAAACAAATTGCAGATCTTATTGGTTGTGATTTTGTTGGGGATTTAAATTTCCCTGTTCTAGGCATGAACGAAATTCATGTTGTAGAATCAGGTGATATTGTTTTTGTAGATCATCCAAAATATTATGATAAAGCTTTAAACTCTGCGGCAACTATTATTTTAATTAATAAGAAGGTAGATTGTCCAGAAGGGAAAGCGTTATTAGTAAGTGATGATCCGTTTAGAGACTTCAATACTTTAACCAATCACTTTAAGCCTTTTCAGTCGGCTAACAGTGCTATTTCAGCGTCAGCTAAAATTGGAGAAAACACAGTAATTCAACCAAATTGTTTTATTGGGCATAATGTTGAAATAGGCAAAAACTGCTTAATTCATGCCAATGTTAGTATATATGATGATACCGTAATTGGTGATTATGTTACGATTCATTCAGGAACGGTTTTAGGTGCAAATGCATTCTATTATAAAAAACGCCCTGATGGTTATGATAGATTAAAATCAGGCGGACGTGTGGTTATTCAAGACCATGTTGATATTGGAGCTGCATGTACTATAGATAGAGGTGTAACAGCCGATACACGTATTGGTTACGGATCCAAATTAGATAATCAAATTCAAATCGGTCATGATACTGTTTTAGGTAAAAAATGCCTTATTGCATCGCAGGCAGGTATTGCTGGCTGTGTTGTTGTTGAAGATGAAGTTGTCATTTGGGGACAAGCTGGTGTAAAAAGTGGTATTACTATCGCTAAAGGTACGGAGCTCTTTGCGCAATCGGGCTTAGGGCATTCAACAGACGAAAATAAAGCATACTTTGGTTCACCTGCAGGTGAAGCTAGAGAAAAATTTAAGGAATTAGCCTATATTAGAAAGATTCCTGAAATATTAAAATCAATAAAAAAATAACAAAAAGTAATTCGGTTTTTACTTTAAAAATAGAATTCAAAAAATTACTTTTGTTAAGTAAATAAAATAACGATAAAAAATCTTCTATGAGCGTTTTAGTAAACAAAGATTCAAAAATAATAGTTCAAGGTTTTACAGGTAGTGAAGGTACTTTTCACGCCAGCCAAATGATTGAATACGGAACCAACGTTGTTGGTGGTGTTACACCAGGAAAAGGTGGTCAAACACATTTAGATAGACCTGTTTTCAATACTGTATTAGAGGCAGTAGAGCAAGTAGGAGCAGATACTACCATTATTTTCGTACCGCCAGCTTTTGCTGCCGATGCAATTATGGAAGCTGCCGATGCTGGAATAAAAGTTATTATTACAATCACTGAAGGTATTCCTGTTGCTGATATGATTACAGCATCTAGTTACATAAAAGGTAAAGATTGTCGTTTAATCGGCCCTAACTGTCCAGGTGTTATTACGCCAGGTGAAGCTAAAGTTGGTATTATGCCAGGTTTCGTTTTCAAAAAAGGTACTGTTGGTATTGTTTCTAAATCAGGAACTTTAACTTATGAAGCTGCTGACCAAGTTGTAAAACAAGGTTTAGGTATCACTACAGCTATTGGTATTGGTGGAGATCCAATTATTGGAACATCTACTAAAGAAGCTGTTGAATTATTAATCAACGATCCAGAAACTGAAGCTGTTGTAATGATAGGTGAAATTGGAGGTCAATTAGAAGCTGATGCTGCTAACTGGTATAAAGCTAGTGGAAGTAAAAAACCAGTTGTTGGTTTTATCGCTGGTGAAACTGCACCTGCAGGTCGTACTATGGGACACGCTGGAGCAATTGTTGGTGGTAGTGATGATACTGCACAAGCGAAAAAGACTATTATGAGAGCATGTGGAATTCACGTTGTAGATTCTCCTGCTGAAATTGGAAAGAAAATTGCAGAAGTTTTAGGTAAATAATTACTTACTTAAACTCAAATATAATTCATTTGAAAAATCGTTAACTTTATTTAAGTTAACGATTTTTTTATGCTTAATTTTAAGGACACAATCTAAAAACTTCAATCTATGACTCAAATTAAAACACTTTTTGTGTTTGCAATTTTAGCGACATGCTTTAGTTGTAAAACAGATCAAAACTCAGAAGTTGCTGCTGCTACAACAGCGCATACCGATGCTAATGGGTTTTCTTATGAAATTACGGAAAACGACCCAACTGGTTTAAGGCTTTATACCTTAGAAAATGGTTTAAAAGTTTATCTAAGTAAAAATACCGATGAACCTAAAATCCAGACTTATATTGCTGTTCGTGCGGGTTCTAATTACGATCCTAAGCAATCTACAGGTTTGGCTCATTACCTAGAACACATGGTGTTTAAAGGCACAGATAAAATCGGTACGCTCGATTGGGAAAAAGAAAAAGTGTATTTAGATTCTATTTCTAATTTATATGAAGCACATCGTGCGGAAAGCGATCTTGATAAAAAGGAAGAGTTATACAGAAAAATAGACGAAGTTTCTTTGGAAGCATCAAACTATAGCGTAGCTAACGAGTATGATAAAATGATTAGTTCTTTAGGTGCTACAGGGACCAATGCACATACTTGGTTTGAAGAAACTGTTTATAAAAATAAAATTCCTGCTAATGAATTGGATAAATGGTTAACTGTAGAAAGTGAACGTTTTAGCATGTTGGTATTACGCTTGTTTCATACAGAGTTAGAAGCTGTTTTTGAAGAATTCAATAGAACACAAGATAGTGATTTCAGAAAAGGATATTATGCCATGTTAAAAGGCTTATTCCCTAATCATCCTTATGGTCAACAAACTACAATTGGTAATGCCGAGCATTTAAAAAATCCATCTTTAGTAGATATTCATAATTACTTCAACACGTATTATGTGCCTAATAATATGGCTATGGTGTTAGTTGGCGATTTAGATTTTGATGCTACCATAGCAAAAGTTAATAAAGCTTTTGGTGCATTTGAAAATAAAGAAGTTACTCACCCAATTTTACCAAAAGAAGATGCACTTACATCTCCGGTAACTAAAGAAGTTTTTGGTCCAACAGCTGAAAATGTATCTATAGCGTTTAGAGCTCAGGGTATTGGTAGCGAAGATCAAAAATTTGTAACCTTAGCAGATATGATTCTAGCTAACGGAAACGCTGGTTTAATAGATTTAAATTTAAACCAGAAGCAAGTTGTGCAAAATGCTGGTTGTTCTCCAACGTTTTTAAATGATTATGGTTATCACCAATTTACAGGAACTCCAAAAGAAGGACAATCTCTAGATGATGTTAAAGCACTTTTATTAGAACAAATTGAAAAATTAAAGAAAGGTGAGTTTGAAGATTGGATGATTGATGCTGTGGTAAACGACTTAAAACTAAGTCAAACCAAACAATATGAAAACAGTACGGCTTTAGCTTCGGCATATTACAACGCTTTTATTCATCATGAAGAATGGGCTAGTAAAGTGAAATTTCTAAACGATTTAAAAAAGGTAACCAAGCAAGAATTGGTAGATTTTGCTAACAAATTTTATCAAAACAATTATGTGGTAACCTATAAACGCCAAGGTGAAGATTCTAATATTGTTAAGGTTCAAAACCCTGGTATCACGCCGGTTCATTTAAATAGAGATAAAAGTTCTGAGTTTTTAACCACTTTCAATAATATAGAGTCTGAGGATTTAAAACCAAAGTTTATAGATTATAAAACGGCTATTAAAACTACCGAAACCAATAACGGTATCGAGGTATCTTACATTGAAAATGAATTGAATGATTTATTCGATTTAAATATTATTTTCGATATGGGTGGCGATAACGATAAAAAACTACAACTTGCTGCTAATTATATGGATTACTTGGGTACAGCTAAGTATAGCAACGAGGAGTTAAAAAAGGAGTTTTACAAGCTTGGTGTAAGTTATTATGTTTTTGCTGGTGATGATAAAACTTATGTTGGACTTAATGGTTTAAAAGAAAATTTACCAAAAGGTTTAGAGCTTTTAGAACACCTTTGGAATAATGCTGTTCCAGATCAAGATGCTTATAAAAAATATGTAGAATCTATAATAAAAGGACGTCAAGATAATAAAGGTCAAAAAGGAAGTATTCTTTGGAACGGTTTAATGAGCTATGGTAAATATGGCGAAAAATCTCGTTTAAGAAATATTTACAAAACAGATGAGTTAAATGCTATCGATCCTAAAGAATTGGTTGATATTGTTAAGGATATGAAAAACTACAAACAACGTGTTTTTTATTATGGAAAAGATATTGATGCTGCTGTAGCGGCTCTAAATACAAGTCATACCATCCCTGAAGATCTAAAACAATATCCTGAAGCTTTAGTTTATGAAGAACAAGAAACAGGAGGGAATGTTTATTTCGTAGATTTTGATATGGTACAGTCGGAAATGTTATTCTTAGCAAAAGGAGAACCTTTTAAAGCAGAAAACATTGCAGCTTCAACGTTGTTCAATACTTATTTTGGTAGTGGGTTATCGTCTATTGTATTTCAAGAAATACGCGAATCTAAATCTTTAGCATACTCTGCTTTTTCGAGTTACCAAATGGCTGATGAAAAAGAAAATGCGAATTACGTTATGGCATATATGGGTACACAGGCCAACAAAATGCCACAAGCTGTACGTGCTATGATGGATTTAATGACCGATATGCCTGAAGCTGAGAAACAGTTTAATGCCGCTAAAGAAGCTACTCTTAAGAAAATAGCAGCGCAGCGTATTACTAAATCTAATATTTTCTGGAATTATGAAAGTTTGAAAAAGCGCGGTATTGAGAATGATAACCGAGAAGCGATGTACAATACCATAAAAGATATGAGTATTGAAGATTTACGCGACTTTTTTAATAGTAATATAAAAGGTGAAAACTATAATGTAATGGTTATAGGGAATAAAAAAGACATCGATTTTAAAGGTTTAAAAGAGCTTGGTAAAGTTCAAGAAATGGATGTGGATTTTCTATTTAATTATGAAAAGACAGAAAAATTAAAAATGTAAACAAATAGCCGATAAGTTTTTTAACCTATCGGCTTTTTTTATGTGCAGTTATAATAGGAATTCTTATATTTGATTTTGGTTAAAGGTTAGCAATAATCATTAATAGAATTAGAAATCAACTAAAAATTTATAATCCATTTTAGAAGTAAATACATGGTTAAAACCTAATTATTTAAGGACGCTTGAATGGGAAATAAAAAATAATAAGTAAATACATGAAATTATTAGAAGGAAAAACGGCTATAATTACTGGTGCAAGTAGAGGTATTGGGAAAGGTATAGCTGAAGTTTTTGCACAACATGGTGCAAATGTAGCTTTTACATACAGTTCGTCTGTAGAAGCGGCTAATGCGTTAGAAAAAGATTTAAATGCACTTGGTGTTAAAGCTAAAGGTTACCAAAGTAATGCTGCAAATTTTGACGATGCTCAAAAATTAGCGGCAGATGTAGCTGCTGAGTTTGGAAGTATTGATATTCTTGTAAACAATGCAGGTATCACTAAAGATAATTTATTAATGCGTATTAGTGAAGATGATTTTGATACTGTAATTGAGGTGAACTTAAAATCGGTTTTCAACATGACGAAAGCGGTACAACGTACCATGTTAAAACAACGTAAAGGCTCTATCATTAACATGAGTTCTGTTGTTGGAGTTAAAGGTAATGCTGGGCAGACCAATTATGCGGCATCAAAAGCTGGTATTATTGGTTTTTCTAAATCTGTAGCTTTAGAGTTAGGTTCAAGAAACATTAGAAGTAACGTAGTTGCTCCAGGTTTTATTGAAACTGAAATGACTGCTAAGTTAGATGAAGAAGTTGTGAAAGGATGGCGTGCAGGTATTCCATTAAAACGTGGTGGAACTCCAGAAGATATCGCAAATGTTTGTGTATTTTTAGCTAGTGATATGTCGGCTTATGTAACGGGACAAACCTTGAATGTTGATGGCGGAATGCTAACTTAAAATTATTTTCCATTTCCTCGCAAGAGGGAATTTTATCAAAACACATCAAAAATTTTAATGAGTTCAGAAACTCTATTATACATTATACTCGCTGGAATAGTAGCGCTTTCATTAGCTCTGTTTCAGTATATCAGTAAAAGGAAAAGCATGTCTAAATTGAACATGCTTTTCGCTTTTTTGCGGTTTATTAGTATATTTTCAATTCTTATTTTATTAATAAATCCAAAATTTAATCAAACTACGTTTACTACAGAAAAGCCAAACTTGGTTATCGCTGTAGATAATTCGAATTCTATAAAACATTTTAATCAAAGTGAAAAGGTTAAAACTTTAGTTGAAACAATTTCTACAAATTCAGAATTGAAAGACAAGTTTAATCTTTCATTTTACACTTTTGGAGAAACCTTTAAAGCTTCAGATTCACTTACTTTTTTAGAAAAGCAATCGAACATCAATGAAGCCTTTACTCAATTATCACAAATTTATAAAACAAGTAATGCACCAACAGTTTTAATTTCCGATGGAAATCAAACATTAGGGAACGATTATGAGTTTGCTAGCAATACTTATAAGCAACCTGTTTACTCAATAATATTAGGTGATACTATTACGTATGTCGATTTAAAAATCCAGCAGTTAAACGTCAATAAGTATGCTTATTTAAAAAATAAATTTCCAGTAGAAGCTATTGTTGTTTATAGCGGGAATTCTAATTTAACTTCTAAGTTTGTTGTAAAGGAAGGCAATACTACTGTGTTTTCTCAAAATGTATCATTTTCGAAAAATAACAATTCAGCACTTATTAATTTTAATTTACCAGCTTCTCAAGTAGGGGTTAGTGCTTATAAAGCGTATTTAGTTCCAATAGAAAACGAAAAAAATAAGGTTAATAATTACAAGAATTTCGCTGTAGAAGTTATCGATCAAAAAACTAACATTGCTGTAGTTTCTACGTTTTCGCATCCAGATTTGGGGAGTCTTAAAAAAAGTATAGAAAGTAATGAGCGTAGTACAGTTTCATTTTTTGAGCCAAACGAATTTATTTCAAAAATAAATGACTTTCAATTAGTTATATTGTATCAGCCAAATAATAAGTTTAAACAGTTGATTGCTAAGTTGAATACTGAAAACAAGGATAGATTTATAATAGAAGGAAGTAATACTGATTTAGATTTTCTGAATAAAAACAATACAACTTACGATCAAGAAATAACAGATCAAACAGAAAATTATCAGGCTCAGTTGAACTTAAATTATACGTCTTTTTTGGTAGATGATATTAATTTCGAATCGTTCCCTCCATTAAAATCAAATTATGGATCGGTTGTTTTTTCGGTGCCGTTTGAAACTATTTTATATAAAAACGTTAATGGTATTTCAACTCAAGAACCTTTGTTTGTAACTCTTGAGTCAGGAGGGAGGCGAGAAGCTGTTTTGTTTGGTGAGAATATTTGGAAATGGCGTTCACAGAGTTTTCTAAATTCTAAATCGTTTAATGAATTTGATGATTTCCTTGGTAAGATCATTCAATATTTAGCTTCAAATAAAAAGAGAAATCGTTTAAATGTTGATTACGAATCTTTTTATAATGGAAGTGGGAATATTGTTATTAAAGCTGAGTTTTTTGACAAGAATTTTGTTTTCGATACACGAGAAAGTCTTCAAATAAAGCTAATTGATAACCTTTCAAAAGAAGAGAAAATATTTCCTTTTATTCTTAAAAATAATAACTATCAAGTAGATTTAAGTAGTTTATCGCCTTCAGAATATAGTTTTACTGTTCGTACGTCAAAAGAGAACCTATCGAAATCTGGTAATTTTCAAATTTTAGAATACAATGTGGAACAGCAATTTTTAAATGCAAATTCTAAAAAATTAAAACAATTGGCTGTAAATAGTAATGGTAAGAGTTATTTTATCGATAACCATGAAGCCTTAATCACCGATTTATTAAGTGATGATCGTTATCAGTCTATTCAAAAAAGCCATAACACGAGTCGTCCGTTAATAGATTGGAAGTACTTATTGGCTATTATCGCATTAGCGCTTTCTGCAGAGTGGTTTTTACGTAAATATAAAGGTCTTATTTAATTGAAAAAGAAGCAGTAAACCTTCATGGCAATTGAAGTTTTACTACTTTTTTATATTAAAACTTTGAGATGTATTATCCTCGTATAGATAATAGTGGGATGTCTAATCCAGAAGACATAATACGTGTTTTACTTTTATGAATTAACGAAGACCAGAAGCCGTACTCGTAAGGCACCATAATTAGTATATCGGGTTTGTATTCTAGCATTTCGTTTCTTATTTCGTCTATAACAGCTTCAGATTGCACGTTTTTATAGAAATAAGAGACTTCTTCTAGTGGTTTTAAAATTTCAACGTTACTTTTTAATTCTGATATTTTATTATTTACATGAAAGACTCTTAATTCAGCATCAAACTTTTTAGTAGTCTTCTTAATTTCTTTTAAAATATTAGATGTTAATCCTTTATCCAAATCACAAGCAAATAAAATTTTGTCGATGCTTGTAAATTTTGCTTTTAGCGGCACAGCCAAAATAGGAATCTCAATTTTATTAATAGCTTCGGATGTCGTACTACCTAATAAATCGCCTTCTATGGTTTTTGTGTGCATGCCCATAATAATCATGTCGGCATGATGTTCTTCGATAGCGCGTTGTAATTGTTTAAAGTATTCACCCATGGCAAAATCTACTTTAATTTCAAGGCCATAAGTTTCAGAAAGCTTCTTTGCGCGATTTTCTATTTTAGTTTTTGCATAATCTATAGATTGTAATATGTTTTTGTAAGGCAATCTAGATTGCACCACGTGTATGGATAGAATGTGTAAATGAAAAAGCACCAATTTTGCTTTAACTTTTTTAGCGGTTTGTATAGCGTATAAGGTTGCGTTTTGTGCTTCTTCCGAGAAATCGGATGATATGATAATTGTTTTCATAATATTATAGTTTTAGGGTGTAAAATCTAGATTAAAATTAAGAATTTTCGAGGGAATTAGCTATGGTTTTAACACTTGATTTGTGCTGTCTATAATCGATTTTTAATTCGTTAAACCTGTTTAAATACCTTATCTTTGAGAACTAAATAAAAAATTAAATATGGAAAAATTACCAAAAATTGCATTCCCCTTTATTATTGGAATAATTGTACTAATTATAGTTGTATCAAAATCTTTAGTAACCATTGGCCCTGGTGAAGGTGGTGTTTTATTTGAGCCTTTAGGTGGTGGTGTAAATACGGAACATACTTATGGTGAAGGTTTCCATATTGTAGCACCATGGAACGATATGATTGTTCAAAAGGTACGCCAGCAATCTATTTCAGAAAACATGAATGTACTTTCTGTAAATGGTTTAGATATTACTGTAAGTGGAACAATTTGGTTTCAACCAGAGTTTAAAAACTTAGGTAATTTAATACAAACAAAAGGTGAAGATTATATTCGTGAGCTTTTAAACCCAGCGATTAATGCGGCAGCAAAAAGTGTTGTAGGGCGTTATACTCCAGAGCAATTATATTCTAGTAAAAGAGATATTATTGAATTAGAGATTTTGGAAGAAGTAAGAAACGAGTTAGATGGTCAGTTTGTTAATGTAAAACGTGTTCTTGTAGAAAATGTAAAACTACCAACGACTATTAAAGATGCTATTGAGCGTAAACTTAAACAAGAGCAAGAATCTTTAGAATACGAGTTTAGATTAGTTACTGCCAAAAAAGAAGCCGAAAAAGTAATTATTGAAGCGCAAGGTAAAGCTGATGCAAATAGAATTTTAAGTGCATCGCTTACAGATAAAATACTTCAAGATAAAGGTATTGAGGCTACAGTAAAATTATCTGAATCTCCAAATAGTAAAACTATTATTATTGGTTCTGGAGATAGTGGATTACCTATTATTTTAGGAAATCAATAATTAAATTGAACAGTATGGATTAAACAACGCAGTATTTTAAACCTTATTTTGAAGATTAATTAATCTTTTTTTAATAAAACTAAGGAAAGTATAAATATTGAAAATTTAATTCTGAATAATTTGGCGTTTTAAACATATATTTTGCATATTTGTAGCGTTATAAAAACAAAAGACATGACTTTTATTCAAATACATCATCATTTTCAAATTTGCTCTCAGGCGAAGTGAAAATGTATTGAATAAAATCAACATATATTTAAACCCGTTTGAGCCAATCAAGCGGGTTTATTTTTTTAAACCAACGAGATTGTTTCAAACTCATAAACCAAATAAAATGAGTAACTTAAGAATTGCAGTACAAAAATCAGGACGTTTAAATGAAGACTCAATGGCGCTTCTAAAAGATATCGGTATTTCTATCGATAACGGTAAAGATCAATTGAAAGCTTCGGCTAAAGGGTTTCCTGTAGAAGTGTTTTATTTAAGAAATGGAGACATTCCTCAATATTTAAAAGATGGTGTTGTAGATGCCGCTATTATCGGAGAGAATGTTTTAATTGAAAAAGGAGAAGGTATCAATGTGGTTGAAAAATTAGGTTTTTCTTCATGCCGTGTTTGTATTGCTGTGCCAAAAGATGCCGATTACAATGGTGTTAAAGATTTAGATGGTACGCGTATCGCGACATCTTATCCAAATACAGTACAACAGTATTTAGAGAAAAATGGTATTACAGCAAACCTTCATATTATTAATGGTTCTGTAGAAATTGCACCAAATATTGGTTTAGCCGATGCTATTTGTGATATTGTTTCTAGTGGAAGTACACTGTTTAAAAACAATTTAAAAGAAGTTGAAACTATTTTAACTTCGGAAGCAGTACTTGCGGTTTCTCCAGTTTTAAGTGAAGAAAAGCAAGCTATTCTAGATACTATTCAATTTAGGATTCAATCGGTTTTAAAAGGAAGAAACTCTAAGTATGTGCTTTTAAATGCACCTAATGATAAGCTAGACGCTATTATTTCATTATTACCAGGTATGAAAAGTCCAACGGTATTGCCATTAGCGCAAGAAGGATGGAGTTCTGTACACTCGGTAATCCCGAAAAACGATTTCTGGAATATTATTGAAGGCCTAAAAGCAAATGGCGCACAAGGTATTTTAGTTTGTCCAATTGAAAAAATGGTGCTTTAATTAATTTGTTTTTCTATTTCCGTAAAAACGGAAATCTCAAAATGTAAGAGTATGCAAATAATAAACAATCCAAATAAAAGCGATTGGTCGGAAATTTTAAAACGTCCAACCCAAACAGTTAATGATATTGAAGGCACTGTAACACGTGTTTTTCAAGATGTCGTTGCTAGAGGTGATGCGGCTATAAAAGAATATACTGTTCGTTTTGATGGTGTAGATTTAGAGTCTAATATTGTGTCTACCGAAGAGATTGAAGCGGCTGTAAACGTGGTTGCAGAACCACTTAAAAATGCTATAAAAAAAGCAAAGCATAATATTGAAGTTTTTCATAAAGCTCAAAAAACAACTAAAGTTGAAGTAGAAACAACGAACGGTGTATCGTGCTGGCAAGAAAAAAGACCTATCGAAAAAGTAGGTTTGTATATTCCTGGCGGAACGGCTCCATTGTTTTCAACAGTTTTAATGTTGGCAGTTCCTGCTCAAATTGCAGGTTGTAAAGAGATAGTTTTATGTTCTCCTCCTAATAAAAAAGGAGAACTGGCTCCAGAAATTTTATTTGCGGCAAATTTATGTGGTGTTACCAAAATTATTAAAGTTGGTGGTATTCAGGCTGTTGCTGGTTTAACTTTTGGGACAGAAACTATACCTCAAGTTTATAAAATTTTCGGACCAGGAAATCAATTTG
Organism: Algibacter sp. L3A6; assembly: GCF_009796825.1. GTDB lineage: Bacteria > Bacteroidota > Bacteroidia > Flavobacteriales > Flavobacteriaceae > Algibacter. Next base: position 3,687,192 of record NZ_CP047030.1, read on the forward strand.
TAACCGTGGCTAAGCAATTAGCAACTAAACACGGTGTAGCTATAGATATGCCGGCCGGACCAAGTGAGTTATTAGTTGTTGCCGATAAGAGCGCAAATGCGTCTTATATTGCTTCAGATTTATTAAGTCAAGCTGAACATGGTACGGACAGTCAGGTTATTTTGGTTTCAACTTCAAAAGATATTATTGAAAAGGTTTCTACTGAAATTGAGAATCAATTAGAAGTACTTCCGCGTAAAGCGATTGCAGAAAAAGCGATTGCTAATTCTAAGCTGATTTATGTTGAAAATCATGAGATTGCCTTAGAAATGATAAATGAGTACGGCCCAGAACATTTTATTATTTGTACTGAAGCTAATGACTTTTATGTTGATGGTATTCGCAATGCGGGTTCTGTTTTTATTGGTGATTATACACCAGAAAGTGCAGGAGATTATGCTTCGGGAACTAACCATACTTTACCAACTAACGGATTTAGCAAAGCGTATTCGGGGGTGAATTTAGATAGTTTTTTAAAGCAAATGACGTTTCAGAAGATATCTAAAGAGGGCTTGCTAAATATTGGAGAAACTATTGAGTTAATGGCAGAGGCCGAAGGTTTACAAGCGCACAAAAACGCAGTGTCTATCCGTTTAAATGATTTGAGAAATGATTAATTTAAAAGATATTGTTAGAGATAACATCTGGAATTTAAAAGCGTATTCGTCTGCAAGAGATGAATTTAAAGGGACGGCAGATGTCTTTTTAGACGCTAATGAGAATCCTTACGGAATATTAAATAGATATCCAGATCCACACCAAAAGGCGATAAAAGAAAAACTATCTATTCTTAAAAAGGTAGAAACAAATCAAATTTTTATTGGTAATGGAAGTGATGAAGTTATAGAATTAGCCTTTCGTATTTTCTGTGAACCAGGAAAAGATAAGGTTTTAACCTTTTCGCCAACCTATGGTATGTACGATGTATCTGCGAATATCAATAATATTGAGTTGATCAAACAGCCGTTAATTAATGATTTTCAGATCAGCCTAAATCAATTACAACCGTATTTAGATTTTGAAGATATAAAAATCATCTTTATCTGTTCGCCAAATAACCCAACAGGAAACATATTAAATACTGAAGACCTTGAATATATTTTAGAAAATTTCAATGGTATTGTAATTGTCGATGAGGCATACATTGATTTTAGTTTGCAAGATTCTTTCATTAAAAATATTAATAAGTATAACAATTTAATTGTTAGTCAAACCTTTAGTAAAGCTTGGGGATTGGCTGGCGTGAGAGTAGGTGTGGCTTATGCAAGCGAAGCTATTATTAATTTATACAATCGTGTAAAACCACCTTATAATGTAAGCACATTAAATCAGGATGCCGTTTTAGATCGGTTAAATAATTTAGATGAAGTAAAACGTAATATTGATGCTATTCTTTTAGAGCGTACAAAATTAAAAGAGGCTTTAATTAAGCTGCCTTTAGTAAAAAAAATATATCCTACAGATGCCAATTTTTTATTGATTGAAGTAGACAATGCCGACAAGCTTTATCAATATTTAATTGATAAAAAAGTAATTGTTAGAAATAGAAATACGCAAGTAGATAACTGTATTCGTATTACGGTTGGTACACCTGCAGAGAACAAAATATTAATAGATACTTTAAATTCTTTATAATGAAGAAAGTACTTTTTATTGACAGAGACGGAACTTTGGTTTTAGAGCCGCCAGTAGATTATCAATTAGATAGTTTAGAGAAACTAGAATATTATCCTAAGGTATTTCAATACATGGCTAAAATAGCTAGTGAGTTGGATTACGAATTGGTAATGGTTACTAATCAAGATGGTTTGGGAACTGATTCTTTTCCTGAAGATACGTTTTGGGGACCTCAAAATAAAATTATTGATGCTTTCGCTAAAGAAGGGTGTTGTTTTTACAGAAGTGTATATTGATAAAACATTTCCTCATGAAAATGCTGAAACACGTAAGCCTAGAACAGGCTTATTAACAAAATATTTTTCTGAAGATTACGATTTAGAAAATTCTTTTGTATTAGGTGATAGAATTACCGATATGGAATTGGCTAAAAACTTAGGAGCAAAAGGTATTTTCTTATCTGAAGATCCTGAATTGGGAGCAGATGAAATAGAAACTTCTAAACAAGCCATTTTAGACTGCATTGCTTTAACAAGCAGAGATTGGAAAAACTATTTATGATTTTCTAAAATTGGAAGATCGCGTTCAAGAAATTACTAGAAATACCAATGAAACTAAAATTTATATTAAGTTGAATTTGGATGGTTCTGGTAAGAATGATATTAACACGGGTTTATCGTTTTTCGATCACATGTTAGATCAAATTGGTCGTCATGGCGCGATGGATTTAACTGTAAAAGTAGATGGTGATTTAAATGTAGATGAACACCATACTATTGAAGATACCATGATTGCTTTAGGTGAATTATTCAATAAAGCTCTAGGTAATAAATTAGGTATTGAGCGTTACGGATTCTGTTTACCAATGGACGACTGTTTAGCACAAGGTGCTGTAGATTTTGGTGGTAGAAACTGGTTAGAATGGGATGCGGAATTTAAACGTGAGAAAATTGGTGATATGCCAACTGAAATGTTTTTCCACTTGTTTAAATCGTTTACTGATGGCGCAAAATGTAATTTAAATGTTAAGGCTGAAGGCGTAAACGAACACCATAAAATAGAAGGTATTTTTAAAGCTTTCGCAAAAGCAATGAAAATGGCTGTTAAACGCGATTCGAACAAAATGTTTTTGCCAAGCACAAAAGGGATGTTATAGAATAGTTTTTGGCTTTTAGTTACTGGTTATTATTGTAACCAGAAATGAACGACGAAAAACGAACAACAAGAAAATGAAATTAGTTATAATAAATTACGGAGCCGGAAATATAAAAAGTATACAGTTTGCTTTTAAACGCTTAGGTGTCGATGCTATTTTATCGAACGATCCTGAAGAAATTTTGGCGGCCGATAAAATTATTTTTCCTGGTGTTGGAGAGGCGAGTTCTGCCATGAAAATGTTAGAAGAAAGCGGATTGGCAACGTTAATTCCGACTTTAAAACAGCCGGTTTTAGGCATTTGTTTGGGTATGCAACTGATGTGTAAAACCACTGAAGAAGGTGATACCAAAGGGTTGAGCATTTTTCAAACCGATGTAAAACGTTTTGATCATTCTGTAAAAGTACCACATATGGGATGGAACGTTATTAAAGATTTAAAATCCGATTTATTTAAGGGTTTAAAAGAAAACGAATACATGTATTTGGTGCATAGTTATTATGCTGAGCATTGTAAAGAAACTATTGCAAAAACAGATTATGGATTAAATTATGCATCGGCTTTACAACACAATAATTTCTATGGTGTACAATTTCACCCAGAAAAAAGTGGAACCGAAGGCGCTAAAATTTTACAAAACTTTCTAAACCTTTAGTTTCATTCATTAAAATAGAACGAAACAAAAACTATTAACAAGTAACCAATAACGATGAGAATAATACCAGCAATAGACATTATAGACGGGAAATGTGTTCGACTTTCAAAAGGCGATTATAGCACAAAAAAAATATATAATGAACATCCTTTAGAAATCGCTAAACAATTTGAAGCTCATGGTATTGAGTTTTTACATTTAGTAGATTTAGATGGCGCTAAGGCTAGTCATATTGTAAATCATAAAGTTTTGGAAGAAATAGCTTCTAAAACGAGTTTGAAAATTGATTTTGGTGGTGGTTTAAAAACGGATGATGATTTAAGAATTGCATTTGAATCTGGTGCTGGTCAAATTACTGGTGGTAGTATTGCGGTTAAACAACCTGATGTTTTTAAAAGTTGGTTATCTAAATTTGGTGCCGACAAAATTATTTTGGGAGCGGATGCTAACAACGAAAAGATAGCTATTAGTGGTTGGTTAGAAGAATCTGATGAAGATTTAATTCCCTTTGTTCAAAATTATCAAAAAGAAGGTGTGCAGTATGTTATTTGTACAGATATTGCTAAAGATGGTATGTTAGAAGGTCCTTCTTTCGATTTGTATGAAAAAATGTTGGCACAACTACCAAATATAAAATTAATAGCAAGTGGTGGTATTTCAACGTTTGATGAATTACCAAAATTAGCCGAACTAGGTTGCGAAGGCACCATAATTGGGAAAGCCATTTACGAGAATAAAATAAGCTTAAAACAATTAGAGGATTTCATTTTAAATAAATCCTAATCCGTTTTTAGAAAGTCATTTATTAATAGTGAACAACTAAAAACCAACAACATTAAAAATAATGCTTACAAAAAGAATAATTCCTTGCTTAGATATTAAAAACGGTCGTACTGTAAAAGGTGTGAACTTTGTAGATTTACGCGACGCTGGTGATCCGGTAGAATTGGCAAAACAATATGCCGATGTTGGTGCCGACGAACTTGTTTTTCTTGATATTTCGGCTACTTTAGAAGGTCGTGGCACTACGTTAGATATGGTTTTACGTGTTGCAGAACAAGTTAATATTCCGTTTACAGTAGGTGGTGGGATTTCTTCTGTAGAGCATGTAGACGAGCTTTTACATTGTGGTGCAGATAAGGTATCTATAAATTCATCGGCAGTAAAGCGTCCTGAATTAGTAAACGAGTTATCAAATAAATTTGGAAGTCAGTGTGTGGTTGTCGCTATCGATGCTAAACAAGTTGACGGACAATGGAAAGTGCATTTAGCTGGCGGAAGTATTCCAACGGATATTGATTTATTCGAATGGGCTAAAGAGGTTGAAACACGTGGTGCAGGTGAAATTTTATTTACATCAATGAATCATGATGGTACAAAAAATGGTTTTGCTAATGAAGCTTTAGCTAAATTATCAGAAAGCTTGAATATTCCAATAATAGCATCGGGAGGTGCGGGTAATGTTCAACATTTTATTGATACCTTTGAAATCGGAAAATCGGATGCAGCTTTGGCTGCTAGTGTTTTTCACTTTGGTGAAATTCCAATTCCTGAATTAAAGAAAGAATTAAAAGCAAATAATATCGAAGTACGACTTTAGTCGTCATGCTGAATCTAATTCAGCAACCTATAAAATTTTATTATGACTATTAAATACGACAGTAACGGACTAGTGCCTGCAATTATTCAAGATGCAACAACAAAAAATGTTTTGATGTTGGGGTATATGAATGCTGAATCTTACGAGAAAACTTTAGAAACTAAGACAGTTACTTTTTTTAGCAGAAGTAAGCAACGTCTTTGGACTAAAGGTGAAGAAAGTGGTAACTTTTTAAACGTAGTCGATATTAAAAACGATTGTGATAACGATTCTCTTTTAATACAGGTAAATCCTGTTGGGCCAACCTGCCATACCGGAACTGATACGTGTTGGAAAGAAGAAAATAAATCTAATTACGGATTCTTTTCAACGTTAGAAGATGTTATTACGGAGCGCGTTGCTAATAAGGATACTCAAAAATCTTATGTAGCGAGTTTGTTTGCAAAAGGTATTAATAAAGTGGCACAAAAAGTAGGTGAGGAGGCTGTAGAAACGGTTATTGAAGCTATGGATAATAACGATGAGTTATTTCTATACGAATCTGCCGATTTAATGTTTCATTACCTCATGTTGCTTCAAGCTAAAGGCTTCACATTAAAGGATATTGAAAAGGAATTAATAGGTAGACACAAGTAAAATATTCCTTTTGAAAAAGTATTTTTATTTAATTACCATACAATATTTGGGTTATCGTTTTCATGGTTGGCAAAAACAGCCGAACGTGAAAACGTTGCATTTAATGGTGGATAGAACGTTTAATTTTATCTTAGAAGGTAAACGTTTTAAGAGTTTAAGTTCGGGTAGAACAGATGCTATGGTGTCTGCAGAATGTGCTGCAATAGAGCTGTTTTTATTCGAACCTATTGAAGATATACCAGCTTTTCTAGAGCTTTTTAATCGTAATTTACCGCAAGATATTCGAGCCCTAGAAATTAAGGAAGTTGATGCCAAATTCAATATTATTCAAAGCTCTAAAATTAAAGAATACTTATACTTATTTGCGCATGGCGAAAAGTGTCATCCTTTTTGCGCACCTATAATGACAACGATTCTTGACGAGTTGGATATTGAACTCATGAAAGAAGGTGCTAAGTTGTTCGAGGGCGAAAATTATTTAAAAACTTACTGCTACAAACCTACCGATAATGGAGTTTACACCCGCGAAATTATGCTGTGTGAATTGGTAGAAAACACTTTATATACAGCCAACTATTTTCCTGAAAAAACATATATCCTACGTGTGCAAGGCAAAGGTTTTATGCGAAACCAAATCCGTTTAATGATGGGGACGCTTATAGATTTAGGAAAAGGCAAGCTATCACTTCAAGATATAAAGGATAGTTTAAAACCTGATAACGATATTAAGATGAATTATATCGCTCCAGCATCGGGTTTAATACTAAAAAACATTGATTTTATAGATTAATTTATAATCTTTTCTTCTTAATAATTTTAACTTTTTGGGATTTATTTAACATAATTTAAGTTAAATAAATCTTAATACCGTTAAAGCCTGTTAAAGGCCTTGACATTTTTTATATAGCCATTATATTGGGTGGGAACACAAACAATAAATTATGAGCTATTTAAAAATGAATGATGAGGACTTATTACCCGTGGTGGTAGAAATGAATATTTTATTAGCTGACTACCACGTTTACTATCAAAAATTACGAAGCAACCATTGGAATATTGTTGGAAGAAATTTTTTCGATTTACACGAAAAATTTGAGTCCATGTATAATGATGCTCGCGTAAAAATTGATGAAATCGCAGAGCGTATCTTAACGCTACGTTATCACCCAATGAGTCAAATGGAAGATTATCTTAAATCTTCAACTATAAAAGAAAAAGCCGTGCTTAAATCCGATCGCGCTATGGTTTTAGAAACCTTAAACGATCATAAATTACTTTTGCAACAAATGGGAAAAGTAATGGAGAAAGCAAATGCAGCTACGGATGAAGGGACAGCCGATTTAATTGGTGCCTATATTCGAGAACTTGAGAAAACGAGTTGGATGCTTGAAGCTTGGACAAAAAAGCCTTCTGAGGTTGCACATCCTGAAGTTGCGGAGGTGATGTAAGTTTCGTTAATTTTTCTTAAAAATTAATTAATAAATCATAAAAAAAATATTTACAAAAATGGATACAGCATTTAGTGAGGCATTTGATGGCCTTGTAACAAAATTAGAAGGTTGGTTTGCAACCATAATACATTATTTACCCAATATAGCACTAGCAATTTTAGTGTCAGTAGCTGCATATTTTGTAGCGAAATATGTTAATAATTTTACTTATAAAATTATTTCAAAACGAGTGAAACAAGACTCTGTTTCTAAAATGATGTCTCGGATTGCTGCAGTAGTTGTAGTGCTAATAGGTTTATATATATCTTTAGGAATACTTAATTTAAGTAAAACATTAACTTCGTTATTAGCTACAGCCGGTGTTGCTGGTTTAGCAATTGGTTTAGCATTACAAAACACGTTAAGTAATACGGTTGCAGGTATATCTCTTTCGTTTAGAGAGAAAATACAAATTGGAAATTGGGTAGAAACCAATGGCCATTCAGGAGAGGTAATGGATATAAATTTAAAAGAGTTTGTTATAAAGGAAGCCGATAATAATATTGTGATTCTTCCTAATAAAATGATTCTAGAAAATCCTTTAAAAAATTATTCTTTAACAACCAGAATGCGTGTCGCATTAAATTGTGGTGTTGGGTATGAATCGGATTTGGAAGAAGTAAAAAGATTAACAAAACAAACTATAGCAGAAACTTTTGACCAAGTAGAGAGCGCAGATGATGTTGAGTTTTATTATGAAGAATTTGGAGGAAGTTCTATTAATTATTTATGTAGATTTTGGATTGATTCTGAAAGTTTACTTGAAAAATATAGAGCAAAAACATCTGCTATTATTGCAATAAAGAAAGCTTATGATAAGGCTGGAATTAATATTCCGTTCCCTATTAGAACGTTACAATTTGACAACAAATTATCTGTAGAAGGAGAACAAGTAGCGAAACAGAATGAATTCTCTAACAACTAGAGTAGGTTTATCATTCGTGATAAATTATTAATTCAAATTATTAAAAATAAAAACAATGAAAAATTATATATACATGTTTGTATTGCTTGTTTGCGGTACAGCCATGGCACAAGAAAAACCAAAAGAAGTAAAACAAGAAACCATTGAAAAAACGGTTAAATACAATAACGGAGAAGAAATAACTGAAAGTAAACTTAAAGTTATTTCTCGTGAAACATCTAACGTGGAATTGGCTTTGGATGACAAAGAAAAGGTAGATCAACAACGTGTTGCAACAGCTAAAAAGGTTGAGACTATGGTAATGGTAGATGATGATTTGGATCCTGATTACGATTTGTTATCTAAGGAAACTCACTTTATAAGTGATGATAAAAGTTTCAAATTTTCGCCTAGTGATGGCGGATTCAATATTATTTTCGATAATAATGATAATGAGTTTGTTGTTGTTGGAAAAGCTTGGAGCACTAAAAACCCTGGGAGTTATATTGTAAAAGGAGAAACATATAACGGCATTGGTTACTTAACCGAGAAAGGTGAGTTTGTTGTAGAGCATTACAATGCTGATTCTAAAAGTATAGAAACAGTTTCATACAAGCCAGTAAAACTATAATAGATAACGGTGTTAAGTTATTTATAAAAGTCCCGATTCGTTCGGGACTTTTTGTATTTTAGATGTTCAATAAAAGGAAAGTAATATATATGAGTGTTTCTGTGCCGAAAGCGGCTTTTACATATTTAAAAAAGTTAGAAAAAAATAATAATCGCGAATGGTTTGGAGAACATAAGCCAGAGTTTCAGTCTGTTCAAAAAGATATAAAAGTATTTTATAATGAGCTGTTAGAGGCTTTAAGTACGCATGATGAAATTGATAAACTTAAAATTTTTAGAATTTATAGAGATGTCAGATTTTCTAAAAACAAGCTACCGTACAAATCACATTTTAGTGGTTCTTACCATAGAGTAAAACCAAGATTACGTGGTGGTTACCATGTGCAAATAAAACCAAATAACGAAAGTTTTATTGCTACCGGATTTTGGGATCCTGCTCCGTCCGATTTAATGCGTATTCGAAAAGAGTTTGAAATGGACGATTCTGAAATTCGTGAGATTATTAGTGAACAAACATTTAAAAAAACTTGGGGTGGCTTTGTTGGAGATGAAGTAAAAACAGCGCCACGCGGATTTAATAAAGAAGATAAAGCTATTGATTTAATTAAAAAAAAACAATATATTTTTATAAAGAAATATACTGATACCGAAGTTTTAGACCCTGATTTTATAAACGAAGTAAGTTCTGCATTTAAGGTGATTCGTCCATTTTTCGATTATATGAGTGATGTGTTAACCACTGATTTAAATGGAGTGTCTTTGATTGAGGATTAGTTTTTTGTTCATTCATAAATAAAATAAAAAAGCGCCCTTAAAACAACTTGTTTTAAGGGCGCTTTTTTATAATCTAATATAACGTTTACACAGCCTCACGCAATTCCGGTTTATCAAAAAGCTGAATATTACTTAATAATCTTTCTTTTACAATATTCATCATGCGTTTGTTTAGCGCTGAAGAGTTTTCAGTATAAATTAAATATTCTTCCACAGTAAAAACACCGATGATCATGCCTTTTAGAGAATTTCTAAATTTCATATTTTTCTGAATGGCATTTTCAATATATTCCATACGTTTATCGAGCGTTAAACCATGAAAAACCGATTTATGCTTTATAATGTAATTTCTAAAAGCGGCAACAAGTAAATCGTTTTGCATTTTAATGCATGGGCGGAGTACTAGGTTCTGGAAACGCTCCTCGCTACTCATAGCATCATTAATGGTTGCTGTTAAAATCTCTGGACGAATACTCTTCAAATTAAAATCTCTTGAATTCATAGTTTTGATTTTTTATTCAAGATAGAAATTTATAAGACCGTAATAGTATTTGTGTATTTTAATTATTCACGAGGTTATTAACATTTAATATTTTTATCTTTATAACCTCATTCTTTTACATCTTTTTAAATCGCATTAATACAACGTTTTACATGAAATTTGGCAGTGTTACAAATCCTGAAACTATTGATTTTACCTTACCTCAAGATCATATAGATACTAAGCGCATTTTAAATACGGTAAAGGATGATAATGTGCCAGATATTTATGTAGGTTGTGCAAAATGGAATAGGGCAGACTTGAAGGGTTTTTACCCTCGTGGTACAAAAGATGAACTTAAATATTATGCTTCCCAATTCAATTCAATAGAATTAAACGCTACATTTTATCGCATTTTTCCTGCGGAACAGTTTGAAACTTGGTACAATAAAACACCTGAAGGTTTTAAGTTTTTTCCGAAGTTGAATCAAGAAATTAGTCATTACAAGCGTTTGCATAATACTGAGGCTATTGTTGAGCAATATCTATACAACGCATCGCATTTAAAAGAAAAACTAGGTACTGTTTTTTTACAAATGCATAATAATTTCACACCTAAAGATTTTGATAAAGTGGTTGCTTTTGCTGAAAACTGGCCTAAAAGCATTCCTTTAGCAATAGAATTTAGGCATACCGATTGGTATAACGACAAAGTGATTGCGGATGCCTTGTATCAACTTTTAGAAGGTCTAAATATTTCTAATGTTATTGTAGATACCGCTGGGCGTCGCGATTTAATGCATATGCGATTAACTAATTCTACGGCTTTTGTGCGCTATGTTGGAGCTAATCATCCTTCGGATTATGGGCGATTAGATGATTGGATTGAACGTTTAAAACTTTGGAAAGAAGAAGGTGTTAAAGAAGTTGATTTTTTCATTCATCAAAATATTGAAGTAGAATCGCCATTACTTTCAGCGTATTTTATAAAACAGGTTAACGAAAAGTTAGGATATGCTTTAAATATTCCGAATGAAGAAAAACAGCAATCCTTATTTTAAGTTAATAATAAAAACACATACTAGAATAAGTAAGAGTAATTAAAATGGTTGTTTTAATGTTGACTTTTAGAGTATCTTTATTTTATAAAAAGAACTAAAAATTAAAGATATAAAATATGAGATTTCATACTAGAAAATGGGTTAAACCCGAAGATTTAAATGCCAATGGTACATTGTTTGGCGGTCGTTTATTAGAATGGATTGATGAGGAAGCTGCTATTTATTCTATTATCCAATTAGAGAACCAAAAAGTAGTAACAAAATTTATGAGTGAAATCGATTTCAAATCGTCTGCAAAGCAAGGTGATATTGTAGAAATTGGTATTGATGTTGTAAAATTTGGAAAAGCCTCATTAGTGTTAGGAGCAGAGGTTAGAAATAAAATGACGAGAGAAACTATTATTACAATTTCAAACATTGTAATGGTTAACGTTGGTCCTGATGGTAAACCTTTACCGCATGGTAAAACAGAAATTGAATATGTGGCCGATAGGTTGTAAAAACGAGTGTTGATATTCTTTTAAAAATTGTAATCATTTTTAAGATTTCATTGCATTAAATTCAAATTATATCAGTTCCGTTGGTGATTTTATAAAAATAAAGTAACTAAGGACTATAAAGTTTTGAAATACTGTAATAAACTTTAAATTTGTTACACTTATAGCTTTAAAGCTATTTTAATACAAAAATTTAAATTTTTTATGAGTAGTACATTATTTGACAAAGTGTGGGATTCGCATGTAGTGCGAAACATTGCAGATGGACCAGATGTGTTTTATATAGACCGTCACTTAATTCACGAAGTTACAAGTCCTGTGGCTTTTGTAGGTTTAAAAAGTAGAGGCTTAAGTGTGTTGTACCCAGACCGTACATTCGCTGTTGCCGATCATAATACACCAACAATTAATCAACATTTACCTGTTGAAGACCCTTTATCTGCTAATCAGTTAAAAACTTTAGAAGATAATGCTAATCAATACGGTATTAGTCACTGGGGATTAGGTCACCAAAATAATGGTATTGTTCACGTTGTAGGACCAGAAAACGGTATTACACTTCCAGGAGCAACTATTGTTTGTGGAGATTCTCATACATCTACTCACGGTGCTTTTGGAGCTATAGCCTTTGGTATTGGTACTTCAGAAGTAGAAATGGTGCTTACTACACAATGTATTATGCAACCAAAACCTAAAAAAATGCGTATTAGCATTAATGGGCCATTAAGTAAAGGTGTTACGCCTAAAGATGTTGGTTTATACATTATTTCTCAATTAACAACGTCTGGTGCAACTGGATATTTTGTTGAGTATGCTGGTGATGTTTTTGAAAACATGTCTATGGAAGGTCGTATGACGGTTTGTAACTTATCTATCGAAATGGGTGCCCGTGGAGGTATGATTGCTCCAGATGAAAAAACGTTTGAATATATTAAAGGTCGTGCCATGACTCCAAAAGGAGCTGATTGGGATAAAGCGATGACCTATTGGGAAACTTTAAAAACTGATGAAGATGCTACTTTCGATAAAGAATTAGTGTTTAATGCAGCAGATATTGAACCAATGATTACCTACGGAACAAATCCGGGAATGGGTATGGGTATTTCTAAAAACATTCCGTCTGCAGAATCTGTAGAAGGAGGTAAAGCTACTTATGATAAGTCTTTAGCTTATATGGGATATGCTGAAAATGAAATAATGATCGGTAAGAAAATCGATTACGTATTTATTGGAAGTTGTACTAACGGACGTATTGAAGATTTCCGTGCATTTGCTTCTATTGTAAAAGGACGTAAAAAAGCAGATAATGTTACAGCTTGGTTAGTACCAGGTTCTCACATTGTTGAAGCTAAAATTAAAGAAGAAGGTTTACTAGATATTTTTGAAACAGCTGGTTTTGTATTAAGAGAGCCAGGATGTTCAGCTTGTTTAGCAATGAATGATGATAAAGTACCTGCAGGAAAATATGCGGTAAGTACATCAAACAGAAACTTTGAAGGTCGTCAAGGACCAGGATCTAGAACTTTACTAGCTAGCCCGTTAGTTGCAGCAGCAGCAGCAGTTACAGGTGTAGTTACAGACCCTAGAGACTTACTATAAGTTCGCAGTGTATAATCAACAGTTGTTAAGTTAATTAACAGAACAATATGTTGATTTTATAAAAGAATAAAAAAATAATCGTCAGTTTATGGCAGCTTACTGCTCATTGAATACTGGCAAACTGAATATTAAAAAAATGGCATACGATAAATTTACAACATTAACGAGTAGCATAGTACCGTTACCAATAGAGAATGTAGATACCGATCAAATTATACCAGCTCGTTTTTTAAAAGCGACCACTCGTGATGGTTTTGGAGATAATCTTTTCCGCGATTGGAGATATAACGGTGATAATACACCAAAAGAAGATTTTATATTAAACAATCCAATTTACACAGGGAAAATTTTATTAGGAGGAAAGAACTTTGGTTCAGGTTCTTCTCGTGAGCATGCTGCTTGGGCGGTTTACGATTATGGTTTTCGTTGTGTAGTGTCTAGTTTCTTTGCAGATATTTTTAAAAATAACTGTTTAAACATTGGTGTATTACCAGTACAAATTAGTCCTAAATTTGCAGACGAAATTTTTGAAGCTGTTTATGCAGATCCAAAAACAGAAGTTGAAATTGATTTAAAAGCTCAAACTATTACATTGCTTTCTTCTGGAACGAAAGAAAGTTTTGATATTAATGGTTACAAGAAAGACAACATGCTAAATGGTTTTGATGATATCGACTATTTACAAAGTATGAAAAGCGAGATAGAAACATTTACAGAATCTCGTCCTTTCTAAAAAATGGAAGTAAAAAGAATTGAAATAATGGATACGACATTGCGCGATGGTGAACAAACCTCGAGCGTGTCGTTTTCTGCTTCTGAAAAGCTCACTATAGCTAAACTTTTATTAGAAGAACTAAAAGTAGATCGTATTGAAATTGCCTCGGCACGCGTGTCGGAAGGAGAACTTCAAGCGGTTAAAGATGTTACAGCATGGGCTAAGGAAACCAACTATTTAAATGCTGTTGAAGTTTTAACTTTTGTTGATAAAGGCATCTCTATAAATTGGATGCTAGAAGCAGGAGCAAAGGTGCAAAACTTACTAACTAAAGGTTCGTTAAACCATTTAACTCATCAGCTTAAAAAAACTCCAAATCAGCACTTTACAGAAATTAAAGAAAATATTAATCAAGCCACAGAACAGGGTATTGAAACTAATATTTATTTAGAAGATTGGAGTAATGGTATGCGAAATTCTAAAGCATATGTTTTTGAATTTTTAGAGTTTTTATCAACGCAATCTGTAAAGCGTGTTATGCTTCCTGATACTTTAGGGATATTAACACCAGAGGAATCTTTTGATTTTGTTAAAGAGATTAAAGATAAATATCCGAGTTTACATTTCGATTTTCATGCACATAACGATTACGATTTAGGTGTTGCCAATGTTATGGCTGGTTTAAAAGCTGGAGCAGATGGTTTACATTTAACAGTTAATGGTATGGGTGAACGTGCAGGAAATGCACCAATGGCTAGTACTATTGCTGTTATAAACGATTTTATGCCTGAGGTTGAAATTGGTGTAAACGAAACCTTTTTATATACTATTAGTAAACTTATAGAAACCTTTTCTGGTTTTATGATTCCTGCTAATAAGCCTGTTGTTGGCGCCAATGTATTTACGCAAACGGCTGGAATACATGCTGATGGTGACAATAAAAATAATTTATATTTCAGTGATTTAATGCCAGAGCGTTTTGGGAGAACCCGAAAATATGCTCTAGGAAAATCGTCTGGAAAGGCTAACATACAAAAGAATTTACAAGAATTAGGCCTTCAGCTTGATGGTGAAGATCTTAAGAAAGTAACCCAACGTATCATTGAGTTGGGCGATAAAAAACAGGTTGTTACCAAGGAGGATTTGCCGTATATTATTTCAGATGTTTTAGACAGAAGTTATGAAGAAAAGGTTAAAGTTAACGCATACGTGCTAACGCATGCTATGGGTTTAAAACCAACAACTACGGTTTCACTTACTATAAATGAAGAAGTGTTTGAAGAAAGCGCTCATGGCGATGGCCAATTTGATGCGTTTATGAATGCTATTAAAAGTGTTTTTACACAGAAACAATTAAAGTTGCCTAAATTAGTGGATTATGCAGTACGTATACCACCGGGAAGTAACTCTGATGCGCTTTGTGAAACCATTATTACATGGAAAAGTGCTGAAAAAGAATTTAAAACACGTGGTTTAGATTCTGATCAAACGGTTTCGGCAATTAAGGCTACTGAAAAGATGATGAATATTGTTGTGAGTTGAAATAATCTCAACGATTGGCGGTAGAAGGAAAGGGATGAGTAAAAAGAAACGCCAAAAAAATAAATAGAATTTAAAGTTTAAAAATTAATAAAGATGAAATTTAATATTGCAGTTTTAGCAGGTGATGGTATTGGACCTGAAGTAATGGAGCAAGCACAAAAAGTTAGTGAAGCGGTTGCGGAAAAATTTGGACATGAAATAACTTGGAAGCCAGCATTAACAGGTGCTGCCGCTATTGATGCGGTTGGAGAACCTTACCCAGATAGTACGCACCAAGTTTGTTTGGCTTCGGATGCTGTTTTATTTGGAGCTATTGGTTTGCCTCGTTTTGATAATGATCCTTCGGCAAAAGTACGTCCAGAAAATGGTTTACTTCAAATGCGTAAGCAATTGGGCTTATTTGCTAATTTAAGACCAACGTTTACGTTTCCGTCTTTATTAGATAAATCACCTTTAAAACAAGAGCGTATTGAAGGAACAGATTTAGTGTTTTTACGTGAGTTAACTGGCGGAATCTATTTTGGAGAAAAAGGTAGAAGAGACGGTGGTGAAACGGCTTTTGATAACTGTGTTTATACACGTGTTGAAGTACAACGTTTGGCTAAAAAAGGTTTTGAATTAGCAATGACACGTTCTAAAAGATTATGTTGTGTTGATAAAGCTAACGTTATGGAGACGTCTCGTTTGTGGAGAGAAACTGTTCAGGCTATGGAAAAAGATTATCCTGAAGTTGAAGTAAGTTACGAGTTGGTTGATGCAGTTGCTATGCGTTTGGTACAATGGCCAAATAGCTACGATGTTTTAATTACTGAAAACTTATTTGGTGATATTTTAACGGATGAGGCTTCGGTTATTTCTGGATCTATGGGATTAATGCCATCGGCATCTATGGGGTCTGATATTGCTTTATTTGAGCCAATTCACGGGTCTTACCCACAAGCAACTGGATTAAATATTGCAAACCCAATGGCCATGGTTTTATCGGCAGCCATGATGTTTGAAATTGCTTTTAATTTACCCGAAGAAGGAAAAGTAATTAGAGATGCTGTAAATAAAGCTTTAGCTGAAGGTATTGTTACTGAAGATTTAGCCGATGGCGGAAAAGCTTACGGTACTAAAGAAGTAGGAGATTATCTTGCTGCAAATATCTAGAGTTAAATAACTCAATTATATAAAAAAAACCTGTTAAGTAATTGGCTTAATAGGTTTTTTTATGTGAATATTTTAATGCTTTAAAATATATACTTAACATATTTATTTAAAGCGACAATCTTAATTACTTGATGGTAGCTTTATAGATCTGCTATATTTTTTATAATTATAATCAATAACTATAGAGTCTATCTTTTTATCGTAAAGATGTGCATATTCCTTTTTAGGCAAACTAACTTTTCCTTTATATTTTTCTTGTTCTGCTAAATTATTAATAGCATATTTTTCTAAAAAATCTGGGTAAACCATATAGACAACCTTAGTTTGAATATTTTCAATTAATATAAATTGATTTTCAAAAAGAAAATATTCACTTGTTAAATTATAATTTTCAGCTTCAGTAACTGAAATTAAATCTCTTTCATTATAACCGTCTATGCTTTTAGTAACATAATAAGCTCCTAATTTTTTATATGGACCGACAAATATAGTCTCAGGTTTGAAAACACTTCTTCTTATTTTATACTTATTAGATTTTCCGATTGAAACTTCGCTAGGCACAATTTCATACTTTTTTACAGACTTTAAAGTTCTTTGTGCTATTCTTAAACGATTGTTTACATCTGCGATTTCTTTTTTAACAGCAGGTGTAAGTTTCGCTTCTTTATTTAGATTAGCTATTCGAGTACTATCCGCTTTAGCTTTGTTGGTAAATGCTAAAGCTTTTTTATAAAAAGGTGTTAGCCGTTTAGTAGATGGTTTTTTTCCAATAGTTTTATATACAACACTAATTATTTCAAAAGTATAAGGAGAGCCACCTTCTTTTTGGCTAATAAAAGTGTTTAATTCTTCTTCAAAGAAAAAGTCAACACTTTGCGCTTTTACTTGAAAACATATTATATAGGCTATTACTATAAAATAAGTTTTTTTCATATTTAAATATTTATTCATTTCTTAATTTATAAAGAGCCTATAGTTCGGATAATTTATGATACAAAGATATAAAAGTAAGGGTTATAGTAAAGAAAACCTTATATAAAGAATTAATATATAGGAGAATTACTAACGAATATTTAATGATTACTAATTTAGTTTTGAATTAAGTTGAACAATTTATCAATTTTTGAAATAATCACAACTAGGTGGCTTAAAAACTTATAACTCGAAGTAAAGAAAGGCTGTAATAGGATGATTGAAAATATTAGACATGATATATTCACGAAGGTCCTAGCTTTTATGATGATTATTTTTCGCATCTAATAAATACTAAATTCTAACTAAAAGTGTTTCAAAATAATAAATTCGTAATTACAATATTTATTTGCCTTAAAATTTTGTAAAAAAAAAAGGTTAACGGTATATATTTTATATTTTTAAAGATTATATATAACCCTTTCTTTATGAAAAAAACAATACTAGTAACTTTATCATTAATGATGTGCTTAGCTTCTACAACCAACTATGCGCAATCTAAACGAAAAAAGAATAAAAAAGATAAAAGTGAAATATCTAAACCCGTTGAAAAGAAAAAAGAAGGTAAAATAAAACCTTACAACGAAGTTATTACTAAAAGTGCTATTTCCGATGATGGTTTGTTTAAAACACATCAGGTTGGTGAGTCTTACTTTTACGAAATTCCTATGGAGCATTTGGGGAAAGATATGCTTCTGGTAAGCAGGATATCTAAACTGCCTGCTAACATGGGAGACGGTTATGTTAATGCGGGAACTAAAACCAATTCGCGCTTAGTAACGTGGGAGCGTTTTCAAAACAAAATATTAATTAAAGAGAAATCTTATAGTTCGGTAGCTAATGAAGAGTTACCAATTAGTATTTCGGTTAAATCTAATAATTACGAACCTACATTATTTGCTTTTGATATTAGCGCGTTTAGCAAAGATTCTACTGCGGTAGTGGTCGATGTTACTAAGTTTTACACGAGTGATGTTAAGGCTATTAGTGGTTTACCAGCTTATATGCGCACGGAGTATAAGGTTAAAAATTTAGATGCTTCTAGAAGTTTTATAAATAGTGTTAAAAGTTTTCCTGAGAATATTGAAGTTGTACAAGATATGACTTACAATGCATCTGCACCACCATCTTTTAGAAGTGGTGAATCTATAAGTTTACAAATGAATCAATCTATGATTTTGTTACCAGAAAACCCTATGCAATCTCGTTTTTCAGACGAGCGTGTGGGATGGTTTACTTTAGATTATGTAGATTATGGAAGTGAAGCATTAAAATCTGATACCAAAACTTTTATTCGTAAATGGCGTATGGAGCCTAAAGATCCCGAAGCTTATGCTCGCGGTGAATTGGTAGAACCTATTAAGCCTATTGTGTATTATTTAGATCCGGCTACGCCAGAAAACTTGCGTAAATACATAAAAGAAGGCGTAGAGCTGTGGCAAGGTCCTTTTGAGAAAGCTGGTTTTAAAAATGCTATTATAGCAAAAGACCCGCCAAGTAAAGAAGAAGATCCAGATTTTAGTCCAGAAGATATTCGCTATTCCGTAATACGTTATGTAGCGAGTACAACTAGAAATGCTATGGGGCCGAGCGTTTCAGACCCAAGAACGGGAGAAATTATTGAAAGTGATATTATTTGGTATCATAACCATTTACGTTCCTATAGAAATAGGTATTTAATTGAAACGGGCGCCGCTAATCCTGCAGCTAGAACATTAAATACACCCAAAGAAGATATTGGTGAAATGATGAAAATGGTAATTGCTCACGAAGTAGGGCATACCTTAGGTTTACCACATAACATGAGTGCGAGTAAAGCTTATGATGTTGAAAGCTATAGAAATGGTGATTTTACACAAAAAAACGGTATTGCTTCTACTATTATGGACTATGCGCGTTATAATTATATTGCGCAACCTGGAGACCAAAATATTAGGTTTATTAGACAATTAGGAGCTTATGATGATTATGCTATTAACTGGGGGTATCGTGTTATTCCAGAGGCCAATACTCCAGAGGCAGAACTAATAACTCTAGATGGTTGGATTCTTGAAAAAGCTGGTGATCCAAAATATATCTTCGGAAAACAAAGAAGCCGTTTTGATCCTACATCACAAACAGAAGATATAGGAAACGACGCTATAAAAGCGAGTACTTATGCACTTAAAAACTTAAAATATGTTTCTATTCATTTACCAGAATGGACTAGTGATGTTACTAATGATTATGATGATTTAGAGGAGTTATATGATGAGTTATTTGGAGCGTGGCGTCGTTACATTAGTCATGTATTAACCAATGTTGGTGGTGTACATGAGAATTTAATTAACCCGAACCAATCAGGAATCCCGTTTGTAGCTGTACCTAAAGAAACTCAAAAGGCATCCGTGCAATGGTTGCACGAAAATGCATTTACTACACCAAGTTGGTTAGTTGAAAAAGAACTTTTAAGCCGAACAGATTTTGAAGGTTACACAGCGCGTTTAGGTAAATACCAAAGCAGTTTTTTAAATAAATTATTAAGCCAGGAGATTCTAGAACGTTTAATAGATCATGAAACTATAGATGCAAACAATTACTCTGCTTTAGAGTTATTGCAAGATGTTCGTAAAGGACTTTGGACAGAAGCTAATGCAACTAAAAATGTAGATATTTATCGTCGTAATTTACAACGTGCATATATTGAACGTATGGCTTTTTTAATGACGGAATCCTCAGATGTTAGAGCTTTGGCTAGAGGAGAATTATCGGTATTAAAAAAGATAGTTATTAGCGCATCTTATCGTTCTACTGACACTACAACAAAATACCACTATAAAGATTGTTTAGAGCGTATTAATACCATTTTGGATCCTAAGTAGGAGGGATGCTTTAAAAAGGTTAATATTGAAAAGAAAAAAGCGTGAATTCTAATTTAGAATTCACGCTTTTTTTATGCTTGTTTAAAATGTATATTAACTATTTTTTAATCATTAGCTTTTCAGAAGCGCCATCGGTACCTTGCACAAAGTACATACCTTCGCTTAAGTCTCCAACATAAACTGTAGTTTCAATAGTTGCTGTTACATTAAATGATTTTACAGTTTGTCCTAATTGGTTAATAATTTTAAATTGTCCACCTAAACTAGATTTAATTTTCACTTGGCTAGAACTAGGGTTTGGATACATTGAAAAATTAGATTTATTATCGGTAATCTCCGTTGTTCCTAAAGTAGATACGGTAATACATGTAGATTCTACCGAACAGTCTAAAACAGAAATCCATACTTTGTAATTTCCAGGTTGGGTTGCTGTAAAACTTTGACCTGTTTCACCATCTAAATATTCATCGCCCTCACCAGTACAAGCAAACCATTGGTATGATGCATTAGATTGAGTTGCTGTTAATACTCCTGCGTTTAATGTTACCTCATTATTAATTTCAGACCCTACGGTTATTTCAATCACAGATCTATCACTTTCACAACCGTTAATTGTTTTTGATATGTAGTATTGATTTCCATTTATTACTAAGTCAGATGCATTCAGAGGTGTTTCTGTAGTATTATCAGCATAAACTTTTAGATTGTCTTCAGGATAAAGATTTGATATATCGTTTATAGTTCCGTTGTAACAAACATATGCTCCTAGATAGATATCCATCGTGCCGTCAAAACATTGAGTTGGAACCCATCCTGTTAGTGGAGGTGTTAACCCCTCAGGAACACTCGTGTTCTCAAATCCTGTATTTTCAATGTCCATAGAGAATAAAACCCATTTTGTGCCGTCAAAACCAACTGCAAGAGGAAAATCGTCTAAATTAGATATATAAACGTTTTTACCATTTAGAATGTCTGTTTTAGTAAAGCCTGTACTAAATTCAGCACAACCTCCTGTTAAACCAACAGTAATAATATCAACACTAGGGGCATCCGGATTAGTAACTTCAATATCGTCGCTAACAGCATTTGTACATCCATTAGCATTGGTTAACGTATATGTTATAGTATGAATTCCAACACCAGCGGTAGCTGGGTCAAAAGAATAAGTCATTCCATTACCATCGTCAGTAACACCAGTACCAGAATACACACCGCCAGTAGCTGTTCCACTACCTAAACCAGCTTGATTGCCAGCATCAAAACATAGGTCTTCAGGAGCTGTAAAGGTTACTGTTGGTAAAGTATTTATTGTAACAGAAGCAGTTTCTGATCCATCACATAAACCAGAAGTGTTATAAGTTACAGTATAGGCTCCGGGCGTGGAAGCTGATACATCAATAGAACCAGTAGTAGAATTTATAGATAATCCTCCTGAAGATGTAAAAGTACCTCCAGATACTCCAGTGATTGTAGGAGTAGGGTCAGAACTATCAGCACAATAAGCAGAAGCGCTATAACTAAAAGAAGCGTCTTCACGCGGCGTGGTTGTAATTGTTACAGTACCGCATGAGCCTGCAGTAGCGCAGCCACCTTCACCTCTAACATAATAGGTTGTACTTGGTGGGGTTGGTGTTACAATAATGGTTGAGCCTGTTGTTGTACCAACTAATGTGCCTCCACAAGAACCTGTATAGACATACCATGTTGTGGCATCATTTAAATCACCAGAAATATTTAGTAAAGCACTATTTCCATCACAAATAGTTTCCGGAGCATAGCTAATGGTGGGTATATCTGGCTCTGTACAAGGCACTGTAACGTTAAATGTAGTTGAAGATACAGGAAAAGGCACAGCATTATCAAACTCCCAATTTGAAAGATTCATTATAGCAGCTAGAATCGTAGCTTTATCACCCGTATGTAATGATGTCGGTATATAGCGAGCATTATTAACTTCTATTTGCGCACCTCCATTTGGAAAAAGACCTAAAGCGTTTGTACCATTAGTTAAACCGCTTGGTAAAAATGAGTTTGAGGTACTAGTTGAAGTACTCCAAGCATTTCCAGGGGTTCCTGCTATTCCACTATTTGCATTTATCCCAGCTACAAAATCATTAGGGCCAGGTGCATTTTCCGGTTGATAAATAAAAAGATTATCACCTGCAGTTCCCAACATATTTCCATTAATTGGACTGTAAGCGCCTATACTTAAAAGAGAGGCTGTTCCGGAACCTGAAGAAGTAAAACTTAAGATATCTGTATCAATAGAAATTTCTTCTCCTGCTAAAAAATCTGATGTAGCTGTAAATTCAATCGAGGATTCAATAGCATCTAAAGAACTTCCGTTCCATGCTTCATCAGTTATTATAAATTTAGTTGAATTAGCTATTGGGACTAAAAGAACAAAGGAGAGTGTTTCATCATCTATATTTATACGTGTAAATGCTATATCACCTTCAGTTAACACAGTTTGAGAAAACACAGGCAAACTTGTAAGAGACAGAGCAAAAAATAACAATGTTATTTTTAAAAACTTTAATGTGTAATTGTTTTTCATATTTTAAAGATTTGTGTTGATTTAATTAGCTGCGTGATGGGTATATGCCTTGAAGACAAATTATATAATTAATACCCAAATAAGGAGTTCTAATATCAAAAGGCTGTTGGCTTCCGTTATTAAGAATATTAACATTTCCTTCTACGTTAACATTTCCATTTAATAAGTTCGCATCAGGAGTATCGCTACTATATATTTTGTTAGCTCCTCCAATACTAGGAATTGCTAGACTATTATTTGTAGGATTATCTGAGTTTGCTTCTTCCGCAACGGCTGGTATGGTTGAAACACCGGATGTTTGGGTAAATGTAGCGGTATGATTGTGAGAAGGCATATTTGAAACAGTTAAAGTAATATTTTCTCTTCCTCCTTTAGATCCTTCTCTATAAGTAGACAATCCAGGACCATCACCAGTCCCTATAGCTGCTCTCCCGCGTAAATCTGGTAATGCAAATGTCGTTCTGCCATCTCCACCATATATTGTTCCTACAATTGAGAACAATGCGTCATATTGAGAGATTGCTAATAACTGTCCTTGACAAAGTGCCCAACCTCGGGGAGCAAAATTACCTGCAAATATTCTCACTTCTCCAATATAGCCTTCTTGGGCTGTACTGTTAAAATTTGATAATAAGCAGATTAAGAATAATCCGGTAATTTTAATTTTCAATTTCATCATTTAAATTTGGTTATGGTTAATAAGCGCCAAACATAATGAAATAGACTACATTAAGTTAGTTAAAAATGCATTTAATCGTATTTATACGTAGATACACCTATTCAAAGATGTCTTTCATCGATGAAAAATATGTTTGTGTTGATTTTTAATAAAAAGATTATTTATATTGGCAGGCAAAGGTTTTATCGAATAATAAAGAAGCCTTTATGATCAAATTATTAAAAACAATAAACTGGTAAAAACAGTAATGAAGTTCAATTAAATTTAAAGCAGTAAATTTGTTTTCAACCGAAAAATAACCAAACCCCAAACTTAAAAATGAGTGAGCATATTGATGACTTATTAAGAGAAAATGCACGCCTAAAGGCACGTCTAGAAAAACTAGATTCTAAAAAATATTTATCTAATAAGCGCGGCGTTTTTAAGTTTGTTGGAACTCTAATTGCTGGTAAAAACCTTAAAAAGAGTATTTATAATTCTATTAACGAATTTAATCAGCAACATAAAATATCAATAGAAACCACATCTAACCTTGTAGCGAGTTTAATTAGGCGTATTACCCGAATTGGCGTTATTGGTTTATTGTTAGCTATTCTACCAACAACTTTAATGTTTTACCAAAACAATTTATTAAAAATTCAGAATAGTAAAATAGAAACTCAAACACATTTAGCTGAGGCGTCTCGTCGTTCTACTCAAATGTTTATTATGGGCGAAGTTCTAAGTGATGTAAATAGCGAATTAAAAAACAATGCTTCTTCTAGACTTTCTAATACTTTGGCAGGACGAATTATTGGCTTAAGCCGCGCCATGAAACCATACAGATACATGGTAGGCGATAAGCTTATTGACGAACCTATTAGCCCAGAGCGTGGACAATTACTTATTTCGTTGTGTAAGAGTAAAATTTCATCATCTTTCTTTGTAGATGAAATTTTACAGGAAAGTGATTTTACAAAATCGGAATTAATGGATGCTAAGTTAAGAGGCTCTATTTTAAGAGATATTAATTTAAATGATGCCAATTTATCTGGATCCGATTTAATGAATGTTGATTTACAAAACGCTAGCTTAAAAAACAGCAATTTATCGCACGTTGATATGGACGATGCTAAATTAATTAACGCCAATTTAGAAGGCGCTAATTTAACTGGAGCTTTTTTAATTAGAGCGAATTTAAAAGGAGCAAACCTAACTAATGCGGTTTTAGATAGCGTAAAAGTAGATCGAGGCGATTGGTTATTACATATAAGAGATAAACTTAAAATTAAGGGTGCAGCAGAACTATTCGAAACCTATAAAGTTGATAGCGTATTTTATTACGAGGCTTCTAAGCTTAAAAAACCAATGATTTTAAGACGATAAGAAGACTCATTCCTATTTGAAAAAAGGAAGTATTTTGAACTTTTTAAAGACTAACAATTAGTTTTTGACCTATTTTTAAAAGGCTCGTTTTTCTAATCGAATTGGATTTACAAAGTCTAGAAAGTGAAATTCTGTATTTATCAGAAATACCAGAAAGTGTTTCACCACTTCTAACTACATGTATCTTTTTTCTACTGTCTTCCTTATGGCTAGCTTCGGCCATAGATTTACTGGTAAGAAGTTCTAATTCCGTTTGTCGTTTAGAACCGTGATATTGAGCCGTTACCCATTTTTTAGTCACCCATAAATTTTCATTTCTAATGGCATTGCTTTCCGAGAAATCGAATAAATATTCTGGGTTTATGTAATTACCTTTATAACTTACAATAAGATGTAAATGGCTACCTCTTGCATTTCCAGATTTACCACCAATACCAATAATATCGCCAGCAGTTACGGTATCATTTGCTTTAACTTGGTATTCCGATAAATGGGCATAACCTGTTTCTAAGCCGTTATAATGGCGTACAACTACAATGCGTCCATGGCCCGAGCTATATCTCGCAAACCTAACGATACCATCAAACATGCTTCGAACAGAATCTCCTGTAACTAAGTCGATATCTATGCCTTGGTGAGCACGGCCTCTTCGCCAACCATAACGCGATGTAATGACCTTTTTGCCATCGATAGGTGAGGTATAAATACTGTCGGAAAATGTAATTTCGAAAGGTTGAATTTTTATGTCACTTCTATAAGGATCGAAATTGATACTATCCCATTTTTCATTAGTAATGGTGGCTTCAAATCGTTCTTTCTGTAGCTGATTGTTTAGTTTGTATTCCGTGTAAACGTTGGCTAAAGAGTCTAGTTTTTGTTTTATTTCGCCTGTGTTTTGAGCGGTTAAAGATTGAAAAATACCGAGCAAGTATATGAGAGAAACAACTTTTTTCATGAAATAATATTAACTTTTAAAACGCCATTAAATCTTTTAAAATCTAATAGCGTTTTTTTACTTTTTTTAATAGAAATTACTGGTTACGCAGCAATGTATAGTTTAAAATATGGTGTTTGGTAATTAAGCTTTAAAACTACCATGACTTGGCAGCTCAAAAATTTCTAGATCGAAATAGGGTAGAGCCGCTATAAGATGATCGAAAATATCCGACATAATATACTCGTAGTTTTCCCAGCGTTTATCGCTACTAAAAGCATAAATTTCTAAAGGAATACCTTGTGTAGTTGGTGCCAATTGGCGCGCCATAATCATCATGTCTTTATTTACCGCAGAGTGCTGCTTTAAATAAGTATCAATGTATTTTCTAAAAACACCTAAATTACTAAGGTTACGTCCGTTTAGTAATAGGTTTTTATCAACGTTGTTCGCGTTGTTGTAAGTTTTAATATCTTCTTGTCTGCCTTCTAAATAAGACGTTATTAAATGAATCTCTTTTAGTTTTTCAACATCAGCATCAGTTAAATATTTAACACCAGTTTGCTTGATGTAAAGCGCTCGCTTAATACGTCTTCCTTCAGAATTCGTCATACCACGCCAGTTTTTAAACGAATCGGATATTAAGGCGTAAGTCGGTATGGTGGTTATCGTTTTATCGAAGTTTTGCACTTTAACGGTAGCTAAATTAATTTCGATAACATCACCATCGGCTCCGTATTTTTCAAAAGTAATCCAATCGCCAATACGCACCATATCGTTAATAGATACTTGAATACTGGCTACAAAGCCCATAATAGTATCTTTAAAAACAAGTATAATTACTGCAGAAATAGCACCTAAACCGGTAACAAATTTTATAAACTCAATACCTGTTAAAATGGCAATGGCCGACATAATACCGCCAAGCCAAGAGAAAATCATAAAAACCTGTATGTAACTATCAATAGGTTTATCTTTAAAACGCGGTAAGGTTTTTAGGTAATCTTTTAAAGCATTAAGCGAGCTTCTAACAATCCAGAGGATTAAAATAATGGCAAAAACTTCTAAGCCACGCTCAAAAACATCTTCAAAAGTTGGAAAATCTCCAAATACTTCAGGTACAAATCTAATAGCTACAAGTAAAGGAATAATGTGTGCTATATTACGTGGTACTTTATTGGCAACCAATAAATCGTCAAAATTAGATTTAGATACCGAAGCAAACTGAGCAAAGGTTTTTACTAGTATTTTTCGCGTTACAAAATCTATAATAAACACAGCTATTAGTAACGCAACTAATAGTGCAAGCATGTTTAAATACTTGGCCGAGTTTTCGGTAAAACCACTTAATATTAAATAGTCATAAAATTTATGTTGCAAACCACTCATTAAACGGTTGGTTTTAAAAGTTTGCTTTCAACATAAAAAGTTCCGAAAGGAATAACTGAAGCTACAAGCACAATAAGAAAGGTTTTATTAGTCCATTTCATATCACTTTTAATTAAAAAAGCTAAAATAATGTAGACAATAAAAAGCATTCCGTGAGGCATACCTAAAAGTTTTACGTATTCAGGATTATCGGAGATGTATTTAATTGGAGTTGCAATAAATAATAAAAGAAGATAAGATACACCTTCTAAAAAGGCTACAATTCTGAAAATATTTAATAATGAAAACATGCTGTAAATTTTCAGCAAAAATAAGGTTCTAAAGTTGTAATCCCTTAATAATAATCGTTAAAAATAAGATAAATAGAAGGTGAAATTCGTTGAAGTAAAAACCTATTAAAGCGCACTAAAAATAAGAATGCCATAAAGCGCAAAACGGATAAACCTAAGCGAACCAAAAAGCATGACATTTTTAAACGGAAATTCGATAATTCCGGCTGCTAAACAAGCAATAGAAAAGGGTAGAGGCAATACCGCACCAACCATAATTAAAAAGCCACCCCATTTTTTTGAGTTTTTAAGTTGCTTTTCCATTTTTACTTCAATGTAATTATGTACCGACGGAATTTTAGTTATGGTGCGCCCCATCCAATAAGATACCAAACCGCCACCATAAGATAGCACGGCTAAAACACCTAAATAAAACCAAGGACTGTACATTTTACCTGCCCAGGCAATAAAAATTTCTGGAGGAACTAAACCTAAAAGTGTTTCTGAAACAAAAAAGAAACTTAAAACACCGTAAGCCGGAAGTATTTCAGTTAAATGTGTTAGTGTTTTATTGATATCAAAAAAATGATTTACCACATATACCAAAATAACGATACCAATAATATAAGGTAAAGCCTTCTTTACAGCTTGCCAAACAAAGCTGTAAAACCCTGTGTAAGAGTAGTATTGATGTAAAAGCTTGAATTTAGATTTCTTTGCTTTTGATTTTGGATCCGGCTTCATTTTTGATAAAATTTTGGGCTGACAAATATAAGATTATTTTTTTAGTCGTAGACTAAAGCTAAACGTTACATAACAGTACTTTAACTTTTATAATTTCAACAATTATGCCAATAATGATGAGAAAAACGGATGAAATGTGTTAAATAATTAATAAGCGTACAAAAACCGATAATTAATTGGTTCGTAAGATAATATGTCGGTATTTTGCATTTCATAAATTATATCGATACCTTAACCAAGGAAATTAAATAAATTTAGCTTGAATAGAACTTTACTTATCATCCTATTAATGTTTAGCTTTATATCTAGCTATGGTCAACCTCAAAATAAAACAGGGAAGGCTGGCGATAGCATAAGTGTATTGATAGATTTGGCTCGTAAAGAAAATTTTGGTTCTAACTTCGAGAAAGCGTTAGAGTATTCTATAATTGCCGTAAAATTGGCTAATATTTCTAATGTAACAGATAAGCAAGCCAGAGCCTATAATAGTTTAGCGACTACATATCAAATGCTAGACGATGATCGTAGTGCTGAGAAATACTTTTTACTTACCCTTAAATTCGGTAGAGAATTAAATAGCGATTATATCACCGCTTCTGCTTTAAATGGTTTAGGAAGTGTTTATTCTAAAGATGAAAAAAACTTAGATAAATCTATAAAATATTACGACGAAGCTTTTACTTATGCCACAAAACACGGTAATCCGGCTAATATTTCGGCTTGGTATTTAAACATGGCTGGTTTGTTTTTAGATTTTAATAAAACCGACAATGCTTTACCTTATTTAGAGTCTGCCACCAAAACCATAGCAGATAATAATATTGAAGACCCTGTTTTTTTAGCGACGTTGCATTACCTAGAAGCGCTTTATAACAAACAGAAAGGGGTATTTGATATCGCCAATATTCATTTAGAACAAGTTATAGAAATTGCTGAAAAAGAAGCGCTGTATCCAGAATTGATAGACAGCTACAATTTGCAATATGAAATATTTGAAGCCCAAAGCAATTATACCGAAGCGATTGCCGCTTTAAAAAATAAACAGTTTTATAAAGATTTAAGTTTTAATACCGAAAAACGTTTAAAATTAGAAGATCTAAATGCGCAGTTTAAATTTAGTGAATACCAAAATGAAATTACGCAGGCTCAATTAGAAACCGAAACTTCTAATTCTAGAAATAATATTATTACGGCTATTGTAGTCTCATTTGTTTTGTTTTTCCTGTTAATGCTTTTTCTTGTGCATTCATTTAAAGATAAACAAAGACGGAAAGATCTTGAAGCTGCACGATCTAAAACCGAACATTTAACTAGTTTAAAATCGGAATTACTGAGTAATATAAGTCATGAGTTACGTACGCCTTTGTACGGCGTTATGGGGATAACCTCAATGCTAGCCGATGATAAGACTTTGGGTGTAGAACATAAAAACTTAATTAATTCCTTACAGTTTTCGGGTAACAGATTACACGAATTGGTTAATAAAATATTGCGAATCACCGAAATTGAATCGGATAGGGTAGCGGAGAAAAAAACAATTATTAACCTACAAGTTTTAATAAGCGACCTTATAAATTCGCTTAATTATTCGGCAAAAGAAAAAGATAACGAGCTGGTTTTAAACATGCCCGCAGCTATAGATAATCTATATTATTTAGATAGTTTAAAGCTCACAGAAATTTTAGATAATTTAATTTCTAATGCTATAAAATTCACCAATCAAGGTAGAATAGATGTTAGGGTAGCACTTATAAATACAGATAGTGATATCGATTATTTAGAGTTTAAAGTTGAAGATACAGGTATAGGCATCGCTAATGAAAACCACACATTGATATTCGAAAATTTTAAACAAGCCATAGAAGAAAACACATCGTTTGGTTCTGGTCTTGGTTTATCTATTGTAAAAAGCCATGTAGAAACCATGGGCGGAAAAATAAAATTAGATAGTGCGCTTGGTTTAGGTAGTGTATTCTCGTTTGTTATTCCTTGTGAAATTGCTACACCAGATGTTATTGCCAAAAGTACTTTACATAATAGAACAAAGCCGTTAAAGGTTTTAGTTGTGGAAGACAATAAAATTAACCAAATGATTACCAATAAACTTATTGTTTCTATTGGACACATTTGTACGATATCGCATAACGGATTAGAAGCCGTAGAACGTTGTAAAACGGACGATTTCGATTTAATACTTATGGATATCAATATGCCGTTAATGAATGGCTTTGAAGCTTCTAAAACAATAAAATCTTTTAAACCAGATTGTAACATTGTTGCATTAACTGCATTAGAAATTAGTGAAGTTAAAGCACAATGTATGGCCGTTGGTATGAACGGTATTGTAAATAAACCTATAGGTAAAACTCAGCTTAAAGATATTATACAAATGAATGTGGCTTAACAGGATTTCGTTATTCGTGTTTTCTATATTTTATTTGTAGTTTGAAGGATACTAGAGTATGGTTTAAAATATTCTATTTTACATAATATTAATTATAGTACAAATTATATGTAATACAATTAGATAGCTATAATTCAATATTATGTAAAATATCCCATAAACATCTGAACATTCAATAAACATTCGTTTGGGGGTGTTTTAAAATTCGTCAACAAGTTTCAATTATAATTTTGTAGAATATCGTATTTGGTATTATTAAATAACATTTTTTAAATACGTTATTCTAATAAACATTCGAACTATATTAATTTGTAGCTATAATTCGCCATTATGTTAAATTGCCTCTTGCCAAAAACGCTCGATTGCTTTTTAAAAATAATTATGCTACGCAGTAATTTTTTTAAACACAATTTTCCAACGCTTGCAGCCGCACAAAAGCTAATTTTTAGAATTCTTCAAATTTGTAATATAAATTAAGTTCTCGTTGTATTTTTTTTCTAATAACATTTTAGTAAACTTTCCACAAGAGCATAAATTTTAAAAAAATAAAATTCTATGCACTTGTTCTATTTGGTAGTTATAATTAACCTCTTTTTGTTGTGTTAACTTTATTATGTTAAATACAAAACAATTCATAAACTTAATCAAATATAGGATTAAGCTATTTTAAAGAATTTATACTGGATTAATTCTTTAAAATAATATGTAAAATAGATAATAACATTGTTAGTATTAATCTTTTGTTACTTTCTTTTTTTCCTTGATGAAAAAAGAAACAAAAAAATCAAGACTTACACATAATTTTGGAAACAATTACGGTTCGTTTCTCTATATTTTAGGATAGATTCGAAGTTTTTAATACTATTTTTAGAGATATTTTATAATTTAAAGCTTAAGAATATATATTACTAGCTCCCTAAAATATTACGTTCCTCTCTCCTATTGTTTTGCCAAAATTATATTAGGTCGTTAAAATTCAGTTCTTTAATTTTCCAAAGGTTTCAAATTCTATAAATGTTGATTTAAACAACTCAGAAGGAATTTTCTTTTGCAATAAAAGGTGAAAATTTTCTTCGTGAGTTGAAACAATCAACTGTTTATTTAACGATAATGTTATTCCTCTAAATAAATCAATAAATGATAAAATATTTATACTATCCATTGATTGAATTGGATCATCAATAAATATACAATCTACAGAATGACCTGTTTTAGTATTCTTAGTTTTCAACGCTCGAGCTAAGAAAATACTTAAACTTAATATGTTTATTTGAGCCGTGCTAAAGTATAATGAAGGGACTGATTTTACTAACTTCCCGTTCTCATCAATAGAGATTGAATAAATCTGTAGTCTAGGTTTTTCTTTAGAAAAATCACATTCAAATTCAATATCTTTATAATCAGGGTGAGGATCAATTTTTCTATAAATAGCATTAATTAAAGGTGTATAGAAATAGGCTTCAATTGAAGTTTTTAGGTGTGTTTTTAGATTGTTTTTTTCATTATTCAATACTCTTTCTCCCTTTATTAGTTCTTTTAGACTTTTATTGATTTGATCGATTTGATCTTGTACTTTTTTAGATTCTGTAGCTTTTATACAAGCATCATTTAAAATGCTAACTATTTTATATTTTTGAATTATTGTTTCAGTTTGTTTTTCTAACTTCTTTTGATCATCTATTAAATTGGCAAATACTATTTCAATTTGAGACTTATCTTTATCATTTAATATTAAGTCAAATTCTGATTGAATATAGTTTTCATAGCTTTCATAAATTCTCAATGTTAAGTTTTTAACATTATTAACTTCTTCAGCTTTCTTAATGTATTCACCCTTCGATAATGTATAATTAGATAATTTTATCTTTAAGTCATCTAATAATTTAATTAGATTTTCATTATTACTTTTTAAACGAATAATGTCTAGCTGCTTATTAGATATGTCTTCGATTAATATAGATTTTTCAAAAACATTAGAATTTAACTCATTATTAAAGTATTCTTTAATTTCCTTATAATCACTGGAAGATTGATATTTTAAAATTTCACGTTCAGAAATTTCTATTTTTTCTTTAATTGATTTAATAAATGCTTCTTTCTCTGTAAAAGACGTTTCTTTTTCTTTCATTTGATTAGATAACTCTAATCCCTCCTTTTCAATTGTTTTTAGATCATTTTCTATTTTGGTTGCCAATTCATCAAATGATTTTAAATTACCTAATAATAAATTAAGATCGTTTAAAACCGTTTGATTCTTTTTCAATTTTTCTAAATTATTATTTTTTTCAGAATTTAGTTTTTCTATTTTATTTAGTGTGTTTTTATACTCTAAAGAATACGGTTCTTTGACACTAAAAATATTTTTTTTAATATCTTCTTTATGTATAGCCAAACCAAGTATTAGATTTTTAACTTCTAATTCTTTAATGTTTTTTTCTTTTAAATATTCTTGTACTTGATTA
Source organism: Algibacter sp. L3A6 (assembly GCF_009796825.1). Lineage (GTDB taxonomy): Bacteria > Bacteroidota > Bacteroidia > Flavobacteriales > Flavobacteriaceae > Algibacter. Next base: position 3,720,376 of record NZ_CP047030.1, read on the forward strand.
CCTAATAATTTATTAGATAAAATATTCTTAGATAATTCTTCAAATGAAGAATAATTATAGTTACATAAAGGACAATCTGTTTCTTTTGATTTATTTATTAATTCTAATCCTGAATTCACAAACTCACTCAGTTCCTTATTTAAATGAGTTTGATTATCAATTTTTAATTGAATTTCTTGAATTTCTTTTTTTAATTTTTCTAGTTTCTTTTCCTTAAGAATATAGCTCGTGATTAAGTCTTTATATTCTTTAAATAATTTAAATTCTGATAAAATTTCAACGTCCTTATTAATCTTATTTTCATAATAACCAAAATCATCTAAAGTTATTTTTAAATCATTCTTTTTCTTTTCTTCTGAATCAATTGATTTTGATAAATTTTCAAGAGTTTTTTGAGCATTTGAAACAATCTGAGAAGTTAATTCAAATTCCTTTTGTTGAGTTGGAATATTATTAAGTTTAGACCTATTATTCTCTTGTAAGGTTTTTATTTTATCAAATTTTGTTAATGTCTCTTTTTTATCTTTTTCAGTCTTAAGTTTATCATGTTCTGACTTAAGTAATGTATCCTTATAATCTGCAAGATTATTATTTAAACTGTCTATCTCTTTTTGTATTTTTAGAAATGATTCAAACTGTCTTTCAATTTTTAGAGCTCTCTCTAATCTATTTTGCTTAATTTTTAAATCTTCATCAGTATCACTAGACTTGTTAGTAAGTTTTTCTTTTTCTTCAAACCATTTTACTACTTGGTTTAATTCTTTTAACTGGGCATCTAATTTCTTAATTTTATTTTTATTTTCAAGATAGAATAACACACCTCCTTTTAATTTACCATCTTCAGATTCTTCTCCATCCCTAGCTAAACTTATTGTTTCAATACGTAATTTAGCTTTGATTAATTCATCTTCTAATGAAGACAATCTCACATCAATATCTGTAGATAAATTATCATAATAAGTCTGATTAAATGTTTTTTGGTCAATTAATTTTAAGTTTTCATCTTCTTTGTTAAGTGAACTAATTACTTCATTAATTTCATCAAATTTTTTAAATTCTTGTTCAAAATCAATCTCACCTTGTAGCTTCTCTTGTTCTAACTCTTTTTTACCAGTTAAATCTTTCCTTTCTTCTTTTATAAATTTTAATAAATGGATAATCTTTTTATATGCAGAATCATTTTTTGCTAAATCATTGTCTATTGTAAGGAATTTAGCATATCTATCTTCCGCTTTTTCTTCTTTTAGAAAAGTATCTATTAAATCTTGGGTTAATATCTGGTCTTTAAAATATTTATTGTAAGCCTCCGCTTTGTAGTTATATTTTTTACGTAAATTTATTACGTTTTCAAAGGATTCTTCACTTGTTTCAATTATAACTTTTCCATTTTTAGAATTCTTATTTAATAATAATGGTGCTTCATTGTCTTTCCTTACTTTATCAAAATCAACCATTTTATCAAAGCGTTGAATTTTCTGGGTAATGCCCCATTCAACAGCATCATAAAAAGATGTTTTCCCAAAACCATTTGGAGCGTATATTGAAGCAAAATTCATTATCTCTCCATCTTTCGTGAAATCAAAAGTTGAATTTTCTTCTTTTTCAAATGCTCTGAAACCTGTAATTTTAACACTTTTTATTTTCATAATGCATTTATTTTCTGAACGATTTCTTTTTGAACTTCCCTAGCAGCACCAATTACTTTTTCTTTTTTGGTAAGTAAATTCCATAGTTCTATATTTTTAGGAATATATTCTGAGATTGATACTTGATCAGTAGCATCTACAATTTCTTTCAGGTCAGTGTTTGTAATATGTTTTATAATTAAACGATTCGCGACATCATCATTAAATTCATTGCCATAAGAATCCTCAACAATTTTTCTACTTGAAAATTTATCATTTTCAATTTGTGCTTTAAGTTCTTTTGGAATACTTTCGTTTAATAAATAAACAATATAAAAATTCCATCGATCAAACTCACTACTTGACATATATTCAGCGTTTTGATAATTTAAAGCTATCATTTTGGAAAACCTTTTCCATTCATTTTTTATGATGTTTACGTTAGCTTCAATAAAAAATATGTTTAATTGAAAACGATCCTCATTTTTATAATGATATGTTCTACAATTTTCAATATCAAAGTCAGGGTTGTTTATTTTAATTTGTGAAAAAGTCATATACCAGTCGTTTTATTTCAGTTAAAATATTTTCAAATTGATCGTGCTCAAATTTATCTAATAATTCGTCGTTTATATTTATACAATCTAATTCTATAGCTTTGAGATGAATGATCTCTTTAATTTTACTACGCATAAGAATTCTATCTATTGTTTCATAATCATCAACATTTGCAATATTTGTTGGAACTTTAGAAGTAGACATCCTTCTTGTTCTTGCTGTTGTAGGGAGTTTTTTTGTTCCAACTAATATTTGACATTGATCATCAATATCATCGGAAGCATACAATAAAATATCTTCGTATAAACCATAAATATCCTTATCAGAGTCAGAATAAATAAACTTTCGTTTTTTATTCATTTCCAATAATAACTCTTCATTAAAATCACTTTCTTCAAGTAAGCTAATTATCAAAGCATACTCTAGAAAATAAACCCAAAACTGTTTGCTTTTTAATCCCGAATTAGAAATAGATAATTTATTTATATAGTTACTCTTATATATATCTTTTAAATCACATTTAACTTCTCGAAATTGTTTCCATAAAGCAATTTGTAATTTAGGTTTTAAAGTGGGTACAGTTTGGTCAAAAGTTGTAATTATTTTTTTTAATTCATCAATATTAGATAAGAAATTTGGCAATAATTTTGGTAAATCATTTTCAATTATAATTTCATCAAACCTTTTAATTGGTACAATTTGTATTTCACCATTACAAGGTCCATTTGGTGTTTTACTTTGAATACCTGCTAACAATAAGCTGTCTTCATTTATTTTTATAATTCCTCCTCCTGAAAAACCACTAATTTGTTCATGATCTAAATGATTAACAACTAACCTTAAGGATATTAAACTATCATTATAACTGTTTAAATCACTTATTAATTGTTTGTCATATTTATCATTTGCTTTACGCTTGCTTTCAGGATATCCTGTTAAATTATAACCATTAAAGCCTGTTGTTTTTTCATCTATAAAAATTTGATTTAAGCCCAGGTTTTCATTTAAGATTAAAATAGCGGCATCGACATTTTCATCAGAATGTTCAAAATAATTTTCGTTATTTATAATTTCAATTTCATTAGGCTCGTTCTGATTATCTGAAAAAGAGCAATTAATATTCTTTTTTAATTCTTTTGTGTCCGGTCCACTATCATTGGGAATAACTTTATGAAAAATATGTTTCGCTGAAAGTATATAAGTTTTAGTTTCATCTAATGGTTGAAATAAAACCCCACTACCTTCACCTAAAATGACAGTATATCTTTTTAAATCGTTTTCATCCATTAAAAATCATTTTGCATTTTAGATTTAAAAGAAGGGTAATCTATCCAATCTTGCTCAGAAAAAATGTCATCCTTTAAATTATAATTGAAATATATAAAAGCATCAGGATTGTTATTGATAATTCTTGCAATAGTTCTTTTATTTGGTAGTCCGTGTTTAGTCGCATTTGAACTTATTATGTATTTATCAGTTCTTACAATTTCTAATAATTCCTTGCTTGTGTTGTATTTACTCCCGTGATGAGACACTTTCATAAATTCAGCATTTAATACATTATTTTTATTGTAGCCAAAATTATTCAAGCCTTCTACAACTACTGATGGGTGAGCGTCACCTAAGAAAAGATAGCTTTTACCTTTGTTTTCCATTATTAAAGCGATAGAGCTTCCATTGGCAACCCTTGTCTCTTCTTTGAATTTAAAACCAGGTTTATTTTCTTCATCAATAAATTCTTTTAAAGAAGTTTGAAAATCAAATTCACCACCACTTGTGAAATAATCTTTTTGTTTTTTATACAATTTCAAAAGTTTATCTAATTTCTCTTTGTTTGGAGACAAAATTTTGAATTGTAAGCCAAATATATCAAATTCTCCGCCTTGTTCAATAATTTTCCCTTCCCATAAATTATTGTCTCGAAGATACTTTTCAAATTTGATTCCTTGTTTAGGACTTGTGTGAAAATCATCTGCTCCATCAATTATTTCAATATCCAATTCTTTATTTTCATCACTTTCAAACTTCTTTGCTATTTCTTTTCCTGAATTAAACCAGACTTTTTTTATTAGTTTTGAAGCTTCTTTATCTTTATTCATCCACCTCAAAACACCTCCAATATGGTCGTCATCAAAATGGGTTAAAATAAGAAGGTCTATGAATTGCTTATCTTTTTTAATTTGTTCAATTAAACTAAATAATTCACCTTTCACATTTGATGTACTCTTATAAGTATCACCAACACCTCCATCAATTAATATGTTTTTGTGAGTTCCATTATCCTTGAAGGAAATCCATATTGAATCACCATTAAAAGCTTTTAAAAATTTGATTTTCATACATACAATGAATAGATTAAAAAGTATTCTGTTTTTAAATATGAGAAATACTTTTTTAGTTTAATGTTATTAGTTGAATTAAAAAATATGTTATTTTAAGGAGGCAATGACAATTCTGTATATTCTTAACGATTTAAGCTATAAATATACATAATTACAATTGTTATCTTCTTTTGAGTTTACATTATTTAATTAGTTTTGTAAGTTTTTATTTCATCTATAATTTGCATACTATAACTAATTGTCTAAAACAAGAACAAATATGACTATCATATCTTTCTTTTAATTAGGTTTTAAATGTTGAAAATATTCAGGCAATACTTTTTTAAATAATAAAATGTAAAAGTAAAGAAGAGTGTTTACAACTTTTTATGGTATCCCGTAATATTTGATAATTACAAGTATTTAACCATTTCATACACATTTCACTACTCTCCTATCGTCGTTTCGTAAAAAGCGTATTCCATTACATTTTTTAAAGAAACTTTTAGAAAGAAAAAAATAAAGGAAATTTGAGAGGTTTAAAGCTTTTTACCCAAGCAAAGTAACATAACGCAGAACATTATAATACAAATATATTATATGCTTAAAACAGTGAATAGAACTTTTTCTGTTCTATTTTACATAAATGCAGATATAGCGCCTTTAGGTCTATATCGTCTGCATTTATGTAACAGCCGTCTTACAGTCATAGTTTGATTAATATTGATAAGCTTAACGTAAAAAAGTATTCTATAAGAAATATTTGTTTTCATAAGAATAATTTGAACTTGCGTCATTATTTTACACACAATTACCCAACACTTGCCAATGCAAAAATAAAAGCTAACCTTTTTGCAATTATTAAAAATTGCGTATTCGATAAAATGTACTTAATAAAAAATTGCACAAGCTAATTGATTAATTTTTCACAAAGCGCAATACTGTTTCCATTTGGCTTTGATCCATTAATTTTATAAAATATATCCCTTGCGATAATTTTCTTATATCTATACTTTCTATGCCTTTATTATCACTGTTTTCTAAACACAATTTTCCCGCAGTATTGTATATCTTAAATTGTAATATCAACCCTTCATATTGTATAGATATTTTGCTATTAGATGGCGAAGGAAATAAACGTATGTTTTGGATGGATTCTTCAGTAATACTTAAGGCCTGTTCAATAAAAGTTGTTGATACTGTATTCGTTATAATAGGCTGATTAAAATCAAAAAATATGCTTGCTTGACCTAAAATAATATCTCCAACATTAACTTCTTTTTCAGGTTTTATCCTAAAGACTACAAAACCTTTACTCTCTTCTTCGTTGTCATCTTTATAATTTAAATTGATTTCTTCAAACAAAAAAGTAATTTTATTATCTTTTAATGAAGTAAATAAGCCTTCATGACTAGATGTGAGGATTTGAAATGTCTTTCTGTCTAGTTTTTCATCTATTATGTCCTCTATCCTCACATTGATTGCAGAAGCTGTACCAATATTTTGAAAATTAATTATATAATGCAAGTATTTATCGGCCTGTTCAATAAAAACTTCATTACCTTCTAATACAGTTTTATCATTTGGGTCATAAGAACCTATTATAGTTTGTTGAAGCTCAAATGTATTGTTATCGAGGTCAAAATCTTCAAATGAGATTCCTGTACTTGCAGTTAGAGTTAGGATATCACCATTGTTTACTGTTGGAGGTGTAAAAATGTTAAAATTGACAGTAATACTTTTTTGTTCAAATGGCAATAAATCTTGAAAACCCCATGTTAATAGACCTGTACTTTGCGAGTCTTCATAGACAGATGCATTTATATAACTAAGCTGGGAATTTTCATATTCTAGTATGATAGAACCTTCTTCAATAGATGTTCCAAGATTCTCATAAATCAATTCATAACTAATATCAAACCCTGCCCTTGCTTCCTTTAGTGGAATCAATGTTACAGCAATATCTCTTGCGATTTGCTTTTCGGTTAAACAAAAATCAACAGTTTCGTCTCGTATAAGGTTTTCAAAATTGGAGGTATATTCTTGCGGAAATATTTCAAAATATTCGTCATTTACAAATGCTGTAGTTGTAAAACTTCCTTCTTCTACATAAAGCACATATACCCCTGCATCATCGGTTATAGTAGAATATGATGTTAAGTCATTACTGGTATAAACTAACGTATTCTTGACATGAATATCATCAACATCGCAACCGTTATCATTAATATCGTATAAAATTTGACCAGTTATTGTATTGAACTCATCTCCGCATAAAGCTATTATTTCTTCAGAACTATTGCATCCTTGTGAATTATTCTCAATTATATATTCTGCATTACTTGTTAGGTAATTACATACATTAATTGTCTCACAGAGAGACAAATTTATATTGTTTTTTATAGTTAATTTTGTTATTGACTCGTTATGAATATTTTGAATGCCAGATAGACTTTCGAGACTACCGTTTTCGGTTATTATTAACTCTCCGTTAATTGAATTCAGAGCTTTGAAGCCCTCTAAAGTAAGTAGTGAATCATTAGCGTCGATGGATAATTTAGCGTCTACTTTATTCAGTTTGGAAAGTGTATTTACGGATTCTAGTTTAATATTATTATTAAGATTAAAATTTCCCTCTATAAATTCCAAATTGTCAAGACCTACTAAATTTTCAAGATTCTCATTATTTGTTATTGATAACGAACCACCAATTGAGTCTAATCCTTCTAATCCTTCTAAATTTAATAAAGAACTATTGGTGTTAATAACCAATCCATTAACTGCATTGAGATTAGAAAGTGCATTTAAAGTTTCTAAACTCAAGTTATAACTAATACTGAGGCTGTTTACTGATGTTAAATTTTTAAGACCTTCTATATGCACCAAGGAATCATTTCCAATAATGCTCATTATATTTAGGGTGGTTATCTTTTCTAAACCATCTATATTGATTAATTTATCATTACCAGCAACGGTAAATATTTCTCCTACATACTCTAAATTTTGAAGCGTGTTTAATTGAGTTAATTCATTGTTATACGCTATATATAAATCATTTCCAACCGTTTTTAACGAATTTAAACCTCTTAGGGTTTGCAAATTGTCGTTATATTTTATTTCAAAAGGCATTGCTCCAAGCGGACTAACTTCTTCTAATGCTTCTAAGCCTTGCAAGTCTATCAGAGATTTGTTTAGATAAATAATAAACTCTCCTCCTATACTCTTAAGATTATTTAACCCCATTAAATTCACTAGGGCATCATTAAATTTAATAATTACATCTCCATTAATACTCGTAAGTCCTTCTAATCCGGTAAGGTCAATTAAATGGTTAGAATTAAAAATATTTAATTTTTCGACATGCTCAATCTTACAACCATTTAGGTTTACTAAAGCATTTTGATGAATTTCTAATTCACCTTCTACACGCTTTAAATTATCCAATCCTTCTAAGTTTAGCATTGCCGTATTAAAGGCTATTCTAAAACGCCCCGCAATCCGTTCTAAATTTTCTAATCCATTTAAATTCAATAAAAACTCACTAGATTCAATGCTTAAATAACCATTAACCCTTTTTAAATTACGCAATCCATATAAATTTAGAAGACCATTATCACTAATTACAGCACTACCATCAATTGTGTGAACAGAATCTAAACCTTCTAGACTCGTTAAAGAATCATTTCTTGAAATTAAAAATGCGTTATTGTATGGGTTAGATTCTATAACGTTTAAGCTACTTAAGGCTTCAATACTATTTAACTTATTATTTAAAGTTATAAATAATCCATGTACCGAATTTAAAACGGATAAGCCATCTAAACTAAGTAACTCTTGGTTTGAATTAAGCTTAAATACCCCTCCAATTTCAATTAAATTATTTAATCCTAGTAAGGACTGTATTTGGTTATTTCTTTGGATAATTAGGTCGCCATTTATTGTTACAAGCGATTCTAATCCATTGAGGTTAATTAAAGATGTTGTTGTTCCAATAGAATTTTCGCCAATAATTAAATCGCCTTCTATAAGTGTTATGTCAATTAGCCCATTTAGGTTTTGTATATCACTACTACCTTTTATGACTAAATCATCATTAATTTGAGCACAGTTAGGATAGTTTATTGCAAAATCATCGATTTGCTGTTGTGTGGTTAAAACAATTTCCGTATTTGGACATTGGGAAAATAAGTTTGGTAAAATAAATAGTAGGAAAAGTAAAGAAAATAATAGTTTTTTCATGATATGTAGGTTAAAGCTTTGGGGCTTTAGAATGGAAAAAGTAAAAATGGTATTTTTTTTTAAATTTCAGAAATAATTACCAATAAAATCGATGCAATGCATCAAACCTGTACAACTTAGCAAAAAGTTAATCTTATTGTATTGTACGAATCTAAGTTCCCTAAATTAAAAATAGTAGAACTTCTAAGAAACCCGATACTTAATTAATCCAATTCCTTTACGCCATTCTCAGCGAATCCTCAGAATTATAAGTTTGCCCAATAATTAAGAACAGCATCAACTTAATAATACAACCTAAAATCAAGTAGTTTACAAAGTTTGTAATGTCTTTGATGCAATTCTTCTACAACATCTAGCATGTTATCATCTTCGTTAAATAAGTTAAAGAATGCGATATCTAGACTTGAGCTGGTTATTCCATTAGATACATTACCGTATCCTGAAATACCTCTTGCTCCAGTGATGTCTAAAAAATATTGAGCTTCTTCTTCGTCTAAATCTAAAACTTTTGCGTTGGAAAAATGTAAAATCTTTCCGTCCAATCGTCCTTCAAAAATTTCTGCAATTTCTTGTAGACTATAGTAATAGTCGTTTAAACAAATACTATTAGCTTCACCTGTAATAATCAAGTAAATTATTTCGTAATCTTTAAAATTATGATCACCTAAAACCAAGGCGTTTAAGTTGTCTTCTAATCCTTCAATGGTGTCGCAGGTGTTATAAATACTAGCTACACCGTATTGCGAGGTTAATTGATCTAATTTTTTTTGAGCTTCGGTAACGGTATCTATTTCTACATCCTCAACTGCTTCTAAACAGTAAATAAAATAATCGGTATCTATTAATTGTTCTTGGGGTAATTGCTGTCTTTTTTCTAACAAATCTCAGAATTTATTAAGGTGTTTAAAGCACAAAATTAATATAAATCTTTTACTCTTTTTAGCGATTTCATTTAAAACATATAAGAACTCAAATAGATTTTTTTTAAATATTGAGGACCAACCTTTAAGTTAGTAATAACAGAAACTCTATTTCGCTTAATTGTTCTGTTTCGTAATTAAAGTTTAACATTCTATATCTTCGTAATATATTTTTACTAGGAAAAACACCATTTTAATGAGAAATAATGCCAATACGGAAGTCTGTTTTCCAACAGAAATTGAAGCTATAATAGAGAGAATAGTAGCCATAGATCCTGTGGGTTACAGCAAATCTAGAAATTATATAGATGGTGCAGTAAGTTATTTATCTCCTTATATTTCTCGTGGTGTGATTTCTACAAAATTTGTGTATCAAGAATTATTAAAGCGAGGTTTTAATCCAAATACTATATTAAAATTTATTCAAGAATTAGCATGGCGGGACTACTGGCAGCACGTTTGGATTGCAAAAGGTGATGCTATAAATAAAGATTTAAAACAAACGCAAACTCCGGTTATAACATACGGGATTTCTAAAAGTTTAACCGATGGAACAACAGGTATTAAGGCTATAGATATTGGTGTAAAGCAACTTAACAGCACAGGCTATATCCATAACCATTTAAGAATGTACATAGCTTCTATGTCTTGCAACATTGCTCAAAATCATTGGTTGCATCCGGCTAAATGGATGTATTATCATTTATTAGATGCAGATTGGGCTAGTAATGCGCTAAGTTGGCAATGGGTTGCTGGTGCAAATAGCAATAAGAAGTATTATGCCAATCAAGAAAATATTAATAACTTTTGTTATACCGAGCAAACGGATACGTTTCTCGATGTATCTTACAATGAATTTGAAAATTTATCGATACCTGAGGTGTTAACATTTTCAGAACAATTAGATTTAAAAACACCACTTCCAGAATCTAAAACTATAATTATAAATGAGGAGTTACCAACACTAATTTATAATTTTTATAACTTAGATCCGGTTTGGAAAAACGACGAATCTGCCAATCGAATTCTCTTACTGGAACCCTCACATTTTGAGGCTTATCCCGTATCTAAAAAAACTATTGATTTTATAATTGGTCTCTCAAAAAACATAGAAAACATCCAAATATTTGTAGGTGAATTTAATGAACTTACATTGTTATACCGTTTAGAAAATATATATTACAAAGAGCATCCTTTAAATGTACATTATCAAGGTGTCGAGGAGCAAAGAGATTGGATGTTTGATGTAAAAGGCTACTACCCTTCTTTCTTTGCCTTTTGGAAAAAATGTAAAAAAGAAATTATATTCTAAATTTAAAATTGACATAACTTCTGCTTAATTAGAGATTGTTAAATCTTAGACTTATAAGTTAACCTCGCTCCTATTTCCTCAGTTGATTATCGATTAAAAACTTAGGACTAAATTGCTTTGTTTAATATTATACCTGAAAAGTTAAACAAAACATGTTTTTTTTAACTATATTTACTTGTAATTTGAAGATGTTATCCCCTTTTAACGCGAGTAAATATGAACAAGCAAGATTGTAAAATACATATTATTGGTGCTGGAGTGAGTGGCCTGATAGCTTCAAAGGTTTTGGAAGATCATGGCTATAAACCTGTAATAATCGAAGCTACAGATCGTGTTGGAGGACGCGTTAAAACAGATATAGTTGATGGTTATCAATTAGATCTTGGATTTCAAGTTTTACTCACAGCCTATCCTAGTGCCCAAAAACACTTAAATTTTGAAGCTTTAGAGTTACAGCATTTTCTTCCTGGTGCTACTATTTTTAATAATGGAAGCAGAAAAACTATTGGAGATCCTTTAAGGGAAATATCTTTGCTTTTTCCAACTTTGCTATCAGGTATAGGAACGTTTTCAGATAAATTAAAAATTTTAAAATTAAATAGTCTTCTGAAAAAAACTTCTATTAATGAAATTTTCGATAAACCAGAAAAAACAACACTTCAATATTTAATAGATTTTGGGTTTTCTCAAGACATGATAACGCTCTTTTTTAAACCTTTTTTTAGTGGTATACTTTTAGAGCCTAACCTAGGAACATCTAGTAGAATGTTTGAGTTTGTCTACAAAATGTTTGGTGAAGGTTTTGCTTCCTTACCTAAGGCCGGTATTGAAGCTATACCAATGCAATTAAAATCTAATTTAAAACAGACTACATTTAAATTTAACACAAAGGTTAAAGCTATAGATACTGGTACAATTTTATTAGAAAATGGAGCGGAATTACAAAGCGATTACACCATAATTGCAGCCGATGCTAGCGCACTTTTGGTGAATCTAAAAAAGCACGAGACTGAATGGAAATCTTGTGACGCACTGTATTTTGAAACAAGCACTAGAAGTATAAAAAAACCGCTAATTGGCCTTATAACGAAAGAAGATGCACTTATTAATAATATATTTTATCACACAAGTATTTTATCAAAATCTAAAGGTGCGAAAGAATTATTATCTGTTACTGTTGTAAAAGAGCATAATTTGTCTTCTGAAGCTTTAAAAATACGAGTTCAACAAGAGTTACAACAGTATTGCGGTATAGAAGCACATGCTCTTATAAAACATTATGTAATACCAAAAGCATTGCCAAAACTAGATGAATTACAGTATGAAAGACCTATCTCCGAAATTGAAAAAACGAGTCGTGTTTTTCTAGCTGGTGACACGCAATTAAACGGTTCGTTAAACGCCGCAATGATGTCTGGTGAGCAAGCCGCTTTAAGTGTATTACAATCATTTAAATCTAGTTTAACCAATTCAGAAACTTAACAGAATAATCTAATCACCTAAAAAAAAATCTAACCTTAAAAATAATTTCATGGAATATTTAATAATTATAATCAAAATTGCAATCGCCCTAAGCATAATCAACGTATGGCTATTTCGTATTAATAAATCTACAAGCTGGAGAGGAAATAATGCTAGTAGCATGAAAGAAGAATTTAAAAGCTACGGTTTACCAGAGTGGTTAATGTATGTTGTTGGAAGTTTAAAACTACTATTCTCTTTAGGTCTTTTGGTGTCTATATTCTATAGTTCGCTAGCAGCACCATCGGCATTTGGAATTGCATTTTTAATGCTTATAGCTATAATAATGCATATAAAAATAGGTGATCCTATTAAAAAATCTTTACCTGCATTTATATTTTTATCACTATCCCTAATTGTTGCTTTGGTGTAATGTATTAAAGATAAATTTTTAAAAAATAGAAAAATAAATAGCCGTTAAAAATCATAAACACAAATGAAGGTAATGCTAGTATAAATGGATCTTTAATTTTCAATCTTACCAGAAAACCTAATAACATTTGTATCGTTAGTCCCGCCGTAGCGATAACACCCAATAATGGATTTACAAAACTGTATAGAAGGGCGAGCCCGGCTAATATTTGTAAAATACCCGTTATTTTTCGTTGCTTCTCACTCAACTGAAAACGTAAAAACTCCTGCTTCATTTTATCAGAAAACAAACAGCTGTGTCCATAAAATAAAAAGGAGATTGCCGATAAAATAATTAAAGTAGTATGTAGAACTTTCAAAGTGAACCTATTTATATGAATTATGAAAATATAAAATACCCTATTGTAGAATTTCTACAATAGGGTATTAATTTTGTAACGATTACTTTAAAAGTAATAATTTAAAAAGCAGGTTCAGGTCTACCTTTTAAACGTTTTTCAATTTTTTTCTTCTTTTCAGTTAAGCGCTTCATGATATCCATTACGCTAGTATCTTTAGACTTTTTGTAAATTTCGTTTAAGGCGAGTATTAAACGCTTTGCTTCTCGCGATGCGACTACTCTGTCACTTGTAGACATATTACTCATTTTCGCGTTTTCAAACTCAATTGCTTCGTTAATCAATTCCATAGTTTTGCATTTTGTTTATTTCTATATAAATATAATTAAACAAAATGTACATTAAGGATATATACAATTGATTATAATTATTTTAATATTGATTTAAGTTATAATAGAAATAAAATTTCATATTTAAACGAGCGTTTTCAATGCTCAAAAATGTTTTTTCTTTACTAATTAATAACGCAGGCATTTCTTTTATAAGCCTCTTCCCTATTATAATTTTATTACTTTTTCGACAATACCTTGTATTCTAAAATCCGTAGTTAGAATTATAGGTTGATGTTTTGCATTCGTAGAATGAGGTTTTAACACAATAGTATCACCATTATTTATAAACTCCTTTACGGTAGCATCATCATCAATTAAAGCAACCACCAGATCGCCATGGTTTGCAGTTTGCTGTTGTTTTATTAAAAGTAAATCTCCGCTAGTAATGCCTTTTTTATTCATAGAATCACCAGAAGCTCTTAAAAGAAAATAATCACTTACATTTTTAACCAATGTCTTAGATATAGAAATTTTAGCTTCAATATTTTCTTCAGCATAAATAGGTAAACCACAGGCTACAGAACCAATCAACGGGATTTCCACAGTATCACTACTGCTCGATTCTTTTGATACCAATGGGTTAGCGTCCAGTAATTCTCTAGCTTCAACTTGCAATAGATTTGCTATTTCAAAAAGCATTTCAAGGCTAGGTTGCCTTCTGTTCTGCACATAAGAATTCACCATATTGTAACTCTTATTAAGCTTGGTAGCGAGCCAAGTTTGCTTTATGCCTTTTGTTTCTAATACTTCTTTAATACGATTCATAATTAAACCATTGGTTTCAGAGTACGAATTTAAACAATAAATATTTATATATCATATAATGAGATATTAATTATAACTAATATGAGGTTTTTTATCAAAATTATTCATTTTATATTTGATTAGATTGTATCTTTGGGCTTCAAATTAAACACCTACTAATGTCTTTTCAACGTGTACAAGAAAAACTAAATATCCTTGCAGATGCTGCAAAGTATGATGTTTCTTGCTCCTCTAGCGGGAGTAACAGAACTAATAAAAACAAAGGATTAGGCGATGCTTCGGCTTCTGGAATTTGCCATACCTATACAGAAGATGGTCGATGCGTGTCTCTATTAAAAATATTGCTAACCAACCATTGTATTTTCGACTGTGCCTATTGTGTAACACGCAAAAGTAACGACATTAAACGTGCTGCTTTTAAGGTTCAGGAAGTGGTAGATTTAACCATGAATTTTTACCGACGTAATTATATTGAAGGCTTGTTTCTAAGTTCTGGTATCTTTAAAAGTGCCGATTACACTATGGAACGCTTAGTGGCTGTGGCTAAAAAATTAAGATTAGAAGAGAATTTTAATGGCTACATTCATTTAAAATCTATTCCCGGAGCGAGCGATGAGTTAATGCGTGAAGCTGGTTTATACGCCGATCGATTAAGTGTTAATATTGAAATTCCGACTGAAAAAGGTCTTAAACTTTTAGCACCTGATAAAAATAGAGCCGATTTTATAAAACCTATGGAAAAGGTAAAAAATGAAATCATTCAATACAAAAGTGAAAAGAGAATAATTAAAAGCACACCCAAATATGCTCCTGCCGGACAAAGCACGCAAATGATTGTTGGAGCAAGTGGCGAGAATGATATGCAAATCATGTACACATCCAATTATTTTTATAAAAACTTTAATTTAAAACGGGTTTATTATTCGGGTTATGTACCCATTAGTTACGATACGCGATTACCGCAAATTGGCACACCTGTCCCGATGTTACGAGAAAACAGGTTGTATCAAACCGATTGGCTTCTGCGTTTTTACGGCTTTAATATTGAAGAAATTTTAAACGAACAAAACCAAAGTTTAGATCTAGATATCGATCCTAAATTGGGTTGGGCACTGCGCAATATGCATGAATTTCCCGTAGATGTTAATAAAGCCGATAAGCGTATGCTTTCTAGAATTCCTGGTTTAGGCATGAAATCGGTTTTTAAAATTTTAAATGCAAGGCGCTATAGGCAGCTTAACTGGGATCATTTAAAATCTATTGGCGTAGCCTTCAATCGGGCGCAATATTTTATGGTATGCGCTTCAAATCAATTTGAAAAGCGAGATCTCACTCCCGAAAAAATTAAAGGCTTAATACTACAAAACTCAAAAAGTAAGTACACATCAATGCTTAGTAACCAATTAAACCTCTTTGGATAGTATTACTATGGAAACAACTTTAGTTTACGATGGTACGTTCGATGGTTTTTTATCCTGTGTTTTTATGGCGTATGAGATGAAATTAAAAGCAATCTCTATCGTGAAAGAAAAGCACTTTCAAGAGCCCATGTTCGGGACTTGGGACTTGGTTAATACCGAGCCAGAGAAAGCAAACCGGGTTTGGGCGGGTTTAAAAAAGAAAATGTCTACCAATGAGTTACAGCGTTTTTACTACGCCTTTTTAAGCGAAAAACCAACCGTAGAAAACACCATATATCAAGCTATTTTATATGTATTTCAATCTAAAAACAACGTTGCCTCAGATTTTGGAAACGTTCACATTTTACAACTTTCAAAACTCACTAAAAATGTAAGTCGTGAAAAACATAGAATGGAAGCTTTCGTTAGATTCAAACTCACAAAAGATGGTGTTTATTTTGCAAATATAGAACCCGATTTTAATGTTTTACCTTTAATAAAAAGACATTTCGAAAAACGTTATGCAGATCAAAAATGGCTTATTTACGACTTAAGCCGAAAATATGGCATCTATTACAATTTAGAGTCCGTAGAACTTATTAGCCTCGAACTCGATCGTAATTTCGATCCTTCTAAAACATCAACAGAATTTTTCGCACCTATTGAATTAGAGTTTCAACAACTGTGGCAAGACTATTTTAAAAGCACAAATATCAAGTCACGAAAAAACATAAAACTCCACATTCAACATGTACCCAAACGCTATTGGAAATATTTAAGCGAAAAGCAATAAAAATAATAGTTCTTAGAAGCTATTTCCTGCTATCCGCTATATCTTTTTTGTAGATAGTTTCAAGGTTTCTCTTTATCTTAAACCCTTTTCTTCAACCTAAGTTTAGTCCTATTAAATAATACAAAAAAGGATGCCGCTGCTATCAGGGCTAAACTATCCGTTTAGGTTATTTTTAATAGAAAATCAGAGTGCTATTCATTATCTGTATTAAAAAATAGCCTTCAAAACATCAATTTGCTGTCAGTAACCGTCGACACTTTTCCGCCACTCACCACAATTAAAACTCAACTTAGCGAAACACAATTTTTAAGCT
Source organism: Algibacter sp. L3A6 (assembly GCF_009796825.1). GTDB lineage: Bacteria > Bacteroidota > Bacteroidia > Flavobacteriales > Flavobacteriaceae > Algibacter. The sequence continues at coordinate 3,737,245 of NZ_CP047030.1, forward strand.
AGGATTAAATATTACTTTTATCTCAGATAAGAAATCCCTGTCACTTTTAATGTACAGTACATTAGAATGAAACAAACCAAATTAAAAGTGATTCTTAGCAAAATGGGATACTAAATATATATTTTGTATTCTACCGCTTCTCTCATATTGTTGCTTTGTAAAAAGAGCACAATAATACGGCGGTAGTTTACTTTTATTAAAACTATACTTCCTTCCTCAGCACCTCTAAAGGTGGACTTTTTAATACAGATTTTAAGTTACTTAATCCAACCAAAACAACTAAAAGCGTAATACTTGGTAGAAAAACCAAAAACGGAATTACCGATGGTACAAAAGGTTCTTTAAACAAAAATGTGGCTAATAATTGGCTTCCAATAAAAGCCAATAAAATTCCTGTTAAGCTTCCTAAAACACCTAAATAAACATATTCTAGAGCCGTAATTTGTAAAATTTGCTTGCTTTTTGCTCCTAAAGTTCTAAGTAACACACTCTCTTTTATACGTTGGTATTTGCTATTTCTAACAGAACCAATAAGTACAATAAAACCAGTCAGAATACTAAAGAAAGCCATAAAATTAATAATCCATGATATTTTATCTAGAATATCTTCAACAATAGTAAACACCTGTCGTAAATCTAAAATAGTAACATTTGGAAACTTCTGAACCAAATCGCTTTGCAAGGCAGCCGAGCTTTCTTCATCTGGTACATGTGTGGTCATGACGTTAAATGTAGGCGCATTTTCTAAAACACCCACCGGAAATAAAATATTAAAATTTATTTTCATACTGCTCCAATCCACTTTACGAATACTGCCAACTACAGTTTCCTTAAGCGCACCCTGAATATTAAAAACAACAGTATCCCCTATTTTTAAATTAGCATCTTTGGCAATGTTGTCTGTTATTGAGATATAGATGGGGTTTCCGGGTTCCATTTTACCTGTCCATTCACCTTCCAAAATTTCTTCGGTATCTACCAAAGCATCTCTATAAGTTACTCTAAGCTCTCGGTTTAAAATCCATTTACGCATTTTAATGGTGGTGTCTTGGCGAATTTCATTTACCGATTTACCACGAATACTATGCATGCGCATTGTAATAATTGGAATATTATTAATCACCTCCAAGCCTTTACTTTTAAAAGTCTCTAAAAGTGTCGTTTCCTGTTCTTTTTGAACATCCATTAAAATGATATTGGCATCATTTTGCTTGTTTTCAATAGCGGTTTTTGCCAATAAAATATCCTTTGTAAAATACAGTGTGCTTATTAAAAATGTACCCAAACCAATCGCTAATACCAATACCATAGTTTGGTTATTAGGGCGAAATAAATTTAATAAACTTTGGCGTTTGGTATAACCCCAAGAACTTGGGAAATATTTTTTAATTAGTTTAATAAACATCTGTGCTATACCAGCCATAATAGCAACTGTGATAAAAATTCCGATTGTAAAAAACAATCCGTTTAAGGCATCTTTTAGCATCCAAAATGCAAACAGAAATATAAAAATAGCAATGGCGAACATAACTGCAATTCTTGCTTTTTTAGGTTTTTGAAGATTATCTTCCGAGCCTCTTAAAACTTCTAAAGGTGATACATGCCAAGTTCCTAACAAGGGTAATAACGCAAATAAAACAGACATTAAAACACCTAAAGTAATCCCCATAATTATGGGCTGAACTGAAATAGATATTTCTACACTAAATGGTAAAAAATCTTGTAAAATATAAGGGAATACATATTGTAATGCGGTGCCTATGGCCAAACCTATTAAACCTCCAATGAGTCCGATGCTAATAATTTGTAGCAGGTAAATTAAAAAAGTTTGTTTTCTAGAAGCGCCTAAACACTTTAAAACAGCAACACTTTTTAGTTTTTCTTTAATATAGATATGCACAGAACTCGCAATACCAATACAACCCAATAAAAGCGCTATAAAAGCGACTAAATTTAAAAACCGACTCACATTATCATAGCGCCTGCCTAAACGTTTGCTTGTGCTAATATGCGTATCAAGATCTGCGTTTTCCGCTTCAAGAACGGGCTCTAATGTTTTCTTTAAACCTTCTAAATTGACTTTTGGATCTTTAAAAAAGTATTGATATTCTTTTCTACTTCCTAATTGTAATAATTCAGTTTCATCTAAAAAACGAAACGGAATTAAAACGGTTGGCGCCACAGAAGATGAAATAGCTGTACTACCTGGAATGGCTTTTAATTCACCAACAATAGGCAGCGTTAATTCTCCTATTTTAATAGAATCTCCTGGTGTAATCTTGTATTGTAAAAGTAGCGTGGCATCAACTAATGCGCCACCTAAGTTCTGGTAAGTAGCACCTGCATCTTTTGGTGTGGTTGTGATATCTCCGTAAAAAGGAAATGCGCCTTCAACAGCTCTAACCTTTACTAATTTTGTACCGTTATTTTTAGGGAAAGCGGCCATAGACACAAAGTTAACTTCAGATGCATCGGCACCTAAAGAATCTATAATGGCTTGTGTTTTTTCAGTCGGTTTTTGTTTGCTATCAATAACAAAATCGGCACCCATTAAGGCTTTTGATTGTAGCTTTATATTTTGCTTTAAATTATCGCTAAATAACTGAATAGAAACAACCGCAGCAATCCCTAATATTATGGAAGCCATAAAAAGCAACAGTCTAGAAAGACTGGCTTTCCCATCTCTCCAAGCCATTTTTAAAAGCCATTGAAAATTCGGTTTTGAATAGATTTTGCTCATTAAATCGCGCTTGTTTTTTCGTTTGAAATAATCTTACCGCCTTTCAATCTTAAAATTTGTTGCGTACGGTTTGCTAAATCTAAATCGTGGGTAATAATCACCAAAGTAGTTCCGGCTTCTTTATTAAGTTCAAAGAGTAATTGAATCACCTTTTCACCGGTTTCTTCATCTAAATTTCCTGTAGGTTCATCGGCAAATAAAATAGACGGATTGTTAGAGAAAGCACGCGCCAGAGCAACACGCTGTTGTTCTCCACCCGATAATTGCGATGGATAATGATGTAAACGATCTCCTAAGCCTACTTTTTCTAATAAAGCAATTCCAGATTTAGAAGCGTCTTTTTTACCTTGCAATTCCAAAGGAACAATCACATTTTCTAATGCCGTTAAAGTGGGTAGTAATTGAAAATTCTGAAAAATAAAACCGACTTCTTTATTTCGTAAAGCGGCGCGTTCATCTTCATTTAAATCATGCAAAGCGGTGCCGCATAATTCTATGCTTCCAGCCGTTGGATAATCTAAACCAGCACACAAACCTAAAAGCGTGGTTTTTCCGCTTCCTGAAGGTCCTACAATAGAGAAAACACTCCCCTGTTTTACTTCAAAAGAGATATTGCTAATTACTGTTAATTTTTTAGAACCACTGGTATAAGTTTTCTCTAAATCATTAATCTTTAATATATTTGACATGACGCTTATTTAATGTTTTTACTAAAAAATCCCGATGTTGAAAAATAGACAATTGATAATAAATATCAACAATAGAACTCAAAAGGTTTTCTTAAAATTTTGCTGTTTTTACGTACTACTATTCTTATTGTCTTGTAAACAAGATGCTTCTAAAAAAGCTACAGACTCGGCTGAAACTGCGCCAGAAACGGAAGTTGAAACCACCAGAAATACAGGCTCTAAAAAAATAGTGTTTTTTGGAGATAGTTTAACGGCTGGTTATGGTTTAGAAGATGTTGATGATGCCTTTCCTGGCATTATACAAGATAAAATAGATGCTTTGGGTTTAGAGTATAGCATTGTAAACTCTGGTGTTAGCGGTGAAACCACTTCTGGTGGAAAAAATAGAATTGACTGGGTTTTAAATGAAGAACCTAGCATTTTTATTCTAGAATTGGGCGCTAATGATGGTTTACGTGGTGTGCCTTTAGATCAATCTAAAGCCAACTTACAAACTATTATAGATGCAGTAAAGACAAAATATCCGGAGGCTGTTATTGTTTTAGCCGGTATGCAAATCCCACCAAATATGGGACAAAGTTACACTACAGAATTTAAAAATATGTTTCCTGATTTAGCTAAAAAAAACGATTTGTATTTAATCCCTTTTCTATTAGAAGATGTTGGCGGTATTGAAGCATTAAATCAATCGGATGGTATTCATCCAACAAAAGCAGGTCATAAAATATTGGCTGAAAATGTTTGGACGGTTTTACAACCTATCCTTAAATAATAAACCGCTATTTTATTTACTAAACTAGTTTTTATCCTTTCGTTTCTTTCTCCAAAGTATGTAAAAGAAAACAGCTAAGATTGGTAAAATAATAAACACAATTAACTCAAACGGATCCGATAAATCTAATGGTTGGTTGTCGTCTGGGTTTGGCGTTCCCATGGGTAATTGTAAAATCAATGTATTAAATAGTGTGAGCATGTTTTTAAGGGTTTTACCCAAATTTAAGAATTTAAAAACGGCTAACCAACCTAAAAGCCAACTACCTTAATTTATCTGAAACGTTATAAAGTTAAGAAAACCCACATCTTACTCTATTTTGTTAGCTTCTTATTTTTGATTGTTCTTTAAAGTTTCTAGTTCTTTTTCAAGTTTTTCGGCTTTAGCTTTAAATGTTTCCATGGCTTTTTTTAATTGTCCTACTTTTTTCAAAACGTCTTCATCTTGAAGCGCTTGATAAGTGGTAACACCATTTGTTTCTTTTATTTTTGATTTACCTCCACATCTTGGGCAATTTGATACTTGACTCATAATATATTTATTTTTTAACTGTTATTAATACTACTTTTTCTCCAAATAGAGACTGCAATTTATACGCTTTATTTTGACTAATCACTTCTAAAAAGGCTTTAGAATCTGCCATTTCTGCATTATCGACATAGATAAATGTACCGTTATGGAAATTAGGTTCCAGCATCTGGAAAAGTGTTAAGTACAAGTCTTTCCAACCATCTAGCAATAATAGATCAATAGGTTCCTCATGGTTTTTTAAGGTTTCCGTGGCGTCTCCAATTCTAACATCAATAAGATTGTGTACTCCTGCGCTTTTAAAATTATTAATGGCTTTTTTTGCTTTCGATTCGAGTAACTCTGTGGTGATAACGCGGCCGCCTGTTTCAAGAACGCCTTGCGCTAAATACAGTGTGGAAATCCCGAAAGAGGTTCCAAATTCTACAATGTTTTTAAGTTTGTTATCTTCTATTAGGTTTGTTAAACCTTTGCCTTGTGATTTTGTAATTGACAAATAGGCATCTTTAAAATCCAAAGGCTGCATAGGTCTAAAAACGCTTTTTGCAACACCTTTCATTATGTTTAGCATATCGAATTTAGAATCTTCAAAGAGTCCGTTTATGGTGGTGTTTATTTGGTTTTGTTGTGAGGTTATCATCATTTTTCTGTTTAAAAAGAAGGAATACCAAAGTCAAGTTGATATCCCTTCATGCTAGTAATCAATATGTGTTTACAATTTTCAGATGCTCTTTAATATTCAAGCTCTGGTTTAATTTTTTGATAGCGTCCCATCCATATAGAAGATTGATCCATCATGTCCATAAACTCCTTAGAGATCTTGTTATTCATAAACGGTTGTAAAGCAGCATCAGAATGGCTTTTATTATCCCAATACACTACAACAATTTGTTCACCATTTTCATTTACACCAGTAATACGTTGTAAAAAACCATCTTGTTTTGAAGTGAATCCTTTTTCAACGCGCTTATTGGTTTTATTGAATGCATTCATATTAATATCTGCTTTAGTTTTAAAAGACATCACTTCAACAAAATTGCTGTGAGCTGCGTTAAAATTATTATCAATATTATAACGCGACATTTTCATAGAAGCCTCATCAATCATGGAAGCATAATCGGCTACAGAGGGATTAGCCATAAATTTTTCCATAGATGCTTTCGCGTTTTCTAGAGTTTCCCAATATACCAAAACCACATATTCTCCATTTTCATTTATTCCGCTTTGGCGCTTAATAAAACCAGGTTGTTTTGCTGTGAAATTAGCCTCTATTTCAGCGTCAAGTTTATTGAAAACGGCAATATTATCAAGTGATTTCGTCTTAAAGGTTGTTACTTCTAAAACAGATTTTGTTTGGCTACAGCTACTAATTAGTAAGCCTATTATTGCTAATGCTATTAATTTAATTTTCATAATTAATGAGTTTTAATTTAATGTAGGAGGTAATAAAGTTTGGCGATCGAGATTAAAACCAATCTGCTCCAGTATCTCCAGGGAAAAAAGAGCCAGGTAACGATAAATAAAGGCCTTCATCTAAATATGTTGGAAAAAGCACTTCTAGTTCGTCAATTACCTCTTGGTTTGTTGTCGCTGTTCCCTCACCAGTAGTAGTTTGTGTACCTTTTATAATACCTTGTGCATTTTGTAAATAATCGATGTTTTCGTCAATAGACGCTTCAACATCAGAACGTGAACCATTGTGTCCAGCAAAAATATGATTGTAGTCTGCAAAGTTGGCTTTCAATACATTTAAACCAGCAATCCAGTTATCAATTTCATCATCACCACTATTTGGTGTGTATTCTCTTAAATACGGATGGGATAGATTGTAAATAAGGTCTCCAGTAAAAAGAACTTTATGCGCAGCATTATAAACATAACCGTTTTCTCCAGTTTCTGCGTTAGATACTTTATCAAAAATATAAGTTAAATCGCCTATTTCTTGAAAATCGCTCACCGCAATAACCGCATTAGGATGCAAGGTTGTAAAGTCTGCTGTATTGTTTAATTGTGCAGCCACAGTGCTTTCAGCATAAAAATCTAAATCTGCAAAATTTCCCGCACCACCATAATGATCGCCATGGTTGTGAGTAATTATTACAGCGCCAGGTTTATTAATAGCATTGACATAAGCTTTTAGTTCGTCTGCAAAAACTGGCGCAGGTCCTAAATCTACTAAAACAACAGTGTTTTCTGTTTCTACAATAGTGATTGTATATGGAGCGGTATCAAAATTAAGCGTGTGGTATCTTACTGTATTTTCTGTAATAACATCTACAGTGCCCAAAGTTATCATGGAGCTTGACGGTGCATTTCCAAAATCAACTGTTTTTTGAGCATTAGAATCGTCGTCATTATTACAAGAGACGATGGTGATAGCCAAAACAATAATGGCCATAAATTTTAATTTGAAAGATTTCATCATTTTATTTTTAGATTAATAATTATACTGCAAAGATGCATTAGCGCCGCAGTATTAAGCCAATCAAAATGATGATAAAAATGGTTAAAGTGTAACCTGGTGTTTATGTTTTATTTCGGAATTTAAGTGGTGTAAAGCCCGTGTTTTTTCTAAAAAACTTACCCATATTCGTAGGCTCTTCAAAGCCGGTTTTATAACTTATTTCTTTAATAGAAAGTGAGGTTGTAACTAGATAGCGCTTAATTTCAATAATTACAAAATCGTCTATAAACGCTTTTACAGTCTTGCCAGTAAGCGTCTTAACAATATCGTTTAGAAACTTATAAGATATAAATAATTTTGATGCATAATATCTTGAACTTCTAGTATTTGCAAACTCATCTTCAAGTATATCTTTAAATGCTGTAAATTTCTCTAACCAATGCATATTAATGTCTTTAACAGATTGGTTTTCTTTGGTCCGCTCTGCCTTAAGTAGTAAAACATTAAGCAGATTACTTAATATTTGCGACTTGCCAAAACCATTAGAAAACATATACTCATTACGCAAATTATGTGCTGTACTAATCAGGTTATCATGATCGGTTTTACTTTGGTGAATTACGGGTGTTTCAATATGGTAATTAAATAACCGATTTAAATTTAAAGTGCTTAATAAATAATGTGATTTATCTACAAACGAACTATTAAAAATAATACAATAGCCCTCCGCATTTATCAGTTCTTTGTTAAAATGATGGATTTGATTTTTAGAAACAAAGATAGAACTTCCTTCAACTAAAGTGTAAGACTTAAAATCGACAACATGCTCATAAGTGTTTTTGGTAACAATGATGATAAGATGAAATAAAATTCTATGTGGTGAAAAAGGATCATGACTTGTAGATAAACCTAACTTGTCAAAAGTTTCGGCAAAGGTCATGACTTCAATATCTAATTCAAAATCTGATTTAAATTCTATTTTAGGTAAATCATGTGTCATATTACAAATGTATGAAAATAGTAAGTTTATTTCCGTGAGATAGCAAATTCGAATATTTTTCTCTTTTAGGAATTAAAAACGACTATTTTTAATGTATTGCATAAATTGAATATTCTGTACAAGGACTAAAGTTTTTTCAAATACGGGATTCTCAGCGAACAGCAAAATTTAATAGTTTTACTGACAAATCGAATCTAGATGTCTCTAATTCAAAATAAGTGTTCGTGCCACTTTTAAAAGCAACTTTTTTTCTTCAATCGCTCTTTTTAAGGGCGATTTAGCCAAACCAATTAATCTACGCATAATTTCTATTCCGGCAGCCTTGGCAAGCAAATTGGCGTTTAAGGTTTTTGGGTATCTATTTTTTATGGTTTCTAAACAATCGATATTCATACTGATCATAATAGTATGTGTTACCATAACGCCATTATCAAATTCGGAAAAACCCATAAAACTGAATTCTGGATCTATCAGATACGTATGGTTTGCTTTCGACATCCAACTTCCAGGATAATAATTGCCGTGTAAAAGTGTATCGCCTTTGGATATGTACTCTGTAAAATAAGCCAATATTTTAGGAATATGTGGCGCAATTACCTTATTGGTAACCGCTTTATAAACTGAAACTCCACATAGATACACTTAATAGGTGTCGTAATACCTTGATATTTCTGAACAAACGGACGCGATTGTTTTACGATAAAAAACCGCGTATTGGTACGGATTCTAAGCACCACATTTATGTTGTCCTCACCAGGTTTTTCTATAATCTATGGATCTTCCAAAATAGCAGTCGCCACATTGGTGATCGATTCTAAAATAACAACGTTCAGTTTTTCGCCAGCAGGTAATGTACCCAAAACATTAAAACTCGAGCTTTAATGGTTCTAACTATATCATAAAGATCGGCACCATCATTGAATGTTGACGACTATATTCTCACTATAGCTTTACAGAAACAAATTCACTTACTAAATCAATTAACTAACTCTCCTTCACATTCAATTAGGATATAATTAAAATGTTCAACATCACTTGCGTTAAGCTTTAATGTACCCGTCATGCTTACAATATTGTCAGTTTTAAAGTGTTTCACGTTAGTAAACTGAAGCTCTACTGCGGTTTCCGGACCACCTTGACCACAAAAGAAACAGGCAGACATGGGGCCTTTGGATAACATGAATAATTTACCATTAGGATCGATATTTAGAAAATATCCCGTTATAGTAATTTTTTTCCCTTCGAGAGCTTTAACTGATGCAGAAAAATCGGGATGCTTAAAATAATCATCGTAAGCTGGAAAAAATTTGTCGGTGTAAGTCACTTTTGCTAAATCTTCCCAAGTTATTTTTTGTTGGCTATAGCATAGTGCGTGCGTAAAGAGCAGTATTGCTATTAAAATTTTATTTTTCATGACTTAAAATTGTTGAGATATCTATTTTTAGAATGGGATATATTGCCAGTAAAATAGACAATAATGTTATTATAAAAGTAGCGGCTCCCGTATTCAGGAGTTCATGATATGGCAGTTCTTTGAGTATATAGAGTTTATCGCCTGCATGCATCAATTTAAAAATGAATTTTGAACCTACTTTTACAAGTAACAAGCCAAACCCATAAGCAGCAAGTGCTATTGTAAAGCCTTCATAAGCTACTATTTTTATCAATTGAAAGTTAGTCGCTCCGTAGGTTCGTAGAATAGCCAAATCGAAGCTACGTTCTTTTACCATTTTGTATAGACTAGTGAACATGATAATACCTGAAATAATAAGAATTAAGTAAGCTATTCCTGTTATTGTTTTAAAGCCCACGCCTGTGTATTGATATAAGCGATCTAATTCAAATTTGGGTAAAACCGCTTGCATACTGGTTTTTTGATTAATTTGTCGTGGAATTGTTAAAAACGCTGAAGGACTTCTAAAGGAAATTAATAATGAGGTTATTTCTTGGTCTTTATCTTGATGCTCGTGCTCATGATGATTTTCGGAACTGTGAGTTTCATCATGATTATGAACATCCCACACACTTTGTAAATTAGTAATAATTAAACGATCTATAACTTTTTGGGTGGGCTTTAAAATACCTACAACTGTTAATTTATCAGAATGCACATCTATCGTATTTTCTATTAATCCATGAGAACTTAACAAAACATCTCCTATTTTAACTCCTAATTGCTGAGCTACAGAAAATCCTACAACAACTTCCATAGATTTTTGAACGCGATGGCCTTGCTTTAATTCTGCTTTATAAAGACTGGCAAATTTATCGGTTGTTCCTACAATTCTAAAACCTTTATAATTGTCACCATAAGAAATAGGTACAGCAGATTTAATCATTGGGTTTTTACTTATTTTTATTGCTTCATGATAAGAAATATTCCCTGTTGGATTATCTAGATGAAGCACTGAGGCTAATACTAATTGTAAAGGACTTCCTTTGGCTCCAATCACCAAATCAATGTCTCCTAAATTATTTTCCATTTGGTATTGAAAAGAATGCTTTATTCGTTGAATACCTAAAAGAAGAATAATACTTAGTGTTAACATAAAAACGCTTAAAAATGTATAAAGCGGCTTAGATTTGATGTTTTTAATACTTATTTCCCAAATTTTCATAAAGCTATGGTGTTTTGGAAGAAGGGCTTAATTCTAGAATCGTGTGTAATAACAATGAGGTTTGCATCAGTTCTTTCGGCTTGTTCCCTTAGTAGCTTCATAACAATAGTACAGTTTTCATCGTCTAAACTAGAGGTCGGTTCATCGGCTAAAATTATTTTTGGTTGATGTATAACGGCAGACGCAATGCCTAATCTTTGCAATTGTCCATCGCTAAGTTCGTTTACCTTACTGTATTTAAAATTGAGTAAGTCGAGCTGTTTTAGTAAATCATCAATAATGATATTTTTATCTTTTTTTTTACTGAATAATAGCCGAGCTTGTAAATTTTCTATAACATTTAGGGATTGTATGGCATGTTTTTTTTGAAAGACTAAACCAACGTTTTTCCCTCTAAACTTGTCTAATTGTCTAGAATTTAAATTAATGATATCCACATGATCGATAATTAATTTTCCCGTAGCGGGTTTTAATAAACCAGATAATAGATGCAAAAGTGTTGTTTTACCTATTCCCGATTTCCCTAAAATGAGTAAGTTTTCTTGCTTGTTTAAAGTGATATTGGGAAAACTAAAACTATTTTCTGTCTTTTTATATTGAAATGTAAGATGCTTTGTGTGTATCATTTTGAATATTATAAAAACCTCATGCTTTGTTTTATATAGCTATTGGCCATTGGTCTTGCTCAGAAAACTGCCCTTTTTTCCATACGGCTATTTCAAGTTGGGTAAGCAAACAATCTTCTAATTCTGCTATCATTTTTTCTTTGTTTAAATGTTGCCCAATAAAGACTAGCTCTATTTTTCTATCTCCAAAATTGACATCCCAACTAGATTCAATTTCGTTTTGATTATCAACAAAAGAGGCATAACCAATGCGTTCTCCAAAAGACATAGAAGCCCACCAAACACCAGCACTATCTGCTTTACATGAACCTCCGGCAGAACTCCATAATAAAGCCTGATTCGATCTTGAAGCTAGCCAGAATAAGCCTTTACTTCTAATAATATTTTGAGGAAATCGTTGATTGAGGTACGTTAAAAATCGTTCGGGATGAAAAGGTGACTTACTTTTAAAAACAAAGGAACTTATGCCATATTCTTCGGTTTCTGGTACATGGTCATTTTCTAATTCTTTTAACCATCCTGCAGAAGCTTCTGCTTTTTCATAATCGAATAAATTGGTATTGATTATATTTTCTAGTTCAACTTTAGATTCATTAGCTGTAATAATACGCGCTTCTGGGTTTAACTTTTGAATAATAGCTCGAAGTTCTTCTAATTGTTTTGCGGTTACCAAATCCATTTTATTGATAATGATAACATTAGAAAATTCAATTTGATCGGTTAATAGATTAACAATCGTTCTATCATCCCCTTCTATATTGGTAAGTTCTCTTGAGGTTAAATAATCTGAGCTCGAAAAATCTTTTAAGAAATTAAAAGCATCTACCACAGTTACCATGGTGTCTATATAGCTAAAACGACTTAAGTCTATTTTTCCATCTTCACTTTCAAATGTAAACGTTTGTGCTACCGGAATAGGTTCGCTAATTCCAGTACTTTCTATAAGTAAATAATCAAATTTATTTTGAGCCGCTAACTTTTCAACCTCTATCATCAAGTCTTCTCTCAACGTACAACAAATGCAACCGTTAGACATTTCTACTAATTTCTCCTCGGTTCTAGAGAGTGTGTTTTCATTTGCAATAAACTGAGCATCAATGTTAACTTCACTCATGTCATTTACAATAACGGCTACTTTTAAGCCTTTTTTGTTATGCAATACATGGTTTAGCAATGTTGTTTTTCCAGCGCCTAAAAAACCACTTAATACGGTTACAGGTAATTTTTTCATTTATTTTAATCTATTTTTTAATTCGAGTATTAATTTACTTGGTGTTATTATCAATAGCTTTGCCTATTAAAAGTATCGATTTAATTATTTTTTCTAAAGAAGAAGGCTCGCTACCAGGACCTATAGTAAGTAGTTTAGAACCTGTTGTAGGAACACCATTAAAAGGCCTAATATGCACGTCTCCATTTGGAGTCCGCTCAAAATAGGTGTGATTATTATTATCACCTATTATTGTACAACCTTTTACTCTAAGGATACTTTTAGGTAATGCTGAACAAATATTATCGATATACTTTAAGCTGGGCAAATTTGGTAGATCTACAGAGCATGAGGCCCAATGTGCTTTTTGATGATCTAGCTTTTTTGACGAATTTTTAGAGGGTAGCAATTCTGGAAGTAATAAAACATCTAAGCTATCCATGGGGATTATCTTAGCAGAAGGGTTAAATGTTTTTAATTGATTAATCACTTGAATTTTTCGTTTTTCATTTACACTTCCAAGATGTGTTAAAACCAATAATGAAGACACTTGTATTTGGTTTGCTTCTAGCTCGTTATGTTCGCCACGTTCCTGCCAATTTTTAACATCCACTACCGATATTTGAATGGGTGGTAAAAATCGATCATGGAGTCCAACTCCCAAAAATTCCATTAACGAGCAAGCATCAGATGTTCCGTTAGCTTCAATTAATGTAATACCCTTTTGTCTTTCAGGAATTCTATTTACCGTATTTCTAAGCTCCATAATGCCACTGCAACAAATACAACTACCACTTAAAGGTTTTATGGCGTTTAATCCAATTTGCTGAGCAAATTGTTCTGCATCCAGATTAGCATTTTCATAATCATTAAGAATAACGAACGGATTCCAGCCGTTGTTATTAAAATTTTCTAACAAGTATTTTAGCAATGTTGTTTTTCCTGCTCCCAAAAATCCAACAACAGTTATAATAGCTTCCATCTTTTTTTATAATATGTTTTGCAAAATGTACTTTAAAGCATAGTTATTTCTTAGGTCGGAACGGTTTAATAACACGATCATTACAAACTAAGTATGGACCATTCATAAGGTCTATGCAATAAGGTATGGCAGGGAAAACGGCATCCAAGCATTCTCTTATTGATTTCGGTTTACCTGGTAAATTAATAATTAAACTACTGCCTCTAAGGCCTGCCGTTTGTCTTGATAAAATTGCCGTAGGAACAAACTTTAAAGATTCTGTTCTCATAAGTTCACCAAAACCGGGCATCATTTTATCGCAAACCGCTTCTGTAGCTTCTGGTGTAACATCTCGTTTCCCTGGTCCCGTACCTCCAGTAGTAACAACTAGACAACATTTATAATTATCTACCAAATCGACTATTGTTTGTTCAATAATGTCTTGTTCATCAGGTACAATTCTATAAATATTTTTCCATTCTGAAATTAAATAATCGTTTAACGTATTGATAATTGCTTTTCCACTAAGATCTTCATAAACATCGGCATGCGCTCTATCACTAACAGTTATAATTCCTATTGTAATCATTTACATATTTGTTTTCTTGACTATATTTAAAAGGTTTCCTTAGCAATTTAAACGAATCATTAGGATTCAATTAAATTCAGAAAGTTCATTTTTTCAATTAAATCACCAGTAATGGCGACAACAGCAGGTTTTGGAATATTGTCATCGTCAAAAGGCCATTTGCTTGTTAGGTTATTTAAGTCTGTAGATTGTTCACCCGGATGTTGTACACTTAAAAACAATGTTTTTCCATCGGGAGAAAACCATGGTCCAGTAAGTTCAGCATCTATTGGAGCCGTAACAACACGAATTACTTTACCAGCATCTTTACTATACCGAGGTATTACAAATAAGCTGTTGTTTTTAAAAGGCATATATGGCTTTTCCTCTTTATTCATAGCGCTACCAGACATATCCGTGGTCATCCAAAGATTTCCTGCTAAATCAAAGGCTAAATTATCTGGACAAGAGAATCCGTTTTCTTCACCTCCTGCCATATAAATTGAAGCTTTAAATGTTAAAGCATCATAAGCTCCGTTATTTTCTTCAATTTTTAAAATAGATCCGTGCCAATCATTTTTAGTTTTATTATTGGTTAGTGAAACAAATATATTCCCAGTAATGGGATCAATTTCAATATCTTCGGGTCTGTTTAATGCTGTTGCTCCCAATAGTTTTGCAGCCTCTCTCGCTCTTACCAGAACTTCTGTTTGGTCTGTAAATTTGTTTTGCAAAACTGGTTGACTCTCCCAATCTAAGGCTAACCATGTTCCGTTTACAGTATCTGCTACATACAATGTGCCTTCTTTTAAAGAGCCTGGTTTAGAAGAAATGAATTTGTATAAATGCTCATTATTACTATCATCACCAGTATATGCCACCACACGTTTATCTTCTAATTCATAAAGCGTGCAGCATTCATGAGCAAAGCGTCCTAAAGCAATATGTTTTTGTGCTTTACCATCTTTTGGGTTTACCTCTACAACCCAACCATAATGCTCTGGTGGATAGTTGTAGAATTTTTCCCAACCTTGACTACTTGGTCTATGGCTTGCTATATTGTTTTCATTATATTCCGTTTCTCCATAAAAACTATCATAATTTTCTTCACAAGTAATGAACGTGTTCCAAGGTGTAATACCTCCAGAACAATTGCTATGTGTTCCAATAACTGTAGTTTTTCCTTTAATTGGAGTATCCCAGTTTAGTTCTATTGGAGTTTTAGCAGTGATGCGTCTGTTATGTGGATCATTTTCAACAACTTTCCAAATACCGTTCTCTTGCTTTATTCTAACTATAGTACCACCAACATTATACATTTCTTTGTCTATCTGCTCATTTGTTCGATGCTGTTCAGGATGTTTAAAATCTCTATAGTTGAAATCTGAGACAAAAAGCGGATTGACATATTCATGATTTACCCACAATAAGCCATCATTTGGATTATTTTTATCTAAAGGTAAAAAGCAAGTGAAATCATTATTAAAACCAAAAGTATCTTGCTTATTAAGAGAGTCTCCCCATTTTACAACGGTATGATAATTTAGGCCTTTAGTTAGTATTAAATCATCCATATCCGAAGGTTTTAACGCTTCAATAGCAAGCTTTTTTAATTGTGCTATTCGTTCTTCAGAAATATTTTCTGTTATAGCGGGAGTTGTATTACTACCACAACTAATTAAAAAATGAGGTGCCAAAATAGCGCTTAAACTTGTTTTTCCTAAAAAAGAAATAAACTGCCTTCTATTGTGTGTCATAATCTTATTTTCTCGAATATATTTTTTTACAATTTTTGTTCACCTATTATTTTTAAGAATTCGTTTCGGGTTGCTCTTTTTGAAAAAGAGCCTCCATATTCTATGGTTGTTGTAAAACTATTTTTATCTTTTATACCTCTCGAAGATACACAAAGGTGCTTTGCGTTGATAATTACAATAACATCCTTGGTCTCTAATACATCTTGTAAATCGTTTAAAATTTGAACAGCAAGGCGTTCTTGTACCTGCGGTCTGTGTGCATAATAATCTACTAAACGATTAATTTTAGAAAGTCCAATTACTTTTTTGGTTGGTATATATCCTATGTGTGCATGACCAATAATTGGCAAAAAATGATGCTCGCAAGAAGAATCGATATTGATATGTTGTTCCACAAGCATCTTTTTATAATCATACTTGTTTTCGAAGGTTGAGAGCTTTGGTTTATTAGCAGGGTTTAACCCATAAAATAACTCTTTAACATACATTTTAGCAAAACGATATGGAGTTCCAGATAGACTATCATCTGTTAAATCTAGTCCCATTTCTTCCATAATCATTTTAAAGTGATGCTGTATGTTATCTATTTTTTCATCATCAGTTTTATCAAAAGCATCAGGGCGCAACGGTGTTTTTATGTTTGCAGAGAAATGATGATCTCCTTCGGCTTGTATTTGTTCTTTATCCTTCATTTGCACAGCATTTATTTTGGTTACATTGACAGTATTTTTTGTTGTATAAATGCAGTGCAATTAAAGATATAGCAGGAACATAAATAAAACTTTCATTTAAACCAAACCAAGCGTTTTTTTCGTTAAGTACAACAACAAGCAATAGCATAAAACTTAACCACAAAGCTGGTTTTATCCATTTTAATGATGTAATTTTTGTAGACCGATACACTGCAAAAAATGAAATTATTAAGAATAAATAATCTATATAACCCCACCAAGTTGGCACACTGTTATAATGAGTAATGGAACAACTTTGCGCAATAAAAATAAGCGGAGTTGCTATGCAATGTATTAAGCAAAGTGTACTTGCTATAACACCAATACTGTCTGGTTTTTGTTTTATTAATATCATTAATTCATTTTAATACAACTAAGGTGCAAATATAATAACATAAACCATTAATGCAACTAAGTTGCAGTTAATATTTTTGTTTTTACAACACAGTAACATTACCTTTGCATTATGGGTGTTTTAAGAAAAACAAAATCGGTTGAAATAGTACTTAAAGAATTTGATGAGGATTCGAGTGCTATTTCTGTTATAACTTTAGTTGAACGTTTACGTTCTCAAATGAATAAAACCACAGTATATCGTATTTTAGATAAACTTGAAGATGACGGTATTGTACATTTATTTTTAGGGAAAAACGGGCATAAATGGTATGCAAAATGTCATAATTGTTCGTCCGCCGTTCATAAAGATATCCATCCACATTTTCAATGTGTAAGTTGTGGTAAGGTAGATTGTATAAATGTAAATGTTGTTATTCCTGAGATCGCTAATCGTAAGGTAGAAATATCTCAAATATTACTCCAAGGTAAATGTGAATCATGTAATGATTAATTGAATTTTCAGATTGATTAATTGAAAACTTTTTTAATTTGTCTATTTGATAATTCTAATCATAATGCGCATGCTGATCTTAAAAGGCTTTGCGTTTAAGGATATTTTGTTGCAATTATCAAAAACAGTACTTTTTGCTTTTATAATATACGGTTTAGCAGTTTGGTTTATAAAAAGAAATGCTATTGTTTATTTTTAATGAAGAAAATATAAAGCAAACAATTCTTTAAAACGCGACTATTTTTCATGTTTCGCATAAATTGAATATTCTGTACAAGGACTAAAGTTTTTTCAAATACGCGATTCTCAGAGAACGACAAAATTTGATGTTTTTACTAAAAAAATAAAATCTTGGTATTGCTACTTCAAAATAAGTGTTCGTGCCATTTCTAAAAGCAACTTTTTTTCTTCAATCGATCTTTTTAAAGGCAATTGCGCCAAACCAATTAATCTGCGCATAATTTCTATTCCGGCAACTTTGGCAAGTAATTCTGCGTTTAATTTTTTAGGATATCTATTTTTTATGGTTTCTAAACAATCGATGTTCATGGTGATCATAATAGTATGTGCGGCCATAACGCCAATATCAAATTCGGCAAAACCCATAAAACTAAATTCTGGATCTATCACATAGGTATGGTTTTCCTTCGTCATCCAACTTCCAGGATAATAATCGCCATGCAAAAGCGTATCCCCTTTAGATAAGTATTGCTCGCCAACCTTTGCAATCTCTGTTTTTAATGCGGCATCATGTCTGTAAATTAAAGCCAATTCCTGAAGTCCGTTTTGAATGGTATCTAAATGAAAATCGCTATCCTTTAAAAAAGGCAAAACAAATATGTGTTGATGGTTAAGCAAACGCAAGTCCATATTTTCAGGATATGCCGTAGGTTTAGATTTATGAATTTCCGCAGCAATATCCATAAGTTCATGCAGTTGCGAGCTGTGCATAGTTCTATCCTCATAGAGATACGACATATCTTTGCAGTCGCCTAAATCTTCCAGAATAAGCAAATAATTATCTGCGTTATAAGCTAATATTTTCGGAATATGAGGTGCAATAACCTTATTGGTAACCGCTTTGTAAAACTGAAATTCCACATCGATACGCTCAATAGGTGCTGTAATATCTTGATATTTCTGAACAAACGGACGCGATTGTTTTACAATAAAAGACCGCGTATTGGTACGGATTCTAAGCACCACATTCATGTTGCCCTCACCGGGTTTTTCTATAGAAAGAATGCGTTCTTGTTTTAGGTCTAAAAACCCCATGTTGTTTAAACACATTTCAAAATCCAAAATGGAACTATTAACATCTAAATACATAGGTTATTTTTTATTTAAGCTTTGCCAGAAATCCGTTTTCATAAGGTCTACCTCTATTTTTGTATGGATGTTTATTAAGCGAGGCGTGTTTTCTGGAGGCGTTAAAAAGGTCTCAATTTTCGATAATTCAGGATGTGCAAGTGCTTCAATAATAGCAACATCCCACATAATCCAGCTTTTCTTTTCTGGGTCGTCTTTGGTCCACCAACGCTCATAAGTGTCCCATCGGTTTATTAAATAATCGGCAATACCGCCTTTGTTTTTTAATTGCGCATCTACTTCTGTTTTAGTAAACACCAAGTGCTGACTGGTTGTTGCCGTCATGATACTTAAATCTAGACCTTCGGTATTTAGAAGAATATCCACCGCTTTGGGGTCGTTGCCTGTATTGAATTCCTTCTTGTTATAGACGTTGGTTTCTACAGTATGCCAAAAACCAAGATAATGCACTTTTAGTTTTTCTATAATCGATGGATCTTCTAAAATAGCACTCGCCACATTGGTGCTCGATCCTAAAATAACCACGTTTAGCTTTTCGCCAGCGGGTAATTTATGCGCCATTTTAACAATGAAGTTTGATGCCGGAGAACTCGCTGGTTCTGTACTATTGGTTATCGGTACATTACTTCCTAGTGGTAACGGAATGCTGTAATTCCCCATTAAGTTCAATATCTTTTCGTTAATATCTTGGCTTTCTTGTACGGTGTTTTCGGTTGCCAATGGCGATGTATGAAACTGTGCCGAAGTAATCCCCAAAACATTAAAACTCGGTTCTTTAATAGCTCTAACAATAGCATAAAGATCGTCGACTTCATTGGCGGTATCGGCATCAATAATGATGGGTAAACGCGTGTCTTTTACTTGTGCGCCCACTGAAACCTGAGTAAAAACGGAAACTAGAAGTATTAATTGAAACAAAGAAACGTAAATCCCTTTATTGAAATTTACGCTCTTAAATATATTGAGTTTATTATGTTGTTGTTGCATGTAGGCTTTCTATAATTGCTGAAATAATTTGTGTTTACAAAAGTACAAACTATACGATTGATGCAGCCTTTGGTCGCAGAAAGTGATGGAACATTACTTGGTTGGGGATTGGAGTGTTTGGATGTGGAGAATATTAGAATCTTGAATAATTATTAAAATGGCAACATATCTAAATAAATTAGCCTAGGAGCATAATTTTTAAGAAGATGCCCAAATCTTAAGATTACACCCTGAACTTTGAAGCCTATCATCTAAAATTAAAAGTAGTTTTTCTACATTTGTCATATTCTCTATAAAAACAGCCGATTTAGAAAGACCTGGTTGAACCAAATAAACATTATAATCCCAATCTGTAGGAATAAAATCATCATGTAATTCATTTAATTCATCATATTTATCCTCTAGTATTCTTGAATTTTGAGTTTTATTTACTCTATTCAATAATTGTTTAATTATGAAACTAGACCTTATCCAAATACAATTTCTCAATGCCTGTTGTAATAATTCTGTTATATTTCTCATATTTGCTCCTGATTTATCTGTAGAAGAATATTTGCAATGAAAAAAGTGAATGATTTTTTTATCTACTGAAAACCATATTATATCAGCCATTTCTCCTGCTCCATCATCAATAACTATAATATCATTATCTAGATAATCAGAACTATCAGTTATTACTTTAATAGTCTTTTGTTGTACATTATAAATTTTACCTGGCTCTGTAGGTTCTTCTGCTTCTTTCTTTATATCCGTTTCATCCCAACCACCATCTATTGCTTTAAATAAAGTCCTATCAAATTTTTGTTCCTTAATTTTTGGCTCAAACAATGTAGTACCTCTTAAACTTTTAGCATTTTGGAATATTATTAATGGTGGATATGCATTTATAAAGTCTTCAATACTAGTCTTTATTGGGTCTTTATCAGGAATATCTATAAATATATTAATTTCTGTATCTGAGTTAACAACCCATTTTTGTTCATTGTCGAAGTCAAAGTGAATTTTTGCTAGCTCATCTTTTTCTACAATAAGTGAACATTCAATTTTTTTATTATTATTTAATAAATTATCAAAAATAATTTCAGGAATAAAACTTTCATAATTTTTATCACCTTTTGTAATATCAACTATTGCCATTTGGAAACAAACACTATCTAATTGAATAGAAACAGGATTATCTTCGAATTTTTCAACAGATTTAAAATTAGCTAAATTTGACATTCTAGGAATTTTAGATTCATTATTGCCTAACTTAATAAGTGAATAAATATGTTGACACCAAATTGAAAATTCTTTAACACTTTTTCTTTTAATGGCCCATATTCGACCATTATTTACAGCAATACCTCTAGTTTCATTTTCGTCTATTCTTGATAACGCATGACCAAAAGAAAATACAGCACCATCAGAATGTTTAACTGCAGACTCTACCTCTAATCCCATTAACATTTTATACGTTGGATTTGATGCTCCACTTCCGTAAATATTTGACATACCAACCATAAAGTACTGGCCAATAGTATTATCACTTAATCCATTTCTAATATTTGATGCAGGAACAATTTTATATTTTTTTGTGTCAAATAGTTTAGATTTCATATAGTTTAAAATCAAATCAGAAGTCGTACTTTCAAATAAAAAATCATCAATTAAATATAAAATATGTAAATCATAATTCTCTTGAAATAAGGCTGAATCTTTTCCCCAAGGCAATGTTTTCTTATGTTTTGTAATTAATATCAAAGGAGAATTAACATCTTCTTGATGAGTGAAAACTAAATCAATTCCTGAAGGCATTTTTTTATGAAAACCTTTTTTAAATTCAAAACCAACTTTTGTCTTATAGATTTTGGTACTAAAGAATGGTTTTAAATCATTAGGAGATATACCTAATGGATTTAACTCACTTGGTTCTGAATTTGGGAATAAAGGTGAATTCATAACAATTTCTTCAACTAAACCAGGAATTAATTCATCCCATGACTTATCAAAATAATATAATTTCTTAACCTCACCTTTCACATAGTTTTTATCTGCAATTAAAATTGCATTTCCTGTTTGATTTTTATGTACTCTTGAAATTCGACCAATGAATTGAATAGTTGTAGGTAAGGTTCTCGGTATATCATGTAATACACTTATTTTCAATGTTGGTATATCTAAACCTTCACCAATCATACCAACAGCTATTAAACTTTCTAATTCGCCTTTTTTACACTTAATCAAACAATCTTCGTTCTGTTTAGTTGTATTCTTACTATGAATTAAACCAACCGATATTCCTTTAGCTTCATATATTTTTTTTAAATCTTTTGCTGAATCAATTTTTCTAGTTTTGATTAATAATTGAGCATTTGGATTATTTTTTTGCTCATTTCTCAAATTTTCTATCGCAGCATTTGCTAAAAGAGAATCTTTTTCTTGACTTTTTCCATTGTTCGTTTCTACATTTTTAAAAATTACAGGTCTATATATTTTATTTTTTATCGCTTCTGCTATTGGATAGTGATAAATTAACTCACCTTGAATTCTTTTTCTATCTCTCCTAAATGGAGTTGCTGTTAATAAAATAATTTTTGAATCTTTAAAATCTTTAAAAGCGCTTTCGTAAATTTTAGCAGGAGTATGATGGGCTTCATCAATAATTATTAAATCAAATAAATTCTTTGGAGGAACTACGTTTTCTTTCATTTCAGAAGAACAACTATGTGGAGTTCAAACAACCACATCATAAGATTTAGTTGCTTTTATCCAATCATTTTCAGTTTTTAAATACCCTATATGATTATTTACTTTTGGCTTTTCTTCACTATTAAATACACCTAGAGTTTTTAATATTTCCATTTCATTAAAAACATCAAAAATCTGTTTTCTAATAACAACAGAAGGTGTAATTATTAAAACTTTTTTTATCTCTAACTCAAAGCATATAGCAATCATTAAAGCTGTTTTCCCTGAGCCGGTTGGCATGCTGATTAGTGCAGGTTTATTAGTTTTTGTGTAATAGCTTTTAACAGCCCAAACTGCTCCTTTTTGACATTTTCTAAACCCTATTTTATTCTTATTTACCTCTAAATTAAAATGTTTTTTATTATTTATGAAAAATGACATTGTATTAGTTATTTAAAATTTTAAACAATAAATTTTAACACCAATTCTAAATTCGAATAGAAGCAAAAGAGATATTAAGCATAATCAACTTGGGAGTGTCTAAATATATTACAATTTGTAGAAATTACTTTACGGAAACCCGTAATCGTATGATTTTTATTTAAAATAACTTCTCAAAAACAAACCCCATCACTCCTTACCTATTTTCAAGCAAAAAAAGTATATCTGCCAGCGATTGAAATTAAAGACAAAGGTGTCATTAAAAAAATTACCCACTCACCTATGCATCGTATCTAAAATCTCAATAATTTCGGTTTTCTTCCGAACAGAAACCGGTACATTTTCGCCATTTTTCAGCATTAAATAACCGCCATCGGATTTTATGTATTCACTAACATAATCTAAATTAACCAAGTGACTTTGGTGAATTCTGATAAAATCGTAACTTTTTAACATGTCTGCAAAATACTTCAATGTTTTGGTTACAAATACTTTACGCTTGTCTTGAAGATGAAAAATGGTATTATTACTATCAGATTCACAACGGATAATATCATCTAAACTCACAATAATAATTTTATCTAGTGTGTGTAACGATATTTTATCTGGCTTTTGTTCTGGAGCAGAAAGTGTTTCTTTTAAAATGGTTAATCGTTCCTTATTAGGTTGTATTTGCTTTTTAGCGCGATCTACAGCCAAATCCAATTCCTCGTAAGCGTACGGCTTTAAAACATAATCTATAGCCGCAAATTTAAAGGCTCTAATTGCAAACTCATCACTGGCTGTTACAAAGATAATTTTCGATTTTAAATCTGGAAAAATCTCTAGAATATCAAAACCAGTTCCATCGCCTAACATAATATCTAAAAATAGAATATCGGGTTGTTTTTTACGTAAAACCTTTGCTGCTTCTACAACACTTTGTGCGGTGGCTATAATTTCAACTTCGGGATGCCTGGTTTCTAAATCGCTTTTTAAAAGCTGTAAAGCATCAATCATGTCTTCTACAATAATGGCTGTAAGCATAGGTTCTCTAATAATCTGTTAATAAAGGAATTTTAAAAGTAATATTTGTTCCGCCAATAGTACCATCATCATTTTTAATTTCGGTAATCTGCAGTGCATTTTCGCCCGAAATGGATGTTAAACGCTCTTTTGTAACAGTAAGCGCCATAGATTGATGGTCTGTTTTTATTTTTGTCTCCTGAGATTTAAAAATACCAATACCATTATCGATTACTGTACAATGCAAATAATGTTCGGTAGTATTAAATTCAATTTGAAGCACTCCTGCTTTGTCGCCTTTTAAAATACCATGGCGAATTGCGTTTTCTACAAAAGGCTGAATTAACATGGGTGGCACAAGTATTTCTTCTGGATCGAGTTCGCAGTTACTGGTAATTGTAAACGTAAACGGTTTTGCTGCCATTAACTGCTCTACGGTAATATAATGGCGTATGGTTTTAATTTCTTGCCCTAAAGTAATCTGGTCTTTTCTGGAGTTATTTAGCGTTTCTCTAAGTAAGGTTGCAAAACTATTTATTGTGGCATTCATTTTATCTGGTTTGTTAATGGCCATGGCTTTTATACCATTTAGTACATTAAAGATAAAATGCGGATTCATTTGCAATTGCAACGCCTTATGTTCTAAAGTAAGCAGGTCGTTTTTTATTTGCAATTGTGCTTTATCCGCTTTGTTTTTTAATCTTATTCTTCTAATGTATAGCCAACCTAAAACTAATAAAAGCAAGAGAGCAAAGCCTATTACAGCCCATTGGAATGCTGCTTTTTTGTATAACGGACTATCGATAAAAAAATTGAATTTTATGGGTGTGCTTTCCTCCCATCTGTAATTTCTAGATTGTACAGAAAATTGATGCGCACCATAAGCTAAACCTGCAAAGTTTTGTTTGTTCTCTTTAGACCACGGGCTCCACGCGTTTTGGTTTAATTTAGACCGATATTCTATTTGATTTGGATGATCGATATCCACACTTCTATAGGCAAAACTTAATTGAGTTTGGGTTGGGGTTAAGTTTAGAACTTTGTTTGTATTAGTCCAAGCCTTTAGGTTTATAGTATCGACACTTTTATAAGCAACTTGCACATCTTTAAAATAGATTTCGGGTTTTAAAGTACTTTTGCTAGCAGCACTTGGTATGTATTCGGTTAAGCCATAAAGCGCACCAAACCAAAGGTGGCCTTTATCATCTTTATCTACGGCATTTAAACAAGTTTCTATACCTAGAAAACCATCGTTTCTTCCAAAATGATAGATGTCTTCAATATCGCTATCTTGGTTTAATTGAATTTTATCTACACCGCGTTCTGTGCCTGCCCATAAATAACCTTGATTATCAAATATTAATTGATATATATTTTCTGAAGACATTTTTTTCGCTCCTTTTAAAGGTTTGAAAATTGGGGTGTTATCGCTAATTTCTGAAACCCAAATACCTTTTCCGGCTGTTCCTAGAAACAATTTATCTTGATGAAACAACAACGTTCTTATAGTCGTTTGCTGATTTAAAACAGCTCCTAAAGCTGTTTGTTTGCCATCTTGAATATAACCTAAAAGACCTGTTTGTGTGGCGTACCATAATCTGTTTTGGTTATCTAATGCGATGTCTTTTATGTATAAATCGGTGATGCCAGATTTTTTACCATATCTTTTTTTGATAACTAAACTATCCCTTTCATTATCGTAATTAAACTGTATAATACCACTAGAATAAGTTGCTGCCCACATGGTGTTTTGTCCTTTAACAAGCTTACGAATCCAATCGAATGGAAATCCGTTTTCTGAATTTAGAACCTTGTTTTTAATTACTGTTTTGGTGAATACTTTTGTGACAACGTTTAAAGAATCGCTATAATCGGGAACTAAACTATCTACGGTTTTCGTGGTTCTTAAAAGTACACCATTACCGTCGGATCCGGCCCAAATATTTCCATAATCGTCACTAGTTATGGTCTTTATTTTTATATTCGAAAAGCCTTTAATTTTAGGAATATGATGAATCCCTAACGTATCTATTTGTGTTAAACCAGCTTCGGAACTCGATATCCAAAGGCTATTTTTTGCATGATGTACAGCATAAATACGATTACCTTTTAAGCCCGATGATGCATCGAAATGTTGAAAATTATTTTGGAAATATTTATAAAAACCACCGCCAGATGTGGCGATCCAAATATTAGATTGTCTATCGGTAAACGTTTTTCTAATATGAGAAACCGAAAGCCCTTTGGATTTGTTTATGTTTCTTTTTTCGGCATAATTTTGGGTATCTATAATGCTTATGCCATCATTATCTGTTGCCACCCATAATTCATTTTTATTATGAATTTCCATGGCATTAATACCAAGTGGTTCTCGTAATAAAATAGGTGCTTCATTACCTTTTGGATCTAGTATTAAAATACCATCTCTATAAGTTGCTGCAAATATTTTATGGTTATTATAAACTACAGATTTGAAATTGTTTTCTTCAATTTTTTCTATTTGGATGCCCGTGCCCTCAAGCTTATTTGTTTTCCAAAGTCCGGTGTTAGTTGCTATCCAATAAAACGTACCATCGAAAACAATAGCGTTTACTATACTGGAATCAATGTCTGTGTTTATGCTTAGTTTTTTTAGTTTTTTGGTGTTAGAATAACTGTATACCCCTTGTTTTGTTCCTAGATAAAGTCCTTTTTCTGATTTATAAAAATGATTGACTTGCGGACTTTTAAAGTTTGAAAAGTTATTTTTTATTTTAATAGATAACCCGAGATTTGTTCCAATATATAGGCTATCATTACTCGTGTATAACGCATGAATATAATTGGAAAGTAGTCCATCATTCTCGTTCCAAACAGAAAAATTGGTGCCATCAAAATTACAAAGTCCGCCTCCTTGTGTGCCTAACCATAAGTAACCAATTTCATCTTGAACAATATCGTATACTTGAGATTGTGGTAAACCATCTTCTATGGAATACGATCGTAATTGACTGTTTTGCGCGCTAATTATGGAGCTTACAAAAAGTAGGAATAAAAGAAAATATGTAGTGTGTTTTTTGCTCAAATGATGTTTTGTTTTCTAGCGTTTTTTAAATTACAATAATTAGGTTAAAAGTTATATTGGATAAGAGTTGCAATTTCGGTTAAATATAAACTTTTTTTAGATTTACTCTCTTCCATTTAGGTATTAAACCCTCATTCATTTTTAACTGAATTGGTAAATACTTCTCTAGTTTCCGATTTTATTCAAATTAATAATTTCGTTTTTGTTGAAAAGTAAACGGACTTCTAATATATGCTGCAAATATGGTAGCCATAACAATTAGAATTGCAACGTCATACGGTTTTCCTTTGTACATATGAATAAAGACAATAAGCGTCATGTAAAGCGCTAATAGCATGGTTCCGATGACAATCGTTCTGTTATACAAAAATAAAGCTGTCGCTATTAATAGAAATATACCTGTAATAATGAGTATGGCATTATTTGAAACAATTTTATTCATTTCACTAGAATGCAATATTTTATCTAAAGCGTTAGGTATAAAAAACAACGTTATTATTACTGACGGTAACCATATTAATATGGTTGTAAATATTTTTTTTGGGTCCATTTTTTATCTAATTTTTAAGAGTGAATTGTATTTTATATTGTTTGGTATAAACTAGTATCGTTTATTGCTGTGTTTCTATATTCTGTTGCATCATCTTTCTGTAAAATGGGCTGTAATACACAAAGCACTGTTGTTTTTCCTTTAATAAGAAGTTTATTGCCATGGATTTCACTTTTCCAACGGTATTTTTCTATAGGAATATTTAGATGATATAAAATAGTTGCCATTTCTGAAGACTCGGAAACCCAATCCATAATAGCGTCTTTATCACTAAGTTCTGGAATTTCTGATTTATCAATAAAAGTAAATTCCCATTCTACAGGAATATTAAATTTATAGCTATAAATACCTCCTAAACTTGTTTCTTTTCTTGTTTTTAATGCTGTAAACCAATCTATTTTAGTCTGTGGATAACTCGCTTTAAAATCTTTTGAAAGTGCTGCTGGACCTGGAGATTCGGCTGTTGGGTAATAACCGTAATATGGTTTTGCTAAATAGTGTCCTGCATATTTACCTCCAAATACATTAAAATATGAAGACGCAATTATTTTTGGTGATTCTACTGTTGTAAATACTTGTTTTAATGCCTGTAAAAGCACTTTATTCTCTCCTAAACCACAAGAATGAAAAACAATTTGTGTGCTATTATTTATACCTGATTTTAAAATAGGAATATCATTTTTGAATTCAGATAAGGTTTCTACCGTAATGCGTTCACCTTTTCTTGTTGTTTTTAAAGACATGCCTAACCAAGGATTACTATGGCTTACAATGTGAATTTTAACGTATGTTTTACCAGTAGTTTTATTGAGAAAGCTAATGATTTCTTCTATTGAAAATAAATGATCTACAACCTGTATATCTTGTGCTTCAAAATAGTGTTTTGCATTGGTGTAATAGGTGTTGTCACCTTCATCAAAGCCAGCTATAAAAACAATAGATTCTGTCTGTTCTGTAAATTCTATAGGCAAAGCAAGTGCCGTTTCCGGTGTTTGCGAAAACGGCTTCTTGCAGCCTAATATTAGAATTAAAAAGATTAATATTGGATATAGTTTCATTAATACTTTTTTAGAAATTAATAGGATCTAAATGCTCACTAGCTACTAAATCTTCCGTGCTTTCTGGCGTATCCTCAACTTTAACTAATTTGTATCCATTCCATTTATACTCACTAATAATTAGTTTTTTATCTTCCTTAGCGGTTTCATTTTTAGCTATTGTTTTATGATCTGTAATAAAGGTTTCTAAAACCAATCTGCTTTTTACACCTTCCATATCTGATGGAAAAACAAAAGATTCTGTTTTACTGTAAGATGTATCGCAGTGATCTATTAAACTGGCTACGTTTGTAAATTTTCCGTTATTCCAAAAAATGTACATTTTGCCTTTATTTTCATTTCCTTCGGTAGCAGGAATATCAAGAGCGATAATATCTTCAACATTAAACAAGCCTTTGTTTCCAATATTTTTCATTTCTAAAGCTTTAGATTGATGTCCGTTGAAAACAATTTTATCAATTTGAACGCCGTTTTTAAAAGCTCTTAATTGATGTTTTTGTTCAATTTCGCCTGCTTCATTTACGGTAGCGCTTTCAAAACCATAAGCAAATTTTACGTTGTGGCTTGCTTCACTCCCAAAGGTTTTTTGAGCTATTAAACCGCCCCAAACCCAACCAGAGTCGTTACCTATACTTACGCGATACCAGTTGCTTTTAATACCATCTAAGGTATCTTCACGTTCACTTTTTTCTTCTATAACCATTTTGGTTCCAATAGGTAATAATGCTACTGCCTTTCCCTTTATAGATGGATTTTCACGTAAGTAAACGTGGTCTGCAAGTAAGTATTCATAAGTTACTTTGCTTACCGTGGTACTTGGTGTTGCTGTTGCAAAATTTACTTGTGGTTCTGTTTGGCCAAACATGGTTGACATTGCTACTAGGCATAATCCTAGGATACTGTTTTGTACATTTTTCATTTTGAATAAATTTAAAGATTAATATTAATTATTGTCAATGCCTGAATAGGCTACTGATTCGTTGTCGTTAAAGTCATCATCATTCCACGCGAAACTTTGTAGAACTTTAAGATCTTTAATAGTATGTTTTTCTGTAAAGCTGACCTCTGTTTTAAGTATTATGGCTTCTTTACCATGTTTTTGTGCTGGGAATATATATTGAACTTCTGTTGTTGTATTCTCGCAAAATTCGTTTTCTATATATGGTAATGAAATAGAATCGTTAGTATCCGTTATCATGTAATAATGAGTTTCGGCATGGTAGCAACATGTACTATAATTGATGTCTACTTTTATAATTTCATTAATGTTATCCAGATTAGGATCTATTAATAACGTAATAGTAACATCTTCAAAAAGATCAAGATCTAGAATGCTTAAAGTTGCTACTTTCACAGAAGCATCATCTGTTGCTACAATATCGAACAGTGCTGTAGCATATTCTTGTTGCTTGGTATCCATTCTATTTGCAACAGTATATTTGTTTGTTTTATTAAACTCTTGCGCGCTTGTAAACTGAAAACTGATTACTGTGATTAAAAGAATAATTAGATTTTTCATGGTATATATATTAGGTTGTTATGTTTCTATACCTCAAAATTAAGGGAGAACTAAGGGTTTTTTTGGTCGCTTCTAGTATCCGTTAGCTATAAACTAGAATTCGTTAATTATTGATCGGTTACACTTGTTTTGATCGTTATTTATCATCATTTTACTAGGTCTATAAAAAGAAAACCTGCAAAGTTTTTAAGCCTTACAGGTTCTTCTGGTTTTTGAAATTATGGGGTGATAACGGTTTTATTTTCTATTCAGAATAACAACTTCAATTAAAAAAAATTAATCGTTAAACTATTATTCTACAAATTCCTCATATTGATATTCTAAATCAAGGTTACAATCTGCTTTTGTGTTTTGTTGTTTAAAATTATACACACTATCTCGGGTTTGTTCTGATTCAGTATTTGAATAAAAATCAATGTAATCACATCTTACTAAAATCATATAAATATTTAACGCGATACATGATACAACTGCTATTTTTAAAACGGTTTTTATCATCTTTTTAAGGTTAAAGTTATACTTCTACTCACATTTAATGTTTTTACAGATAAACCCGTAAACTCTTTAAAAACAGATGAAGCATAAACCCAGGTGCCATGATCTAGAACTTCAATTTCTGTAATTTCACCTTCGGCATTAAATTTAATACGCAGGCTATCATATTGTTTTAAGTATTTGGTTACTAAAGTTGTGTACAATGCTTTAAATTCCATTTTAATCTTTCTTTTATCGATTTTCAATAGGTTTTCATTGATTGTTATAGAAAAAGACTTTTTGAATGTGGTTTTTTTAGAGACTTCTGCTTCTGCTCCAACAGCCGAATTATTTACGTTTTTAGGCATTGGAAGCGGTTGTTTTATCGTTTCTAATGTGCCATCCTCGTTAACAATGGTTTCATCTACAGCTACAAAAGAAGTGTAATTGGTTACTAGATTGTATTTTATTCCTAAGTCTATAACATCTTGCTTGACATCATCCGAAAACAACTTATTATAATCGTCTAGTTCTTCAATTTTTTTTCTTGCCCATAAATAGCGTAAAGCTTTGTTTTTAGCGCTTACATTCTTAGAAGAGACCTTGAATTCTTGTTTGAATTTTTTCTTACCTTGATAACCAGTAATTATTATGCTGCCTTCTGGTTTACCATGGTATTTTCCATAAACAAGCACAGGTCTAGCAGCAAAAACATCAGGAATACTGTTTGGAGCCATCTTGTAGATTTCAAACCCTTTGGCTTTAAGTTTTACTTGTGTTAATAAAGGGGTTTCTATATAATTTTTAAAAGCTTTTGCTGTTTCTAAAGCTTCTGTTTTTGAGGTGGCTATAAAAGACTCGCTATTAGAAACCTTGGCCATACCTTCTATTAAATATCGATTTACGCTAGAACCTATTCCAAAAGTGAATACATTGGCTTGATCTAGATTCTTTTTAATAAGCTCGAAAGCTTCCTTTTCTATACTTACATAACCGTCTGTTATTACAACCATTGAACGCGCACTGCTTGGATCTTTTCTTGGTAGTTTGTATGCTAATTTTAATGCGCTAAGCAACTCTGTACCGCCTCCGCCTTGTCCTTCAGAAAGAAAAAGAATAGCAGCTTCTATATTTTTTTCATTGACTTCAACTGAATTTGTACTGAAAACAGTAGAGCTAGAAGCAAATAACTGAACGTTAAAAGTATCTGTAGCTCTAAGATCACAAAGTAAATTTCTCATGAGTTCTTTTGAAACTTCTAAAGGATAACCGTTCATAGAACCCGAAACATCAACAATAAAAAGGTATTCTCTAGATGGAATATCTTTAAAATTAATTTTGTTTGTTGGTTCCATTTGTAGCGCAAAGAAGTTCTCATCGCCATGTTCATATAACAATAAACCAGATTGTATACTTTTGCCACGAAGGTTATAGTCTAAAATAAAATCTCTGTTCCCAGGGTTTTTATTACTTTTTGATAAAAATATTTCGGCTGTTTTTGGATCTGGATAATTAATATTTACTTGGTGGCTGCTGCTATTTATATTTTGAATAATCATGCCAGCATTAAGTGATACTTTAATATCATAATCAAAAGTACTTGCCGCTCCTTTTGAAGTATATGGCGAATTAAAAGCAGCTTCTGAATGTTCGCTTTCTCCTGTAAATCTTGGACCAACTACTGCTGGAGCTACAAATTGATAAGTGCCATTAATAGGAACTAATAATTCGGTATAATAGATAGCAATAGTAATTTCATCGTTAGGCATAATATTCCCCACATTCATTAGGAAAACATTAGGTCTGTGTTGGTCTAGTTTAGCTGCTCGTTTTCCTTCTTTTACAGCCGTTTCATATACTTTTTGAGCTTCTTGTTTCTCAAAAATTTTAGCCTTTATAATACGATTGCCAACCGTCATCTGCATTTTATGTACTGCGGCTTGAGTAGACAACGGAAAAACATATTTAGCTTCTATGGGCGATTCCCCTTTATTTTGATAGACTTGAGTAAGCTTAACATGAGCTATAGTTCCTGAAATTTCGACTGCTGTCTTAGATGATTTTAAAGAAATTACAGCATCTTTAGTTGAAACTGATAAATATGGACTATCATTATTTTGAGCAAAGCCTAAAGAGATGGAACAAAAAAGTAAGAGTGTAACTAAGTATTTCATGGTTTTATTTTTTAGATTGTTGTTATTTATACATCAAATCTAAAAGAGAAACGATGCTAATCTAAGTGGGTTTTAGAATTCGTTGGGGTTAATCTAGAATTCGTAACATCGTTATATATTAAAAAATGATTAATCAAAGTTTTTATATTATATCCACAGAGGCGGTGAAAAAATGTAAATATTAAATAATTAAGAAAGTGTTTTAATTGCTATGTAACAGAGCATAGTTGTTCTAATATTCTTATCTGCTTATTTAAAGTAATCCTTCACTTATTAACTTATTAAATAGCTATTAACAAATAGATTAGTGTTATTTTATTTCAACAAAAAAAAACTATACCCCCCCCCTTTTTTTTAATTTATTAAAGTATAACTTTTTAATAAAACGCATTTATTATGCTTTTTTTATTAACCGTTTATCTATTCAACTATTGTTTACAACCGTTCAACTAATTTTAAAAGCAATTCTCAATAATTTAAAATATTTTTGTGCCAGTTAATAATAAATATAAAATTAAAATTGTGACTTATTAAATTTAAAGGTGTCTTATAAATAGAACAACTTTTAAATATCTCTCTAATTATTACGCTGAAATATTTTATCATTAAGCCCTCAAATCATGATAAAGTTGTTTTCTAGATTAATTCTGAATTTGGTATTAATCTTGATTACGTCGTAATGAATAAATAAAAACTATGAAAAACTTAACCCAAAAAGCATTAATACTTATAACTATGTTATTCGTGGGCTGTATCTATGCGCAGCAAGAAAAAGGAATAATCGGTAATGATAACTGGCTTAGTTATTGGACAGATTTTAAACCTAAAACAAATGACTATGGTCAACCTAGTCAAATTTTAACTGGTAACATTACTGAAGATACTAAGTTAACTAAAAGAGAAATTTATTTATTAGTAGGAAATGTTTTTGTAACAGGAAACGCAACACTTACTATAGAACCAGGTACTATTATAATGGGAGATTCTGAATCTAATGGTTCTCTAATTATTAGTAAAGGATCAACTTTAATTGCTGAAGGTCAAGAAACAGATCCTATTGTTTTTACGTCAAGTAAAGATATTAAGAAGAGTGGTGATTGGGGTGGATTATTTATTCTTGGTGATGCTCCTATTAATCAAATGGGTGGTGTATCTAATGTAAAATATGGTTTTCAACAAGTATCCAATCAAAATGCTCTTTATGGAGGAGAAAATACTAGAAGTAATTCAGGTGTTTTGAAATATGTAAGAATAGAGTACGCAGGAAAAAGAACTAAAGATAATGGTTATTTCAGTGGTGTAACTTTGGCCGGTGTAGGAAGCGAAACTGTCTTGGAAAACATTATGGTGACTTACTGTAAAGGAAATTCTTTTAATGTTATTGGAGGAGTCGTTAATTTAGATAAAATGGTTTCTTATAGAAGTAATGGTAATGATTTTGATTTTAATTATGGTACCCAATGTAACATAACAAACTCATTAGCTATACGCTCTCCTTATGTTTCAGGTTCAGAAGAATCTAGATCTATGTCTATTTCATCTTATAACAAAAAAGAAGAAGTAGATTATTCAAAAAAATCCACATTGGTTACTGCTGAAAATATGTCGATAATTAATTTAAGTAACGATTTAGCTTCAGCTATTGAAATAGGCTTAGTAAAAGAAGGTATCTATATATCTAAAGATGCTTCTTTAGATATGCGTAAAAGTGTTATTTCTGGATTTAATCCAGCTGTAATAATAGATAATGAAATTGAGTTATCTACTGAAAACTTAAATAAGCTAAAGTTTAGAGAAATGTATTTCAATAACAGTAATGGAAATATTTTTATAAAAAACAAACCTAACAATGAAGATTTAGAGAATTGGTACGGTAACAGCTTATTCTTTAATGTCTATTCTAAAGGTTCAGATTCTGAAACATTTATTGATTCTCAAGACGTAAAAAATCTTGATTTCAGATTGAAAATTGATGAAATTATAGCTTCAAATTAATATTGGGCTTATAGTTTGAAGATTGGTTATCTTCTTAAATAAAAAAAGTGATATTTCTATTAATAGAAGTGTCACTTTTTTTGTACGCCAAATTTAGTAATATTCTATACATATTAAAGCTTCCCTCCTACTCAATCACATGAAAAACACTACATTATTTATGTAGAATACTTTGTTAATAGGTTATCTTAGTTTTAAAGTTATACATAAGTGTAATGGTATAAAGATCTTCTAAATTACTCATTACTAAGCTATACTAATTCAGAGAAGAATAGTTAATAAAATTAGCAGAATGAATTATCTAATTGGCTTGATAATCTTTATGTTTAATACATCTAACTAATCTTATAAAAAAAGTATATTTGCCATCGATTGAAATTAAGGGCAAAAACGTCTGATTTTTCAGTCTTTTTTTATTAAATTAATACTTAAAAAAAAGAAGGTCATGAAACATAAAATTTTAGCACTTACAGCTGTTGTAATGAGCGGTTTGGCTTATGCCCAAGTTCAGGTTTCGGTGAGTACAGGTTACGCCTTTGCTAGTGCAGGAATGAAATTAGGAGAAACGGTAAACGTTTCGGAAACAGGGAACTCTTACGGGAGTTATGGCGAAGGAGCCAATGTGCAGATAAGAGGAACTTACTTTTTTAATGAGTCTTTCGGTGCCGATTTAAGTTTTGGGTATTTACAAGGTACAGACCAAACGGTATCTGAGGTTAATACGCCTAGTACCGATATAAATGCCGTGGCTAGAGCCCGTGCTTTTGGAGCATCGACATCTGTGGTGTATAAATTTACTAATAACATTTACGGTCGTTTTGGAGCCTTATTAAAATTAGGCGGAAAAACGGAAGCTGTGGTGTATAGAAAAGCGGTGTTTTCGGAAGCTGAAGCCGATGCTTTTGGTGTGCCAGAGGGATCGTATTCTGAAACGAATTACACTGAAGATTTTCACGGGCATTTTCCGTTAGGTTTTGTTGGTGCTTTGGGTTATAAATTCGATTTAGATTCTAATTTCAGTTTGTTTGTAGAGGCCGAATATTACGGTATTAGTTTAAAGCGTAAAGACTCGGAACTTGCTGAGTTTAATACCAATATTGTACTGCCTGATGGAACGGTTGCTGTAGAGGGTTTTTACTCGCTAGATAACTTACCAGATGGTACGGTTAGAAAAACAACGTATGTCGATAATTTATCGAATACCAATACCGATGATTCTAAAAAGCTATCTCAAAAGGTGCCATATTCTTCTTTCGGAATTAACTTTGGTATTACTTATAAGTTTAAAAAACGTGCCTATAAATAGTAGTCTGCACTTTTAAAACATCATAAAAAAACCTTGTTCTTTAATTAGAGTAAGGTTTTTTTTGTGGACAGATTTTACTTAGGGTTTTGTTCATTTTCATCTTCTTTGATTATTAACATCTAAAATTCATAATAAATTGATTTTTAAGTGATTATATTACTCCTTGTAAATTATTAGTTTATATAGGTTTATCATGGTTTTCTACAATATCTTTCCGTTGAAACTACAGGTTTAATACTGCTGGTTTCCTTCATATTCATACATCCTATTTAAAAAACAGACATGTATTATCCTTTTTAAATGGAGCAATAATGAAATGGTACGAGGCAATCCGTATCTCGTACTTCGGCTAACTTGCAACTTATAATCAATACTTTAATAAAAGAACTTGTTTGTTTTCGGCTTTAGCTTCACTCAAAACTCAGCATTCATTATTAAAATCACATTGAAGAAAGAATCATAAATTTTTAAAATTAGAATTACAATGAATAAAACTATTTCAAAATCAGTATTCGCAGGTATTATAGCAACCGCAGCCATGACAATTATTATGCTTATGGCTCCAAACATAGGGATGCCCGAAATGGCGCCTTGGAAAATACTATCAAGTGCATTGATTGTTTCCTTAGTAGAAGGCTGGATTTTACACTTTGTGATGGGCATACTTTTAGCTTTTGGTTATAGCTATGTTTTTGCACCGAGTGTTAACATACAAAACACTTGGATAAAAGGTGTTGTATTTGGTATTGCTGCTGTGGTGGTTGCCCAAATTGGTATGAAATTAATGGGGATTGTTTTCGAAATGCCACCTATGGATGGTAGCATGCCTATGCGATTAATAGCCATGCTTATTGGACATATTGTATTTGGTATTGTAACCGTTAAAATAATAGGAAAATAACCCCAATTTGGAATTTTATAATAATCTAGTTTACGAATGCCAAAGTGGTATTGGTAAATAAAATATAAACCTAAAAACATTAAATTATGTCTAAAAATGTATCAGAACAATTACTTGATATTTTATTGAGTGTTGGCGTAAAGAAAGTATATGGAGTTACTGGCGATGCCCTTAACTTTTTTGTAAAAGCAATAGAACAGCGCGATGGCGTAGATTGGATAGGAATGAAACATGAAGGTAATGCATCTTTCGCTGCTTTTGGTGATAGCCAAACAACAGGAAATCTGGCTGTTTGTGCGGGAACTGTTGGCCCTGGTGCGTTGCACTTAATTAACGGACTTTATAATGCTAAAAAAGAACGTACGCCCGTTATTGCCATTACTGGACAAATAAACCAAAAACAACAAGGGACGAGCTTTTTTCAGGAGGTAGATTTAAAGAAGGTTTTTGATGATGTTTGCGATTATCAGGCTATTATTGAAACGCCCGAGCAGGCGCCTATGGTGATACAACGTGCTATTAAAATTGCTATGGCTAATAATGCTGTTTGTAGAATTGAATTAGCGGCTAATGTTGCAGAAATGAAAGCTGAAAACAATCAATTTATACACCCAATACTAAAATATAAATCGCATTTGGTTCCCGATGAAGCTGTGATTCTAGAAGCGGCACATTTAATAAACAATGCCAAAACAGTTGGTATTTTGGCTGGTGATGGTTGCCGTGAAAGTCGTGAGGCTGTAATTACTTTATCTAAGCGACTAAACGCGCCCATTACGCATAGTTTGCGTGCTAGTGATGTGTTTGATCATGATACCGAAAATGTGGTGGGACTTACAGGTTTAATAGGTAATCCATCAGGTTACAATGCCGTGATGAAGTGTGATTTATTATTGATGTTGGGTACAGATTTTCCGTATATAGATTTTCTTCCACATGATACTAAAACTATTCAGGTTGATATTAGACAAGAAAATATAGGAAATAGAACAGCCGTAACTTTGGGTGTTTGGAGTGATATTTCATCGTTTTTAGAGCTGCTTAATCCGAAGATAAATCAAAAGGAAGATTCTCAATTTATGGATAAATTAAAAGAGAGTTTTAATAATTGGAGACAGAATATGAAGGAACAGGCCTCGCCTACACGTGAAAACGAACCTTTGCATCCACAAATATTTGCCGATTTAGTAAATGAACATGCTTCTAGCGATGCTATTTTTACCGTGGAAACTGGAACTTCGGCTATTTGGGCAGCGCATCATATTTCGTTCAATAAACAGAGACGTTTAATTGGTTCTTTTAATCATGGTTCTATGGCTGTTGGTTTGCCGTCGGCTATTGGAGCACAAATGGCAAATCCGGATAAAGAGATTTGGTGTTTAAGTGGTGATGGTGCTTTTAATATGGCGATGCAAGATTTTATTACAGCTGTTAGGTATGAGCTCCCTATAAAAGTATTGATTTTTAATAACTCCGAACTTAGTTTTGTAAAGCTAGAAATGGAACAGGTTGGTCTTGCTGCCAGTTTAGATGCTTTGCATGAAACCAATATGAATTTTGCTGAATATGCCAAACTCTGTGGTGGCGATGGTGTGCGCGTGGAACATGCCAAAGATATTGATGCGGCTATAATACAAGCAAAACATAGTAAAAAGCCATTTATTATTGATGCTGTGGTTAGTAGTGGCGCCTTGTCTTTACCGCCACATATAGGTGTTAAAGAAGCTATTGGTTTCGGAACGTCTAAGTTAAAAGAAGTCGGACAAGTGATTACTGGAGATAAAGATCAATGGCAAAACTTAAAAAAGGAATTGCAGTCTTATTTCGATTAAATTATAAATAGAATAGATTTAACCACTAAAAAGTGGTTGTCTGGCACAAGATATATTAAAAAGAAAAAACCTATTAAAACGTTAGCTTTAATAGGTTTTTTAATATGAAATAAATTGAGGTTTTGTATTATTTTAAAACTCTAATTCTGTGATTATCATAATCTGCAATATAGATTGTACCGTCTGCAGTTACTAACATACCTGCAGGATTGTAAAATGTCGCTTGAGATGCAACACCATCATCACTACCTAATGAACGTGTACCTGCAATAGTTGTTACTTCTGCATTTGGCGATATTTTTCTAATGTTATGTTCCGATCTATCAGAAACTAATAAATTACCATCATTATCGATAGTAATTCCGTTTGGCACACCAAAACTGCTACTTGTTCCAACGCCATCGCTAGAACCAGAAACACCATTACCTGCAAAAACAGTTACAACACCAGCTAAAGTTACTTTTCTAACTGTACGACCAAATTGATCGGTAACCATTAATTCGTTATTGTTACTTAATACAATGGCTCTTGGATCTTTAAATTGAGCGCTGCTACCTGCACCATCATTATAACCTTCGGTTCCTCCTGCTAGCGTACTCACTAAACCTGCAGTTGTAATTTTTCTGACACTTTGGTTTTCTAAATCGGCTACATAAATGTTACCATCAGCATCTGTAGTTAAGCCAGAAGGCTTGTTGAATTTAGCAGCGGTACCCATACCATCTACAAAGCCAGAAGAGCCACCAGCAAAAGTTGTAACTACTCCGGCTAAACTTACTTTACGAATTCTGTTGTTGGAGCTATCTGCAACGTATAGAAAACCATCTACACCCATAATAATATCTGTTGGACGGAATAATTTAGCGTCGGTTCCTGTGCCATCTGCAAAACCATTAACACCACCTACTAAAGTTGAAACTAAGCCAGCTGGTGTAATTTTTCTAACGGTGTGGTTTCCGTATTCGGTAACATAAATATTTCCAGCAGCATCGGTAGCCATTCCTGTTGGTCTGTTAAAAGTTGCTATAGAAATATCTCCATCTACGTACCCTTCAGTAGAACCTGCAAACGTACTCGCTGTTAAAGCTTCTATAACATCGATTAAACCAATTGTTATTTCTTGAGCAAAAATGATATCTGTGTTTTTTAAGGTTACTACAATAGTTGTTATTATTTCCGGTAAGGTTTCAAAATCTAACAAACTACTATCTAGAACTCTAATTTCTCCCGTAGAAGGGTCGATTTCAATAGCACCATCTATGCTTACGCTTTCCATACTGAAAACTAATGCCTCATTACTATCTGTTGTTACAGTTACTACTGCGATAACTGTACCTGTAGCCGCGTTTTCTTCAATAGTAAAAGCTGAATCGGAAGTAATGACTAAGCTAGAATCTAAAACATCATTTATCGTGATGGTGAAATTAATATCTTCGGTTTCTGTATTAACTTTAGCTTCTATAACTCCAGTAATTTCGGTATTTGCTTCATAATCGAATGCCGTGTTATCAGCAATTAAAAGTTCGCCAGTAGTCGGGTTAATACTTACTGCGCCATCTACTGTTTGAGATTTAATACTGAAAGTTATATCGCCTTCGTTCGCACTTGCTGTTACGGTACCTAAACTGGTTTCGTTTTCTTCGTTTTCGTCTATGGCTGTCGCGAAATCTTCAACTGTAATAACAATTTCAGTATCTAGAGTTTCTTTTTCTGTTTCATCTTTAGTACATCCAAAAAGGACGAATACTACAGATACTAATAGAAGGTTTGAAATTAAGTGTTTCTTCATGTCTTGGGGTTTGATAATTTAGTTAAAATCAATATTCATTTCATTATTTTAATCGATTAAATACGTTTATCAGCGATTAAAAGTGGTGAATATAAGACTAATTATAAGAAACTAGTTGAATTATTAGAAGATTTTCAAAATTGGAGCAAGTAATTAAGGCCATGAATTTTGAATAAATTTGCATTGCCTAATTGATTTATCTTCTTATTGAAAAAGATAAACTTGAAGTGTATGATTATTTAGAACCTTGAAGGAACTATTTAAAACACTGATTATAAACTAATACGATTAACTTTTCGGAAGAGTAAAGAAAAACGTAGAACCAATACCCTCTTCACTTTCTAACCAAATAGAACCATTGTAATATGTGATAATCTTTTTAACAATAGAAAGTCCAATACCAGAAGAAGCTCCAGTGCTTTCTAGTTTAGTAAATACTTTAAATATTTTATCGAAATAATCTGCTTTAATCCCCATACCATTATCCTTTACATAAAACTCGTAATGCTCTGGCTTTTCGGAATATCCAACATCAATAATGCCGTTATCTTTATCACTATACTTAATAGCATTTTGAATTAAGTTTTGAAAAACTTGCTTAAATCTCCAAGTATTTCCGAACAACGTTGGTAGGTTTTCTTGAACTGTTATGGTTGTATCGCTTGGTGTTAAAACGGTTTGAAGAACATCGTCGATCATTTCATTGAAATCAACATGTTTATCTTCAGATTCTAAACGATCTACGGTAGAGTAATCTAAAATACCCTTGATTAAAAAGTCCATTTTTTCCACATTAAACAAAGCTTGTTCTAGTGGTTTCATATCCTCTTTTGATACTTTATCTTTATGGTCGTACATAAACCAACCTACCAAAGTATGTATATTTATTAATGGCGCTTTTAAATCGTGAGATACTACGTGGGCGTATTCATTTAGCTCTACATTTTGTTGTGATAAGCTTTTTAGTAACTCTTCTTTTTTCTTTTCTTGTTCTTTTATTTGGTCTTCATTTTCTTTTCGCTGCTTAACATTTACCAACATGTTTGCGAAAACAAAAAGAATTTCCTTTTCTTTATCGTTGTATTTATTAATCTTTTTAACGGAGTCAAAACCAATAAAACCGATTAACTCATTGTTCTTAATTTTAGGAATAGTAATTAAACTTTTTATGCCTTGAGGTTCTAAAATGGCTTTTAAACCAAACTCACCATCGTCGGGTAATAAACTCACATCTTCAACAAAGAAAGCTTCTCCTTTTTTATGAGCCTCTAACCAATGTGTAATATGATCTATGGGTATATTTTGTAGATGCTCTATTTCTGGCTCAATACCTTCTGCGCACCATTCATAGGTGTTGGAGGTTGTATTGTTTACAAAATCGTAGGAGAATATGTAGCTTCTATCCGATTCTACAAACTCGCAAATTTGCTTAAGTGATTTTTCTAGAAGTTTATCAATATCCGATAAATCGGAATTAATATACGTTGTAGAAATATTAATTAATAAGTCTTGAAAACGCAGTTGACGTTCTATGATTTTATCTTTTTCTTCTTGACTGAAACTTGTTTCTGAAATTGATTTCGCGTGGTCCTGGTGATCTGCTTTCATTCGACTTATTAAGGTTTAAAATAAAATGTAGTCTTTTATACTTGACTAAGATAATATTTAGATTCTTCTTATTAAAATATAAGTATCAGTGATATGAAATAAAATACTACGCAGATATCTTAATAAGCTAAGAATGTAGATACGAGTTGGCATTTCATCAGATTAATTAAGGTTAATTATTCGCATTTTAAAACAGGTTTTGTAAGTATTAAGCAAAAAAAAAGTAAACCTATAGAATTTTCATTCCACAAATTTACTTTCTTAAAAGAAACGGATTTTAATTATACTTGTTTCTTATTTAAATCTTTTATTAAGTTAGAAGCGTAGATGGCAATAAATAATCCTGCTACACCAATACAGCACCACATAAACCAAGGTTGTTGCCAAAAAGACGTTTGTGTTACAGCTTCTTTAGCAGGCTCTATAGTCGTTATTGACGTTATAGTTGCTAACGGTAAAGTCTTTTTTAAAGTATTCGCAACTTCCGAGATATCGTAATCAGGAAAGTTAAGAGCTTTGTTTCCAGCTGTAACCTTATACGTGGTTTGAGGCTTTAAAGCAGCAACCATATACACAGGTTTTTGCATAAACTCAATGCTACTAATTTGAAGTTTAGGATTGTCTTTATTTTCAATTTCTAAATATAATTCACCTTCAACCATTGGCGGAATATCGAAAACAAGGTCTTTATCTGAACGTAATGAAAATGAGCTAATAACTTTTCTATATGTTTCGATGTTGCGTTTTTCTTCACGAGATCTTAAAGCATACAACGTGGCGTCACGGCTGTAAAGTGCTGGCCCTGTAATATTCAGTTTCATTTGGTGGATCACTTCTGGTCTTTCAAAAGTAATATGTACTTGTGTTTTTTTGTTTTCCTCTGAAAAAGAAATTGCTTTTACAGGAATATCATCCATTTTTATTGGCGATATAGTTTCTTTCTCAGCACTCACCTTCCCTATTTTTAAAAGGTTTATTGGTAATGAATGTTTATCATTAAAAACCACTTTTAAATAACGATAAGCACCTAAAGGAAAATTAATAACCTTATAGACTTGGGTGTTTTCAGGATGACTTAAATTATCCAATTGACCGTTGTTTACAATACCAAACCATTTTATTTTATTATTACTACCTTCTAGTTTGTAACTTTTAGAACCTTGATAATTTGCAATTAAAAAAACCGCTTGTTTAATAGATTTATCTAGGTTTTCAAATATATACGTAGAGCTACTATCGGTTTCTTGTGATGTTGAAACCATTGCAAATTCTGTAAAATCGGAAACCTGAGTTGTTTTAAAAGCCGTTGCCGATTTTAAAAAATAAGGCACTTGATTCCCTTTAGCGTCTAAAATTCTAAGGTCACGTAAATTGGCTGTAGCATGGGTACGAAAATTATAAGGCACAGGAATGTGGTGCAATCCAGCTTCTGTTACAGGTTTTATTTCTCCTTCTACGGTGTGTTTTTGACCAAAAGCCATAGTGACACAAAACATTAAAAGTAGTTTAATCGATGTTTTCATTTTCTGTTGTTTTCTCATCATCAATAACCAAAACTTTAATTTTTTGATATATGAATGAAATAATTAAAATAAGAATTCCTAATAGTATAAAAGCGATAATTTTTCCAGTTTCAGATACGTTACTAATGTCATAAGCAAAAAGCTTAACAATGGTGAGTCCTAAAAGTGTTAGCGCAATAATTCGTAAAGGTTTTAATTGTTTTTTAATACCCCAAAGTAATAATACAAAGGCTAAAACACCCCATAATACGGGAAGTCCTGTTTTTATTATTTTATTTTGCCCAGTTGAAAATATAGCATATTTATTAACTTGTGGGTCTTGCATTGCAGAGAAATCCATAAGGTGAAGTCCTTGTAAAATTACTTCGTTACTCGCTAAAAGTACTAAAGCAAATACGGCAATCCAAATGGTGAATTTTCCATTGAAAATAGTAAACACTTTTTGTGTTTTATTGCTGTTGTAAACCAAATACCAGAAATACATAATAAAAGCTAAACCAACAAAATGCATGTAATAAGATATCCTGTAAGTATCGCCATAAAGTATATATTCTTCAATTTCTTGCATTGGTAATGTTGCCATACCAAAAGTAAATATGACTATATTAAAAATAGCTAAAACATTAATTATTTTATTATTAACAGTTGTTCTGTTTCGGTATAAAACAAAGCATAACACAGCTGTAAATAAAAAGTGATATTGTAAACAAATTGATAATAAGCCATTAAACATATAATGCTGATCGGCTTGATAGATTACTTCCGTCATTCCAACAAAATAAGCCATAACTACGGCAACAATTCGGGTTAGTTTTTTATAAATAACCGGATTGAAAACTAAACCAAACTTTTCTAGTTTTTCAGTCTCTTTGCGCAATAATAAGTGCACCGCAACAAGAGACAATACAACTAAAAGCCCTGCAATAAACACAGGATTAAGTACGATATTAAAATCTTCTGCATTAGTGTAAACTTCCCAGTCCATTGCCAAACTACCTATCATTAAAGCTTGCACTATAACAG
This sequence comes from Algibacter sp. L3A6, assembly GCF_009796825.1. Lineage (GTDB taxonomy): Bacteria > Bacteroidota > Bacteroidia > Flavobacteriales > Flavobacteriaceae > Algibacter. The sequence goes on from NZ_CP047030.1 coordinate 3,781,944, forward strand.
ATGCAAAACGGTAACTTTTAATTTGAGATTTTTGAGCCAACCACATTAACATAACCGCTTCAATTGCCCAGAACATGGTAATGTTGTTTCCTGAAAATTGAATAGGAATTGCTAAAGTTATGAAGGTTAAACTTAAACCTATTAATAGATAAATTCCTTTTTTGTCTAAACCGAATTTTTTAAATAACAATAGCGAATAGCCCATGTTCATTATAGCTAAAAAGGCTGTAAATAATCCTCTTAACTCTGGTTTGTATTGAGATAAAATAAACATACCAATACCGTAAAATACAAAGTTATTACTTGCTAACATCCCCAATTGAATACCACTAAAACTACCCTTATTGCGTAGGTTGTTTATAGTAGTCATTATTAAGAATATTATGTAGAAAATGAAACCAAAAACTAAACCACCAAAATAATGTGGCTCTAAGCTTAGTGAATCTTTAGTAACCCAACCAGCAAATAGTAATATGGTAAATATAAAGGCCAGAATGTGTAAAAGGTTCCATTTTTTAAAATAGGCCAATGTTAATATCCCGATATCTAAAATAGCGATATAAGTAAACAATACAACATAATTTCCGCTACCTGTACTAATCATGAACGGGACGGCAAAACCACCAATAAGTGATAATACAGCCAATTCCATTCTATTGTATGATAATGAAATAAGACAACTAAAAGCGGTTATCACTACCATAATAGCAAACGCAACTTCTTGTCCAAACAATTTATATTCATGGAACGCAATGGCAATAGTGAAATAGAAAATAGCAATGGCGCCTGCAACGAGTACGGAACTAAATGGCGCATATTTTTTGCGTAATTTATGCGCAATAAATAACACTAAACTACCAGCAAGAATACCAATACCAACACGAGCAGGTTCATTAATCCAATCTTTATCTATGGCGTATTTTACAAAATAGCTAATACCTAAAACTAGAATTAGAATACCAATTTTGTTGATTAGGTTTTCGCCAATAAACTTTTCTAAATCTGGGTTTTTCTGCTTAAAACGATCCCAAAGTGGCGGCGTAGGCTCACTTTCTTCCTTTTGAATAAGAGCGGCAGATGCCACATAGGTAGTATCTTGATTTGCGAAAGTGGTTTCAGTGTCGGCGTTTTCTAAAGTTTCAACGGCTTCATGATCTATAATTTCGTTGTTGTAAAACTTGTAATCGTTTAACAACGTATTAATAAACTCATAATCGCTAGCTTCCTTAACCTCATTGATGCCAAGGACATCAACCATTTTATTTCTTAATCTATGTAAAGTCTCAGAGTCTTGAGACGCTTTTGCAGTAGTTAAAATGTTCTTTATAATAGCAACATCTTTAGTGTTCAATTTAGTAACACTAGCATAAGTTGGCAAGTATTCTTCTTCCGTTGCATTTTCAACAACTTCAGGAAACTCTACAGGTGTTTCAATTGGTGGTATAACGGTTTCAGGAACATCCTCCTCAACATATTCTTCTTTAGCATATTGTTCAAAAGCATTATCCTTAATAGGTTCTTTTGGAGTGGAATGCTCAAAACGTTCTCTTGATAATAGCTTTTGAATTCCGCTTAATTTATCACTTAAATCATTTATATCTCCCTTTAACCGTTCTCTTTCTCTACTATATTTAGTATTCTGAAAGATTAATAAAAGTATAATTATAACTGAAAGAGTATATTCCATAGGGGTTGGATGTATTAAGTGCTGCAAATAATAGTACGCAATGTAATACTTATCTTTAAGATTATATATTTTAGATAAAAAGAAGAATAAAATATATAGATTTAATATGCAAAAAGCGTGTTTTAACGAAAATATAATCTAAAATATAGATTCATATTTCAATTAAAAGACGCTCTGCTCTTATTTTGTTTTATAACGTGCTTATTCCAAAAGTTGAAAACACATTAATTTTCAGTTTTAATTCAATTCCTTCATAATTTCAGAAAACAACTCATAAGATCGTATTCTATCTTTCACATCATAAATATTAGTAACAGCAATAATTTCGTCTGCTTGAGTTTGTTCCATAAAGGTTTCAACCTGAGCTTTTACAGTAGCTTTACTTCCTACAAAAGAATACTTCAACATTTGATTCACCTGCGGATTTTTAATAATCTCCTCTAAATCTGGCGTCATTTCTGTTGGTGGTTGTACAAAGTCTCGTTTCCCTGTAAAGATCCCGACAATCATACGAATTAATGATGTAAACAAGCGTTGCGCTTCTTCATCGGTATCTGCAATTATAATATTAACACCAGCCATAACGTATGGTTTTTCTAAATCTTTAGAAGGTTTAAACTCCTTACGGTAAATGTCTATGGCATTCCATAAATGTGTAGTTGCAAAATGACTCGCAAAAGCATAAGGCAATCCGTTTTTAGCAGCCAAATGTGCGCTATCTGTGCTAGAACCCAAAATAAAAATGGGCACTTCTACCCCTTCGGCAACTGTGGCTCTCACTTTAGACGTCGCATTTTCTTTAGAGAAATAAGTCTGTATTTTGTCTAATTCGTTTGGGAAAGCATGTGCGGCATCCATAAAATCCGAACGAATGGCTTGCGCGGTCTCTCTATCGGTTCCAGGTGCTCTACCTAAACCTAAGTCAATACGGTTTGGGTATAAAGATCCCAAGGTTCCAAATTGTTCAGCTATAATTAAAGGTGAATGGTTTGGTAACATTACACCTCCAGAACCCACTTTAATCGTGTTAGTACCTTGAGCGACATAGCCTATTAAAACCGATGTCGCACTACTACCAATATTGTGTGCGTTATGGTGTTCTGCCAACCAATAGCGAGTATATCCAAAGGTTTCGGCATGTTGAGCTAAACTTAAAGCGTCGTTGTATGTTTGTTTAAGTGTATGCCCTTGAGAAACTAATGCAAGATCTAAAATGGAATACTTTGTATGTTGTGTTTTCATGTGCTAATAATCTATTGAAGTAGGTGTTCTTTGAGGAAAATTCAATAGCACAAAAGTACTTCTTTAAATAAAAAACTTATCCTAAGAAATTCCTAAATTTGTGAAACCTTAATCTAGAGTTTAAAGATGAATACAGCAATAGAAAGCATATATGTTTTAGACCTAGATGGTGTGGCCACAGACCTAATGAAACTGTATAAAAACAAGGTTTTACTACTTATTATTTATAACAATGATTGTTTGGGTTGCACGGGGCGTGCTATACCTTTGGCTTATGAGTTTCAACAGAAATACCCATCGATTCAGGTTGCTGGTATACATGCCGATTTTGTAAATAGAGAAGGCACAAAAGCTTCTATTAAAAGTATATTTACAAGTGGTGAAAATCCGTTTCCAATTTATATAGATAAGCATCATCATCTTTACGATCAATTCAAATCTGAAGGTACACCACAATGGTTGCTTATTTCGGAAAAAGGCGAACTATTTCGTTCTATTTTTGGATCGCAAGATAATGCCAAGAATCGCTTATTCTATGCTTTAGAAAGTCTTTGTGAAGGTTGAAATTGCTGATGTATTCGTTATTATTCGATGCTTCTAATTAAATCAATATTATAACGTTCTAAATCACTTAAAAAATCATTTACATTTTTGTGTTCTGGTCTGTACCAATCTTGATTTCTAAAGTAAAGATCCATTTTCCCGTTCTTAATAAAAATATAGCCATAGCGTGCATATATTTCATTTCTCATAATCTGCAAGTCGTCAGGATGCATAGCATGTAATATAGCAGGTTGTAATTTTTTATATGAAGCTTCTATGTATTTCCCATAATAAGAATCTTTTAAAATTAATTCAGATTTTGTTCCTATTTCAAACTTGCTATCTTCAATCCAACTAGACCAAGGATTATCAATTTTTAAACTTTTATAAAGCGCTCCGTTTTCGGTTTTATAATGAACAAATTGCCCAGTATGCTGATCACTAGAAAATTTGCCTGTTTTATCAATTTTAATATTTGTGAGATTGATGTAGTTGCTTTTCCATTGGTTTGTACCTTCTTCCCAAGAGCCATTTTCTACTTGGCCAATTATGAAGCCTCCAGAAAAGAATAAAATTAAATCCGTTTCCATTTCGCTTTCACCAAAATGATACGAGCCTTGATACTCCATTTCAAATTTAGGCAGCCAAGGCGTTAAATCAGATTCAGAAATCTCTTGTCCGCCCCAATATTGGGCAAAAGTAGAATTAGAAATCAGCAGTAAAATTATTAAAAGTCTCATATTATTTGTTCATAAAAGCATCTAACCTCTTGTTAGTGGTTTGTTGAATTTTACTTTTCATATAAGGTGTCCAACCTAATAAATATCCCGGAGCTCCCATGGCTTGCTTAGTCCACTTCCATAAATCGAACGTGTCCAAATGTTCTATAATTTTACCATCTTTAAATATAAAGGCAGCACTAACTTTATTTATAACTTTTCTTTTTTTCTCTCCGTAAAAATATTCTGCAACCCAATTTGCTTTTCCGGTTTCAGCATTAGCTTCTATATTGTTAAAGCTAATTTTAGTATCTCCTTTTTTTTGTGAAAGCAACATTTCCCACATTTTAAAAGCGCTTTCCCCTTCTAACCTTCCGAATACAGCATCTTGAAATACAACATCTTTATGATAACATTCTAGCATGCCTTCAAAATTCCCATTAGAAAATGATGTGTAAAACTTCTCTATTATTTCCTTGTTCTCCATCTTAATATCCATTTTTTTAATTGTATTCAAGCTATTATTTTAAAACAATCGTTTCAACTTATTTCTTATGAAACAACCACCAATTCATATCACGAGTTAACTGATATCCTAATTTTTGATAAAGCGGAATGGCTAAGTTACCTTTATTTGTGTGTAAAACAGGTTGTTTATTTACTTTCAAAATTTCTTTTGTGTTGTGAGCTATTAGTTGTTTTGCCAATCCTTTTCTTGTATAATTGGGGTGTGTAACCACAGCACTAACTTCTATAAAAAGATCAGTTTGCATGCGCTGACCAGCTATTGCTACTAATTTATCATCTTTAATGATACCATAATAATTACCCATTTCAAAGGTTCGCTTTTTATAATAACCAGGCATAACTAGCCAAACTAGATTATAAATTTCTTCAATATAACTTTCGTCAAGTAATACAATATCTTCTGTTATTTCAACATCTGATAGTTTATTTAAAACCATTTGACAACCTTCAATTTTTCTATCTAAGACCACGTTGTTTTCGTCTATTATTGGGGTCTGATTTTCTGAAACAAAGAAGAATGAATCTGATTTTTTCACATATTCACTTGAAGCTTCTGCCGTCTTTGTTTCATCGAAAAAAGCTCCAAACGGACAAACCTCGTGGTGATAAAATTGTACACCATCGGAATTCACAGCATACTTTTTATGCGTTTCTTTTAATGAATACCAAACTGGATTTTTTAATTGATTTTCTAAATTTATCATTAGAACTACTTAAATTAATTTTTTAACGGAATTGTAATTCCATCAAACTTATCTAATACTCCGTTTTATCCATTTTTTTAGTCCATTCATTAAATGGCTCTAAAGCAATTTCACGAGCTAATTGCTCGAACGGGATACTTCTTTTTTCGTATGGTAACGGAATTTCCTTGTAGATAAACTCATCTTCAAAACCGATATTAGCCGCGTCTACCTGATTACTCCCATAGTAAACCTTATCTGGTCTAGCCCAATAAATAGCGCCTAAACACATAGGACAAGGCTCGCAAGAGGTGTATATTTCACAACCATCTAGTTGAAAAGAATCTAAGTTTTTACATGCATCTCTAATGGCCGTAACTTCGGCATGTGCTGTAGGGTCGTTGGTAGAGGTTACTTTGTTATTGCCGCGACCAACTATTTTTCCGTCTTTAACAACTACGCAGCCAAATGGGCCACCTTCATTGTTGTTCATTCCTTTTAAAGCTGCATTTACAGCTTCCTGCATAAATTTTTCTTTGCACATCGTTCTTCTAATTTTTCCGAAAAGTACAGATTATTTGCTGTTTTATTGATGGAGATTTGAGATTATTTTAATTGAAAATTTATTGTTCTCGATAAGCTTTCAAAATGTTAAACAAAAAAGGCCCATCAAATAAATTGATGGGCCTTTTTAAAAACTTTAAGTATATATTTAGATAACTTTTACGTTAACTGCATTTAATCCTTTGTTTCCTTCTTGTAAATCAAATTCAACAACATCGCCTTCACGAATTTCGTCTACTAAACCTGAAATGTGTACAAAATGATCTTTGTCTACACCTTCTTCTGTGATAAATCCGAATCCTTTAGTGTCGTTGAAAAATTTTACTGTTCCTTTACTCATAATAATATAGTATTGTATTTATAATTACTTACTTAAAGGCAAAGATAGTGCCAATTTATAGATAAGGACTACCAATCTATAGGGAAATAATCTTTTAAAAATTTACCCGACCAATGTTTTCCGGTATTAATGCCGTCAATAAGCGGATCCATTACCCTCGCGGCGCCATCAACAATATCGAGCGGTGGCTGAAAATCGTGAACTTCTACCTTTTTCTTCGATAATTCGGCCGGATCTTCGTCGGTTACCCACCCAGTATCGACTGCATTCATGTAAATTCCCGACTTTGCAAAGGTAGCTGCCGAGGTATGTGTTAGCATATTTAAGGCTGCTTTTGCCATGTTTGTATGCGGATGTCTGTCTTGTTTTTTAAACCTATGGAACTTCCCTTCCATGGCCGAAACATTTATTATGTGTTTTTTACCTGTGTTTTCCTTCATCATTAAATTTGATAAACGGTTACACAATACAAAAGGCGCTACAGCATTTACAAGTTGTACTTCCACCATTTCGGTAGTTTCTATTTCGCCTAATTTTAAACGCCAGCTGTTGGTTTTTCGTAAATCTACTTGTTGTAAATCGGCATCTAATTTTCCTTCAGGGAATACCTCTGAGGTTTGTAAGGAGTTATCAAAACTATAAGGTATTTGAGAAAGTTCGGCCGAATTACGCAAACCAATACCTGGTTCCGGACCGTGCCATGTTACTGGCAATACGTTATTTTTATCTGTTTTTGATGGGCTTAAACTCAAACTCGATATTTCTTCTAGACAACTCTCATGATCTTTAAGTAAGGTTTGTGCTAATTTTGGTAATTGATCTATGGGTAATTTTTCGTTTTCCATTAAATGGAAATAAAAACCAGACGGACGACGCACTGTTTGCGCGGCGTTGTTTATTAAAATATCTAAGCGATCGTATTTCTGCTCTATATAATTACAGAAAATTTCAACACTTGGTATGTGGCGTAAATCTAAACCATGTATATGTAAACGGTCGCTCCATTGTTTATAGTCGTCTTCTTTAGAAAAACGAATGGCAGAATCTGCCGGAAAACGTGTGGTAGCTACAACCGTTGCACCAGAGCGCAATAACATTAATGTAATATGATAACCAATTTTTAAACGCGAACCTGTAATTACAGCTACTTGATCTTTTAAATCGGTCGTTTGAAAACGTTTGGCATAGTTTAAATCACCACATTCCGTACACATAGTATCGTAAAAGTGATGCAATTTGGTAAATACCGTTTTACAAACGTAGCAGTTTCTAGGCGATTCTAACTCTGGAGTATCTTCAGAAATAGCTGCCGCAGCTAATAATTTTGGCGCAACAAATAAAGCCGATTCTCTTGCCGAACGAATACCTGTAGATTTACGTGCGTGCTTATCTTTGGCAATCATTTTACGTTTTGCCGCTTTTTTAGCATCTTTTCTACGGCGTTGAAACTCATCGCGATTTGGACGAGATAACAATCCCGAAGCTTTAAAGAGCGCGTTACGCTGTGCTTCTGGAAGCTCGAACATTTGGTTAGTATCTGCATTTAATTGCTCTAAAATAGCAATGCATTGGTCTATTTCTTCTGGAGAAACAATCTTGTGGTTAGCCGTTTGGCCTTGTTTATCTTCTTCTGGCATATATAAAAGTGATATATCGCAATAGGGTTGATATAAAAAATAATTCGTGCAAAGATAGCGATACCTTAGTCTAGATTTACTGAAATGATTTGTTAATATTTTAAGTGATTTATTGAGCGTTTCCTGAGATTATTTAAAAGATAAAAAACGGGTTTCTTTGAAGATTATTTATAGTTTTGAAAAAAAATCATACAAATGAGTTTGTTTTCTGCATCAAATTTAAACCTAAAAGGTATTAAAAGTATATTACTGTTTTGTTTTCTATATAGTTACGTGTCATGGAGCCAATCGGAAGAACCTAATATGTATCATAATCATGCCATAGATATGATGCGAGAAAACATTAAATTTTTAGCAACTACCGAAGAATATGCAAATAATGCCACTTTTTTAGAACTAGCAGAAAAATTACCTAAAACATTTGATCGCTATAATATTAAAAACTACGAAACCACTTTAAAATATATAGCCGATGAGCTCGAATTAAGCGAAGCAACCATCAAGAAATATTATTCACCATTTCACTTCACCAAAGAGATGGGCAATATGCATCATGTAGCTACACATGCCTTGGCAGATATTTATTTTACAGCAGAAAACTACAAACAGGCTATTGCTTTTTACGATAAAGCTATGTTTACACATGCGCCTAAAGGAACTAGCGGAACGACTATAAATAAAGATTTTTTAAGAATGGAGTTCGATGTATCGGAAGCTTATTTTGAGCTCAAAAATTACGATATGGCCGTGCTTCACCTTTTACATAACCTAATGAACCAGCAAAGTTATGGCGACCATGTAACCAATACTTTAAAAGAATATGAAGCTTTTATTGATGCTGCCGTGTTTTTACCAAAATTAGAAGCTATGCTTAAAACCATACAGAAAGGTGAAGGATATAATTTGAAGTATAATTTTAGTGGAAAAACAATGCAATTTTCGCCATTTGTAGAATCTCCTAGTTCTTGCCGAGCTACTATTTTAAGTTCTGATTTTTACAAAAGTTTAAAGAAAAATGCCGTTTCTAAAAAAACAGCCTCTGCCCCATCTCCTAAAACCATTAAACCAATTAAGAAATTAGCTGATTTTAAAATTGATGATAATATATTTCATCATGCCAATGCTATAAATGATTTTATAAAAGCCGTATTAATTATTGGTAATACTGAGGCTTTTTCTAAAGATGACACTTACCAAACTACAGTAATCAACCTTATTTCGCATCTTGAAAATGATACGTTTAATGGGGCTATTAAAGAGTTAGAGTACATTGTAAACGAAGCTTTTTCTATTAAAGCGAGCATTGAAACTTTAGATGAAAAACAAAAGAAAGCTGTAGAAAATATTCGCCATTTTGCTTTGCATTACAAGCTGGATATTATTATGGCCAATAAGGAATATGCTATGGCCCTTGGAGCTATACAATATGTGAAATCTGTGGAAGGTTTTGCTTTTGTATCGGATAACAAAAAAGATATAGAAACTGATAAAGAAGATTTATTATTTACTGAAGCTTATGCTTATAATGGTTTTGCAACTAGCGAGTTTGGTTTAATTAATATGCTTGGTGCTTTAGTTAATTGTGATAATTACGAAACTGAAATAAACACCATGATGATGGATGTTGCAAACGCATTAGGCAAAGAGCGCGTCGTGAAGTTTTTAACGCAACTTGAAACTAATGTTACAGATAATCAGGCTAATGAAATTACTTTAACTTCTGCGCCTTTTAATGTTAAGGTGCCAAATATAAAAGAGCTTAGTAATGATCAAATCACGAATAAAATACAAACTAGTGCTATTTGGAAGGGGTTTATGGAGTAGTACAAATAAATGATAAATTCATTTTAAAACTTAGCTTATCGCCTTTAAAATACTATCCATTTTATCGATAGTTTGCTTGTAGCCAATATCAAACAATTCTTGCGATTTACTAATAGAAAACATGCTATAATTTAAATGTTTATCAATACATATCGAAACATCACATTTCTCTATACGCTCTTGCATAGTGCTCCAAATGGCTAATTGCAAACAGCGCTGTGTAATTTGTAAGGTACCTTTAATTTGATCTTTATGCTCATGTTCGTTAACGCTCACTCCTATTATTTTTTCTGAAGTTTCAAATAAGGGCTCTACAGGTAAATTATTTAGTAATCCGCCATCTACATAGAGCTGATTATTAATTTTTATGGGTTTGAATAGTAACGGAATGGCACAAGATGCGGCAATAAACTCTATTAACTTTCCTGACGAGCGAATTTCGTAAGCGCCCACATTTATATTAGACGCACAAATGGATAAAGGTGTTTTTAAGCTACTAAAATCATCGGTTAAATATTGATTTAGAAAAGATTTTAAACGTGTCATTTCCGTTAACTCCTTATTGACTAATCCTATTTTGAAAATTTGTAAAAACTCGTGACTTTTAGCTAATTCTAATATTTTTAAAGGCGTGTAGCACTCCAATATGCGCGTATGCTCTTGCCCCACCGCCAGAAAGTACGAGTCCTATTTTTTTATCAATTGTAGTTCGTTTTTGCGCCATCAGTGCATATCTGTTTTCTTTATTATCGCCTACCTTTTAACCATTTGTCTAGTGGTTCTATGGTTAAATTAATAAAGAGAATTAGTGTTGTGCAAATCGCGGTTTCCTTATAAAAACCTGTGGCGGCAATACAGCCAATAGCAGCACTACACCAAATTGTAGCGGCAGAACCTAAACCATGTACATTGGCGCCTTCTCTAAATATTACTCCAGCACCTAAAAAACCAACACCTGTAATAACCTGAGCAATTATTCGGGTAACATCTACGGTAGCATCTTCATTTTTAATCATGTATGATAGTAAAACAAATATAGCCGCTCCAGAAGCGACTAACATATTGGTTTTTAATCCAGCTGTTTTTTGACGTAATTGTCTTTCGAAACCAATCGCTAAACCTGCTAAAGCAGCCACGGTAAGGCGTAATGTGAAATCTGTAACTGTCATGTTGTTTTTGTATATGAAAGGTTGCGGTTTTAACTGAATCTAAAATAGGAATTATTTTTAGATAACATTAAAACTATCCTTAATTATAGACTAATTCAAGCACAAATATTCTTCGATTTAACTTGTCTTTTAAATCAACATTTTCACGTAACATCACATCGGCTATCATTGCAAATAAAGAACAACTAGAACGCTTTTTTTCATAAAATTCTTTATGAAAATCACTCTTAATTTTTATTGTTTTTAAGGCTTGCATGTATTTTACAGAGTAATGTCTGCAGTTGAATATAATAATAAATTTCATCCCAAACTTTCATGCAAAGAACTTAATCTCTTACAATGCTAAGTACAGCATCTTGCACAGGCACAGGAATATGTTTTTTGCTTTTTATTTTCTGAATAAGAAAAACAATTAAGGCAGTCAAAAATAGGCCTAGTAATATTTTAGTTGATAAAAAAGAAGCTTGATTATCGATTTGTTTTACAAAGTTGTTTCCTTCGGTTTTTAACTTTATCGAAAAATTATTAGATTTATTTAAAACAAAATGCTCTTTATTAAACCCCGTTTTTAATAATACTAAAGCGCTTTGGCTTCGGTTAATATCTCTAAAAGCAGTATTGCTCACTTCTATTTTTTTTATATTATCTGGAACGCCCATTACTTGGAAAACCACTTTAGTTTCATGACCTAGTTTTACAATACCGTGAGTTAATTTTACTTCAGCATTCTGGTTATTAATAGTAATATTTATGTTGTTTTTCATGTGTTCCAAAACCATCTCTTGAAACTCTTCGGGCGTTTTATAAGGCGTATTGGAAAATTGTTTACGGATTTCCGTTTGGAATGCTGTTAACGATCCGCTAACTTGTAGCACCCAAGTTTTGTTGTCTTGTTCTACCAACATAGTGGTCGATATATCGGGCTGATGGGCTTGCATTAAAGTAGATGAGCTCAAGAAAAGTATAATTAAGGCTAGTTTTTTCATAATAAATAAGTGTTGTAATATTAATTTCCGCGAAAGCGATTTAAATACGTGCCATTTATAGAACAGCACGTATTAATTATTGGTTTTAAATAGCGTAAGCACCGTACAAACAATCTATAAAATTGTTGTTTCCAGCAGCATCTACATGGTAATGGTAACCTCTAGTTTCATCGCTATGGCCTCTACAAGCATCTAAACCTGTAGGTTCGTTTCCGTCGGCATCTAGCTCGGCATATATACCATGGCCATCTAAGGCATAACCAATCATCGAGGCGTGTGTATCTTCTTGTGCTATTTGAGTACTAACACCAGTTGCAGCGTGATAATGATATCCTGCAGCCAAATTAATGTGTCCGCCAGCATCATCAAAAGGCGCTAAAGTATAAGCACCTAAAATAGCATCGGTTGGTGCTGGAGCATCGAAAACAACGCCATTAAAAGCAACACCTCTTTGAGATGGACCTGATGCGCCAGGACCAAAACCGCCGCTAAAATTAACAGGTGTGGTTTGTTTTATTGGTGTAATTGGTATTAAGTACGTTTGCGTGATATCGGTAACGTAAGAAGGTAAACACTCTACACAAAAATTCTCGTATTCTTCACCTACATTTGGGTTTGCGGCATTTGCGCAATCATCTTCCGTTTCGGTTGTGTAAATATCACCATTTTCATCATACATATGCCATGTGGTATCATTATAGAAATCGGCCATATTTTTTATAAAATCGCCATCTACATCATACACTTCACCACTTTCTAACCAAATACCTCCTGCAGAAGCATCATCGGAAATGTTACCAGGACACCACGGTCCCATTTCATGATCAGATGGTGTGCTAGTCGCTACTATTTCGTAACAATTGGTACTCGTGCCATCTGATAAAGTACAAGGTACCGTGGTGACTGCTACGGCCGATGTGTTTGTTAAAAATAATGATGAATCGACGTCTAAAACTAAATCATCACTTTCTTCGGCTGTTTCCGAATCTGTTGTGTTACTGTCATCGGAATTGCATGCCGTAAAGGATAAAATAATCATGCAAAAAAGGATAAAACTTTTTAATACTATTTTGTCTGTTTTCATGAGCGTAAGATTTTTATTATTGATTGTTATATGTTATTTAGATTGTCTTTTCTGTTTTAACTTGTGCTTAAATACCCGTTTTATGAAAACTTTGTGAAACTTAACATTAACTTAATATTAGATGTGTTTTAGTTGAAAAGGCTGTTAAGTATTGATTTCACTATTTTAATGCGGTTTTATTTATGCTTAAATAGTAAATCTCTATGGTATCATTATTATTTAGAATTTGCACAACTGATAGTAATACTATTATATTTGCGTAAATATGTTTTAACTATGAAAGATTTACTGTTGAAATTTAAAATTGAGTTACCAGAAGGTATTTATCTAAAGGATCCTGAATCTTCTACTTTAGGAAAAAAAATTATCGAAAATAGCATTATTCTTATTGAAGATATTGGCTTTGAAGATTTCAATTTTAAAAAGCTCGGAAAACAAATAGGTTCTAACGAAAGTTCGATATATCGTTATTTTGAAAGTAAACATAAAGTACTATTATATTTAACGTCTTGGTATTGGAGTTGGTTGGAATATCAATTAGTTTTGGAAACTTACAGTATGACTAATATTGAAGACAAATTAAAAAAAGCCATCGAGATTGTTACCAAAACAACCGAACAAGATGATAAATACACGCATATTAACGAAGTATTACTTAATAAAATAGTAATTGAAGAAAACTCAAAATCGTACCTAACCAAGGATGTCGATACTGAAAATGAAGAAGGACTTTTTCTTCCTTTTAAACGCGTTGTACATCGTTTATCAGACATGATTATTACTTGTAGCCCAACCTACGAATATCCGTTAAGCCTAGCTTCTACTATTATAGTTGGCTCTTTAAAGCAACATTTTATAAAAAAACATTTTAAATCAATTTCTAACTACGATGGTGATAAGCAACCAACAGATTTTTTCACAGATTTAGCCCTAAAAACATTATTAATACATGGATAACACTACTTTATCACCCTGGAAACGCTTTATAGGTTTACTACGATTAGAGCGTAAAGATATTTACCAAATTGCATATTATGCCGTATTCGATGGTTTGGTAGCTTTATCGCTTCCGTTAGGAATTCAAGCTATTATTAACTTACTTCAAGGTGCCCAAATTTCAACTTCTTGGGTAGTATTAGTTATGCTAGTTACAGCTGGTGTAGCTTTTTCTGGTGTGCTTAAATTAATGCAAATGCGTATTATTGAAACTATACAGCAACGTATTTTTACACGTGCATCTATAGAATTAAGCTATCGTTTTCCGAAGATTAAAATGAGGGAATTACGTCAATATTACCTTCCGGAATTGGCAAACCGATTTTTTGATACACTAACCATCCAAAAAGGATTATCGAAAATTTTAGTAGATATTCCTTCGGCGTTATTACAAATTATATTCGCCTTGCTTCTACTTTCATTCTATCATCCGTTTTTTATAATTTTTGGTTTACTATTATTAGTTCTTATCTATGTTGTTTTTAAATATACAGCTAGACGCGGTTTAGAAACGAGTTTAAAAGAATCTAAAGCCAAATACAAAGTAGCGCACTGGTTACAAGAAATTTCTAGAACCGTTATCAGTTTTAAACTTTCAGGAAAAACAAGTTTGGCTATTGATAAAAGTGACGATTTAGTAGCTGGCTACTTAGACTCTAGAGAAAAACACTTTAAGGTTTTGGTGCTTCAATTTATACAATTAATAGGCTTTAAAGTATTAGTTACACTGGGTTTATTATTAATTGGTGGCTTCTTAGTTTTAGACCAACGTATGAACATTGGGCAATTTGTTGCCGCAGAAATTATTATTATATTAATTATTAATTCAGTTGAAAAACTAATCAAGGGTTTAGAGTCCTTTTACGATGTTTTAACCTCTATTGAAAAACTAGGCCAAGTAGTAGATATGTCTTTAGAGGCTCAAAAAGGCGAAGCTGTTAAAAAAGATGCCGATTTAACCATTGAGTTTCAAAATGTATCTTATCAAGTTGAAAACCGCTATAAACCAATTTTAAGCGATGTGTCTTTCACTATAGCACCTAAAGATAAAATTTTAATTAAAGGAGAAAGTGGTTCTGGAAAATCTAGTTTATTACAGCTTATTGCGGGACTAATTTCTCCATCTTCTGGGTATGTTTATGTAAACAATCTATCACTACAGAGTTTGATTAAAAATGAATACCGATCTAATTTAGGATTATCATTATCTGAAGAATCGCCATTTGAAGGCACACTAAGAGAAAACATCACTTTTGGAAATAAAGATATTAGCGATGAAACTATTTATGAGGTTTTAGAGCGTTTAAAGTTAACAACCTTTTTACAGCAGCAAACCAAAGGGTTAAATACCATTTTAAAACCAGAAGGCAAGCAAATGGCCTACACAATCTCTAAAAAAATAATACTTGCCAGAGCATTAGTTAAACAGCCAAAACTCTTAATTCTTGAGAATCCGTTGGATCATTTCGATAAAGACGAAGCTAAAATACTTATCGATTTACTAGCGAACCCTAAATGTCCATGGAGTTTAGTTGTGGTTAGTAACAACGGCTTTTGGGAAGAAAAATGTAATAAGCATATTGTGCTTAAAAATGGAGTTATCATCAATAAACAGTAAGCTATGTTAAATATAACAAACAATAAAGTTTCAGAATATATAGACATTAAAAGCTTTAAATCTGGAAAAGAAATTTTTACGGTACAATACCATAAACGATTTAAAAAGTTTCTAATGGTATTTTCAATACTAATTGTAGTGATTGTCTTTTTACCATGGACTCAAAATATATCGAGTACCGGTTTGGTAACCACTTTAAAACCTAACCAGCGTCCACAATCTATTCAGTCTCAAATACCAGGGCGTGTTGAGGAATGGTTTGTACAAGAAGGTGATTTTGTAAAAAAAGGAGATACTATTATTCGTATTTCTGAAGTAAAAAGTGATTATTTCGATTCACGTTTAGCAGAACGAACTGGTGATCAGCTTAGTGTAAAATCATCGTCTGTTGAAGCTTATAAAAACAAGGTAGTTGCTTTAGGGAATCAAATTTCTGCTTTGCAGCAAGAACGTCGACTAAAGCTAGAATCTGCCAAAAACAAATTGTTGCAATCGCATTTAAAAGTCACTACAGATAGTATGGATTTTGAGGCAACAAAAATTAAAGCCGATATAGCTAAAATTCAGTATGAACGTACTATTTCTTTACAAGAAGAAGGCTTGAAAGCGGTTAAAGATGTGGAAGAAAAACGTGCAAAACTTCAAGAAGCAGATGCTAAACTTATATCGCAACAAAATAAGTATTTAAGCACTAAAAATGAATTGATTAATGCGCAAATTGCAATCTCGACTATAAGTGCAACGTATGGCGATAAGTTAGCTAAAGCTCAAAGTGGTTTGTATACTGCACAATCTAGCGGTTATGATACCGAAGCCGAGGTTTCTAAATTAGAAACAAGCTTAGCAAATTATACTAAGCGTACTAGTTTGCTATTTGTTACGGCGCCACAAGATGGTTACATAAACAAAGCCATTAAATCTGGTATTGGTGAAACTTTTAAAGAAGGTGAGCAATTGGTGAGTATTATGCCCGCAGATTACGATTTAGCGGTTGAAATGTATGTGCGTCCAATAGATTTACCTTTAATCCATACGGGTGAAAATGTACGTGTGCAGTTTGATGGTTGGCCTGCTATTATTTTTAGCGGATGGCCAAATGTGTCTTATGGTACTTATGGCGCTAAAATTGTAGCTATCGAAAACTATATTAGTACCAATGGTAAATACCGTGTGTTACTAAAACCAGATGCTGATGATGTGGCTTGGCCAGAAGCCATTCGTGTAGGTTCTGGAGCAAAAAGTATTGCACTACTTAATGATGTGCCAATTTGGTTTGAACTATGGAGACAAATAAATAGCTTCCCTCCTGATTTCTATAAGCCGGATAGTAAAACTGAATATTCTAAAGATAAAAAGTAAACCGAATGCATAAACTTGTAATTATTGTACTGTTTTTAATGTCTTCCGTAGGTTTTTCGCAAGAAAACGACACTGTGTTATCATTAGAAGAATATTTAGGATATGTAAAAAAATATCACCCCATAGTTAAGCAGGCTCAACTGATCACTACGGAAAGTGAGGCTAAACTATTGAAATCTAGAGGTGCTTTCGATCCAAAATTAGAAGTTGATTATAATCGAAAAAAGTTTAAATCGACTACTTATTATGATAAGCTAAATAGCACCTTTAAAATCCCAACGTGGTATGGCGTAGAGCTTAAAGCTAATTATGATAATAATGATGGTACCTATTTAAATCCAGAATACAACACACCAGAAGATGGCTTGTATGGTGTAGGGGTTTCTGTTTCGTTAGCAAAAGGCTTATTAACCAATGAGCGTATGGCGACCTTAAAAAAGTCTAAATTGTATATAAAATACGCTCAAGCGGAACAAAAACTTGTTATTAACGACATTTTATACAATGCTATTTCCACCTATTTTAATTGGTTGAAAAACTACCAAGCTAAATTGGTTTACAGGGATTATTTGGTAAATGCAGATACACGATTAAAGAATGTGAAAAGCAGCTTTTTTGCCGGAGACAAACCCGCTATTGATACCCTAGAGGCCAATATTAATTTTAAAAGTAGAAAACTAGACTATGAGAAAGCTAAGATTGGATATATAAAATCGGCTTTAGAACTTTCTAATTATTTGTGGTTAGAAAACAACATTCCTTTAGAGTTAGAAGAAGGCATTTCTCCTGATACCACTACCATTGATAAAATTGATGTAGTACTGAATAGTTCTGTGTTAAATAGTACTGATGAATTAATTGCTAATCATCCAAAACTACAAAGTCTTCAAATAAAACAAGAAATCTTAACCGTAGATAAGCGTTTAAAAACAAACAACTTATTACCAAAAATAGATTTGCAATATAACTTTCTATCGAGTGATTACGAGAATGTAAATAGCTTTAATACGGCCAATTATAAAAGTGGATTAAACATTAGTTTTCCTCTGTTTTTAAGAAAAGAACGTGCCGATTTAAGACTCGCTAAATTGAAACTTCAGGATATAGGTTTTGATATTTCTGCAACCAAAGTGAGCTTAAAAAATAAAGTAAATGCCACCATACAAGAAATAGATTCGTATAACACGCAATACGATTTATTGCAAGATATTGTAGTAGATTACAAGGCGTTTGTTAAAAGTGAAGAACGTAAATTTAGTTTAGGTGAAGGTTCTTTATTTTTAGTAAATTATAGAGAAGTTAAACTCATTGAAAGCCAACTAAAAGCTATCGATGTGGAGTATCAATTATTTATCAGTAAATCGAATTTATTACGAGTTTTAAATAATCTAGAATAGTTTTATTGATGCTTTAACCACACAACTCCTCCACCAACCAAAGTGGTTTTTTATTAAATGATACCCAGTCGGCTTTCAAAGCATCATACAACTTATCTATTTCAGTAAAGTCGGCTATGTTGCTGTCAGGATCTGCTTTCAGTTCTAAAATATATTCCATGAGTTCGTAGCATACAGTAAATTGACCGCAAGCAATTAACGTTTGCATTCTGTTTTTCACAACATCCTTTTTATCCCACCATAATGTAGTTGGCGTTTCAGAAGCTGTTAGGCAAACACTTTCTAAATTTTTACTTGGTGCTTTTATGCCTTTATTATAAGCAGGAGTTTTCATGTATGGCGATTTTTTACCACTCAATTTATAAACCGTTGCTGTAATACGTTTGTTTTTTAATTCGTTTTTAGAATAGAATAAATCGTAGTTAACGCGACGCATTTGTTTTAAAAACACATCGTTTATCATAGTCATAGCAGAAGTTACACGATTAGAAAGCATTACTTGTATTAAGCTAATGTCCAATTTTTCAAACGTTAGAATATCATCTAGTAAAGCTTCGGGGATATTTTTATTAAAAAGATGTTTCAACCTAGAGAGTACTGCTATTTTAACTGACGATGCTACGAGGCCAAAAACAGTTAAGAGCAAACCCATACCAAAAAGTGCACTTCCTAAAATGTACCAACCCACATAATCTGTTGGCCCAAAAACCTCCATATTATTTAAAAGCAAAATAGCTAAACCAACCAATAGAATAGACCAATAAATGGGTTTAATCGAAAAATATTGCAATACCTTATTTATAACTCGTTTGGCGGTCGATTTCTTTTCAATTTTAGTAGCATCTTGTTTCCAAGGTTTCATTTTATAGCTACCTACATCGTTAACGATAATTAAGTCTAGTTTGCCTTTCATTCTATCGTTAATAAGCATCATGCTACCAATACCTTGGTTGTCGGCTATACCTCCATCCATAATGCCTACACCTTCGATAAATGTGTCTAAACCTTTTAAGTTTTTATATGAAGAATTGCTGTGATCTTTAAAATAATCGTCAGGAAACACCAACGGTTCAAACCCTACAGGAAAACACGATGACGAGGCAATAACATCTCCTAATTCAACCTCATTTCGTAAAGCATTAATTTCTTTTTGATTGTTTCTATAAAGCGGATTATTTCCAAAATACCCACGGTTTTGAAACCGATAAGTTAAACCAAACGAAAAATCGGTAGCATTGAAACATACTTGTTCTAGTTGTTTTATTTTACTTTTTTCAAACTTACCAAATGCCCCTTCAAAAACAGGCATTTCTGAATATGTTAGAGCAAACGCATTTATTAGTGATCTGTTTTTATACGGATTAGCTTTCCAAACTGTATCATTTTCTAGCTTAGCAATAGCATTTTCTAATAATACATCGTTTTCTGGTGTAAACGTATTGTAAAACTGCTTAAAAAAAGCTTTAAAATTATAATTAGGCATTTGTACTGCTTTGGCATAACCAACTCCTGTAAGCGTACCTCCACTCACTGTGCTTAGCGCTTTAACCGATTTTAATAAGGATTTGTTTTTATAAGAAACATGATCGAGATAAGCCAGCACGCCTAAAGCAAAAAAAGTAGCACGATAACCGCCACCACTAAAGCAAAGCCCTATGTTTTCAAAAGGTGTGAATTCTGATTTTTTATTTAATTCTTCTGCCATAATCTCTTTTGTATCTCTTTACGCTTTAAAGATAGTTATAGATTTTTAACTCTTTGTAAGTAAAATCACTTTGTTTTTATTGCCATTTATTCAGACTTTACGTTGGTATATTCAGTTATACTTAATAATATAAAAGCAAAAACCTCTCATAAGAATTGAATAATATCAATAATTATGAAAGGTTTACTATTCTAAATTGCAAAAACAAAATAGATAATTTTATAATGTGCGTTTTATTTTAAAAGCGCTAATAATCCTGTTAATTCCGCTAGGTCTAAACTAGAATCGTTATCAACATCTAATGTGTTAAAGTTATCTGAAACAGAGCCGATTGCTTCTGTAGAGCTAATGACTTCATCTTTATTTGCATCTAATAAGGTAAACAAGCTAGATATTTGTTGTACTGTAGAGTTTGAGCTTAAAGAACTCAATAAAGTTGCTGCACTAGCAATGCTAGATGTATCCATATTTTTTACACTGTTACAACTTGTTAAACTTACAACAACAGCTAGCGATAGTATTACTTTTTTCATAATAGGTTTTAATTTATTTTGAACAAATGTAGTGCTACGCGCTATTTTAGAGAAAAGGAATATACCAACACAGCAATTTCATCTTTTAAACAAGTAGATTTTTAGACGAAATAGTTTTAACTCCTAATTTGGTTTCCTTTATTCTTATCTAAAGACACTAGCTGTTCCTTCACAAGTCCATTCCGTATCATTTTCATCATCATCGTAAGCAATAAATGTATTTGTACCTGTAAAATTGCCATCGGTTTCAGAATAAAGGTAATTGCCCGTAAATTTACGTTTGCTACCAGAAGGCAACGTGTATATGGTTTCAATAATTAATGCATCACCATTCAACTCATAATAAGAACTTGTTAAGTAACCAGGGTCTGTAAATTCTATAGTTTGATCTGCTAAAAATATAAATTCAAACGCCGGACCTTCTCCTAATTCAAAATCGCCAGAACATGTTTCCCCATGTCTTTGAAAATTCCAAGAATCCTCAAGGATTTGTTCATCTAAACTTTTTGTTTCATTATCATCATCAGATGAGCAAGACATGAATAAGCCTCCTAGTATTATGAATAAAATAAGTTTTTTCATTTTTAACATATTTAAGTTATTAGTTGTGTTTATTATTCGTAAATGTATTTAATAGTACTTATTATCACAAGACAGGAAAATTAAAGAAGGCGCAATTAGGGTGTTTTTTAAAGTCATTTTTTTGATTTTCGTAGGTTTCTTATTTGTTTTGAAAGAGGTAAATGTAGGTAAAATCCATTAAAAGTATTATCCTTCAAACAAAGACAATCCCCAACAAAGAGACTAGTATATTTAAAACAACTGATTCTCTGCTTGTTAAATATGAAAAAAATAATGATGAAAAAACATGTTCCTAATCAATTTATCAGAACATAGAAATGATAGACTTTTGAAGAAATTAATCCAGTTCCTCTTTTAACTTGGTGATTAATATTTTAGTTTTACCACGTAGCATTTTAGCATTGTTGAGCTGTATTTGCGTTTGTAATAAACGGTCTATAATACTGTTTTGGTATTCCTTATTATTCAGTAAAATACTATAATTAGATTTACTTCCAAATTCTTTAATATGCTGATATTTTATGTTTTCTTTAGGAAGCATATCTACCAACGAAATATGTTTTTCTAAAACAGGTTTTAACCTATCGCTAATTATCGCTTTAATTTTATCGTCTTGCTCCTTAAAACCGTTTATTTTACTTGGGTATACGGCTATTAAATCTTTGAGATCGTCACTTTCAATAATCTCAAATTTAGTAGTATTTACAATAGAATTTACAGAGTTATCTAACAAACTAACATCTTTGTGCTGTATATTAATTATGGTGTCTTTAGCGCCTTGAGTGATTTCATTTGGAGCTTTGCCAACATATTTTAAAGTGTTTTCTAAATAAACTATGGTTTTAGGATACTCATCTATTAAGCCCTTTAGTAAGTGTAAGTTGGTGTTTAATTCTTCGTTTAAGTTCTGGTAAATTTTCTGTTCTACAATATTGTTTTTTCTAATATCGTTAAGATCATTTATTTTCCAAGCAATTGAAATACCAATTACAATAAGTATAATTTCGCCAATAGCATATACCAAATAAGATTTGAACTTACCGAAGGCTATTAGGTTTCTTCTTAATTTACGGAATAGTTTCATAGATGATTATTTGGGAATATAAAGGTGAAATTAACCATATAAATTATAGTGAATTACTATTTACAAATTCTAGAAAAGCCGGTTTATACTGCTCAGAAACAGTAATACGTTGGTTATTGATAATAATTTGACTACGTTCTATAACCTCAATGTTTTTTAAAGACACAATAAAAGAGCGATGCACACGTAAAAACTGAGTTTCCGGTAATTCCTCTTGTAAAGATTTTAGGCTCATTAAAGTTAAAATAGGCTTTGGATTATCTTTTAACCAAATTTTGATGTAATCCTTTAAACCTTCAAAATATAATACATCAGACAGCTTTATTCGCAACTGCTTGTATTCCGATTTAACAAATAGAAACTCTTTTGCTTCAGAAACTTCGTTTTGCGGTTTCCCCTTTAATAACTTAAACCATGTACTCGCTTTATTGGCTGCTGCTAAAAACTCGGCATAATCAAACGGTTTTAATAAATAATCTAAAGCTTCGACTTTAAATCCTTCTAGTGCATATTGATCAAAAGCAGTAGTAAAAATAACCCTGGTTTCTTTTGGTAACATTTTGGAAAATTCAATGCCTGTTAAATCTGGCATTTGTATGTCTAAAAATAATAAATCTACAGGGTGTTCTTTTATAGACTCCATAGCTTCGATAGCACTACTACATTTTTGTTTTAGTTCTAAAAAAGGTGTTTTTTTAACATAGCTTTCCACTAAATTAAGCGCCATAGGCTCATCGTCTACAATAACACAGGTGATTTTTATATTGCTCATACGTTTGGTTTATATATTAAAAGTAGTCCTAACTTATTTTACAGTGTATCTAACAATAACCTCATTATCTAAAATAACATTTGTTGACCATATAAATTGAGCGTCTACTGCATTATCATCAAAAATATTTATGAAATTGGTGTAAGACGGTTTATTATCTACACCTATCGTATTGTTTGTAAACTCAGTTGCGTTAGGCCATTTGGTATCATCAAAATCTGCAGATTGCCAATTTGAAGGTGTTTTCCAGTGTAATGCGTAATAAGATGTTCCATCATTAGAATCTTCTGTACTACATGTTTCACTTAATCTTAAAGTGCCTTCTTCGTTAGCACAAGATAAATCTCTTAAAGGTGCTGTATAAAATGTTTGCGCTTTCCAATCATTATTTGTTGTTGCAATTATATCACCGCTGGCATCTTTAAAAACAGCGACCATACCGCCATCTCCTGGATGAAATGCTTGTCCTCTATTGGCTTCAGAGCCTAAACCACTATTTTCTTCCCAATCTACCAGTTTCATTGCTATTGTAAAAGGCCTATTTACCTTAAAACGAACAATGTTAGAGTTAAACTGCGTAAAAGGCACATTATCCTTACCAACAGGTGTTCCGTTAATATACATTTCAAAATAGTTATCGGCAAATACGTATGCGGTAATAATTTCACCATCAGCATCAACTTCAATAATATCTGTACCGTCTAATGCTGCTAAAGCTTCGTCTGCCGATCTATATTCTACTTTTGTACACGGATTAAACAAATCTGATGCAAAAGGAAAACTATCATCAGTAAAATTTACTTCTGCAGGAACTGTCCATTTACTACCATCTGTTGCAGTAGATGTACCAATTGGCGCTTCTCTACCTCTATCACATGCAAATATATTTTCAATTAACACTGTCGCTGGTCCTTGAGATACAGATGCTGTACCTTTATATATATCTAAATTTTCTGGTGTTGATTTTTTACCATTTTCACCATTTTTACAAGCTATAATTGTAAAACAGGCTAAGACAATCAGTAGTGTCATATTTTTTAAGTGTATCATTTTATGTTTGTTTTTAATTAGAGTCTATAAATGTTAAAGTCGTTCTATCTACAATATTCACAGTAGCCAATGCATCCATAAACACATTATAATCTACATTTAAACTGTGTGCTTTAGGTAAAGCAGCGGGTGTTTCGGATAAGGCATAAAGTGCAATAGTGTATTCGTGTTTTCCTTTACCGTGAGAACAAGGCGATGTGTATGATATTGCTGTTCCATCTTTATTAGATCCCATAAACCAATCGCTTTTAGACGCCATGTTGTAAGATATTTCTGTTGTTTCAGGAGCTATATCCCATAATAACAAATAGGAATTAATTTCTGTTTTATTATCTTTTTTTGGATAATGATACATAACAACTGCTAACGATTTAGCACCTTCTGGCACATTTTCCCACGACAGTGGAATGGAGTTTTCAATAGCATTAAGCTTCTCCTCACACTTATAAGCCTCTAATAAAACACCATCTTTTACCGCAATACTTGTTAGTTTAAAATTAGAGTTTATGGTTTTAAAATCATCATGATTTACTTTTGTAGTCGCTTTTTTATTGTTATTGCAAGACATTAAACCAATAAAAAAAATGGGTATTATTAATTTTGAATATTTCATTTTTCTCTTGGTTTATAGGTTTCAACAGTTGCTCTACCATCAGGGTTTATAAATTGATACGTGTAATTATCTTCATTGTCCCATTTGTAATTTATGATATATTCTTCCGAATTTAAACTGTACGTTAACGCATATGAATTTTCTCCTAACGTTGTAAAACCAGTAATTTCAGCACCTCGTAGTGGTCTTAAAGCAGGTCTTAATTCTTGCGTTCTAGGTTGTAGAGACACTTGGTTTTCTGGCGCTTTTGTTTTAGTGTCTAATATTACTTCACCTCTCATACCAGCAATTAAATAAGGATATTCTTTAATAGTATGATATTGATAAGAGCCATCTGCGTTTGTTTTTCCTAAATATTCATCTAACACATCTGTTGTTTCGCCATAAACAGGAAAACCATCTACAGCATAAGCAACTGGATTGCCAGCGCCTACTTGATCTTGGAGGTGTAATGGTGATAAATGGTAATGATAATCGTCTGCACGACCACAATGTCCGCCCCAATTATCTAACTCTCCAATAGCATTAGCATCTTCTCCTCTATTGTTTAAAGGATTAAAAATAGGGATTCCATTTACCGCAACAGCAATAGCGCCTTTTAGTAAATTGGTTTTTGTAGATAATGGCTGTTCTGCCATTTTAGGATGCGTAGGTATTGCCCAACTATTATCACCCGTGTAATTTTGATTAATAGGCACTTGTTGTTGCCAATTAGTGATACCAACCATCATGTCATGATCTGGCAACCCATTTGATGAGATATACAAGTAGTTGTCGTCAGTATGTGTTGTAACACCATCAAATTTCTCAAAAAAGGATTGCATCAATGTCACATTATTTGCCGGCACTTGCGCTGTATTAGCTTTAGTTGTACTTGTATTTTTGCACGACACCACCAAAAGCAAAACGACACCAAGTGCACCGTGAGTTAAGTACACCGTCTTTTTTTGTTTTATCAGTTTAAAAACAGAAAAGAATAAAAGAAAGAGACCTAAAGTAATAAGTCCTATATTAAAACTAGATGTTGATTTAGAATCCGTTTTAACAGCAACACTGCTATTTAAAGACGCAATTAATTCACTTTTAGTTTTAATGTATTTTTGATTAGCTTCAGAAAAGTCTGAAATTTTAAAAGTTTGAACAGTATGGTTACCATCCATAAGCCAAACTTGATCATTTTCATATTTTACAAAATCAGCATTAATTGTTTTATTAATACTTGTTAATTCCCATTGTTTTAAAGAAGTTCCATGTCCGTGTTCATGTGCAAAAAGAGAACTGCACAGCATTAAAAAAAAGAAAAATATAGACGTGTTTTTCATGAGATTAGTGTTTAATTTAAATGGTTTCAATTTTCAAAGTGACTAAAAAGCGGTCGTCATTTAAAATAGTTTTAAAGCTGAATTTATCTGAATACAATAATTCTAAACGCTTCTCTAAATTCTGAAGCCCGATACCCGAGCCACTTTTATCGTCTGTTTTCTTCGGAAAATTATGGTTTTCAACTGAAAATAAAACAGATTTATCATCACAAGTCATGTTGACATCAATAGTACTTGGTTTAGTCGCAGAAACACCATGTTTAAATGCATTTTCGATTAACGAAATAAATAGCAAAGGCGCTATTTGTATACCAGTTTCCCCGGAAGGGAAACTATAATTAACCGTTGTTTTATCCGACACTCTTAATTTCATTAAATCAATATATTTTTTAAGAAAATCAATTTCTTTACTTAAAGGTACGACCTCTAAATTAGTCTCGTACAACATATAACGCATTAACTTGCTTAAACTGTGAATAGAAGATTTTGCTTGGTCTGGTGAAATATCAACCAAAGAATAAATGTTATTTAAAGAATTAAAAAAGAAATGCGGTTGCAATTGATAATGTAAATGTTGCAACTCCGACTTTAATTTAAAATTAGCAGCCTCCTTACGTTCTGCTTCTGTTTTAACCCAGCGCTTTGTAGATTTTAGTGCTACTGAAAAAAACAATGGCGCTAAATAGGATAGTAATTGTATGTAAATAGCCATTTTAAACGGAGGTCCCGATCGCTCTGTGTTTTCTAACCGTTTTTTTATAATGTCCTTAAAAAAGTTATCTTCAATGTATTCTTTTAAAAACAGGAAGAAGATAATAATAGCTGTATTAATGACTATAAACTGAACCGTTTTTTTAGGAAACAAAAAGCGATCGACAAGCACAAAATAATTGAAGTAAAAAATTATTGCTGAAAAGAATAACGGAATCCAAAAATGTGCAATAATTCTATCAATCTCCTGTTCTTGACCATAAGACAGTAAGTAAGGCAAACACACTAATGTTAACCAAACTAGTACATGTGAAATTATCGTAATTGTTTTGTTTTTATACATTAACTCTTTATTTCAAATTAATTATCTGCTCTTTGCTTTTATTGTAAGCGCCTTTTTATTCTTGTACATGAACACTACCTGGTATACCATGTAAGCATTTTATTATTTCATTACCTCCCGGCTCTCCTGCATGATAATGATAACCACGTATAGCATCTTCATGACCACCACACTCATCTAAATCTGTTGGCTGGTTTTTATTTTGGTCTAAAAGGGCATAAATACCAAAACCATCAATTGCATATCCAATCATGGACGCGTGTACATCTGTTTGTCCTACTTCTTTAGTAGAGCCGGTCGCTGCATGATAATGATAACCACCATGCGGATTTACATGTCCGCCATGATCGTCTAAAGGCGCAATAGTATGTGCTGCTAATATGGCATGAGTTGGTGCAGGTGGATCAAAATTAACGCCATTAAAAGCGACACCAAGACCACCTCTTCCTAAGCGGTGCTCTCTATTTGTATAGACTGGAGTAACAGGAATGGTAAACGTTGTTATTTGATCTTTATAATATTTAGGTAGACATTCTACACAATAATTTTGGTAAGCTTCTTCCACATCAGGCTTTGCTGCACCTTCGCACTCTTCTTGTGTAGCGGTATATTTTACGCTACCATCTTCTCTAAACAATTTCCACTGATCATCACTATAAAATTCGGCTAATTCTGCAATAAAATGCCCATCTACGTCGTATACTTTGCCATCTTCAAACCAAATACCACCTTTGTCTTTAGCATCATCAATATGTCTTGGACACCAAGGTCCCATTTGATGCTCTGATGGTCTTGAGTTTGTTTTAAAGACATAGCATAAGGTTGGTGTTCCGTCTAGTTTCACAGTTTCCTGAGTAATTTTTCCAATAATATTATCTGTTATAAAATAATCTGGATTTACTGAAACCACCTTAACCAACGCTGTATTTTTATCTGATTTACAGGATGAAAAGACAACGATCAATGCTAAAAGTAAAAATGGTTTTAAATGCTTGTTAGTGTTCATGATTATCGGTTTTATTAATTAGTTTGAATAACGCGTCTTTACTCATAACGCAACGCGGTTATAGGATCTAAAGACGATGCTTTTCTAGCCGGATACCATCCAAAAAAGATACCTGTTACAGCGCATACTGCAAAAGAAATGACAATAGAATACATAGCCACGCTAGTAGGCCAATTTAAGAATTTTTCTATGAATACCGTTGCTCCAAGCCCTAATAATACACCTAAAACTCCTCCGGTTATGCTTATTAAAATGGCTTCTATTAAAAATTGCATTAAGATATCAGAACCCTTTCCTCCTACAGCCATACGTAACCCAATCTCTTTGGTACGTTCTTTTACGGAAACATACATAATATTCATAATACCAATACCACCAATTAATAACGATATACTTGCTACTGCAACTAACAGTATGGTAAGCATTTCGCTGGTTGAACTAAATGTGGAAATTAACTCTTCCATAGAACGTACACTAAAATCATCAGCTTCACTATCCATTAATTTGTGTTGTGTGCGTAAAATTTGAGTAACTTCTGTTACTGCTTCTGGTGCGTCATCTTCACTTACAGCAGAAGCCATAATTTGATTTAAATAATCGATAGCCAAAATACGTTTTTGCACGGTTGTGTAAGGTGCAATTACGACGTCATCCTGATCTTGACCAAAGGTGTTTTCTCCTTTTTCTTCTAAAACCCCAATCACTTTAAACGGGATATTATTAAAACGTATCATTTGTCCAACAGGCTCTTGACCATCCGGAAACACATTATCTACAACTGTTTGTCCAATAACTGCTACCTTAGATGCCGATGTTACCTCAGCATCTGTAAACATGCTTCCGTTTTGTAAATCGACCACTTTAATTTTTAAATAATCTGGATTAACACCATAGATAGTGCTTGGCCAGTTATTAGACCCACTAATAACTTGCCCTCCACCATTAACCACGGGTGTGATATAGCTTAATAAAGTTGCTTGTTCTTTTATCACTTCATAATTTTGAAGTGTTAGTGTTTGTACATCTCCGCCACTTCCTCTTGCTGGACCTCTGTCATCTGCGCCAGGCCTTATAGTAATCATGTTAGAACCCATTGCGGATATAGTAGTACGAATACTTTCTTTAGAACCTTCTCCAATCGCTAACATAGCAATTACGGAGGCTACACCAATAATAATTCCTAGCATAGTTAATAAGGTTCTTGTTTTATTAAGAATAATGGCTTTTGTTGCGATTTTTAATAAATTTAATACTCTCATAATCAATCGTCTTGTTTAGGTAATTTGGCTAATAACTCTGCTGCGGATTGGACATTATGGTTTTGATAATCTTGCATAATCTTTCCATCTTTTAGTACAATAGTTCTGTTACTAAAAGCAGCTATATCTGGTTCGTGAGTTACAAATGTGATTGTAATACCTTGTTTGTTTAACTCCTGAAAAATGGACATAATCTCGTAAGACGTCCGCGTATCTAAGTTTCCTGTGGCCTCATCTGCCAGAATCATTACAGGGTTATTAACTAGCGATCTTGCAATAGCTACACGTTGCTGTTGTCCTCCTGAAAGTTGGGATGGCGTATGATGTAAACGTTCGCCTAATCCTACTTTTTCTAAAGCTTCAATAGCACGTCTCCTGCGCTCTTCTGTGGATACTTTACTGTTATATAATAAGGGTAACTCTACGTTTTCAATAGCCGATGTTCTGGCTAATAAATTATAGGATTGAAAAATGAAACCAATTTTCTCGTTTCTAATGGTTGCTAATTGATTTCGGTTTAAGTCTTTAACGCTTACACCATCAATTTTATATACTCCAGATGTTGGTTGATCCAAACACCCTAAAATGTTAAGCATGGTGCTTTTTCCAGAACCACTAGACCCCATGATAGTCACAAATTCGCCTTCTTTAATATCAAACGAAATACCTCTTAACGCATGAACCGTCTCAGTACCCATGGTAAACTCTCGTTTTAAATCTTCTATTTTTATGATTGCTTTACTCATGGTTTTCTATTTTTTCTTGTTACCTCCTGGTCTTTGTGGCATAAACGGACTTTCGCTTTTAGCGGAAGCACTGGCCTCCGATTTTGCAATACCTTTTAAACTATATATAAGGTTCTCGCCTTCTGAGATACCACTTAACACTTGTACATTTACGCCATCACTTGCGCCAAGCGTTACCGTTTTTGGTGTTATTGCTCCGATAGATTCTAATACCCATAGTGTTGTTTGTTTTTTAGATGCTGTACCACTATTATCCGATAACTGATGTTGTAAATTATACGTTGCTAAAGTTTCAGTTTCTGGTTTAAAGTTGATGGCTTTAGCTTCTGCAGTTAATACATCATTTAGTTCTAATGTATAAATTGAAATAGTTGCTGTTAATCCTGGCTTTAGTTTTAAATCCGGGTTATCTGCTTTAATTACAACCGTATACGTCACTACATTTGAAGTAACCGTTGGGTCTAATCTTACTTGTGTTACTTCACCTTCAAAGGTTTCTCCTAAGTAAGCATCGACTGTAAAAGTTACGCGTTGCCCTTCTTTTACTTGTCCTATATCTGCCTCATCCACATCTGCCTCTACTTGCATTTCTTTTAAATCTTGAGCAATAGTAAATAGCGTTGGTGTACTTAAACTTGCTGCTACCGTTTGCCCTTCGTCAATAGCTCTAGATAAAACCACACCATCGATAGGCGAATAAATATTAGCATATCCTAAATTGGTTCTGGCTTGTTGTAAATCTGAATAACGTTGTGTCACCGTTCCTTTTGCTGTTTGATAGTTGAAAGACGCATCATCAAAATCAGATTTACTTATTACTTGATTATCAAATAACGTTTTTTGTCTGTCGTAAATAGTTTGTGTGTAGTTTCGTTGGCTAACTGCATTATCGTAAGCTGCTTGTGCTTGTGTTTTTGCAGCATTTAAATTGGTTTTATCCAATTCTGCAATCAACTGCCCTTCGGTAACTACACTGTTATAATCCACATATATTTTTTCTACCACACCTGATACTTGTGTACCAACTTCAACTTGTGTAATAGGTTCCATAGTTCCGGTTGCGGTAACCATGGTAGTGACGTTAGCTTTTTTTGCGGCTATTGTTTTCGCTTCAATGATAATAGCGTCGTCAGCTTTTATAAATGAATATCCTACAATGGCGAGTACTACAATGGCAATGCAACTTATTATAATGTTTTTTTTATTTTTCATGATGCTTTAGATTAAAGTTTGATATCGTTTCCTTGATAAAATTGTAATAATTGGTGGTATAAAATATTGAGGTATTTGGCTTGTAAATAATTTTGTTGGGCGTTAGTAAAGGTGTTTTGGCTAATTACTAAATCGGTTGTGCTTAAATCGCCCAATTCATATTTCTTTTGAGCCAGTTTATAACTTTGTTCCGATGCTTCTTTGGAAGCTTCCGCGGCAATAATTTGTTCTTGTGCAGATAATGCATTTTGATAAGCCGTTTCTACTTTCTTATAAAGAATTTTTTCAGTAATTTGTTTCTGAATTTCAGCCTTTTCAATATTTATTGTAGCCGATTGTACTGCCGATTTTGTTGCGTTTCTATTGAAAATAGGAATGGTTAATGATAAGCCTAACTTCTGATTAAAGTTAACATCAAATTGATCAGAAAACGTATTATCATTTATGCTTGTATAACCAGACCCCATACTTCCAGAAAGTGATAAAGTTGGCGAATATCCTCCTTTAGCAATATCTAATTCTTTCTCTTTTGCAGCTACATTTAACTTACTTGCCTCTATCTCTGGTAAGTAATTTAAGGCGTTGTTATAGATCGAAATTCTATCTAATTCTAAGTTTATTAAATCCATGTTTTCATCAATAGATTCAATCTCTAAATCATCCATTGGTGTTAATTCTAATAGCTGTTTTAAATCAATAATGTATTGTTGGTAATTGTTTTTAGCAGCAATTAGATTATACTGATTAGTAGCAGTTTGACTCTGCGCTTCTGTATAATCACTCAAAGCAATAGTTCCTGCGTCCAAACGTGCTTTTGCACGTAATACTTCTGTTTTAGAAGCTTCTAAATTAGATTCGGCAATAGCAATATCTTCTTTACTGAAGAGTGCTTGCAAGTAGTTTTCTAAAAGGCTAATAACAATGCTGTTTTTTGCTTCTTCTTCTAAAAAAACACTTTGTTCTAAAAGAATTTTATTCTGCTCAATCTGATTGTTTATTTGATTGCCTTGAAATAGAGTTACAGAACTATTAATACCCATATTGGTACTATGTATTTGATCGGTAACATAACTACTTGTAATAGGGTCAATAGTATTTCCGTTAGAAAAACTTTGAGACGCACTACCAAATAAATCTGGTAATCTAGACGACTTCGCTTTACTATAATCTACTTCGGCAAGATTTGTATTTAAAGACGCATCTTTTACGCTAATATTATGTGCTATAGCATAATTAATACAATCTTCTAAAGACCACACATTCGAGCTAACGTCTTTAGGTGTTTCTTGCCCTATTGAAATTTGTGCAAATAGAAAGCTTGCGATAATAATATATAATTTCATTTGTTAAGGTGTTTTTGTTTTACACTTCAAAAATGAAACTAAAGACATCCTTATAAAATAGTAATAGAAGTTTGATGGAATTGCCTATACCAAAACCCCTATTCTATCGACGAGATTTTTATAACTATTGCAGATAATTGAAATTTAGATAAAAGCCTTTGAACTTTTGATAAAACTTGATTTAAGGGCTTTATTTAACGGATATTATACCAAGGAAACAATCCGTAATCATTAACTTTGTTTACAGTAAATTTAATTGATGAATTAGCGATTTTATATTTTTTACTGAAACTTTTATCTGTAACAAAAGTTACTGTGCTTTAGATTAAAATCGAATAATTTCGTCGGCAACATATACAAATTATTGCTTTTATGGAAGACATGCTTTTTTATGATAGAATGCAGTTTGCTTTTACCATTACCTTTCACTACTTATTTCCGCAATTAACCATGGGCTTATCGCTTCTAGTGGTTTATTTTAAAGGAAAATATCTTTATTCTGAAATTGAAAAATATAACGACGCTGCTAAGTTTTGGATGAAAATTTTCGCGCTAAACTTTGCTATGGGTGTGGTTACCGGAATCCCAATGGAATTTCAATTCGGTACCAACTGGGCGAAATTCTCGGAGCTTACCGGTGGTATTATTGGCCAAACTTTGGCTATGGAAGGCATGTTTTCGTTCTTTTTAGAATCTTCTTTTTTAGGGCTTTTTATTTTTGGTGAAAAACTCTTGGGGCATAAACTCCATTTTGTTACTGGGTTTTTAGTCTTTTTAGGCTCTTGGGCGAGTGGTTATTTAATTATAGCTACGCATTCTTGGATGCAACATCCCGTGGGTTATGAAATTTTGGAAAACGGACGATTTGTTCTAAATAACTTCGGAGCCTTATTTTCAAATCCATGGTTATTACCATCGTATTTTCATAATCAATTAGCATCGGTAATTACGGCATCGTTTGTTGTGGCTGCAATTGGCGCATTTTATATTCTGAATAATAAGCACAGCGAATTCGGAAAACTCTTTGTAAAAACTGGAGTTGGTTTTGGTTTAGTCTCTAGTATATTGGTGGCATTCCCAACAGGAGATTTAGTAGCTAAAAACGTTGTAAAACACCAACCGGTAACCTTTGCAGCTATGGAAGGAATTTTTGAAACCGAAGATGGTGGTTCGGAAATTGTTTTAATCGGCCAACCTAATATGCTCGAGCAAAAACTAGATAATAAAATAGCTGTTCCAAATATTCTAAGCTTTTTAACCTATCAAGATTGGAATGCAGAAATTAAAGGTTTAAATGAATTTGATAAAAGTACACACCCAACAAATATTCCCGGTCTTTATTACGCCTATCATATTATGGTTGGTTTAGGTACTATTTTTATTGGTTTAATGTTATTGGCAGCCGTACAGCTTTTTAGAAAAAAACTATATACCACCAAATGGATTTTGTGGGCACTTATGTTTATGCTTCCTTTTCCATATATCGCCAATACAACGGGTTGGTATACTGCAGAATTGGGGCGCCAACCTTGGTTGGTCTATAACCTGCTACGCACTGCAGATGGTGCATCTCCAACCGTATCTGCAGGAAACACATTGTTTACACTACTTGGTTTTATTGGTTTGTATTTACTTTTAGGTTTGCTTTTTTTAATGCTTGCCGGAAAAATAATTAGCAAAGGTCCACAACTTAACAACACACATTAATTATGGAATTATTTTGGTATATCGTTTTAATGACCATGTTGGCTGTTTATGTCATTTTGGATGGCTACGATTTTGGAGCAGGAATTATTCATTTGTTCTTTGCTAAAACAGAAAAAGATAAAAAAGCAATAACTAATGCTATTGGCCCTTTTTGGGATGCCAACGAGGTTTGGCTTATCGCCTCTGGTGGTATCTTGTTTTTTGCATTTCCAACGTTGTACGCCTCATCATTTAGTGGTTTCTATTTACCATTAATAATGATTTTGTGGTTGCTTATTTTTAGAGCTATTGGTTTAGAGTTGCGCGGACAAATAAACAACCGCATGTGGGAAGCCATTTGGGATAAAGCCTTTGGGATATCTAGTTTGCTTTTAGCCTTATTTTTTGGTGTAGCGTTAGGTAATGTTGTTCGTGGTGTTAATTTAGGTAATGTTGTAAATGGTGTATCTACGCACGAAGCACATTTTTTCTTTTTACCTCTTTGGAATCCAACATTTAGTCCGCATGCCGAAGAATTAGGTGTTATCGATTGGTTTACACTTTTACTAGGTGTTATTGGTGTGGTATCTTTAGCAATCCATGGTGCGAATTGGATTATTTTTAAAACCAATTCCGATTTAAATAAAAAGCTGAGAAAAGTTATTTTCAACCTAAATATTGCTTTATTAGCTTTAGTTATCATTTCAATTTTAATCTGGCATTTAATAGAACCAAAACCATTTCATAACTTTTTCAAGTACCCTTGGTTATGGTTATTCCCTATTATAACATTAACAGGGTTGTTTGGTTTGTTCAAAATTAAATCGTTCAAAAAAGATGGCCATGGTTTTGTGTTTTCATCCTTATTTTTATTTGGAGGTTTAACCACAACGGTATCTTCAAT
The DNA here is from genome assembly GCF_009796825.1 of Algibacter sp. L3A6. Lineage (GTDB taxonomy): Bacteria > Bacteroidota > Bacteroidia > Flavobacteriales > Flavobacteriaceae > Algibacter. The sequence goes on from NZ_CP047030.1 coordinate 3,817,191, forward strand.
TTTCCCTAAAGTATTGCCTTCAACAAATGATATTAATCCAGATTTAACGCTTTATAATGTAGCAGCAGATGAGTATGGTTTATCTGTTGGTGTGTATTGGTTTGCTATCGCTATTGTGTTAGTAGCCATATATATGTTTATTCAATATAAAGTCTTTAGAGGAAAAATGGACGATGTTGGTTATGGAGAACATTAAAATTTTAAAATATTTATATATTATGCAAACCCCAATATATACATCTATTAAATTAGAGAAATTAATTAAAAAACTAATTAAAACAGAACCTACAAAAAACTTAGGGTTGTTAGGGAAATGGAATGCTACTATTTTTCATGTTAATAGAAAAAAGTGTTGGCTTGTGGCTAATGCAAAAACACAATACTCTGTAATTTTAACAGATATAAAAGCGAAGGATTTAAAAAATATTTCAGACATTTTTAAGAACGCATTTTATACGCAGTTAATCTATGATGGTATTATTATAGATTTTGAAATGGTAAATACACTTATTGGCGAAATAACCTTTTTTTAGGACAGATAATGATAGAAAAACCACAGGCTTTCAAAACGATAGGCTTTCGCATTTAGAGTATTGGAAAGATGAATTTAATAGCTTAGAAGCTATGCCCATTAAGGATTTAACAAACCGTATAAATAATATACCCATCCATATTGGGGAAAGTAAAAAAATGGCAGATTTCACTTATGCTAAAACCGAAATGCAACAATGTATTGAATCAATACAATTGTAAATCATTCCTTATTTTAAGTTTACCTTATAATTAATAACGCCAAGATATCTTGTATTTTTTATTGTAGAATTATAGATTAAATTATCTTCGCGCGATGTGGATGTATTTAGGGCTTTTAGCCGCGTTATTTTTAGGGTTACACAACTTATGTAAAAAGCATGCCGTTCAAGGCAATGAGGTGTTCCCGGTGCTTTTAGGTACGGTAAGTTCTAGTTTTACTTTTCTGTTACCATTTTTTATTGGTTCTATTTACTTTCCTGACTTCACTAAAAGTATTGGCTTTTTTATAGAACCCATTCCATGGCAAACACATGGGTTTATTTTTATAAAATCGGCTATTATGGCTAGTTCATGGGTTTTAGCTTATCAAGCGCTTAAACATTTACCAATAACCATTGTTACTCCTATTCGTTCTGCTGGTCCATTTTTTACTTTTATTGGTGCCATTCTTATTTATGATGAAAAGCCTAACGGATTGCAATGGGTAGGCTTTTTTCTTATTATATTTTCGGTGATGTTATATTCCAAGATTGGGAAAAAAGAAGGCATCAACTTTAAACGGAACAAATGGATTTTTGCCATTATAGCAGCTACATTTTTAGGAGCCTCAAGTGGGTTGTACGATAAGTTTTTAATACAAAGTTTATTTCTAGATCCTCAAACCTTATTATTTTGGTTTAGTTTTTACGTTATTTTAATCCTATTAGTGATACTTTCAATAACTTGGTTTCCTTTTGCAGACAAACGGAGAGCTTTTAAATGGCGATGGACTATTCCCGCTGTTGGAATTCTTTTAACATCTGCAGATTATTTCTATTTTAAAGCTCTTCAAGATCCTGAAGCTTTAATTATGTTACTTTCTGCTATTAAGCGAAGTCAGATTATAATTGCAGTTGTTGTTGGTGGTTTAATCTTCAAAGAACAGAATAAACGCAAGAAACTAGTACCACTTGTCGGAATTATGCTAGGTGTTTTTCTTATTCTGTATTCATAGTCGAAATATTTCCTGTAGTTTTAAACACTTCATTTTAATAATTTTAGCGACAAAACAACTCCACTCATCTTAATTTTAAGGTTTCTAATATAAACTTTTGTTAAAAAAAGAATGAACGTTCATTTTTTACATATATTTGTGCTTACAAAACATAGAAATGAAACTTTTTTGGAACATTTTAAGAATATTACTTGCCATATTTATGATATATGCAGGTGCTCAACATTTTGTTAATGTTGACTTTTTCAAAGCCTTTGTTCCAGATTTTCTGATGTACAAATCATTTATTATTTACGCATCGGGAGTTATAGAAGTAATGCTAGGTATATTATTACTTATACCACAGTACAAGCGCACAGCGGCTAGCGGCATTTTTGTATTAATGATATGTTTTTTACCAATACATGTTTGGGATGTGTTTTCTGCAAACCCTGCAATTGGTAGTCACGAGGCCGCATTAATTAGATTGCCAATGCAACTTGTATTAATTGCTTTGGCATACAAATTCACAAAAAATCAATAAATTATGGCTAAGCTACAGAAAAGTATAGATAAGCGTAATGCATTGGTAAAAGCAACCATAGAGTTGGTAAACAACGATGGTTTCCATGCAACACCTATGAGTAAAATAGCTAAAATGGCCAATGTTTCGCCAGCTACTATTTACTTGTATTTTGAAAATAAACAAGATTTAGTAAATCAAACTTATATAGATGTAAAAGCGGAATATACAAAGTATGCTTTTGAAACTTATGATGAAAACATGAGTGTTGAAGCTGGTTTCGAATTAATATGGAAGCGTATTGCCGATTTTAAACTAAAGGAATGCGAACACGCTATGTTTTTAGCACAGTGTGATAACTCGCCAATGATTGATGAAGCAAGTCGCCAACAAGGAATAAAACACCTACAACCTCTACTCGATTTGTGGAAACGCGGTAAAGAGGAAGGCGTTATAAAACCTTTATCAGATTATCTTTTATATGCTTATGCTATTAACCCATTATCGTTTTTAATGATGATACAAAAGCGTGGCGTGTTTCAATTAGATAAAGACCTTTTAGAAGAAGCTTATCAATCTGCCTGGAGCAGTATAAAAGTTTGTAAATAATATGAAAAAAACAGCTATTATACTTGGCGCAACCGGTTTAACAGGGAATATTATTCTTCATAAATTAATTGAAGATGATAGATATAAAACCATCAAACTGTTTTCTCGTTCTAAAATAGAAGGATTGCCTGATAAGGTAGAACAATTTATAGGAGATCTATTAAACCTGGAAGATTTTAAACCCGATTTCAAAGCAGACGAAGTCTATTGTTGCATCGGTACAACTACCAAAAAAACACCAGATAAAGAACTCTATAAAAAAATAGATTATGGTATTCCGGTAACGGCAGCAAAGCTTTCAAAAGAAAACAACATACCTACGTTTTTAGTGATATCAGCTATGGGGGCTAATGAAAGTAGTAATGTGTTTTACAATAAAACAAAAGGCCAAATGGAGCACGATGTTTTAAAACGAAATATAAAAAACACTTTTGTTTTAAGACCATCTTTAATTGGTGGCGAAAGAAAAGAACATAGACTATTAGAAAAAATTGGACTGGCTGTTTTCCAAGTCATTGACCCCTTATTTATAGGGAAGTTAAAACAGTATAAAATTATAGATGCCGAAACCATTGCAACAGCGATGATAAAATTGGCAAATAACAGAAGTAATGCCGAAGTGATTATAACTTCAAACGATATAAAACAAATTTCAAAACAATAACTAAAAAATAAATTTAAGATATGGAATTATTAGATAAATTAAACTGGAGATACGCTGCAAAAGCAATGAATGGCGAAAAAATAGCTGAAGATAAAGTAGAACGTATTTTAGAAGCAGCTCGTTTAGCACCAACTTCTAGCGGCTTACAACCTTTCGAAATTTTTGTCGTAAAAAGTCAAGATGTTAAAGAGAAAATTAAACCTGTAGCTTGGAACCAATCTGTTGTAACAGACTGCTCTCACCTACTTGTTTTTGCTGCTTGGGACACATATACTCCAGAAAGAATTAACTATATGTTCGATTTAACCAATGATATTCGTGGTTTTAAAAACGAAGGTTGGGAAGATTACCGTAAAATGCTTTTAAACTCTTACCCTCAAAAAGATGCGGAAGAAAACTTTAATCATGCTGCAAAACAAGCTTACATTGCTTTCGCAGAAGCGCTTACTGCTGCTGCTTTCGAAGGTGTAGATACTACCCCAATGGAAGGTTTTGATGCCGATGCTGTAGATCAAATTTTAGGTTTACGTGAAAAAGGTCTACGTAGTGCCGTTTTATTACCAATGGGTTATAGAAAAGATGATGCAGATTGGTTAGTAAATCTTGTAAAGGTTAGAAAACCTATGGAAGATTTAGTAACTGTAATTGAATAAAAAAAAAGAAAACATGACAAAGACAATTTTATTAAATAATAGACCAGAAGGAAAACCAACAGTTTCAAATTTTGAATTTGTTAGTGATGATACTGAATTAAAAGTTGGCGAAGGGGAAATCTTGTTAGAAACTGCTTATGTATCTGTAGATCCTTATTTAAGAGGACGTATGAGCGATGCAAAATCGTATGTACCTCCTTTTGAACTTAACAAACCCGTACAATCTGGAGTGGTTGCAAAAGTAGTTGCTTCTAAAAACAAAAACTTTGCTGAAGGTGATTATGTTTCTGGCTTATTAAGCTGGAAAACACAACAAATTTCTACAGGTGAAGGCCTTTTAAAAGTCGATGGTGATAAAGCACCATTAAGTACTTATTTAGGTGTTTTAGGTATGACGGGCTTAACGGCTTATTTAGGTTTAAACGAAATAGGAAAACCTAAAGCAGGAGAAACTATCGTCGTTTCTGGTGCTGCCGGGGCTGTAGGTTCTGTGGTTGGGCAAATAGCAAAAATTCTAGGGCTTCACGTTATAGGAATTGCTGGAACCGACGAGAAAATCGACATGCTTAAAAGTAAATTTGGTTTCGATGCTGGTATTAATTACAATACAAGTAAAGATATTAATGCAGACATTAAAGCTTTAGCGCCAAATGGTGTCGATATTTATTTTGACAATGTTGGTGGGCCTATTTCAGATGCTGTTTTATTCAACATCAACCGTTTTGCACGTATGATTATATGTGGTGCTATTTCGGTTTATAATGAAACAGAATTACCAAAAAGTGTTAGTGTGCAACCATTTTTAGTTAAAAATAGTGCCTTAATGCAAGGTTTTATTGTTTCTAACTATGCTGAAAAATTCCCAGAAGCTATGAAACATTTGTCAGGATGGTTAGCAGAAGGTAAATTAACTTACACTGAAACTATTGTTGATGGTTTCAATAATATTCCAACTGCTTTTATCGATTTATTCGAAGGTAAAAACAAAGGAAAAATGATAGTGAAAATTTAAAAAAAAATTAAAGAGAAAGAAGATGAACAATTTTGAATTTAAAAATCCGACCAAGATTATTTTTGGAAAAGATTCTATTGAAAAATTAGAAAATGAAATTCCAGAAAACGCTAAAGTATTATTGCTTTACGGTGGCGGAAGTATTAAGAAAAACGGTATTTACGATCAGGTTAAAACAGCTTTAGAAAAGGTTGAAGTTGTTGAGTTTGGAGGTATTCCTGCAAACCCAGAATACTCTGTATTAATGGATGCTTTAAAGGTTATTAAAAATGAAAACATTAGCTATTTATTAGCTGTTGGTGGTGGATCTGTAATAGATGGAACCAAGTTTTTATCGGCTGCAGCATTATTTAAAGGTGATACACCTTGGGATATTTTAAGCCAAAATATTAGAACCGAAAAAGGTATGCCTTTTGGAACCGTTTTAACTTTACCGGCTACAGGATCAGAAATGAATTCTGGAGCTGTAATTACTAGAAAAGAAACAAAAGAAAAATTAGCTATGGGTGGCCCTGGTTTATTTCCTGAGTTTTCAATTTTAGATCCGCAAGTGATTAGCTCTATTCCAAGACGCCAATTGGTAAACGGTTTAACCGATGCCTTTACACACGTTTTAGAACAATACATGACGTATTCAGTTGGTGCTTTATTGCAAGATCGTTTTGCTGAAAGTATTTTACAAACCATTATAGAAGTTGCTCCAAAGGTTTTAAAAGACCCTACAGATTATCAGGCGGCCTCTAACTTTATGTGGAGTTGTACAATGGCTTTAAACGGATTAATCCAAAAAGGAGTGCCTAATGATTGGGCTGTTCACGCCATGGGTCACGAATTAACGGCTTTATTTGGTATCGATCATGCGCGTACTTTAGCCGTAATTGCACCAAGCCATTACAAATATAATTTTGAAGCCAAAAAAGAAAAATTAGCTCAATACGGCGAGCGTGTTTGGAATATTACTGAAGGTAGCATGGACGATAAAGCTTATGCCGCTATTGAAAGAACCGAAGCGTTTTTTAATGAATTAGGTATAGATACTAAATTATCCGATTACACTAAAGATTACGAAGGCACAGCCGAAGAGATCTCTAAACGTTTTACAGATCGTGGTTGGTTAGGGTTAGGTGAACACCAAAGTTTATCGCCAGATAAAGTTGAGAAAATTGTAAAAATGGCTTACTAATTTAATTGATGAAGACCTTAAAAACATTAGCCATAGCATTTACAATAATTACAGCTTCAAGTTGTAAAGACGTAAAACAAGAAACAACTTCTGAAAAAGTTTCAGAAGTAAAAACAGAATTAACAAAACAAAACGACATGAAAATATTATTTGTATTAACATCTCACGATAAATTAGGAGATACAGGAAAAAAAACAGGATTTTGGGTAGAAGAATTTGCTAGCCCATATTATACATTATTAGATAAAGGTGCAAAAATTACTATTGCTACGCCAAAGGGTGGTGCTGCTCCTATAGACCCAAGTAGTGATTCTCCAGATGCTGCTACAGCTTCTACAGATCGTTACAATAAGGATGCAGATGCAAAAGCAAAAATTGCAAATACTGAGGTTTTAGCCGATATGAATCCTAACGATTTTGATGCTGTATTTTATCCGGGTGGTCACGGTCCTTTATGGGATTTAACCAACGATAAAACATCAGTTGCTTTAATTGAAGCATTCGATCGTCAAGAAAAACCAATCGCTTTTGTATGTCACGCACCAGCTGTATTGAAAGATGTAAAAAATGCAGACGGAACAGCCTTAGTAAAAGGAAAGCGTGTTACAGGGTTTTCAAACTCAGAAGAAGCAGCTGTTGGATTAACAGAAGTTGTGCCGTTATTATTAGAAGATATGCTTATTGAAAATGGAGCATTGTATTCTAATTTAGATCAATGGAAACCATACGCTGTACAAGATGGTAACTTAATTACGGGTCAAAACCCAGCATCTTCAGAATTGGTTGCAGAGAAATTATTAGAGAGTTTAAAATAATTTAAACATACTATTATAGATTAAAAAGGTTGTCCATTATTTGGGCAACCTTTTTTTATTTAAATGTTTTACTCCTTTCAGCTAGAATTAGCTAAATTCGCCTACTTAGCCAGAAAGAGATAAACCGTTTTTAATCGATTAAAAACAGCATTTCATCTAAATAATATGCTTTTTAACTGTTTTAATATATAAAAAACCGTTAAAAGAACGTTTAATATTTTTTCTCATTTATTTAGGTTTTATCTTGTATTCAAATCCAATGACCCTAAACTAAAAAAAGTATACCCCATCCCCATGCAAGCCTATTTTAATATACATCATTTCAAATTTTGCAGTATATTTTTGTGGGTTATTCTCAGTTCATTTAATGTTAATAATTCTGTTTATGCACAAGAAGACATTAAAAAAAATCTCCAGCAAAAAATAAAGAAATATAAGGAAAATAATAATTTTCATAGAGATACTACTTATGTTAATCTATTGTATCAATTAGGCATGCAATATGCGCAATACAATTTAGACAGCTTACTTATTATTTCTAACGAATCTATTAAATTAGGTAAGTCCATTCCTTATCCTAAAGGCGAAGCTCAAGGATATTTAATTGAAGGCTTATACTACTCTAATATAGGGAAGCAAGATCGTGCTATTTGGTATTTCAAAAAATCTGTTTCTATAGCTATCATTAATTCGGAGACTAATTTATTATTAGAGTCTAAAATTAAATTGGCTGCAGAATATAAATATAAAGAAGACTATGCTAATGCTTTAAAGCATTACTTAGACGCTATAGAAATAGCCAAAATATATAATAATGAAGTATATTTATCTAAATGCTATTTAAATATATCGGCTATATATCGCGTTCAGAAAGAATATGAACAAACCATTTCATTCTTATCTAAATCACTAGAAATAAATGAATTAAATAGAGATGAAGCGCAAGTAGGTAAAACCTTAAATAATTTAACGGCTTGTTTTATTGAAATGGGAGATTTAGAAAGTGCCTCTACTTCTATTAATCGGGCCATTTCTATTTTTGAAAAAGTAAAATTAGATTCATGGCTTTCTTATGCTTATGAATTAAAAGGATCTATTTATACTAAAAAAGGGAAATTCAATCAAGCTTTACGATGGTTAAGTAAAAGCGAAAAAATTCACGCTAATATTGATAAAGGGCGATATAAAATTCCTTTATACATAAATTTAGCAAAAACATATTTTGGTCTTAAAGATTATGATACTGCAGAAAGTTATGCTTTAATGGCGCTTCAAATTTCTAAAAAACTGAATATTTTAGAAGAACGTGATCTCACTTTAAAAGTGCTCTACGAAATAAAAAAAGCAGATAACGATTTTGAAAAAGCACTCACCTATTTAGAAGAGTTAAAAGCGACATCGGACACGATTAACAACAATAACAACATTAAAGAATTAAGAATACTAAAATCCAACTTAGAATTTGAACAAGAAAAAGAACAATATATCTCAGAAAGTCAACAAAAACACACTTTACAGCTTAGTTATATTTACTTCTCTATTCTAATTATTCTGGCATTTGCTATTATCATATTTATCCTCAAAAAGAATAACAAAACTCAAAATACGTTAAACGAAAAACTATTAGAAAATACCGAGGCGCTTAAAAAGAATCAAACACATTTAAATGAAGCAAATAATACTAAAATTAGATTGTTTTCTATTATTGCACACGATTTAAAGGGGCCGATAAATTCATTTAAATCACTTTTAGATTTATTTAATAACAGAGAGTTGAGTAAAATAGAATTCATGGAGTTTATGCCAGAAATTGGTAAAAACATAGACTCTATTGCATTTACTTTAAACAATTTATTAACATGGGGACAAAGCCAAATGAATGGTTTATCTACTAAACCAGATTTTATAAGCATTAAAAAATTAGTCGACGAAAGTTTCAGGTTGCTTTCTAAGCAAGCCGAAGTAAAATCTATTTCAACCATAAATAATATTGACGAAAATGTAATCGCTTGGTCTGATAGAGATCAAATAGATGTCGTTATTCGTAACTTAATAAGTAATGCTGTTAAGTTTACTCGTGAGCATGGCACAATAACTGTTTCCGCAGTTGAAGAAGCTCAATTTTGGAAAATTCAAGTTAAAGATAATGGTGTTGGTATGGGTGAAGAGTCTGTCGCTAATGTTTTTACGGAAAAAGAAACTGCAATCGCTTATGGTACTTTAAACGAAAAAGGTACAGGTTTAGGTCTTCGCGTTTGTAAAGAGATGGTCGAAAATAATGGTGGACGTATTTGGGTAGAAAGTAAAATAGATAAAGGTTCTACGTTTTCTTTTACGCTTCCTAAAACCGAAACGGCTTAGTATTCTTTTTATATAGACCTTCTAGTTTATTACAAACCAGTTTAAATATTAAAACCATATTCAAAGTCTAAAAGTGTTTTTAAACAAATTAACTCTAATATTTACAGCCTCTTTTTAACCATTTAACCGAAATAAAACACTTTTAATCGATGAAATAAGTATTTTATCGAGAATATATGTGCGAAAATTATATAAATATTAAAATATCATTGGCGCGTTCCGTTTTCCAAACTATATTGCGAAATAAACAATAAAACTATATAAACAAGTTGTTTAAAGCTATTCATGCCGCACGTATTAAACATAAAAAATATTAAACTCTCCTATCTGTTTTTATTAATGGTGGCTATTGCTTTGTTTAATAGTTTTCCTGCTTTCTCACAAGACAGAATCAAAAAAGAAATACAAAGGGATATTAAGAAATTACAAGAAACTCCCAATTTCGAGAGAGATACTACATATATCAATTTATTACATGAATTAGGAAGAGAATATAATCAGTACAACCTAGATAGTTTATTAATTATATCAAACCAAACCATCAAGCTAAGTAAAGCCATTAAATATGCTAAAGGTGAAACTGAAGGTTATATTGTTAAAGGTGGTTATTATTCGGATATCGGAGAGCAAGATGAAGCCATATTCTATTTTATAAAAGCCAATTTAAAGGCCAGGACGATAAATGATATAGGTCTAACCCTTTTTTCTTACAGTGAATTAGCAAAAGAATATATGTATAAAGATGAATATGCTAAGTCTTTAAAAACATTTTTAACTGGTATTGAAATTGCTAAAGAAAATAAAAATGACAAGTGGTTACCTGTTCTTTATATAAATATTTCTGTTTTATACAGTCTTCAAAAGGAATATGATCAGCCTATATTCTTTTTAAAAAAAGCTTTAGAAGTTAATGAGCGAAATGATGATCAAAAATTAACAGGTATTATACTCTCAAACTTGGCCTTTACATATATAGAAATTGAAGATATAGAAAAAGCCAATGAACCTATTAATAAAGCGATCAATATTTTTGAAGATCTAAAAATGAATAGTTGGTTAACTTATGTCTACGAAACAAAAGGCACAATTTTCCTTAAAAAGAACGAGTATGATAATGCTTTGTTTTGGTTGAATAAAAGTGAAGTACTCCATAAAAACATAGATCAAACCAGATATAAAATACCGCTTTATCTACTTTTATCTAAAGCATACTTTGGGCTTAAGAGCAACGAGATAGCTGAGTCTTACGCGGTGCAAGCTTTAAAAATATCAAAGGACCTTAATAATTTAGAAAACCGAGATGAAATTCTTCAAGTTTTATATGAAATAAAAAAAGCAGACGAAGATTTTGGACAAGCCTTAAATTATCTAGAAGAATTTAAAGCAATCTCTGATACGATTAATAAAAACAATAATATTAAGGAATTAAGCATCCTTAAATCGAACTTAGAATTTGAACAAGAAAAAGAAAAATATATCTCTGATAGTGAACAAAAGAACCTCTTGCAACGTAGTTATATATACTTTTCAATATTAATTATATTAGCATTTACTATTATCATTGTTATTCTTAAAAGGAATAATAAAATTCAAAATAGCTTAAACCAAAAGCTGATAGAAAATACACATGCACTTAAAAAAAATGAAATACATTTAAATGGAGCTAATGATACTAAAATTAGGTTATTCTCTATTATCGCTCACGATTTAAAAGGCCCGATAAATTCATTTAAATCACTTTTAGATTTATTTAATAAAAGCGAATTAAGTCAAACCGAATTTATGCACTTTATGCCACAAATTGGCGAAAACATAGAGTCTATTGCTTTCACTTTAAACAATTTATTAACTTGGGGACAAAGTCAAATGAATGGTTTATCTACCAAGCCAGACTTTATTCCTGTTAATACATTAGTAGATGACAGTTTAAGGCTGCTTTCTAAACAGGCTGAAGGAAAGTCTATTTCAACTATAAATAACATTGAGAACCATGCAATAACTTGGTGTGATATTGATCAAATAGATATCGTAATTCGTAACCTAATTAGTAATGCCGTAAAGTTTACACGAGCGCATGGCACGATAATCATTTCAGCCATCGAACAAGAGGAGTTTTGGCAAATACAAGTTAAAGATAATGGTGTTGGTATGAGCGACGACATACTAACTAATATTTTTTCGGAAAAAGAGACATCTTCAACTTATGGAACTCAAAACGAAAAAGGAACTGGTTTAGGTCTGCGTGTTTGTAAAGAAATGGTTGAAAACAATGGCGGAACCATTTGGGTAGAGAGTGAAATAGAAAAAGGTTCTACATTTTATTTTACGCTTCCTAAAGGAGAAAAAGAGTAAACCATTTTCCTAGTCAATTTATGAACATAATTTAATCGAACAACGAAATTAAAGTAATTTAAATTCTATTTACTTTTTATTTAAATAATGGTGTACTTGAATTTGGTTTAATTTCTGGCTCTTTAACTTTAAGTATCACTGGCATTGGAAAATCAATTCCCATTAAAATAGCTTCACCAGCACCAAGAATAGGTAAAAAAGCTAATGTTTCTCTACTTGCTGTAGAACAAGCATTTGCTACAGCTTCTTTGTCTTGATAATTAATTAATCTATGTGTAATAAAAGTTCCTATTTGACTTAATGTACCATTAGGAATATCTCTTGGCATCTGTGTTGCAATACAAAGAAATAAACCATATTTTCTACATTCCTTGGCTATTGAATTAAAAGCATTTAATTCTGATTCAAACCAATCATCTTTTACACTTTTATTTAAAAATTGATGAGCTTCGTCAACAAAAAATACTAAAGGATTATTTTTAAATTTATCAGACCTTGCTTCAGCTAATAAAAAATTTCCAATTGCATTTGCTAAAATTTCTCTAACTTGAAAATTAAAAGGAACTTTTTCAAAACCTATTCTTAGCATTGATGCTTTGTTTTCTGATTTCAAAAAGTTAATAATAGCATCAATTAAGTCGTTTTCTTCATCTATTTGAAAACCGAATATTTTCTTAAAGGAATCATTTTTTAATACATTATTTATGCGCATTAGTAAACTTGTACTATTACTTAAATTTCTATTATCAACTGCAGTAGCCCAATTACTCCCGAAATTTTGATAACATTCATTTCTTATTTGTTTTGATAAATTATTAATATCAAATTCACTTTTTGAATTATCCTCTATCTCGTCTACATATTTATGATAGCACATATTAAATGGGCTCGTCATATTTCCTTTCTTAACTATACATCCATTTTCTATCACTAAATCATTCACACCTTCTTTAGTTGTAATTTTAAATGTAGTTGTATTGTCTAATTCCTCAAAATTATGATGATCTTTATCACGCATCAAACAGTGAACAATCTTTAAAGATTTTATAGCTTCTAATAAGATAGGTTGCTGTACTTGTCCTGCGGGACGAAATAAAGCAAATAAATCTCCAACTGTAAGTCTTGAATAAGGGAAATATGAATCAATAGATAATACTAATGGCTTATCTGAATAATCTTCTTTATCGTGATTACAATATTCACCTGTTGCATCTATTATAATCGTTTTACTCTTATTAGAGACTATTCCTTCTAAAAGCTTACTTATCGTATAACTTTTCCCACCTCCTGTTGTACCGACAATAGCACAATGTCTTCCGAAGATTGCCTGCTGTGAAAGTTCTACTAAAGTCGATTTATCATATGTTAAATGACCAAAATCAATCGTTGGTGCATCATGTTTATACTCTTCTTTAACTCCAAAACCTTTAAAATAATTTTTAATAAATTCAGAAGAACAAATAAATACTTTAGCACCTATTACAGGTAATGAATTTAATCCTTTATCTACTTTTGAAGGATTGAAAATCTCAAATGATAATAATATTTCAATCTTTCCTGTAGGATGAAACTCTTTAGTATTAAATGATTTTTCACTTAATTCTAAACGTTCTTTTTCTGGTAAGTTCAATTCTAGAATTTTTCCTAAAAAACCAAACTGTTCTCCTTCAATTACTACGTAATTACCAACTAATCCACCTTTTAATTGTTCACCATAAAAAGAGAACGATTTCATGAGTACTGAAGAAGGAAAATGAATCTTTACAAATTGAGGTGTAACTTGGTTTATATATCCTATAAAATGAGTATGATTGAAAGGACTTATATTAGACATTGGAAGAAATGTTATTATTTATAATAATTTTTTTACTATCCTCATGATTATAAGATTTTAAATCTGGATAATGTTCTGCAAAGTCAACAAATGTTTCATCTACTAAAGCTATATTATTATACTTTTTTGCTGCTTCAAAAAATGGATTAAAACTATCTGACCAATCATCAATCCCTTTATTTACAACCATAAGTTGGAAACTTGGATTTTGTTCTAAAGCTTCTATTATTGCAGATACTATATGTTTATCATTGAAACTAAAGCCAATACAGATTAGTAAAACATTGTCATTTCTTAAACTTTGCTGAAAGCGTGACATCATTTCAAAATATGGTTGGTCGTATGAACTTTCGTATTTACTATCTTTTGGATAGATCATTAAAGGATCTTTTACACTATCTTTTTGATAAATATCATCACCTTTACTTTCCCAATCAATTGAACCATGTGGTTTATACAAGTGGAAAACCTTATTTATAAAATTATCTTCCTCTTTAACTCTACTTGAGTTTCTTGAAACTATATCATAATCAAAGTTTCGACCACTAAATTTTCTTGGAATAGAAAATGAAAAACCATCTATAATTGTATAATTACTATTTCGGGCAGCTTGTTCAAATAAAGTGTCATAATTTAAAGTAAAAACTTTTATTCTTGGAGCTGTAACTTTCCTCTTAGTAATCTTATCTAAAAAATCTTTATGTGGACTATTTTTAGGTAAAGTTATTGTGCACTTATCTTTTATTACGGTTTCAATTATTGTAATAATTCCTTCAATATTGATTGGAGATTTATCATCTTTAGACTCATCTTTAATATAATTTTTCGCAATATTGGCTATAGATAGTAACTTCTCAAGATTTTTTACGCGAACACCTTCTTTGTCGACATCTTGATATTCAACTAAATCACAAAATCTGTTTAATGTAGCTTCAGTTAATTTTTCTTTAACATCCTCCCATAATTGAGATAACAACCTTCCTTTATTTGTATCTCCAATTCCTACAGAAGAACCAGCTCCAGTTAGTACAGATAAATTTTCAAATTGATTATTTAAAAATTGTTCATACATATTACGCTTAGACTTAATAGCATAATCTAATTTATTAGGATTCTTTTCATCTTTAAAGTCGTGCTCAGAACCGTTAATTAAAACATTTTCAATTTCGTCTGTTGTTCCAGCCTTAAGTTTAATAGCAACAGACTTTTTACCATTTAAGTATAAATATTTCATTACTAGGATTTTTTTTATTTACTAATTTTTAAAACAAAAAAACGCACTAATCAATTTTTAATAGGGAGTTTTAAATATACTAATAATACGCGCACAAGTTACTCGAATATTAAATATATTCTTTACGGAAACCCGTAATTATATTAAATTTTTAAGCAAAAAAAAGACCAAGCTTACACTTGATCTTTTCTCTCTAAAAAATTATTAACTCTAATATCAATTTTACGTATTCAGAAATTAATCTCTTATAAATAAAACGATATGCTATTAAGGCTTATGCCTCTCCTCTTGCAGGATAATCTGCTTTTAATATATAATCAATACCACCTAAAACATCATTAAAACTTGGTCTACCAAATGGCATCGATTGTATCGACTCCCAATAAACTATTTGTTCTGGTGTTACTAAAAATAATCCAGGTTCTGCAAAATGTTTTGGTTCTTGTTTAATGCCTTCTGAAATAAATAAACCCCATTTTCTAGCATCTTCAATAGATATGCCGTAACCTAAAGGTATATCAGCAATATCCCATGCTTCATGTGTTGCTTTCGCAACTTCTTCTGTATCTGTGCTTATAGCGATAACATTAACGCCACGCTCTTTGAATTTATCTAGTTTCTTTTGTAAATCTTCTAGCTGGCTTTTACAAACAGGACAGTGTTTACCTCTGTAAAATAATACTAATGTGAAGTTTTCTGGTGACTGTTCGCTTAATTTCCATGTGGTACCATTAACTAATTGTACTTCTAATTCTGGTGCTTTTTTTCTTGGTTTAATCATTGCGTTTTTTTGTTTTCATTAATTTTAAAGTTTGTCGTAATTATACAACAGTCTTTACTATTAATATTTGTTAATTTATTTAATGTAAAGGTACAGTCAATCTAAACCACGGTGTTACATAATTATAGGAATACCTTACAACATTGACGTATTTCACAAAACAAAAAAAGCTGCATATAGCAGCTTTTTAATTATTAGAAGTAACATGTATTATTAGATAATATATGTACGTACTTTTCTTTTTTTCAACCTCATGTTATTGGTTTTATCAATAATACTTTCGGCTCGCGCTTTTGGTATCGCAACAAAGGCACAATCTTGCTTTAATTCAATAACACCAATTTCAGATTTATCTAAATGGCATTGTTTAAAAAGTAAACCAGCAATATCGCCTTTTGATATTTTATCTTTTCGACCACCAGAAATAAACAGCGTACTCCAAGGGTTGGTAATTCTAGTTGTTTTTCCTTTCGGTATTACGGTTTCGGTAGTTTCGATAAACTCAGGCGTGGTTTCTTTTTCCCATTGTAATACATAGGCTGTACCTTCTGTATTCATACGAGCAGTTCTACCATTTCTATGAGTGAATTCTTCAGCTTTTAAAGGAAGTTGATAATGAATAATGTAGTTAAGTTCCGGAATATCTAATCCACGTGCAGCCAAATCGGTAGCAATAATAATTTGATGGGTCCCATTTCTAAATTTTATTAAAGCACGCTCTCTATCTATTTGCTCCATACCGCCATGAAAGCACCCATGACCAATTTTATTATCGTTTAAAAAATCGCTTACGTATTGAATAGTATCTTTAAAATTACAGAAAATAATGCCTGGTTTATTTCCTATATGATTTAATAAATCGACTAAAGTTTGAAGCTTATTTTTATCTGGAGATATTACTTTTTTAATTTCTAATTTAGAAACCTTCGTATCTAGATAATCAATCACCAATTCGTTTTCTAATCCAACAAATTTTGGTATCTCAATATCTTGAGTTGCCGAAGTTAAAATTCGTTTTTGAATATATGGTAGATTACTGATAATCTCACTCATCTCTTTCTCGAAACCAACTTCTAGAGATTTATCAAATTCATCTAAAACTAATGTTTTAATATCTTCAACTATAAAAGTTTCACGGCGTAAGTGATCGGCAACACGACCAGGTGTACCAATTAAAATAGCTGGCGTATGTGCTAAATCTATTCTATCTTTCGAGAAATTACGACCACCATAAACGGCATTCGCTTTAAAACCAGAACCCATGGTGCGAATTACTTGCTCAATTTGTATTGCTAACTCGCGAGATGGTACTAAAATTAAGAGTTGTACGTTTTCGCAGTCCTTATCTAAAGCTGTAATAGTTGGTAACAAAAACGCAAGTGTTTTACCTGTTCCTGTAGGAGATAAAAGCACGGTGTTCTCAACATTGGCAATAGATAGCAACGCTTCTTCCTGCATGGAATTAAGCGCCTCAATTTTCAGTTTATCTAAAATATGTTGTTTGGTTTTTCTGAAATTATCCATTACTTATTTTTTCTTTTTCTTCTTTACCACTGCTGGTTTCTCAACTATTGTATTGTTTTCGGCAATGTAATTCGCTAAAATTTTATCAACCAATTCTTCTTTGGTTAAATGATGAAAAATAGTTTTCACTTTGGCTTTAAAATCTTCTGGAATCTCTCTATTTGGCTTTGTTTTAAATATTTTTCTAGCCCAAATTAATCCGTTATTTTCTTCGATACTTTTAGCATCTGCTTTTTGGTAAGCTTTAAACTTAATCCCTAATTCTTCTTCAAATTCTGGAATATCTTGCACTTCATCTTCCTGAATAACACTTAATGATAAACCAGTCGCTCCTGCCCTAGCTGTACGTCCGCTACGGTGTACATATGCATCATAAGTATCTGGTAAATGATAATTTACAACAAACGCCAAATCTTTAACATCGATACCACGAGCTGCTAAATCTGTAGCAACTAAAATATTGATATGCCCTTCTCTAAACTGTCCCATAATACGATCACGAATACCTTGCGATAAACTACCATGAATGGCTCCTGAAGAGAATTTATTTATAGCTAAATTTTTAGCAAGTTTATTTACTGCTGCTTTAGTTTTACAGAAAATGATACCACGTTGCCCTTCATTCGAATTTAAAAAATGCATTAATACATTTAGTTTTTCAATAGGTTCAACAACCACATATTGGTGATCTATACCTTGATGACCTGTAGTTTCCATATTAGCCTCAATAGTTACCACGTGTTTTGATAAACTATTTTGCACCAATTGCTTAATAGTGCCAGGCATAGTTGCTGTAAACAAGAGCGTTCTTCTACTTTTTGGCAAAGCCTTAATAATAGCATCTACACCTTCTTTATGAGCGCTTACCATTTCATCAGCTTCATCTAAAATAAAATAGCTAATCTCTTTAACGTTTATAGCGTTTCTTTCGATTAAATCAGCTAAACGTCCTGGTGTTGCGACTACAATATGTGTAGTTGCTTTAAGTTTTTCAATTTGAGGTTTTATAGGAATTCCTCCAAATAAACCCGCAATAGACACTTGTAGTTCTTCTGAATTAAACGACTCTAAATTGTTATAAATCTGTTGTCCTAATTCTCTAGTTGGAGCTAAAATAACCGCTTGTATATTGGTTTTACCACTATCTATTAATTGAAGCAATGGCAATCCAAAAGCTGCTGTTTTCCCTGTTCCTGTTTTCGCAATAGCAACAACATCGTCGGTTTTAGTTAAAATTACCGGAATGGCTTTTTCTTGAATATCGGTTGGTACAGTGATATTTAAAGCTGCTAAACTGCTTTGCAATGCATCGTGAATACCTAAACTAGAAAATGATTGTGACATAAATTATATTTTGTGCAAAGATAGTAGAGTTTTGCTGGTTTTATTCATTTAAATGTTTCGATTTAACAACGTTTATTTAAATGAAGAGAAATATTTAGACCTAAAAAAAACAGCATCTAAATTAATACGATGCTGTTTTAATATTTATAAACTTGTTCGCTATTATTTAAGCGATTTCATGTCGATTACAAAACGATATTTTACATCGTTACTTGTTACACGCTCGTAAGCTTTATTGATGTCTTGCATATCAATTATCTCGATATCACTAGTAATATTATGCTCTCCACAAAAATCTAGCATTTCTTGAGTTTCCTTAATACCGCCAATTAAAGAACCAGCAATACGTTTACGTCCACCAATAACACTTCCGCCATGGAAAGGTTTTAAAGGTTCTACAGCGCCAACTAAAACCATTGTAGCATCAATTTTAAGCAATCCTAAATAAGGATCCATTTCGTGACCAACAGGAATGGTGTTTAGTATAAAATCGAAACTCCCTTGGTGCTTCTTCATATCGTCAGCATCTTTAGATACCAATACTTCATGGGCTCCTAATCTTTTAGCATCTTTTCCTTTTTCTGGAGACGTAGTAATCATAACTACATGTGCTCCTAAAGCGTGAGCAAATTTAACCCCCATGTGCCCTAATCCGCCAAGACCAATAACACCAACTTTATCTCCTTTTTTTACTTTCCAGTGACTTAATGGCGACCATGTTGTAATACCTGCACATAATAATGGTGCCGTTCCTGCTTCATCTAAGTTTTCGGGAATACTTAAAACAAATTTTTCATCGACAACTACAGATGTAGAATAACCTCCGTAAGTTTGAGCGCCTTCGATGTGTTTGTCTGGGCTATTGTAAGTCCAAGTTGCTCCTTTTTCGCAAAACTGTTCTAAATCTTGCTCACAAGAAGAACAGGTTTGACAAGAATCTACTAAACAACCTACACCAACTAAATCGCCAACTTTATAGTTGCTAACACCATTACCAACTTCTACAACACGACCAATAATTTCGTGCCCAGGAACTACTGGATACGTAGAACCTTTCCAATCGTTTCTTGCTGTGTGAATGTCACTATGGCAAACACCACAGTAAGTAATATCAATTTTTACGTCGGCGGTTCCAACCGATCTTCTTTCTATATCTAAAGGTTTTAAATCTTCTGTTGATGCTGTTGCACCATATGCTTTTACTGTTGTAGTCGCCATTATTATGATTTTTTTAATGTTACTTTAAGTTCTATTTCTGTGTTTAATAACTTTGATATTGGACAAACCTCTTTTGCCTTGTGTGCTATTTGCTGAAATTGCTCAGCATCTATTTCAGGCACATCACCTACTAAATTTAAGGTGATTTTTGTAATAGCACCATCTTCAAAATTAACGGTCGCATCAACATCTAAAGTTGTTGCTGTAAAATTATTTTCGTTTAACAAAAAGCTCAATTGCATGGCAAAGCAACCTGCATGTGCTGCACCAATTAACTCTTCTGGGTTTGTTCCTTTTTCACCATCTTCAAAACGTGTATGAAATGAATATTGTGTTTTATCTAAAACTTTACTCCCTGTAGTGATATTTCCTTGTCCGTCTTTACCACTTCCTTTCCATTCGGCATTTGCTTTTCTTGTAAATTTCATGTTGTGTGTTTTAAATTAAACTTCTAATTATTTAGAAGCTTTTGGATAATCGGTATAGCCCTTTGCTCCTGTTGTATAAAAGGTATCTTGATCCCATTCTGCTAATTCCAAATGGTTCTCAAAACGCTCTACTAAATCTGGGTTTGAGATAAAAGGTTTACCATAAGCTATTAAATCGGCATCACCATCTTCTAACACTTTATTTCCTTTTTCTTGATCGAAAGCGGTGTTAATCATTAAAGTACCATTGTATAAAGGTCTAAAATGTTTCGCTATTTCGGTTACAGCAAAAGGAATTTCAGATACATCTGTAAAGGGTTCAGATAAATGTACGTATGCTAAATTGTAATCGTTTAGTTCCTTAATAATGTATTCAAACGTTGGAATGGTTTCCTCATCCATCGTAATTCCGAATAGTCCATCTAAAGAAGGATTAAAACGAACACCTATTTTTTCCTGCGGAATAACCTCTTTCATAGCATCTAGAACTTCAAAGAAAAAACGAGTTCTGTTCTCAAAACTTCCGCCGTATTCATCTGTTCTTTTGTTAGATGTTCCATTAAAAAATTGGTGAAACAAATACCCGTTTGATGAATGAATCTCTACACCATCAAAACCTGCTTTTACAGCATTTGCAGCTGCATTTTGAAAATCTTTAACCGTTTGTTTTATGCCTTCAATAGTCATTTCTCTTGCGGCTACAGTGTCTTTAAAACCTTCTGGAGTGAATGATTTTGCGTGTGGATTTAAGGCTGACGCCGAAACTGGTAATTCTCCGTTATGAAAATCTGGATGCGACATACGCCCAACGTGCCATAACTGAATAAAGATTTTTCCGCCTTTATCGTGCACACGTTTTGTTACTTTTTTCCAGCCTTCAACTTGGGCATCGGTATGGATTCCTGGTGTGTTAATGTATCCAACGGCCAGCTCAGAAACTTGAGAACCTTCAGAAATAATCAAACCTGCCGAAGCACGCTGCTCGTAATACAAGCCTTGTAATTCGTCGGTTGCTACTTTACCTTCGTTATATGCACGACTACGCGTCATGGGAGCCATAACGACTCTGTTTTTAAGATTTATATTCTTGTTATATGGTACTAATAAAGGTTGCTTGCTCATGTTATAATTGTAATTTTTTACTTACAACAAAGATACAAGACATGTCTGCCAATCTCATTGACCTATATCAATTAAGAAAGTTTTAACTTTTCATCTGTTTCCTTACTCTGCTTAGATTTTCTGGAGATACACCTAAGTAATTTGCAATGTCGTAATTAGGAACTCGGTTTTCAATATTTGGATATGATGTGCAGAACTCTATATACCGCTCTTTAGTGTTTTTCTCTAATGTAGATAGAATGCGTTTACGTTGAGAAATAAAAGCTTGAGTAACCAAAACTCTAAAATAACGTTCGAAAATTGGCGCTTCATTATATATACTCTGAAGGCTATCATAATTGATAGATAATAGCTGAGAATCTTCAATGGCTTCAATGTATAATCTCGATGGGACTTGGTTGTAAAAGGCATCAAAATCACCAATCCACCAGTTTTCTACAGCAAACTGAATAATATGTCTACTTCCCTTTTCATCTATATAATAACCTTTTAAACAGCCTTTAACTACAAAATATTCGTGTTTTACCGTAGTGCCTGGTTTTAGTAAAAACTGACCTTTAGCAACAGAAATTTCATTTAAAGCTGCGTAAAACAATTGCATATCCGCAACTGTTGGCTTAACATGATTATGTATGTGTTTTGTTATAGATTGATGCATATACAAAGATGCTAAAATGATTGTTTTATATGAATGAAATAGCCTTTTTTATTTTAGATTGGAACAGTTTGTTTTTTAAGATTTTATAGATAATGTGATTTACGAATGTGTTGTTTATCGAAAAATTAAGCATTTTATACTATTCTGAAATAACATTCGTTTTCTTATGAAAACCAAATTGATAGTTATTAATAGTCAAAATATGCTTTATCAATTTGTTCAATATCTATTATTTTAAAATGAATTAATGAAAACCTTACCTTATTACCTATTATTCTCAATTTTTATTCTAGTAAGTTCTTGTGGACATGATCAATATGAAGGCATTACAGATGATGAAACCGAACCCGTAAATCAAGAAGATTTAGATGAAGAAGGTTTACCTATTAGAATTTTTAATGCGCAGTTACCTGAAATTTCTTTAATAACAGAATATACAATCGATTTGGATTTCTGGGATATTCCGAATACAAATTCGGATGTTGTTAAAACTACCGAAAATTTACAAGCAGCCATAGATTGGGCACATAGCGAAGGTTACACACGCGTTATTTTGCCAAGTGGCGATTATTTGGTTGGCGAAGACATTAACGATATTTATTACGGTGGCATAGAAATATATGATAATACCGAGTTTGTTTTTAGTGAAAATGCTGTGCTATCTATTGATGCTAATAACAAATGGAATTATTGCGTTTTACGTTTAAACGGCGATAATATAATTGTAAGAGATGGCGAAATAAAAGGTGAACGTGATACGCACACTTTTACAACTCGTGATGATGGAAGTACCGCTCATGATGAAGGACATGGTATTTGCGTTTGGGACAACAATAATGTGTTAATAGAAAACATGGAAATCCATAATGTAACAGGCGATGGATCTTTGGTTCTCGATTCTAACGATGTAACTTTTATTAACAACAACATATATAATAACAGACGCCAAGGAATTTCTATTGTTGGTGGTGTGCGTATTGAAATAACTAATAATGAAATACACCACATTAACGGAACCTCGCCACAATTTGGTATTGATATAGAAGGTCCGGGTCGTGTGGACGAAGATATTTTAATAGAAGACAACTATTTTCATCATAATTCTGGTGGCGATATAGTAAATGCAACAGGAGAAAATGTATATATTCTCGACAATATTATGGAGCAAGGTGACGATAGCGAATATACCGATGGCCCAATAGTAAGTTGGCATAAAACCCATAATATTATTGCCTGTAATACGGTAACTATGCTAAGCGGTTCTGCTAATGGTAGGTTAGGTTATATTCAATATTCTAGCGCTGGTGATAAAGGCCATAACAAAACTACTTACGTGCACGAAAACATAATGAATAACTGTGGCATGTACATGTATAACAGCTCGGATGCCGATATAAGACGCAACCAGTTTTTAGGGTACTTTGTAGCATTTTCAGATTTTGAAAATGTTACTTTAATTGATAATCTTGTTACTTATTCTGAAGAATTTACCAACCTGAGATATTGCTGGTCTTACCGTTTTAAAAACGCCACAGGTTTTGCTAGCGGAAATTATTTGGGAGATAATCTAGAAGAATTACCTCTAGATGAAACAGAGCCTTACACCATGCAATGTGTGCTAGATGGCTGGTAAATCGATAAAAATTAACGATTTTAAATTAAGGATAACTTTTTAAGGAAAGTTATCCTTTTTTAGTTTTGTTTAAAGCCTTTCGAATATGTTCGCTATCCCAGTGATTGTCGTATTCTACAATGCCGCGTTTAAAATCTTCATTTAAGAATTTCTCTTGTTGCTCAAGTTCTTTTTTAGCTTTGAATATATAGTTTTTTTCGTCTTTAGGTTCTTGAGATAAACGCCTTAAACTATCCTCATCATACTTAATGAAGTTTTGAACTTGTCGGTTTAAGGTGTATTTTCTAAAGCCCATTTTGCTCAAAACATCTTTAGCTAACGTAAGTGAAGTTTCTAAAGACTCTCGGTAAATATTTTCATTTCCAAGGTTAAGTAATTCATAAGCATCATATCTATTTTTAGTACGAATCATGAATTCTACATGCGGATATTTCTCTTTTATAATTTTACCAATGGCTTTTGAAACCGAGATTTTATTAGTAGCGCAAATAACAATTTTAGCCTCTGCAATACCTGCCGATTCTAGTAAATCGAGACGTGTAGCATCCCCATAATAAACCTCAAATCCCATTTTCCGAAGAAAATCAACACGGTTAGAGTCGTGATCTAGAATAGTAGCTTCTACACCATGAGATCGCAGAAAACGCCCAATAGTACTTCCGAAGTGACCAAAACCTACTAATATAATTTTTTGAGTTTTTGCGATATGATCCATCGGTCGTTTTACAGACTCTTTTGTCCCCGTTCTTGGGAGTATAAAACGTTCGTTAATAATACCAATAATTGGAGTTAAAGACATACTAAGTGCCGTTATTACCAACATCATATCCATTTGTTCTTGCTCTAAAATATTTAATCCAAAAGCAAACGATAGTAATACAAAAGCAAATTCTCCAATTTGAGCTAAACTACAAGTAAGCAGTAGTTTTTGATCTAATTTCAGTTTAAAAATATGGCCTGTAATGTATAATACAATCCCTTTTAATAAGATAATAGCAACCAAAATACCACCAATTTCTAACGGACTATTCGCGATAACAATAAAATTGATTGATGCACCTACAGCCATAAAAAACAAGCCTAGCATTAAGTTTTTAAAAGGTTCTAAGGTACTTTCTAGCTCGTGTTTA
This sequence comes from Algibacter sp. L3A6, assembly GCF_009796825.1. GTDB lineage: Bacteria > Bacteroidota > Bacteroidia > Flavobacteriales > Flavobacteriaceae > Algibacter. The sequence goes on from NZ_CP047030.1 coordinate 3,841,995, forward strand.
AATTCACTATTGGACAATACAACGCCACCTAAAAAAGCGCCTAAAGCAGGACTTAAGCCAACAAATTCCATTAAAAGTGAAATACCAAAAACAATTAAAAAAGCTGCAGCTATTAGCAATTCTCTAACATCAGTTTTGGCAACTTTACGAAGCATAGGTACTATTAAATAACGGCCTGCGACTATAATTACAACTACCGATAAAATAATAGATAAAGTTTGTAAACCTAATGGTAAACCATCTAACAAGTTGGTATGGTCACTCTTGTTTTCCGCAGAAGCGCTAGCATCTGTATTAGATAATAACGGAATAAAACCCAACATGAAAATAACTATAATATCTTGAAATAATAAAATAGAAAATGACGAAGATCCAAAAGTGGTTTCCATTAAACCTTTCTCTTTTATAGTTTGCATAGCAATTGCGGTAGATGATAATGCTACGGCCATAGAAATAACCAAAGCTACTTTCCATTCGAAACCCAAAATAGTAAATAAAATGTAGGAAAGTAACATGGTGCCTCCTACTTGTATACCTCCCATGCCCACAATGGTTTTCCGCATGTTCCAAAAGTTTTTTGGCTCTATTTCTAATCCTATTAAAAATAACATCACAACAACTCCAAATTCAGCAAAATGCATAATGTCTTCACCTTCATTTCCTATAAAACCAAAAACATAAGGTCCAATTAAAACACCGGCAAGTAGATAACCAATAACGGAACTTAATCCCAAACGTTTGGCGATAGATACGCAAATAATGGCTCCTGCCAGAAATACAATGGCTTCAAAAAGGATACTTCCTGTCATAATAATTAAGCGTTATTTAGTTCTGGTATATCATTTAAAAAAGCACAGCCATTAAAATCTCCTAGGGTGTAATCTTGCTGTAATAAATCGATTAAATCGCTATATTGTTTAGCATAATTCGTTAAGGCCTGATCATCTAAATTATGCGTACCCATAACAGCAAACGGCGGAAAATAAGTCATACCACACAAGTTAGCTGTTTGTTCAAAAGGCCTTAAAAATTGATTTACGGTAAAACTATTGGAACCCTGAGAACAATATAATTCTTTGGAGCCTCCTGTAGTAATTACATTTAGGCAAGTTTTAGATTCTAAAGCATTAGTATTTGGCCCGTAAGCCCAACCAAATTCTAGAACCATATCGATCCACTGCTTCATTAAAGGCGGACAACTATACCAATAAAACGGATGATGCCAAATAATAACATCATGCTGTTCTAGTAGTTCCTTTTCAGCTTTAACATTAATATGAAAATCTGGGTATTTCTCATATAAATCATGAAAAGTAACACCTTCCTTATCTTTTACATGATCAACAAGTATAGTATTTGCTCTAGATTTTTCAAACTTTGGATGCGAAAACAAAATTAATATTTTTTTCATATTACTATCAATTTATTGCTTTCCAGCATTAAAAGTTAAAGAACCTAGTTCGATATTAAATCGAAAGAAATTTTAATACCTTGAATAATCATACCTGTACCAATAATGGCAATTATTAAACCCATTATTTTTCCTATTACAGAAATGACGTTATATCCCACAAACTTAACAATATGGTCGCTTAACTTAAAAGTGAAATAAGTTATTAAACTCATAGATCCGAAAATAAGAATCACCAAAAACATTTGTAATGGTGCAGCGTTTGATACAAAGTTCATGGCTGTTACAATAGTTCCTGGACCTGCTAGAATTGGAATTGCTAATGGAGAAACAGCAATATCTTCTTCAATATGGACGTCGTTTAAACTTTTTACATTCGATTGTTTAGACTGTAACATCTCGAAACCTATAAAAAAAATTAAAATTCCACCTGTAATTTTAAAGGCAGGAATACTAATATTGAATAGTTCAAAAATATATTTTCCTAAAAGAATAAACACCACAACAATTATAAAAGCAATGATATTAGCCTTTTTATTGATGGCATCTTTGGTCTGTTTATGCGCACCTTGTGTTAAGGATACAAAAACAGTCATGTTTGAAATAGGGTTAGTAATAGCAAAAAAACCAGTAAATACGGTTATTGCAAAGGTAATTAGGTTATCCATTTAATACGAAAATTTGAATCTGGAAAGAACTTGAATTACTTCTGTTTCACCAAATCAATTTTAATTTATTTTTAATATTTATTTTACGAATGGGTTTAATATAAGAAATGCTGAGATTAATTAAAAAATTAATTTCAGCATTTTTATAAAATTGATGGTTACAACCTAAGTAATTAGAGACTTATTTCCAAGTTACAATATCATCAAAGTTTCTTCTAGATTTACCATGAGCCGGATCTTCTTTTCTATATCCAAAGGCTGCCATGTAAGCTAATCCATATTTATTTGTGTCTACACCAAATTTTTCTTGTAATAAAGCTTCTGCTTTTTCTTGATGAAAACCTTCTATTGGGCAACTATCAATACCTGTTAAAGCAGCAGCTGTCATCATATTTCCTAAAGCGATGTAAGCTTGCTTAGAAGACCAATCAAATAATTTTTTATCACTATCTAAATCAAAATCACGCTCTTGAAATTCTCTATAAAAAGTAGAATACATATCTATAACATCTTGAGGTAATTGTTTTACACCCTTCATCATGTGCATAATATAATCTGCATCATGCTTTACCATAGGCGCTTTCATGGCTAAACCTAAAATAAAATGACTTGCTGTATCTAATTTTAAAGGTGCTCCCCAAGCTACTGGTTTTAATAATTCGCGTAATTCTTTATCTTGAACTACGATAAAATGCCAAGGTTCGAAACCAAATGAACTTGGTGATAATTGAGCTGTTTTTAATATGAAATTAATATCTTCATCTGAAACCGTTTTAGTAGGATCAAATTCTTTGGTAGCATGTCTAAAATTAAATGCGTTTAATATATCTTCTTTTGAAATGTTTGGCGTACTCATTTTATATTTTTTTTAATTGATGTTTTAATGTTTGTGCAAATATATGCTCGTTAAAGTTTTAATTTGAAGTATAAAAAAAGGTGAATTAGGTATAAATCGAGGTTTTAAACAAGGAAAAGGATGCTTTTCGATAAAATTTATGCTTTAAGCATGCTTATCGACTTCTATTTGTACCATAAAATAACAACGAACCCTTTATTACTACCTTTAAATTTATTCAATCCATCTAAACGTTAGGTTAATTCGTGGTCTAATCTTTCTAGAGGTTTTTGGTATTTTATGTTTCCAATTGTCTTGCGTAGCGCCTTGCATAATTAAGAAACTTCCGTGTTCTAAAGGAATATCAACACGGTTTAAATCTTTGCGTGTGGCGTGTTTTAACTGAAAATTTCTAGTTTCCCCAAAAGTTACAGAACCTATAACGGTGTTTTTCCGTTGATCGGCTTCATAATCTTGATGCCAATCTACACTATCATTTCCATCGCGATAATAATTAAGTAAACAACGTTGAAATTTAATATCAACCTCCTGCTCTATTCGTTCTTTTATAAATAGTAAATCTGCATTCCAAGGTACCATTCTACTTTCACTTTCAGCATAAACCATTAGTTCATCCTCAGATCCATACCATGCCGTTAACCTAGGTAAATCTACCTGTTTGCCATAAATAGTCATTTGGTCCTGTTCCCAAATGGTATTTTCTATTAAGCTGTGATAAAGGCGGTCACTTTCTTCTACAGAGAAAAAATTTTCAAATAGAATGACGTCTGCTCCGGGCAGATTAAATTCAGTTTTTATAATTTCATTTGTAGAAAATAAGTTCGGTTGTTTAAATAAATCCATGATTCATTCCTTTATAGTTTAATCGTAAAAAATGGTAAAAACTAACAGTTATGTTTTATCAATTATAGTCTTATGCTGCAAAATGTCTTTTATAAAATAAATAAGTATAATTATTATGAAAAACGAAAATGGCAGCGACGTGATAATTAACAAGCGCTGCACAGCTTCTAATACATTTATATCTGCTTTAATATTACCTAAAAGCATTAAGGCAATAGTTGCTAATAAAATAAAAACAGACCAAATAACACGATGCGTTTTGCTCGGGTTTTTAGCGCCTTTATCTGTAAACATACTCAAAACAAAGACGGCAGAATCTACTGAAGTAATTAAAAAACTAATCAATAAAACAATAGATGTGATGTTTAAAAATGTGGCGTATGGATAATGTTCAAAAAACACAAAAATTGAAGAAAACACATTTCCAAACTCATTATTATAAGCCTCCCAACTTTCTATTAATTGAAAGGCCGAAGTTCCAAAAACCGAAAACCAAAAAAAAGTTCCCAATGATGGAATAATTAAAACCCCCAGTAGCAATTGCCTTATGGTACGCCCCTTAGAAATACGTGCAATAAATATTCCTGTAAACGGTGCCCAAGCCAACCAAAATGCCCAATAATAAAAAGTCCAACCTGTTAAAAATTCTAAACCCGGATTGTAATCCCCAAGCGCTAAGCTCATAGGTACAAAATCGATTATGTAATTATAGGTTGAAGTAACAAATGCTATTAAAATAGCCTTTATATCGCTTGAAAAAAAGATAAATAACAAAATCGCGAAAGTGACAATGATATTTAATTTAGAAAATATTTTAATGCCTTTATTAACACCTTGCCAAGCCGAATAACACGCAATTGCAGAAATAAGCACACATAACATTATGGTTGTTATTAGTCCGAAATCTTGGTTTGAAATATGATTTAAGCCTCCATTAATTTGTGTGGTTCCCAAGCCAATTGCGGCAATTAGCCCAAACACCGTTGTAATAATGGTTATAATATCGACACTGTTTTTAAGTGTTTCACTTTTAGAATAATCTTCAATAGTAGAACTGATTCTTACCTTTTTCTTTTTAACATGTAAGGCGTAGCCAACTATAACTGCAAATAAGCCATAAAACGCCCAAGCTGTAAGTCCCCATTGATAAAACGTAAACTCCAAAGCCACTGTTTCCGCAGATAAATTAGAACTAAACGGTTGGTTCTGCTGCATAAAAACCGGTTCTTGCACAGCTCTCAATAAAATTCCGGAACCCATTCCTGCGCTATACAGCATAGCAGTCCAAGACCATAACGAGTATTCTGGTTTGGATGATAGTTTTCCCAATTTTATTTTGCCATATTTAGAAAAAGCTATAATTAATAGCGCTAAAACACAGCCAAAACCTAAATACAAGTAAAAATAGCCAAAGTAGTTTCTAACCCATAAAGAAGTGCTTTCAATAGCTCTATAGCTCGTTTCAGTAGCAAAAAATACGATTAATGTAAAAGTAAATATGATGCTTATTGAAACGGATAAAATGTTATGTTTTCTAATATATTTTAAAATCAAATTATAGCTTTTTTGTAAAAATAGAGATTAGTATTTAAATGTGATTAATTATCCTTTAATTTAAGCTGGAAGTCGGTTTGAAATGTATATCAAAAGGATAATATGGTATAAATAAAGGTTTGAAGTATGAAAATATACATTTGTAGTTCTTTTTTAGCTAAATTTGAATAGAATTTTCAATAAATCATACTGAAATGCAAGTAATTGAAGCTTACAAACCTTTTGAAATACAAGAAATAGAATTAACAGATTGGAAACAGCGCCCTGTGAAAAACAGCTTTTTCGAATTGGTTTTGATAAAGGAAGGTCAAGGCACACAATGTATTAACTACAACGCGCATCAGTATAATAAAGGGAGTATATTTTTATTACCACCTTTAAAATGTCACTCTTTTTCTATTGAACAACCTACAAAATTTGTGTTTTTAAAATTTACAGACACCTTTTTTAAGAGTGTAAACCGCATCACTATTGACAGAAATGAATGGTTTAAAGAAGCCTCGTATATACTATCAAACTACAATCAATTACCAGGTGATATAATAAAAAATGAGGTCGACAGAAACCATTTAGAAAGCTTGATCAGTATGATTTTACAAGAATCTAGAAATTATGGAGAATCGTCTATAAATCTTGTAACCAGCTTAATGACAAGTGTTTTAGAGTTATTAATTCGAAATATTAAAAAGAGTAGTTATTTTGAATTACCTAAAAATAATTCGGATGATAGAATTACTAAAATGCTAAGCTATATTAACGAAAATCTTGATAAAACGGAATTACTTAAAGTTGAAAACTTATCTGATGTGTTTATGATGTCTCCAACTTATGTTAGCGAATTCTTCAAAAAACAAGTAAACATGCCATTGCGAGAATATATAATCAAAGCAAAGCTAAAACAAGTAGAAATACGTTTACTAAACTCAGATTTTACATTAACTCAAATTGCAGACGAATTAGGCTTTACAGATGTGAGTCATCTTTCTAAAACCTTTAAACGTTATGCAGGCACTTCTATTCGTGAGTTTAAAAATAATGGTGAATATATACTACTGAAGCGAGGCGCTTGCGCTCCTAGTATTAGAACTTAGTTATTTCTTGTAAATAAAAAAAATAGATTCTAAAACTCAAAACTTTCACCGTATTAAACCACAAATCAATTAATTAGACTTTAGTTTTTTATAAGTTAAGCATTGAATTAAAGAACCCGTTTTTACTAGGAACATTAATTAAATAATCAGTTTATGTGTTCATTTTTTAAAATTTACAATGTTCTGGTCTATTTTTATAAACATAAGAAAATTGCCCAATAGCCATTCGTTCCGAAGCTTCTTTTGCTCGATTTGCTAATGCACCAATAAACAAACTATCAATCGTTGCAGCCCAAAGTTGTAACCATCGATTAAAATGATTTTGATCCATACCATGGTTTAAGTATTTATCAACTTCAATATGTGCTTTGCTTGGGTTACCTTTAAAACAGACTTCCCCGAACAAATTAGTAACCCAAAAATCGGTAAGTTTTTCAATATGTGGCGGCCATTGCTCATCAGTTAAATGATGATTAAAAATGGGGCCTAACATATTATCCTTTCTAATTATGGTATAAAACTCGGATACTAGTTTATTTACATCAACTCTGTTTTCTATGTCCTTCATTCTATTTTAAAGTATTAGTTTTTCTTTTTAAGCAATAAATAGTTTCTCCTATAGTAAACCAGCAAAAATAAAATATCCCCACAGAGAAAATCGCATCACCAATCATACGCATCCATTTTAAAGTTTGTACCGTTGGTGAGTATAATAAATCTGCACTACGAGCAAACGAATATCCTTTTGTTATTGAGGTGTACGCTTGTATAATTCCAACAGGTAACATACTAAAAACAACCATGGCAACTAAACCAATATTTAGGAACCAAAACGCACGTTTTAGTTTTTTAGACTCCCAAACACGATCGGAATAAAAACGTAAGCAAATAATAATGAATCCCATACCTAGCAAGCCATAAACCCCAAATAATGCGGTGTGTGCGTGTACTGCTGTAGTATTTAATCCTTGAATATAATACAAAGCAATTGGAGGATTAATTAAGAAACCAAACACACCAGCTCCAACCATGTTCCAAAAAAAAACAGCGATGAAAAAGAATATAGGCCATTTGTATTTTTGCATCCAATCGTGTTCTTTTAAAATATTCCAGTTTTCACGAATTTCAAAGCCCATTAAAGTTAATGGCACCACTTCTAAAGCACTAAATGTCGCTCCTAAAGCAATTGCTTGCACAGGTGTTCCCGAATAATACAAATGGTGAAGTGTTCCTATAATTCCACCGGCTAAAAATATAGTTGCCGATGCAATAGAAGCTCTACCAGCTGTTTTAGCTGAAAGAATCTTCATTCTTAAGAAAATAAAAGCAATAATTACAGTTGCAAAAACTTCAAAGAATCCTTCTACCCAAAGATGAACCAACCACCATCTCCAATAGTTAATTACTGGTAAACTACTGTTTTCACCATACATTAATCCTGAAAAGAAAAACATACCAATGGCAATTACAGAAATCAATAGTATGATTAATAAATGTTTAGAATCGTCATTTTTCTTAATAGCAAAAACCACATGTCTTCCTACCATAATTACCCATAATACAAGTCCAATAGCTAAAAATATTTGCCAGAAACGACCAAGATCCATATACTCGTAACCTTGATGACCAAAGAAGAAATTGGTTGTTAAATCTAAAAATTGGTGCACACCTAACCACTCACCTATTAATGAACCTAAAACAATAACGAGTAAAGCTCCAAAAAGAAAGTTTATTCCAAATACCTGAAATTTCATTTCTTTACCACTTATCATAGGTGCTAAAAATAAACCTGTAGCTAACCATGTTGCAGCAATCCAAAATACAGCTAATTGTGTGTGCCAAGTTCTGGTAATAGAATATGGTAAAATACTAGATAAATCCATACCAAAAAAGGCTTGACCTTCTACTGTGTAATGCACTGTTAATGCACCTAAAATAACTTGTAAGGCAATTAATAATGAAATCACAATAAAGTATTTTAAAACCGATTTTTGAGATTTTACAAGAACAAGTGTATCTAAAGGGTCTTGTTTTGGATGAACAATAGCATCACCTTTTTCATGTTTTCTGAGGTAGTAATATGTTAAAATCCCTATAAAAAGAAGTAAAAGCACTACTGAAAATCCAGACCAAATTTGAGAATCGGCAGTAATAGTATTGCCAATTAATGGCTCGTGTGGCCAGTTGGATGTATAGGTGTAATCTTTTTCTGGACGATTTGTACTTGCTGCCCAAGAGGTCCAAAATAAGAACGCATTTAATTGTTCTAACTTTTTAACGTCTACTAAAGCGCCTACAGGAATCGCATATTTTTCGTGTCCGTTAGAAAAAATATCTGTATAATGTTTAGCATTTTCTACAATAGCACTATAACGATCTTTTGTGATTGTAACACTTTCATTTAAGGGGTTATACGTGTTTGTTTTTATAGTTTTAATTAAACGCGCTTTCAGGGCTGCCTTTGGCTCTACTCCTAAACTTTCATAACTTGTATTAAAGTCTCTTTGCGCCCAAGTTTCTAGTAAAAAAACAGCTTCTTTATGAATCCAATCGGCACTCCAATCGGGAGCAACATAACTACCGTGTCCCCAAATAGAACCTACTTCCATACCTCCAATAGACTCCCAAACATTTTGTCCTGTTTGTATATCTTCTATAGTAAATACGGTTTCGCCGGTTTCTTGTACAATAACGGTTTTAGGAATTGGCGGTTGTTTTTGATAAACTTCTGTCCCTACCCAAATTAATGCGATAAAGGATAGTATTACGACGCTGGAAAATGCGATCCAAACTTTTTTCATTGTGATTGATTTTATTAGTTTCTAGAAATAATTATAGTTTTGCAACGTCTTCTACACGTTCTACGGTATCTGCAATAGAAATGGAAAGTCTAACAATAGAATCTTGCAATCCATTTAAATCGTGTGGCACATTAGCGTTTAACGCTATGAGAGCTCCTTTTTTCAATATCTTTTGTTCTCCGTTTACACCAAACTCTATCTCACCTTCAAAAATTTCAACTATTATTGGGTATTGTGCTTTGTGCTCCTTCATCAGTTGTCCTTTTTTTAAGGCAATCCTTAGTTCTTTTGTGGTGTCTGTTTTTAATAATAACGTTATACTTGGTTTGTCTTCGGTATAAATAAGTGCCTCTGTTAGTGATGCTGTTTTCATAATTATTTCATTTAAATTGTTAGTAATGCGCTGTTGTATTTTTTCATCATCTTCGTTATATTGGATTAAAAGACCTTTTTATCTTTTATCTAATCCCAATTATAGATAATTTTACGAATACTTTTCTTCGCAAAGATAGTTTATTTTAATAAAAGACAAAATTATCCGCTATTAAAATACTAGTTATTTCATCTCAATTAAAATCTAAATAAAAAAGGAACTATTTCAAATAGAAATAATTCCTTTTTTTACCAAAATTTCTAAAGTTTTTTATGGTCTTTGATTTTGCCCTTGCCCTCTTGGTGGTCTTTGTCCTCTACCACCCTGTCCTGGAGGAGGTCCATCAGGATGTCTTTCTTCTTCAAACTCCCCCATTAAACAACGTCCAACATATGGATATGAATCTGTAACCATATATACATAACCTCCATTAACATAAACACCATTACACTCATCTAAATCCCCTAAACCTTTAACGTATTCCCAATCGGAAACAAACGTACCATCAAACTCATCATTTTCTAACTCCACATCCAGGCTGTTTTTAGGATTAGAATACGTACAATCTGTAGCAGAATAAATCCCATCTATTATTTGAAAACTAGGTTTAAACGCTCCACTTTTTGAATAATAAATAGGAAAACCATCCTTCGCAAAACCAAGATGCACCAAATCTTCTCCCGAATCAAAAGCTTCCACTAAAGCCTCCGAAATACCGTGATAATGATATTCACCTGTAGGTTGTACGTGGGCGTTATTAAAATCTAAACCTAAGTTTATTAAATCTTGTACTGCTTCAACTTTAAAATTCTCTCCACTGTCGCAAATAACCATTTCAGCGGTTTCTGGTTCAAATTTAACACCGTTTAATGCAACGCCTGGTTCTCTTGCCCATTTAGCTACACCCGTAAAACTTGGTTTCAAAGGAATTTTATAAGATTTCTTTTGTGCAGAAATGGTATTAGGGTTTCCCTTTCTAGGGTATTCTCCAGTGGCGTGGTTTGGCAACGCATTGGTTGTCATTACACGGTAATCTCCATCTATAGCCATTGTGGTTTTGGTGCCATACGTACTATTGTTAATGGTATAATTCCCAAAATAATTATTAGAGATTTCTGTTTCGTTTTGTTCGGTAGTTGTATTGCTTTTTTGGGCGTGGCAACCATAAAACAAGGTAATTACACCTATTAGTAAAGTAGTTTTATAATTCATTTTTATATTGTTTTTTAATTTAGATAAGAAAAAACTTAAAAACTTGCGTCAATGTTTCTTTTTTTTTGAACTTTTTCAAAATTCTTCAGAAAAAAGCTTCAAAATTAACATAAAAAGAAAGGGATGCATTTTATATTTGTAAGGTAGCCAAATAACTCATTTCATGATCTTAAAACGTTTAAAACATATTATTTACTTCTTCTTTTTTATAGGAAGTCTTTTAGGTAACGCTCAAAATAAAACTATAGAAATTAAAGGGAAAGTTCTAGAAGCCGAAAGTAAACAAACTATAGAGTATGCCACAATATCTATCTTGGATGTTGCAACCAAGAAGCCTGTGACCGGAACAATAACCAACGAAAAAGGTGTGTTTTCAATAGATGTAAAAGCAACTAATTTTTACATTGAAGTGAGTTTTTTAGGCTTTACTACCAAAACATTTAAAACCTTTAATGTAGTAAACAACACTATCGATTTAAAAACCATTAATCTTTCGGAAGACTTAGAATCTTTAGGTGAGGTTTTGGTCAGAGCAGAACGATCGCAAACCGAATTTAAATTAGATAAACGTGTTTTTAATGTGGGCTCAGATTTAAGCGCAACTGGTGCTGGTGCATTAGAAGTTTTAAATAATGTGCCATCTGTAAATGTTAGTATTGAAGGTGAAGTAAGCTTGCGTGGAAATTCGGGTGTGCAAATTTTAATTAACGGAAAACCTTCTGTTTTGGCAAGTGCCGACGGTAATGCCTTAGGTACAATTACAGCTGATATGATTGAAAAAATAGAAGTTATTACAAATCCCTCAGCTAAATATGATGCTGCAGGAACTTCTGGGATTATAAATATTGTTATTAAAAAATCTGAAAAAAAAGGTCTAAATGGCTCTGCCTCTATAAATGTTGGTGTGCCAAATAGTAATAGTTTTGGATTGAGTTTAAACCGAAGAACCGAAAAATTTAATTTATTTAGTCAGTTAGGGTTTGGTTTACGCACCTATCCCGGAGAAACGGAAAGCATTAACCGAGACCTAGTTAATAACACTGAAATAAATAGTGTTGGTGATAGCGAGTTTGACGAAAAATTCAGCAACTTTTTGTTAGGTACCGACTACCATATTAACGACAGAAACGTTATTACGCTATCTGGTTCTTATGCATACGAGGTTGAAGATCAAAGTTCGCAGCAAAACTATACCGGTTTAGATAACACTAACACCATAACAGACGCTTGGTTACGTGATGAGAAAACAGAAGCAACGAACCCAAAATTACGCTATGAGTTACAATACAAAAAAGATTTTAAGCGCCACGAAGATCAAAGTTTACTCTTCAGTGCTTTGGGAAGTTCTTTTAGAAAAGATCAAACCTCTAATTTTATAAACACCACACGTATTGGTGATTTACCAGATGAAGTTCAAAATACTCGAACCGACTATAAACTAGAAGATTATACCTTTAAATTAGATTATGCACATCCTTTTTTAGAGCATTATACTATAGAAACTGGATCACAATATGTTATTAATCAAGTCTCTAACGATTTTGCTGTTAGCGATTTTGAAGAAGGTGTTTGGGTCGATAATACTGATTTAACGAATGTTTTTAATTTTGACCAAAATGTATTTGGTATTTATACTACAGCCGCTTACGAAGGTGAGAAATGGGGTATTAAAATGGGTATTCGTTTAGAAGATACACAAATTGAAACCCTATTGGAAACCACCGATGAGAAGGACTCCAAGAATTATACAGACCTCTTCCCTAGCGCGCATACTTCTTATACTGTTAGTGATAATTTTTCTTTACAAGCGGGTTATTCACGACGTATTAATCGGCCAAATTTACGATCGTTAAATCCGTTTTCTAATATTAGAAATAACTTCAATATTTCTACAGGAAATCCAGATTTACAACCAGAATATACAAATTCTTATGAGTTAACCAGTATTCATAAAATAGGAAAAGCTTCTTTAAACTTCAGCTTATACAACCGTTATACCACTGATGTTATTGAAAATATTACGGAGTATGCAGATGACGTTAGTACTTCACGTCCTGAAAACATAGGGACAAGTAATACCACTGGTTTTGAGTTTAACGGAAAATACAATCCTATAAACTGGTTTTCATTAAGTGGCGAATTCAATATTAATTTCTTTGATAGACAAGGTGTTTTTGAATCTGAATCTTTCGACTTTAAAGGAAATAGATGGACTACAAGTTTAACTTCAAAATTTAAATTACCTCTAGACTTCGATTTTGAAATGTCTGGCGATTACCAATCTAAATTTAAAAGTTTACAAGGAGAAACCTATGATAATCTGTATGCCGATTTAGGTCTTCGTAAAAAGATTTTAAAAGGAAAAGTTATATTAAATATGAGTGTGCGAGATGTTTTTGCTTCTCGTGTAAACCAATCTGAAACTTCACAAGATGACTTTTATTTATACAACAGCCGTAAACGCGGTCGTTTTGTTACTTTTGGTGTTAGCTACGGTTTTGGAAAAGGTGAAGCCATGGAGTTTTCTGGACGTAGACATTAATTTATTTTATATGAAAAACCTTGTATTGTTTACTCTTGTCGGGATATTGTGCCTATTCTATTCTTGTAAAGATGAAAAACAGCCTGTTTTGGTTGAAAACCTAACTGTGGAGACCATTGTTAAGGAAATTCCGAAGAAAAAAATAGACAGCATGATTACCAAAGATTTTGTTCTCGGAAAATTCAATTACACCAAGCATGACGCTTTTGAAAAAGTAAGCGCTTCCCATTCCTCTAAAACAACTTACTTAAACAAGAATTGTTATGAAGCCTTTAAAGCCATGCATAAACAAGCAAAAGCACATGGTATTAATTTGATTATTATTTCTGGAACACGAAATTTTTATGAACAAAAAAGTATTTGGGAACGTAAATGGAAAAAATACGAGAACTTAAAACCAAATGCACGTGCTATAAAAATTTTGGAATATAGCTCCATGCCAACATCATCACGCCATCATTGGGGAACAGACATGGATTTGAATAATCTAAACAATAGTTATTTTGAAAAAGGTGAAGGTTTAAAAATTTACAATTGGTTATTAAAGCATGCCAAATCGTATGGTTTTAAGCAGGTTTACACCGAAAAAATACATGGTAGAACCGGTTATAATAAGGAAAAATGGCATTGGTCTTACATGCCGTTAGCTGAAACTTATTTAGAGTTTTATAATGCTAATATTAGTTACACCGATATTGTTGACTTCAAAGGATTTGAACAAGCCCAAGAACTAGATGTTATAAAATATTACGTTAATGGAATTTCTAAAGATTAGTTTATCTTAAAATACCATCGATTGATTTAATCCAATCATTAATGTCGGTATGGTTTGTATTAATAGCAACACTGCCATTTCCGTAAGGTGCGTAAATATTTTCATTAGTTACAGAAAAGAATCCAACACAAGGCGTTAAAGCCGCGCTAGCCAAGTGCATCACACCATTATCTGCCGCAATAAAAACACTTGTATTGCTCATAATACCTGCCATTTCACGAATATCTTTACTATAAAAATTTAAAGATTTAAAATTGATCTTTGAAATATTCTCAATAGGCAACATTTCAATAATATTAAAATCTGGATATTCAGCTTTTAAACGTTCGTAAAAGGTCTCCCACCACGTTTCAGAATAACATTTATTTCCCGTAGCATTGGTATAAATACAAATAGTTTTCTTGTCGTTTTTGACAATATCATCTAAAATGTTTTTTCCTTTTGCTATTTCAGCATTTATTAATTTAATATCTAAAACAGGCACTGGGCTCTCATTTTCAGGAAAGCCTAAACGATTTAAATTATACCTTAAATTATAAATGGGGTATTTAGAAATATGTAAATGATCGCTGAATGTATTCTGTATACTTTCGTTTACATCACCGAATACTTTAATTTTAGCTTTAGCCAAATTCGTTAATAAACGTCCAGAAGATGAGTTTTTATCACCATTAATAACCAAATCGTAAGCATTAGATTTAATCGAAGCCCAACTTTTAGCGTATTTAAAAAGGTTACTAAATGGTTTTCTTGGTAATTGAATAATTTTAGAAACCTGCTTATAGTTTTCAAAAACAGGATAGGCAACACCACCTTTTACAAATAAATCTATTTCGCAGTTTGGGAAGGTATTTAAAACCTCTTGTACCAATGGCGTTAAGAGTAACTGATTACCTAAACGGTGATTAGGACGAATAATTAAAACACGTTTAATGTCTTCCGCCTTAAGCGAACCCTTTTGAGGCTCAGTATAAGAGCTACCAACATTTTTAGTAATGTTACGCATTACCCTTCTTCTTACTTTGTTTACGCGTGTTTTAAAAGTCATCAATTAAATTATCTAAAAAATAAGATTGTAAATTTACAAATAAGCGTAGAGCTTGGCAAAAAACAATTAAGTCTTGTTTTTCTCTTTGTATCTAATGTTTAAAATAAGTCCACCAACAATTAAAGCAATACCAAGTAAGCTCCAAAATGTGTACACTTCACCAAAAATAAAAGTCCCGAAAATTAAGGTAAATACGACTTCAATATATTTTAAAGGCGCTACTTGGCTTGTAGAAGCCATTTGGAAAGCTTTGGTCATGTAAACCTGTCCGAAATAACCAAATACACCTAGTATACCGAGTAAAAACCACTCTTTACCTATAGGCATAATCCAATTGTTTATCGAACCAAAAAGACCTACTAAGGTTGAAATAATCATGAAATAATTAACCACTACTACTGGATGTTCACTTTTCCCTATTTTACTCAATATAATGTAAACTAAACCACTAAAAATAGCCGAAATAAAGATTAAAAGAAGTCCGTAACCACTCACTTCTTTATCAAATCCCTTTAGAACTAAAACACCTGCGAAAGCAAGTGCAAAAAAGAACCACTGTACTAATTTAATTTTTTCCTTAAGTAAGAATACAGCAAATATAGCAGCGAAAATTGGAGCTAAATACCTTAAAGATACTGCACTACCAATGGGTAAATATTTGGTAGCCATGAAAAACAAGCTCATAGACGTTACGCCTACTACACCGCGAAGAATCAATAATTTTTTATTGCTACCTGCAAAAGAAATTTTATTTTTTAATAAGAAACCAAATGTAAAAAACAGAGAGCCTACAGAACGAAACAGAACAATTTGAAAGGCACTGAAATTACTTAAATATTTTACTGTGGTATTCATGCAAGCAAAGGCTAATGTGCTAATAAGCATGAATTGTAAAGCTTTTTTAACGTCCAAGAGATCGGGGTTTAAATTTGCGTTTCGAATTTATAAAATAGACACCAGTTAATAGTATAACGGCGGCAATAATAGATTGTTTTGTTAAATTTTCGTCTAAAACAAACCATCCTAAAAACAAGGCGATAACCGGGTTTACATAGGTCGACGTTGATACTTTTTCTGGTGAAACTTCTTTCAGTAAATAATTAAACGCTGTAAAAGCGATAATACTACCAAAAATAATGAGCATAAGCATAGACCAAAGTACTGGAGTGCTCCAAGTTGTTGGCGATGTCCACTCTTCTCCAAAACATACACTTGCTATGGCTAACATCACACCACCGGAAAGCATTTGGTAACCTGTGTTCACAAAAAAGTTTTTTGGTAAATTAGCATTACCCACAAATATAGAGGCATAAGCCCAACTAATCATGCATACAAAAATCATGATCATTCCTAAAATTTGTCCGTCTTTACTAATTATTTGTTTCTGGCTCACTAATAGAAATATACCTAAAAAACCTAAGGCCACTCCAATGTAAGACATAGCAGATATTTTTTTGCCTTGTAAAATGCGCATTAAAATAAGTACAACGAGAGGTTGTGCAGAAATTTCTAAAGCAGTAAAACCACTATCTACAAACCTTAGCGCCCAAACTACAACGCCGTTGCCAAAAGCTAGAAATAAAAAGCCTGCTATAATAGAGTTTTTTAATTGCGTTCTAGTGATGGAAAGATCAAATTTTAAAATTTTAGCAATTATAAAAATAAGAATACTAGCCGTTATAAAACGCATGGAGCCTAACATAAATGGCGGCAATTCTGTTACCGCTATTTTGTTAAGTAAATAAGTAGATCCCCAAATTACGTAAATGGCAAAGAAGGCCAATACAATAGAAATCGTTTTACGAGAAACAGCCATTAAAAACCTTTTTAAAAAGAAATAATCCTCACAGTAAAACTGTTGAGGATTATTTTAAAATTTACTTTAAATAAAACGCGATAAGCTCTCTAAAAGAACCATTTAACGAATGTATTATATTTTCTTTACTCTAACGGCATTCATACCTTTTTGACCACGTTCAAGATCATAAGTTACTTTGTCGTTTTCTTCAATATCGTCTAATAAACCGCTAACATGAACAAAATATTTCTCTTGATTCACGCTATCGATAATAAAACCAAAACCTTTAGAATGATCAAAAAATGATACTTTTCCTTCTTTAATTACTGGTTCTTCTTCAACACGGTCTTCCTTTTTAGGGATTCCCAATTCGATACTTTCGGCTTCAACCTTTTCACGCATAGCCGGGTCTGGCGGCGTATCGGTTAAATTTCCGTTAAAATCTACATAAGCAAACTGGATGCCTTGCGGGTTTTCTTTAGCTTCTGCCTTACGAGCGTCCTTCTTCTTTTGCTTTTCCTCTCTTTTCTTTAAGCGTTTTTTCTCTTTTTCAATTTTGTTAAATGTGACTTGCGATTTTGCCATAGTTTAAAATATCCTACTTTTTTTTGTAAATTAATAAGGAGTAAAGATACGGCTTATTTTTATGATGTGATAATATTCAGAGGATTAAAAATATATTCAAATAAAAATAGTTTGAATTAACAAATCCCTTATTTCTACGGCAGTTTTCGATATTGTCATCTATTTATTGGTTGAGACTTTACGGCTTCAAAAGATATATCAAATAATTACCCTGTAAAAAGGCATCAATATTGTCTTCAAACAGAAAAACAAATAGAACTACTACTTCCCTCTTCCAAGTTCATTTTCAGTTATAAAACCATCTTTATTCGCGTCTCTTTTACTAAAATTCTCTTTCAGTTTTCCTTTAGCTTCCGTTTTAGCTATTTTTCCGTCTTTATTTGTATCCAAACGCTTCAGCATATTTTCAAAATTAGGTCCTTGATTATTTTTTGTACCATTTGTAATTTGCTTGGGTGTGTTAGTACTACCTTCAGCTTTTGGAAACCTCATTAAATCTTCAGCATAAAAAATTGAACCCGTATAGTTTTCATTTATAGCTTCGCTTGTTGCAGGTTCATCTACATTATTGAAATTTAAATGCGTTAATACTAAGTTTTTAACTTGAGCTTCATTTGCCATGCGTGAGCTTTCATCCAAATTAACATGTGCATGCTCTTTATTTCCTCTATTTTTTCCGTTACCTGTTCTCTTGTTTGCCTTTCCTTCTTCAATAGCTCCTCCAGAATCAATAATTAAATAATCTGCTTGTTTTGCTAGTATAGGTAAACTTTCGGAATAAGATAAATCTCCCGAAATAACAATGGATTTTCCTCCTGCATCAAAACGATATGCCATGGTTGCAATGGTATGTTTTACGGGTGTGCAAGAGATTTCAATATCTCCAATAATAAAGCTTTGGTTGCCCTCCAATTCGTTTACAGTAAAATTATTGGCAACATCGTAAAAAGCACGTTGCTTTTTAGATAATCTATAAGCAATATCTTCTTCGTAGTTCTTTATAATACTATTAACCAGATCGCTTGTTGGCTTTGGTCCTACCACTTTAAATTGACCTGCAGCTAGCAAGGTTTTAATAAAAATTGGCGTAAACTCTTCATTATGATCTAAATGATGATGTGTAAAAAGAAGCGCATCCAAATCTTTATTTTTTACCTGTAACTTATCTAGATTACCTTGAGTTCCATTTCCCATATCTACTAAAATATTCGTGTTTTTATATGAAATTAAAACAGAAGGTCCTGCCCGCTCCGTATTGTATTTAGGAGAACCCGAACCAATAATGGTGGCTGTTAACTCATTTTGAGATTGAGAAAAAAGTTGAAAACTTAAACAGAAAATTAAAATAGAGATATACTTCGTCATTATTAAATATTTTCTAATAAGACAAAAAAATCCTCAAAAGGTTTAAACGTCTCAGAAAATCAAATAATAATTTGAAAAAAGTATTAAAATTTAAATGGCTATTCTTCTATTGGTGGATGCCCATGAATTTCCTCAAAAACTTCATCAAAATTAGAACGTAAATATGCGTTTAGCTTCTTGCGATAGTCACCTTTTAACCACTCTACAAAGTTAAATGTACTTTTACTAATACATTTTGTATAGCGTTGTATACGGAAATCAATATCGTCTCCAAGCATTTTGGCTAAGCCTAAGGCATCGTAAACATCTTCACTGTTCTCAATACAAATTTTTGCATGATGCTCGATAGAACGCTCTAAAACAACTTTAGAAGATTCTCCATTTCTAATAGAACTTACATATGTTTTCTGAATATCGAAATACACATCTTTAGATTTTGCAAACTCGGCGCGCAAGGCATCCGGCATTTCATATCTAAAGTTACTTTCTAATTCATCATCACTTAAAATGGCATCTAAATAATAGTTTGGAGAACGGAAAATACGTTGCCAATCCAAATCTTCTCCCCAAGGACCAAAACGGTGGAAGTTGTTTCCTAAATCGATAACTGCGAAAGATTTTTTGTCCTTTAAAATACGAGAACCACGACCAATCATTTGGTAGTAAAGTGTTAACGATTTTGTTGCACGATTTAAAATAATGCTTTCTACAGTAGGCTCATCAAAACCTGTGGTTAAAATACTAACCGATGTTAAAATAGCACCAGGCGTTTTCTTAAACCATTTTAGTATCATGGCACGCTCCTTTTTCGTGTTTGTATTATCTAGGTGAGCTACTGGGTAACCAGCACGTCTAAACGAATCGTAAACGTGTAAAGAGGTATTAATACCATTGTTAAAAATAAGCGTTTTTTTGCCTTTACAACGCTCTTCATAAGCTTGTACAAGCTTAGAAAGCATGTCGCTAGCTGTATATAAATCTTCAGAAGATTTTACGGTATAATCACCATTGGCACCAACAACTAAGGAGGTTAAACCTACATTATATGAAAACATTTCGGCACGCGCCAAAAAGCCATTTTCAATAAGCGATTCTATACTTTCCCCAACAATTAACTCATCGTAATTATCGGTCATTGGTAATTCCATGCTCGAACTTAAAGGCGTTGCTGTAACTCCTAAAATAAACGATTGGCTAAAGAATTTAAATAACTTTGTAAACGAGTTATAGTGTGCCTCATCAATAATAACTAAACCAATATCAGAGATATCAAGTTTATCATCATTTAAACGATTATTTAAGGTTTCAACCATAGCTACAAAACAACTATAATCGGCCTGATCGCTCAAATCCGCTTTACTATCAACCACTTTATTGTTTACACCAAACTCTGTAAGTACATTTGATGTTTGACGACACAATTCAATTCTGTGCGTCATTACTAACACTTTCTTTTTATGTGTTTTCAAAAACTGACGAACAATCTCTGAAAATATAACTGTTTTCCCTCCTCCTGTTGGAAGTTGATATAGTAAATGGTAATCGGCTGGAGATTCTTCAAAACTTGTAAAAATTTTGTCAATAGCACCTTTTTGGTAACTATATAAATCTTTCCCTGCTTTTCTTTCTTCTAATTCGGTTTTGGAAACGGACATGAAATATTCTTTAAAGTGGCTGCAAAAATAACACCTTTAAAGGGTTTTTACGGTATGTTCTTAGTGAAAATTTTAAATCATGTTTGATTTCACTGCTTTCTACTAAATATAAAAAGTAATTTATACATTTACAGTATCAAAAAAATAAGAATATGCAAATTAACGATAAGTCTGGAGTTCAAAGCTATTTAGCAAATCCAAAACGATATGATACCATGACCTACAAAAGGTCTGGAAAAAGCGGTGTATTGCTGCCTGCCATCTCTTTAGGTCTATGGCATAACTTTGGTTTTATTGATAATATACAAAACGCCAGAGAAGTATTAAGATGTGCTTTCGATTTAGGAATTACCCATTTTGATTTAGCTAATAATTATGGACCTCCTTACGGTTCTGCCGAAGAAAACTTTGGTACTATATTTAAAAATGATTTTAAAAATTATAGAGATGAAATGTTTATCGCAACCAAAGCAGGTTTTGATATGTGGCCTGGGCCTTACGGCAATCTAGGTTCTAGAAAATATTTAATTTCGAGCATAGACCAAAGTTTAAAACGTATGAATTTGGACTATGTCGATATATTTTATCATCACCGTCCAGATCCTGATACACCTTTAGAAGAAACTATGGGAGCGCTTGCTGATATTGTTCGCCAAGGAAAAGCTTTATATGTTGGTATTTCTAATTATCAGCCAGCAGAAACACAACGTGCAGCCGAATTATTACGCGAATACAATGTCCCTTTTATATTGCACCAAGCAAGATATTCTATGTTAGATCGCTGGGTTGAAGATGGACTTTTGGATACCTTAGAAGATAAAGGTGTTGGCTGTATTACTTTTTCACCACTAGCCCAAGGTATGCTTACCGATAAATATCTACATGGTATTCCTAAGGACTCAAGAGCGGCAAAAGATTTAACGTATTTAAATACTGAAACCGTAAACGAGAATATTGAAAAGATTAAGAAACTTGCTGAAATTGCTGAATCTCGCGGGCAAAAACTATCGCAAATGGCAATTGCTTGGATTTTAAGGCAAAAGCAAGTGGCATCGGTATTAATTGGTGCAAGTTCCACAAATCAATTAAAAGAAAATGTAAAGGCTTTAGATAATTTAGAATTTACTGAGGAAGAATTGAAACGTATTGAAGAGGTGCTTTCTTAAAAAAGGGAAGTAATTTAATAATGAAAAAATATGATTAAGCCAATAAGAATAATTACATCAGATATTGAAGTTGAACTTTATACTGGAACTTTTGATGTTTATGTTCTTGGTGGTTGGGATGTTGTTGTTGACGATTTTACTTTTTCTCTTACAAATACTTTAACGGGAAGAATAATTAACCCAAAAGTTACACAATGGCGTGTACAATCTTATCAAGATGGGGAAAGAGCAAAAAAAATCATGACTCTTGATGTTCCAGAAAAAGGGAAATATTTAATTGATTTTAAGAATCAAGATAGCTTAAAAGTTTGGAAAGCAGGCTTACCTTTTATAAGTAGGTTACTAACATTGCCAATTGAAAAACAATGGGTTCAAATTTGTATAGTTTAAAGAAAAAAGGTTGATTCTAGGAAGTAAATTATAGAGACTAAAAACATAAATCCAACAGAATAAAAATGTGTTGATTATCAAAATGAAAAAACTACCACCAATCATTATAATGCTTTTATTTTTTAATATTTCTTTTGCTCAAAAAAGCGAAACGGAATTATTAAGCAAGTACAATTCTTATATTGAGAGCAACGTAGAAAAGGAGAAGTGGAAAACTAAATACTATCTTTCTAACGGACTAATTACTATCCAAGAAAATTATTACAGAAGTGAATTACGAAGCCGAATAGAATTTGAACATGACAAATTTGGAAACATTGAGCGAAAAATTAACATCTATAACGCTAATAAAGAAAATGCAAATAATGTTTCAAATATAAAATTGGTATATAAAGACTCTTTTCTAATAAGAAGAGAGTATAGTTTTGGAAAGACCGAAAAATATTCCGATTACAATGAATTCGGAAAACCAAAACTCATTGAAACAGAGGAATTGATTTCGCTTAAACCCAATACAACAGAACTACTTGTGTATGATACTGTAGGAAACATTATCAAATCTACTACTTCTAGTGATTATCAAAATAGTGATATTTCTCCTAAGCCTGAGAATGAAAAATCTATTACTAGTTACAAATACGACGAGCATAATAACGTAATTGAAATTCATAGAGCATTTGAACCTAAGCAAAAGTTTCCGATTCAAACCACTAGCGGAACACTTTTATATGAATATGAGTATTTTAGATATGAATACAATAAAAAAGGTCTTTGGACTAAAAAGTATAAAACAGTAAATGGAGAGGAATATTTGGTTACTAAAAGAAGATATAATTAATAAAATCTTTATATCTAATCCTTAACCACAACAACAGTAACTTTTACTCCGGCTTCTAAAGCCCAAACTTTGCTAGCTATAACAGCACCAGTCTCGTCTACTATACGGTACTCCGCAGTATTTGGTCCAGAAGAACCTGTGTTTATAGCAAAGAATTCAATTTTATTAGATCCTTCTTCCAACTTCAAAGTAAAACCACTAAAACTCCTACCTAAATACACGTTAGATCTCAATACATCACCATTAACATAAACACGCAATAAATCGCCATCAATAGCACTGTGATCTCTATACTTAATCTGTACCGATAAAGATTTTGTATGGTAATCGCCCCAAAAAGCATCTTCTTTTAAACCACTATTTTCACCATAACCATCTGGCAATACAGATTTGGCTTGTCGGTCTAAGTTTTTAGTATATAGCTCGCCTGGATTTCCAAATTCTTCCTCCGGAAACATAGATAATTGTCTTTTAGGCATACCTAAATCTACTGAAACCCTTGGTGCATTCAAACCATTTAAAGGGTCTGCTTTGGCTTCAATGGGTGTAGATGGTTTTGGTATTTCGGCTTTTAAAGAATCTTTTTTGCTTTCAATAACAGGAAATGGCGTAGACTTATTTCTACTATCTATTTGGGAAAAACTAGAGATAGTAAAAACAAAAAATATAAAAAATGAAAAATAAAACTTCATTGGTTTGTCGGCGTCTTTTAATTATAATAGGAAACAAAAATTGTTTTCATTATGTTTCAAAGATAATTGTTATCATTTAAATCGCAATTATCCCCGTTTCTATTTAGGAAAAAATTAATACAATAACCGTTCCTAAAACATTTCAACGTTTATAATTACATGATTATTAGCGACAAAATATTAAATTTTGATTAAAATACACTTTACAATTAAGGTAAAATTATATTTATTAGTCAAAAAATCACAGCAAAACTTATATTACTTATGTCATTTATAGTAGCAACCTTACAAACCTTATGTTTAGATTAAAAATAAACATTAAAGACTAATTTAAAGCTCCTTACGATTTACATAACAAAGTTCGCTGAAACATCAAAATCTAACTTCTTCAATCATTCCTCTCACTTTATGGTATTATTTTTGTGTGTCTTGATTTCATATTAACATTTAAATTTTAACTATTATGAGACATTCAAAAGAAGCACCAGAAGTTAATGCAGGCTCCATGGCCGACATTGCATTTTTACTACTAATTTTCTTTTTAGTAACCGCAACTATTTCCTCCGATGCGGGAATCAATCGGGTTTTGCCAGCCGAATGCCCAACGGGAGATTGTGAAAGCTTAAAACATGAGCGCAACATTTTACGCATTGTTATTAATAATAATGATGAAATTATGGTTGAAAATGAACAGGTTAATCTAGCCGATTTGAAAGAGGCTACAAAAGCCTTTTTGGATAATAATGGTGACGGTACTTGTTTGTATTGCAATGGGAATAAGTTCCCCAATGCATCGGACAATCCGGAAGATGCTGTTGTTTCACTTCAAAACGGACAACAAACTACTTACAAGCAATTTGTGGCGGTTCAAAATGAATTATCTAAAGCTTATTTTGAATTAAGAAGCAATTACGCTGCTAATGTTTTACAGAAATCGGTTGATAATTTGAGTAAAGAAGATTTACAGAAGGTTAAAAAAGCTTACCCGTTTATCCTATCAGAAGCCGAAACGAAGTAAAAATTACCACTAGTTTGAATATTGAGTTCTTTTGCGGCAACAGAATAACTCAATATTCTTTATATTAATACTTTAAAATTTCTATTAACTCGGCTTCAAATCTGTCTTTTGGTAAATACTGATTTTCTAAAGTTTTTAAAAACGGAATTGGCGTATCTAAACTCGCTACACGTTTTATAGGCGCATCTAAATACTCAAAACACTGCTCCATAATTTGTGCTGAAATATCACTAGCAACACCTCCAAACATTGAATCTTCCTGTAAAATAATAGCTTTTCCTGTCTTTTTAACGGAATTAAAAATGGTTTCTAAATCTAAAGGCTGTAATGTTCTTAAATCAAGAACATCGGCGGAAATTTGAGGATTCTTTTTCAAAGTTTCTAAGGCCCAATGCACGGCTGCTCCATAGCTAATAACAGTAATGTCTTTTCCTGTTTTTACTAAATTAGCTTTCCCTATTGGAAGTGTATAATAATCCACTGGAACTTCTTGACGAATATTTCGATACAAGCCTTTATGTTCAAAAAACAGTACCGGATTTGGATCCTTTATAGATGAAGCTAATAATCCTTTAGCATCATATGGAAATGCTGGGTAAACCACTTTCAATCCAGGCGTTTTAGTAAACCAAGCCTCATTGGTTTGCGAATGAAATGGGCCTGCTCCAACATCGCCACCACATGGCATTCTAATTACTACATCGGCATTTTGTCCCCATCTATAATACGATTTTGCCAACAAATTAACAACAGGATTAAAGCCAGAACTCACAAAATCGGCAAATTGCATTTCTACAATACTTTTAATTCCTGCAATAGATAATCCGTATGCGGTTTCAACTATAGCCGATTCACAAATAGGTGTATTCCGTATTCTATCTTTTCCAAAGGCCTCAATGAATCCTTCGGTAATTTTAAACGCACCACCGTATTCTGCAATATCTTGCCCCATTATAACTAAACTGCCATCTCGTTCCATACTTTGTTTTAAACCTTCGGAAACAGCATCAATAAAACGTATTTCTTTTAATCCAAAAGAACTACTAACTATTTTATTGTCAAAAGATTGAAAAACATCGTTTAACTCATTAGATTCATTTGGTATTATTTCCTCTTCACTATATGCTATATCTAAATGTTCGTTAATTTCCTTTAAAATATCTGCTTTTAATTGGCTATTTTCTTCTTCATCTAAAATATTATTATCTCTCAAAAACAACTCGAAATTAGTTATCGGATCTTTTTTAGACCACATATCCAACACATTATTTGGAACATATTTTGTGCCACTCGCCTCTTCATGACCACGTAGTCTAAAGGTTTTAAATTCAATTAAAACAGGCCTTGGATTTTGGCGAACATTTTCTGCTATGTTCTTCATTTTAATATAAACTTCAACTATATTATTACCATCAATAATATGCGATTCCATACCATACCCGAGTCCCCGATCGGCAATATTTTCGCAATTATACTGTTGGTTTGTTGGTGTAGATAACCCGTAACCATTATTTTCAACACAAAATAAAACAGGTAATTCCCAAACCGAAGCGACGTTTAGAGCCTCATGAAAATCACCTTCACTCGTTCCGCCTTCTCCTGTAAAAACAGCTGTAACTTCATTTTTGTTTTTTAACTTAGATGCTAAAGCAATACCGTCGGCAACACCCAATTGTGGGCCTAAATGCGAAATCATGCCTATAATTTTATAGTCTTGCGAACCAAAATGAAACGAGCGATCTCGTCCTTTTGTAAAACCAGAAGCCTTACCTTGCCATTGCGCAAACAATCGGCTTAACGGAATTTCCCTTGTTGTAAAAACTCCCAAATTACGGTGCATTGGCAGAATATATTCATTAGAATTTAAAGCCATAGTTACCCCAACAGAAATCGCTTCTTGGCCAATTCCTGAAAACCATTTACTGATTTTTCCTTGTCTTAACAGCACAAGCATCTTCTCTTCTACTAGCCTTGGTTTTAACATATTCTTGTAAAGTGTTAATAGAATTGCGCTATCTAGATTATGGTTTTGATAATTAAATTGGCCTGAAGTCATAATATAATCAGTTTAATCTAGTAAATATAACGTATTAATCAATAATTCTCAGAAATATGAATATGAAATAGAGATTACAAAACTCCCCAATGTTTTTGTACATTTGTATCACATTGATTAAAATTATTTTATAATGAATATTATACCTAGCGTTAATTTAAAAGATTTTATTTCTGGCGATATCGACAAAAAACAACAGTTTGTAGATGCCATTGGTAAAGCATATGAAGAAATTGGATTTGTTGCTTTAAAAGGGCATTTTCTAGATGATACTTTAGTTGAAAATTTATACCAAGAAGTAAAAAACTTTTTTGAGTTAGAGACCGAAACTAAACGTAAATATGAAATTCCAGGAATTGGAGGACAACGTGGTTATATCTCTTTCGGAAAAGAAAGTGCAAAAGGTAAAAAAGAAGGCGATTTAAAAGAGTTTTGGCATTTTGGACAGTATGTTGATGATAATGATGAACTGAAAGCAGAATATCCAGAGAATGTAATAGTTGAAGAACTTCCAGAATTTAATAAAATAGGAAAGGAAACTTACCAAATGCTCGAAAAAACAGCTAAATATGTTTTACGCGCATTGGCTTTACACCTTAATTTAGAAGAAACATATTTCGATAATTACATACATAACGGGAACTCTATTTTACGCCCAATTCACTATCCTCCAATTACAGAAGAACCTAAAGAAGCTGTTCGTGCTGCTGCTCATGGTGACATTAATTTAATTACCCTTTTAATGGGGGCTCAAGGTCGTGGTTTACAAGTACAAAACCATAAAGGTGAATGGATTGATGCTATTGCTGAAGATGATGAATTAATGATTAATGTTGGAGACATGCTCTCTAGACACACTAATAATAAATTAAAATCGACTATACACCGTGTTGTAAACCCTCCTAAAGAACTTTGGGGTACATCTCGTTATTCTATTCCCTTTTTTATGCACCCAGTTAGTGCCATGAAATTGGATGTTTTAGAAGGTTGTATTGATGAAAATAACCCGAAACAATTTGATGATATTACAGCCGGAGAGTTTCTAAACGAACGCTTAATTGAATTAGGATTAAAAAAAAAGTAAATGCCTAAGTCGTAGTTTTTAGTTGAAAAATTAATAACTACGACTCTCATACTTCCACCCAAAAATAAATTATGGATTTACAAGACCAATTAAAAAACCTTTTTCCAGAACATATTGAAGAAGAAACTCCCGAAAGTGAGCAGAACACATCTGATATATGGATGCAAGACGAACCCATACTTTGTAAATATGAAAAGCGTAAAGGAAAGCCTATTACTATTTTAGATGGTTATACTGGCGCTACCGAAGATTTTAAAATTTTAGCGAAAGAAATTAAAACTAAACTAAGTGTTGGTGGTAGTTTTAAGGACGATAAAATTATTATCCAAGGTGATTACAGAGATAAAATTATGGGAATGTTAAAAGAAAAAGGGTTTAACGTAAAACGCGTTGGAGGTTAATTTATGAGCAAACAGTTACTGCATATTACAAACAGCGGACATCTGTCTGGTCGTTTAACGGAATTAGAAATTCAAGGAGAACAATTAACTTGGCAAGAATTATTTTGCGAAGGTCCTACATTAGAAACTATTCATTGTAAAGAATCTATTCAGGTTAGAAAATCATTTTTACATGATTTTTATGATGTGGATTTAGATTTAAAGAAAGTAGATATTGAGCTAGAAAAACTAGATGATGCGGAAGCTAAATATTCTGAAATTATCCTTTGGTTCGATTACGATTTGTTTTCGCATATCAACATGCTGGCTGTAATTAGCCTAATTTATCAGAAAAAAATAAAACTTCCTATATCTTTAGTTTGTAGCGGTCGGATTCCAGGTAAAAAAAGCTTAACAGCCTTAACCGAATTAAATACATCTCAACTTATAAATCAATACAAAAGCAAGGTTACTTTAAATATAGATGATATTGATATGGCTACTACCGTTTGGGGTATTTACTGTGGCAAAGACCATAATTTATTAAAACCATTTATTGTAAAAAGCTCCAGTTTTAAATACTTAAGTAATTGTTTGAAAGCCCATTTAGAACGCTTTCCAAACTCTAAAGATGGTTTAAATATTTTAGAACGTAATATTCTTGAAATTGTTCGTGATAATACCATTAAATCCAAACATCATTTATTGGGTTACGCTCTAAATTACCAAGGTTATTATGGCTATCGCGATTTACAATTGGCTAGATTTATTGATAAATTAAGTGTGTTTTTAATTGATGAAGAAAATAGTATTACACTAAATCGAGATGGTCATGAAGCACTTTTAAGTCAACATAATTTTTCGAAAGAAATTGATAGTGATATGCGTTTTGGCGGTGTTAAAAAGTATGATTTTCAATTTAGTAAACCATTAAACAAACTAGTAAAAACTGTATCGAATGCCAATTAAAGAATCTGAACTTATATTAAATCCAGATGGTAGTGTTTATCATCTAAATTTAAAACCCGAAAACATAGCGAAAACCATTATATTTGTTGGTGACCCAGATCGCGTTTCAAAAATAACCGAGCATTTCGATTCAATTGAATTCACAACTCACAAGCGTGAATTTAAAACAGAAACAGGTCTTTATAAAGGCAAACGTTTATCGGTGATTTCCACAGGTATTGGTGCTGATAATATTGATATTGTTTTGAATGAATTGGACGCTTTAGTTAATATAAACTTAGAAACAAGAGAAATTAATAAAGATTTAGTCAGCCTAGATATTGTAAGAATAGGTACTTCGGGGTCTTTACAAAGTGATATTCCTGTTGATTCATTTTTAATGAGTTCTCACGGTATGGATATAAACGGTATGCTTCATTCATATCAAACAGAAAACATTTCGCATCCTCATATTGAGGATGCTTTTGTTGCACATAGCGATTGGGATAAAAACAAATCGACACCTGTTATTGTTGAAAAAAGTAATGAACTTGCTGAAAAGTTTAAAGATGAAAATGTAAAGCTTCATCAAGGTATTACAGTTACAGCTAACGGATTTTATGGTCCTCAAGGTCGTGTGCTTCGTTTACCCCTTCGAGATTCAGAACTCAATAACAAAATTGATAGTTTCAAATTTAATGATTACCGTATTACAAATCTTGAAATGGAAACATCTGCCATTTATGGTTTATCTAAACTATTGGGGCATCGTGCAGTGTCTTTAAATGCTATTATCGCGAATAGAGCAAACGGTACCTTCAGTGAAAACCCTGAGAAAATCGTTAATAGTTTAATTCAATTTTCAT
Organism: Algibacter sp. L3A6; assembly: GCF_009796825.1. Classification (GTDB taxonomy): domain Bacteria; phylum Bacteroidota; class Bacteroidia; order Flavobacteriales; family Flavobacteriaceae; genus Algibacter. Next base: position 3,872,010 of record NZ_CP047030.1, read on the forward strand.
TAGATAAAATAATTGCTTAGTACCTCATAATCATGACAAAAGTAAATATAGGCGGTGTGCCAGAACACTTTAATTTAGCTTGGTATTTAACCCTAAAAGAAGGTGAGTATAAAGATGAAAACATAAACCTTCGTTGGCACGATTATTACGGTGGTACTGGTGCCATGTGTAAAGCGTTGCGCGATGGAGATATAGATATTGCCGTAATTTTAACAGAAGGTATTGTAAAAGATATAATTGCAGGAAACCCGAGTAAAATTGTACAAACATTTGTGCAAACACCATTACATTGGGGTGTGCATGTCGCGCAAAATTCTACATACAAAACTGTAGCAGATTTAAAAGGAACCAAAGCAGCTATAAGCCGTTATGGATCTGGCTCTCATTTAATGGCCTATATAAATGCACAAAACCATAAATGGGATTTAGAAAAAGATCTTGATTTTGAAGTGATAAAAAATCTTGATGGTGCTGTAGAAGGATTAACTGAAGGTAGAGGCGATTACTTTTTATGGGAAAAATTTACAACTAAACCTTTAGTAGATAATGGTGTTTTTAGACGAATTGATAATTGTCCCTCACCATGGCCTTGTTTTGTAATTGCAGTTCGTGAAGATTTTATAAAAAATAATGAAGCCGAATTAAAAACAATTCTTGATATAATTAATAACACTACTAGAGAGTTTAAAGATATCCCAAGTATTGACAAAACTATAGCTAACCGTTATGAGCAACAATTAGAAGATGTTCAAGAATGGTTAGGTATAACAGAGTGGTCTCAAGAATTAATAGACAAAGACACACTGAATAACGTGCAAAAAGAATTATTTGCTCTAAATATTATTCCTGAGATAGTAGATTATGAAACCTTAACACACAAATTATAATAACTTATAAAACAACAAAAAGCCCATTTAAACATTCGTCTAAATGGGCTTTTTTATTTATTATAAATCTTGGTATACGTAGTGTATTTAAGATTTTGGTTCCTCTGCTTCTACTTGTTCCGGTTGTTCTGGCTGTTTAAACAAATCGATAAACGCCTGCCCCATATTATCAATAACATGACTAGCAATTAAACTTTGATAACCATAATCTTCAACAGCTATATCTGCAGCTTTACCATGTAAGTACACCCCAAAAATAGCAGCTACCACAGGATGATAGCCTTGAGAAATTAAACCTGTAATAATACCCGTTAACACATCTCCACTTCCGGCTGTAGCCAATCCTGGATTTCCAGTGGTATTGACATAAAGTGTATCATCAAAAACAGTAATGCTATTAGCACCTTTAACCACTATGATAACTTTATATTTATTAGAAAAGGCTTTAACTTTTTCTAACTTATCAAAATCGTTTTCCCAACTACCTATTAAACGTTCTAATTCTTTTGGGTGCGGCGTTAAAACTGTTTCTGCTGGTAATAGTTTTAGTAAACTTTCCTTTTTAGCCAATAAATTAATACCATCAGCATCTATAACAAGCGGCTTTTTGTTGGTTTTCAAAAAGGCTTCAAATGCTTTCTGAGACTCTATATCTGTTCCCAAGCCAACACCAATGGCAATTACGGTTGGTTCTATATCAAACTTTATATTTGTTATTTCTTCTTCATTAGTATCTGTAATTACCATCACTTCTGGTAGTGCCGTTTGTAACACATTGTAGCCACATTTTGGAACATAAGCACTAACTAAACCTGCCCCTGCTGAAAGTGCCGAACGACTCGCTAAAGAAACTGCACCTATTTTACCATAGCTACCTCCAATAATTAAAGCGTGCCCAAATTGCCCTTTATGAGAAAATTTTTCGCGAGGTATATAATTTGGTAATACTTCATTCTTACCAATTAATTGCACTTCGGTTTGTGTAGTCGATAAAAATTCAGGATCTAAACCAATATCTAAAACTTCCCATTGTACCGTATATTTTGCTGTTTCTGGTAAAAAGAAAACAAGTTTAGGTGAAGCAAAACTAAGCGTATAGCCAGCATGCACCACAGCATCTTCATCTGTAACAGCTTTATCTGTGTATAATCCAGAAGGAATATCCACAGCCAAAGTAAAGGCTTTAGACGCTCTAAAACGAAGGAATAAGTTCTTAACCCATTCATCTACAGGTCTGTTTAAACCAATTCCAAAAATACAATCTACAATAATATCTTGTGGTTCTATTGCTGGAAAATCTTCTTTACATTTTAAAAGTGTTGGCCACTTTTTTGTTACATTTTTAATGCGATCGTAATTAATTAAAAAATCTTTAGATCGTTTATCACTGCAGTTCACCACAAAAGTATTTACGTTGTAACCGGCTAAAATTAAATGCCTGGCCAAAACCAAACCATCGCCACCGTTATTACCTATACCACAAAAAACATGTATCGGTACTTGCGCGCCTTGCATGCGTAAATCGATCCAATTAAAAATCTGACTTCCTGCACGCTCCATTAAATCGGTTGATGAAATTTGTTGCTTTTCGGCTGTAATTTTATCGCCTTCGTAAATTTGCTCTTTTGAAAATATTTTCATTAATAGTATTATTATTGATTTTTCAATCCTTCTTAAACTTTGTCGCTTTTTTTCTATGAAAATCGCAACTATATAAGAATTCTATAAAAAATTTGTTTTAGTTTTTTTATAAGGCTAAAAGTAATACTTTTGGAACATATTATATAACTATAATGATTCAATTCAACCAAAATATAAACGCTACAACTTCTTTTTCTACAAAAGGAACGGCTACTATTTTGGCTACAACTACAAATATTACAACCCTTTGGGGTTGCTAATTATATATTCTTCAGGCAATATTTGCGATTTTATAAATCGCATAATCAAAAATATTTTTTTTAATTTTTCAATTCATTAAAACATGAAAGTTTTAAAATTTGGAGGAACTTCTGTAGGTTCTTCAGAAAACATAAATAGAGTTATTAGTATTTTAGAAAACCATGGCAAAACAGATGCTGTTGTTTGTGTTGTATCTGCCGTTGGCGGTATTACAGATAAATTACTTTTAACGGGTAAGCAAGCTCAAAATAAAGACATTAGATATAAAGACACGCTAAACTTAATTAAGGATATTCATTTTAGTATTATAAATGAATTGAACTTGGGTACCGGTGAAAACATCACCAAAGTGGTTGATAATGAATTTCAAGAATTAGAAGATTTACTAAACGGCATCTATTTAATAAATGAGTTATCTCCAAAAACATCGGATAAGCTTGTAAGTTTTGGTGAGAAACTTTCTTCTTTTATTATTGCTGAAACCATGAAGAATCGTGGTTTATCAGCCGATAGAAAAAACTCTCAGGAGCTTGTAGTTACTAACTCTAACTTTACAAAAGCAGAAGTTGATTTTAAAATCACAAATGCTAATATTCAAGATTACTTCAAAACGGCAGTTCAAAATATTACTATTTTACCTGGTTTTGTTTCAAAATCTAAATTAGGTGAACAAACTACTCTTGGACGTGGCGGGTCGGATTTCACGGCTGCTATTGTTGCTGCAGCTCTAAAAGTAGATCAATTAGAAATCTGGACAGACGTTAGTGGTATGTACACAACTAACCCTAGAATGGTGAAACAGGCCTACCCAATCTCTAAGATTTCGTATCAAGAAGCAATGGAATTATCGCATTTTGGAGCTAAAGTATTATATCCTCCAACGGTACAACCTGTGTTAAGTTTAGGTATTCCTATTCATATTAAAAACACCATGGAACCAGAAGCTGTTGGTACAGTTATTTCGAATGAAATTGTTGAAGAGTCTACTCCTGTTAAAGGAATTAGTAACATAAGCAATATTGCCTTATTGACATTACAAGGTAGCGGTATGGTTGGTATTCCTGGGTTTTCTAAACGTTTATTTGAAACGCTTTCGCAGGAAAAGATTAATGTGATCATGACCACTCAAGCGTCATCAGAGCATTCTATTTGTTTAGGTATAGACGAAAAAGAAGCAGATAGCGCTAAAATAGCTATTGATGCTGCTTTTGAAAATGAAATTGCATTAGAAAAAATAGATCCAATTATTGTTGAAACCGGTCTTTCAATCATTGCACTTGTTGGTGATAAAATGAAAAACCACCAAGGTATCAGCGGTAAAATGTTTAGTACATTAGGAAAAAACAACATTAATATTCGTGCTATCGCTCAAGGGGCTTCAGAAAAAAACATATCTGCAGTAATTACAGAAAGTGACGTAAAGAAAGCTTTAAACACGTTACATGAGCAGTTTTTTGAATCTAAAACAAAACAATTAAATGTATTTATCACTGGTGTTGGAAATGTTGGTGAGCGTTTGGTTGAACAAATAAAACAACAAAAGAAATACTTAAAGGAAAACCTTAAAATTAATCTTCGTGTTGCTGGATTATCAAATTCTAGAAAGATGATTTTTAATGAAGAAGGTATCAATTTAAAAAACTGGAAAGAGCAATTAGAAGATGGCGAACAAGCTACTCTGCAAGGTTTCTTTGAAAACACAAAAGCATTAAATTTACGTAATAGCATATTTGTTGATATTACAGCAAACGCGGATGTTGCAAACCTTTATGCTAATTATTTACGTCAAAGTATTGGTGTAGTAGCGTGTAACAAAATTGCATGTTCTAGTGATTTTAAAAATTATAAATTACTTAAAGAATTATCTTTAAAATACAATGCGCCTTATTTATTTGAAACTAACGTTGGTGCAGGTTTACCAATTATTGATACCTTAAATAATTTAATCGCTTCTGGCGATAAAGTAAATTCAATTCAGGCGGTATTATCAGGAAGTTTAAACTTTGTGTTTAACAACTTTACAGATAAAACTAAGTTTTACGATGTGGTAAAGCAAGCTGGAGCTGAAGGTTATACTGAACCAGATCCAAGAATTGATTTAAGTGGTGTAGATGTTGCTAGAAAAATTTTAATTCTTGCTAGAGAAAGTGGCGTTGAAATGAATTTAGAAGATATAGAAAACACATCTTTCTTATCGGAAGCTGGATTGAAAAGTGATTCTGTAGACGATTTTTATCAGACTTTAATTGCAGACGAGGCGCATTACCAAAAGTTATATGCTTCCGCGAAAGCGAACAATTGCCAATTAAAATATGTAGCACAATTTAACGATGGTAAAGCAAGTGTTGGTCTTCAAGAAATTCCTGAAGGACACCCATTTTATAATTTAGAAGGTAGCGACAATATTGTTATGTTTTATACACAACGTTACCCAAAACAACCTATGATTATTAAAGGCGCTGGAGCTGGTGCAGATGTTACTGCTTCTGGTTTATTTGCGGACATAATTAGAATAGGAAACGATTAAATAAGCAAATAATTGCTTGATGAGATTTCCTCCTTCTTGGAAATAACAAAAGAACTTTTGGAATGAACGAAATAAAAATATTTTCACCGGCAACCGTTGCCAACGTATCATGCGGATTCGATGTTTTAGGATTCTGTTTAGATAGTGTTGGCGACGATATGGTGATTAGAAAAACCGATAAAAAAGGAATTTTTATAACTAAAATTGTTGGTTTCGATTTGCCTTATGAAACTGAGTTAAACGTTGCTGGCGTTTCGGCTTTAGCCATGTACAACGCGATTGATGTCGATTTTGGTTTTGAAATTGAAATATACAAAAACATAAAGCCCGGCAGTGGTATTGGAAGTAGCGCTGCAAGTGCCGTTGGTAGTGTTTTTGGAATGAACGAACTTTTAGGGCGTCCGTTTAATAAAACAGAACTAACAGCTTTTGCTATTAAAGGTGAAGCCATTGCAAGCAAATGCGAACATGCTGATAACTTAGCTCCTGCCCTTTTTGGTGGTTTTACTTTAGTGAAGAGTATTAATCCTGTTCAAATATTAGAAATTCCATCACCAACGGATTTGTACGCCACCATTATACATCCTCAGATAGAAATTAAAACATCAGAGTCTCGTGCCGTACTTCCAAAAGAAGTAGCACTTAGCGATGCTATAACCCAATGGGCTAATGTGGGCAGCTTAGTACATGCCTTGCATACTAGTGATTATAATTTACTTAAAGACTCACTGCACGACGTTATTGTAGAGCCGCATAGAAGTAAGTTAATCCCGCATTATAATGACGTAAAAAAGGCATCATTGCAAGCAGGCGCATTAGGTTGTGGTATATCGGGTTCTGGACCATCAATATTTTCATTGAGCAAAGGTTTGGAAACAGCTAACAAGATAAAAGAAGCCATTAATAACGTTTATGCAAACACAGGAATTGAATTTGATATTCACGTTTCTAAAATTAATATAGAAGGCGTTAAAATAGTTTAAGTTTGATTAATCTCGTCTTTAAGACGCTAATGAAAATCACACTTAAGAATTATAAATTAATAATAAATAGCTTCCTGCTTAGGCAGGTTTTCATAAATTATGAACTACTACTCATTAAACAAAGAAGCAGCAAACACATCGTTCAAAGATGCTGTTATAAAAGGATTAGCGCCAGATAAAGGCTTGTATTTTCCTGAAAGTATTACGCCTTTACCAAAGTCGTTTTTCGATAATATTGATAATTTATCGCATACTGAGATTGCTTTTGAAGCTATTAAACAATTTGTTTCACCAGAAATACCTGAAAGTGTTTTAAGAACTATAGTTGAAGAAACATTATCTTTCGATTTCCCTGTTGTAAAGCTTAATGACAACATTTCTACTTTAGAGTTATTCCATGGACCAACCATGGCTTTTAAAGATGTTGGTGCTAGATTTATGGCGCGTTGTTTAGGTTATTTCAACAAAGACAACACCAACGAGGTTACTGTTTTAGTAGCTACGTCTGGAGATACTGGTGGTGCTGTTGCCAATGGTTTTTTAGGTGTTAAAGGTGTAAATGTTGTGATACTTTACCCTAGCGGAAAAGTGAGTGATATTCAAGAAATGCAACTTACAACTTTAGGGCAAAACATAAAAGCATTAGAAGTAGATGGTACTTTTGATGATTGCCAAGCTATGGTAAAAACAGCTTTCTTAGACGAAAGTTTAACAAGCAAAATGCAACTTACATCGGCCAACTCGATTAACGTGGCACGTTGGTTACCACAACTTTTCTATTTTATGTTTGCTTACAAGCAACTACACAATACACACGAAAACATTGTATTCTCTGTGCCAAGTGGAAATTTTGGTAATGTTTGTGCCGGAATGATGGCTCAACAATTAGGCTTGCCGATTAAGCATTTTATCGCTTCTAATAACGAAAACAATGTGGTTACACGTTATTTAGATTCCGAAAAGTACGAGCCAAAACCATCTGTACAAACTATTAGTAATGCTATGGATGTTGGTGCTCCAAGCAATTTTATTCGTATACAGGAAATTTATAAAAATAACTTTAGCGCTTTAAAAGAAAACATCTCTTCTTATAGTTTTTCAGATGATGAAACTCGAGAAGCGATGTTAGAAATTTTCAATACATATAATTATGTTGCAGATCCGCATGGAGCTGTTGGATATTTAGGTTCTAAAAACTACTTAAAAGATAACCCTAACGCACATTGCGTATTTTTAGAAACTGCTCACCCAACAAAATTCTTAGATGTTGTAGAAGAAGTTATAAAAGAAAAACAACCACTTCCTGAGCAAATACAATCGGTTATGGGAGGTGAAAAAGTTGCCATTTCTATTGCAACTTATAACGATTTAAAAGATTTCTTATTAAGCTAAACTTTTAAATAAATCAGCATAAAAAACGGTTTTACAAACATAAACACTCTAGCGTGTTTAGTTGTAAAACCGTTTTTGTTTTATAAATGAAGGCCTTATATAGAAGGTATACTTATTATATTAAGTCGTTAACACTTTATCATACTTTTTCAAAATCGAAAAAACATCTTCTTTGCTAAAAGGTTTAGATAATATATCATCGAAACCTAAAGTATCCAATTTATCAATAATTTCAGTACTTGGTATATTTGCGGTAAAGGCAATAACGATTACATCTGGTCTATATTTTTTAATATGACCAATAGCTTTAAAACCATTCATTTTAGGCATTTCTAAATCTAAAAGAACAAGATCAATATCTTTATGTAATTTTATTTCTTCAATAGCCTCAAGGCCATTTGTTCCTTTATATATTTTTGGAACATGCTTTTCTAATAGTTTTTTAGCATACATCATGCTAACCATATTATCTTCTACTAATAATAAGGTTGAATTCAATGAAAAATCATCACTGAAAGTTTCTTTGTTTATCAATTTCTTGGGAGTTAATTCAACGCGTTCTAAACTTAAAGGGAATTGAAATCGCGTACCTTTATTTAATCTACTTTCTATTTTTATCTCAGAGTTCATGGCTATTATAATGGATTGAGAAATAGCCAAACCTAAACCTGTGCCACCGTATACGGGATTTTTTTCATTTTTAATTTGATGAAAACTTTCAAATACTTTCTTTAAATTTCTAGGAGCTATACCAATTCCGGTATCCTGAACCACAAAATGTACAGATACCATATCGTTATGTAATTCAACAACTTCAGCCGAAAAGGTAATTCTCCCTTGTTCTGTAAATTTAATGGCATTTGATATCAAATTATGCACAACCTGAGCAAAACGCTTTCCATCTACATTAACAACAACGTCCTTTAATCTACTATCGATGTACGAATGAAGTTCTAAGTTTTTTTCTTCTGCTTTATTAATAAACGGAATTGTAATTTTATTCAGAAAATCGTAAAGTTCCTTAGGTTCATTAAACAACTCAAAACGGCCAGATTCTATTTTATGAATATCTAACATATCATTAACTAATAATAACATGTTATCATTACAATAATCTAAAATTTCAAAGTACTTCTTAGTCGTAGCCTCGTTGTTATCATTACCTAAAATTAATTGGGTAACACCATTGATACTATTAATTTGTGTACGTAATTCGTGCCCAAGGTTAGATAACACTCTAGTTCTTCTGTCCTTCTCGTTTTCGGCATCTTCCTTATCACTAAATATTTTTTTTATAAAAGATTTACTTTGGCCAAGTGCTTGTAGCGAAAAAACCATAATAAGTATAAAGGCTACTGATGAGTTGATAACAAACTTTAAGTGCACTTCTTCTTTCGTTAAATCCGTATAATAGTTTGAATATAATGGAGAAACCACAACAGTAATAACCATTAATGAAATAATTACCGCATATAGAATATTAGTATGTTTTTGAAAATAGATTTCGTGCCTAATAACGTACGGTAAGCAAAAAAGCATAACCAATTGAAACCAATAATATCCAGACATTAAACCTTCTAAATAAGATAGACCAACCAAGGCACTTCCTAATGTTATGTATACAATATATGGGCCAGCTAAATAATTACGGCGTACCACAAAAAAATAGACACTAACAAAAAAGCTTATTAAAGGCAATATAATGAGCAATGCCGAAGCGGTTAATCCTTGCTTGTAGTTCCAAATAGTGTAAGCTCCAGTAAAAAGCGTAGTAGATAAATAAATACGAATAGCGTGCTTAAAAAAAGTTTTACGCTTTAAATCTTTAAAATTGAGAGTCCTTATTGTTGGTTCCATTTGGAAATTGCTACAGACAAAAGAAACGCTTTTACCGATTAAATGCAAGTTTGGTAAAATATTTTTTCAAAAAAAACACATGAAAATGCTTTTAATCTATAATCTATTCCATTCTTTTTGAAATAATTATCAATACAGCCTCTATTTTAGGTGTTAATATATCATCAGAATAGATTAAAAGTAAATCTATATTTTTTCAATACATTTGTTTTCTGAAACGATTCACTAATATTTATAAAATCATAAAAACACAACCTTAATGAAAAACACAGCCTTAACCCAAACTCACGAAGCTCTAGGAGCTAAAATGGTACCTTTTGCAGGATATAATATGCCTGTTCAATATGAAGGTGTAAATGCTGAACATGAAACGGTAAGAACTAGCGTTGGTGTTTTTGATGTTTCTCATATGGGTGAATTTTTAATTGAAGGTCAACATGCATTAAGTTTAATTCAAAAAGTATCTAGTAACGATGCTTCAAAATTAACTATAGGAAAAGCACAATATAGCTGTTTACCAAATGATAAAGGCGGTATTGTAGACGATTTAATTATTTATAAAATAAAAGAAGAAACATATCTTTTAGTAGTTAATGCAAGCAATATTGAAAAAGATTGGAATTGGATTCAGTCTAAAAACAATGTTGGAGCAGAAATGAAGAATTTAAGCGAAGATTATTCATTATTAGCCATTCAAGGTCCAAAAGCTATTGAAGCTATGCAATCTATTACAAGTCACGATTTGGCTGCTATTAAATTTTACAATTTTGTAGTTGGAGATTTTGCAGGTATCGAAAACGTGATTATATCGGCTACTGGTTATACAGGTAGTGGTGGATTTGAAATTTATTGTAAAAACACCGAAGTAAAACAAGTTTGGGATAACGTTTTTAAAGCTGGTGCAGATTACGGCATTAAGCCTATTGGTTTAGCAGCACGTGATACCTTACGTTTAGAAATGGGGTATTGCCTTTACGGAAATGATATTGATGACACCACCTCTCCTATTGAGGCTGGTTTAAGTTGGATTACAAAATTCAACAAAGACTTTACAAACTCAGAGGCTTTAAAAGCAGAAAAAGAACGCGGATCGGAAAGAAAATTAATTGCTTTCGAATTAGACGAGCGCGGCATTCCTCGTCATGATTATGATATCGTTGATGGTAATGGTAACAAAATTGGTGTGGTAACTTCTGGAACCATGTCTCCTAGTTTAGGTATAGGTATTGGCTTAGGTTATGTGCCAACGGTTTTTGCCGATGTAAACAGTAAAATAAATATTCAAATTAGAAAAAAAGCGGTACCTGCAACAGTAGTTAAATTACCGTTTTACAAATAGTCTATGTTAGATTTTCAAGCTATTTTAGAAAGCATTCAAAAAAACGCTACAGAAGCACCCGATAAGGGTGCTGTGGCAACATATATTCCGGAGTTAGCCCATATTAGTAAGGATAACTTCGGAATTCATTTACGCACTTCCGATGGAAAAAGTTATGGGGCAGGCGATTTTAATAAACCCTTTTCCATACAGAGTATTTCTAAAGTTTTAGCGCTATCTAAAGCTATGTCGCTAATTGGCGAAAATATTTGGAAACGTATGGATGTCGAGCCCTCTGGCCACCCGTTTAACCAATTGGCTTTATTGGAAATTGAAAATGGTATTCCCCGAAATCCATTTATTAATTCTGGAGCTATTGTAATTGCAGATATTCTACTTTCAAATTTAGAAAATCCAAAAGAAGATTTTTTAAATTACGTACGCGATTTAACTAACGATCAAACTATAGAATATAACCAAGCCGTTGCAGATTCTGAAAAACGAACAGGTTTTAAAAATTATGCGGCAGCCAATCTTCTAAAATCATTTAAAAATTTAGACAATCCAGTAAATGATGTTTTAGATTTTTATTTTCAACAATGCTCATTAGAGATGACGTGTAGCCAACTAACAAAAACATTTTCGTTTTTGGCAAATAAAGGCACCTGTATGTTAGATAAAGTACGCCTTACTGAAACTCAAGCAAAACGTATAAATGCCATAATGCTTACTTGTGGATTTTACGATGAGGCTGGCGAATTCGCTTTTGAGGTAGGTTTACCAGGTAAATCTGGTGTTGGCGGTGGTATTGTAGCGCTTCTACCCGATAATTTTACTATTGCAACATGGTCTCCAGGACTAAATAAAAAAGGAAATTCTAAACTTGGCATGTTGGCTTTAGAGGCTTTTACGACTAAAACAAAGTTATCCATTTTCTAAGTTACAATTAACTTATAAATGGCTTAAGAAGTTTGATGTATGATAAAGCGGGAAAGTAAACATAGAATTCTAATTTTAGGAGTAAGTGGCTTTTTAGGAAGCGCCATTTACAAAGAGCTTTTCCCCTATTTTAGAACCTCGGGTACATATAATACAACGAACAAAGCCTTAGAAAAAAATCGTCAGTTTTTTCATTATAATTATGAAGAAGATGATATTTACGAAATTCTAGATATTGTAAAACCAACCATCATTATTTCGGCGCTTCGTGGTGATTTTTCTAAACAAGTTATGCTACACAGGCACTTGGCGGAGTATTTACTATTAGAAAACACCAAACTCATCTTTTTATCTTCCGCAAACGTATTTGATGCCTACAGCAAATACCCAAGTTACGAACAAGATAAAACACTTAGTAATAGTATTTATGGTCACTTCAAAATTAAAATTGAAAACATGCTACTGCGCCTACCAAAAAAGAAAGTGGCTATTGTAAGGTTACCTATGGTTTTTGGTTCGCATGCGCCAAGGTTAATAGAAATACTTCAACTTATAGATTTAAATGAACCAATTGAAGTGTTTCCTAATTTAGTAATGAATGTCACTTCTGATAACAAATTGACACAGCAAATTCATTACATCATCAACCGGAATAAATCCGGTGTTTTCCATCTCGGAAGTAATGATTTAGTACATCACGACGATTTTATAAAAGAAATTATAGAAACACTTCACCTAGAACATAAAGCAAAATACAAGCAAGTTTTTACAACCAACGATGAGCGCTATTTAGCTGTTTTACCAAAATTCAACAAGTTACCAAAACACTTACAATTGGTGAGTCAGGATATTTTATTAGAATTAAAAAAATGAGCATATTATCCGTAAATAAATCACTAATTTAGTCTCTTCAAAAACATATAAATAATGATGAAACTTTCCGAAGACGATATAGAAAAAAGATTGCTTCAATACCCAGATTGGGAGTATTATGAAAATGCAATTCACGCCGAATTTGAATTCGATAATTTTAAAGATTGCTTTAGCGCTATGAGTCGTATAGCTTTTGAATGCGAAGCTTTAAACCATCATCCAGATTGGAGTAATGTTTACAATGTGCTCAATATTTCAATCTCTACGCACGATGCAGATGGTGTAACTGCCAAAGATTTTAAACTAGCCAAAGCTATTGATAGCATTGTAGTGCCTGAAGACGAGGAATAATTTGTATTTCTGCTGAAGGTTTTTAACTTTGTGCGATTAAAATAATAGACGTGTTTTCGCTTTCGCGAAAATATAACAATAATAGTGAAATTGATACATCTAGAATATCCAGAGGCATTGAGATCACATCAACTAAAAGAATGTAATTATGGGAAGAGCTTTTGAATTTAGAAAAGCAAGAAAAATGAAACGTTGGTCTGCTATGAGCAAAGCCTTTACACGTATTGGTAAAGATATTGTTATGGCGGTTAAAGAAGGAGGACCCGATCCTGCAAGTAACTCGCGTTTACGTGCTGTAATACAAAATGCTAAGGCTGTAAATATGCCTAAGGATAATGTAGAACGTGCCATTAAAAAAGCAAGTGAAAAAGGCCAAGGCGATTATAAAGAGGTTCTTTTTGAAGGTTATGCACCACATGGTATTGCTGTTTTAGTAGAAACTGCTACAGATAACAATACTAGAACAGTTGCTAATGTACGTAGCTATTTTAACAAATGTGATGGTAGTTTAGGTACTTCTGGTTCTGTAGTTTTTATGTTCGACCATACTTGTAATTTTAGAATTGATGCGGAAGGATTAGATCCTGAAGAATTAGAACTTGAATTCATCGATTTTGGTGCAGAAGAAGTATTTGCCGATGATGATGGTATTTTAATTTATGCACCTTTTGAAAGTTTTGGAGCCATTCAAGCTGAATTAGAATCTCGAGAAATTGAAATTTTATCTTCTGGATTTGAACGCATTCCACAAGTTACAAAGCCTCTATCTGCAGATGAAGCTGCCGATGTAGAAAAACTTTTAGAAAAACTGGAAGAAGATGATGATGTACAAAATGTATATCATACCATGGAAGAAAGTGCTGAGTAATATTCAACTTAATATATTAAAGAGAACTTAGCGGTTCTCTTTTTTTATACTTTATATATGAAAACAATAAACTGGGGAATTATAGGTTGCGGGAATGTAACCGAAGTTAAAAGTGGACCTGCTTACAAACTTACAAGTGGTTTTAATATTGAAGCCGTGATGCGTCGTGATCGAGAAAAACTTGAAGATTATGCTAAGCGTCACAACATCAATAAAACATATACAGATGCCGATGCACTTATTAATGATAGTAGCATTGATGCCATTTATATAGCAACGCCACCCGATAGCCATAAACTTTACGCCTTAAAGGTTGCTGCCGCTGGAAAAACATGTTGTATCGAAAAGCCACTAAGCCCAAGTTATGCTGATAGTTTAGAAATATATAATGCTTTTAAGAAAAAAAACAGCCCACTATTTGTAGCCTATTATCGTAGATCTTTACCACGGTTTTTAAAAGTTAAAGAATGGTTAGACAATAACTTTATTGGCGATGTTAGGCATATATCGGCGCATTTAAGCAAACCTGCAAACCAAACCGATTTATTAAAAAAAGATAATTGGCGAACAGATTCTAAAATTGCACCCGCAGGTTATTTTGATGATTTAGCCAGCCATGGATTAGATTTATTTACCTTCTTTTTAGGAGATATAGAAGATGCCAAAGGCTTCAGTTTAAATCAGCAAAATTTATATTCTGCTAAGGATGCCGTTACCGCGTCTTGGTTGCATAAAAATGGTATTACAGGCTCTGGAACTTGGAATTTTGGATGTAGTGATCATGTAGATCATGTTACTATTTATGGTAGTAAAGGCACCATTGAATTCTCTGTATTTCATGAAAACCCAATTGTACTAAAAAGCGAATCTAAAACTCAATCGTTAGTTATTGAAAACCCAAAACATATACAAACACCACATGTTGAAAACATGAAAGCAGTTTTGTTTAATGAATTAGCTGCACATCCTTCTACAGGAAAAACAGCATTGCATACCAGTTGGGTAATGGATAAAATTTTAGATAAGCTCTAAATACTACTACTTTACTATTTATTTTTTACATAAATTAACTTAAAGCGTCCGTTTGTTTGATCACGTTGCTCCATTTCAAATTGTGGTAGAGATTTAAACAGTGGTGTTAACTTCTGGAAACCAAAGTTTCGAGAATCGAAGTTAGGTTGCTTTTTAAGAATTAAAGAGCCTACATCGCCTAAAAACGCCCAACCATCATCGTCTGCAGCATCATCTACAGAGTTTTTCAACATCTTAATAATTTTAGGTGTTATGTTGTATAGGTTCTCTTTTTTAGGTTTCACTCCTTTCTTGTCCTTACTAATGTCTTCATCTTCATCACTATCCTTAGCAAGGATTTCTAGATAGATAAATTTATCGCAAGCCACAATAAAAGGGTTCGGTGTTTTCTTTTCCCCCATACCATAAACCACCATAGCGGCTTCTCGCAATCGGGTAGCTAATTTTGTAAAATCACTATCTGATGATACTAAGCAAAAACCGTTTACCTTTTCAGAATATAAAATATCCATAGCATCGATAATCATTGCTGAATCTGTAGCATTTTTACCTGTTGTATAGCCATATTGTTGTATTGGCGTTATGGCATTTTCCAAAAGCACATTTTTCCATTTGGAAAGATGTGGTTTGGTCCAATCACCATAAATGCGCTTAATTGTTGGTGTGCCGTATTTGGCTATTTCTTCCATCATTTCAGAAATATATCTAGATGGTATGTTGTCGCCATCGATTAGAACGGCAATTTTTGTGTCTTTTATCATAATTATTAAAGATAAAAAAATATAACAGATTCTATATTTTCTTTTTATTATTTTTTATGGAATTTTTCCTAAAAAACAACCGGACATTATTTTAGCCTATTGTTACCAGATAAATCGCGTTAGGGATTGTAGTATTGTTGGAGCTCTTTTTGTGTTGTTGCACCTATTGCAACACAAAAAAGCGACTGCGGAAAGCCCGACCCTTGGGTAACGCCATTACAAACAACATGCTAAAATTAGGAATAAAAAAAAGCTATATTCTTTGAGAGACATAGCTTTTGGAGTTTTAGTTGAAAATTCTGTTTCTTTTTAGGGACAAACAATTGTTTACTTTATGTTTCAGGATTCGCAACTAAACTATTAATTTCAAATATTATGCCAGTTTTAATGACTTATGAATATTTGGATACTTTTCCTTTTACATCTTTAAAAAATGCTCTAAGCACTTCGAAATCTGCTTCGACATTATCTGTTGGATAAAATGGTTCTGAAATTTTGTTTTGCTTATTTTCAAAATCTAGCGTAAACATAATTATTGGAACGTTAGCTTGTTTAGCGAGGTAGTAAAAACCGGTTCGCCATTGGTCAACTTTTTTTCTTGTTCCTTCGGGTGCTAACGTCATTCTAAACTCTTCTTTTTCTTTAAAAAGTTTAGCTATGGCATCTACCTTATTCTCGTTATTTTGACGGTTAATAGGCGCACCTCCTAAGGCTCTAAAAAACCAAGCTACCGGAAATACAAACAACTCTTTTTTGCCAACAAAATTGGTTTTAAATTGGATTACAGCTCGCAATAAAACTCCAAGGTAAAAATCGTGCCAACTGGTGTGTGGTGCGGCAATAATAACCGCTTTTTTAACCGTATCTTTTGAGAAATTTGTGTTACCAACAATTTGCCAGCCTAAGACCTTAAAATAGATAACTTTGGCTAGCCATTGCATATTATATTTTTTTATAAATTCCTTTTAATTTTTCTGGTGTTATAGTTTCTTTCCAATTTTTACCTATTGCATTTTCCCAAAGTGGCTCTAAACTTAATGCCACACGAATCATAGTATCAAACTGCTCATCGGTTAATTTTGAACAAATACCTGTTGGTAACTCTATGTTGTGTTTTGCTTTCATTTGTTTAAAAATGGCAACACCTTCTGGGTAAAACTCTTCTAAATGATCGAAAACTAAACAGTTACCAATACCATGTTTTACACCTAATAAAAACGATAAACCATAACTCATGGCATGTGCTACACCTACTTGAGAGTAAGCAATACTCATACCTCCGTGCCAGCTAGCCATCATTAATTTATCTTGAGATTCTTCTTCAGATAAATCGCCATCTAAAAATATTTCTTTACATAAATCGAACGATTTTTCTCCGTAAGTTTTACTAAACTCATTTAAGTAAGTACCATTTAAGGACTCTACGCAATGTACATAGCAATCCATACCTGTGTAAAACCATTGATCTTTTGGCACATCTTTAGACAATTCTGGATCTAAAAGTACTTGATCGAACGGCGTAAAATCACTATTAATTCCTAATTTGAGTTTTGGACCTGTGAGTATAGTTGTTCTGGATACCTCTGCTCCTGTTCCTGAAATTGTCGGGATACCAACGTGATAAATAGCTGCGTTTTTTACTAAATCCCACCCTTGGTAATCTTGAGCTTCGCCTTCGTTTGTTATTAAAAGCGCTACGGCTTTTGATAAATCTAACAAGCTACCTCCACCAATACCTATAATACCAGATGGACGCTCTTTAGATTTTAATATTATATCTTCAACAAGTTCGTCAACTTGTGTTGTTTTAGGTTCTTCTTTAGATGAAACAAATATAATTCTATCATCATAAGAAAGGTCTATTCTAGATGTTAACCAAGCGTTGTTTTTAAAAACGTCGTCTATTAAGAAAATAAAAGGCGCATGAATACTAGATCGTTTTGGGGCTAAAACGTCGTTTATTTGATTGAAACTACCTCTGCCAAATATAACTCTAGGCACCATTGGAAAGTTTTTGTAACTCATTTGTTAGGTTTTCTTTTACGAAATGTAAAAATACTATTAATTTAAATTTTACTGGTTTAAAAACTGCTGAAATTTCTTAGAAAAAAGTCCCACATGGTATCCATCCACTAAGGCGTGGTTTACATGTATGGACACATTCATAATTAATTCATCATTTATAAGGGTCGCTTTCCCAAAAGATAATTTTGGAACACTATCTACAAGCCCAGAATTAGGTTCTTTATGTGCTATAAAATTGACCCAAGGTAATGCGGAACAATGAATACAATCTTGGCCATTAACTAGGGGAAACAATTCTGTTGTACTTTTAATACGGTTTTTCTCAGCGTCTAAGTTTTTAGAAAATGTTTCTAAATTCTCATTATAAGTCACAAATGAAAAACCAAAGGTATTATCATCTCTTAAAATAGTTGGGGATGTGTGTATCACATCATAAGCAACTACCTGCCCGTTTTCAATTCTATATTTAAAGTTTTCTATCGCGTTAATGGCACGCATACAATCGTGCAAATACCGAGTAAAAAAGCTTGTTTTTGTTTCCTTAGAAACTTGATATGCCTTGGTGACATTGAATGGTATAGTTACAGCGAAAGAAGGATCGGCTAAGCCCGAAAAATGTTCGAAATGCTGTTTTCTATTCCAAGTATTAATATCGATTACTTTCAAATTAATTAATAAGTTTTAAAAGTTCGGTTAATGTATTTATAGTTCTGTAAGCCTTACCGTTGGTTTCCTTTTCGGTAACTTGCTCGTGTGCCCAAGTGGTATGAAAAGGGACGTGTATAGCCTGGGCTTTTAAATTCACTAAGGGTAAAACATCTGATTTTAATGAATTTCCTATCATTAAAAATTCCGAAGGCTTCACATCTAAACGGTTTAGCATTTGAGAATAATTATCTTCTTGCTTATCACTTAAAACTTCAATATGGTGAAAATAATGGGTTAAACCCGATTTCTCTAATTTACGTTCCTGATCCAATAAATCGCCTTTAGTTGCTAGAATAAGTCTATATTTTTTTGATAAATTTTCTAAAACTTCTTCTACGCCCTCTAAAAGTTCCACAGGCTTATTAAGCATATTTTTTCCGATGTTTAAAATAGCTTCTATGGTTTTATTAGAAACGGTATAGTTCGATAGTTCCAACGCTACTTCTACCATCGATAAGGTAAACGCTTTTATACCGTAACCATATAAAGGTAAATTGCTTATTTCTTTTTTGAAAAGTTCTTGATCAATTTTATTAGGTGTTTCATATTTTGATAACAACCTACCAATTTCATCTTCGGCTTCTCGAAAATAAGTTTCGTTTACCCAAAGTGTATCATCGGCATCAAAACCAATTACTTTAATGTTATCGTAATTTATTTCCATAATTTCTTTGCGCGCTCTAAATCTTCAGGTGTATCTATTTCTACACCTTGTACATCAGTTTCTACCATTTTAATACGTTTACCGTATTCTAAATAACGAATACATTCTATTTTTTCCGAAGCTTCTAACGATAGCATTGGCAACTTATAGAAATCTATAATAGCCTGCTTTCTAAATGCATAAACACCTTTATGTTTAAAATATCGAACACCTACACCTTTATCACGAGGATAAGGAATTGGGCTTCTTGAAAAATAAAGTGCAAAATTGGACTGATCGACAATTACTTTTACCGTATTCGGGTTTTTAATTTCTTCTTCGTCAGTAATATGTACCATTAATGATGCCAAATCAACTTCTTTATTAGGGTCTTGTTTAAATACCTCAATAAGTTTAGTTAACGATTCTTTATCAGTAAAAGGCTCATCGCCTTGCACATTAATAACAATATCTACATCTAAAAGCTCTACTGCTTCAGCAATTCTATCGCTGCCACAATCGTGCTCCTTTTTGCTCATAATGGCTTTTCCGCCGTGGTTTACAATTTCATTATAAATAATATCGCTATCTGTAACCACAATAACATCATCAAAAAGTTTGGTAGCAACCGTAGCCTCGTAAGTTCTAAGAATAACAGTTTTCCCTCCTAGGTCTTGCATAAGTTTTGCCGGGAAACGTGATGCACTGTACCGTGCAGGAATCATTGATATTATTTTCATGTGAAATGTTACTGTCTATTAAAACTGTATTTTAGTTTTTCATTAAAGCCATTATTCAGCTAAACCTTAAATCTTCATCAAAAATAAGATAAATAATAGAATGTTTTAAGGATTACTGGGCTTAAACTTCTTATAAACCTTAAAAATTATAAATAATATAAGAAGAACTAAAACAATAGCAAGAATTGGCATAAATATAGACACAACCGACATTACCACAGATGTTCCTGTTTCTAAAGTGGCTACAATAGGGTTGGCTAAACCACCTGTTGTTGCTGTTGAAGCTAAACGCGTGGTACTCGAAGTTCCTGCTACTGCAGCAGCTGTACCTCCACCAGCAATAATAGCTAGTGCCCAAGTTACTACTGGACTTAAATCGGCAACAGTAGACAACATAACTGCTGTACCAGCCAAGGCGGCTAATGGTACTGCAACGGTATCTAATAAGTTATCGACATATGGAATGAAATATGCGCAAATCTCTACCAATGTAGCTACGCCAAGTGTAATTATAGCAGCGGTACTCCCAATCCATTGCCAAGATTCGTTAAGCTCCCAAACATCAAAATAAGCCGCTAAACTTAATGCGAATAAGGGCATAAAAACTCGAAAACCCACTGATGCGGAAAGTCCGATACCTAAAAAAATACTTATTATTGTTTCTACTGTCATAAAAAAATTAAATCCATTTAAATGAAATTCTTCACTATATCAGGAATATTAAAGTTACTAAAGATAAATAATTAAAAAAGATTAACGACATCTACCTTGTTGTAAAGAAGAAATCCGTTTCTAATTTTATTAATTTTATCAAGAACTGTGCCTTTACTTATTTTTATACTGTGCTACTCGGAAAGCGGGTCTTCCTCAAAAAACTCATCTTTAAAACCAATAAGATATAATTTTTCTTTAGCACGCGTGGCGGCGGTATAAAGCCAGCGTAAATAATCTTTATCTATCCCGTTTGGTAAATAAGGCTGCTCCACAAAAACGGTATTCCATTGTCCACCCTGAGATTTATGGCAAGTTATAGCATAAGAGAACTTTACCTGTAAGGCATTAAAATGTTTGTTGCTTTTTACCTTTAGAAATTTTTTATATTTAGAAGTTTCATTTTCAAAATCTTTCATCACTTCTTGGTACAATCGGTTAGACTCATCGTAAGGTAACGAAGGCGTTTCAGCCTCAATAGTATCTAGAAGCAACACCGTTTCAAAAGGTTGCATTTTAGGATAATCTACCATACGCACTTTAACTTCCGCGAAGCGAAAACCATACAATTCCTGAATACTAAAAATTTCTAATACTTCAATAATATCTCCATTGGCTATAAAACCTGCTTCTGTAGTGGGCTTTAACCAAAAATAATTATTTTTAACTACCATCAAATAATCACCAGCAGATAATTCGTTTTCATTAAATAAAATACGACTTCTAATTTGTTGATTATACATATTAGCACGTTTATTACTCCGCACAATTATCGCCGTTTCTTCGTTTCCTAATTCACTATAAGCGTCGTTTATAGCGTCCATAATTTCGTAACCATCAACTAGCCTAACAATATCTTTAAAGCCGTTTAAATCAAACTTAAAATAATCATACATCTCTCTTGCCAACACATCTCTAAGTATAGTTGCATTAACTAGTATACCAGAATCCTGACCTTGCCTAACCACTTCGTCCAATTCCATTCTAGTCACCTCTTTGTTGTAATTTAAAGCTAAGGTGTTTTCGTCTAGAGCCGGACTAATATCCAATTTTACCGGAGGCAACTGCGCGGTATCACCAATTAATAATAACTTACAATTATGACCAGCATAAACGTATTGCATTAAATCGTCTAAAAGCGATCCATTTTCCATTAATTTAGATTCGCTTGGCGTATCCGGAATCATCGACGCTTCATCTACAATAAAAATGGTGTTTTTATGCTTATTCGGTTGTAGAACAAACTTTACACCACCACCAGCATCTTTTTTTGGGAAATATATTTTTTTATGAATAGTGAATGCCTCTTTTCCAGAATAATTAGCGATTACTTTGGCTGCTCGGCCGGTTGGCGCCATTAAAACGGCACTCTTTTTTGCCTTCCATAAATTGTTTACAATAGCCCCTACAATCGTTGTTTTCCCAGTACCTGCGTAGCCTTTAAGCAAATACAAGGCGTTTTTATCGCTTTTAAAGATAAACTCTGATAATTGCTGAAGTACAATATTTTGTTTAATTGTTGGATTAAACGGAAACTGCTGTTTTATAAGGGAATAGAATTCGGATGCTGTCATTAATTGAAAATAATTTTAGAAATTCTTCAAAGATAGAATGATTTTTATTCGCTTTGGTTTTTACGATTAAAAAAAAATTGTAGATTTGCTAAATAACGATTAATAAACTTTTTAAATTAAATAACGTATTATGTTGACATTTATTCTTATTGTGGTTGCGGTGATTTTAGGGACAATCGCCTTAGTTAAGCTGGTAGATAAATTTGTACCAAATAAATTAAAGCCTGTATTAAATATTGTGCTTTGGGCATTAATCGCCTTTTTTGGTTACCAGACGTACATGTCGATTTACGAGCCAATAAAATTCAACAAATTAAAAAACGAGCGTTACGTAGTTGTTATTGAAAGTTTAAAGGATATTAGAGATTCTCAATTAGCACACAGACAAGTAACAGGTAAATTTACTGATAGCTTTGATAAATTAATTAAGTTTATAGACACTGCAGAATATACTATTACACAACGTCGTGATTCTAGTGTTGTAGATGAAGAGTTAACAAAACGTTACGGTGTTGATACTTTTAAAGATATTATGATCCTTGATACATTAGGAACTGTATCAGTAAGAGATTCTTTATTCAAAAAATCTAATCGTTATAAAACAATGATGAATGTACCAGTTGGTAAAGAAGGTGCTACCTTCGATTTGAAAGCTGGTTTTGTTAACCAAAACGATATTAACATTCCTGTATTTGAAGCTTCAGTTAAAAAAGAAGTTCTTTTATACGATCAAAATCCAGATTTAGTAGCACAAGAAAACCAAGTAATCGCGGTAGACGGTGTTAATGGAGATGCTATAAAAGTAGGTTCTATGAACGAAGTTAAAACAAACGGAAACTGGCCAAAAACTTATGGCGATAACGAATAATAATACAGCTATTATTAGCAAATTAACAAATATAGAACTGTCCATTCAAATAAGCTTGAGTGGACTTTCTTTTTGTACCTTAGATAGAAGTACAAATACCATTACAGATTTAAAAGTTATCTCATTTAAAAAGAAATTAAACCCGCTTGAGCTTCTCGATAAGCTAAAGGAAACCTTTAATACAGAACCGGCCTTACAAAACAACTTTAACACCGTTAATGTTATTCATGAAAACAACCTTTCAAGTCTAGTTCCTAAGTCTATTTTTAACGAAGCGAGTATTTCAGATTATTTAAAATTCAGTACCAAAATTTTAAAATCCGATTTTATAACCTATGATGCTATTGAATTAAATGAAAGTGTTAATGTGTATGTCCCCTACGTTAATATTAATAATTTTATATACGAAAAATTTGGAACATTTACCTTCAATCACTTTTCTACTATATTGATTGAACAGATTCTGCACATTGAAAAAGATGCCACGATTCAAAAAATGTATGTAAACATTAATGCAGATCATTTTGAAATAATTATTGTAAATCAAACCAAATTAATTTTCTATAATACTTTTGAATACAAAACAAAACAAGATTTTATTTACTACCTAATGTTTACTATAGAACAATTAAATTTGAACCCAGAAATTATAAATTTAATTTTTATAGGCAATATAGACCTCAAACACGAATTATTTACTATTGTTTATAAATACATTAGGTTTGTTTATTTAGGAAACAGAGAAGATAATTTTAAATATAAAATTAACGCACACCCCAATAGTTATCATAGTAATTTCACTTTAATAAAAAGCTTCGAATGCGCATAATATCAGGATTATATAAAAGTAGAAAAATACTAGCACCTAAAAACCTACCTGTTCGCCCAACAACAGATATGGCTAAGGAATCGCTATTCAATATTTTGAACAACACCTTTTATTTTGACGATGTTTCTGTACTAGATTTATTCGCAGGCACCGGAAATATAAGCTACGAATTTGCTTCACGAGGTACCGAACAAATTACTTGTGTAGATCAAGATTTTGGATGTATTAAGTTTATAAACAAAACGGCGGAACAGTTCGATATGCCAATAAACACCATTAAAAGTGATGTCTTTAAGTTTTTAGAAAAATCGACCTTGCAAAGCAATATTATATTTGCCGACCCACCATACAATTTCGACGAAGATAAATTTGGAAAAATTCCCGAATTAGTATTTAAAAACAACATGTTATTGCCAGAAGGCGTGCTTATTGTAGAACACTCCAAACATACCGATTTATCTAAACTAAGCAACTATAGCCACTCTAAAAGTTATGGCGGTAATATGTTTAGCTTTTTCGAAAACGCATAAAAACACCACAACTAAACTAAATCAATTTAAACCAGAAAAACCTTCGAGGCGCAAGCCAAGAAGGTTTTTTTTATAGGTAAGTAAATCTATAAGCCGAATTCTGTACCCCTTAAACCACTTTAGGTAAAACCTAAATAAGCCTAAAAAGCCCTTATCATTTATCTGAGTGTTTTGTTACCAAAACACTTTAGCTGCTTACCCTCCAGCATCGGGCGTTCAACCCTCAAGCACTGGTTTACATAACATTGCACCAAATAGAGTTTACCTGGTTTCACTACAGCATAATCTGTACATTCTTTCTGTTGCACTGGTCCTAACCTCTCGGTTGGTGGCCGTTAGCCACTATGTTGAACTACGGTGTCCGGACTTTCCTCCATTTTAAAATAAATTAAAACAGCGATAAGGCGATCTACTAGCCGTCAAAATTACAACAAACAAATATTAAAATGCAACATTATAAACTTAAAACACAAAATAAAATTTGGGCGTTCCCCAAGGGTCGGGCTTTCCGCAGTCGCTTTTTTGTGTTGCAATAGGTGCAACAACACAAAAAGAGCTCCAACAATGCTGCAATCCCTAACGCGGGCAAGTACGTAAAGGTTTCTAGTTTTGAGTTAACTACGGGCTTTCTTAACGATAAAAACAGCATCAATAAACAAAACATATTCAAAATTTATCTTCTTGTTTCATGCATCTAAAAATCTTAATTCACCCTAAAAAACGCCGTTGTTAATAACTCCCTTTAAATTTCGTCTTCACAATTTAATAATCCAATTTGAATTTTTAACTTTGTTACTTATTCAATAGCAACAAAAATTTGGAACATTTTATAGTATCGGCTCGAAAGTACAGACCTCAAACATTTAAAGATGTAGTTGGGCAACAAGCCATTACCAATACTTTGTTAAACGCTATAGAAAATAATCATTTAGCCCAAGCCCTTCTATTTACGGGTCCGCGTGGTGTTGGTAAAACAACTTGCGCACGTATTTTGGCTAAAATGATAAACAGTGATGGGAAAGAAACTGGCGACGAAGATTTTGCTTTTAACATCTTTGAACTCGATGCGGCATCTAATAACTCGGTAGACGATATTAGAAGTTTAACCGATCAAGTTCGTATACCACCACAAGTTGGTAAATACAAAGTTTATATCATTGATGAGGTACACATGCTATCTCAAGCCGCTTTTAATGCCTTTTTAAAAACATTAGAAGAACCGCCAAAACACTGTATTTTTATTCTTGCAACTACCGAAAAACACAAAATAATACCAACCATATTGTCGCGTTGTCAAATATTCGACTTTAAACGTATTACGGTAAAAGATGCAAAAAACTATTTAAAATACATTGCAGAAGAACAAGCTATAGCAGCCGAAGACGATGCATTACATATTATTGCGCAAAAGGCTGATGGTGCTATGCGTGATGCACTTTCTATTTTCGATCGTGTGGTAAGTTTCTCTGGTAAAAATTTAACCAGACAAGCCGTAACCGAAAACTTAAACGTACTCGATTACGAAACCTATTTTGAAAGCACCGATTTAATACTCGAGAATAAAATACCCGATTTACTTATACAGTTCAATAATACCTTATCTAAAGGTTTCGATGGTCATCATTTTATTGCTGGTTTAGCCTCGCATTTTAGAGATTTACTAGTAAGTAAAATACCAGCAACTATAGAACTGCTAGAAGTTGGTGAGCAAACACAGGTAAAATACTTAGAGCAATCTAAAAAAGCCTCGCAAGAGTTTTTAATGCAAGGTATAAATCTTGCTAACGACTGTGATCTCAAGTACAAAACCAGTAAAAACCAACGACTCCTCGTCGAACTTTGTCTCATGCAGCTTGCCTCTATCACTTTCGATGGAGAAAAAAAAAATAGCAAACATTACATAATTCCCGCGTCTTACTTTAAAAAGAAAGGGATTACTCCTATTCCGGTTACTGTTCCTGCAGCCAAGCCAATTACCCAACCTACCACAGAAGTAAAAACTGAAACAACCGCTAAAGCTCCGGCAGCCAAAAAATTAGAAGAAAAACCGGCTATCAACACGCGCATAAAATTAGATTTAACCTCTGGCAGTAAACGTCGTTCTGGCTTATCTTTAAGTAGTATTCGTGCTAAAAAAGAACACCAAATTAAACAGCTAGAAGTTGTTGTTGATGAGGAAAACTTACCAACCGAAGACTTTACAGAAGAAGCTTTTATGGAAGCTTGGTACTTTTTCTTGGATAAACTTAAAAAGGATGGCAAGCATAATTTAGCTTCTATCTTAAATATGGATACGCCTAAACTAAAAGGCACCGATATCCATTTAACCTTCCCTACGGAAACTAATAAAAAAGAAGTGATGCAAGGTCAATACGACCTCATGACTTATATTAGAACAACGCTTAATAATTTTGATATTAGCTTAGTAATTACCGTAAACGAGGTAATGAATAAAAAATACGTATTTACTCCTCAAGATAAATACGAAAAGCTTGTTGAAGCTAATCCGAGTTTAGAGCTTTTACGTCGTACTTTCGATTTAGATTTATAAACTTTACTTCCTATTACCAGTATCCTATTTGTTAATTACTTTGTTTAATACTAAGTAATTAAATAAGGTCTTTCTTGCTTTATATTTATTAAGTTTATGGTTTGAATGAGGTTATTTTGTAGTGAAAATAAAATAATCCTTATGAATTCAATATCTTGATTAATTCAAATTAATACCTTTTTAGATTTTTATGCATCCATTAATACCAATATTAATTATTTTGACTATCGTGTTGTTCAATTATTTAAGGAAACAAAGGACAATCGAAAAACACAACGAATTGAAAAACGAATATACCGAATTATTAAAAAAAATAAAACCAAGAGAAAACTTAAAAGAATATAACGAATCTAAATTTTGGGAGTTAGTTGATAAAGCTAACAAAACAGCTGGTAATAACTATAACAACAAAATTGGGGTAATGAAAACTTTATTAACAAATTATTCCGCAGATGATTTAATAGAAATAGACAATTTACTTAATAGACTTATTTCTTCTAAAATCAGTCATACCATTATTGCTGCTTCACAAATAATCTTTAAAACCTCTGAATTTAGAGCAACAACTTTGCTGATGAATCTTTTTATTCTAAAAGGAGATAATTATTTTCAATATGCCTGTCAAAATCCCGAATTAATTGTTAAAGAGGAAATTATTGGTTTTTCTTATGAAACTATTGGAGATATTATTGAAGAAAAATATAAGCTTAAAACGAATGAGTTATTACCAACAATTAATATTGATTTACAAATTTCTGGAACTCCTCTTTCATTAAAAGATTACCCTATTAAGCTTCCTAAAATTTGGGAGAAATTTGGTTAAAAAAAATTACACGTCGGCATAGAGCTAATACTAAGCCTTAAATTATCATTAACCTAAATGAGAAACTTAATTCTAACTGTATTAATAATAATTCTTTTACCTAGTTGTTCATCAAAAAACATCAATAATGACTTACTAGGAAATTGGAAATCGACAAAAAGCTCAAATATTGTAGAATTACAATTTTGTAAGGATTCTTTAATCTCTAACACTTTGGGAAGAAGAACAAAATTCTCATGGCAAAATGATGAAACGCAAATTTATTATACTCAACTAACAAACCTTATTCCTGACCTTAAAACTGATTTTATTCTCGAATATAGATTAAATTCAGAAAAAGATACTTTATTTTTAAAAATTGAAAAATCAAAACTTACAAACGAATTTGTAAAAACTTCTCCAGATGATTAAATCAAAATTCTAAATGCTAGAAATAAACGAACAGACCTACGATTTTATATGTTTTAGTGATTTGGCCTATGAATTTGACTTTAGCAATCTCAAAGAGGCTGAAAAAAAAATAAAACGCAAACTAAAATATCATAACCTTGCAGAATATAACCAAGAAAGAATCGATTACATTAGGGTTTTAAAAAATGACCTGTACCAAGAAATTAAACAAGAAACAAAATCGAAATACTACAATTATTCCAAATCTAATTATGCTGAATTTACTGATTTTGATATAACAAGAATGAAAGTAGATTATCTAAATAAATATGAAATAATTAATGATTCAGATATGTTTGCAATTTTAAACTTCGCGATATACCTATACCACATGCGATGAAAAAGAAACGCATTTAATATAACTCTCAAAAAAACTAAAAGAATAGCTTTCGCTATTCTTCATCTTCTTCTGGTAAAACGAACTCAGACTGATACTTTTCTAAAAATTGTTTTTGTCTTGAAAATAGGCCTTGACTTATTTGATCTCTATCCATAAAATCTGTACCAAAATCACTTCCGAAGAAATCATCATTAAAGAAATGTTTACTAAAAAGAGAATCTTCAGTAAACATATTCTCAAAACCTTGGTGTTCAAATCGTGAATAATTCTTAAAAAATTAAGACTTAAAACTTCGCATTAAACTATCGCGATCCATAGCCGATAATCCTTCCATATTATTGCTAGAAGACCAAGAATAAATGCTATCGTATTTAATTAAATTTCCATTTTCATCAAATTCTTTGTCGACTTTCCAAGCCCCTTTAGGTCTTTCTATTTCGGTAATTTCTACTTTTTTATCTTCACTTTTTTGTCCGCTGCAATTAATACTTAAGAATGCAACTACTAATAATAAAACACATTTTTTCATGATTCTAAGTTTTGAGTTAAACATTTATCTACATCTAAAAACGGCATAGTTTACTAAACAAAAAGGATTTAATAAAGTAAGGCTGAAAAAATTCAGCCTCACTAATAATCTAATAATCCGGTTGCTTAAAAGTTTAGTTCTACTGTTAAGAAATTTTAATTTGTCGCGCAGGCTTTTGTTTAGCCTCTTCTTTTTTTGGTAAAAGAATATTTAAAATACCATCTTGATAATTGGCCGAAATTTTATCATCGTTTACCGTTTCGGGTAAGGTAAACGTTCTTTTAAATGCCGAATAACCAAACTCTTTGCGCGTATAGTTTTCTTGTTGCTCTTCGTGAGTTTCTTTTTTCTCTGTGGAAATAGATAACACGTGATGATCTAAATCTAATTTGAAATCTGATTTTTTTAAACCAGGCACAGCCATTTCAACGACATAGTTATCGGCTGTTTCTTTTATATTTACTTTTGGTAAAGAGACACCTGTATTAAAATTAGAGGTGAATACAGAGGGTAAATCTCTGTTAAAAATATCATCTAACCAATTAGAAGTACTTGGGAAGCTTGCATTTGAATTTGTGTTTGCTAAACTTCCGTTTTTAGGAACATTTACTAAATTGCTCATAATTACAAAATTTTAAATTAAACATGTTTTTCAAACTTGAAACCTTTTCGATTTCGGAGTGTATAAAACAAAAAAAATACCAAACGCATTTTTTTTGTTTTGGGTAAATATTTATGTCATTTTTTCAGAATACTTGTCAGAACTTCATAAAAAAAATGAAATATTGACATTTGAAGATGATATAAATCGGGGATTATCGTCTTAACTGAAGCTTCTTCATTTTTTCTTTAAACATGATGGCTGCACTAGTGTAACCACCTTCTGTACCATCTACAAAATGAATGTGTTTTTCCTGACGATCTTCTATATAACAAGACATTATAGAGGCGTGCGTAATGTGTATACCAAAAATTATTTTGCCTTCGGCCTCTAACCTATTTAAAAACGTTTTTAAGGTTTCCACCTGAGCTTCTGTTCCCGAAATTACGGTGTTTAAAAACCCATCGAGCATAATGGTATCGGTTAATTGAGCAATGCGCTTTTTCTGAAGTTTTCCAACTTTAAAAAACTTAAAAGAAACAACGCCAATTAAAGTAATTAACCAATTACTAACTAAATATCTCAGGCTATATTTACCAATTCTAGCATACATTTCTTTTTTAATTTTCCCTAAAGACGGATCGAGTTTTAGTTTATCACTAGAAATGGGGTTTCGGTTAATTAAAGTCCCAAAAACTTCATCAATTTCTGCCATAATCTCAGCATATACTTCAGCTTGAATACTTTCATCATCACAATCTACAAGTAAGCAAATTACCTTTTTATCGGTTTTGTTTGGGTATATTTCGTCCCAACGACATTCCATACCATTTAAATTAAGCTTGGTTGCTTTTTCGCTATAAATATCCGATGCTTTAAAACTTTCTTTTATAATCTGCTCGGCATATTTAAGGCCATTTCCTAGAACTACTGGTGTGGTTAAATATTTATTATGCCTAAGCTTAGTGATTCTCAAGTTTACATTATTTGCATAAACCTTTTCAACTCCTAAATACCCTACTCTTAAATTTAAATCTGTAGATTTTTTTATATGCTGGCTATAATTATTTAAAGCTAATAATATAGGTTTTAAAACCCTATTTGGGACAATAAAAGTAGAACCATCACCTCCAAAAAAATAAGGGATTTTAAGGTTTCTATTAACAAACTTTAAGGTGTTTAAAACAGTTATTATACTTCCTGTAGCACTTAAATTTACATCATTATGAAATCCACGAGCAACAGCATCGGTAGAGTTTTCGATATCTGTAACTACAATAGACCAATTTTCTGGCACATTGAAAAACAAGGTTTCATTTTTTAAAAGCTCAGCCAATGGCAGACTGCTTTTAGAAATGTTTTTGTAGAAATTTAAATTGCTTTTCTTGTTCAAACTAATCGAGGGTATCTAGATATATGGATTTAAAGGTAACACTTATCAATGAATAATAATACCTAAATTTAAAACCAACTATTATTATCAAAATTTCATTTAATCACCCTTTTATCAATTAGAGCATTCGCCTGAATTTTGGTATCTTTGAATGTCTTTAGTCGTATTAATTTCTATAAAAAAACATGAAGAAACTTATATTTTTAATATTCATCATTTCCATTGTTTTTGCATATTTCGATGGACAAGAGCGTAAGTATAGTAATAACCGTGATGTTTTACAAAGCTCGAATTTATTAGAATCTTTTTCTAAAAAAGTAAAGTATACACCAACCGAACCTGTTGAAATTGTAACCGATACCATTTTAAGCACAGGTTTTGAAGTGAAATTAAAATACCATTCGCTTGAAAATAACTTTATATCAAATACTACTACAGATAAAGATCTAAGCGCTAAAGAAACGCATTATAAAGACTTTGCAGCCCAGTTAAAGGTTTTAATACATGGCGAATTAATTACTGAAAGTTTAATAAATAAAGGTTTGTTTAAAGGTTACGCCAATGCGGAATTTTGGAAGCAAGCCATTATGCAACATGTTTGGATAGATTATCAAAATTCTACAGATCAATATGTGCAATTAAACACCTCTTTTCGAGTTCTAGAAACCGAAACTTATAAAGACTTTAGTATTTTAATTAATTCGTTAGGATCAATTGAAATTAAAGAAATAAATTTGCTCTCAAATACCATTTAATATGTTAGGCTTAAAATTACCAACCGACCCACGCTGGGTAAATATTGTAGAAAAAAACATTAAAGAAATATTAATCGATCATGCCTTTTGTGAGCAAAAAGCAACGAGTACGGCTATTTCATTAATTGTTAGTTTTCCTGAATACACCGAGCTGGTGCAAGAAATGGTAGCTTTAGTAAAAGAAGAAATTAGCCATTTTAAAATGGTACATGATAAAATTTTGGAACGTGGTTGGGTTTTAGGACGCGATCGTAGTGACGACTATGTTATTGAGCTCTTAAAGTTTTTCCCTAAAGGAGGAAGTAGAACAACACAATTGGTGCATAGATTGCTTTATGCTGCTTTAATTGAAGCTAGAAGTTGCGAGCGTTTTAGATTACTTTCTGAAGAATTAGAAGATAAGGAACTTGCAGAATTCTATAGAAATTTAATGGTAAGTGAAGCCAACCATTACACCATGTTCTTAGGTTTTGCCAGACAATATGGCGAAAAAAAAGAAGTTGACACCAAATGGCAGCAACTTCTTGAATATGAAGCTAAAATTATGCTTAATTTAAGTAAGTCTGAAACGATACATGGTTAGAATAACCACATTGTTTTTTCAACTTAATTAAGCTTAATAATTTTTTGTTTAGAATTTATAACCAACACCAAGTTGGATGTTTCTATTTTTAGCACCAATACCTAAGTGCTCATCAAATATATTAGAGAAACCGTAAGTATATCTAATATCTGCAAAAAGCATTAAGTTAATTTTATACTCTACAGAAGCTACTCCAGAATACGCAAAGTTACGAATACCATCTTCGTACTTATGTACTTTTAATCCCACTTGTGGCCCAAGACCTGCGTGAAACTTTTCGCTTATTCTGTAACGCAATAAAACAGGCATTTGTAAATAATCTAGATTAATTACTTCTTCCTTTGCTCCTTCCGCAGAAAATTGAAATTCTGGCATTAATGACCATGTTTTATTTAGGCTAATGGTTGCAAAAGCACCGAAATAAATACTGTTTCTATGTTTATTTTCTATTGAATATGGTTCGTCGAAATCTAAATTAGAAATATTATAACCGCCGCGAACTCCGTATTTTATATCTTGTGAAAAACCATAAAAAGACAGGCTTAGTAAAAGAGTAAAGAGTAATATTTTTTTCATAACAAATAGGTTTGGGTTTGTAATTTATACCACAATATGTGTGCGAATATATATTATAAAATTAAAAGCATACAATTAATGTAGGTAAAGTGCAAGATTTTACTGTGTATTACTCGAAACCGTATCATAGTAAATACTTTTTATGATTCCATCGGCTAATCCAATTTTAGGAACATAAATATTTTTGGCTCCACTCCACTTCATCGCAGACATATAAATACGCATGGCTGGTATAATTACATCGGCTCTATCTTGATTTAAATCTAACTCCGTAATACGTTCCTCGTAAGAGTAACTTTGAAGTGTGTTGTAATAAGAAGTCATATAAAAATACGTTAGCGGTTTCCCCATAGCCTTACCAGAAATCTTGAAAATTTTATTAATATTTCCACCAGAACCTATAACTTCAATTTTATCGTAAACTTTGGTGTTATCACTAATCCAGGTTTGTAACTCTTGCCAGGTTTCCTTTCTAACCATATCGTTAAGCAACCTTACTGTACCAATTTTAAACGATCTAGAAATTACTTGCTTTCCATGATCTATTACAGTAAACTCAGTACTACCACCACCTACATCTACATATAAGTATATTTTGTTTGGCTCTATAAATTTATTTAAATCTGTTGCAGCAATAATAGCAGCTTCTTCTTCACCATCAATAACATCGATTTTTATCCCAGCGTGTTTTAAAACAGCTTCTACCACTTTAGCACCATTATCAGATTCTCGCATTGCAGACGTTGCACAGGCTTTATATTTAACTACTTTATGAGATTTCATAAGTAATTTAAAAGCCAACATAGTATCTAAAATACGTGCTGTATTTTCTTTAGAAATTTTGTTTTTAATAAATACATCGGCTCCCAAACGAATAGGCACACGAACCAACGAGTTTTTTTTAAACTGAACTGGCCTACCCTTTTGCTCAATAATATTTGATATAAGTAACCTGACTGCGTTGGAACCAATATCTATGGCCGCATATTTTTTTATTGAAAGCATATTACTTTTCTAATTTTTTAAGATAATAATCGTAAACCACAAACTGAGATCTCAACGGCTCTTCATCATTTACTTTATATTGATTTTCTTGCGAATCGTTCAATATTCTCGCTTTCACGTTATCGTTCCAACTGATATCGAAGGTTTCTATTATTTCCTTTTTAACATCTTCATCATAAATAGGACAACTTACTTCTACCCTATTTTCTATGTTTCTACTCATCCAATCGGCAGAAGAAATATAGATCTTCATATCACCATCATTTCCGAACATATAAACTCTAGAATGTTCTAAAAATTTATCGACAACGCTTATCACTTCAATATTTTCGCTCATGCCTTTAATTCCAGGAATTAGAGAACATATACCACGAACAATCATTTGAACTTTTACACCACCACGACTCGCTTCATACAATTTATCAATCATAGTATAACTCGATACACTATTCATTTTTAAACGTATTAATCCTTCTTTACCATTCTTTACATTTTCTATCTCTTTATCAATTAATTTGAAAATAGATTTTTGCGTATAATGTGGTGAAACTATTAAATGTTTATAGCTGTAGATTTTATAATTCGCTTGGAAGAAACTGAATATTTTATTAACGTCTTTTAAAATACGTTGGTCTGCTGTAAACAATGTATAATCTGTATATATTTTAGCCGTAGACTCATTAAAGTTTCCTGTGCTTATAAATCCATAACGCTTCAGTTTTTTACCTTCTTCACGCTCTACAATACACATTTTACTATGTACTTTAAGCCCAGCAACACCAAAAATAAGGTTGATACCTTCGCTCTGCATTTGCTCGGCGTAATCTATATTGGCTTGCTCATCAAATCTAGCACGTAACTCGATAGAAACCGTTACCGCTTTTCCGTTAATGGCCGCATTAATAAGTGAACTCGCAATATGAGAAATTTCAGCTAAACGATAAATCGTAATTTTTATAGTTTTCACTTGTGGGTCTAATGCTGCTTCTCGCAAGAACTTTACAACATAAGAAAAAGTTTGATAAGGTGCATAAAGCAAATAATCCTTTTTAGTAATAGCTTGAAAAATACTCTCTTGAAAAGTAAGTCCTTTAATTGGTAAAGGCTCTATTTTATCGTAAAGTAAATCTTGTCGGCCTAAACTCGGGAAGCCCATGTAATCTCTACGGTTATGGTAACGCCCACCAGGAATTATACTATCGGTATCATCAATGCCCATTTTAGACATTAAATACTGTAATGTTTCTTTATGTATGGTTTTATCGTAAACAAAACGAACAGGTTCTCCAACTTGTCTGTGCTTTACACTATCGGATATTTTTTCAATAAAACTTTTACTTAAATCACTATCAAAATCTAGCTCACCATCTCTAGTGATTTTAATCATGTGTGCCGAAATAGTTTTATAATCAAAAATATTAAAAATGTCTCTTAAGCAATAGCGTAATAAATCGTCAATCAATATAATATAACTTTTATTACCTTGTTTCGGTAACTCAACAAAACGATCTATAGATTTTGGTATTTCAATTAAAGCAAATTGCTTGTGATCGCCAGCCATAAGCATACGCACAGCCAAATATGCAGCACTATCTTTTAAGTTCGGCAGTACTACCAAATCGTTAAGTATAATGGTAACCAAAGCAGGACTTACTGTTTTAATAAAGTAATTCCTTATAAATTCATGCTGAGATTCATCTATTTGAGTTTCGTTTATAATGTAAATATCCTCTTTTTCTAGTTTACATTTAACATCATTTAAAATATCTAAACTTTCACTCTGTTGCTTAATTACAATTTGTGTAATTATATCTAATAATTCCTTGGCTTTTATACCACCTAACTCGTTTTTACCACCTTTACCAGCTTCTACAATTCGTTTAACGGTAGCGTAACGCACTTTAAAAAATTCATCTAAATTATTAGAAAAAATACCTAAAAAACGAAGTCGTTCTATTAAAGGTACATTGTTACAAGTGGCTTCTTGCAGTACACGTGCATTAAATTGCAACCAACTTATTTCTCTATTTATATAACTATTATTATGGACGGGTTCAGTTTTTATCATTGTACTTTTAATTGAAACATGTAAAAAACAAATATATTCTATTTACATGTAAAAAAACAGCAATTTAGGGTTATCAAATATTTAATTTTAGAGGAATATAATTAATTTTTATCCATTGACAAATA
Organism: Algibacter sp. L3A6; assembly: GCF_009796825.1. GTDB lineage: Bacteria > Bacteroidota > Bacteroidia > Flavobacteriales > Flavobacteriaceae > Algibacter. The sequence continues at coordinate 3,908,127 of NZ_CP047030.1, forward strand.
CCTTTTATCGAAGAATTCGAAAAAACAAAACCTTAAAAAACTTTAACTCTCTTACTTTAAGTCTTTTGGAAATATTGTAGTGACAGTTTCCCCATTTTCAATAGCTTCCCAATTATCAACATTAAAATCTATAATAACCAAACCACAGGTAGGAACATTGTCAATAAACTTGCTTCCAAAGGAATTTACAAAATCTGTAATAGCATGATTATGACCAAAAACCATAAGCGTATTTACAGATTGTGGACAAGATTTGATAACACGCGTTAACATTTCGCCTGAAAAGTCATACGCTTCATGGTTATACTGTACGATTTCCGAAGAAATTTTAAGTACAGAAATAAAAATATCTGCTGTAGTTTTTGCTCTTGTAGCATCACTAGAAATCACTAAATCGGGCATTAAAATAAAATCTTTGAAGTGACTAGAAACAAGACTTGCATCTTCTAATCCGCGTTCATTTAATGGTCGTTCGTGATCTATTACATTATGGTTCCATGAAGATTTAGCATGGCGGACTAGTATTAATTTTTTCATTTTTATCGTTAAATCACTAAATTTCATCGACATATAGTTTTTTGACTCGATGAAATTCAATTTATTTGCACATAAATTTATTAAAAAAATTGAGTTGCTCAGAATTTCTCTCAAATATATTTATTTGAAGCAAGGGCAATCGTTCAAAACATACTAATAACCGATTAAGTGAAAGCAAAGAACCTTACAACGACTTTATTAGTGATTTACCATTTATATTTGATTAACATGCTTTCAATGCTTTCTTTTGATGAACCTATAAAATATAAAAAATTATGATCCCAAATCTAATTTTAAACTTAATATCTGTATTGTTTTGCAGTGCTTTGGCATTTTGTTTCTTCCCTAAGAAGACTTTGAACATATTATTTGACATACACAAGTAGTGCATACCTGAGACTTATTTGAACTTGGATGTGCCCTAAAGTGTTATTATATATTAAAAATTGACTGAATGATTATGAAAAACAACTTATCTAACCTACTTAAAAGTATCGCACTGTTTTGTGCTGTAGTACTTTTATCTAATCACGAAAGTAACGCACAAGAACATGGAATTTATGAGTTAAACGCTTCTAGCCAATTTTCTAGAGCAACAGCAAGTAAATCTAAAACTTCAGATACTAGAACTGAATTTTATAATCTTTCTCAAAAACTTCATCCAACAGCTTATCTAGCTAACAATAAATTAAAGAACACATACGGTGATGGTGACGTTGTAAAACTGACCCTTGATGATGTTGCTTCTTTAAACTTAGTGAAACAAGGTACAAGAAATTACGAAAATGTTGAATTAATTACAATTACCTTAAATAGTATCGCTGATTTAATTACACCTATTAATTTATCTAGTGAATCTGGATTATCAAAATTGAAGTACCTATATATTAGATGCCATTTTGATTGTAATAACGAACAGATTAAAGGTTTTGTAAAAAACATATCGAACAGCAATGTACGCGTGTTTTATACTTCAGTTAGGCCTTCATAACATAATATTTCGATTTTAATAAAAATTAAGAAATGAAAAAATTCTACACTAAACAATTTTCAGTATCTAACACATCACTTAGTTTGATGTGCTTTACTGTTTTGCTTCTCTTATCTGTTTTTAATGGTTATAGCCAAGTAATTGTTGACTTTACACCAAGACAAAGCTCCTTTAATATACAAGGGGATTTTTCCATGATTGGAAACACCAACCTTACTCTTTCCGACTATGATGATACATCTAGTAACGGTGAAGATATGAGGTATGTGGATATCGATGGCGATTCCCGCACATTCAACTCATCATCTTCTATTTTAGAATTTTCAACAGAAAGTGGAGCGCTCGTTGAATGTTCTAACATCGTTTATGCTGGATTATATTGGACGGGTAGAGCAAGTCTTGATGGTGCAGATGCTAACGAGGATGGAGACGGAAACCCAGATACATTTAGTGTAACTAAAGATGCTATCACTAAAGATTTCAATAAAAGAAAAGTCTTATTTAAAGGACCAGGTTTTAATTACCAAGAAATTACAGCAACAGGCATTGAGTTCCCGGATGATGAATCGAACAACATGTACGCTGCTTATGCAGATGTTACCGATTTACTTGTAGCTAATGAAGGTGCTGGTGTGTACACTGTTGCAGATATTGCCACTATAGAAGGTAACGGCTACCCTACTGGTTATTATGGTGGTTGGGGATTAGTTGTAGTCTACGAAAACTATAAAATGAAATGGCGTGACATTAGTGTTTTTGATGGATTTGCTTACGTAAGTTCTGGTGGTGGAAACGAATATATTGATATAAGCGGTTTTAAAGCTGTTGAAGAAGGAGACGTTAATATAAAACTAGGTGTAATGGCTGGTGAAGGTGATGTTGGTGTTGGTGGAGATAGACTTTCTATTATGATTCGTGATACTGATGATGTTCAAGGCATACCTGCTACTTTTCTAAACAATTCTTATCGCGATTTAGTACATCCTGGTAATACGGTTGATAACTTCTTTAACTCTTCGATATATACGCATAACGGTGCTCCTGGAAAACGAACTCCAGATTTAAACAATAATACGGGTGTAGATATTGCTGTATTCAATATTGAGAATTCTGATCAGTCTTTAATAGAAAATGGACAAAATTACACTCGATTTAAATATAATTCTTCTCAAGATACTTATATTATTTTCAACGCTACCTTTGCTGTAGATGCTTATGTCCCAAAACCAGAAGGCGTTATAACTGCAACAACTGTAAACGGGACTCCGCCTACAAGTTTAGAACCTACTGACAGTGCTGAATACATTATTGATATAAAAAATACAGGATCTGAAGCAACAAACAATACCGTTGTAACAATACCACTTCCTGATTCTGTAAATCCTAATGATTTAAATATAAATACAAAAAGTAGTATTATTCCAGCTCCGACTTCAGAAATAGATCCTACCATAGGAACAAATGGAGCTATAGTATGGAATATTGGTACACTACCAGTGCCAATAGATCGTGATACCGTTTTAGCAAGCATAAGTTTCTCTTTAACGGTAACTACAGATTGTGATTTTTATCAAGATGATGAAGATAAATTTGTTTCTGTAAACGGAAAAATTAGTGGTGTTGGAGCTACCTCTGGTGCACCATTCGATCTTACTCTTATTCAGGGTTACGAAATGTCTGGAAATTGTATTGGAGCTAGCATAGCTGCACCTATAATTATTCCTATCAATTATAAAAGTTATGTAGACTCTCCTCCAACTGGAGATGCTCCTGCAGATATAATGATTGATTGTGGAGAGGTTGTACCTGTTGCAGATACCGCTTTAGTTACTAACTTACAAGACAATTCAGGTGAAACACCTATAGTTGCTTTTGTTGAAGATGTATCAAACAACGCAACACCAGAGGTTATTACAAGAACATATAGTATTACCGATGATTGTGGTAATGTTACTAACGTAACACAACAAATTACCAGAATGCCATCGCCTCCTCCAACAGCAATGTGCCAAGATATTGATGTAATATTAGATACTACCGGAAATGCAACTATAACTGCAGATCAAATAGATAATGGGTCTTCTGCTTGTAGTGGTGCTGTTACATTATCTGCTTCACAAACTGAATTCACTTGTAGCAATGTTGGTGTAAACACCGTTACACTTACCGTAACAGATGTAAGTGGACAAACAGCAACCTGTGATGCAACGGTAACTGTTATTGATGACATCAATCCCGAAGCACTTTGCCAACCTGTTACAATTTACTTAGACGCGGCTGGCGTAGCAACATTAGCTCCAAGTGACATAGACAATGGCTCTAACGATATTTGCGGTATTAAATCTTTAGAAGTTGATAAAGACACTTTTTCTTGTACAGACTTAGGAACAAACACCGTAACGCTTACCGTAACGGATAATAGTGATAATGCTTCTACTTGTACCGCAGAAGTTACTGTTGTAGATAATATACCTCCAACAGCTATTTGTGCTAATATTACGGTGCAATTAGATGCTAGTGGTAACGCTAGTATTAATCCTGAAGATATTGATGGCGGTTCTAGTGATAATTGTTCAACAATTACGTTTTCTGCTTCTAAAACTGCTTTTACTTGTGATGATTTAGGTGTAAACTCAATAACACTAACTGTTACAGATGCTAATAGTTTAGAAACTACATGTACTGCTGAAGTTACTGTTGTTGATAGTATTGCTCCAGAAGCTATATGTTTTAATGAAATAGATGTCGCTATTGATAGTGCTGGTAATGCTTCAATTACTGTAGCCGATATAAATAATGGATCTACTGATAATTGTTCTATCGATAGTATCACTATAGATAAAACAAATTTTGATTGTAGTAATATTGGTGCAAACACTGTAACCTTAACAGTTACTGATACGTCAGGTAACAGCGACACTTGTACAACTACAGTTAATATTGTAGATAACCAAGGACCAGCTGTAGCATGTAAAAGTATAACTGTTGAATTAGATGCAAATGGTGTAGCTACTATTGTGCCGGGAGATGTGGATGATGGTTCTAGTGATTGTAGCGGACTAAGCTCTACAACATTATCGCAAACAACATTCGACTGTTCTAATTTAGGTGCTAACAATGTTACCTTAACTGTTACTGATAATGGTGGCAACGTAGAAAGTTGTATTGCTGTTGTAACTGTTGTAGATAATGTTAAACCTACAGTTATTTGTCAGAATATTGTAGCGCAATTAGATGCTACAGGAAATGTAACAATTAATGCTACTGATGTTGATAATGGCTCGAATGACGCTTGTGGAATAGACACACTTACTTTAGATGTTACAGATTTTACTTGTGATAATATTGGCGCAAACACGGTAACACTAAACGTTATAGATGTAAACGGAAATTCAGAAACTTGTACTGCAACTGTTACGGTTGAAGATAATGTTGCTCCTACCGCTCTATGCCAAGCCATAACGGTTCAATTAGACGCTACAGGTAATGCAACCATTACTCCAAGCCAAATAGATAATGGTTCTACAGACTCATGTGGAATTGATACACGTACTCTTGATATTACAACTTTCGATTGTTCAAATATAGGTGACAATACTGTAGAATTAACAATAACCGATATAAACGGAAATGCTTCTTCTTGTACTACAACAGTAACAATAGAAGATAATGTAGCTCCTACAGTTCTTTGCCAAGCCATAACAGTTCAATTAGATGCTGCTGGTAACGCAAGTATTACTCCAGAACAAATAGATAATGGTTCTACAGATTCATGTGGAATTGATACACGTACTCTTGATATTACAACTTTTAATTGTTCAACTATTGGTGACAATACTGTAGAATTAACAGTAACCGATATAAACGGAAATGCTTCTTCTTGTACTACAACAGTAACCGTAGAAGATAATGTAGCTCCAGTTGGAATTTGCCAACCTTTTACAGCACAATTAGATGCTTCAGGTAGTGTGACCATTACTCCAGACGACGTTAATAATGCTTCAACTGATGCTTGTGGTATTCAATCGCTTTCATTAGATAAAACAACTTTCGACTGTACTAGTATTGGAGACAACACTGTGGAATTAACAGTAACAGATAATAACGGAAATACATCTACTTGTACAACAACAGTAACCATTGAAGATAATATAGCGCCAGTAGTGTTATGTAAAGATGCTACGGTTCAATTATCTGGAGAAGGTTTTATTACTATTTCTCCTGTTGATATTGATAATGGATCTTACGATTCATGTAGTACTGTAACAATGACTGTCTCTCCAAGTATTTTAGAATGTTCTAATGTTGGTGAGAATACAGTAACTTTAACTGTAAAGGATTTAAACGGAAACGAAGAGAAGTGTACTGCGATAGTAACTGTGGAAGATATTACACCGCCAACTGTTTTATGCCAAGCTATAACGGTTCAATTAGACGCTGATGGTAATGCAAGTATTACTCCAGAGCAAATAGATAATGGTTCTACAGACTCATGTGGAATTGATACACGTACTCTTGATATTACAACTTTCGATTGTTCAACCATTGGTGACAATACAGTAGAATTAACAGTAACCGACATAAATGGTAATAGCGCAACTTGTACAACAATAGTAACTGTTGAAGATAACATTGCTCCAACTGTTATTTGTCAAGATATCGTTGTTCAATTAAATAGTTCAGGAATTGCAACTATTACTGCTGAAGATGTAGATAACGGATCTAATGATGCTTGTGGTATTCAAAGTACTAGTTTAGATATAACAACTTTCGACTGTTCTGACGTTGGAGTAAATACAGTAACACTAAAAGCTGTTGATGCAAATGGTAACGAATCGACTTGTGATGCTTTAGTAACTGTTGAAGATAATGTAGCTCCTGTTATTGCTTGTAAAAATATTACAGTACGTTTAGATGAAACAGGTTCTGTAATTATCGAGCCAAGTGATATTGATGATGGTTCTTCAGATTGTAGCAGTGAGGTAACACTTGCAGCTTCTCAAACCGTATTCGATTGTTCTAATATTGGCGCAAACACTGTGACATTAACGGTTACAGATGCTTATGGAAACGCTGGTACATGTGATGCACTAGTAACAGTACTAGACATTGTTCCTCCAACAGCTATATGTCAAGCCATAACGGTTCAATTAGATGCCGATGGAAATGCGACTATAACACCTGAACAAATTGATAATGGATCTAATGATGCTTGCGGTATTCAAGATCTTAGTTTAGATATAACAACTTTCGACTGTTCAAATATTGGAGATAACACTGTAGAACTTACGGTTACAGACAATAATGATAACGTATCAACATGTACAGCTATTGTAACTGTTGAAGATACCACTGCTCCTGAAGCCATTTGTAAAGACATTACTATTCAATTAAATAGTGCTGGAAATGCTGATATTGTTGCTAATGATATAGATGGAGGTTCCACCGATAATTGTGGTATTCCTGCACTAAGCGCATCTCAACTTAACTTTACCTGTGCAGATATTGGGGCTAACACTGTTACCCTTACCGTAACAGATTCTAGCGGTAACGAAGATACTTGTACAGCTACAGTAACTGTTGAAGATACTATTGATCCAACAGTTGAATGTAAAAACATAACAGTACAATTAGATAATACAGGAACAGTTTCAATTTTACCAGAAGATGTTGATAATGGTTCTGCAGATTGTAGTGGCGAAGTTTCTCTTTCTGTTTCTCAAACAACATTCGATTGTACTAACATTGGCGAAAACACAGTAACACTTACTGTTACCGATATAAATGGAAACGATAGTTTCTGTGATGCTATTGTTACTGTTGAAGATATTACACCTCCAACAGCAATATGCCAAGCTATTACAGTGCAATTAGATGCTGACGGAAACGCAACAATAACTCCTGACCAAATTGATAATGGTTCAAATGATGCTTGTGGTATTCTAAGTACTAGTTTAGATATAACCACTTTCGATTGTTCAAATATTGGAGACAACACGGTAGAACTTACGGTTACAGATAACAACAACAATGTTTCTACATGTTCTGCTATTGTAACTGTTGAAGATAACATTGCACCAGAAGCTATATGCCAAAGCATTACAGTACAATTAGATTCTAACGGTACCGCTACTATTGTGGCTGACGATATAGATAATGGTTCTAACGATAATTGTGGAACAGTAACACTTGCTGCTTCTCAAACCATTTTTACATGTACAGATGTTGGAGATAACAACATTACATTAGAAGTAACAGATGCTAATAACAATGTAAGTACTTGTACTGCCATTGTAACGGTAGAAGATAACCTTCCGCCAACAATTTTATGTCAAGATATCACGGTTCAATTAGATAGCGATGGTTTAGCTACTATAGCGGCATTAGATATCGATGGTGGATCTACAGATGCTTGCGGGACAGTTTCATTAACAGCTTCTCAAGCTAGTTTCGATTGTTCTAATATTGGAGATGTTATTGTTACATTAACAGCAACCGATGTAAACGGAAACTCAAGTACTTGCGATGCAACAGTAACTGTAGAGGATAATATTGCTCCTACTATCACTTGCCCTGCCGATGTTGTTATAACAGCCGATGCAGGTCAGTGTACTGCAACTAATGTAGACTTAGGTCTTACAACAACAAGCGATAATTGTGAAGTAGCCTCTATTACAAATAATGCTTTAGAGCCATTTGTTTTAGGTGAAACTATTGTAACATGGACAGTAACTGATACATCAGGAAACGAAACGACTTGCGAACAAAAAGTAACAGTAACAGATGGTAATTTACCAGAAGTTGTTTGTCCTGCAGATGTTTCAGTATTTGTAGATGCAGATTCTTGCAACGCAACAAATGTAGAATTAGGTACTTTAGATATTCAAGATTGTACAAGCGTTATTACAGTAAACGATGCGCCAGAAGCTTTTCCTATTGGAGATACGCTAGTAACATGGACGGTAACAGATTCTGAAGGTAATATTAGCACCTGTACACAAACAGTAACGGTTGTAGATAATATTCCTCCAACTTTCGTTGAAGAATTACCTGCAGAAACAATCACTATTGAATGTAACGTCGTTCCTACTCCTGAAACATTTACAGGGGCTGATAATTGCGCTACACCAGTAGTTACTTTTAATGAAGAACGTACAGACGGATCTTGTACTAATAACTATACTTTAGTTAGAACATGGACAGTAACAGATGCAGCTAATTTAACAACTAGCTTTACACAAACTATAACAGTACAAGATACCACCGCTCCTACATTTGTTGGCGATTTACCTAGTGCTAATTTAGTGGCTGAATGTGACACGGTTCCTACGGCAGAAACATTAACTGCTGAAGATTCTTGCGGAACAGCAACAGTTACGGTACAAGATATCATTACAAATGGTGATTGTACCTCTAATTATACTATTGCAAGAGTTTGGACAGCGGAAGATGAATGTGAAAACAAAACATCTTACACGCAAATAATTTCAGTTCGCGATACTACGCCTCCCGTTTTCGATGCGCCTTTACCTGCTGAAACACTAGAAGTGGAATGTGATGCCATTCCTGATGCTGAAGTTTTAACTGCAACTGACAATTGTGGTAATGCTGCTGTAGAAGTGAATGATGTAAGAACGGATGGCGATTGTCCTTCTAATTATATCATAACAAGAACATGGACAGCAACAGACGATTGTGATCTTATAGCAGAACATACGCAAATAATTACCGTTATAGATACTACAGCTCCAACACCTAGTACTACTTTCGATGCGATACTAGATGTAAGTTGTACAGATATTCCAGAAGTGCCAACAATTGAGTTTACAGATAATTGTTCGGATAATGTTACTGTTGAATACAGCGAAACAAATTCATTTGATAAAACGGTTTTAGTAGATTACCAAATTGTAAGATCTTGGAAAGCTACTGATGCTTGTGATAACAGTGAAACTTACACGCAAACATTAAATGTTGCTTTAGATGAAATTTATAGCGATATCGTTGCACCAGACTGGTGTTACAAAGAAGGTGTTTTAGATTTAAATGAATTTATTGATCCTGCCTTAGATACCGATGGTACTTGGGAATTATTAGAAGGTGATTTAAAAGCTACTTTAACAAATAACTTATTCGATCCTTCTACTCTAGAGCTTAGCGCAGATTTCTTACCTAATGATGGTGGAATTGATTATCTATTCAGATACTCTACAACAAACAATGGTTGTATCAGCATTACAGAGATTACAATGAATATCCATGCGGATTGTGATGTATTACCTTGTGGTGAAAATGATATTGCAATTTCTACTGCTATTACACCAAACGGTGATGGTATAAACGATACGTTCGATATCTCTGGAATAGATTTATGTGGCTTTGTTGCTAGCGTAAAAATATTCAACCGTTGGGGCGCTATAGTTTACGAATCTTCTAACTACACTTTAGGTAGCATGTCTACTTCTGGTAGCGAAGGCGATTGGGATGGTTACTCTCCTACTTCTGCAATAGGAAACAATGGAAAATTACCTAACGGAACATATTATTATATTATTCATTTACAAGATAGTGGATTAGCACCTTTAACTGGCCCAATATATTTAGGAACAAAATAAAATATTAACCTATGAAATTTTTAAAACAAAACATAATAGCTATTGCATTGTTTAGCTGTACAGTTGGAATTGCGCAACAACTACCGCAATTTACCCAGTACATGTACAATACAATCTCTATAAACCCAGCTTATGCTGGTAGTAGAGAAGCATTAAGCATTGTTGGATTGCACAGAAGCCAATGGGTTGGTTTTAAAGGCGGACCAATTACACAAACTTTATCGATACATACACCGTTAAGAAACGATCGTATTGGTTTAGGTTTATCTTTTATTGAAGACGATTTAGGACCCCAGAACTTTTCATATTTATATGCCGATTTCTCATACTCAATTCCAACAGGGAAAAACGGTAAATTAGCATTTGGATTAAAAGGTGGATTTACACAGTTTAGTTTCGATACCGATTTTAGATTAGAAACCTCTAACCTTTCAGATCCATTAATTTTTGGAGCTGAAGACCGTTGGACACCAAACATTGGAGCTGGAGTTTACTGGAGTACAGATCGTATTTACGCAGGTTTATCTGCACCGAGAATCCTAAATAATGACATTAACAATAAAAATGACTTCGAAGCCTTAGAGCGTGTTAGTTATTACTTTACTGTTGGTGGTGTTTTAGATATTAGTCAAGATTTTAAATTCAAACCAGCAGCGTTAATTAAAGCAACTAATGGCGCTCCGGTATCATACGATTTAACTGCAAATTTCCTTTACAAAGAAAAAATATGGTTAGGCGGATCTTATAGAATAAACGAACAAACAGCTGCTATTGGTGGTATTGTAGATTTTCAAGTATCTAGACAATTACGTTTAGGTTATGCTTACGAAAAACCAATTTCAGAAATTGCCGATTACACAACAGGAACACATGAGGTTCTTTTAATTTATGAATTCAAATTCTTGAGTTCTAAATTAAAATCTCCTCGTTATTTCTAAAAAACTTTACTATGTCTACCAAATGGCATAATAAAAAAATTTCAACGCAATTGGCTTAACTAACAAACTCAAAAGAAATAAAACCCTATATATGAAACTAAAAAATTACATATTAGTTTGTATAGCCTTAATATTAAGTATTAATGGTTTTGCTCAACAAGGAAAACAAAAAAGAGCAGACACCCTTTTTAATAAATTTTCGTTCGTTAAGGCTGCTAAAGTATACAGAGAACTTATTCAAAATAATTATAATAGAGATTACGCTACTAGGCAATTAGCAGATTGCTATGCCCTACTTCGTGATCCTAGAAATGCATCCAGATATTACAAAAGTGTTGTAAAGCAAGATAATGTTCCTGTAGAATATTATTATAAATACGCACAGTCTTTACGTGGTATGAAAAAATACGACGATTCTCGCGAATGGTTGCAAACCTTTAAAGATTCTGGTGGTGTTATAAATTCTAACGATTTTTCTAAAGACTTAAATTTTATAACAAGTGTTTTCAATTCACAACAACAATACTTTTTAGATAAGGTTAGATTCAATTCTAAGTATAGTGATTTTGGGGCTTTTGAAAAAGGCGGACAAGTTTATTTCGCTTCCGCAAGAGATGAAGGTGTGGCCGTAAAAAGAGTTTACGGATGGAACGAGCAACCGTTTTTAGATATCTATGTCGCTCAAGCGGGAACAAGACGTAATGTAGACCATACAGCCAAACTTAAGGGTGATGTAAATTCCATTTATCATGATGGTCCTGTGGTAATTACTAAAGATGGAAAAACCATGTATTTTTCTAGAAACAACTATAAAGATCAAGTTGAAGAAAAAGACGCAAAGGGTTTAACCAACATGAAAATATATAGAGCTAAACTACGTGATAGTCTTTGGACAGACGTTGAAGATTTATCTATCAATAATGCCGATTATTCAACACAACACCCCGCTTTAAATAATGATGATACAAAATTATATTTTGCATCAGATAGACCAGGAGGTTTTGGCGGTTCGGATATTTACGTTGTAGATATAAATGCTGACGGCACTTTAGGTGAACCTGAAAATGTTGGCCCAGTAATTAATACAGATCAGGCCGATGGTTTTCCATTTATTAATAATGAAGGAACCTTATTCTTCTCTTCTGGAGGACATGTAGGTTTAGGTTTGTTAGATATTTTTGCTACCATTAGAGGTGAAGATGACCAAGCAGACGAAGTTGTAGATGTTATCAATTTAGGCGTTCCAATTAACTCGAATAAGGATGATTTTTCTTTTAGTATGAACCCTAACGGTATAACGGGCTATTTTGCCTCTAATCGTGTTGGCGGTCGTGGTGACGATGATATTTATGCCTATCACAGAAAACCTGTTCTACATGTAGAAGGTGTGGTTAGCGATGCTATTAATTCTAAACCAATTCCAAATTCGGTTATTCAACTTATAAACTCAAAAGGAGAAAAAGTTGCTTACATGACTACAGATAAAAATGGTTTCTATCAAATAAATATAGACAGAAATCAAGATTATAAAATTATTGCAAGTCAGAAAAAATACATCGACGATTACAGAACATTTACATCTAAACACCTGCAAACCGAGTTAACCTCAATTACAGCCAATTTACTTTTAAACCCTGTACCAGATGTTATAAAGCTAGCAGAATTAAACACCATTTATTTCGATTTCAACAAGCATAACATTCGTCCTGATGCGGCTTTAGAATTAGATAAAATTGTAGATTTAATGTTGAATGTTTATCCAGAAATGGTAATTAGAATTGAATCGCATACCGATTCTAGAGGGCTACTATCTTACAATGATAAACTATCTATAGATAGAGCAAATTCAACTTACGAGTATATAATCTCTAAAGGTGTAAACCCTGAAAGAATTACAGAACACGAAGGATTTGGTGAACGTAGATTAACAAATGGTTGTGAAGATGGGCAAAATTGTGAAGAAAAAGACCACCAGTTAAACAGACGTACACAGTTTATAGTGATAAAAATGGAATAGTAAATACAGCTAATCGCATGTTTTACTTTACCTAAAACCTACTTATATTTTTTTAATTAAATATAGACCCATGAAATTAAAAAATTACTGCTTAACAATTATGTTCTTGCTTGTTTCCGTAACGGTGTTCGCACAATATGGCATGCAAAAAAAAGCGGATAAACTATTCAATACATTTGCTTTTGCCGATGCAACAGAGGTATATACTAGGTTAATTGATAAAGATTTTAATACCGATTATGCCACTAGGCAATTAGCCGATACTTATGCTTTTATGAGAAACCCAGACAGTGCTGTGGTGTATTATCAAAAAGCTGTAGAACAAGCAAATGTGCCTATAGAATACTATTATAATTATGCACAAGCTTTAAGAGGTGTAAAAGATTATAAAGGGTATCGCCAATGGATGCGTGAGTATAAAAATAAAGGTGGTGTTATTAATGAAGCCCAACTAGCTAGCGATAAAGACTTCTTGAAATCTATAGTAAATGCAAAGCAAAGTTATTTTTTAACCGATGTTAAGTTTAATTCAGAATTTAGCGATTTTGGAGCCGTTGAACATAATGGCAATATTTATTTTACTTCTGCTAGAGATAAAGGCGCATTAACAAAACATGTTTATGGTTGGAATAAAGAACCGTTTTTAGATATTTATGTTACCGAAAAAGGGACTAACGACTCTTTAGTAAATCATAAATCAAAACTAAAAGGTGAAATAAATTCTGTTTTTCACGATGGACCAATTACAATTACCAAAGACGGTAAAACCATTTATTTTTCTAGAAATGATTTCAATAAAAATGTCTTAGGTAAAAACACAGAAGGCATTACCAATTTAAAAATATACCGTGCCATGCTTACAGATGGAAAATGGAAAAACTTAGAAGAATTATCTTTTAACGACAGCTCCTACTCTACTGGTCATCCAGCGTTAAATAGCGACGAAACAAAATTATATTTCGCATCGGATAGACCTGGCGGATTTGGCGGATCGGATATTTATTACGCAAATATTAATGCCGATGGCAGCTTAGGAGAACCTATAAATGTAGGTGAAATTGTAAACACCAATAAAAACGAAAAATTCCCTTTTGTAAATAGCGAAGATGTATTATTCTTTTCTTCCGATGGACATCAAGGTTTAGGCTTAATGGATATTTTTGCAACCGTTTACAGTAAAGACAAAACCATTACAAACGTTGCTAACTTAGGCGTTCCTGTAAATTCTAGTAAAGACGATTTTTCATTCTTTTTAAATGAAGATGGACTTTCTGGTTACTTCGCATCAAACCGTGAAGGCGGTGTAGGCAGCGATGATATTTATGCTTTCGATAAAAGACCTCAATTAAAAATAGCCGGTAAATTAACCGATGCCGAAACCAATCTTCCTATAGAAGATGCAACCATAACTTTGTTGGATACTGATGGAAACACTATTGCTTTTGTTGAAACCGATAGCGATGGTAACTATGATATTAATATTGATAGAGATACCGATTACAAACTACAAGTTACTAAAGACGGATATATTGAAGACTCTCGCGATACAACTTCTAAAAATGTAGATAAGAATGTATCAACTATTACCGAAGATTTTGTTCTTAATAAAATACAGGAACCAAAACCAACTGTGGAGCCTTATCCAATTGTGGAGTTAGCTCCTATTTACTTCGATTTCGATAAATCTACTATTAGAAATCAAGATACTGATGAGCTAAATAGAATTGTAGATTTAATGCTTAACACGTATCCAGAAATGGCAATCGAAATTGAATCGCATACAGATTCTAGAGGACCTGCGGAATACAACAAAAGGCTCTCTGTTAAACGCGCAAAATCTACTTACAATTATCTTGTAGAACATGGGGTTAATAAAGATAGAATTGTATCCTTTAAAGGTTTGGGAGAAGAAAAACTTGTAAACCAATGTGATGGTAGCATTAAATGCTCTAAAGCTCAACACGAACTAAACAGACGTACACAGTTTATTGTTTCTAAAATAAAATAATTTGGCATTTTAAATGCCCTTTTAAAAAAGCACCAATATGTTATTCATATTGGTGCTTTTTTTATTTCTGTAAATAAAATTTTACATTCTAAAATATCAATAGATACAATTATTAAAGCCTTTTCTTCATTATCTTTGTATATATCACAGCTTAAATTATAGGTTTAAAATTTCTTTAACAGCAAAAAAAGTTTATTTTAAAGCCTTATTTTAAAAGTATCAACTCATGTTAATAAAGTGTTCTATGCATACATCTAAATACCTTCTTATTATTTTTACAGCTTTACTCTTTACAAGCTGTAACAACGAAACTAAAATGAGTTCGGTAAGCACCGAAAATTGGTCGAAACGTAAAGTCTCTAAAACGCTTTCAGATTCCTTAGAATACGGAAAGTCTTACTTGTCTACCTATTCTCAAATTTTTAGCATGTCTGAGCATAAAACACACAATTTAACTACTATGGTTAGCTTAAGAAACACAAGCGATGTAGATACCATTTATGTGTTAAGTGCTAAGTATTTTGATACACACGGTAAACATGTGCGCCCTTACATTGGTCATGCTATCTTTTTGGCGCCTATGGAAACCTGCGAAATTATTATTGATGAAATTGATAACTCTGGAGGTACCGGTTCTAATTTTGTATTTGAATGGAAAACACCTAAAGACTGCCCAGAACCTTTATTCGAAGCAATTATGAATTCTACCGTAGGCCAACAAGGCTTATCATTTGCAACGCAAGCAAGAAGGATTAAATAATACGAGGAATATTTATTAAAATATAAGCTTATCCCTAAGTTAGTAGCAATATAACGCCAGTGACCAATTGAATATGGAAAAAAAATCTTGTAATGAATGTGGAACTTTAGTTTTATCTTCTACATTTAATAAACATAAAGGACTTTGTGCACTCTGTGCAAGAGGTATTAAAAAAACCATTTGCGACACTTGTAAAAACCAAGTATCAGTACCTCTGAAACAATCTGACGGGACAAAATTATGCCTAAAGTGTAGTATGCAATTATCTCAACCAATAAGAGACTTGTGGAAAAAAAAATGTGATCTAACAAATAATGTTTTTTCACTTGAGGGTATTGAAATAATCGAATATCCAGACTTTACTACTGTTTTTGAGAATGAAGAACTAAAAGGAATATATCACCCTCTTTGTAGTGTGAAAATCAAAAAGAAAAAATCAAAGGATTATTCGATATTTCATATTGTATCACATAATGGAGTTTGGTTAAATGATGAAAATAATACAGGAAATCCCAATGAAGAATATTCAATTTTTAAGATAAACCAGAGCAAGTATCAATTCAATGGTGACCTAACTAGATTTAAAGGCTATGAATTAATAAAAGATTTATTCAACTTCTTGACTGAAGAATATAATAAAAAGTTAAAATTAACAAGTGAAGAGTTTATTAATCACATAATTTCAACATATCCTATAGATATAAGTTCATTTGATTATTTAAATTATATTGAAACCTTTTATTATTTTAACGAACAAAAGCCCAAAAAAAATAATGGTTTTGAGCCTTTTAATAAACAAAATTTTATTTCAATTGGAGAAGAACTTATACTCAACAATAAAGAACTAATTACCTTAGTACCAATTGGTGTATGTTGGAGCGAACACTATTTTCAGGATGGAAACAGTATTTTTCTATTTTATGAACCTGAACAAAACTTTATATATTGTGTAAATCAATATTCTTAAAATGTACAGCTACTAACAATGTATAAAAATAATAGCGGGTTTAGTGATAAATTCAAAGTTTGTATCTTTATATAAAGTTCAGTGATAAATTGAAAGGTTTGTCCCTTAAAAGCCGCTACTATTCTTATACTAAACCTTAGTAAATATAAATAAGGCTTAGTGTAAAGGATGTCCCTTATCATACATTAAGTACCGATAAATATTTTACTCAAAACTTTAACCCTAAAGTAGCTTGTTATTTTCTACCATCTCCTAGTATACCTTTGTCGGACCATGTAGTGCTTTGATTAGTAACCCAACCCATATTATTGTAACTTCGCTTACCAAACGAATTTAAATGCACTTAATTACTTCTAAGCGGTGCAGTACGAGTTTGAGATAAATGATAATTTGAAATTTAAATAATGACAATAATATACTGTACCCAAAAATTTGAAACTGTAGTTGGTAAATCACGTATAGTTAAATCGGATAAATCTTCTCCTCTTGGTAACTGGAACGCTAATGTGTTTACGGTTAGCAGGAAAAACTGTGTAATACTAATGAATGATGTTTCTTATTATTCTGTGATTTTAATTGATTTTAAAAAAAAGGATTTATTGAATTTCCATGAAGTATTTGCTGAGCGCTTTTTTAAGCAATTGGAAAATAATGAGATAAACTTTCCTTCTAAATTTACAGACAAAATCACGAAAGAGTTACAGCCTGTTTTTTTAACTACCAATAATAATAGAAAGGTATTGGGCGCTATACAGGATGCCACCCTTGATATGAAGAGATATATTACCGAAGACTATAGTGACAATATTGATTATATAGACGTTGACGAATTGAATTCCAATATTAATGAAAAGATTTTAAGCGTTCTTGGTAAAAAGAAACGTGGTTATGGGTATCCTAATGATGCAATGCAGGAATTGTTGAATAAGTTTTGCAAGTAGCAGATTGGTATTGAGTTTTAAATCTCGTTTATAAAAAAGTAATAGCGCTCATTTCTATAGTTTCGATCCTACTTGGTTGTGTGTTGTTGTAAAGAGAGAAATAATGTATAGTTAAAAATTTAATTGAAAAATAAAACATTTGCCAACAATCTATAAAAATAATTACTCGATTTTGGGCTTAACCAAAGATAGTTGCAAGTTTATTGCCTCTGATTTTTCTGCGGAAAGCCCTCGCATACAGCCCAATTTTATACATAAGCGTTAATACTAGAAACATATCCAAAAAATAATATATGAATATAATTGATTCTCTTTTTGGACAAAAAAAGACTTTTAAACATCCTATAATAGGAGTTTTAGAAAGTCAGAGAATTAGAGGTGTTAATCATACTAAAAGTTATACTTGGCATGGTAATATAATATTGAAGAACCAACTACTTGAAACAACAATTATTTTAGAAGGGAATAATACAAGTCCTTTTCCTAATCACTTGGATTTTATTAGTCAATTAGTTTCGAATTGGGAAAATGAGTATTTACCTAAAATTGAAAATAAAATTAACGATACCGGAATTGATAATATTGGAAAATATTCTAATTGGAAAAATGATTTTTATTTATCTGCTATCTATCCAATGAATAATAAAAACTCGGAATTTGAATTAACATTAGAGCCAATAGATAAGACGAAAACTGATTCTATAGGAATAGAAATTAAAAATAACATTATTACAAAAATTGAAAAATATGAGTAATCATAAAAGACACTAAGCATAGTATAAAAAAACATCTAGTTTTATACTAACAAATATTGGTTGCTTTATGTATTAATTTTTGAGTTTCCTTACGAAAAATACTACCATACAAAAACACACTATTCATACATTTAAACGCTAATACCAGCCTCCAACCTCTATCCAATTCTCATTTTTAACCCAAAAAAACAAATAAAGACCGCTTACGCAATATTTCTTTAAATATAATTCGAAATTTCACGTTATTGCAATGCATTTAATATGTAAACAACGCATGGTCTTTTTAATATGAAAGGCCGTATATCAATAACAAATACTATTTAAACTATGAAAAAATTATTTTTATTATCAATTACATTATTAGGTTTTACATTTGCCTCTAGCGCACAAAATATTGCAGATAACGCTTTAGGGTTACGTCTTGGAGATAGTGAAGGTTTAGGAGCTGAAATTACTTACCAACGTGCTCTAGGTGATAACAATAGAATTGAAGCAGATTTAGGTTGGAGAAACGGAAACGATTACAGCGCTTTTAAATTAGCAGGTTTATACCAATGGGTATGGAATATCGACGGAGGATTTAACTGGTATGCTGGTGCTGGTGCTGGTTTAGCATCATACTCTGGAAGAAATGATAATAACTTAGATGATGATTTCGGATTTTTTGCTGCTGGAGATGTTGGTATTGAATACGATTTTGATATTCCGTTATTAATTTCTTTAGATTTTAGACCAGAAATTGGAAACAATCGTTTTACAGACAATACACTTTTTGATATCGCATTAAGTTTAAGATACCAATTCTAATACATTTAGATATCAATAATAAAATTTAAGCGTCTTTTTTAAGGCGCTTTTTTTATGCTGAAAAATTAGGGTTAATTATATCAACCTACTCCATTTCAACATTACTATACTTTGCATTTATAATAATACTTTTTCCGCTAGATCCGCTTTTAGAAAAAGAAGACGACGATTGATTTTTAGCCGATTGATTTGGATGCGAGAATTTAGAATAACTCCCCTTATATTGCACGTTAGCATCTACACTTGGTAATTTTATAAAGGCATTACTATTTTGAAGAATAATGTTTAAATTACTAAAACTATCTTCTATTTTTGAAATGTTTAAATCACCAATATTTCCATCAATAATAGCGCTACCGCTTAATTTATCGATATCGATATTAGATGATGTGGCATTTAAAACTAACTGCTTTACCTCTTTTATTTCTGCATTGTTTACGTAATTCAAATTCAGTTCTCCTAAATTCCAAAATTCTACATTTACCGGAGAATAAGAAGCATTAATGGAAGTAGAACTCCCATTAACGCTATATGCTGTAAATTTTGAATGTGATAAATTAGCTTTTAAATCGCTAACATTAGAAGCAAATTCTACTTCACCATATTTAATATTAACTTTTAACTTGGCATGGTTTGGCATTTTTATTTTAATGGTTTTCTTTATATTAGAATCACCATGCCCTTTCATTAATTTTTCAACTTCTTTTTGGCGGTTTTTCATTAAAGTTGCACGTTCTTCTTGGCGTTCTCTATTGGCCTCAACTCGCTTACTTTGTGCTTCAACACGATTGGCTTGCGCCTCAATACGCTCTGCTTGTGCTTCCATTTGCGCTCCAAAACGTTCTCCCCAAGCTTCCATTTTCTCTTCAAAATCGCCTTCATTAAATCGTTCTTCAAAAGCTTCTCCCCAGGCTTCCATACGCTTGCCAAACTTCTCTCCCCATTCTTCTCCAAATTTTTCGCCCCAAGCTTCCATTTTAGCTTCAAAATCTTTTCCGTAAGTGGCTTCAAATTTTTCTTCATACTTTTTTAGATACTTTTCACCATCCTTTTTGTAGGCTTCATAATCAAACTCCATAGCATGTGCGCCTGCAGGAAGTTCTGGTAATTGTGGCATTTCTGGCATAGCAGGAATTTCAGGCACGTCAACGGTTAACCCATTCATGATAGCTTGAGGTAAATCGGCCAATTCGTATTTTAATTCGTCAAAAATTATGGTTAATAAATCGCCATCGCTATCATTGTTTTTTTCAACCCAAACAACATTAGGCTTTGATTTATTTGTATTTATCGAAACCTTATCAAAAGTGGCATCAATATCAACATCCCAAGATTGTAAAACACTTTCAAGCGCCTCTTTCGATATTTTTTCACCTTCAACATAGGCTTCAATTTCAATAGTGTTTTTATTCCATGTATCGAAAACAACATTACAATGGCTTGTATTTAAATCGATAACTACATCTTTATTCACCTTAATACTTTGCTCTAGTTTTGTTAACTTTTGTTGTCCAAAAGCACTTGCCGTTAAAACAAAACTCAGCATTAATAATTTGATTTTTATAATTATACTATTCATTTTTTGATTGATTTAGATTGATTGTTCTTTTTCTGATAAAACATCAGATGATTTTAATTCTTTTAATTGTGTGCGTAATCGATACATTAAATTTAATCTGAATTTTAAATTATCAATTAATGCATTTACTGTTAATTCAGATGGCCCAGACTCTGTAAGATCCAACGATAATCGCTTGTATTCTTTATCCAATTCGTCTAACTGCTCCAAATACCCATCGAATAATTCTTTGGTTTCTGGCGTGTATTTCATTTTAGATAATTCTAAATTAATACTTGCTAAATAATAGTCTTCCACTTTTTTAAGTCCTGGAGATACATCACCTAAAGTTTTTGTTTCCATTACCTTTGTAGTTGCAACGGTTTCTATAATTTCGGTGGTTTTAGTGTCTCCGTCAAAAAAGGAATAAGCACCAAAACTTAAACCTAAAAACACAACAGCGCTAGCTGCAATTTGCATCCACCCCAAACTAGATTTTTTAGGAGCTTCAGGTAAAGCCTTATCTAGTTTTTCAAGAAAGCGCGCTTCATGCTTGGTTGGCATTTCATCATGTACAACCCTTTCATTCTTAAATAAGTCTCTAATATCTTGTGCCATTATTTTTGTGTATTAACAGTTCTTGTAATTTTAATTTTCCCCGCGATAGCTGCGTTCTCGATGCTACTTGTGTTATATTTAAAATTTCCGATATTTCCTGATGGTCGTATCCTTCAATTAAATATAACATCACCACATATTGATATTTTTGTGATAATTTATTAATAGCCTCTTTTACATCATGCAACGTTACCGCATCGTCAACTAACCATTTGTCGTCTTTTGTAGTATCAATCACTTTCAGGTGCACCTCTTCTAGTTCCACAAGTTCTTGTTTTCTAGATTTCAAGAAATCGATACTTTTATTAACAACAATACGTTTTAACCAAGCTCCAAAAGTAACTTCCGCTTTATACTGATCCAGTTTTGTAAATGCTTTTATAAAAGCTTCCTGCACCACATCTTCGGCATCGTTAGCATCTTTTAAAAATCGTTTAGCAACAATATACATCCCGTCGCAGTACTGGTTGTATAACTGCAATTGCGCTTTCCGATTGTTTTGTTTACATTTTTCAATAATGTCAACTTGAAACATACTAATTTTGCTTTTGGTTGGTTAGGCCAATTTATCATTATATTGGCTTAGGTTCGTTTAAAAGACGACAAAAAAAACAAAGTGTTGCAAAAACTATTAAATTTTACTTAAAATATAACAAAATCGTGCAAATGTGCGTTAGGTTTTTTAGTAATCAATACTTTTTAAAGTATCTTTATTGCCTTAATAAATTGCTCCGTAAATGAACACCTTTTTAAAACGCGTTTTAATATCCTTAGCTGTAATAGCTTTAGGCTTGTTTTTATATTCAACTTTCGTTGAAGACATATTTGCTCCTCGATTAAGTCCGAAAGACACCGTGAAGTTTGAGTTAAACGACTTAGAGCTTAAGGTGTTTTACAACCGTCCTTATAAGAAAAATCGTGATGTTTTTGGAGCCTTAGTGCCTTTTGATAAAGTATGGAGAACGGGTGCCAACGAGGCCACAACCTTCGAAACCAATAAACCTCTAGAAGTTAAAGGCATGCCACTACCTGCTGGAAAATATACTTTATGGACTGTGCCAAAAGATTCTGTTTGGACTGTAATTTTTAACACTAAGCAATATTCTTGGGGTGTCGATTCTGAAATGAAACCGATGTGGGATCCTAATTATGATGCTTTAAGTATTGAGGTTCCTGTAAGAGATTTAAGGAAACCTGTAGAACAGTTTACCATTGCTTTTGATAATTCTACAGACGATTTATTTTTAACTATGGCTTGGGATGTTGTAAAAGTGTCTGTGCCTTTAAAATAATTTCAATAAAAATTCTTCTAAAGAAAATCAAAATACCCTATTGAATAAATTTGTAAATTGAAGTTCCAAAAGGACTATTTTGACTAAAAAAAACAAATCGGCACTATCTGAACATACAGGAATTTCTTCTCCAGAAATTACAAGTTCTAATGCCATTGAAACTCTCAAAGCAAAGCGCAAAGCTCGAATTGACACCAACACTTTAGTTAGTTCTATTCTCGAAAAAAACATAGCAGCTTTAAGTCGTGCTATTACTTTAGTTGAAAGTGAAAACCATAAACATTTAGAACAAGCTAACGCCATAATAAAAGCGTGTTTACCACATGCCAACAAATCTATTAGAATAGGCATTACAGGTGTTCCTGGTGTTGGAAAAAGTACATTTATTGAAGCCTTTGGAAAACATTTAACATCGCAAGGTAAACGCATTGCCATACTCGCTATAGATCCAACAAGTTCCATTACAAAAGGTAGTATTTTAGGTGATAAAACACGAATGGAAACTTTGGCCAAAGATGAGCATGCTTTTATTCGTCCATCGGCTTCCGGAACGTCTTTAGGTGGTGTTGCCAGAAAAACTAGAGAAAGTATTATTTTATGCGAAGCCGCAGGGTTTGATGTGATTTTAATTGAAACTCTTGGCGTGGGGCAAAGTGAAACCACTGTACATAGTATGATTGATTTTTTCTTACTACTGAAATTGGCTGGTGCTGGCGATGAACTTCAAGGAATAAAACGCGGTATTATTGAAATGGCCGATGCTATTGCCATTAATAAAGCCGATGGAGAGAACCTGAAACAAGCTAAACTAGCCAAGGTTGAATTTAATAGAGCACTTCACCTCTATCCGCCTAAAACATCGAAATGGTCACCAAAAGTGATGCTTTGCAGTGCTTTGGAAAATGAAGGCATTAAGGATATTTGGAAATTAATTTTAGAATATAAAACTAAAACTACCGAGAATCATTATTTTGAAACCAATAGAACGAAGCAAAATAAATTCTGGCTTATTCAAACGATAGAAAATGAATTGAAAAGGTCCTTCTTCAATAAAAAAGAAATAAAACAAGCACTCGAAGCGCAATTAAAATTAATTGAAACCAACAAAACAACCCCTTTTGCAGCAGCAGATTATCTACTCAGTCTTAACAAATCGCTTCAGTAAATACTTAGCTATTTTATAAAATAACACTCCAGAGATTCCTCCAAAAGTTAATCCGCATAAGATATCCAATGGATAATGTACGCCAACATAAATTCTACTAAATGCAACAATAAGACTCCAAGACACCATAATATAAATTAAATTTTTATAAAATGGTCTTAATGTTAAACCTGCAAAAACAGCCGCAGCCATTGTGTTAGAAGCATGCCCAGAGAAAAAACCATATTTACCACAGCGCACTGCAATAAAACGAACTCTATCTACCAAATCTGCCGCACCACAAGGTCTTGGTCGATGAAAACCACGTTTGAAAACATTAGTAATTTGATCGGTAAAAGTTACCATTAAGGCAATAACTACGACGAAAATTAATAGAGATTTTAAACCAAACTTTTTATAAAGTAAATACAACAAAACAGCGTACAATGGTATAAAAGTAAGCTTATCTGTAATAGCCAACCACAAGCCGTCCCAAGGTTCGGAACCCAAATTATTTAAAAATACAAATAACTCGGTGTCGTTTTTTAAAAGCTGATCTATCATTACTGTTTTATTTAAGCATTAGCCCAAGGCCTCTGTTTTACTCGTTAATTATTATTTCCTATTGAAGAAATTCTCAAAAGGTATTATTCGTCGTATTTAGCAACTTCTGCATCATAAAAAGCCGTAGCTTCCTTAATTGCATTTTCTGTTTCTGTTTCTAATTCTTCTTGATCATCAGCATCAAAATCTTCAAACCATTCAACTTCATCATCTTCAAGGTTGATTATAAATCTTGGAAATTCAGTATGGATAACAAAAATAGCGTTTGGAAACTCTGTGTTATCCCCTAATATAAATTTTGGTAATGTCATGTTTTCTTTTTTTGTTAATTACTAATTTTTAGTCACAGACTAAATATTCTAAATTGCTTACTTCCGTCCTACTCGACGTTCGACAAAATTAATCTTTTTGTTAAATAATTGAACCTTATATATAATAAAATAGAAGCCGATGTTAAACCTGCTAATAAGCCCAGCCAAATCCCGAAACTTCCATAAGCATCTTCCGATCCGAAAAACCAACTTATAGGAAAGCCAATTATCCAATACGAAATGAACACTAAAACCATAGGGATTTTTACATCTTGTAAACCTCTTAAAGCTCCAAGAAAAACAACTTGTATACTATCACTTATTTGAAAAATAGCGGCCGCAACCATCAATTTGGATGCTATAGTAACTACTTCTGTATTATCGGCTAAGTTCTTTAAATCATCTAAATCTACATATAATCTTGGTAAATAATCGTGTAACAGAAAGAACATAATCGCAAAACCAAAGGCAATTATAACGCCTAATAGAAATATAGAATACGCAATACGACGTAAATCTACATATTTTTTCAAACCTTTCTGATTTCCAACACGAACCATACATGCCACACTTAATCCCATGGCCACCATAAAGGTCATGGACGATAAGTTTAAGGCTATTTGATTAGCTGCTTGTGGATTTTTACCTAACAAACCACTTAACCATATCGCAGAAGTAAAAATAGCCACTTCAAAAAACATCTGCATAGCGCTTGGTGTACCTAAGTTTATAATTTTTTTTAGCATTAATTTATCTAGCACAAAAAACTTTATATTCGTAACGTATTCCTTAGATTTCTCTCGTCCTTTTAATAAATACCACAAATACCAAACCATTACAAAACGAGATACTAAAGTTCCGTAAGCCGCACCAACAATACCCATTTCTGGGAAACCGAACTTTCCAAAAATTAATAAATAGTTTAAAACTATATTTATAATATTACTTAAAATAGTAGCATACATTGGGAATTTAGTCAAAGATAATCCATCACTAAATTGTTTAAAAGCTTGAAATATAATTAACGGAATAAGTGAAAATGCCACTAAATCTAAATAAGGAATTGCTAATTCCACAACCTCTATAGGTTGCTTCATTAAATACATTAACGGCTTTGCGAAAAACACCGCCAAAAACAACAATATTCCTAAAACGGTACATAAAAATAAACCGTGTTTAAAAGACGATTTTCCTTTATTAAAATCTCCTTCAGCATCAGCCTCTGCTACCAATGGCGTAATAGCTGTAGAAAAACCAATTCCTAAAGACATGGCAATAAACATAAAGCTATTCCCGAGTGATACTGCTGCAAGTTCGGCTGTACCTAATTGGCCAACCATAATATTATCTATAAAACTGACAAAAGTATGGCCTAGCATGCCTAACATAACGGGAGCTGCAAGCTGCCAGTTATATTTAAATTCTTTAGTGTAGTCGGTTAATTGCATTTGGCAAAAGTAAACTTATGCTTCGTTTAAAGCAATTTTGTGTTCTTATTTTAAAAGGAAATATTTAAGTTAATTTCTAGGTAAAATTAGGAGTTTTAAAGATGAGAAACATCACGCTTTGCATCTTCAAATTCAGTGATGATTTCGGTAACAATTTCAGCAACAGGTTTTATAGAATGAATAAGACCTGCGATTTGCCCGATTTCTAGTTCGCCTTCGTCCAAATCTCCTTCGAACATACCTTTTTTGGCACGTCCGCGCCCAAGCAATTCTTTTAATTGATCTGCACTTGGAGCCGTTTTATATAAATCTTGTACCTCATTAAAAAAAGCATTTTTTACTAAACGCACAGGCGCCAATTCTTTTAACGTTAGTTGCGTATCGCCTTCTTTGGTATCCACAACAACCTGTTTAAAATTCGCATGTGCGGAACTTTCGGTACTAGCTACAAATCGACTTCCTATTTGAACACCATCTGCTCCCAAAACCATTGTGGACAGCATGGCTTTGCCTGTTGCGATTCCGCCTGCAGCAATTAGTGGTATGGTGATTTTTTCTTTAACCATCGGAATTAATGTCAGGGTCGTAGTTTCATCCCGTCCGTTATGTCCTCCGGCTTCAAAACCTTCAGCAACAACAGCATCTACACCAGCCTCTTGTGCTTTTAAAGCAAACTTTACAGAACTCACCACGTGCACAACAGTAATACCTCTATCTTGTAACCAAGAGGTCCATGTTTTTGGATTTCCTGCAGAAGTGAACACAATTTTAACGCCTTCCTCAACTATAATATTCATGATTTCCTCTATGTTAGGATATAACATTGGGACATTTACTCCAAAAGGTTTATTTGTTGCTTTTTTACATTTTTGAATATGTTCGCGTAAAACCTCTGGATACATTGATCCTGCTCCAATTAATCCTAAAATATCAGCATTACTAGCAGCTGAAGCCAAACGCCAACCACTATTCCAAATCATTCCAGCCTGAATTATAGGGTATTTAATTCCAAAAAGTTCGGTAATTCTATTTGCCATTATTCTTTTATAAGTCTAAAGGTATCAATTCCATTTGCAGTTTCAAGCCTAACAATATAAAGACCTTTGGCCAATTCTGAAGTATTGATCCAATTATTTTCATTTGAAACTTGATACGTATTAATTTTTTTTCCAGAAACATCAAAGAGGTTTAAGGTAGCAAAATCATCAGTAGGAAGGCTTACAAACAAACGCGCATTCATTGGGTTAGGATACAGTATAATTTTATCGTTCATACTGGCATTTGTAGTATCTAGCGCATAGATATTTGCCAAAGCTTTCTCTAAATCTGGAATACCATAACCTAAATAAAAATCAGGGTTATTGTATTGTGATGCTGATTCTCTAACCAAATCCATAATTTCAGAATTGGTTAAACTTGGGTAAGCTTGCCACAAGCATGCAATACCACCAGCCAAAATAGGCGCACTAAAAGATGTACCGCTATTTGTGATAATATTATCAAATTCATTAATTAAATAACTACTAGCGCCTTGCGCCACAACATCGGGTTTTAAAGTGGGTTGATAGGTAGTTCCTATAGAACTAAACATGGCATAATCACCATTAGAATCAACAGCTCCAATGGTTAAAACATTTGGAGAATCTGCCGGCGCACCAACACTAGCTCCCCAAGCATTTCCTGCCGATGTTACTAAAAGCATTCCTTTTTCAAAAGCAATATTAGCTCCTTTTGTAATGTATGCTGTTTGCCCATCCATATCCGCTGGCTCGTAATCGTACTTAGTTCCTGGATCAAAATCATCATAACCTAAAGAGGTATTTATAATATCTACCCCTAAACTATCTGCACGTTCAGCAGCTTCCACCCAGTAACTTTCTTCTACTGGGTTTTCATTATCATTATCTTCAGTAATAAAAAGATAATATGATGCATCGGGCGCTGTACCAACGTAATTTTTAGTTGCAGTGTCAATATATCCGGCCATAGCACTTAAAACCAAAGTCCCGTGATTTGTAGATGTATTGGTGTAAACATCATCATCACGGTTTACAAAATCGTAATCGTCAAGTAGTTTTCCATTATTTCGAAGTGCTTCAAACGAACTCATGGTATTAACATTTGGAAATCCTCCATCCATTATGGCAACCGTCATCCCTTCACCTGTAAAAGATGCTTGATGCAACACATCTCCATTAATCATTTTAATCTGATTATTTTGGTTGGCATTACCGTAGTTATAATCGGTTAAAATAGTTTCGAACTTATACTTTCGTTTTTCATTGGTCGATTTCTCTAAAGCGCCTTGAGACCTATCTGCAAAAACAATTTTACCTATAAAGGTTCTTTGAGGTTCAATCAAGTTATTTTGATTGATAAATAAGTTTTCAATGGCTGTTTTTTCACCACGAACATGCACAGCATTAAACCATTTAGATTTGGCTAAAACCGATATGCCGTTAGCACTTTTAATAGCTGTAATGTAATCTTCGTTTACAGGTACGTCACGTGCATCTATAGATACACCATGCCTAGCCTTTCTATCCAGTGCTTTTTGAGTAAGCATAGTTAGTGGGTTGGCAATAAAAGTGGTTTCATTTTCTTTATCTGTCAAATACACCCAAGCATCTTCTTGAGCAAATAATTGACATGAAAAAGCAAGTAGACTGAGGGAAAGTATAATTCTTTTCAAGATAATTAATTTAGTTGCACTAAGTTACGAAATAACTCCGGAACCAAGCAACTCATCTTCAAAATACCAAGCAACAAATTGACCTTCTGTAATAGCCGATTGCGGATTCTCAAATTCAACATACATACCCGAGTCTACTTTATGCAAGGTAGCTTTCTCTAAAGCTTGGCGATAGCGTATTCTAGCAAGCACTTTCATCGTTGCTCCATTTTCTATAGCTAAGTCTTCACGTACCCAATGTAATTCCTCATTCGTTACAAAAAGAGCGCTTTTAAACAATCCTGGATGTGCTTTTCCTTGACCTGTGTAAATTACATTTTCATTTACATCCGTATCAATTACAAATAGAGGCTCGATGGTACCACCAACACCTAAACCTTTTCGTTGACCTTTTGTAAAATAATGCGCACCTTGATGCTTGCCTACTGTTTTTCCTAAATCGACTTTATAATCAATTTTACGAGATAAATAGGCTAATTTTTCTTCTTCGGAAGCAAAACTCTGCTCTGTTTCCTTATATATATCGAGATCATTAGAAATCTCAACAATAACACCTTCTTTTGGTTTTAGCTGCTGCTGAAGGAAATCGGGTAATTTTACCTTCCCAATAAAACAAAGTCCTTGAGAATCTTTTTTCTCTGCAGTAACTAAATCTAAACTCATAGCTATTTCGCGCACTTCTGGCTTAGTTAATTCCCCTATTGGAAATAGTGATTTTGCAAGTTGCTCTTGTGATAATTGACATAAGAAATAAGATTGATCTTTATTTCCATCGACACCTGCTAATAGTTGATAAACAGATTCACCATCTTTTTCAAGTGTTCCTTTTCGGCAGTAATGTCCTGTAGCAACATAATCTGCACCTAAATCTAAAGCGATTTTCATGAAAACATCGAACTTAATCTCTCTGTTACAAAGCACATCAGGATTTGGCGTACGTCCTTTTTCATATTCATTGAACATGTAATCTACAATACGCTCCTTATATTCTTCACTTAAATCTACAGTTTGAAAAGGAATGCCAAGTTTTTCGGCAACTAGCATAGCGTCATTACTATCGTCTAACCACGGACATTCATTAGATATGGTAACCGTATCATCATGCCAGTTTTTCATAAATAGTCCGATAACTTCATAACCTTGCTCCTGTAATAAATATGCAGCAACACTAGAATCTACGCCTCCCGAAAGTCCAATAACAACTCGTTTCATGCTTTATATAATAAAATATATGTACTGATAATCTAGATATAACCTAGAAAAACCAGCAAATAAATTGTTTTAATTAATAGTTTGTTGTCTAAAAAAATTAGTTTACAAAGGTAGGTATTCTAGATTGTTTTTAAATTGAATTTCGATAGTAAATAACTATCCTATTTATAAGTAAAACACATACAGTTTGCAAGCCTAGAAAGAGCAAGCGTATTATTGCTTTTTAATGTACTTTGGCACGTAGGTAAAATCTTTTTCGTCTGTTAGTTTGCCGTTTTCGTAGTACTTCCAAACTCCATGTTTTTTATCGCGTTTGTATTGGCCATCGATAAGTAATTCGCCTTTACCGTTATAAATTTTAGCAGGTCCGTGAATTTCACCATTTTCATAAACATAAGATTTTAAAACCACCTTATTCTCTGAATACCAAAACGATTCACCATGAAGTTTTCCGGCTTTATAGTTTTCTATTTGGGCTATTTCTCCATTTTTATAATATACCAAACGCTCCCCAGTTAACTGACCAGAATTATCAAAGTGTTCCAAAATGAGTAGATTGTTATTACTTTTTTGGTAGTATTTCCAGGTGCCAATATAGGTTTTACCATCCATTTCACCTTCACTAATTACTTTTCCAGTTGAAGCTAAAAACACCACTTTTACAATGTTATTATCTTTATTAAATAGCTTTGTAGCCGATAATATAGCTTTACCTCTAACGTTTTTATAAAATTTGAATTCTCCTATTTCTTTACCATGTAGAAAAGTGCCTTGATAACGGATTACTTCTGTATTATCGAAGTTTTTCTTCCAAACGCCATCTCGTTTTCCTGCACTATCCAATTGATTAATACTTTGCGCAGAAATAATTAACGTGGAAACAAAAAATAGTAAAGTCGATAATTTTATTAATTTCATAAGGAAAATCTTGTTGTATATAGTTTGTAAAACAATTTGAAAACGAAATTATTGTTTTCAAATTGTTTTAAGCAAATACATTGCCAAATATTTTTAATTTTTAGAAATGTCTGATAAAATCCATTCCAGTTCAGGATCGTTTCCGGAAAGTCTATCGGAAATAGTTGGTGTTATTTCGACATTAGGCTTAATACCAAAACCATCAGGGTTTTGTTTAAATGGCGCTTCTATTTGCATCAGGCCCATTCTAATTTTTAACTTCGTTTCTGGTAATTGATAAATTTTATACAAACCTGCCACACAACCATTATAAGCGCCACCAGTTTCTTCTCCAACAAAAACAGCTCTATTAGTCGCTTTTAAATGTGTAGAAATTAAAGCCGATGCAGAAAACGAGTTTCCGTTTGTTAATACATATAAATTCCCTGTGTAGTTTTGGTCTCTAGGTTCTTTTTCTTTGGAATAAGGAAATCTATAATAAAGCTTTCCATCTTGTTTTTTTGTTTTTAAAAGATTGTCTGCCGCTATAAATGGTGATGCAATACCCATAAATATTTTAGTAGCAACCGAAGAGGTGTTATTCATATACGCCGGAAAAAAAGACAAGCGTCTATTTACTTCAGCAGGTGCCATAAATTGGTATTTTGTTTTCGCTAGATAGCTGTACAAATAGTTTATTTCGGCTATGCGCCCGCCACCATTATCTCTTAAATCGAGTACAAGATTTTTAGTTTTAGCAGAATCTAATCTTTTAAAACTTTTTTTATAAAACTTACGATAGTTACCATTATTAAAGCCTCTAATTTTAATGTAAGCCGTGGCGCTGTCTTTACCAATAAAACTAAAATTACGTGTGTACTCTTTACTTTTAGCTATAAAACCTAACTCTCTATGCTTTTTGCGCTTATTTCTTTCTGCAATTCTATTTTGCTTTTTTTCCGGTTTACTTAATTTTACTATAGGTTTTGGTTCTGGAGCAATAGAATCGTTTTCTTTATTTTTTTCTTTTTTATCAATACGCTTTAGTGTTTTTATAAAAACAGAATCCTTTAGTTTGAACTGTACTTGTAAACTATCTATAAAACCTTTCTCTTTAAAATAAAATGTTGAAAAATTTCGGCCTACCAATCTGTTTTGTAAAGTTTGATTGTAACCATCGGAAGCAAAACGCGATTTAAACCCAGTTATTAAATCGGATACATTTTCGTTTTCTAGCTTAAGCACTTCTGCTCCTACTAAAGATGAATCTTTACCTCTAGTTTCTATAACCCATAGTTTATGGTCTAAATATTCGAAATCGAGATCGTAAAACTCAAACTTTTTCTTTTTTAATGCTTTAAGCTCTTTTCTTGTATACTCTGTATATGCAGAACCTAAAGACACATGCCCTTGTTTTACCTGCGCTACTATTGGTGCTAATTTTTTATAAAAATCTCGTGAATTAATTGGTGCGTTTATGGCTCTTTTTAGGCTATCGAATTTAAAGTCTAAATCGGTTTTAGAGGTGTATTGATAAAGATTTGGGTGATGTTTTTTTAATTGATTATAAACTCGATCTATATCCTTACGCAGGTGCTCTGGTGTGTGTAATGCTTCTATTTGTGCATTGTGTTTTTTGGCGCTTACGCATGAAATACAGAAACTAACTGAGATTAAAAATAAGAGGAGTTTACGCATGTTTACAGAACAATGTTTTTAGTGTTGTAAATGTAATTTATTTTTTTGACAGACTTATCCCTTTTAGGAAAACGCTATGATTAGCGTGTTTTTTTAAATTGTAAAATGTTGCGCGGAGGCCACAGTACATATTGATAACCAAAATCTTGGCGCTCGCATTAGGGATAGGAGTGAAAAGCCCACAGTGCTGCCAATGGTAATTGGTGGCACGAGGACTTGTAGCGTATAGCCCGACGTTTTTTAAAGTTAGAAGATTTTATTTTTCGAAAATCTTCTAGCTTTAAAAAAGGGAATGCCATAATAATTTTTGTAATTTTGTTGGTCATGCAAAATAAGATAAACATACAGAACAAAAAGGCGCGCTTTCTATACGAGATTTTAGATAAGTACACCGCAGGAATTGTACTTTCGGGTACTGAAATTAAGTCGATTAGAAGTAGTAGAGCATCTATTGCCGAAAGTTTTTGCGAGTTTAACGAGGCTGGCGAACTTTTTGTAATAAATATGACGGTTGAGGAATATATCTATGGAAATTATTACAACCATAAACCCAAAGCGGAACGAAAATTGCTGCTAAACCGAAAGGAATTAAAAAAATTGCATAAAGAAGTGCAAAATACAGGTTTAACTATAATTCCGTTGCGTTTATTTATTAACGAAAAAGGTTACGCTAAATTAGTTATTGCTTTAGCAAAAGGTAAAAAACTATATGATAAACGTGAAACTATAAAAGATCGTGATAATAAACGAAACTTAGATCGAATTAAGAAAATTTACAAATAAACAACCATGAAGAAATACGTTTTTATACTTTTTTTAACTGCAATTTCTATTACCGCTCAGGCTCAAAAAGGACCTAAAAAAGGACAAGAAAAGGGAAAGGAAACCGGCAAAGAAAAAGCTGTAGAGCCAGTTGATTACTCGGAAAATTATGCAACCGTAAATAATGTGGTTAATACACTTTATGATGTAGTTTCGGGTAAAAAAGATGAAGAACGTGATTGGAAACTTTTTAAACTTTTGTTTCACCCAGATGCTAAATTAATTACAGCAGGAAGGAATAATGAAAGAGAATTTCAGGTGAAATTTATGGGTGCTGCGGACTATGTAAAAAGTTCTAGTAAATGGATTACATCTAATGGTTTTGTAAAAAAAGAAATGCGCAGAAAAACGGAAGAGTATGGCCGTATGGCTCAAGTTTTTAGTAGTTATAAAACCTATAATACGGAAGATGAAAATAAAGAAGACTCTGAAATGCGCGGGATTAACAGTATACAATTACTGAATGATGGCGAGCGTTGGTGGATTTTGAATATGTACTGGACTCAGGAAACTTGGTTAAATCCGATTCCGTCGCAATATTTAGATTAATTTTTTACAATATTTAAATGAGTAATTTTACACCGAGCATAACTCCTGAAATTGAAGATTTTATTAAAGCTCAACACATATTTTTTGTTGGCACAGCGGCTAGTGATGGACGTATAAATATTTCGCCAAAGGGACATGATTCGCTTCGTGTTTTATCACCTAACAAAATAGTTTGGTTGAACTTAACAGGTAGTGGCAACGAAACAGCTGCTCACCTACTGCAACAAAACCGAATGACTATTATGTTTTGTGCTTTTGAGGGTAAACCTTTGATTTTACGCCTTTATGGTAGGGCAATAACCTACCATGAGCGCGATACAGAATACCAAGAACATATTGGTTTGTTTGAGAAAAATACAGGCTCTAGACAAATTATTGTTATGGATATAGAATCTGTACAAACGTCGTGCGGTTACTCTATTCCTTTTATGGATTTTAAGGAGGAACGCGGTATGCTGAATTCTTGGTCGGAAAAGCAAGGTAAAGCCCGTATTGAAAACTATTGGAAAGAAAACAACACCCAAAGTATTGATGGTTTTGACACCAAAATTTTAGAAGATTAAATTCCTTTTGTACGCTCCCACAAATTTCCGATTGCTGCTTTAAAATCTCTCGATTCTGGCTCGAAAGGTATCATGTTTAGTCGGTCGCCTTCTTTAAAAAGTTTCATTTTAAATACTGAAGAGTTCGGATCGTTGTCATTTAATAATGGATAACGCAAATCGTTGTATTGATAATCATTGTCCTCCATTTTATACACACTATAATAACCATTACTAAACCAAGCTAGATCTTTTATATCTTGATAAGCTTCTGGTTTTAAATCACGTTGTTTTGGCAATTCTACAAAATTAATAAAGCTACTTTTAGTGTCTAACAGTGAATAATTAGCGATAAAATAACCCGTTTTTGTTTCGGCAATGCCATACCATAATATATTGTTTAAAAGTGCGGGGTTAGAACTGTAACGGTAATATTCTATTTCTTTTTCTGCCAAAGAACTTCTAAAAACAGAATCGATATACAATTTATTAACAACCGTAAAAAGCATATAAACCGAACTGATGCCTATACCCCATTTTAACCAAAGGCTTCTTTTTACTGATGTACGCTTAAAAAACATCAAGACAATAATACACACTAAAAAAGGAACCGTATACAACAGATCGACCACAGCAATATTATTAAAGGCTACTCTATAATTACTAAATGGTGCAAACAATTGCGTGCCATAAGGTGTAAAACAATCTAATATGGGGTGCGTTAATAGCGACCAGAAAAACAAGCGTATCCAATCGGCTTGGTTTGTTGTATCAATACGTTTTTTGGTGTTATAGAGCTTAAAAACAAGCCAACCCAAGAAAAAAGCAGCCAAAACAGAAAATAAAATGGAGTGCATAAAACCACGATGAAATAACATGGCATCAATTTTATTTTGATGAATTAAGCCACCTACAATAACATCCAAATCGGGTATTGTGCCACCTATTGCACCAAATAACAGCGCTTTATTGCCTATTTTCTTGCCTAGAACAGCTTCGCCACACGCAGCACCTAAAACGATTTGAGTTAATGAATCCATATTATTTTTTGAATTGAAAGGTAAAAGTAAGGAAGTATTTCTATTTGCATACATTCAACTAAAATCGTAACATTACGGTACAAAATTGATAGCATGCACGACGACAAGAATATTTCTGAGATAAAAGCAGACCATGAAACAATTATTGAAAACTCAGAATTGAATATTTGGGAAGCTTTAATTCCCGTTATTCTTCTAATGGGTTTATTGTTTTACAACATTACTTATGAAGATGGCGAATGGTTTGGAGAATATTCTAATCAATTTATTTTACTTATTGGTGGTGCCATTGCTGCCGTAGTTGGTTTTTACAACAAAGTATCTGTTAACCGCATGGTTACCGAAGTTTGGGCCAATCTAAAAAGTGTTTTTATCCCTATTATGATCCTTTTTTTAGTTGGAGCTTTAGCTGGCACTTGGCTTGTTAGTGGCGTAATTCCTGCTATGGTTTATTATGGTTTACAAGTGCTTAGCCCAAGTATATTTTTACCTGCATCTGTTATTATTGCTGCTGTAATTTCTATTGCAACAGGAAGTTCTTGGACCACATCGGCTACAGTTGGTATTGCTCTAGTTGGTATTGGTACGGCTTTAGGTATTCCTCCAGGTATGATTGCTGGTGCTGTAATTTCTGGCGCTTATTTTGGAGATAAAATGTCGCCCTTAAGTGATACCACTAACCTTGCTCCTGCTATGGCCGGAACAGATTTATTTACACATATTAGATACATGACTATTACAACCATACCTACCATAATAATTACGCTAGTTGTTTTTGCTATTTTAAGTATGAATGTTGATACTACCGGAAGTGCCGATGTTTCAAGTTTATTAGTAAGTATTGATAGTACATTTAATATTACACCTTGGTTGTTTTTAGTACCAGTGACTGTTATTGCTTTAATTCTATTAAAAACAAAACCGCTTATTGCTCTGGTAACAGGTGTTTTGTTAGCTGCTGTTTTTGCTTTTGTTTTTCAACCAGAAATTCTAAATGGTTTAGGTGATTCTAAAATTTCGACTATAATAACTTCTATTTTAACCGATACACAAATTACTACAGATAATGAAAAACTAAACGAGCTCTTTTCTGCAGGAGGAATGAAAGGTATGCTTTGGACTATCTATTTAATTACTTGTGCCATGATTTTTGGTGGCATTATGGATGGCATTGGTGCCTTAGCAAGAATTACAAAAGGGTTACTATCTATAGCAACCTCTGTATTTGGTTTATTTGCTAGTACCGTAATTAGCTGTTTAGGTTTAAACATTATAGCATCCGATCAATATTTAGCTATTGTAATTCCTGGTAAAATGTTTAAAAAAGCTTATGAAGATCGTGGTTTAGCACCCGAGAATTTAAGTAGAACCTTGGAAGATTCTGGTACAGTAACGTCAGTACTTATCCCTTGGAATACCTGTGGAGCTTATCAATCTGGAGTTTTAGGTGTTGGCATATCAGAGTATTTTGTATATGCTATTTTTAACTGGTTAAGTCCGTTTACTACACTCCTATTTGCAGCCTTAAATATTAAAATTAGACAACTCGCTTCTAAATAGAATTAAATTATCAATAAATTTTAATTCAATAGACAAAAACTATTCTGTAATAAGAAATTAAAATTTCGGATTTTACTAAAAACCTTAAATGTGTTTTATATTTGTACCCAGAAAACAATTAACAAATAAAAACATAAACACATGGCATTAGTAGGAAAAAGATTTCCAGATTTAAACGTTGACGCAATGAACGATATGGGCGATACTTTTAAAGTAAACGTTCTTGAAGAAGCAGTTAACAACAAGAAAAAAGTAGTTTTATTTTGGTACCCAAAAGATTTCACTTTTGTATGCCCAACAGAATTACACGCATTTCAAGCAGCTTTACCAGAATTTGAAAAGCGT
Source organism: Algibacter sp. L3A6 (assembly GCF_009796825.1). Classification (GTDB taxonomy): domain Bacteria; phylum Bacteroidota; class Bacteroidia; order Flavobacteriales; family Flavobacteriaceae; genus Algibacter. The sequence continues at coordinate 3,945,755 of NZ_CP047030.1, forward strand.
AACACTATTGTTATTGGTGCATCTTGCGATACTCCAGAAGTACACTTTGCATGGTTAAGCCAAGCTAAAGATAACGGTGGAATTGAAGGTGTAACTTACCCAATTTTAGCAGATAGTAACAGAAACTTATCAAACATCTTAGGTATTTTAGATATCACTAACGAAACGTTTGATGAAGAAACTGGAACTGTACAAGTTGAAGGTGATAACGTAACTTATAGAGCGACTTACATTATTGACGAAGATGGTGTTGTACAACATGAAAGTATTAACAACATGCCTTTAGGTAGAAATGTTGGTGAATACATCCGTTTAGTAGATGCTTTAACTCACGTACAAGAAAAAGGTGAAGTTTGTCCTGCAAACTGGGAAGAAGGAAAAGAAGCTATGGCTCCAAATGCAAAAGGAACTGCAGCATACTTAGCAGCTAACTAGTTAACAAAAATAGTTTTAAGGCCTGTTTGTCTCTCATATTAATTTAGGCAGGCCTTCAAAATTCTATTTAAAGCATCAATAGCTATTTCTTTTAGCCTTTAGATCGTTTTAAATACACACTCCAAAAAAAATATAGTTATGATAAATGAATTAGACCAAGATAATTTAGGTGAAATCGTTTCGAGTAATGATACTGTAATTGTTCAATATTCTGCCACATGGTGTGGAAATTGTAGAATTATGAAACCTAAATTTAAAAAATTAGGAACAGAAAACGAAGGTGTATCTTTTGTTATAGTTGATGCTGAAAAGTTTCCTGAATCTAGAAAACTTGCTACGGTTGATAATTTACCAACGTTTGCAACCTTTAAAGGCGGCAAATTAGTTAAGCAAGTACAAACTAACAAATTCGATGTTTTAAAAGAATTAGTTAGCGAAGTAATATAATACAAAGTAGAAGACCTTTCCGCGAAAGCGTGATTAATACCATATAAAAATGAAATTACCAGTAATAAAACATTTAACGCAATTTATTGAAGAAAACGACGAAGATTACGTTGTTGAAACTATTGAAACACTTGAAGCTTTAACCGAAGTTTCTTCTCTAAAAGATGAAGAATTAGATGTTATTGGCGAGCTTATTTCTAATATGTACGGTGCTATTGAAGTGAATAAAATGATAAAAGAAGGCACCCCGAAAAAAGAAGCTGTAAACAGTTTTATGCAACGTGTGTTGGGTTCTATCGACAAATAATTGAAAAAGAAAAATTTGTATTTATTTTAAAACCATCTTGTGAAAACAGGGTGGTTTTTTGTTTTAAATGATGGTTGTCTTTGTAGATTTTTCTGCTATCTTCGTTTACATTGCACATCATTTATGCTTCAACTTAAATCCATTAAAACATAGTTCAACAACAGAACATGAAAACCTACAACCAGATTACCGACTTACTACAAGACCTTAATGTAAAAAGCGCATCGATACACTCTGGTTTTCATATTTTTAAATTTAATGAAACTTCCAACATCTCTAAAGAGGCCTTAAACCCACATTTTAAGAGCTTTTTTACCATCGATTTTTATGCCGATAACTTATCTAAAAGACAAATTGGTGCCACAAAAGTTGACGATTTAACCAATGCCATCGCTTTTAATTCGCCATTGCAATTATTCTCGGTGCAAACTTTTGAAGGTAATCTTGATGGTGATGGATATTCCATTGTTTTTGGATCGGATTTTTTTGAACCTAAAAAGCATCAATATGAAATTCAGCACGAGTTTCCATTCTTTAAATTAAATTCCAACCCTTCTTATAAATTAGCATTAACAGATTTACCGCTAATCAAAAATCTGTTCGATACCATTTATGAGGAATTTCATAAAGAAGACACACATAAAGTCGAGTTAGTTCGCTCCTATCTTACGGTACTATTACTTCAAATAAAACGCGTTGTAGGTAATGCCAGTGGCACTATTCCGCTTAAGCGCTACCAGGAAATCACGGCCGATTTTGAAGAATTAATTCTACAAGAAACTTCTAAATATAAAACCATTGCCGCTTACGCAGAAGTATTACACATCACTCCTATTTATTTATCGGAATGCGTTAAAAAAGCAACAGGTATAACAGCTAAAAAAGTATTATCGAATTACATGACGTTGCGTGCTAAAGCCTTATTGCAACAAACCACGAGCTCTGTGGCAGAAATTGCATACGCCATGGGTTTTGATGAACCTACCAACTTCGTCAAGTTTTTTAAAAACAACGAAGGTATCACGCCTGCCGTTTTTAGAAAACTACCTTAAAAAGTATCATTTTCTATGAGTTACTCACCTTATACATGGTTGTGATCTTTAGTAATTTTGTTCTATATAAAATTAGAATATCACAATGGATCATATAGAACCAAAACCTTTAAGTACAAAACTGCTATTTATTATGGCAACTGCTATAGCCGCAACAGCAGCCAATTTATATTACAATCAGCCATTAATACCATCCATAGGGAAATCGTTAGAATTAAGTGACGGTGTTTTAGGTTTTATACCATCGGCATCACAAATAGGTTACGCTATGGCTATTTTCTTTATTTCTCCTCTAGGAGATGTTATGAATAGAAAATTAGTGATAAGAAACCTTTCCATAACCTTAGTAATCGCTTTGCTTGGCGTGTATTTAGCACCAAACTTTGCCGTTCTAATAACCGCCACTTTTGTGGTTGGTTTAGGAGCAAACATTACCCAACAATTAATACCATTAGGCGCATCTTTATCTTCTATTGAAAATAAAGGAAAAGTTATGGCGACGTTAATGACGGGTTTAACAACCGGTATTTTATTATCGAGAACGTTAAGTGGTTTTATAGCCGAACATTTTGGATGGCGTGCTGTTTTTTTAGGTGCAGCTATTATGGCTGCTATTATTGGTGTGGTGCTACAAATTGCTTTACCATCCAACAAACCTACGGCCAATTTAAAATACACACAATTACTCGCTTCTATGTTTACTTTGGTTAAAACAAAACCTGTATTACGCGAAGCTGCTTTTGTTGGTGCGTTATGGTTTGCCGCATTCAATGCCATGTGGGCCACTATTGCAATTCATGTTATGGACGCGCCTTTTTTACTATCGGTTCAACAAGTTGGATTGTTAGGTTTTGTTGGAGCTGCAGGTATTTTTGGAGCCAAAATAGCGGGAAAATGGGTTGATAAAATTGGATCTCAAAAAGTAATGACAGTCTCTATTTCTCTAGTACTATTAAGCTTTATAGTATTGGCTCTCGGCCAAAATAATATGGTTGTACTCTGTATTGGAATTATACTCTTAGATTTAGGTGTCTTTGGATCTCAAATCCCAAACCAAGTTCGTGTATTTGCCATCGATGTAAACGCACGAAGCAGAACAAACGCTGTCTATATGTTATTTTACTATATAGGCGCTGCGGTTGGTTCAGCGGTTGGTGTATCGGTAATTAGTAAATATGGTTGGACGGGTTTAACCATTTTCGGATTTACTCTAGCAGCCATTGCTTTAACCTTTCATGTTACACGAAAATCAAAATAAAACCTATCTCATCTAAAAATCGCGTTTTAATAGAAATAAAAACTTAACACTACACCTTATGAGCATTCTAGAACATACAGCATTACAAAACGCCCTAAACGCAAAACAAACCGGTTGGGAAGCTAAAGCCACAGATGCACAAAAAGCGATAACGGCAGAAAATCTTGAAGCTATTATTGCAACTCATTTTAAAGAAAACGCTATTAATGTTGGTGATAACATGATTGATTTTACCTTAAAAAATGCTTTAGGTGAATGCATAAATTTACAAAACACCCTAAACAAAGGTCCGGTAATACTAACCTGGTATCGAGGTGGCTGGTGTCCGTATTGTAATTTAACCTTACAGTTTTTACAAAATAGCTTGCCACAATTTAAAAAATATGGATCAAATTTATTAGCCTTAACGCCAGAGTTACCAGACAAATCTTTGAATACTAAAGAAAAACACAGCTTACAATTTGAGGTGCTAAGCGATGTTGGAAATAAGGTATCCAAGCAATATGGCTTATCGTATAAATTAACAGACGCTTTAGCAGAAGTTTATAAAAACGGCATAGGTTTAAAAAACTATAATGGCGATGATAGTAGCGAATTACCAATTACAGCAACTTATATTATTGATAAAACAGGGCTTGTACAATATGCATTTTTAGATGCCGATTACCGCAAAAGAGCTTCAATTTCAGAAATTATAGAGGTGTTGAAAATACTTTAAGAGTAACTATTGAAAAAAAAATTAGCATTTAGTAAATACCACCTTGCGGAAGCTTGGTGGTTTTTCAGTTTTACGCGAAAATTATTTTTACAATAAATCACAATTCTTTTTGTGCCTAATTCAACAATTATACCCGCTCATTGAGGTTCTTTTTAAAGTATTGGTTTCTTCGAATTTTTAGCCAGAAAAATATCTAAACTGAAATGGCTAATGTTTTATTCCTAAAATACAAAAAAAACAAAATTTATCGACGAACCGCAAAGCAACGACGTTATATCTTACATTTAATAATTAAAACTACATAATTTCAAATATAAATATTTACTTGCTGTCACTTTTAAGTCCTAAAAGCAACATAAAACATAACAACATTTGTTTTATAAAAAGGTTTAAGGAACAGAGGTAATCTAACAATATAATTAACTATTTTTTAAAACACTCAAAACAAAACAATTATGAAGAAAAAACTACTTATTCTATTTTTATTTATTGCAACATTAAATATCAATGCGCAAACAAACCTTGTTCCTAATGCAGATATGGAGAATTGGGATTCGTTTGATACAAACCCAGATGATTGGACTAGATTTTTTGACGGATTATGGGAAAAAAATGCTGATTTTCAAAATGGAACTGCAAGTCTACAATTAGAAATTGCCTCAGGTAGAGCATTTAACTACATAAATACAGATAATATGTCATTCATTTCTGGTGTAACTTATGTTTGTACTTTTTATTACAAAGCTGTTTCTGGTAATTTAACTCAGGTTGAATTTAATTTATCTCATACTCCAGGTGCTTTTCCAACTACTTTTTTAACTAATACCTATACAGACTCATCTACAACAGAATGGAAAAAAGGAGAGTTTGAATATACAGCTACCGAAACAGAAAATGTTCAAGCTTTTATATACGCACGTGGAGATGCTGGCGCGCAAGTATTAATTGATAACGTTTCTATTTTTGATAAATCAACATTATCTACAAATCAATTTGAAAATAATTCAAATACAATAACCGCTTATCCAAATCCATCTACCGATTTTATTGAAATTTCAGGATTTAAAGTAAAAGAAAATTATACCATTTACAATATACTTGGTGAAAGCGTTTTAAACGGTTCTATACAAGAAAAAGAACAAATAGATCTTAGAACCCTAACTAACGGAATCTATATATTGAAAACAGAAAATGCAAAAGCATTGAAAATTATTAAAGAATAACTATTGCTTAAACCCATTAGTAATAGTACATTTTAGTACTTACAAATAAAAAAGAAGCCCTATTTAGGGCTTTTTTTTATGCTTTTATTCTACAATTACGGAAACCCGTAAAATTAATTGATTGGACTGTTATAATTTGCGTTCAGTTATAGCAAAACACTCATTAATTAACTACAAACTAGGTTAAGTAAATTCAAATAAATAACAATGTCTGAACAAGCCGAAAAGAGACAAAAAAAAGAAGTAGGCAAATTAAAACCCCAATAAATGAAAAAAATTATTTTAATTCTAGCTGTTACTGCCGCATTTACATCTTGTAAATCACCGAGTTTATACTCAGGAGGTTACCAACAGCACAATCAAACTCAAACCGTTTTAACAAGTTCTAATTTCAATGTATTAGGTAGCTTTTCAGGAACAGCTACAGAGAAAATAATGACTGGAAACATAACAAACAAAGAAGGTATTGTTTCTCAGGCAAAAACAAATCTGCTAAAAAAAGCAAAATCTGCCGGTGTAGAATTAGTAGGTAGCAGAACTCTTATTAATGTATCTGTAGATATCACAGAAACAAAAAAGAGAATTACAGCAACAATGTCTGCTGAAATTATTGAGTTTAAATAATCAAAACTGCTAACCATTTCACAAAACTCTCAAAAATGCCTAAAAGTCCCTCATTTTAGAGCATTTTAATCTCCTTTCCTCCTACTCTTTTTATAATAAAAAAGTATCAAATCCCTTTTCTATAACTAAAAGGCCTCTTTTACTTAATTTTCATTCTACAATTACGGAAACCCGTAAAATCCATAAAACAAACTTTTGTAATTTGCTCTCGTTAAAGAAAAATACGCAGTTATACGTATTGATTCTTTTACAGAAACAAAGTAAATTCGTTGCTTATGTTTTTGAAATATAAAGAAAACATAAAATGAAACATATGAAGACCTTAAAACACGTTTTACTAGCTGCTATAATTTCCTTAAGCTTTACGTCTTGTACCGAAGACGAAGGTGGTTGCGAAACAGAAACCGTGTGTTTTGGCGCAGGAAATTGTATTGAAAGACCTATTGCAGGTTCTTCCTTTTAGTTTAATTTATCAATGGATAAGAGTGATAAAAGTAATCATATAACATAGTTACCTGCTATTAAAAAAAACGAACCGAGAACAAAATGGGATTATTTGACAAAATATTCGGAAAAAGCAATGCGATAAAGGTTCAATTTATTGATTCGTCAAACGGAAACGTCATTGGAGTTTCAGAAATGCCACCAGAACAGCTTCCCGAGACATTTGAAATTCAGACAACAATGCATTTAAATGATGAAGATTGGTCAATTGAAGAAGCAATTCCCGCACATTCAAGGGATTTTCTTCAATCCAAGAGCTTAACGTTAAAAATGAGAAAAGTGGAGAAAATGAACCCGAATGATATTTGGTTCACTACACCAACAATATCTAATGAGTTTCCTCAAACCAATACAAAAACAAAAGATTCTGAGTTTGACATTAGTATTCACGAAGATGACTACAGGCAAAAGGAGTTTTTGAAAATCGATTCACTTCCCATAATAGAAGAAGAATTAAAGGCTATTAAAGAGATTTGGGAAAATCATTCTAAAAAGAGTGAAGAATACACCTTGTTCAAAAATTGCCACACGAGAAAAACGATTGGGTTGGCTAACTTATCAATCGATTTTAATGAAATACAAAATCTATTGAATTCTAATTCAATTGGACAAGTAATAATAAACGGAGAAATACTCTCAAACGGATTCGGATTGACAACAGAAAAGACAACATATTTTGGAACTCTTAATGGTGGAAAAGTAGTTGAACTCTGCATTTCACAATGGAACGAAAAGACGACAAGCGAAATTTTAAAAATCAACAAGGAATTCCATTTGCTATTTGTGGATTGGTTTAACTGCGACTTAATTAAAAATGATTAGCGAAAAACAACAAACGCATATAAGCAAGTTTTTAAGTTTGGTATTAAGACATAAACCTGAAACAATTGGCATTCAGATTGACCAAAATGGATGGGTTGACATTAATGAACTGATTGATAAATCAAACAAATACGGAATTCAATTTGACCGAGAAACATTAAATCATATAGTTGCCACTAATTCAAAAAAACGATTTGCTTTTAATGACAAATTTGACAAGATAAGAGCCAGTCAAGGACATTCCGTAGAAATCGAATTAGGCTATAAAAATCAAAAACCACCTGAAATACTTTTTCACGGAACAAGCGAAAAATCAGTTCAATCTATTTTGAAAAAAGGACTTGAAAAGCGGAACAGACAGCACGTTCATTTGAGTAGTGATACTGAAACAGCAATCAAGGTAGGACAGCGTCACGGAAAGCCTGTTATATTTGAGATATTAGCGGAGAAAATGTACAATGACAAAATTGAATTTTATATTTCGGAAAATGGAGTTTGGTTGACTGATAATGTGCCGACAAAATATTTGAAACTAAAAGATGAATAAAAATAACAGCAGGTAACAATGTATATAAAAAATAGGCGAAATAGTACTAAAATTAAGGGCTTTGGCTCATTTCAAACTTTGTATTTAACCGAAAGTTCGGTGCTTCGAAATCGCCTACTTTTCATATACTAAACGTTAGCAAATATTCTCCACACAGAATCCGATTAATTCCTCGAGCTAACGAATTTTTTTTATGAGGGAAAATTATTTTAAATTTGACGTTAGTCGAGATTAAAAAACCAAATGGAAAACATAACAAATTTTGCGTCAGAATTAAAAAGTAACAAATTCAACAAGGTAAGAAAAGCAGAAAAGCTTTTAAACCTAGGATTTTCTGCTAAAGAAATTAAAGACGAACTTAATGTAAGTAAAGAATTTAACAAGAATAAAATCTTAGGTTTCGCTCTAATTGCAGTAAGTATTGTAATCTATTTTTACAGACAAGTGCACTACGTAAACTTCTTTAAATCTGGCTATTTATCGGAAGCTCGTTTGCTCCTCTTGAACGAAAGTTTATTAAAACCAACTATAGTTTTTTCACTAATAGTTTTAGGTGTTAATTTAATTGTCAATCGGTTATCTATAAACAAAGGTGTAAAAGCTTTTTTTATAATAATTCTTGGAGCTTATTCACTATTTGTTTTATCATATAATGCAATCATACTCCCATTTATTTTTGGTATTATCGCCCTAATACTAATCTGCTTTGTAAAACTACCAACGAAACATATGAATATCGAAATGGAAAATATTTTTCCATATATCAGCAAAAGTTGGAAAGGTTCCTCTATTTACATTTTTATAATATTCGGAGCAGTTCTTATTTACTATCCTTATGCTGAGTATATTTTCGTTAAGAGCAATAACAATTATTTAGCAAATTTTGCTAACACTTTTCTTTCTTTGACGCAAAAATTACTTTTTTATGGTGGACTGCTAATAGCGCTTTTACTAAGTTTCAACTTTTCTAAATTCAAAATTTCTCTTTATCCACTTATTGGACTTTCCATTGTTACAATTGGAGTTGCAATTTTTCAAAAATTAAAATATCCAGGGGAACCATCTTTTGATTTATTTTCTTATAATATGATAAACGGCTCTGTTTTTATAATTATATCTGCCATTACCTTTTTAGTTAAAAATAAAACATTTGCTAACAAAGTAAAAAAAATTACTAGTTTTAGCTAAACAAATGTCAATTGCTCGTTTGCTTACTTCTGATTTTCCTTCGGAAAATCCTCGCACACAAACACGCAGTTTTCCTTATACAACAACTTCATCTTTAATATTATACAACAAACTCACTAGAATTTAATGACAAAAATAATCTTGCAACTAATATTTGTTCTTTCCTTTTTTAATATTGTTGCTCAAAACTCAAAATTTGAAATAGGTCCCGAGATTGGATTAAATATTAGCGACTATCGATATATTGAGGCTAAATATGTAAGAGGTTTATCTATAAATAGAATGTCATTTGGAGTCGTGGGTAAATTCAACTTTTCTAGAAATTGGGCTCTAAAATTAAAACTAAAATATGAAGGAAAAGGAATTTTAATTACAGACGATTCAGAAATAGAGCTTTTTACACAAAAATTAAACTATATAGTGATGCCTGTTATGGCAGAATGGAGAGTAGGCCAAGGAAATTTACAAGGTTTTTTTAATTTCGGAATGTATGGAGGTCTACTAATGTCTGCTTCAAAAGAATATTCCAATGATGAGGTTAAGGATAATAAAGAGGATTTCAAGCCATATGATTATGGGCTTGCTGGTGGCCTTGGAGTTATTTACAAATTAACAAACAGTTTAAAAATTACTCTTGATTGGGGAGGTCAATTCGGATTGAGTCCAATTGATTTCAATGGATATCCTAATGGCTGGAAAGCCAATCAAAATCTGAGTGGGAATATTGGGGTACTATTTGGATTATAAACTTGCGCCTACAAAGTACTGTGATAAAAAAAGTAAAAACTCACTGATTTTCAACTAAAACCTTTTTCTAAAAACCATCAAAAAATAGTCTCGATTTATAATTTGTAAAAGTCTTATTTCAATCTAATCATATAAAAATTAAATTCTCCCTCTAAAAATTACAAACTAAAAGCATGCATAAAATAGTATTAATAGCCACAATTTTCATAACCAGTTTTGGATACGCTCAATCTGAACAAATCAAAATAAAATCGGAGAGCCTTAAGGAAGCTAACTACATAAAAGCTGATGATTTCTATTTAACGCATTATCTCTATATCGATTTGTTTTTACGAGAGAACTTATTTCCTATGGCGAGTACAGAAGATGTTTCGTCTATATTAAAAGCTACAAAAACCTATGTTTCCGCAGACACACCTTTGGAAATTGAGATTGAAAAACCAGGAGATCGAAATTATTTAATAAAAATGGCTATTCTTAAAACAGACGATGGTCATGAGCTTTTAGTGGCACATACAAACTGGAATACAAGAGAACAACTATTTGAAAAAGAAATAGACATCGCAAATGATTCTTATACGCGTTGGTATTTTCTAAATGGTAATAAAATGACTTACAGACTAAACATGTCTGACAAGAGTGATTATTCAGCTAAATCTAAGCCTAGTTTAGCTCAAGCGTATTTGCTAGATGAATTGCCAGAAAACGATAACAAAATAAAAAGTACACTAGATGATGTTTTAAAGCAAAAAGGCTTAAATATTTCTGACAAAGTGCATGCAAATTTGGTTCTGTTAAAGTATCACATATATTTAAGAGATAGTAGTAGCGTGGTGAAACAAGCTAAATACTTGAATGAACTATTTGCAGAACATCCACAAGAACCAAGCATACTAGGTTTAAAAATGGCCTTTAATGCAGCAGAATTTCAAATAGAATTAATGAAGTAAGCACTTCATTTTAAACAACAAAAAACGGAGATTAAAACCAACCTTATTACAAGCTTGTTTTAATCTCCGTTTTCAATATAAATAAACTGTACTTCTATTACGCCAAATGTAAGCTTCCTTTTTTTATAGGAAAACCTATAATACTATCAAATATTACTAATTAGCTTTTACAAATTCCCAGCGCGTAGCATCACCTGTCCAAGAAGTAGGAACTTGATTAATTCTAATATCAGACTCATTATTATGAGTAGATAAATCATTACTATTTATAGAGCGCATTTTTTTACCCGATTCCCGATTTACAACATATGAATATGTATTATCAATGCCATTAATACTCCATTCTACAAAAGTCTCTCCTCCTGAAAAAGAGCTTGTCGCATAAATATTAGAATAATTGTTATTATCAGTAGGCCTAAAATACATTTTAGATCCTTTATTTCTAAATCTAACATATCCATTATCTGCTGGAATAATTTCCCATTGCGTGAAATCTCCGGTATAACTCGAAGGTGCTTGCACCATTAATGTGCCATCCGTTACATTGCTAAACGGCTTAATTCTATCTCCACTCTGTTTGTTTTGTATAAAATAATACTGAGTAAATTTATCTTTAAATTCTTGACCTGCCGTATTTAAATCACCCGAAGACTGACTAATTGTATTCCAACTATTATATAAAACTAATCCATCAACACCAGCATCTATAGCGGCGTCTATTCTAGTTGCTACGCCAGAAAATTTAACATTATTATTTGTTTCAGAATCCCAAACAGGTAAATTTCCTGCTTCAGCAATGTAATCGGGCCATAAAGAATGTTGAAAGCCTAAATTATGTGTTGCAGCTATCGATATATAATTTTTCATTGTTGTTTGTTGCAATGATAAAAGCCCTGCTTCTATGCCCCAATCACAAGAGCCAATTAAATCTGCTCCATTTAATTGACCATATAATTCTGAATAGATATTATTAATTTGACCTACATACCAAACAGTTCCTGGACGACTATCCTCATTAAAAGGATTTATCCAATCACATTTATAATCTTGTGCGAAAGCTTTTATGCGAGTTACAAGAACATCTTTAGCTGTTAAATTTTTGACAGACGGAACGGTACCGTTAAGCATGCCATTAGCTATTCTTGCTCCACCTGTACCTTGTGCTGGATTAGCAAATATTTTGAAACCTCTAGACACAGCTTGATTATAAAGATAATTATACATTGTTACATTTGGGTTAACTCCATCGGCAAAAATAGCGATACGTATACCATTCACCCCCATATCTTCAAAACCATCTAAAATATTCTCTACTTCAGAAGTTGTAGTAAGTGCATTTGTAATTTGTGCTTGTTTTACATCTCCAAGAACATTTTTTAGATTGCCAACATAATGATGACCTGAAGTACTGGATACAATAAAACTACTATTAAAACCATTAATATCGGCCGACTGAAGATTCATTTCATTTTCAAGTTGACTATTATCTTCTAAAATATCATCTACTGAATTAGTACAGGAATAAGACATAAGTATTAAAGTAAATAATAGACAGGTAATTAACTTTTTTTTAATTTTTAACATCATTTTTAATTTTAAGGTTATTAATAATTTAGTTAGGAAATAAAGCTCTCATAAAACATTTAATAATTAAGAAAGCTTAATTATACAGAATTAACAATAAAACCCGATAAATATTGACGAAAAACGAATTTAACTCATTTTATTCAACATAATCACCCCCATATTGAGACAATCTAAATTTATTCAACTTATTAAATTGTTTTTTTTAAAAATAGCCACAAAAAAAAAACAGAGTTTAAAACCAGCCTTATTACAAGCTTGTTTTAAACTCCGTTTTCATTATAAATAATCTCTACTTCTATTGCTCCAAAAGCGCAACAATTTCGGTAAACTCCTTTTCTTCAGCGTAAGCTAAAGCTGTTTTTCCTGCGTTATCTTTTATCGTTTTATCAGCGTTATGCTCTAAAAGTAGTTTAACAATGTCTACTTTGTTGTATTGTGTAGCAAAGGTTAAGGCTGTGGTTCCGTTGGTATTCACTTCGTTTAAATCGGCGCCGTTTTCAATTAAATATTTAGCAAAAGTAACGTTGCCTTTAAAACTTACACCAATTAAAGCGGTGTTTCCTGAGGCATCTTTAGCATTAATAGGTGCTTGATGCTCTACCAATGTTTTAGTTGCGGCTTCGTTATCAAAATAGGTCGCCAAAATTAATGGTGTAAAACCACGCTCATCAGTAGCTTCGGCCAATTTAGGGTTTTCTGATAGTAAGTTTTTTAGAGTTAAAATGTCTCTATTTTTTATGCTTTCAAATAAGTTATTAATGTCTTTCATTTGGATTTTTTTTATAAAAAAAGGAATGGCTATAAAAACCATTCCTCTAAAATCTATGTTTAATGTTATTATTATATATCGAAACGATCTGCGTTCATCACTTTTGTCCAAGCAGATACAAAGTCTTTTACAAACCTTTCCTTGCTATCGTCTTGAGCGTAAACTTCCGCGTAAGCGCGCAAAATAGAATTAGAACCAAATACTAAATCTACACGAGTTGCGGTAAATTTAACTTCGCCAGTTTTACGGTTTTTAATTTCGTAAATACCATTGTTAAGCGATTTCCATTCAAAAATCATATCCGTTAAGTTTACAAAGAAATCGTTTGTTAAAGCGCCTTCATTTTCTGTAAACACACCATGTTTAGTTCCACCATAGTTGGTTCCCATAACACGCATACCTCCTACTAAAACCGTCATTTCTGCAGCTGTTAAGCCAAGTAATTGTGTTTTATCTAGCAACATTTCTTCTGGGCTAACCACATACTCTTTTTTCTGCCAGTTTCTGTAACCATCTGCAAGCGGCTCCATAGACTCAAAAGATTCTGCATCTGTCATCTCTTGCGATGCATCTCCTCTACCTGGTGCAAAAGGAACATCTACAACCATACCGGCTTTTCTAATGGCTTTTTCTACACCAACATTACCAGCTAAAACAATAGTATCTGCAATGCTAATACCAAATTCTGTAGCAATAGGTTCTAAAACAGATAATACGTTTTGTAATTGTGCTGGCTCGTTACCTGCCCAATTTTTTTGTGGCTCTAAACGAATACGTGATCCGTTTGCTCCACCTCTAAAATCTGATCCTCTAAAAGTTCTTGCACTATCCCAAGCGGTAGATACTAATTCTGAAATACTTAAACCTGTAGCAGCGATTTTAGCTTTTACAGCTTCAACATCATAATCGTAATTTCCTTTTGGAATTGGATCTTGCCAAATTAATTCTTCTTGAGGTACATCGGGTCCAAACCAACGATCTTTTGGTCCCATGTCACGGTGTGTTAATTTGAACCAAGCACGTGCGAAAGCATCAGAAAAGGCATCAAAATCATTCTTAAATCGCAATGAAATTTCTTTATAAATAGGATCCATTTTCATGGCCATGTCGGCATCTGTCATCATTGGGTTATGCTTAGTCGTCATATCCTCAACATCTACAGGCATATCTTCTTCCTTTATGTTTACAGGTTCCCATTGGTGTGCTCCTGCTGGACTTTTACGTAGTTCCCAATCGTGGTTAAATAACATTTCGAAAAAGCCATTATCCCATTTTGTCGGGTTCGTCGTCCAAGCACCTTCTAAACCACTAGTAACTGTGTATCTACCTTTACCAGATTTTGTTGGGTTAGACCAACCTAAACCTTGCTCTTCTACATCTGCACTTTCTGGATCTGGACCTAAAATACTAGCATCTCCATTTCCATGTGTTTTTCCAACGGTATGTCCACCTGCTGTTAAAGCCACTGTTTCCTCATCGTTCATGGCCATACGCTTAAACGTTTCTCTAACTTGTAGAGCCGTTTTTAATGGATCTGGCTTACCGTTTACACCTTCTGGGTTTACGTAAATTAGTCCCATTTGTACGGCTGCTAATGGGTTTTCCATAGTATCCGGATGGTCTACATCTGTATAACGCTCATCACTTGGTGCTAACCATTCTTTTTCTGCTCCCCAATACACATCTTTTTCTGGGTGCCAAATATCTTGACGACCAAAGGCAAAACCATAGGTTTTTAAGCCCATGCTTTCGTAAGCAATGGTTCCTGCCAAAATAATAAGATCGGCCCAACTTACTGTATTACCGTATTTTTTCTTGATTGGCCAAAGTAAACGTCTAGCTTTATCTAAACTGGCATTATCTGGCCAAGAGTTTAAAGGTGCAAAACGTTGGTTACCTGTACCACCGCCACCACGACCATCTGCTAATCTATATGAACCTGCTGCGTGCCATGCCATTCTAATCATTAAACCACCATAGTGTCCCCAATCTGCAGGCCACCAATCTTGGCTATCTGTCATAAAATCGTGTACATCCTTCTTTAAAGCATCTACATCTAATTTTTTCAGTTCTTCTTGGTAATCAAAATCTGCACCTAAAGGATTTGTTTTTGTATCCTGTTGGTGTAAAATGTCTAGATTAAGTGTGTTTGGCCACCAATCTGTTACTGTTTTTTCGGTTGTAGTAATTGCTCCTTGCATAAAAGGACATTTGCCTATGTCACCGCCGTTGTTATGATCCATATTATATAAATTTTTACGTTTTAATTTTTGATAAAATTACTCTATAACCGAACTTAAAAACGATAAATAAAATTGATTGTTTTTATTTTATCATAAGTAATTCTTATACCCAATTCCATTATCTGTCTCTAAATTTACGCAAACCTAACGTAGGGAACAAAAAAAAGCCGCTTCAGTTTTGAAGCAGCTTTTCCATATAATCTTAATAAATCCCTAGTAAATTAAGATAATCGTAATATTATAGTACTAATTAATTCGATTTTATAGTTCTCTTATATTGAATGTGTTATAATTATTGTTTCCTTAAACCCCAATTATATACTTTCTCCTACATGTACGTAGCTTAGTCGTAATTGGTTTAGAGTAATTTACGCTTTAACACTTTATTAACGCTTAGCTATATACATTTATTTGATTTGTAGTGATTTAATCATGAGCATAAGTATTAAAAAAAGATTAAACAAATAGTTTAAACATCTTATTATTCTTAATTTTACAACACAATTAATAAAACATAAAATAATGGCAACAGTAACATTAAAAGGTGGTGCAATACATACATCAGGAAATCTTCCTGCAAAAGGAACAAAAGCTCCAGAATTTGCTTTAACAGCAAATGATTTATCAACAAAAAAATTAAGCGATTTTGCTGGCAGCAAAGTAGTTTTAAACATATTCCCTAGTGTAGATACTGGTACTTGCGCAACCTCTGTTCGCGAATTTAACCGTGAAGCTAGCGAACTAGAAAACACTAAAGTATTATGTGTATCTCGCGATTTACCATTTGCTAATGCGCGTTTTTGTGGTGCAGAAGGTTTAAATGATGTTGTGAGTTTATCCGATTTTAAAACAGGAGATTTTGGTAAAACTTACGGTTTAGATTTTATCGACGGCCCATTAGAAGGTTTACACTCTAGAAGTGTTGTTGTTTTAGATGAAAAAGGAACTGTTTTATACACAGAACAAGTTGCAGAAACTACAGAAGAGCCTAACTACAAAGCTGCTTTAGAAGCTCTTTTAAATGCGTAACAAAAAGGAATCTTTTTTAGTAAATAGATTAAAAAGTGTTGGCCTTGCTTTTAAAGGTGCAGTATTGCTCCTTAAAACCGAAGCCAGCATTAAAATTCAATTTACACTCGGTGTTATAGTCACTATCGCTGGGTTTTACTACAATATATCTACTACCGAGTGGCTTATTCAACTATTGGCCATTGCTTTAGTGATGTGTGCCGAAGGTGTAAATACGGCCATTGAAGCTATTGCAGATTTTATTCACCCCGAACATCACGAAAAAATAGGTTTAATAAAAGATATTGCAGCCGGAGCTGTATTTATTGCTGCTATCTTCACCTCTATTATTGGCCTTATTATTTATATTCCTAAAATTTTCTAAACAATCATCTTTAAAATTGAGTTAATTACAGGTTTGCTCTGCAATTTTTTAAAATATAGTTTCGTTAACGTTAGTAATTTGTATTTTTGTGTCGTTATAAATATAATGACATCTTTGAACTCGCTTCAAGACCTCAATCATGAAATCTAAACGCATTAATGGCGAAAAGTAAAACTAAACCTAAAAAAGCACCTCGCAAAAAAGCAGAACTACCTAGTTTTAAATTGTCTAGTCAACAAAAACTAGTCTTAGGTAGCTTTTTAATTACGCTTGGCATAAGCCTAGCTATTTCTTTTATATCATTCTTTTTTACAGGAGAAACAGACCAAAGTAGCTTATCCCATTTTGCAGATCGCGAGATCGGAACGGAAAACTGGTTAAGTAAATCTGGTGCATGGTTAAGCGATTTCTTTATTCAACGCGGTTTTGGCTTGCCTTCTTTTATATTTGCCGGCCTTATGTGCCTATCTGGTGTGTATGTTTTAATGAACATCAATAAAGAGAAACTAAGAAGACATTGGTTTTGGGGTGTATTAATCATTATTTGGTCGTCTATTCTTTTAGGGTTCTTCGGAAATAAAAACGCTATTCTTGGTGGTACTATAGGTTTCGAAATCAACAATTACCTTCAAGATTATATTGGTAAAATAGGTATTGTACTCCTGCTCGTTTTTGGTTTAATTACATATTTAGCTATTCGTTTTAAAGTGACGTTTGAAAGTATTGCAAATCAATTTAAATCGGCTAAGAGTAATTTAAAGAGTGAGTTATCGGATATGAAAGAAGATATTATCGTGCCTTTAGATAATAATTTATCTGAAGAAGCCGAAGATTTTAAATCTGCTTTTAATATCTCTGAAGAGGAAGAAAAACCAATTGAAGCACCACTAGAACCAGTTGAAGTTCCTGTAAGGCCTAAAGTAGAAAAAGTTATAGTTGAAGATAAAACACCTCTTGTAGTTAAAGTTGCTGAAGAAGAAGTTGTAGAGGAAGATTTAGAAATGAAAGTGGTTGAAGTTGCTGAAGAAGGTTCGGAAACCGACAACTTAGCAAATAAACTCGTTGAAGATTTTGGCCAATTTGACCCTACTCTAGAACTTGGTAAATATCAATTTCCGCCTTTAGATTTATTAAAACAATATGATACTGGTGGTATTACCATTAATCAAGAAGAATTAGAGGAAAACAAAAACAAAATTGTTGAAACTTTAAGTAATTATAAAATTGGTATAGCAAGCATTAAAGCAACTATCGGACCAACAGTAACCCTTTACGAAATTGTACCAGAAGCTGGTGTGCGTATTTCTAAAATTAAGAATTTAGAAGATGATATCGCTCTATCTTTAGCGGCTTTAGGTATTCGTATTATTGCTCCAATTCCTGGTAAAGGTACTATTGGTATTGAGGTACCAAACAAAAACTCAACCATAGTTTCTATGCGATCTGTTATCGCTTCAAAGAAATTTCAGTCCTCAGAAATGCATTTACCTATTGCTTTAGGTAAAACTATTAGTAATGAAACTTTTGTAGTCGATTTAGCCAAAATGCCTCACTTGCTTATGGCTGGTGCTACGGGACAAGGTAAATCGGTTGGTCTAAATGCCGTTTTAACCTCGTTACTTTATAAAAAACACCCTGCGGAAGTTAAGTTTGTTTTAGTAGATCCTAAAAAAGTAGAGCTTACACTTTTCAACAAAATTGAACGCCATTATTTAGCAAAACTTCCAGACGATGGTGATGCCATTATTACAGATAATACTAAAGTTATCCATACGCTAAACTCATTGTGTATAGAAATGGATAACCGTTACGAAATGCTAAAAAATGCACTTTGTAGAAATATAGCAGAATACAACGTTAAATTTAAAGCTAGAAAATTAAACCCTAATGACGGGCATCAATACTTACCGTACATTGTTTTGGTTGTTGATGAGTTTGCCGATTTAATTATGACGGCTGGTAAAGAAGTTGAAACACCAGTTGCACGTTTAGCACAATTAGCACGTGCCATTGGTATTCACTTAATTATTGCAACGCAACGCCCAAGTGTAAATGTTATCACAGGTATTATTAAAGCGAATTTCCCTGCTCGTATAGCCTTTAGAGTATCTAGTAAAATCGATTCGCGTACTATTTTAGATGCGGGTGGAGCCGACCAACTTATTGGTCGTGGAGATATGCTTTACACACAAGGAAATGACATGATAAGGATACAATGTGCCTTTGTAGATACTCCAGAAGTTGAAAAAATAGTAGACTTTATTGGTGCGCAGAAGGCTTATCCTGAGGCTTATCAATTACCAGAGTTTGTTGGTGAAGAAAGTGGCACAAGTCTTGATATAGATATATCAGATAGAGATAAACTCTTTAAAGATGCTGCTATAGTTATCGTTACAGCACAACAAGGTTCTGCTTCGTTGTTACAACGAAAATTAAAATTAGGATACAATCGTGCCGGCCGAATTATAGATCAATTAGAAGCCGCAGGTATTGTTGGTCCGTTTGAAGGTAGTAAAGCCAGACAAGTGTTAGTAACCGATTTAATAGCATTAGATCAGCATTTAGAAAATGAAATATAATTTAAAATGAAAATGAAGAAAATTATTGCACTTTTATTAATTACCCTTTCAGTTAACGCCTTTGCTCAAAACAAAGGAAAAGCACTGTTGAATGAAGTCTCTCAAAAAGTAAAAAGTTACGATAACATTTCAATAGATTTTAAGTATGTGTTAGAAAACACTGCTGAAGATTTAAAACAAGTGACTAAAGGCGACGTAATCATGCAAGGTGATCGCTATAAATTAAACATTTTAGGTATTACCCGTTTATTCGATGGTAAAACATTGTACAGCATTAGCCCAGAAGATGAAGAAGTAACCATCTCTGAAGAAAATGATGATGAGAACGATGCCATTACACCAAGTAAAATGCTATCTTTTTACGAAGATGGCTATACTTACGCTTTAGATATTGAACAAAACATGAATGGTAGAAAAATTCAATACGTGAAATTAACACCTATTGACTCTAGTTCTGAAATTAAAACCATTTTGTTAGGTATAGATTCGAAAACTAAAAACATTTACAATTTAATTCAAATCGGAAAAAATAATACGAAAACAACTCTTACTGTTAATTCTTTTAAAACAAACGAGACTTTATCGAAAACCTTATTTACCTTTGATGCGAATAAGTATTCAGACTATTATATCAATAAACTAGATTAGGTATTCCATTGAAAATATTAGACCGTTACATACTAACAACTTACCTAAAAACTTTTTTCAGCGTGTTTATTATACTCATGCTGATTTTTGTTTTACAAACCATTTGGCTATACATTAAAGAACTTGCAGGTAAAGACCTAGAAATAGGTGTTATTTTTAAGTTCTTAATCTATTTTATGCCTAAGCTTATACCATTGGTATTACCGCTTACCATTTTACTTTCATCCATTATGGTGTTTGGTAGTTTTGCAGAAAACTACGAGTTTGCTGCCATGAAGTCTACAGGTATTTCACTGCAGCGTGCCATGTCTGGTTTAAGTGTTTTTATTGTAGGTCTTGGTATTCTTACCTTTTTCTTTGCGAACAACGTTATTCCTTGGGCCGAAGTTAACTCATACAATCTTCGACGAAATATTGCCAAAATGAAACCGGCCATGTTACTCGCCGAAGGTCAGTTTAATCAGGTCGATAATTACAATATTAAATTTGCCAAAAAGCATGGTGATCGTGATCAGTATTTAGATGATGTTACCATCCATTTAAAAGCAGCAGACGGTCGTACAAATGCAACAACCATTAAGTCCAAAACTGGAGAGTTGGCTAGTGATCCAGATTCTAATGTTTTAAAGTTAATTTTATTCGACGGAAACTATTACAGTGATATCGCTAGCAAAAACAGAAAAGCCAAAGACAAAAAACCTTTTGCAAAAAGTACCTTTGAAAAGTATATAATAAATATCGACTTATCTAACCTTAATGAGGTCGATATGGACGAGCAATCTCAAACCGATAAATACAGCATGCTTGATGTTGTAGATTTAAATACGGCTATGGACTCGTTAATTGTTAAGCAGAAAAACGAAAATGCTGGTCTTGCTAAAAATTTAATTAATCGCTCTAGCGTTAATAAGATTTATAGAAATACTAAAAAAGATATCGACACTATTTACACAGGCCCTATTCTAGATGTTTTTGAAACTTCGGATAAAATAAAAATGGTAGAGCTTACATTAAAAGGTGCGGCAAGTACACAACAAACTATATCTCAAAAAGTAAAATCATATAAAATAGCTAAAACCAACTTTAATAGACATATTATTTCGTTTCACGAAAAATTCGCTCTCGGTATAGCTTGTATTATTCTATTCTTCGTTGGTGCTCCTTTGGGTGCTTTAATTAGAAAAGGTGGTATTGGTTTGCCAATGGTTATTGCTATTTTACTATTTTTAAGTTATCACTTTATTGGTATTTTCGCTACAAACTCTGCTAAAACTGGTGATGTCAATCCTGTTTTAGCTAGTTGGTTTTCTACTCTTATTATGCTGCCATTAGGTGTTTATTTAACCAAACGTGCTACAGCAGATAAAGGCATTTTTGATTTAGGAAGTATTACGGAACCGCTTAAAAAATTACTCAAAATAAAAGAAAAAGATAGCGTAGATTTTAGATTCTTAGGCGGCTATAAAAATGAAGAGCTTCTTGATGTGGTTAAAAATTATGAAGCTTTAGGTCACGATGAAAACTGCCGATACGAAGCGCTTAATATTTTAAATGAACGCGGACAAAGCATTAAAGACTTACAAGAAGCGAACAAAATAACAATTGATAGTAAATACGATGCCTCTGAAAAGATTGTAAAAGATTATAGAGACCATAGTAAATTTGCTATTTTTCTTTATGGAACAGGTGCTGTATTACTTATCCTCTTCTTCGTATTTAAAAACAATAAATTATTACCACTCGCTACAGCCTCTATACAATTAAGCATTGTATCCTTTGCGCTGTATGCTATTTACTATTTAAAATCTATTTTAAATTTGAATAGTTTTTACCACTATATAAACAAAAAAGCACGACGTCCTAACGTAGGTTTACTTATTCTAGGATTACCGCTTTACATGATTACTTACCCTTTATTGAATGATAAATTAAAAGAAGACTTAAAACGTTTTTGTTTAGATTCTTTAAAGTAACACTATTTATAAAAAATGATTACAGAACCTATGAGCAAAGCTTCTAATCCAGATATTAAATTAAATACCATTCACGATGCTATTGAAGACATTAGAAATGGAAAAGTTATTATCGTTGTTGATGATGAAAACAGAGAAAACGAAGGTGATTTTCTTGCTGCAGCAGAAAAAGTAACTCCAGAAGTAATAAATTTTATGGCAACCCATGGTCGTGGATTAATTTGTGCACCATTAACAGAAACACGTTGTAAAGAACTTGATTTAGGTATGATGGTACGCAACAACACAGACCCTATGGAAACTGCCTTTACGGTTTCTGTAGATTTACGTGGTAATGGAGTAACTACTGGTATTTCGGCAGGAGATCGTTCTAAAACGATACAAGCCTTAATTGATCCAGATACAAAACCACATGACCTAGCGAGACCAGGACATATTTTCCCATTAGTTGCTAAAGAAGGGGGAGTTTTAAGACGTACCGGACATACAGAAGCTGCTATTGATTTTGCACGCCTAGCAGGTTTAGAGCCCGCTGGTTTTATTGTGGAAATTATGAACGAAGATGGTACCATGGCACGTTTACCACAACTGTTTGAAATTGCTAAAAAACACGATATTAAAATTGTTTCTATTGAAGATTTAGTGGCTTACAGAATGCAACACGACTCTTTAATTGAGAAAAAAGAAGATTTTGAAATTGAAACACGTTTTGGAAGTTATAGATTGCGAGCTTACAAACAAACTACAAATAACCAAGTACATATTGCTTTAACAAAAGGTTCTTGGACGGATGGTGAAGCGGTACCAACCAGAATAAACTCTACACTTATAAATAACGATATTTTAGGAACGCTTACTAACAACGTAGATGCGCAACTAGAAAACATGTTTAATGTTATTAATAAAGAAGGAAAAGGTGCTATTATCTTTATAAATCAAGAATCGCAATCGATGAATATTTTAAGCCGATTAGCTTTTTTGAAAGATAACCAAAATGGTGAATCGGTTACTAAGGCTCCAAAAATAAATATGGACAACCGTGATTTTGGAATTGGTGCTCAAATATTACACGATTTAAACATACATAAACTACTCTTAATTTCTAATACCGAACAAACCAAACGTGTTGGTTTAATTGGTTACGGTTTAGAGATTGTTGATTATGTGAAGTATTAATTTCACAAATTAATTGAACTAAAAAAGGCTTTAAATTTAAAATTTAAAGCCTTTTTTATGTTTGTGTTATTCTACTATATTGTATTTATAGCTTATAATATACTTTTAATGAGTTCTGCCATCTTATTTGCGCGTTCTTTAACTTCCTCCTCTGTCCATGAAAGTTTTATTAAACATGATATGTTTCTTGAAATATAATGATCAGATTTTTCGAATGTTTTTGTTTGAAGATACTCTAATCCTTCTTTTACTTCTTTAGAAATAGGAAACAACGATTTTAAATTCTTTAAATGATCCCATTTACGAATATAATGCCAGTTGTTATCAAAATAATTCCAACACGCATCTACTCCACTATTTTTAAAGGCTTCTATTACTTTTCTAGAAGTTTCTAAATCTGGTAAAAAGAAGTTTAAAAATGCGCAACTTTCTACACCTCCTTCTGGAACGGTTCTAAAAACAACTTCTGGAATGGTTGATAAAGCTTCACGTATAATATTAAAATTACGCCTTTGTATATCTAAAAACTCTGGTAAACGTTTTACCTGAGCTAAACCTACCGCAGCATGTAATTCTGATATTCTAAAATTGTATCCTAAAAAAGGATGTGTTTCTGCTCCTCTATCGCTACCAATATGATCGTGACCGTGATCACTATAATGATCGGCATTGGTATAATATTTCTCGTTATTAGTGATTACGGCTCCACCTTCTCCACAGGTTATGGTTTTTACAAAATCGAATGAAAAACATCCAAGATCTCCAACGCTACCTAATGGTTGTCCGTTAAAAGTTCCGCCAATGGCTTGGCAAGCATCTTCTACTAAAAGTAAGTTATGCTTTTCTGCAATAGCTTTAAGCGCATCCATATTTGCCATACTACCACACATTTGAACTACCATAATGGCTTTTGTTTTTGGTGTAATGGCTGCTTCTACAGCTTCTGGGTTTAAACCTAAAGTATCGTCAATATCTGCTAAAACAGGAATAGCACCAAGCATCATTATAGCTTCAAAACTAGCTACAAAGGTGAAGGTTGGCATAATAATCTCATCTCCTGCTCCAACACCTGCAGATCCTAAAGCGACCGATACAGCAGCTGTACCACTTGATACTAGTTGTACGTGTTTAGATTGAAAGGTGTTTTGTAGTTCGCTTTCTAAGGCTTTGGCTTTCCAATGCCCTTTACGCATACCATCGAAACCATAGCGCATTAAAACGCCATTGTCTAAAACATCGTTTACTTCTTGTTTTTCTAATTCTCCAAATAATTCGAATCCTGGCATATTATTATTGTTTTATCTTTTTATTCTATGTTGGACGGTTACTTCTGCGTTAGGGATTGAACGGCTTGTTTGAAATCCTTTTTGTTTTCCTTAAAAAACAAAAAGATTGAGTAGTGAAAGCCCGACCCTTGTGGTAACGCCCAAAGATATTAAATTTCTATAACGGTTTGGTTAATTGATTTTCTAACTTTTTTTAGGGTTGAAAACATATCGTCGTCGGCGCGATATCCTACAGGTAGGATTAATACGGATTTTAATCCTTTTTCGCCGAGTTTTAATATTTGATCATATTGTTCAGGTATAAAACCTTCCATTGGGCAAGCATCTATGTTTTCTATGGCGCAAACCGTCATGAGGTTACCAAGAGCAATATAGGCTTGGTTTTTAGACCAGCTTTGGCGTTGCTCTACAGTTTTTTTCTGCATCATACCTTGGAGTTGCTCACGGTATGGGTTTAAGATACTTTCGGGCGTGTTACGTATGGTTTTTATGTTGTTGTAATAGTCGATAACATCGCTATCTTCTATGTTTTCTTGAATGCATATTACTAGTAAATGCGAGGCGTTTACCACTTGGGGTTGATTGTAAGAATGCGGTAACAGGCTTTCGCGAAGTGTTTTGTTTTTTACAATAACTAAATTTAAGGTTTGTAAACCAAAAGAAGTTGCGGTTAAGTTAAAGGCCTCTTTTAACGTATTTAACTTTGCTGGTGTTAGTGTTTTGCTAGCGTCGAACTTTTTGGTTGCATAACGCCATTGCAACTGTTTTATAATATCCATTTAGTTTTACTTAATTGTTCTACAAAAGTAAGGTTTTATAAGTTTGTTTTTTTTGAATTAGCTAGGAAATGTTAGTGTTATGGGATTTGTTGATTTTTATTCAAAATTTATTTTTATTGTTTTAGTCTAAAAATGAATAGGTTATAAACTAGTTTTAAAAATAATTGAAAAAAACTTTATTTTTATTTGAATACATCGAAAAAGGCTCTTATATTTGCACCCGCATTCAGGGAATAACCTGATGAGGCACTCAGGAGAATTGGCAGAGTGGTCGAATGCGGCAGTCTTGAAAACTGTTGAGGGTTACACCTCCGGGGGTTCGAATCCCTCATTCTCCGCAAAAAACCTCGTAAGCTTTATGTTTACGAGGTTTTATTTTTTTATAGTGTTATATTAGGTACCGTAGGCTATTATTTAATACGGTTCTATATTAAAAATAGGTATATAAAAAACCCTCTACTTTCATTACTTAGTAGAGGGTTTCTATTTTTTATTATTGATTTTAAGACTTTTAAAAATTACTTTCCTCCTCCATTTTTACTACACCTACCGTTAATATTAAATTAGCGAAGCGACGTTGTTCTCCTGTTTGAATAATTAACGTGGTATTGGGATCTCTAATTTTATCATAGAACGTCCAACGTTCCATTTCATCCCAAGATACTTCTCCTAATAATTTTTTATAAGCATTGTGTATATCGGCATTTGCTTCGGCAGGCTTTTCCATAACTATTGCACCTTGAACTGGGCAAACTTCTAGTATGCCCTCCAGCACTGTTATAGCATCTAACAAGCCGGGTTTAAAGTTTAAATGCACAGTGGTTGAGTTTGGTCCCGTCATGGCGCCAACGGGTAAATTACCATCTGCAATTACTACTTGTGCAAAATGGCCCGAACGTGCCAACACCTCCATAATTGTTGGGTGTATTACTGGCGTTTTTAACATCGACTATATTTTACAACGATTAGTTATTTATACTTTTAGAGTTTAATCTTTTCAATTTTCAAAAGAACTACATATTGTAAACACCTCCATTAATGTCTAATGTCGCTCCTGTTATAAAACCATCGTACTCTGATGCTAAATATAAAACAGCTCTAGCTACATCTGCTGCATTACCAGCACGACGAATTGGAATACCTGAAATTGTTTCATCAGCCGATTCTTTCGTTGTGTGCGTATTATGAAATGATGTTCCAAGGATAAGCCCTGGAGCAACCGCGTTAACTCGAATTCCTAGTGGCCCTAGTTCTGTTGATAGCGCTCGAGTAAACGTTAGTATAGCGCCTTTACTAGTCGCGTAAACTAATGAACCTGGATGCCCGCCTTTACGACCCGCAAGTGATGCCAAATTAACAATACTACTATTAAGGTTTTTTGCTAAATAAGGTGCTGCAGCTCGCGTTACAAACATCATGGATGTCATGTTGATATCCATAACTTTATGCCAAAACTCAGCCTCCATTTCATTCAGCATTTTACGTGCTACAAGTGAACCAGCGTTATTAATAAGAATGTCTATTCCGCCCAGTACTTCTATTGTTTTATCAACTAGTGAATTTGCATGAAATTCTTTTGTTAAATCGCCACTGATAGCAACGGCTTTTTGGCCTTTATTTTTAGCGTATTCCACTAATTCGTTTGCCGTATCTGCACTAGAAAAATAGTGAATAGCAACATGGGCTCCGTTATCAATAAAGTGTTTAGTGATAGACTCTCCAATCCCTTGCGCCCCAGCAGTTATGAGTACGTTTTTTCCGCTTAATTTGTTATTTTTTATCATATTATTCTTATATTGATTGAGCTGATATTTTTAAAATTATCGCTTCATATATTTTCATTTTAATGTATTCAATACAAGTGCGGAAGTAGAAACAATAAAGATTTAAATCGTTTTTTTAGTCACGCATATTTGTTCTTTATTTTATTCTTTCAGTGTTAACTAACGTCGCAATACTCGTATAATAATTTAAAATGCTCTTTCATTCTTTTTTCGGCTAAATCTGGATCTTGATCCTCAATAGCGTCATAAATTTCGGTATGCTCTCTTATTCTCAATTCATCTAAAGTATCATAATCTTTATGGTACTTTTTAAAATCTACAATAATCTGAGGCGTTATACCAATCATAATTTCATTCATTGTAACATTTCCGCTTGCTTTTGCTATTGCTAAATGAAACAATAAATCTTCTTGAACTGCATCTTCTCTCGCCAATAATTTTGCCTTGTGAGCATTTAAGGCCTTCTTAATTCTTTTTAAATCGGCATCTGTACGTCTATTTGCAGCAAGCCTAACTGTTTTTAATTCTAGTAAAATTCTAGTTTCTACCAATGATTTGAAATTAGGAATACCTAGACTTAAAATATCTTCTACCATACCATTCATGGCGATAGTACCAATGTTTGCTACAAATGTTCCACTTTGTGGCATTGAGATTAATATCCCATATGATTCTAATTTAAGAATAGCTACCCTTACACTTCTTCGGCTAACATCAAATTTTTCAGCCAATACACGTTCTGCGGGTAATTTGTCTCCTGGTTCTAAATGCTTACTAGTTATTAAATCACTTATTTGAGAGATTAGCTTTTTAACAATACTAGTAATTTCTTGATTTTCATTTTTAGAAAGCACATTTATGTTCATATAAATCAAATTAAATTGGTACACCAGATTGGTTCGCGAAATTATTAAATTTATACCATTTACAAAAACAAAACATATTATATTCTGTATTAGAAAAATAAAAGGTTACCCTTCCCCTTCCACCCTCAGGTCGGGTAACCTAATACAACTAATCCAACACTAATTTCTTTTATTTATAATCTTATAATTTAATACCCCGTATTTTGAGTAATTACACCATTTGTAGCAGTAATTTCTGTACTTGGAATAGGGAATATATAGTAGTTACTAGAAATAGTTTGTCCCATTTCGGCATCCACAGTTCCTGTTCTAACTAAATCAAACCATCTATGCCCTTCCAAAGCCAACTCTACTCTTCTTTCTTTTTGAATAGCAACATCAACATCAGCTTGCGTTGTTGCAGTACCTACTAAAGAGGTTAACCCTGCTCTAATTCTAATAGCATCTAAACCTGCTAAAATAGTTGCAGATTGCGCTCCTGTTGCATTTGTAGATTCATTTAAAGCTTCTGCATACATTAGGATAACATCAGATAATCTCATTTCTATAAAGTCCTGATCGCTGTTACCTCCAGTGTACTTCACTCCTTTTCCAGCCGCGGCATCAATAGTTAAAGCTTTTCTTAAATCTGTACCTCCTCCAGCAGCACTACTAGCATCGAAAGCAGCTGTTAAACGCGGATCTAAAGGTGTAAGTGATTTTGTGTCATTTCCTGCAAACCATCCAACAAACGTAGATGAAGACGACGTACCATCGGCATTTGGAATTGAAGATGATAATTGAGTTGCAAAAATGATTTCTGAACTTACATCCGTAACAACATCAGCAAAATTAGGTTCTAAAGTTATTCCTTCAACTGCGGCATCGCTAATAACCGTTGCAAGCGTTGATGTTGCATTGGTATAATCACCTCTGTACATATACACTTTTCCAAGGAATGCTTTCGCTGCAATTTGAGATGCTCTACCTGTTGCTAATCCGGAATTAGTTAAACCTGCTATGGCATCTTGTAAATCAGGAATAATAACATTATTGTAAACATCGGCAATTGGTTGTCTTGTTAAATCTACATCAGGAATCTCTGACACGGATGGCTGAGGCGTTAGAATTACAGAAACATCACCAAAAATCATGACTAACTTAAAGTAAGATAATCCTCTTAAAAATTTAGCCTCATTGACTTGAGTAGCATCTAATGAATTTTCAATAACATTATTAGCACTTAAAATTGCTTTATACAAATTACTATAAACTGGGCTAAAAAAAGCTCCCGCCATATCGCCTCCTCCTAGATCGGAGTCATAAGTATCTATTGAAGTATGCGGATTTTCTAACATTAACATATTGTCTGCTCTAAAATCACCCATAACCAATTGCGGCATGGCAACGCCTGTTTGATAGTAATATGCTGCATTTAAAACCGGTTCGAACTCTACCAATTTACTTGCCTCTAAATCTAATTCAGGTGATTGTTCCAAATCATTATCACACGCTGTTAGCAACAACATAGCTGCTAATACTGTATATATCGTTTTTATTTTTTTCATTTTCTCTTAATTAAAAATTAACATTTACACCGAAAGTAAAACTTCTCACAATTGGACTTGCCCCTTCTTGGTATCCGTAAGTCGTTGGACCTCCATAACCATCGTTTTCAATTTCTATTCCTTCAGGGTTGAATGACGTATAATCTTTACCCATTACGTATAACAAATTGGTAGCGGCAAGATATACTCTAAGTGAACCAACACCCATTTTACTAATAAAATCTGGGTTAAGTGTGTATCCTATAGTTAGGTTTCTTAAAGCGATATATGATGCATCTTGAATCATTGAACCATGCACATCTCTGGTTTGTAAATAATGTAGCCCATTATTATCAGCAATACCATCGTTACCAGGATCAAAACTAGGTGCTGTAGCATCGCGAAAATGAGATTGCCAGTAAATAGGATCGATATTATATACTTCTGCGCCTTGAGATCCTTGAAATTGGAATGAAAAATCGAAATCTTTATAGTTCATATTACTTGATAAACCCCAATAAAAATCTGGAGTCGCAGATCCTAATTTCACATAATCATCTTCATAAGTAATTAGGCCATCTTCGTTTTGATCTACTACATAATGTACGCCACTAGTATATCCAATAGTTCTTGTAGGATCTTCAATATAAATAGATTCAACTAAACCTGCACTTTCATAACCCCACATTTCACCAAGTTCGCCACCCACATAGTTTCTAAACTCAGCACCTCTTCCACTTGGTCCTCCATAAATTTGACGTGGTAACTCATCAACAGAACCTAAACTTGCAATTTTAGTATCAACTGTAGATAAGTTGGCATTCATACTCCAAGTAAAACCATCGTTTTGGATGATATTTGCATTCAATTCTATCTCTACACCAGAACTTGTAATATCTCCACGGTTAAGTCTAATTGAAGGTGTACCAAGAACTTCTGAAACACTTTGATTGATAAGCATATTGTTAACATCAGAAGTGTAATAATCTACACTAACTCTAAAACGGTTATTTAAAAACCCAGTATCAATACCGTAGTTCGTTTCTTTATTAGTTTGCCAAGTTAAATCTGGATTTGTAACATCTTCAGGAATTAAAAAACCTGTTCCAAAAGCGGTAGGCGTCGTTCCTAAAATACTTAATGAACTATAAGAACCTAAATCTGAAGACGTACCTAAAGAACCTGTACTAAACCTAAGTTTTAATAAACTTATCGCTTCACTATCTTGTAAAAAAGATTCTTTATGTACATTCCATCCTAAAGATAACGCTGGGAATACTGCAAATCTTTCGTTAGGTCCAAAACGAGAATCACCATCTCTTCTAACTGATGCCGATAGTAAATAACGATCGTCGTAAGCATAAGCAATTCTTCCGAAAACACCACGTCTTGATTGTGTTTCATCTATTCTATTCGAAATAACATCTTCAGCATTAAAATAAGAATAGTTTAAAGGATAACCAACTGGTACATTAGTTCCGTTTGATGAAAGCCCCGTATATTTTGTATTTACAAATTCCAGACCTGCTACCGCAGAAATATCATGCTTATCAGCAAATAACTTGTTATAACTTAAAGTGGTTGTACTTAAAATGGTAGATTTTTTTATATCTGACATATCTAAACTAGATGAAGTAGAGCGCTGTTGACCATCTGATAATACACCGTGATATTCATACTCATTAACATCACGTAAATCTGCTCCAAAAATGGTTTTCACTTTTAAGCCTTCCATAAGCTCGTATTCTAAATAAGAACTTACATTACCATAAAGCGTTTTCTTATAACGTTGTGAATTATCGAATTTAGAAGCTACACCTGCATCTCCTGTTCCTCCAATACCATTTTGGTTTCTACCATAATGCCAATCGTTTACAACGTCTCCTGGTTGCAAATCATAAATGCTATGCGCATCATAATTTTGACTTAAATCTCCTCTATAATTACTGTCGAAAGACTGACCGATATTATTCCCAGTAAATCCTGAATCGAAAAGTGCTTGTCTCTTAGCATCCAATTGCTGAACAAAATCGATAGAGGCTTGTGTATGGTAAATAGGACTAATACTATAAGATCTTAAAAGGTCTCGCATTTCCCAAGGTACAATATCTTGGTTACCATAAAACCCATTCATACTTAATCCCGCTTTTAACTTATCGTTTAAAGTCGCATCAATATTCATACGTCCGTTATATCTTTCATAACCTTGCCCTTTTACAATACCATCGGTATTTAAATACCCAAGTGAAGCAAATGCTTTTATATTTTCAGACCCACCGCTTACACTAAAATCATGACTTGTTGAACTACCACTCTTAAAAAGCCAGTCTTCCATACTCACAACATCTGGTGCATTTGCGTATGCATCTAATCTGTATTCCAATAATCCTGGATCTGTTAAAGAAAGATCGTAATCACCGGTTTGTAATTCGTTAGCCCATTCTCCTGCAGTTTTAAGCATCTCGATATCCTTTACATACTTTCTTGAAGTGCTTGTATAGGCATTGTAGCTAAAATTTAGTTTACCAGATTTACCCTTTTTAGTCGTAATTAAAATTACACCATTTGCACCTAAAGAACCATAAATAGCAGCAGAAGCGGCATCTTTCAACACCTCTAAGCTTTCAATATCGTTAGGATTTACGGTTGCCAAATTTCCTGAAATAGGAAACCCATCTACAACAATTAAAGGATCGGAGTTACTTGAAAGCGAAGACCCCGCTCTAATTTGAACTTTTAAATCTGAACCTGGTTCTCCACTTTGATTTTGAATATTTACCCCAGGAAGTTTTCCTGCTAAGGCTTCATCTACACGTGAAGTTTGCACAGCAGCAACATCATCACCACCAATTTTGGCAACAGCTCCTGTAAGATGAGATTTTTTTGTAGTACCGTAACCAACAACAACAACTTCGTCTAGTTGTGCCGAATCTTCAGTTAAAACAACATTAAGCGTTTTTTGATTTGTTATGGTAATCGATTGCGAAACATAGCCTACATAGGAAAACAGAAGAACATCTCCGCTTTTAACATTAATTTGGTACCCTCCATCAAAATCTGTTGCTGTGCCTTTTGTGGTATTAGCCACAATAACATTAACACCAGGAACAGGCAAATTAGCCCCATCTGATACCGTACCAGATAATTGGTACCCGTCTTGTGCATATAATGATATATTGAATATCATTATTAACATTAAAAATAGTTTAGTTTTTAAATTCATTGGTTATTTTATTTAGTTAGTTAGTTAAATGCAACGTAAAACACATTGCTCTAGAGAAATTAATTAGATAATTTCTGGCACTTTGGCGGTCATAAATTTTTAGTTTAATTGTTACTTTTTTAAGATTAATAAAATTCAAATTATTGGTTCACCAAATTGGTACTCCAAACTGGTGTACCAAATATATATGAAAAAATTGTTATTGCAAAATATATTTTTAATATAATTACCTAAAAATCAGAGGATACTAAAACCTATCTCGTATTTACTATAAAAAGTTACGCGCACTAAAAACTACGAGTATATAAAATACCTCGTAAGCTAAAATTGTTGGAGTAGTCTTAATCGGCTTAAGTACTACTCCAACGTCTACTATATAACATGAATTAAGCTATCAATTAGTTTTAGTAGTTTTAAATTGATTAACAAATAATGATATTGTAAATTGTTTAATCATTTTTTGTAAAATAACCTTCGTTAGAAACAGCAGCATCACTTACAGATATACTTGCTGTTTTAAACCAAACTTCGGCATAATTTCCATCGGCATATTGTTTTTTAATATCACCACCATGAGTTTCTGCTCCCGAACACCAATTTTTATTGACTTCTGGAGATTTTCCATTGGTTTGATTGTAAGCGCCAAGTTTAAAAAAACAACCTTCACCTGTATAAGCTGCTTCACGTTCTACTCCATCTTGACCAATTGGTACAAATAGTTTTTGTGTTTGTTCAGGAATATCTGCAGCTGTTGAGTATTCCGATTCTATTAAGTTTTTTGTAAACGTTTTGGTTTCATGATCTTTACTTGTGAATTTCAAGTTCATCATGCCATCTTTAACTTCAATTTCATAACTAAATTCTTCACCTAAGGCAATACCATTTTTTGGTTCTTCAGGATATGTATTTCCTTCTGCACCAACAACTGAAAAGTCGTTACCCCAAACTGCCGTAGAATAATCCCATCTTCCAGAATTATCATCTCCTGCTGTATTGATTTCATAATGCCAAAACACGGAACCTTTTGTATGTCCTGGGAATTTTTTGTAGAATATTTTAAGTGGCTCGTTCTCATGTTTATCCGCACTATGAATTTGGCCCACAACAACCGCATGCGAAGCTGCGACCCTAGCATCACCCGTAGCAGATACATTCATTACTTTTAATGTTGCCGTCAATTTATCGTTAGCTGTTTTTGGGTACCACTTTTTTATTTGAGCTAATTCTGTTCTAGTATTATTCGAGGTTCCATGCGTATCTCCACCATTTGGTGCTTTAAAAACAATCCAATCATTTTTGCCATCATTAGCTGTGTAAAAGAAATCTTTGTTTTCAAAGTTATTTGCAATACCAACATTAGAACCATCTCCTAAAATTAATTTCCAATCATCAAAAAAAGGAATCACGTCACTAGCGTAAACGGTTTTTATTACTTCTTCTTTAATGGCTTCGTTATTCTCTGTTTTAGTTTCATTTTTACAACTATTTAAACTCAGAAAAAAACTAAGAATGACAAGCGTAGCTCCTGTTGATATGTTTTTTGTATTCATTTTAATATTGTTTAGTTTAGTTTAGTTTTATTGGTACTCAATTAAGTATTAGAAATATTCTAAAAGTGCGATGATCCCGTTATATGAAATCACTAAAGAAAAGAACAATGCCGCATACAACCCGATGTAAACGCCTAAGCTCGTTTTATAATCTTTCATGACTTTTTTACTGCTTAACATAAGAATAATACCAAGCACAACAATTGGTAACACAAATACATTAAATACTTGAGATAGAATTTGAATTTCAATAGGGTTTGCTCCAAATGCCGGACCAATTAGAGCCACCATACAAGCTACAGCAGTTATTATTCTAAATTGACGCGAATTGGTATCTAATTCTCCCGATTGATAATCTGCAATTAGTAATGGCGCTATTAATAAACACGGAAAAATAGAAGATAAACCAGCGCTTAATGCACCAAAAAAGAAAATAGAAACGGCCCACTTACCAGCAACAGGTTCTAGCGTATTTGCCATATCTAAAACTTGTGAAACCTCTTTACCTTGATAAAATAAAGCTCCTGCTGCTACTGCCATAATAACGCCACTAATCACAAATATTAAAATGGCTGCGGTAATAGAATCTTTTTTCTGTTGATCCAAATTTTTAATAGTCCAACCTTTTCCTTTTACAAAGAGTGGACGAGATAGAAATGTAGCCGAAGCCATAGTGGTTCCAACAAACGCTGCAACTAGCATTTTACCGCCAGGAACATCTGGTATAGTAGGTAATAAACCTTTAACTACATCTATAGAAAGTGGCTGTACAAAACATAATGATAACACAAATGATAGCCCCATTAAGGTTACAAAAACAACCAATATTTTTTCAAAAAACGTGTACTTACCAACGAGCGTTAATAAGTAAAAAATAACAATGATTACAATGGCCATTATTAAAACAGTTTCATATCTATAAGCACTTAATCCTTCAAAATTAATAGCTAATATCTCATAAATAATGTTTGATGAAATCCCTAAAATTCCCATTAATGAATTCCACTGTCCAAACGTGATGCCAACAATAATTAATATGGCTAAAGTTTTACCAAATTTTAGGTGTTTTTTAAATCCGTAAAGCGCCGTTTCATTGGTAATCAATGCATAATTACCATAGGCAAACATTAAAACGCCCGAAAAAATACAACTAATTAAAAGCACCCATAATAATTGCATATTAAATTTACTTCCTGCAACAATCATGGACGTTACGCTACCGGTACCTATGGTATAACCGATAGCAAAAATACCTGGACCAAAGCCCAAAACTATAGCTACAATTTTTTGTAATAAAGATTTCTTCTCTTTTAATTCAGACATTATATTTAGTTTAGTTTGGTATATTTAGTTAAAAATGGAGTGGTTAATTCCAGTTGGTATGGTGAAACTTACCCGAATCATCATCGATACGTTGGTAAGTGTGTGCTCCAAAATAATCGCGTTGTGCTTGAATTATATTTGCTGAAGAGTTTGATGTTGTATACGCATTTAAAAAATTAACAGACTCACTTAAACAAGATGCTGTTAACTCATTCAAAATGCATTGAGAAACCACTTTATTTATTGAAGGTTTCAGAGCTTTCAGTTTATTAATAATGGTAGTGTGTTTTAAAATATTATCATCCGCTTTTAAAATTGGAATTAATTCTACCATAAAATCAGATTTTATAATACAACCATTGGTCCAAATACGAGCAATTTCACTTAAATTCAATTCCCAATTATAAGCGCTTCCTGCTTCAGAAATCAGTTTAATACCTTGGTAATGATTAATAATTCTAGCAAACTGATAAGCGTTTAAAACATCTTGTATATCTAAATCTAATGAAGATCGTTTTATATTGAAGTTTTGACTAGCCAAAAGTCTTTCTTCTTTATAAAACGACGTATAACGCGCAAATAATGCCGACGCGATTAAAGTACTTGGAGCGCCTAATTGAGCTGTTGCAATAGTGGTCCAGTTACCTGTACCCTTATTTCCTGCTTTATCTACTATTTTATTTACTAACCAATCATCTCCATCCTTTTTTCTTAAAATATCTACAGTAATTCCAAGTAAATAACTGTCTGCTTCAGGTTTCCATGATTCTAAAATGCTAGCAATTTCATCAGGATTATTTCCCATAGTTTTAAGAATAGTATAAACTTCTGCCAACAATTGCATTTCTACATATTCAATACCATTATGCACCATTTTAACAAAATGCCCACTACCTTCTTCACCTATATATGTACAACAAGGCAGGTTATTAGCATCTTTGGCAGCGATACTTTCCAAATACGGTTTTATTAAATTATAGGTTTCTTTATTTCCGCCAGGCATAATAGAAGGCCCTTTTAATGCGCCTTGCTCTCCTCCAGAAACTCCAACACCAATAAAATTGATGTGTTTTAATTTTAAATAATCGTAACGTTCTTTCGTTTTTAAGTAATTAGAATTACCACCATCAATCAAAATATCACCATTTGATAAAAAAGGAATTAAATCTTCGATTACTAAATCTGTTATTTTACCAGCATTCACCATGAGCATAATTCGTCTTGGTGTTTGTAATGAATTTACAAATGCTTCAATATCAGAATAAGCTTGAGTACTCTCAAGTTCCTTGTGTTCTTTTTTAAAGTTTATAGCAACATCTTCTTCCGTTCCTTTTTCTTCTCTATTAAACACCGAGATACTAAATCCTTTTTGAGCCAAGTTTCTACTTAAACTCTTTCCCATAACGCCTAATCCAAATAATCCGAATTCTGATTTCATCTTTATTTTATTTGCAATGTTTTCAACAATGTCTTTTGGTTTTGAACCGATATTTACAACAAAAGCATCTTTCGGTTCTTCTAAAGCATCAAACTGCGATTGCAATAAATTGGAAGACATAAAATGGTTTTCTCGTTTATTTAATCGCTCTAAAATTTGATCAAAGTTTCCTGTTAAATGAATCCATTTTACTTGATTTTGAATGTCTGTATTTAAAATATCTCTGTAAGATTTCTTTAAAGCTGAACAAACAATAATGCAACTATTATCTCGTAATTGACTTTTTGCCAAATCGTTAAGCGTAACCAGCCAACCATGACGATCTTCATCATTTAATGGCACACCGCTACTCATTTTATCTATATTCGATTGCGGATGAAAATCGTCCCCATCAAAAAAAGGAATTTCGAGTTCTTGAGATAATAACTCACCAATGGTACTCTTGCCACAGCCTGAAACTCCCATTATAAAGATTACATTATTCAAATTCTTAAATGTTTTAAATAAACCTTATATCGTTATATATTATTATTCTTTATTTGGATCAGTACCCGCTGCTAAGGTTCCATTTTTAAACCAAACTTCTGCATAACATCCATTGGCGTACTGCTTTTCGATGTCTCCATTATAAGTTTCAGATCCTGTACTCCAAACGATGTTATCTTCTGGATTCTTGCCATTAGTTTGGTTATACGCACCTTGTTTAAAATTTTGTAATTCCCCCGCATAAGCTTGCTCTCGTTCAACTCCATCACGACCAATTGCTGTATATAACGTCCATATTTGTTGAGGAATATCTTCTTTTTTTGCAAAATCAGATTTTAGCAAATTTTTAGTAAATGTTTTAGTTTCATGACCTTCACTCTTAAAAGTGAGATACATAATACCATTATAAACGTTTATTTCATAGCTAAATTCTTCACCTAGAGCAATACCATCTTTTGGTTCTTCGGGTGATGTAGTTGGACTCGATCCAACAACAGACATATCATACCCCCAAACTGGCGTAGAATAATCCCATCTTCCAGAATTATCATCACCTGCTGTATTAATTTCATAATTCCAAAACACAGAACCTTTGGTGTGGCCAGGGAATTTTTTATAAAAAATTTTTAAAGGTTCATTTTCATGCCCTTTATTTCCATGAATTTGTCCAACTACAACTGAATACGAAGCGGCAACTCTTGCATCTCCGGAAGTTGAAACATGCATTACTTTTAACGAACCTGTTAACTTACCTCCTGTTTCGGTTGTCCAATGTTCTTTTTGTCCTAATTCTGTTCTTGTATTGCTAGAGGTTCGAGATGTAATACCAGAGTTTGGTGTTTTATAAACTACCCAATCTGTATCACCATCTTTTGTAACATAAAAATAATCTTCATGCTCAATATTAGCTAGTTCTTCAAACTTTGTTCCATCGCCACAAAGAAGACGCCATTGATCCATAAATGGTATCACATCACTTGGATAAACGGTAGCTTTTGATTTTACTTTCTCCGTTTTTTTATTGGTATCTCTGCAACTGCTAGTTAATACCACAAGGCAAAGCATTAAAAGAATTAATAATGTTGATTTTGTAGTTTTAAGATTCATTTTAAGTTCTTTATTCATTGCAACATTCAATATATTAGATACTAATTAGTGAAACTTCCAATTTAATAAATTCAGAAAAAATAACTCATTCTTATTAAAAAATATTTGGTACACCAATCTGGTGTACCAAATATAGTAATAAATATTTATATAGAGTTATAAAAGAAAAAAAACTCATAGAACGAAAGAAAAATAAAGAAAAAAACATTAACATCAACCTTAAAGTAACGAGCGCTAAGAACGGGATCTCCCTTTACTTATAAGCCTTACTGATAACAGAACGACAAAAATTAAAACATATATTAGGTCTCTTAAAAAATCGAGTTAATTTTATATTTATGAAGTTTTCCCGGTTAAATAATCTAGTGTTTTAATAGGTTTAAATACAAAAACTAGCTTATTTACCAATACAAATAGTTTCTTTTAAGGTTCGGTGATAGATGTGACCATTAGCAAAACTTAAGGTGTTTACCGTCCATGTTTTTCCTTTTTCACCTAAATCGTTAACCGAAACTAAAGCGCTTTCATCAAAACGCTCTGCATTGGCATCTATAACATACACCATTCCTACGGCATTTGTAAAATAGATGTAATTATTAATCATAACCGGAGATCCTAAAAACGAACGCTGAAAGCCATCGCCCAAAACACGAGTATCATTACTATGCAATTGTCCTTTGGCATTTAAGCCATCATTAGTTTGTGGTGTTCTCCAAATAAAACTGTCGTCAGCATTTTTTTCATGAGGCAATTCTAGATGTTCATTTTTACCAGTTACAATATTATGGCGCGCAATAAATGGCTTATGCATAACCATATAAAAGGTATAATCGTCTACAGCCATATTGCAATGGAATTCGTTTTCAGAATTTTTAAGAACAACACCTTCATTTAAATGATAGGTTTTATCAGCTTCATCATAAATATATTGATCGACAATATTTAAAGGCTTTTGACTCATTAACTCACCAGTATTTGAGTTTACCGTTAAATTTTCCTCACATTTATAAATCCACGATATTTTTTCGGTATCCCAATGTTGGGTATTTAAAGCACCATAACCCGATAGTTTATTTGGTGCTTCGGGCTCCCAATGCCATAAAGCTTCACCAGCATTATTTTGCTCTAAGCTTATTAAACTCAAACCAATAGGGCGTTCTGGCACTCCATGCGGACCGCCACGAGCTATTAAAATTGCTGGTTTTCCTTCGGAAGTTTCTCCAATTACAGGCGTATTATAATGCGTAATGGCTGCTTCTGTAGTCCATTCGTGATTTCCTGTAAACTTATTAAAAGCGTGTAGATAATTCCATTCTTTTATTCGTGTAGAATCACTTTCAAGTGGTGGTTCAACATTCAAAATAATATCTTCAAACAACACCGAATCGAACTGTTTATTAAACGGTCTCCCAATGGTAGGCATCCAAGTGCGATCCCAAACCAAATCACCTTCTAACGAAAAACAAGCCATACCACCACTAGCATTAATAGCCCAAACAAACTCACCGTCAGTCATAGGGCAAGGTGTTGTGGCATCACTAAAGGCATAATTATAATCGCTAGTCAATACTCCTTTTACAGTACGCGTCCATAGGGTTTCACCCGTATTAGCATCCATACAATAAAGAACAACATCTGTCCCAACAGGTCTGGTTTTTAATGCGTTTTCAGCTTGTTGAAATTGATTATAACTGTTTAAAACCCGATCAGATTTTGAATTCACATAATCAATCAGTTTTTTATTGGCTTCAGAAAACATACGGCCTGCCCCACTCTTATTTAGCAATCGGTTATAATTAGTCTTCTTTTTTTCAGAAGATAATTTTTGATAATTTTCATTAGAAAGCAAAAAGACTTCGAAAAGATTATGCGCTGTATTTTTCCGGTTGAAAACCGTTTCAAAAGCAGACACTCCTTCTTTTCTTAAAAAGCTTAATTCTTCAGTATAAATAGTATCGTAATTAGATTTAGCTTCATCATAATTACTTTGTAACTCAGAAAAAGAGGGCGTATCTAAAGGCGGATTAATAGTAAAAAACAACTTATCGTCCCAAACAGCAATACCGCTTTGTCCGCCAGCAGGAAGTGATTTTTTCCATTTAATATTTTCGTTATTTCGAACCGACCATTGTACTGGAACCTGTAAATCTGTTTTAATTTTATAACTTCCATCCGGTCCACCAGACATAGGCCATTGATTGTCGCTATTGGCAATTTTTACAACACTTCCAGTTTCTTGTTTACAAGACGCTAAAAATACAAGCGTTGCTAATAGTAAAGACTTGAAAAAAGGGTTGAAGTTTTTTAAATTAACATTCATATTAAGAATTACTTACCATTGTTTTTATGCTACTATAACCGTAATAACCAACAAAGGCTAATGATAATGCCGGTAGAATAAACGATAAATTAACCTCAGGTATATAGCCTAAAAAATTAATATCAGCCAAACCATCGCCACCTAAATCTAAAATAGCAGCCTGTACAATAGGCATAAGCGCTCCACCAACAATAGCCATAACCAATCCGGCTGAGCCAATTTTAGCTTCATCGCCCATATCTTTTAAAGCAATACCATAAATAGTTGGAAACATAATAGACATAAAAATGGAAATAGCGACTAACGAAATTAACCCAGCCATTCCAGGTAACACAATAGCTCCTACACTTGCTAAAGCTCCACCCAATCCAAATAACATGAGTACTTTTGGTGGGTTTACTTTTTTCATTAACGCCGTACCAATCCATCTACCAGACAAAAACAAAACCATAGCAGCCACATTGTAATTAGTTGCTGTAATATTACTTCCGGTAGTTTCATTTAGATTATCAACATAATGAAAAATATAGGTCCAGCACATAATTTGGGAACCCACACAGGCAGCTTGCGCCAAAACACCTTTTAAATACGTTTTATTGGCTTTTAATTTTTTTAATGAATCCGATAGACTCATTTTATCGCCTACTGCTGTTTTAGGGATTTTTGTAAACACAATAATCGCCATAATGATTAACACTAAAACGCCTAAACTTAAATACGGAATACTAATAACACTTAAATCATTTTCACGAATAGCAGCCAATTCTGTTGAAGCTAAAGCATTGTAAGCTTCCGCTGAATAATCATCAGAACGCAAAGCTTGGAGTACGAAAACTTGAGCGATAATCATTCCGGTAAGCGAACCCACAGGATTAAAAGCTTGCGCTAAGTTTAAACGCTGTGTCGCTGTTCTTTTATCACCTAAAGCAAGAATTAAAGGATTTGCAGTGGTTTCCAAAAAAGCCAATCCGCAGGTAATAACCCATAATGAAATTAAAAAATAATTGTATTCTTCATACTTAGCCGCTGGATAAAACAAAAATGCGCCAATAGCATAAAGCGATAAACCTAAAAGAATTCCCGATTTATAACTAAAACGTCTAATAAATAAAGCCGCCGGAAATGCCATAAAGAAATACCCAAAATAAAATGCAAATTGCACTAAGGAAGCTTGAATATTAGATAACTCGGGCATTACTTTTTTAAAAGCAGATACCATTGGGTTGGTTAAATCGTTAGCAATTCCCCATAAAGCGAACAAAGAGGTTATAATGATAAAAGGAAATAATAATTCTTTACTTACAACCGGAATGCGCTCTTTTTTATTCATCTATTTAGTTTAGTTTGTTATTAAAATTTGTTGTGGCCTTTTTTAAAGAATTGAAGGTAATGGCCCTGTACTATCCGAAAAACTCTCGGTACGTACATCTACTTTGTTTAGCATGCTTACAAACAAATTAGACAGTCGTACTTCTTTTTCATTGAATTTAGTATAAGCGCCATGCTCAACCCCCAAATTAGCACCTCCAGCCAGAATAAGCGGACAGTTTCTTGCATTGTGTGTAGAACTACAAGCACTTCCGTAAAGAATAAGCGAGTTGTCTAATAAAGAACCATGCGCATCTTCTGTAGTTTTCATTTTATTAATAAAATAAGCAAAATGTTTAGCGTACCATTGATCTAAACGTCCCCAATCTTCCCAATGTCCAGTTGTTTTATCGTGAGAAATACTATGATGCCCTTTTAACCCT
The DNA here is from genome assembly GCF_009796825.1 of Algibacter sp. L3A6. GTDB lineage: Bacteria > Bacteroidota > Bacteroidia > Flavobacteriales > Flavobacteriaceae > Algibacter. The sequence continues at coordinate 3,988,384 of NZ_CP047030.1, forward strand.
AAAGCTATTTTAGGGAAATTATCACCAAAGCCCATACCATCTTCACGCGCCATCATATACGTCATAACACGAGTTGAATCTGTTTGAAACCCAAGTACCATTAAATCCATCATGGAGCGTACATAATCATCTGGAGCCGAAACGGGATCTACATCTAAATTAATTAAGCTCGCATCAAAATCGTCCATGGGCACATCTAGCCATTTTTCATTTCTTTTTACTTGCTGCTCTACTTGATTAAGTGATGTTAAATATTCATCTAACTTCGCCTTATCATTAGCACCTAAACGCTTTTCTAGGTTTTTACTATCTTCTAAAACTAAATCGACAATCTTCTTGCCTTGGTTTAAACTTTTACGCCTTTCTGTAGTTGAAGCACCTCCACTTGGAGAAAAATAACGTTCAAAAATTTCACGTTGTCTGTGCTCTGACGGTAACGGTTTTCCTGAAGAATTAAACGACAGCGTTGATGTTCTAGATTTATAACCAACACCACCATCAGTCGATAATGCTAATGATGGAAAACGCGTAAATTTACTGAGTTTCCCTGCGGCATATTGATCTACAGAAATACTGTTTTTATATTCACCACGTAAATCACCACCGGTTAACCAAGAATCGCCTGCCATATGCCCTAAAACATTACGACTGTATGGATGACTTAAGCCGCCCATAATAGATATATCATCACGATAAGCCGCTAAAGGAGATAAGGTTTTGGTTAACTTATAATCGCGTCCTTCATTCACAGGAAACCAACTCCAGTTTTTGTGCTGCGCACTTTCCTTTGGTGGAATTCCAACACCATTTGGAAAATATAGAAAACCTAAACGTTTTGGTATTTCTGGCTCTATAAATTTTGAAAAACTACTCATAGCCATACCCTCAAAATATGGAAGCATACAGGCTACTCCCAATCCTTTAATAAACGTACGACGATCTAAATGCCAAGGTTTTTTGCTCATGATCCAAATATTTTGTTAAACCAATTTTGTTCTTTTTTATAGAAAGACGGACTTAAAACCACTTGTTCTATAACCGTTTTAAAACGATAATCATCTTCTATAACTTCTTCTACTATTCTATCTATTTCTTTTTGATCTGCGAAACTAACATCTCGCCCTAAAGCGTAAGCATAAATATTTTCTACTAATGCCCGAGTGAAATCGTCTTGCTTCATCCTTAAAATATAATCTTTAATACCCTGTACACCTTCAATTTCGGTACCATCAGGTAATTTAGATTTCACATCAATTGGCTTTCCTTTGGCTATGGTTTGATACCTTCCAACGGCATCATAATTTTCAAAAACAACTCCAAACGGATCAATTTTATGATGACAATCTAAACAAGATGTTTTATTTCTATGTAAAAACAACTGCTCTTTTAGAGTCATTTTCTCAAAGCCAGGCGTATCGGTTGCCAACTCGGGTACATTTGGTGGTGGTGGTGGTGGCGAATCGCCCAATATTTTTTCTTTCAACCAAACCGCTCTTTTAATAGGATGCGCTTGCACACCATCGGAATGCCCATTTAAAAATGAACCTTGAGATAGTAAACCACCGCGATGCGCTTCTTTTGGTAAAGTTACCGGTCTAAACTCATTTCCTTTTACATCATCAATACCATAAAATTCGGCTAAGTTTTGATTCAGCATAGCGAAATCTGAATCAATAAAATTCATGATGCTTAAATCGTTTTTTAATATATGCTGAATAAACTCATAGGTTTCTTTAAACATATCTTCTTTCACAAAACGTGTATAATCTCTATACATACCCACATCGGTATCCATACTTTTATGACGATCTAAACGAAGCCACTCATAAGAAAACGAATGAATCATTCTTGTAATTCTTTCATCATCTACCATACGCTCAATTTGCTCTGGTAACTCATCATATAAATCACCTGTAGATGCCAAATTATTCAGTCTTTCATCTGGTGGTGAATTCCATAAAAAATACGACAATTGTGAGGCTAAATAAAATTCATCTGTAGATTTTTTAGATTTATCGTCTTCAGGAACCTCAGGTTCAAATAAATATATAAAATTAGGTGAACAAAGTACAGCAACCATAACTTCCTTAACGCCATCTTCATAACGCTCGAAATCATCTTTAACACTACGCCAAAAATCCATATATCTATTTAACTCACCATCATTAAGCGGACGTCTAAAAGCGCGTTCCATAAAACTGGTTAGCACTTCTTCTGTATACAATTCTGCGTTTGCTTTATTCGGTGAATCGAAAAATAATTGTGTGTGGCTATTTGGTGGCCAAACCGGATTATATGGTGCTTCAAACTCTACGGATTTCACTAATAATGGCGGACCATTAAAACTACCATCTTTAACCAAATGATTATTCCAAAGACCGACGGTGAGTATGTTTGCTAAATCGCCACTTACTTGTGCACTACCTAACGGAATTGGTAAATTCTCTAACCTGCCTTTAAATTCAAACATTTGATACTCGCCCATTGCTGCTGTGACTTCTACAGAATTATCAAAGGTTTTGTAATCCATACCATCATCCGTTCTTGCACCTGCAAAAACTTGAATAGACGGATTAACATCGGCATACTTTAAATTATTTCTTTCAGCTTCTTCTGCTAGTATTTTTGGTAATGGATCGTCTTCCGGTATCGGTGTAAGTACAATATCGCTAAAACCTACAAAAAACTTACCGCCAATATAGGCTTTGTGCTCCCCTTCAGATAAATATGCTAAAGTTACGGGCGTAATAATTTCATCTGCATTTACAAGACTTTTATCCATATATAAACGCTCACCAACACGCCCCTCTTTATTATTACCTAAAAGACTTAATTGATAGGATGGCATAGCATCTTCTGATACATATGGATGTATTAAATCTACCTGATAAATACCCGATTTTGGCACATGATACTTAAACTGAGTTTTTACATTGGTAGCCACATTTTCTGCAACTAACCAACGGTTATCTTTCAAAACAAATCCTTTTGCTTTTTTTATATCCTTAGCAGAAATACGCACTGCTTTTGGAGTTTTTCTAGCAGGCTCAACTTTTCTTAAATCAATTAAACGTTCTACAGATTCTGAAAGGTATCCTTTGGAAGCTTCTACACGAAAAACAAAATCGCCCGTTCTTGGAAAATCTTCTTTTACTAATAATTTTAAATTTGGTGAAGGCCCTTGCCAAGATTTTGGTGTAACCTCTCTTGCTGGTAAAGCAGAATTTAACAACATGCCTTCGGCAACAACACTATAACGGTTACTGGCTGAACCACGCATACCAATACCTATTTTGTTTTTTAGGCGTTTTATACTGTCTTTGGTTTTATTTGGCCCCATTTTAACAGCTCTTCCCTCGTCATCCAAAATATCTACTTGCAAATCTTTATTGCTTATAGCAGCTGTTTGGTAACCACCATATTCAGCACCTGTTTTGCCATCTCCAATATTTTTTCCTAAGGTTACTTTGTAACGCTTAGCTTCTGGTTTTTCTCCAAAAACAATGGCCTTATCTAATGCTTCACGAGCAATTTTTTGATAATAATCGATATGCAGTGCCGATGTTTGAAGAATGCTTCCGTTATTACTATAACCCATTTCAGACTTTCCATCATCTGGTAACACATCACCAAAATTAACGTTTACACCAAGCAATTCATTAAGTGTATTGGTGTATTGCTTTTTGGTTAACCTGCGCATAACACCTTTATTAGCGTTGTTTTTTACTATGGCAGCTTTCTCTAAATTCTGCGTCATCCAATCTACTACAGCGCGACGCTCTTCATCACTTAGTTGTGGTTCATCTTTTGGAGGCATTTCGCCAGAATTTATCATATCTAAGGCAGAATGCCAGCCTTCTGCATCGTGACCATTTATCATATCCCAATGCAAAACATCTAAGCGCACATCACCTTTTTGCTTATCAACGCCATGACATTCAAAACAATAGGTTTCCATCACAGGTTGAACTTTCGTTTTAAAATCTACAGCTTCTTGTGAAGTCGAATCACTTTCTGTATTAAGCGCAATGTAGTCGTCTTCGCTTCCATCGACACCTAAAACGGCTTTTAAACCAGATGGCATGTGTTTGGTTAAGTACGTCGATCCGTGCGTTAAAGAACCTCCATAATGCCCTGTTAAAGACAATAGAACAACATTTATAAATAAAAATATTTTATAAGATTTGGATACTTTATTTTCCTCTTTATTAACAGAATTTTGTCTTACAACAAGCAACCAAACAGCTATAAGCGCCGTAAACCAACCTAACCATTTATGAAAACCTAGTACGTCTTCATTATAATGACCCGAAGACGCTAAAAGAAAACCTAAAATAAGTGTTGGAATAATACTAAAAACCGAAAACCAAAGTAAAAGTTTACATGCTGAATCTAGATTTAATTCTGGGCGGAAACTGTTAATAATTTCCATGAAAAACAGCACAATTAAAGCGCCTATTGGTAAATGAAGAATTATAGGGTGAAATCTACCCAAAAAGAATACAAATGTATTATCTACTTCACCGCTTAGCGGAATTAAGAAGAGTCCGAAAAGGACTATTGTGAAAACAATTGCAATTAACAACGTGCGTTTCATAAAAGTTATAGTTGGTTGGTTTTATAAAAAACAATTTTACCCATAATATAAACACTAATCTTCCAAAATCTCAACCAATCATGATACTATTTTTGCAAATCAACACAAAAACTGTTCGTAAATTAAAAAATTAGTAAAAAAACAAGCTTAAAAGTAAAGATAAGTTGTTTTTAAACTGATTTTATTAATGATATCTATTTTTAAGTCATGACTTAAATAGCAGATGGTTTTAGTATTATTTCACATACTAATGTTTAACATTATTCCTTTGCTTTTAAATCGAAATTAGGCACCGGGTATTCATAAACTTCTGTATACGATTTACCTTTTTTAACACCATAATAATTGATATCACTTTTAGAATTGGATATCACAGAAATTATTGGTTTTACAGCTTTGTTTGAAGCTAAAACTATAGATTCTCCTTTTTTAAGTTCTATTTGAAATTCGCCATTTTCAACCTTAATAATTTTAATTTTTGAACCTTTAGAAATTTGTATAGCTTTTTTCCAATCACTCACTTTTAATCTACATATATTTCCTGCTAGACTTTCAATTTTTACAAATTCAGTTATACCAGCCTTGCGCGATGCACTTACTAAAAAACCACCTTCTGCTCGTAAATCTTTAAAACTTACATCCTGAAAACTATTAGGTGTTGCCGGAAACACTCTAATTTTATTTCCCCAACTTTGTAGAAACAACTCGATAATACTCGAAGCCGCACTTAAAGGTGTTTCTATAACGGGGTTACGTCCATGCCCTTCCATGTAAAATGTATTCGGTAATAACATCGCACTTTGTATATTACCATCTAAAAATTGTTGAAGCATTTTATTAGCATCATCTCCACGACCTAAAGCTGCGTATAATGAAGCTCCACCGGTATAAGAATAACCCACCAAGCCTTTACTTTCATCAATTTGATGCCAATGCACTACAGATTTATCAACTAAAGTTCTAACTTTTAGATCGTCTGGATTTAATTGAAATAGCGGATATAAACCTAATAAATGAGAATAGTGTCTGTGAGAAATATCAACAGGTTGATTACTTCCAATCATTAATCCATTTTCATCTTCAGGATAGGTAATTAAATCGGCTAAAAGCCCTTTCCATTTTTTAACTTCATTAGTATTTAAATCATGAGTTTCACTCGTATTTATTAAAGTATTTAATACCCAACGTACTAAAGCTAAATTATAGTTTGTATTCGGAAATGCTTTAAAACCTCCATATTCTGGGGAACCCATTGCTGTTAATTCAATTTTGTTATCCGCATTTCTAATCATTTTAGTTTCATACACTTCGGCTATTTTCATAGCTTTTGGTAACCACTTATCTCGAATAGCTTCGGCATCGCCTCTGTAACTATAAATTAACCAATAATTGTGCATCGCCCAAGCAAAATCACCAAAGTTTTTACCACGTTTACTTGGCAACATCATATCAAAATTATCGTCTATCAAGGTTATAAAATTCTCAGCAATATCTAAATGATTACTCGCATTAAATGGCCAATACGTTAACTGCACATTTAAATTCCACCATAAACCTGGCCAACTTGTATTTTTAAGAAAAGGTCCCATTAAATCTAAAGCAGGACCATCGGCACGCGAGCAAGTTGCCATTTTATATATTTGAATCCAATAAAAAGATTCCATGCGTGCATCTGGAATAGACAAAAACGATTTTTGAAAATAGTTATGCCACCAAGTTCTGTGTTCTTCTTCAATAGTTTTCATTGAAGTGATTACGGCACCTGTAACCGTTTTTGCAGCAACTTTTGCCGAAACATAACTTGCTGGAATTTCATTAGCGACAGCAATATACATTGTAGATTTGTTACCATCAGAAGGTTTATCCGTCCAAGCTGTAGCATAATCACCTCCTGCTAATAAAGATTGTTCGCAAACATTAATACCATCTACCATTTTTATATCTGGTTTCGGGTTTAATGCGTAATCTTTTTCTTTTAAAGCAGACGGCTTAGCAATAATTCGAGGTGAAATAGGCAAACCAGCTAGCCACTCCCAGCTATAATCTACGGTTTTATTCGATTTAGTTTCGGTAGAATGCACTTCAACAACATTTAACATTCTATTATAAGGTGTAAATGCTCTAAAAGTAATTTCTCCGAGGTCTGTAATTATAGTTCCGCGAATTTCGGCGTTCCATAAATCTTGACGAACTTTAATATCCAATATTTTCCCCGCAGGTCGAAGCACCATACTTCCAATATCAAGACGAGAATAATCGAATAAATTAGCACCTTTTACACCCATAGAAGTCTTCTTATTAGGCGCTTTTCTATGATCGGTAACATCTTGACGGCCAACATGAAAATCTAATCTATTATCATCTAAATTGGCATAAATCATCATACCAACTTGTCCGTTTCCAACAAAACCACCTTCGTTCCATTGCTTCGGAATTTCTTCCCAAACCAAATCGTGTTGTGCCATAAATCCTGGCCAATTTATATCTGATACAATCTGAGATTTACAAACAAGAACTGATAATATAAATGTAATTTGAATTATTTTTTTCATTAAAAACTTATTTCGTTATTTCAGTTTTCACTGTATCACCAAGCGTTTCAGTAATTTTTATCTTCGGAAGCGTTCCTTTTAAATTTTCGATACTTATGGTTTGTACTTTACCATCTTTTAAGGTTACCGTAATTTCGTTTTCAGAAGCAGATTCTATTTTTTTTATTGAAGATTCCCTTTTGTAAGGTTCAATTACACTCAGAAAAACAACTTCTTTTTCGTTTACACGAACGCCATAAGTGCGTCTATCCGGATTATTTCTAATGCGGCGTTGCTTACCGCCATTCGGGTAGTTACTAATTACAATTTCAGATTTTTTAGGCCAAAGTGTATATACATCTAGTTTATGTTCGCCCTCAATAAACTCCACTTTTGCTCCTTTTTTAGAGTTATACCACTGCGCATGTTCAAAATATTTATAAGGCGAATTTCCATCTGTGCTTAACTTTTCAAGTGAATTACCTTTCTTTTTAACGCCTTCAATAGAAGAAAACCCTACGGGATGAATTAGCCAATCGTAATTATGTTTTTTATCCGATTTCATATAATCGGCAAGAATTACATAATCGTTTGTAACGATAGAAATTCTTCGTTGCTGAATAGGATTAAAACCGTTAGCATAATCCGTATCGTCCCATGGTGGAAACTTTTCAGCATTCCAACGCGGAATTTGTCGCCATCTAGCATTAGTTTCTACCACCGAAGCTTGCATGATATCCCCTTTATAAAATAGTAACTGTTCCGAAGGCACAGCCTCTTGCTGAAGTTCATCAACAATAACCATATTATGGGTTGCAGAAGTTTGTACACACTCTTTATATCCTGGATTTCCGTAACCGTACCAAACCATTTCGGAACCAAAATATTTATGCCCGTTTCGATCTAGAGCCGCTAAACTTGCTCTATCAAATTGCCCGTGCCAACCGCCATGCGTTCCATATTTAAGAAAGGCTTGAATTTGATTTTCAGGAGTCTCTTTTTGGCCTTGCGAGCGCAATGCTACCAAACCAATATTTTCTCTAAAATCTGATCCCGTTCTAGGATCTTTCACTTCAGGAAGTTCAGGAACCCCATACATTAAAGATACCCACGAATCACGTTCTGTTTTACTAATAACCCAAGCTAAATCGTTGAATTTATATTCGCGATACGCCAGTTCGTAAAACTCATTTGGTGCTTTTAAATCCGAATCGTTAGTCGATACCAAATACGCATTTTCGTCCATAAAAGGTACGTAAGGCGTAACCATATCTTCAAGTCCTCTGGTGTTTTTTCCGGTTGGGCCCCAATTGTCAAATTTCATCCCAGTAAAACCTTCTTTTGCATTCTCAAAATCTTTACTTTTAAATTTAGTAGGAAAGCGTCTGTGGTATAAATCCATGCCATAATTCTCAAAAGCTTGGGCCACCAAAGTATAACGTTGCACCACTAAATAACAATAATTCCCTGTACCTTCAAACCACCAGCCATCGGCCATGACTCCTTTACCTATTTGGTCTGCCATGCCTCCATCAGCTTCGGTCAAATATTCTAACTGTGGTATATCTTGTAAATATAATGCAACAAATATAGCCCCTGCATTAGCACTTGCTTGATGATTCATTATCCCCAAACCATCCATGTGTTTTTTATTCAACTCTAAATAATAACGAAAGGAAGCTTCAATATTCTCTTTATCTGTACTAGATAATTCTGGTTCATTGTAAAGAATATCGCAAGCTGCGGATATAAATAAAAAGAAATTCCCTTCATGAACCTGCACACCGTTAGTAGCCGCACCAATAGATAAGTAACCTTCAGTTTTATCGAAAACTGCTTTAATTAAGCTGATTACTTTTTGCTTGTAAACAGCCTTTCCCGTTAATTTGTAAGCTAATGCCAGCTGAAATGCTTTTTCGCCATGGCTTGCACTATAATCAAAGCTTGACCATATTTTGGTTGGCCTTGGTTTACTAACAATTTTACGTTCAGGAAACTCAAACTCATCAAGTTCCTTCAACATATTATCTAAGTTTTGCTTAGCCCAAGTATAGTTTTTTATCTTTTGTTTGGCTTCTTCAAAAACAGTATTAGTTGCCAACAAAAATGGATGCGGTTTACTTCTAACAGATATAAACTCTAATGTTTCGATAATATGCCCTTCGGAATCTTTTAGTTCTATTATACTTGCTTCTTGTCCGCCTAAAGGTATTCTATCGCTAACTGTAACCTTTAGCGTGCCGTTATAACTTCCGTTAGATTCTAAAGTTATTGATGCGACACTTAGTATATTTTCACTAGCCAATTCTCTCGGATGTTTCACGTTAAGAGTATAAGTTTCCGAAGTACTTTTTCTATTTTTTAGTTGAAAATTATAGGTTATAATTTCATTAGCTTTTGCTGCTTGGGTTTGTAATGAGCTGCTTAAAACTACTTCTGAAGTAGATGAATATGCATAACACCATGTATTAATTAAACAACAAAACAGCCCTATTAAAAACTGTCTTGAACCTACTTTGAATTTTAATGATAAAACGTTCATTTTTAATTTATTTTATTTGAAAAACGCTAAACCTGTTCTGCGAATAATCTCGCAAAACAGACCTAAATATTTACATTCAATAACTTTTATACTAGCCTAAATAAGCACCGTTATTTTCTAATGTTTCTTTTAATTTAGCATAAACTACTTCATTCGGCATAACTTTACCAACGGCAGATAAACCAGCTAATGTTCCTGCGCCTTGCCCGATAGCCATTGCAATAGGTGTAACTCGTAAGCCTGCACTAGCATGATGATCGGCACCAATAGCTCGTCCAGAAAGCACTAAATTGTCGACTTCGTTAACCAACAAAGAATCGGTTGGAATATAATAAACCCCATCATCATTTAAGTGTACGGTATCGGTATTTCCGCCATCTGGAGAATGAATATCTAAAGGATAACCACCAACAGCAACCGGATTTTCAAACTTTACTTCGTTAACTAAATCTTCAGCTGATAATACATATTTAGCATGCGGATGACGCGATTCGCGAATGCCTATATGTGGCGCAGTACTTATAAAAGTTGCATTCTCGAAACCTGGTGCATACTTACGCATAAAATTAAAAATCTCTACACATTGCTTACGCCCCATAGTTTCCGCTTTACTTAAATCGAATGGATTTAGAGGGTCGAACCCTAAAACACGTGAGGTATTAAATATAAATTCGCCCTCGGTATTGGTTTCAAAAAACAACACATTATCTCTCGGCACAGTAACTTCTCCGTTTGCTTTGGCTTTGTTCCATAAATCGTAAAAGCCCCATGTAGAGATACGTTTGGTACGTTTTAAAACTTCTGCTTTATCGTCACTACGCTCTTCTGCATCAAATTGATCCCAATTGTTTCTCATGTATTCACGTAACTTCTCCGTATCCACATTACCCATTTTCACATTCGTAGTCATGGGTTGCGATTTATTATCTTCAATACGACCTTCTGTAAAAGGCACGCCAGATAATTTTACAATTTCACTATCTCCACTAGCATCAACAAAAATAGTTCCTGGAATTTCTTGAATCCCTCCTCTATTATGAATAAAAACCGACTTGATTTTATTGCCTTCTTTAGCAATATCAATTAATCGGGTATGGTACAAAATATCGGCTCCAGCCTCACGTACCATATCTTCTAAAACAACTTTCAACATTTCGGCATCAAAAGGTGTTACTGTAGAACAATAACCTGTACTATCAAAAATATGTCCTGGACTTGCTCCTTTTTCCTTTAACCTATTTACCATTTCATTTGGAGAACCAAACACAAGTTGCTTACCTGCTTTATTATGAAACGTCATCATAGGACCAACACCCATAGCTGTTAAAGAGCCTCCTAAAAACCCAAATTGCTCGATTAATAATGTCTTTGCTCCTGTTTTACCTGCTGCAATCGCGGCATGACTTCCAGAAACTCCTCCGCCTACAACTATAACATCGTATCCTTCTATTAATTTTGTATTGAATGTTTTCATTAAACTTTATTTTATTTTTTATAATTTTTAAACTAAATCTTTTTTATTTAAATCTACACCGAGTTTTGAAAGTAATAATGCCGTAACAATTACCACAAGTGCTCCAACTGGAAACCACCAGAAAAAACTAATACCTTCAAAATGCATCCATGCAATGGCCAAAATTGCCATAAATGCACCAATTAAAATGCCCGTAAAAGTACCTTTCCGCATAAGCGCCAAAAACGCAATACCAATTAAAATTCCATATGCATAACCCGGAACTTTAAAGCCTAAAGCTAACAAACCACCATCTTGAAAAAAGCTAAATCCGTAAGCCAGTAATGCTAAAATTATCCCCCAAACAATGATGGCTATTTTAGATATTTTAACCACTTTATTTTCGTCCATGGTTTTTAACTTCGGAAAAACTAAAGTTCCAATCCCCATAACACTTGTTTGAGAAAGGGCTGTTAAAGCAGAATCTAAGGTTGAAATTCCTGCAGCAAACATGGCCGCAATAATTAAACCTGAAATACCATTTGGTAACTCGTTTACCACATAATATGGAAATATCCTATCGGGCTCGGCACTTATGGACGCTTGAATTAAATCAGACAATGGATTGATATCATAATAAGCCACTAAACCGATGCCTACAAAAGCCATAATCCATGTAGTGGCCACACCAACAACAGAAAAAGCAACTGCCTTTCTTGCTTCTTTTAAATTCTTGCAACATAACGCGCGTTGCGTAACCACTTGATCGACGGCATTTGAACCAAACTCGAAAAAAGTACATCCTAAAATACCGACCCATAAAGTATATGTTTTATGCGGATCTAAGGATAGATCCCAAAGTACCAATTTGGCTTTACTATCTGCAATGGCCATCATTTCTCCAAAACCACCCGGAATATCGCCAACAGCATAAAAAAGCGCAAAACAAGCACCGAAAATAAAGATTACAAACTGTATAGCATCGGTCCAAACCACGGTTGTAATACCCCCAATATAAGACCAAACTATAGCAAAAAGCGCTATAATACAAATACATATTAAAGTACTTTGACCTGTGATAACGCTAAGCACTAAAGCAGTACCTAACAAGCGTACTCCTTGACTCATGGTGGCTCCAATCATGAAAAACGTTCGCGATAATTGACTCGTTTTTACGCCTAATCTCTTCTGAATAAAATCGTATGGGCTGTAAATACCTTCTTCATAGTATTCCTTTAGTAAAACATAAACAAATAGCACGTTTCCTAAAGCAAAACCGATGGTCATTTGTAAATAAGTTAAATTTCCATTCATGGAAAATATAAAAGCCGGTACCGCAATAAAAGTAGCAACACTGGTTTTTGTGGCAATTAATGACAAGGAAACCGCCCACCACGGCAAATTATTTCCGCCCTTAAAAAAAGCATCAAGGCCTTTGTCTTTGTTTTTAACTAATTCGCCAATAACCGTGGTTCCTAAAAGAAATACAATTAATATAATCCAATTTAAGGTTGAAAACTTACTTGTGGCAATGCCGTTTTCATCTTGAGCAAACAAAGTGAAACAACAAAACAAACTGACTAATATGGCTATTATTTTTTTCATTAGTGGTTTTATGATTTTCTATATTACGAAGCCTTTCATCTTCTATATTTTTTTAATTCTTTAAAAGCATACGGTACAGAAATGATGGGTAATTTTCTCCTGTAATGGTTCCTGCTCCTGAAGCTCCTGAACCTTTGGTTAACGAGTCGCCAAAACAAATAATATGATTGTATTTATCTAACAAGTTATTGGTTTCTAGGTAATCGAATACATTTTCGGCAATAAGCTTATACCCTATCGGTTTTAAATGAACACCATCTTCTTTATTACTATTTTTTAAATTCCTGATGTAATTATCTTGGTTGTGTTGTGGTAATCCTTTTGCTTTAAAAACACTGTAATTGTCAACAAAAAGCGTTTTATTTTCTTCGGAAACCGCTCTCATAATTTGTGTTACTTTTTGAAGTTTCACATTAGGCGTATCGGTAAACATGGCTTGATCATGACGTTTAAACAGATAAAGACTATCTACTCTTGGCGGTGACATTAGTAATACTTGAGCATCGTTATTTTTAATATCCTTTACAATGTTAGAAAGGTTGGAATAGTAGTTTTCATAGGGTATAAGCTTACTAGAATTCAACATATCGTTGGTTCCAACCATAAGAATAACCAAATCTGGTTTTTCTACTAAAACATCTTTATTTAATCGATGTAATAAATTAGCTGTTGAATTACCCGCAACCCCTTTATTTTCCATTTTCAAGGTGTACTTCTCCTTTTTTACGGCTGCTGTTTTACATGCACTAAAACAAATTATTAATGCCAATACTAAGTAAAAAGACTTATTCATATAAGTGTATTTCATTAATTAAATTGATTTCTTTCACCCAAATCTTCCAATAATTCGCCATTGGACGTTACTTTACAATCGCTCGTTAATTCCTTAAAAACAACCGGCATCTCCGTCTCGTTGATTAAGGTAATATTATAAGCTCCAGAAAATGCTTTAGTATCTGTATTTGGCTGTCTGTATTTATGCACATCGGACCAAAAAGATTCTCCAAAAACAATGGGTGCAGCTATAGATCTTAGTTTATTGTTCAGATTTTTAAGTGTGATTTTATGGCCTATACCATTAATTTCAGCTAAACGATGTACCGGAAATTCACTTACGGTATTTATTAGTTCTAATTCAACAGTACAGTTTTCTGTATTGTTATTATGAAAACTTAATAAAGGTCCATATTTAGCATCGCCATTTGAATTTTTAATAACTGCATTTTTAGATACCGAATATCCTTTTTCTTGACATCCAAGAGCCGTACAGCCATCTATAAGCGTTTTACCAACATGAGCACTTAAATCGAAACCAGAGCGCATATTTTTTACGGTAGTATTAATAACGGTAATATTTTCTGTTTTTCTTCCAACAAAATAACCATACGGATAAGACCTAACACCATCTTCGGAGAGTGATTTTATTTCATTTGGCAATATATCTCCTGGTGGATAATCACTTTTAAACCCTGTATCAAAAGCAGGCCCTGATGTTTCAGCTAACATCTCATCGGTAGCACGCATTTCTCCTTCTACATAACAATCTCTTATAAGCGTATTCACAGCACCTTGCATTACAATACCATGACCAAAACCGCGGGTAATTACGTTACAACCAATTAACTTGGTGTCTTTTCCGGTAACTAAAAGAGACGAGTGTTTTTGGGGTTTCACTATTGTTTTTTTGCCTTTACCCAATAAATGTCCGTACCCATAAGGATAAGACCCTTTAATATGAAGCGTTGTATTTACAATACTATTTCCATCTCCCATAACATGCATCATGATAGCTCCACGAGAAGGTGCTTCATGTTCGTGTGCATCGTCGTAAACTTCTAAGCCTTCAATAATATTATTATTTCCTGTTACAAATATTTCAAAAATTTGACGGTTCCCGAAAGCCTTGTGCAATTTACTGTCTATATGAACAACAACATCGTCTAAAATAAAATGACTATTACTCCCTGAAAAATTAAATATTGAGGCTATAGGAAAATCAGATATTTTATTTTCTCCTTGATAGCGTTTTAAAATAGTAGTTTCGCTAAACGATGTATCGCTTACTTTGTAACTACCTGGTTTTAATCTCACCGTAACATTATCCATTGATAAATAGTGCGCGAAATCTTGAAGATTTTCAACTAAAACAATATTATCATGAAGAGACGCTTCTTTCTTTTCTTTATTACAAGCTAAAAAAAGCAAAAAAACGAGACTCAAAAAGCAAGTTATTCCGGCCGTTTTAATCACTTCAGGAGCGTTTTTATTCCACATAATTTAGTGCTTTCAGTTAAAAAAATCAATTATGAATTATTCTTATTAGTTTCCATTCTCTTCAACCTTAACAAAGCCTCCATAAAATAATAATCCGCATAAATAATAGGCACATCGATTTCTGAATTTTTAGGGTGATGTCCCGTTGAATGCAGTAACAATGCTTGATTGTTATTTTTACTTAGATATGCATCGGAAGAAAGAATATCTATAAAACGCTTAGCTGCATTAAAGTAAGTTTCTTTTAATTTCGCATCTTTAACTAAGCCTGAAAGATCCAATAAACCACAAGCTGCAACGGCAGCCGCAGAAGCATCTTTAGGTGCATTTGGAATTTTAGGATCGTCGAAATCCCAAAACGGCATACCATCTTCAGGTAAGCGCTCTAAAAACTTATCAGCAAGGCCAATGGCTGTCTTTAAGAAATCTTCTCTACCTGTTTCTCTATATGTGAAAGCAAACCCATAAATACCCCAAGTTTGCCCTCTTGCCCACATAGAATCATCGGCGTAACCTTGATGTGCTACACCACGAATAAATGCGCCTGTTTTATCATCAAAAGCCCCTAAATGATAGGTTGAATAATCTGGACGCACCAAATGCTTCATACTCACCTCTGCATGGCTCTCTGCAATATCATAGAGCCTTTTTGAACCTCCATTTTTAGCCGCCCAAAATAGCAACTCTAAATTAATCATATTATCAATAATGGTATTGTGTGGGTATTGTGGTTTCATTGGCCAAGAGTGAATAGAACCTACAAGCGGGTTGTACAATGTTGCTAAAGTATCAGCTGCTGCCAATAGTACTTTTTTATATTCAGGATTCCCTGTAAGCCTATAACCATTACCATAGCTATTGTAAATTTGAAAACCAATGTCATGATCTAAGGCCTTACTATAGGCAATAGTTTTTAATGGTGCCGTGAAGTTTTCGGCTGCCTGCTTTAAATCTTGATCTCCGGAAAACTCATAAGCATACCACAGGACACCTGGCCAAAAGCCACTGCACCAATCTTTAACGCCTACTTGCTCCCATTTAGAATGGTTTTTAGAAATAGTACGAGGAAAACTATCGAATGTTTTTAGATCTTTTAAAGCCGCTTTAACCTTTATGGTATTAGAACTTAATATCTCATCAATATGTTTAACATCTTTTTCTTTTTTTACTGAAGAACAACTTACGATTAGCATTGTAAAGCCTAAAATGAAAACGTTCACTTTAAAAAATTTCATATACATTAATTTAAAATTCTTGTTTAAGTCTTCCTTTTAAGAATGTATTTTTTGAATACCCTTTCCGGAAGAAACACAAAGCATATTGCATGCGTGCTTTACAATAGTAAAGAGATTTAATATTGAAGAATATAAATTATTGCTCTAATGATAGTAATTATTACCCAAATAGCCGAAATCTAACAATTACAAGGCCTTAGAGTACATGTAATGGCTAATTAACACAGTAAAAAACACATAAACAAGCTATAAACATGACTAATTATGCAACTTTTTAAATAACAAAATGTTATTTATTTTCGTGGTTATCAATATATTCTTTAGGTGTTACTTTAAATTCTTCTTTGAAACTTTTACCGAAATAGGTTGAAGAATTAAAGCCAGCTTTATATGCAATTTCCTTAACTGTAAAGTTTCCTTGGATTAATAATTCCGCAGCATATTTTAAACGGATTACCCTAATAAAACCACTTGGGTTTTGCCCCGTTATAGATTGAATTTTTCTAAAAAACTGAGACTTACCAAGACCTATTTCTTTTAAAATATCAGCAATTTTAAAATCGGGATTACTTATATTTTCTAATACAATTTTTGTGGCCTTCTCGATAAAAGCTTCATCTAGAGAATTTGTTGTCAGTTCTTTTGAAGGCAGTATGGCTCCAAGTTTAGAGAACTTTTGTTTCAACCTTTCTTTAGTATCTAAAAGGTTTTTTATTCTTGCTTTTAGCACTGTAATTCTAAAAGGTTTTGATACATATGCATCTGCGCCTTGATTAAAACCAGATATTAAATCTTCTTCCCGGCTTCTAGCCGTTAGTAAAATTATAGGAATATGGCATGTTTCAAATTCCGATTTTAAGGTTTTACACATTTCAAAACCATCCATTTTTGGCATCATTACATCACTAATAATAATGTCTGGATAATGCTTCAAAACCATTTCTAAACCTTTTTTTCCGTTAACGGCTTCTTTCACAATGTAATGATCGCTTAAATCATCTTTTAAATGCGCTCTCAGCTCACTATTATCTTCTACAATTAATATGGTTTGCTTTTTAGAATTCGTGGTTTCCGGTTGTGATTTTTCGATTGGTAATGTTATATCAGAAGTCAGCATATCGTACTCTACAGCTTTCATTGAGTTTATTAAAAACTCATTCTTTACATTTTCAACCACTTCTTCTCTACCCTTTATATCTAAAGGAATAGCAACTATAAATTTAGAGCCTTTTTTAAGTTTACTTTTTACTGTAATAGTACCCTCATGCATTTCAACTAATGCTTTAGTAAAGTTTAATCCAATACCAGTACCCGATTTAGTAGCATCTAAACTAGAAAAGCGTGAAAACACCTGCTCTTGCTGCTCTTTATCCATACCAACACCGCTATCTTTAATAACAATTTCTACAAAATCGCCGCGTTGTTTCTGCTTTTTAAACACACCTGAAACACGGTTTTCCTGAGTTAAACTTGCTATATTAACGCTTATACTCCCTCCACGATCGGTAAATTTAATGGCATTAGATATTAAATTTGTAATTATTTTTTCGAGTTTATCGAAATCAAAAAGAGATATTATTTCTTCGGAAGAAGATACAAACTGATAGTCTATCTGTTTTTTTTCAGCTAAACCCTTAAATAAATCAAAGATAGATTCACTAAACTTTACGATATCGCCTTTTTCTAATTGTAAAGGCGCCATTCCGGCATCCATTTTTCGGTAATCTAAAAGCTGATTTACCAAGTGTAAAAGGCGTCTAGCACTACGCTGTGCAGATAAAGCAGAAGATTTTACAACGGTAGACTCATTTAAATTAACCAATATCTTTTCTAGCGGATTTAAAATTAAGGTAAGCGGTGTTCTAAACTCATGAGATACATTGATAAAGAACTGAAGCTTCATAACATCGAGGTTACGCTCCTGCGACTCTTGAATACGTCTACTATACAGTCTCATAAAAAACCAAACAAGACCAGTAATTAAAACTAAATAAATGAGATAAGCCCACCATGTTTTCCATAATGGTGGTAAAATGTCTATGCGTATTAATGCTGATTCACTTTTTTCCCATGCGCGATCTACAGAAGCCAAAACTTCAAACGTGTAACTACCTGGTAATAAATTAGCCTGATTAACTACTCGTGAACTCTCGATAGTTACAAAATTATCATCTATACCATGCATTTTGTAGGCATACCTAACATGATCTGGATTATTATAAAAAAGCGCTTCAAATTCAAACGTAATATAATTCTCGTCATGCTTTAGCTCTATATATTTTGTTTGAGAAATATCTTTATTTAAAAGCACTCTACCATTTACAGAATCGCCATAATTTATCTTTTTATTATTTAAACGAAACCCTGTTATTTTTGGTTTTAAAACTTCCGCAGATTTTAAATTGATAGTTTTAGGGTTAAAAATATTAAAACCATTAATACCTCCCGCTATTATTCTACCATCCTTAGTTTTCTCAATAGATTTACTTTGAAACTCCGCACCTTGTATTCCATCGTGCGTATTGAAATTTTTAATTTGATCTGTTTTTGTATTAATAAATGAGAGACCATTTTTTGTAGTTGCCCAAACATTCCCATCATTATCCTCCGCCAAACCAACAACAAAATTATTAGGCAGTCCGTTAGCTGATGCATACGCTTTTACAACTTTTAAATTGCTATCTAATTTAAACACACCATTATCGGTACCTAACCAAATGTTGTGCAGAACATCTTCGGTGATATAATTTATTTTCTGCCCTGCAACACCTTTTTCTTTTACCTCGGAAACGTCTAGCCTTTTTGGAATAAACTCATTGAGAGCATTTAAATCTAGAACATTCAAGCCTAAATTAGTTCCGATAAGTAATCTATTTTTAGAATCAATAAATAGCGTAAAAATGTTATTACTCGCTAAGTTTTTTTTATAACTATGAAATGTTTTATTTTTCGGGTTATAAATATTTAAACCCTCACTTTTTAAACCTAACCAAATTCGGTTCTTAGAATCCTCAACACCAGTCCATATAGAGTTCTGACCGATGGTTAAGCTATCTTTTTCATCATGATAAAACCTTTCAAATTGATCGGTTTCAGGATTAAACTTGTTTAAACCACCATCGAAAGTACAGATCCAAATATCACTATTAGAATCTTCAAAAGTGTATAATATTTTATTTGAACTTAATGAATTTTCATCTTTAGGATTTTGTGAAAAATTTTTAAAAGTATTAGTTTCTGGATTGTATAAATCTAAACCTCCATTGTAAGTACCTAACCAAATTCGTTCTTTAGAATCCTGCAAAACCGATTGCACAATTTTTTCACTTAGCCCTTTTGGATTATTAGGTTGATAATAGTGATGCCCAAAAGAGTTTTTAGACGGATCTAACTTACTCACACCTTTATCATAGCTACCAAGCCAGAAAACGCCATCATGATCTTGAAATATTTTTGAAGGTTGATTGTTCGGTAATGAAAACGGATCGAACGGGTTGTTAACTATACTTTGCTCTAATTTTTCTTCATGCTTATTGTATAACAACAAACCATATCCATCTGTAGAAATCCAAATAATACCATTTTCATCTTGATAAAAATCTTGTATTGGTGCTTTATTTTCAACAATGGAAATGTGATTAAAACTATTACTTCTAGGATTCCAAAGTATTAAATTAGAAACATCATTACCAATCCAAAAATCGCCATCTATATCTATAAAAACTCGTTTAGAGATGTGGTTTAGCTCATAAAAGCGTTTGTTTTCTATTAAAACCCTTTCAAAATTATTTTTAGCCTTATTATATTTATTTAAATAAGCCCCATTTGTACTCAGCCAAATGTTATTATTCTTATCTTTTAAAACCACGTTAACGTAGTTATTATCTATAGAATTTTTGTTGTCTTCATTATGTTGAAACGTATTAACTTTTAAGTTAGATGCGTTAACATCATTATCTTTTAAGTCAATTTTTACTGCGCCTCTATTGGTCGCCACCCATATGGTATTTTCAACCTCATCAAACAATAATTTATTTATAACCTCATTGGTGTTTGATGTTATAGATTCACTTTCAAAAATATTAACACGAGAAAATTGCTGAGTGTTTTTGTTTAAGATATTGAGTCCGTTATTGGTACCAATCCATAAATTACCACTTTTATCTTCTGTAATGGTATTAATCCTGATGTTGCTAATGGAAGTAGAATCGTTTAGATTTGGTCTAAAAACCTCAAAACCATATCCGTTATATTTGTTTAAGCCATCAATAGTACCAAACCACAGGTAACCATCTCGATCCTGAAATATTTCGGAACATGTACTACTAGAGAGTCCATCTATCTTATCTAAATTCTCAAATTTTAAATTATTGAATTGAGCTAGAGCTGAAAATGAAATAAAAAGAGAAACAAATACAAAATACAATCTCAAATTCATTTATTTTATTTGGTTTGATGGTTTTAGGTTATTAGCTTTTGATACAAACTTAAATAAATTAACCGGTTTTTTTAAAGATGATATTCTAAACTGACTACTAAATCTTATTTGGAGGATTTAGTAGCCAATGTAAAATGTGATCTATTTAGTTTTTAACTATCCTCTCAGTTATAAGAACTCCATTGTTTTTAAGAGAAACAAAATAAACACCTTGATTTAAATAACTAACATCGAGTGATTTATTATTATTCTCAACTTTAGTTTGAAGTAATAACTTGCCTAGCATATCATGAATTTCTAAAACACTGCCTTCGCTATTTGTTACAGTAAACACATCAATCACCGGATTTGGATACATAGACATTAAAGCATTATTCTCCTCTTCTACAGATAGAGAAATATCATTATAAAGTCTAAACCAATTAAAGTTTGCTAAAGTTGTGTTGGCCTGACCATTAAAAACCAAAAACACCTCATGAGAACCTGATACATTTGCTAAAGCAGCCGAACTTGCTTTCCAGTTTTGCGAACCTCCCGTGGTTTCGCTAACATCTATAGAGCCAATTAAAGTACCGTTATCACTATCTAATCTAATTTCTACAAACGTATCTTTAGTTGAAGATTTCCCAATTGCAACCTCAGCTGCATTAATACTATTTTCATTAAAATTGAAAACTCCATAATTTAAAAAGTCGCCTTTTTGGATACCTCCAATGTAAGAACCTCCTTCTGATGCTGCTTTAATCTCAACGCCTTGACTATCACAATAATCTTCTGCATTTATTTGAGAATTTGCAATTATAGTACCACATGCATCAATATCATCCTGATTACTAATTAAGTTTACTGTAAAGTTATTTAATTCAAAAGCATTATCTACGCCATTAAAATAAATTTTTAGAGCTTGTACACCTTTTGTTAGGGTTACATTACTCGCTACTGTAAAATCCTTCCAATCACTTAATCCTGTAGAATGAGATCCACCAAAAGG
The DNA here is from genome assembly GCF_009796825.1 of Algibacter sp. L3A6. GTDB lineage: Bacteria > Bacteroidota > Bacteroidia > Flavobacteriales > Flavobacteriaceae > Algibacter. The sequence goes on from NZ_CP047030.1 coordinate 4,010,050, forward strand.
AACAACAACATCGGTTGTTACATCTGTTCCTCCGATATTAAATTTTATAGTACCATTGGCATTAATTGATGCATATCGTATTAAAATATCATAAGTGCCATTATTCGGAATGTTTACCGTGTACGTAAGCCATTCGCCTGATGCAATATCTGTTACATTATATCCACCTTCCGTGCATTCTTTTAGATCTACATTTTCATCAGTACGATACTCATTTCTAGAATTCCCTATTGAAGTATCGTGGTATATACGATTTTCACCACTTACTGTTGAATAATCAAAATTCTCCGCTTCTATAGTCATAGGCAAACCATTCATATTATAAACAGGTAAATTATTTCCATCGAAACCAGAAATGGGATCTCCAAAACATTCACTTGGCCTACGGAAGGTTAATCCGCCATAACCAAGATATGCCCCATTTGATGGTGCAGTTTCGTATGTTCCATTTATATCAATAGATTTTTCTCTAGCTCTTAACGTCCATTTTACATCATCTTCAGTTTTTAGACCTCGACCAACATAATGTGCTGTTGGTAATTCCCAGGCAGCAACCGTATGGAAGGTACCACGTAATATTCTAGAAGCATCGGTTCCATATATTGGAGACATAGCTAAAGACTTTGTTCGGTTTGTTCTGTCCATACCTTCTATAAATTCACCAGATTCTACTGTTGGTGTCCATTCTGTTGGTTGATCTGGATATGAAGCTATATAAGAGACGCTGTATTTCATGTTATACTCTAAACCTAATAGAATACGAGAATCTGAAGCGCCCCATAAATCGGTTCCTTGATTCCAAGCTATTTCACCAACCGAACATAATAAAGATTCTCCCCACATAGTATGCACCTGATCTCGTGAGCTTTCTTGCGACTGCCCATTGGCATAAATATAATTAGTTAAAACACCATTAAAACCGTAGTCTGGCGTTGTGTTACCTATGGTATAATTATAATCTACTTGATATTCTGTTGTACTTTTTATACTACCTCTTATATGCGGACCAGCCTGATATGGTAAATCATCCGTACGATTTGGTAATCCCATGGTATACCTAAGTGCTCTATCGTACATAATTTCGTTATCTAAAAACACACCCATTGCCAAACACGCTCGTATAGCACTTAATTCTTGATTTCCTGCACGTACATAATCAAACAAATAAGCGCGCCAATACCATGTGCCTTGTGTAGTTAAATCTGCGGGTACAGTTATATTAGAATACCCAGGATACACCAACATATCTTTAAAAGCTTGAATATCGTTGGCTGCCCAACCAGAATAGGTGCTTTTTATTATCTCTGCGGCTTCTACCATTTGATATATTAAGCAGCTCGTTAACGCTCTAGTACCTGTATGTTGTAGATAAGTTAAGCCGGTCCATGCGTTAAAAATTTCTACTGCTTTATCGGCATATCGACTATCTCCAGTAATACTCCATTGCAAAGCATTGTAATAGGCTGCTCTGCTATCACTTTCAAAAGCTGAGAGGTTTGTTTTAGGTGAATCTCGATACAAAACCGTCATCGATGTATTTCCTTGAACAGCATAATTATAACTTGCTTTAGAATCGGAAACCATATGTTGGTAAGAACTAAACCAAGGATCTATCTCAGCTTCAACCATATATTTCATACGTTCTAAATCCGATTGTTTATGTGATAAACCTGGATGCACAAATTGAGCATTTATGCTACCGATATACCCCAAAATGAAGCATAGCAATACAAGTGTTTTTTTTGAAATTGAAAGGAGTTTGATTACCCTGAAAGTAGTTTTCTTCATGTCTTAATATTTACAATTTTAGTTTAGTTTCTGTTGTTTACTTCGCTAAAAAAGAAGCCTATTATTTTGAAAAATAGGCACTAATTTAATTTAGTAAATTCATCTAAATTTTAAAGATGAGTGGTGTTGTAAATCTAAAATTTAGACCATAATAATAAACGATATTATAACCCCTTGATTAAAAACTATTACCCATTTACTAGATATTACGGCATAGAAAAGCCCTAAACATAAGTTCAGGGCTTTTTAAATTTATTTAAATGTATATACCTTCCGTATTAAACTACAAAAAGTACTATACCTATAATAGCTAATACCGTTCCTACAAAATAGAAACCATATCTGGTTAATTTATCTTTCTGAAAAATATAATTTCCTTTATCTTCATTTTTCTCTTTTACAAATTTAAAATCTTCTTCTCCTTGTTTCATATCTTTTATATTTTATGTTGAATTAATATCTAGACATGTATTACTTCTTCATACTAAAACATGTCTCTTTCAATAGTTCTTCAAATGTATTTATTAAGGACTTAATGGATTAACGGGATACTGTAAATTTTTAACGCAATACATTAATTGCACAATTTAAGCCTACTTTATTCTTTGAAAAACGTAATAGCGTTAAGAATAAATGTTTTTGAATTAATACAGAACATGAAATAGTAGCACCTTTGAAAAAAACAAATTATGGAAAATATATTAGTAGCTGGTGCCAACGGTACCACCGGAAAAAAAATAGTAAACTTATTAAATGCATCTCAATATTTTAAACCTGTTGCTATGGTTCGTAAAGCCGAACAAGAAGAACAGTTTAAAAAAGATGGTATAGCAACCGTTTTAGGAGATTTAGAAAAAGACATTTCTCATACTGTAAAAGGTATAGATAAAGTAATATTTGCAGCGGGTTCTGGAGGAAAAAACGTTATTGACGTAGATCAAGAAGGTGCAAAAAAATTAGTAGATGCTTCAAAAAAAGCCAATGTTAAGAAATTTGTTATGTTAAGTTCTATGGGAGCAGAAAACCCAGAAAAAGCAAGCGACTTAAAAAACTATTTAATGGCTAAACATAATGCTGATGAATATTTAAAATTAAGCGAATTAACATATGCTATTGTTAGACCAGGAAGCTTAACAGATAATAACGCCACAGACCATATTGAATTAGAAAAAAGTTTAAATAAAAGTGGTTCTATTAGTAGAGCCGATGTTGCTCAAACTTTAGTGAGATCACTACATGATGACGCCGCTATCAACCAAACTTTTGAAATTATAGAAGGCAACACACTTATCGGGAAAGCTTTAGACACGCTGTCTTAATTAAAAATATATACTTCAAGACTCTTAGGTGTGTCTTTTTATTTTAAGAATAAAAAAGGCACACCTTTTTTAATAAATAGCATGCACTCATTTTTTTATTCAATCCGCTTTTTAAATCCCACTAAAACTGCGCTGTACCATGGAGCAATTACAAACAACACATCAATTTAGCATTAAAGAACTTCCTTCTTTAATAAAAGAAACATACACCTCTTGGATGGCCGACGATCCGTTTAGGCTTAGCGCTATTGTGGCGTACTATACCGTATTGGCACTACCCGCTTTATTGGTGATTATAATAAATGTAATTGGTGCTATTTGGGGTGTCGAAATTGTACAAGGACAAGTAACTGATGAAATTTCGGCCGCATTAGGTAAAGATGCCGCAAGTGCTATAGAGAATATTATTAGTGAAACTCAAAATTCAGAGAGTAATTTTCTATCTACAGTTATCGGTATTGGTACACTACTTTTTGGTGCTACGGGTGTGTTTTATCAATTAAAAATATCGCTTAACGAAATCTGGAAAATAAAAACCAATCCTAATGCTAAAATCTGGAAAATTATTACCGATCGTGCCTTGAGCTTTGCCTTCATATTGGTTATAGGCTTTTTGCTCTTAGTTAGTTTTATAGTTACAGCAGCCATTAGCGCATTAAATAGTTATATACGCGATGCCTTACCAGATGTTCTATTATACATCGCTTACATATTAGATTTTGTATTATCTGTAGGTATCATTTCTGTGCTTTTTGCTTTAATGTTTAAGTACTTACCCGATGCTAAAATTAAATGGCGAACTGTATGGATTGGTGCTATACTTACCGCCATACTCTTTGTAGTTGGTAAATTATTACTAGGTATTTATTTTGGCCAAGCCGATCCTGGTTCCACCTATGGAGCAGCCGGCAGTATTGTTCTAATTCTCTTATGGGTTTCTTATTCCTCACTTATTTTATTCTTCGGAGCCGAATTCACTTATGTCTATGCAAAACGCTATGGCAAAGGTATAGAGCCAAAGACTATTGGTATTATAACAGAATAACTCACAGTTCTATACGAGTTAACTTTTTAATCGATACCATTAATTGATTTCATTTTAAATCCTGAATTTTGATGTAATGGAAAACCAACCATTAATCACTAATACTTATGAAACACATTAGCCCAAACATTATTAGACAAGTTTTTGTACTGCTACTTATAATACTTATGGGCGTACTCATATTTCAAGAAATTCTGCCTTATTTAAGTGGTGTTCTTGGTGCAATAACGATTTATGTTATTCTAAAAAAACCCATGAAAAAATTAACGGATAGAGGTTGGTATCCTAATATGGCAGCCCTCTTTTTAATGTTGATCTCTTTTTTGTGCATTATGGTTCCTATAGCTGGTTTAGCAGTTATGATGGGAAGTAAAATTCAATATGCAGTAGATAACTCACAGAAAGTGATTAATGCCGGTAAAGGACAGTTAGAAAAAGTAGAATCGTATTTCAATATAAACATGGCGTCGGATATAGATACCGGAGCTATTACATCTTGGTTATCAGATAAATTACAAAATTTTGCAGGTGGCACATTTAATATGGTAATATCCATAACTTTAATGTACTTCCTTTTGTTTTTTATGCTTACCAATAGAAAAAAATTAAAAGAATCATTATTTGAATATATCCCTATTAAAGACGAAAATTTAACCATCATAGGAGAAGAAACCAGCGCCAATGTAAAAGCAAACGCCCTTGGTATTCCTTTGGTAGCTATTGGTCAAGGTATTGTGAGCTTAATTGGCTTTTTAATCTTCGGGATTTCCGACCCGTTTTTTTGGGCTGCGATTGTTACCGTTGGATCTATGATTCCGTTTGTAGGTAGTGCATTGGGTACCATTCCGGTGTTTTTACTAGCGTTATCAAACGGCGACACATTTCAGGCTTGGGGAATATTAATTTACGGTATTGTGGCTATTGGGGCCACAGATAATGTGTTTAGACTATATATTTTAAAAAGGCTCGACGATGTACACCCTTTAATAACCTTAGTGGGCGTTTTGGTTGGGGTACCGCTATTCGGTTTTATCGGGTTAATCTTCGGGCCTTTATTAGTTAGTTTATTCCTTATTGTACTTCGCATTTACAAAAAACAATACGGAGAAACCCAATAAATAGTAATTTAAACAGCTTACACGTTCAATACCGCTCAATTTATATCAATTTTATCCTTCTTAATGGATAGCATCAAAAAAGAACGGGAACAAGTCAACCCACACCGTCATTGAGTCGTAATATTGAAGTAGTAAGAATAATGAACCGTTCTGAAGCAATTCAGAATATAAAAACATACAATTATGAAAATAGGAATAATAGGAAGCGGAAAAATTGGAGGAAATTTAGGAAAACATTGGGCACAAGCAGGCCATAACGTGCTATTTAGCTCGAGACATCCAGAAGAATTAGGTAGTCTTGTTAAGGAAGCTGGAGCCAATGCTAAAGCTTTGACAGTAACAGAAACTTTTGAAGCTAAAGCTGATGTTTATGTGTTAGCCATGCCATTTAAAGCCATTGACCAAATCGCGGAACATTACGCAGGTGAATATGCAAACAGCATCATTTTAGATGCTACTAATCCATACCCATCTCGAGATGGCGATATGGCACAAAATGTAAGAGATGCTAATTATAATGCATCGGAATATACAGCCATGAAATTTGGTACAGCAAAAACAGCCAAAGCGTTTAATACCATACAAGCCGATCACTTAAAAAATCGTGCTTTTAGAATGCAAGATAAACTATCTGTTCCTTTTGCAGCGCAAGACGAAAGTAGTAAAAACGTGGTAAAAGAACTTATAGAAGATATTGGTTTCGATGCTGTTTATGTTGGGAACTTAAGTGATTCTAAAATTATGGATCCCGATCAAGAAATTTACGGTATGTCGGTTTCTAAAACAGAACTTTTAGATACCATTCATTCTCAAAAATCATTTTAACACCTTAATTTCTTTACATATTTAAAAGAAATTAATTAAAACTAAAACACATGCAAATTATATATGAATATCACGATGTGTCTGCAAGCAGTAGCTTAGAGGCCATCGCAAAAGACAAACTAGAAAGCTTACAGAAAAAATTCAATTTCGTCCATCGGGCCGATGTATTTTTTAAAGTACAAAACCGAACAGACGATAAAGAACAAATTTGTGATATACGCTTAAGTTTACCTGGCCCAAGGATATTTGCATCCACAAATGCAGAAACATTTGAAGCCGCTATTGCTGAAACTATTCGAGACTTAGAAATTCAGCTAAACAAGACAAAAGATAAAATGGGAGCTAGATAAACGCTTAATTAAAGATAACTATAGGTGGTTGGAAATGGTCTTGACAAACTTTTGGATGTTGAGGCCTATTTCTTTTAAATCCATCCCATTTTAACATTAACCCTTAAAACATAATACAATGAAAACTTCAGAAAATATAAATAATACAGATGCAACTTATAATTCTAACATTACAGAAGATGATATTAGTGCCCTAGGAAAAAAAGGCCTGAGAGCAGACTCTGAAGATGATAGATTGTTACTAGACCGAGAAGAATCGATAGATTTTCAAGGGAAAGATTTAGATATCCCAGGAAGAAGTAAAAGTGGTATTAACACCACTCAAATTATTACAGATGAAGAAAACACCCTCTTTGGACAAGGCGGTGAAGACAAAGAGAATTTAGAAGCTCCTGAGCGTGCCAATGTAAGTAGAAGTGAGAAGTAGAAACGCGCCTGAGTCCATAAATAAAAACTAGAAAAAGAAAGAAAACATTATGAGTAATACAAAAGATAAAACCAATTTTGAGACTATTAATCCTGCAACGGGAGAAACAATAGAAACATATAAATACATGGACAGCAAAGAAGCTGCCAGCAAAGTAAAAGACGCCCACAACGCCTTTTTGAAGTGGAAATTAACATCTTTAGATGAACGTGCAAAAATTATAAAATCTATTGGTAAAACTCTAGAGAAAAATAAGGATGCTTACGCTAAACTAATGACTCAGGAAATGGGTAAACTAATTTCACAGAGTTATGAAGAAATAGAATTGTGTATTGGCATTTGCGACTATACCGCTACAGAAGGTTTAAAACATTTACAAGATGAACACAGACCACTTTATGATGGAGGAAAAGGAACTATACATTATTCTCCAATAGGTGTAATTTATGGTATTCAACCCTGGAATTTCCCGTTATACCAACCTATACGTTATTCTATAGCCAACTTAATGGCAGGAAACGGTGTTTTACTTAAACACGCAAAAAACGTAACAGGATCGGCTATTATGCTGAAGAAAATATATGAAGAAGCAGGGCTTCCAAAAGACTTGTTTCAGGTACTAGTTATTAATCACGATGTATCGGATGAAATTATTGCCAACGATGCCGTTAGAGGTGTTACATTAACAGGTAGTTCTGGAGCCGGAAAACACGTAGCTATAAAATCTGCCGAAGTATTAAAGAAAACCGTTTTAGAACTAGGTAGTAATGATGCTTATGTTGTTTTAGACGATGCTGATATAAACTTAGCAGCAGAAGTTTGTGCCAAAGCTAGAATATACAATAACGGACAAACCTGTGTTGCCGCTAAACGTTTTATAGTAGCTGATAGTGCTTACGATGCTTTTAAAGAAAAATTTGTAAGTCTTATGGAGAGTATGGAACTTGGTGACCCCACAAATTCGGATACCGATTTAGGCCCTATAGCTAGAAAAGATTTAAGAGAAGAACTACATGATAAAGTAACAAAAAGTGTTGAAAACGGTGCCAAAATTTTATGCGGTGGCGAAATACCGAACACAAAAGGTTATTTCTACCCTTCTACTGTTTTAGATAACGTAAAACCAGGGCAACCTGCATATAGCGATGAGCTTTTTGGACCTGTAGCGTCTTTAATAAAAGCAAAAGATAATGAAGATGCTATGCGTATTGCCAATGATAGTAAATTTGGTTTAGGTGGTGGTATTTTCAGTAAAAACGAAGAGAAAGCTTTAGAATTAGCCAAGAATCATTTTGACACAGGAATGATACATATTAATTCTTACGGCTTAGCGTATCCTAATATGCCTTTTGGAGGCGTTAAAGATTCCGGTTACGGAAGAGAACACGGTGGTTTTGGTGTACGCGAGTTTATTAATGCAAAAGCCATTACACAACAAAAATAATAAGCTTAGTTTGAATAAACTTTTTCAAACTAAACAGAATTAAATAAAAAAAACCTCATCATGAAATTACTTTCAAGATGAGGTTTTTTTATGCGCTAAATATAAAAAGAGCCCTAATTATAGGGCTCTTTTACATTAACTTATTATGTTATATTTCTATTTCTTAATGTATACTGTCTTTTTATTTACAAATTCTAATATACCTTCCTGAGACAATTCGCGTCCATAACCAGAAGCCTTCGTTCCTCCAAAAGGTAATTGAGGATCCGATTTTACCATATCATTTATAAAAAATGCGCCATCAGGAATATCACTAATAAGCTTTCTAGCCGCTTCTAAGTCTTTAGTAAAAATCATAGTCCCTAAACCAAATTTAGAATGTGTTGCAGTCTCTATAGCTTCTTGCTTATCTGCTACACGAATAATTGCTGCTACTGGTCCAAAAAGTTCTTCATCGAATGCTGGCATACCTTGCTTAACATTTTCTAAAATAGTAGGCTCAAAATAATTACCGTCGTTATTATAACCGTAAGTTACCTTAGCGCCTTTTTTAATAGAGTCTTCAACTTGTTTTTCTAAACCTTCAACTAAATCCTTTCTAGCCATAACGCCTATTTCGGTATCCATTTCCATAGGATCTCCTTTTTTAATTTCAGCAACACGTTTTTTAAAGGCTTCTATAAACTCATCATAAATAGCATCGACTACAATAAAACGTTTAGCGGCAATACAACTTTGTCCGGCATTTTGCATTCTTGCCATCACTATAGTGTCGATATGCTTTTCTAATTTTGCATCTTCTAGAATAATACAAGCGTTATTTCCGCCCAATTCCATAACCGATTTCTTTAAATGCTTTCCGGCTAACGCTGCAATATTACGCCCTGCTTTTTCACTTCCCGTAAGGGTAACACCAGCAACGCTTTCGTGAGCTATAATAGTTTCAATATCCTCATGTCCTATTAATACGGTTTGAAAACAACCTTCTGGATATCCAGCATCTATAAACAATTGTTCCATCGCCAAGGCACATCCTGTAGTGTTAGATGCATGTTTTAAAATAGCTGTATTACCAGCTGTAAGTGTTGGTGCTGCAAAACGCATAACTTGCCAAAACGGATAATTCCATGGCATAATGGCTAAAATAGTACCAGAAGGATCACAACTAATAAAGCTCTCTTTGGCATCTGTTTTAATTAATTCATCTGCTAAAAAATAAGCAGCATTTTTCACGTAAAAATCGCATACAGCACTACACTTTTCTATTTCGGCTATACTCTGTGAAATAGGTTTCCCCATTTCTTTCGTCATCAATTCTGCGTATTCCTGTTTTCTTTCTAATAGCAATTGAGATACCTTATTAAGCATATCGGTTCTATCACCAATAGATTTCATTTTCCAATCTTTAAAAGCATTAGCGCCTTTATTAATTATTTCCTGAACTTCAGACTCCGTATGTAATTGGTAAGTCTCTATATCCTTATTATTAAAAGGGTTTGTAGTTGTTATCATAGTTTTTTCATTTTTAAATATACTGCAACAAAGTATGCACATATTATTAATAAAGGTAACACAATCCATTTACATATTGCCTCATACCCTTCTATGCCGACTAAGTTAATATTTTAAGCGTTTGCGTCAATACTAACCGTAAATAGCTTGCATCTTTGTAACAGAAACAAGAAGTAATATTAATTTAAAACATTTTACAACATGAACAATAATGGAAACACATTTTTAGGAGTATTAGCAGGAACAGCAATAGGTGCTGCATTAGGAATTCTTTTTGCACCAGATAAAGGATCTGCAACAAGAAAAAGAATTGCTGAACAAGCAGAATCTGCTAAAGAGAGCATTACAGAAACCACACTAGATATTAGAGATAAAGCTGCTTCTACTGTAGCTTCTAAAAGAGAAACCTTGGATACGCAATTGAACAATATTGTATCGGATGCAAGTCACAAAGCAGAAGACGTTATTTCTACTTTAGAAACTAAATTAGCAGATCTTAAAGCGAAGAATAAAAAACTTCAAAAATCATAATAAGAACTATAAAAAAGAAATCATAAATGGGAATAATTGAAGCATTAGACGAGACCAGCTCGAAGGCAGTAAAAACAGGAGAAGACTATGTGCAAACTTCTAAACATTACTTTGAATTAAAAGTATTTCAGCAGTTAGCTATTTTATCTACTGCTGGTATTAAGTTAGCCATTTACGCTATACTTTGCACGCTGGGTCTTATATTTTTAGCCGTTGCAGGTGCAGCCGCTTTAAGCACGTATTTTGAAAGTGCCGCTTTAGGTTACTTATGTATAGCTGGCGTATTCTTCCTTTTCATCGGTATTGTTTATTTACTGAGAAAAAAGATAGAAAATAGCGTTATTAAAAAACTCTCTGAAAACTATTTTGACTAATGAAAAAGAAAAATTATAATTCCTTAGAGGAAATTAATACGGAACTACATCTATTGAGTATTCAACGCGAAATTCATTTAGAAGAACTAAAATTGACCAAACATCAATTAAAAGAAGACTTAAGTCCAGCAAACTGGATAAGCACAGCCCTAACAGGCATTAAAAAATACGGCGTACTAATGCTACTACGCAAAATTATTAAATAGTAAAATATTCCCAAGATTTTTTTACAAAAAAAAATACAATTAGAACTTTAAAAGGTTTTAGTTGTATTTTTTTTGTTTTAATATTAAGGGTGCTCTCCTTCCTTTATTATCTTAAATTTCACAATACCTCTTTCCCTTATTTTCAACACAGCGTAAAAAACCACCTTAATAAACTAATTATCAAACCCTTTATCAATAGAGCTAATAACTGAATGGTTTCCGTTAAGGTTAACCTTTCATTAATAGTAAATTTGAATATGATATCAAATAAGCTGTATCACTAAAGAAAAGCTTACTAATTAAAAACAAAAAAATACTATGAGTACTTACACAGAAACAGTAGGAAATAAACTAAACGAAATTTTAGAAAAAACATACGATGCTGAAAAAGGATATGCCAAAGCAGCAGAAAACACAGATCACTCTTTATTAAAACCATACTTTAAAAAACGTAGTAAAGAACGTTACAATTTTGGACACGAATTAAAAGCTGAAATTTTAAAATTTGGTGAAAAGCCAGAAAAAGGTGGTAGCGTTACAGGAACTGTACATAGAGCTTGGATGGATACAAAAGCCTTATTTTCTGCAAACGATGCCGAATCTATGTTAGAGGAATCTATTAGAGGAGAAAAAGCAGCAGTATCAGAATATGAAGATGCTTTAAAAGATACCGCTTTACCATTAAGTACCGCGACATTATTAAGCAACCAGATGCAAAGTATTAAATCGGACTTAAACACTATAAAATTTTTAGAAGACCTAAGTTAAGATCAACTTACGTTTACTAACAAAAAAAAGGGATGCTCTATAGCATCCCTTTTTTTTGTTTTAAATCTATTTATACAATAAGATCAATTGCCTTAAGCGCCGGAACACCTAATTTTATTAGGCTATTTCGCAAATGGATTAACAATAGAACGGATTACGGCAATCTACACGCTACATAAATGGCATCTTTGTATAAAGGAAATTGATAAAGTATCAATTGAAAAATTAATCTTAAAAACAAATTACTATGTTACGTTGGACAGTCACTTTTATAATATTAGCACTAATCGCCGGAGTTTTCGGATTTGGAGGAATAGCAGCAGGTGCGGCAAGCATCGCTAAAGTATTATTCTTCATATTTATTGTACTATTTATAGTCTCTTTAATTAGAGGAAATAAAAGAGTATAATTAAACTCACCTTGCAAATATTGGGGCAAGGAAAAAACACACCAATAATACATTAACCATTAAAACATACACAATGAAAAAATCATTTTTATTCTTAGCATACGCCTTATTATTCACCATTTCAATCTCATCTTTCACTAGTTGTAGAGACGAAAAATCGACATCAGAAAAAGTTGAAGAATCTATTGATGATGCTGGAGACAACATCGAAGAAGGTGTTGAAGAAATTGAAGACGAAATTGACGATGCTACGGACGACAATTAATAGTATTGAAAGAGAGAGAATTAATATAATTGCAAACAACGGGCATTTCTACTTAAAGATCTAGCCCGTTGTTTCTTTAAAATAAAAAATTATGGAAAAGAAAAATTTAAAAAGCGAGAAAGATTACATTAAAATGTACCAAGAAAAAGGTTTTACTAGCAATTTCATGATGGTAAACCATAAATTAGTGAGTACCGAAACTAAAAAAGAGTACTACCCTATGGATATAAAGGTAGTTGCAGAACACCGTTTTGAAGGTATCAGTAATCCATCAGACATGTCCATTTTATACGCCATTGAAACAAAAGAAGGTAACAAAGGCACTGTTTTGGCAAACTACAGCCCATCTAGCGATACTAGTACTGCCGAATTTTTTAAAGCCATTCCCAAAGAAAATGTATCTCAAGAAGCTAATTTTTTAAATTAATAGTTTAATTTTTTTTAATAAACCCAGTCTAAAAAACGAGTTCTAAACCCTACTATAAACTCCTAAATTACAAGCAAATAAACACAATTAATATACTACAAAACACTTAGACTTCTATAATATCAACTTCACCCAAAATCACTTTAATTATTTTTGAATAATTAACAGATTTAATTTGTTTTCTAAGCATTTTAAAAAAAAGTTTTGATATCGATAAAAGCACTATATTTATCGAAATAAAATTACACTCAAAAAAGTACATTTTTTTAAAATAATTTAGATCCAATATTAGTCTGGTTTTATGAAAATAAATATCAAATTTGATTATACTTTTATCTGTAAAGCCGTTTTACACGAACAATTAGAAGCACTCGGTTTAGAGTACAAGCTTAACAACTTAGGTGAAGTTGAATTCCAGAAAAAACTCTCTGTATTAGAAATCGAAAACGTAACGGAAGCTTTTAATAAGTATGGCATAGAAATATTGGCCAATCCACAAAACGTTTTAGTAGAACGCATCAAAGATTTAATAACAGAACTTATAAGCGACCCTGAGAAATCTAGAAAATACAATGTTTCTAGTTATTTGGCCGATGAGTTAAACTATTCTTACGCACACCTATCGTCTGTATTTTCAGAAATAACATACTCTTCAATAGAGAATTTTATTATTCTGAAAAAAATTGACCTTGCCAAGCATCTTATTATTCATAAAGACTTTACTCTCACAGAAATTGCTCACCAACTAAATTATAGTAGTGTTGCACATTTATCTACGCAGTTTAAAAAAACAACGGGCCTTACGCCTTCTGCTTTTCAGCGTATTATTAAAAAACGACAAGAAATTGAATAATAAAAATTTAGAGCTATGCCGTTAACTATTATGAATATTGTTTTGGCCGACGATGACGAAGATGATCGCTTATTATTCGATGAGGCTATATCGGAAATTGATGTAAAAACTAAACTATCGTTATTTAATGATGGTAAAGCCCTTATGGATTATTTGGTTTTACCAGATACCATTTTACCAGAAATTGTATTTCTGGATTTAAACATGCCAATAAAAAACGGTATGCAATGTTTAAAAGAAATTCGTGCAAACGATAAACTTAAAGAGCTTTGCGTTGCCATATATTCTACATCTTCATCTGAAGAAGATATTGAAAACACCTTTGTTAATGGTGCCAATGTTTACATTAATAAACCCAACAGCTTTTCTGCGCTTAAAAAAGCCATAGATAAAGTTTTAAAAATAAACTGGCAATACCACACCTCTGCGCTTAATAGAGACAACTTTTTATTGCGCTTATAACGGGCATTTCTTCAAGGTTTATCGCTGTATAGCACAGGAAACATTCTTTTCTGTGCTCATTTACTATTTTTTTTAACTCAATCGATTACAGGATTAACTGAAACGGTTTTTTAAAAAATAGTTTCCTTACTTTAGCGAGGTTATCATTCATATAAATTCGAATTAGAAGGTGATTAAAACATACAAAATTTTTATTGTACTCCTTATTTTGGCGCTATCGGTGTTAATGTATTTAGGCAGTAACAGCTACAAGCAAATTAGAGAATTAGAGAAAACCGCCGAAATGGTAATGCATACACTACGTGTAGAAACCGAGATTAACAGTCTGTTTTCGCAATATGCCATGATGCAGTCTCGAATTTTTGAAAACAAGTTGCTAAACAATTTCGATCGCGAAACCTTATTAAAAAACCAAAAAGATACTACACTCAAAATATTTAAACGTTTAGATATTTTAACTAAAGACAACGCAAAACAACAGCAGAATTTAGAAGAACTTATAGGTTTAGAAGCTTCTTTTTATAAAAGCATAGAAGCTTTAAATACCGAGGCTACAGCCGATAAAGAACTGCAAAACGCACATTTACAAGATGTATCTGCATTAATTCGAAAAATAGAAACGATTAAAGCCAATATGTTGGGCCATGAAGAAATTCTGTTGTCGCGTCGCCAAGAAGAATTTTCTGCATCGAGACGACTAAATCCAATAATGACGTTATTTTTAGGCATGTTTGCCCTGCTTATTTTTATAATCTCGTTTTGGCAAATTAACAAACAGCGTAAAAAAAACGATAGAACTACAGCCTTTCTAGAAAGTGTATTAAAAAACACTGAAAATATAGTAAGTTACTATACGCCTATTAAAGATGAAGACGATAAAATAACCGATTTTAAAATTATTTACGTTAACGAAAATATTGAAGATGTATTAGGCACATCGTCTCTTGTTTTAGAAAACCAATTACTTTCTAAAGTGTTACCAATACATTTTGAAAATGGTGTTTTTGATGCTATGGTAACTTGCTACAACAGTGGCGAAACCCAGCGCTTCGAAAAAACCAATAATTTTAACGATACCCAATATCGTTTTAAAACTAATGTGGTTAAGCTTAACGATGGTGTTCTGGCAACAGCCAGCGATACTACGGAAGAGTATGATATCAAACAAAACCTAATTACCGCTAAAGACCAACTACAAACTCAAAACCTTTTACTTCTAGACAACCGTGCTTTTTTAAGTAATATATTTAAAAGCACCTCTAATATTGTAATGCACTTTAAGTCTATTAGAGATGCAGCAGGTAAAATAATTGATTTCGATACCTTATTTATTAACGATGCCATTAGCGACGTTATTGGTGATATACCTGCCGATGTTAAGCATAAAAAAGCTTCGGAAATTTATCCAACAGTATTCGAGAATGGTGTATTCGAAAAAATGGTAACTTGTATTGAAGAAGAACGCCAAATTGAATACGAAACCAACTTTGAAAAAGATGGAGAAACCAGGTGGTTCCAAGCTACAGCTATTAAACTTAACGATGGTGTAACTATAACCACTAGTGATATTACACTAGAAAAAACAAGAGCTGCAAAATTAAACGATTTAAATGCTGAACTAGAAATACAAAACTCCATTTTTAAAGATGCCGAAGGTGTTGCAGATATTGGTAGTTATGTTTGGTATTTAGATACAGGAGCTGCAAATATATCGGACAATTTCTATAGAATTTTAGGGTTTACTCCCAATGAGTTTGATATCACTTTTGATAGCTATAGAGAACTTGTGCATCCCGACGATTTAGGTCGTTACGATCAATTGGGTGAGGAAACTGTAGAGCATGGAAACTCTGATATACATACCTACCGTGTTATTACCAAAAGAGGTAACGTAAAGCATATTTACGTAAACGGACAAAAAGTAATTAAAGAGGGCAGACCAGCTTCTGTTGGTGTTGTGCAAGATATAACCAACCGTGTAAAGACTGAAGAAAAATTAAGAAATAAGAATGAAGAATTAAAACGTTCTAATGCCGAATTGGAAAGTTTCAACCGTGTGGCGAGTCATGATTTACAAGAACCTATGCGGAAAATACAAATGTTTATTTCACGTCTTTCGGATCGTGAGTTAGATAAACTTTCCGATAAGGGAAAAATGTATTTTGAAAAAATAGATAGTTCTGCAAACCGTATGCAAACGCTTATTAAATATCTGCTTGCCTACTCCCGTATTAACCGAACTAAAAAAGATTTTATAAAAATATCACTTAACGATACTATGGAAAAAGTATTGGGCGATCTAGAAGAACGTATTGAGGAAACGGGTGTTGATATTGCTATAGATAATTTACCATCATTAAAAGCCATTCCTTTTCAAATGGAGCAACTGTTTAATAACTTAGTTTCTAACGCTATTAAATACGGTAGCACCACAGAGGCTCCAAAAATTGTTATTGACTGTAAAAAGCTATCTAGAAATAAAATCTCGGAGGTTTTTGATAAGAAACGTAAAAACTACTACCGCATATCTATAATGGATAATGGTATTGGTTTCGATCAAGAAAATGCCGAAAAAATATTCGGCCTGTTCGAGCGTTTACATCAAAAAGATGAATATTCGGGAACCGGAATTGGCTTAGCCATTTGCAAGAAAATCGTTTTAAATCACAAAGGACATATTGTAGCGCAGAGTGAACCTGGTAAAGGTTCTACCTTCTGTATTTACTTGCCTGCTTAGAGTTGGGTAGCCCAAAACCTTTCCTGTAAAACAAAATTACAAAGCGCATCTTTAAACACGATGCGCTTATTTTTTGATTGTTTTCTTCTTCAACTTCATATTTAAAAATTCTACTAAAAGTGAAAATGCAATAGCAAAATATAAGTATCCTTTTGGAATAGCACCAATAGTCTGCCCAAATATTACCGTGCCAGATAAATGTGCAGCTTCTGTAACTAGCATAAAGCCAATAAGAATTAAAAAAGATAAGGCTAATAATTGCATAGATGGATGCGCACTAATAAACTCGCGTATTGGGTTTGCAAACAGCATCATTATTAATATAGATATTACCACAGCTATTATCATTAATATAAGGGCATCGTTATGGTGTTCGCCAATACCGTTGGTCATCCCCACAGCTGTTAGTATGGAATCTATAGAAAATATAAAATCTATAATTACAATTTGCACAATAGCTTTAGATAGCGAAGTGATCTTTTTTGCTTTTAATTCATGTTCCTCCTGCCCTGGCTCGTCTAGTTTTTCATGAATTTCCGAAGTACTCTTATACAATAGAAAGAGCCCACCGAAAAATAAGATGAGTGCTTGCCAACTTATACCAACTTCTAACCAAGACCATGTAATCTTGTAAAACGGCTCTTTTAGACCTACAAGGAAAGACACACCTAATAATAGCAAAATACGCTGTACCATGGCTAACATAAGCCCTAAGTTGGTTGCTTTACGCTGTTGGTGCTCCGGAAGTTTATCGGCCGCTATGGAAATAAACACAATATTATCTATACCTAATATAATTTCTAAAAAGGTTAGGGTTAATAAAGCTACCCAAGCATCGGGACTTGAAAATATTTCGAACATGATTTAATCTCTTTTTTGTGTGTAATTGAATATGGTTTAATATATAGATGAAATTTATAAAAAATTAACCACAGTTTGCTAGAAATACTTCGTTTGCATCAAAATTTAATGGTTTAACGGCCTAAAACAGGCACTTTCCGATAATTATATAACATAATACGAAAATTGTATAACGAAAAAGGTGTGTCTATTTCTGAACTTTGTATCAAACAAAATAGCAAAACAATTATGAAAAATAACAGCCAAAATTACCTAACAAATTCGAGAGTGGGACGTAGATGGTCTAAAGAGACTTTAAACGATACAGAGCATAATGTTTCAACCCCATCTGATAGTTCTACAGAAGGAACTAAACAAGACCCAAATTATTAAAAAATATTGACCTCAAACTAATGATATGTATAAAATATTAAATGTACTCGCTATAGTTCTATTCGGTCTTTGGGCCATTGGATTTTTTGTGTACAACCTTATCATTATTTCACACATATTTTTAGTATCGGCAACAGTGGTACTAATTATAAGAGTATTAAAAGAAAAATAAAACCCTAACCCTTAAAACGCATTATTATGAAAGTTATAGATCTTAAAACAAATAATTTAGAACAAACCTTTAACCAATTAAAGGCAGACCTAGGTGGCCGTTTAGATTCAGCACACAAAGAGTACTCTTTAGAAATTGATAATAACATGGCTAAGGGTGAAATTAAAGGTGTATCTGTTAACGAAAATATATCTTTCTTAGAATATAATATTACGTTTGAAAACGATACCGTAATCGCTAGAAACACACCAACCACTAACCCTATTTACTTTCTGTATTGTGCAGAAGGGCAAATGAGTCACGGGTTTGGATTAAACAGTAAACAACGCTCTTTAAACCAGTTTCAAACTGGAATATTTGCCAGCGACCCGCATAAAACAAGCTGTTTCTTTTTTAGAAAAGGACAAACAGTAAAATTCTCTAACATTAGTTTCGATACAAAATCTGATAGTGAAGATGCCGATGCTATAAACCTATTGCAAACCCAACTTTTAAAAACTTTTATGCCAAAAGGTGACAAAGAAATTTTTGCATACATAGGCTCTTATAACTTGAGAATTTCAGAAAAAATACAACAATTAGAAGCTATTAAGCAAAAAGGTATTGTTAGACAATTATTAACTAACGGTATTGTACACATGATTTTGGCTTTAGAAATTGAGCAACACAACGAGGATACTAAAAATGGTGTAACCAACTTCGGGTCTTTAAGCAGAAGCGAAATGGATACCATTAACGAGTTATCTAACTTTATACAAAACTACCCGGAAATTAAATATACACTGGCTTACTTAAGTAAAAAAGGTGGTATGTCTCCGGCAAAATTACAAGAAGGTTTTAAATTATTGCACAACCGTACGGTATCGGACTTTATTAGAAACACCCGTGTGGAAACTGCTGAAAACCTATTGAAAACAACGGACTTAAATATCTCTGAAATTGTTTACACCGTTGGTTTAACAAGTAGAAGTTATTTTTCTAAAATTTTTAAAGAAAAATATAACTGTAGCCCAAAGTATTACCAAGAAAATCAATATTCGGTAGCTGTAACAGCCTAATTAATAAACAAGTTTTTGGGATATACTCCCGAAATAACAATGAAAAAATCCGCTAGCTTAGCGGATTTTTTGTTTTTGGGAAGGTTTGGGTTGAGTTTAATTTGGGTACGAAATTGTTAAAAACTCTTACAAGTTGTTAATCAATATTTTGAGTTTAGTGAAATGGTTTTTATATGTTTGTTGTAAGTAATTTGAGCAAACCTTTATGAGTAGACTAAAAATTTTTATAAGCATTTTAATTCTGACCATAACATTTAGTAGTTGTGGAAATAAAGAGAATGAAGAAAACACCAACTCAAAAACTGAATTAGAAAAAGTTGAATTTCCCAAGAAAGTTTTTACCGAATCAGAAATTGCTAAATACACAGTTTCTGCGATTATGAATCAATCACCTGAAATAATTAAAGTAAAAGACAATATCGGAATTTATATCGTTTCGTATACTCGAAAGGATGATGGGGAAAAGTTTGATTACAAGATTAAGATTAGCGGAAACAAAGTTTCCTGGGGAACTAGTGATGGAAGATGGAGAGACACTAAATTTGACGAGAAAATAAAGTATTCTGAAAAAGATAATAAACTAAAAATCATACAGACTTTTGAAAATGGTTCTGAAATTGTAAAAGAATTTAAAAAAACAGAATAAATAAATGAATTTGAAGATTATTGATAATGACGGTTTTTTAGCATTAGTTGATTCAAATAAATATAAATCTTTTATAACGGAAGATTGGGAATTTGAACAACTGACTTCTCACTTTATTGAACAATCAAATAAAGGACATATGGCTATTTGGAGAACAGGAGATGAAGGAGATGAATGGAATATTAGAATTGAAAAAGAAAAGACTGGTAAAGATTGTTTTAGAGAATTTGAAACTAAAATAAATGTTACTGACGGACAATTGTTCTTAACAGAATATGCTGATTTAACTATGTCTGCATCTTATCATAATTCTAAAATTCCATCGAAACATAATTCGGATTTAAATATACAATTAGACAACGGACTCTATAACGTGATTATCAGACAACTTTTCAATCCTGATATTGACTATAGTGAAACAAAAGTTCATTTTGAGATTGTATTTAGAAAGACAGAAACTAATAAAATCAATAATATTAATAAGATAATGTGGTTTAATTGAGGAAAACGTTATACAACAACATATTTATCAATATGTGCAATTAGTACTCAACCTAAAGGTTCTTCTATTTACAAAGCCACCAAATACTTGACGCTATCAAATATTAAAAAAACATAACTAACATGAATTTTGAATCATCTCCAGGTTGGGACGCTATAGATAATATTTTGAATAAAATTTATAGCAATCAAAAACCTAAACATTTTGCCCCTGAAACGCCATTTAACTTAGGAGGTAGTGCCCCTTTAGATGGTGTTAGCGTTTATTATGATAAGGAAAATGGATTTTACCACTACATAACTTACGGATTAACTGAACTCCACCAAAAGGAATCTGACAACGACGAATATAGTGGCTGGGGATTTGAATTAACTTTTAAGCTGAAATCAAATTCTAAAATGAATAATGCTCCTAAATGGCCAGTTAACATGCTACAAGAAATAGCAAAAATCGTTTTCGATAAAGAGCTTGAATTTGATGAATTTAATACGTTATCATCTGGCCCCATTACGAGTGAAAAATCTTCTATAAATGGATTATTGTTTATATTAGATAATCAACTTGGCGAAAGAGACTCGGAATATGGGAAATTTAAATTTTTACAAATATTCGGGTTAACAGAAAAGGAATTTGATAGAATTACAAACAAAACTATAGACCGCAGAGATTTAATAAAAAGAGAACAAGTAAAAAATCCTTTATTAATCACTGATATAAATAAATAATAAGGATTAAAAAATCACCTATCCCCAATAACCTAAGTTAGTTTATCTAAAATGAAAAACATCTCACATCAATTATATCAAAAAGAAACAGAAAAAATACTAAAACTGACTTTGAATGATACAACAATGACTTCTCTATCAGGAAAATTAAACAAATTAAGAAAAACTGAAAAATTTTTTTCAACGCCTCAAGAAGCTATAAAGGCATTCACAAAAAAAGAATGGGAAGCTATAAAAAAAGGGTTCAATTTACATAACGAGAATGCAAAAACAGGAGAACCAATTTTACACACCTACATTGGTGGAGGTTATACTGGTGCTTTATCTTTTCAACACACACCTAATGGAACTTATGTCTATAAGAATATTGAACAAACTGATTATTTAATTTTAAAAGATAATCTAGGGATCACTCTTGAAGAGGTACAGTTACCAGAACAATTAGCTTGGGATATAGAATACATTACTAAAACCAACTCTCTTATATTAAATCTTGATCATTATGTTTATGAATATCAAATTGAAAAGAATAAATTCAATGATCTAAGTGATGAAAAAGATAATGGAGACTGCTTCGTTTCGGTTTCACAAGACCTAATTGCCTATGCGAAAAATGATAAAATTTTTATTAAAAATAATCAAAATAATGTGTTGCTAAGCCAAAGCTACCAAGTTAACACTACAAGCGACGATTATTCTTTTTGTGGTAAATTATCTAGTGATGGTAAATTATTAGCTTTTCATAATAAAAAAGGAGAAATTAAAGTTTTGAATACAAAAACAGGTGAAGTTGTAAATAAAATCATTGGAGATTTTGAAACAATCAAACAAATCGAATTTACAGAGAACAACACCTTGTTAGTTACAAAAGAAGATTATGGAACTTGGAGAATGCGATATTTTAATTTAACTGAAAATAAAGAGATTAAAATAGAAGGCCTTAAAATACCTTCATACGCTCCAATTGTTATGAATTTCTGCTTTAATAATGACCAATCTAAATTAGTTATTATTGACAGAACAAATGTTGCCTATATATTTGATTTTAGGAAAAAGGAATTTTTATACAGTTTTAAAATTCAACATGCAGTTCAAACATCCAATGCTAAATTTATTAACGAAACTTTAGCTGTAAGAACAGATTATGGTTGTTTTAGTATCTATAATGTTTGAAAAAAGGAACTCCCCCAATGCCCCTTAGAGGAATTTAAAAAACCACATAATAAAATGAATATGACGATGAATAGAAATACACTTATACTAAACTAAATGGAAAAATATAAAATAGTTTTTGAAAACTCTTTATCAGGAAAAAAGGGTGTAGAAACTACAGTCTCTTCTACTAAGGAAGTCATAGAACACTATAAAAGTATCAATTGGTTTGAATTACTCAAAAAAGCAACACCTGAAAACCAGAATGATTCGGATATCATGGATGATAATTCTTGGAATTTTTCAATAGAATATGAAAAGTACAAAAAAGAATATATACTTCATATTTATCCGCACCTTTACCCTACTCCAAGTTTAAAACCCGATGATATTAAATTAGTTATTGAATTTAAAGAATCTAACATAGTACCGACTTCAAAATTCGTTCAATTTTTTGGAGGTTCGAAAGTGAAAAAAGTTGAACAATATAAAACGGAGGCCACAGATTTATTGCAAGAAGACATATTGGAATATTTAAAAGATTTTTTAAACACCAACCATATGAATTTAAAAAAGCTTAATTCTAATGAATTTGACACCATGTTTGAGAGAATTTGTAAAGCTTATTAAAAATGAAAACTCATCAAGTTATTTTTGAAAAAATACAGGCAATTTTAACTAAACATTTAGGAGAGAGACTAACCGTTGATATAGATAAATATGATGATGGATATACAGAAACTCGCCTTATAATAACGGATACTGATATTTGGATCACTTGTGATGATAGTGAAATAACTATTGGCAGCGGATTTAATCACCGGCACTATTATCCGGAATTTGACAGCATGGATAAAGTTGTTGACGATTTATTTAATTTATTCACTCAAAAGAAACGAATAACAAAGTATTACAAAGGCAACACTTGCTATAAGAAAAGAACAGAAATCGAAATTGGAGCATCAAACTATAAAGAATTAAGTACTTCTTCTACCTGGCTTTTTCCATTTTGGAAACCTACAAAAGAAGAAATACTTTATGAAGATAAACTGATTGAGAAAGCCGAAATTTTATCTGACATTGAAGATATTAAAAACTACGTTCTAGCATCTACAACATCTTCTATCAATAGCTCAAAAACCAATATTTAAGACTTCGTTTTAGGATTATACATAACGATAATCTGAATTACAATAGCCAACAGAACCAATATAAAGATTTCAATTTGAGTGAATAATTCTACCGAATCAAGCGCGCGCTTACTAATAGACATTTGTCTGTTTCCTTCTGTAAGTTGTATTTTAGATAAATCGCTGAGGTTTGTTTTTAAGCTTTCAATATGTTTAATCACATTAGCATTATCAGCATAATTAGAGTTTAAAAACTTTGTTTCAGCATCTACCAACAACTTAACGTTTTGTTTTAAATCTGTAAATACATTCTCCTCTTGCGAGGTTAATTTTGTTTCCTCAAATCTAGAAACCAAAGCTTCTATATTATGGTTAACTTTTGAGTTTTTACTATCAAAAAAAGTAGAATCGGATATGGCTACGGCTAATTCCTTTTCTTGAACAGATTTTAGCATTTCAAAAATTAAATCGTTCGCCACTAATCTGTCTTCGTAAATTGTAACCACAGAATCACGAACGCGAACAAAATTGTTCTTATCGATTAAGTTAGTTGCAATGATTAAAACAAAAACCATTAATATTCCAAGTATCCACTTTAATTTATTATAAAACCCCATATTTTATAGCTTTTTAGAGATTAAACGTTAATTGTAAATATACAAAAAAGGGGGTGAATCTAGGTCCACAATACACTCTGAGGAAGCACGTATTTCCTAAATTTTCGTTAAAATTTTCCATCTATAATTTGTCTTTAGACTTTGGTGCTTAGATCACGCTTATTGTGCCTATCCTGATTTTATAAAAAACTTCCATCATCGAGACAAACAAACTGTAAGAAATAAAAAATAAATTGACTACCTATTGTAATAATAGTAGATATTCTCAAATTATATACATTTACAAATGATTAAAACTAAAAATCTAATGCAACAAGTAACAATCAATTTTTCTATTTTATTCATCTTACTTTTCTCTGTAACAAGTTGTAATAAACTTGAGGAAAAAGCATCTTCTGATAAAAAAACAAAAAATGAAGTTTTAGTTTTAGGCACAATACACGGCGGGCACCTTACCGATAGTGTTTACAACATAGATTATCTCCAAAAGTTAATAACAGAAATAAATCCAGATTATATATTAACAGAGATTCCTCCAAAGGCATTTAAAACAGCCATGGACGGGTTTAAAAGAGATGATAGTATTTCGGAGCCTCGTACCATGCGTTTTCCTGAATATATTGATGTTATTTTTCCGTTATCAAAGAAAATGAAGTTTGAAATTATACCCACAGCTGGATGGACAAAATATATGGCAGCCGAACGTGGGGCCAAATTAAGAGCCATTCGCCAAGACACTTCGAGAGCTGATGATTGGGCTGAATATGTAAAAGGAAATAAACTTTCGGATTCTTTATATTTGGCTAGTGATAAAATAAATAATCCATACTTTATCCATACAAATGAATATGACAGCATTCAAGATATAGGCCTGCAAACGTATAATAAATTGTTTAATGATGAACTTGGTCTTGGTGGCTGGGAAAATATTAATATCGCACATTATTGGAATATTGAAAAGGCTTTAGAAAAACACCGTTATCAAGGAAAACGCATATTAATTACATATGGCGCTGGACATAAGGGTTGGTTTTTAAAGGAATTACGTAAACGTGATGATATTGAATTATTAGAGATGAAACCTTTTTTAGATGCTATTGAATAAAAAGAAGTTATTGAAACAGAATGGTTAAAGACAAGCATTGTGATTTATGCGAAGTTTTAAAAGAAATTTAAATACAGGCTTACCTTGTAACCTAAATTATAAAAAACCTGAGGCTTAATATGCTTATCTCATATAAATTCATTAAATTAGTTATTCACTCAAGTACGGGTAAAACCTAATTATAAACTAAAAATTCAAACCATGGAAAAGACTTCGATAATACTTTTAGCAATAAGCCTTTTTATAGCAATCACTTTTCTATATTGGAGATTAACTCGTGCTTATGCCGAAAAGGAATACGGTAAAAACATTTGGAAACAATGGGGAACACGTACTTTTTATTGGCAAGGTGCTCTATACTTTAGTGGAGGACTAACAGTTGCCTTAATTTTTGTGTTAAAATCAGCAAGTGTCTTAATATTTTAATACATAAAATCTCCTAGACATTGAATATCTCATCCCTATTAAAATCTCACAGAGAAGATATTATTTTGAGTCTAGGTATTGAAGGTTTAAAAGAAAAACTCAATGAAGATATAGAAACGTTTCATTTTAGATGGGAATCTGAGACGCGTTTTATTATCAGTTTAAAGTTCTCGTTCGGTTCTAGCTTAACTTTCGACACACATTATCACAACACAAAAAGTGATATCATAGCCAAAGGAAATTTAACCGAGTTGTCCAGTTCAAAAACTAAAATATCTTTAGAAACTAAAAGCAGATATTGGTTAATATTTTTACTTTTTCTTCCCATACTTATGCTAATAATAGATTTATGGTTGCAAATAGGCATTTTTATACCAGCTTATTTTATTTTCCCGATATTATTTTTAATACTCACTAATGCGATGCGGAATGAGGATAAACGGTTAATAAGAAATTTTAAAACTTATTTACATCAAAATTAGAAAACAAAAAAACGGTAAGAGCTTCCTCTTACCGTTTTTTCTTTTTCTAGCAATTTTTATTTTCTATTTAAACGTTTTTAAAGACGAACGTAACATCCAAGCCATTTGCTCATGCATTTGCATAATACCGGTAATAAAATCGGCTGTACCTTCATCATTATGTGCTTCGGCGTTGTCGCCAATATTTTCTCTTATAAATTTAATCACTGTTTCGTGATCTTCTAATAAAACCTTCATAAAACTAGCACTATCATTAGTGTCTGGTCCGTTTTCTTTCAATTCAGAAAGTTCTATAAACTGTTGCATACTTCCTGGCGAATAAAAGCCTAACATACGGATACGTTCTGCAACTTCGTCAATAGTATTTTCTAGTTTTCCATATTCTTCTTCAAAGAACACATGCTTACTATGAAAATCAATTCCTTCAACATTCCAGTGCGCGTTTCTGTATTTAGTATACATTACATATTCATCGGCAAGTAGTTGCTTTAACATTTCTACTACTGCTTTTCTATTATCTTTCTTAATGCCTATGGCTGCTGTTGTTGTTTCCATTTTCTTTATTTTTTTATGATTATAGTATAAAGATACTAGTAATCAAGGGCTTCGATTAACGCTAAACATTTAATAATTAGCGCTAAAAAACTACAGCTCCAAACCACCATATTTTACGCCCTAACCATGGGCCTACTTTTTCTTATTTTCTTTTTTGCTTGCTTTTTCGGCATCTTCAAAATCTATATCATTATCTACAACACCTTTAAAAGCTTCTATCCATCCGTTTTTAAAGACATTAAACACACTTGGCCAAACTTTGGTCTTTACTTGGTTTAAATCGCCCGATAAAGGCACCTTTGTTGCTAAGGTGTTATTCCCTTTATTTTTTAATACGAATTTAAAAAATCCAACAAAACCTTCCCATAGGGTGTTTAAAAAGCTGTCTTGTTCAGCACTAATTAACTTAGAATCTTTAAGTAAAGGTTTTACATAACCTGTTAAAAAACCATCAGCAATAGCAATTTCACTAAATACATTAAAACTACCTTCAGCAAAATCGATACCTGCATAATAATTAGTAAAATCATTAAGTGCCGTTGCAGAAGCATCTTCCAAAGAAAACGATACATCCATATCTGGAATTTGCTTCACTAAATCCATTTTTCCATTTAAGGTAAAACGACCTTCCCCAATAGACATGGCAGTAGCATTAATTTCCGAAGGCAATTCGCGCTCAGTACGTTCTACATTTCTAAGGTTGGTAGCGTTTAACTGAATCTGGTTTAAATTTAAATCGATATTTGGGTCGGCAGTAAGTTGCACAAAGGCCGCTTTACCATCTATAATTTTAAGATTATTAATATCAATAGGCACTAAATCGGTTAAAGCTTTTGTCCAATCATCAAAATCAGGATCGGCAGCTTCATTTTTTTGTTGATCTTCAAAAACATAAATAAATTGCGGGCTCGTCATTACAATTTCACTCACTACCCTACCCTTAAATAAAGAACGCCATTCTATGGAAATATCCGTTTCTGCTAACTTTATAAAGGGCACCTCAGAACCTGCATCAATCTTATTTAAATATAAATTATGAATTACATAAGCACCACGAAAAAGCGAAATATCAATACCAGAAACCTGACCATAATACCCCGGAATATCCGCAAGTACATTATTTACATACTTTTTAACCATAAAAGGTAATAACAACCTAAACAAGATTAAAACACCAATAATAATTACCGGTATAGTATATCGTTTTTTCCTCAAGCCTCTGTTTTTCTTCTTTTCCATGTGTTCTGTTTTATTTTTTTCCGTTGCCAACTACTGTATTTTTAAGACCATCTTTAGTATTTAACCATAAATAGTTAAAAAACGATTTTGTTCTATCGCGCTCCACAGCAATATCTCCGTACCTATAACCGTTGGCATCGGTTTTAGAGCCATCATTAGTTAAAATATTAACCAATGTACTCAGTGTTTTGTTTATGCCTAATTGATCTTCATCTAATATAGAGAATTTAAAGTTCTCATATTTCATTTTCATTTCACCAGTAGATTCAAAATCATTACCATGTATTGTGAAATACATTTCGTGAATGCGACCTAAGGCTCTTACATTAGCCTGAGATTCTAAAAACGGATTAATAGTTTCTGCTTCCAAATCGGTTAAAATAGCCGAGGCATTAAAAGAATCTGCAGCATCCTTGGTATTAAAATCCCAATTAAACAATATTGGTGCTTTCCCCATAAGTTTAGCTTCCACTTTAATATCTGTTTTTTGAGTATTAGTATTTGAAATGTTATTAATTTCTGCGTCCAAATCTTCAAAAGAAATAGACACGGGGTCTATATCTAAATCAATCTTTTCAGAATAAAATACATTGGCATTTTTTATAAAGAAAGATTCGATATTTAGTTTTATAGGAAGGTTTTCGAGCCGCGTTCCATAAAGTGTTTTTACTGTAAAATCGTCTGCTATTAATTTGTTTCTATAAAGGTTTAATTCTGAATTATTTAAATTGAAACGCTTTATTGAAACTGTAAAACTATCTTTAACTGTTCCCAATTCTAAAGCTTCAAAATTTCCTTGAGGCACTTTAAAATCTACATAATCACGCTCTACGGTTAATCGTTTTGAAAGTACTTCTTTATTATATTTTGAAGTAATTGATAAATTTTCAAACTCTAAATTATTTTCTTCAAATGAAAGGCTAGCCACTTTTAATTCTTCAAAACGACTTAAATCTAAATACAGCTCTTGCAACTCCACATCTAAGATTTCGTAATTAAAAGGGATTTTATTCTGAAGCATTTCCTTGTCTGTTTTTACATCAGATATATTAAAAGATAACTCATTTACAGAAAAATGTACATCATCTGTATCTTCTTTATACGTTGTAATTTTTGCGTTTTTTATTTCAATATTATCGGCTTCAAATCGCTTATTATTCCAAAGCGGCCAATAAGCAACATCGGTTATTTTTAAAAATTCCGTAGTTGCTAAAACCTCTATCTTTTCAGTTATTTCATTTAAGCTCTTTAAGTTCAAATTATGAAATTTAACCGACCCTAAAAGGATATTGATATCCAAATCGTCATAACTTAACTCAACGTTATCGGGTGTTTTTTCATTTATAGCTTCTGTTAAAGCATATTTACCATAAACCTGCAAGCCTAATAAACATAGCAATAATATAATAGCAACCCCAAGCAAAACTTGGGGCCATTTTTTATGTATTGTTTTTGTTTTATATTCCGTTTTAGGCATCGTCATTTTCAGTAAATTGTTGGTCTAGAGATTCTTTATCTAAGCCTGCACTATCCGGATCAATATATTGCTTAAATTCGGCTGCACTTTTAATTTGCAAATAGTTTTCACCATCTATCACAATAGGATATTTTAATAATTGCGGCTCATTCTCTAATATTTTTAACCAATCGTGCTGTTCCATAATTGCAGAATCTTCACCATAGGTTTCTGTAAAACCAGGATCTTCCTTATTTATTAAGTCCGATATATTTTTGCCCAACTTACTGGCCAATTCGGCCCATTGTGTTCCGGTAACGTTTGTTTTACATATATCTACTGCATGTAGTTTTTTCTCAGAAGATTTTACATAAGCATACGCTTGCTTGCCTATAGAGTTCTCTGAATGATAATAAATTGTAATTTTTCTGTCGTCTGTTGATATCACGCCCATAATGTTTTAATTTAGGTCGAAAGATACCTTCATTCTACTTTTTTAATTAGCGTAATCAAATTCTTTTGTAACTCAAAAGCACGCGCTATCCAACTATCAACGGTACATTAACTATCTTGTGAATACAAAATAAAACAAGATAATGAACACACTATTATGGACTTTATACGGGGTTGTTACCCTTTGGAGCATCATCAGTATAATACTGCATGGCAGCCGACCAACAAAATCCTTAAGTTGGTTATTGGCTGTGGTATTATTACCATTTGCGGGTCCACTACTTTATTATCTATTTGGCGTTAATAGACGAAAGTTTAAATTTTTCAGGTTGAAGCAAACTGAAAAGCGAAAGCTTTTTGATGAAAAATATAAGGACATTCATGAACTAGAAAATAGTGTTGATTTCCATTCAGCTAAAAACAAAAAACTCTCTAAACTTATAGAAAACGGCACACTACTTAAAGCATATGCCGGTAATAAAGCAACAGTATTAAACGGTGGTAAAGAAACCTTTGAAAGTATATTTGAAACCTTAGAACAAGCAGAACACTTTATTCATTTACAATATTATATTTTTTCCGAAGGCGAACTTTCAGAACGTTTTTACAACATATTTAAAGAGAAAATTGCAAAAGGTGTCGAGGTGAGACTAATTTACGATTCTTTCGGGAGTTCTTCTTTTCGTGGAAACACCATTAAACGTTTTCGTGATCTTGGAGTGAAAGCCTTCCCAATGATGCCAATTCGTTTTGGAAGTCTTCTATTTACATTAAATTACAGAAATCACAGAAAAATGATTATTGTTGACGGAAAAATTGGGTTTACAGGTGGTGTAAATGTAACCGATCAATATATAAAACCTATTTCCGATCTTGGTATCTGGAACGATATTCATATTAAGCTCGAAGGCCCTGTAGTGAAGAGTTTACATCGTGTTTTTATAAAAGATTATTATTTTGCTAGTGATGAAGAGTTACTTCTAAAAGAAAAATATATTCCTAAAATTGAACAAAAAGGAAACCATACCATCCAAATTGTAGCTGCTGGGCCAGACTCTAAACAACCAGCTATCATGCAACAATACATAAGTATGATTATGCTGGCCGAAAAATGTATTTGCATTGCCAATCCTTATTTTATACCAAGTATTGCCGTGCTACAAGCTTTAAAAATTGCAACATTGAGTGGTATTGAAGTTAACATACTTGTACCAAAAGTATCGGATTCTAAAATGGCAAAACTAAGTATGTTTTCAAATTTTGAAGAGCTTCTTGCTGTTGGTGTTAACATATACCTGAGACCCGATTTCTCTCATAGTAAAATGATTTTAATCGATGGTGAAATTGCATCTATAGGTTCTGGTAATTTTGACTACCGAAGCTTCGAGCATAATTTTGAAACCAACGCATTGCTCTATGATGTTGAATTAACCCAAAATATACAAACAGAGTTTGATACTATTTGCAATAATTATATACCGCTGGATTACGAGTCTTTTAAAAACAGACCGGTCTGGAAACGTTTACTAGAAGGTATGGCTAAGTTTTTTAGTCCGTTACTATAAAAGGAGACAACGAAATAAAACGAATGAAATTTTTAATTTATATACTAATATTTATGAGTGTAGAATACACAAAAGCACAACACATTATACCCGAAATTATAAAAAAAGAAGCCACGATTGCACTAGCTTACTATCCGCAACTAAAAGAGACTGAAATAGAGTTTCGCTTTAAAAGCGACATTAAAAAATCGACCATGCTGGCGCAACCTGTATTTTGCAGTCTTTTAAAGACTCGTAAAAAAAGAAAGTATTTGGTGTTATTGAGTAGAAAGTTTAAAATATCGGGGAAAGAATTTAAAACTACCGATGTAGATAGCGATATTTTAATTGGATGGCTTGGCCATGAATTAGGTCATATTTGCGATTATCAAAACCGCAGCAGCATTAACCTTATTTGGTTTGGCATTACATATCTACTTTCCGATAACCATATTAGAAAAGCAGAACGTGCAGCAGACTCTTACGCGGTTTCATCTGGAATGGCAGAATATATTCTAAAAACAAAGCATTTTATTCTAAATAATGCTGAAATTGATGAAACATACAAAGCCCGTATTAGAAAATACTATTTAGCTCCAGATGAAATTTTACTTTTAGTGAAAGAACGAGAAGCTCTAGAAAATTAATTTCTTACAGCTTAGAGGCTACAAAATCTTCCCATTCGGCAAATTTATCTTGCCCCATAACACGCTCCATTTTTACTTGTCCGCCTTTCTTTTTATTGCTTCCACTCCAATCGTGAAAAACAGAAGGCGATACGGTGTTAACCTTTACACCTTCTAAAGCTTTAGAACGTGCCACTTTATAATTTTTATTGGCATTCTTCAAAAATTCATCTAAAGCATTTACCAATTTATCAGTTTCTATGTTAGATTCTGTACCCAAATACCAGCAGTGGTAAAAATCATCGTTAATTCTATTAGCACATAAGGTATATTCAGGTATTTCAATATCAAATTCCTTTTCTAGGTGTTGTACAGCATCATTCAATTTATTAACCGATAATTGAGAACCAACAGTATTTAAAAAGAATTTTGTTCGTCCTGTAATTTTAATTTCAGCACGTTTAATATCTGTAAACTCAATAGTATCACCTATTAAATAACGCCACGATCCTGCAACCGTACTAATTACCAAAACATAATCTTGATTAAGTTCTACCTCAGAAATAGATAATGATGGTGCATCTTGCACCAACGAACCATCGGCCTGAATATACTCGGGCTTAAAAGGTACAAATTCAAAATAAACGCCATTATTGGTTACTAACTTCATAGCATCCGTATCTGGTCGTTCTTGGAACGCCATAAAACCTTCCGAAGCCAAATAAGTATCAATAACCGTAATCGGTTTTCCTAAAAGCGCATTAAAACTTCGTTTATAAGGACCAAAAGCCACACCACCAGAGGTATACACTTGTAGGTTTGGCCAAATCTCATGTATGTTATTTAAACCGTGATAATCTATCACTTTTTGCAGCATTAACTCCATCCAAGACGGAATACCGCTTAGTGCACCAATATCCCAATTAGCAGCATTTTCAGCAATACGTTGTACACGTTTATCCCAATCGTCAATTTGAGCAATTTCTTTTCCTGGCTTATAATAATTTTGAAACCAAAACGGAATATTACTAGCACTAATACCACTAATTTCGCCTTCTAGCGCATCATTATGTTCTTCAAGATCTGTAGAACTGCCAAGCATCATAATTTCCTTTTCGTAAAAATCGGCTGGTAAATCAAAATTTCTTAAGGCAAGAACTTGTTGAATTCCTGCATTTCTAATAGCTTTAACCATGGCATCTGTAACCGGAATACGTTTATTTGTTTTCCCTGTAGTTCCCGAACTTAGAGCAAAATAATCTGGGCTATCTGGCCAAGTAATATCCTTTTCGCCAGCTTGCACCTTTTCCCACCACTGTTCTGTAATTTGATTGTAATCGTGAAAGGGCACTTTAGCTCTAAAATCACGTTCTATTGTATCCGATTTTAGAATCTCTTCAAATTGATAGGCTTTACCAAACTCGGTATCTTTTGCGGTTTCTAGTAAATCTTTTAGAACCTCGCGTTGTTCTTCTGCTGCATCAAATTCTGAAGAAATGATTTCTGATGCATGAATTATTCCTTTAATTATATTTCCTATTATGGCCATATTTACAGTGGTTTTATCGGTTAATAGCTGTTTTTAAGCGTATGTTAATTGCGTTTGAATTTAATATGAAACGCGCCACGAACTCATCTATCAAAAATCCGCCAAAACCATAGAATAGTTTAGCTGTATCAAACTAATTATTGATCCAAAGCAGAGAAAACGCATAAAAAAACCGATGAGATCCTGAGATTCATCGGTTTTAAAACTACTTAATTTAAAATTTACTAATAATCTAAATATCGCTTCCGCGGAAAAATTTAACGTCTGTTAATTCCTTTTGGAACTAAAATATCTTACTTTTCAACTTGACTTCCCCACCAATCTTTATTTGGTTTATAATCGGGAGATAACATCTTTTTACGCTGCTTTTCTAATCTAGGTAACAACTGTGTTTTATGGTTTTCTAAACGTTTTTTTCTAGCCGCTTCATCCCATAAAGGATCAACTTCAGCATACTGTGTATTCATGCTTTCTAACCATTCTAGCAGCTCCGTTTCTAATGATGCGGTTAATTCTTTATTACTATCTGCAACGTCATTGCGTTCCATTAAATCACTATCCAAATTGTATAATTCACTGTGTAAATCTTCCCAGTAATAAATAAGTTTCCAATTTCCTTTTCGGATAATAGAACTCGGCTCTCCTCCTTGATTTCCGTAATGTGGATAATGCCAAAACAAAGGTCTTTCATCTATAGTTTTACCCTCTAAAAGTGGTTTTAAACTCACGCCATCCATGTGCGCTTTTGGTTCTAATGGTAAACCTGCTAAATCTAAAAGTGTTGGAAATAAATCGGTTCCAGAAACCGGTACATCTATATTGACACCTTTTTGATCCATCCATGGTACATATACAAAATACGGAATGCGCACGCCACCTTCCCATTGATAACCTTTACCACCACGAATATCTAGCTGTGCTGTAGAAAAATTATCACCAGAAGTAACACCTCCATTATCCGATGTGAATACTATAATAGTGTTTTTGTCTAAATCTAAATCTTTAAGCGTTTGCATTACAGTTCCAAGCGCCTCATCAACCTGTTCTATTAAGCCTGCATAAACGGGATTATCTTGATGTTTTCGAGCTGGTAAAACACGTTCCATTTTAAATCCAGTATCATCAATGCCCATTTTCTCAGCTTTATCTCTATATTTTTTCCATTTTTCTTCGGAAGTTTGAATAGGCGCATGAACTGCGTAAAACGATAAATAAGCTAAAAAAGTGGTGTCTTTATTTTTTTCTATAAACTTTGAAGTTTCTTTAGCAAGCTTCATAGATAAAGTCATGCCCTTCTCTTTAGGCAAGTTTGTTAAGTTCGGATTTTTAAACGGTGAAAAATAACCGCCATTTGGTCCTCCAGATTTGTTTCCTCCTTGGTTAACATCAAAACCATGATCGGTTGGCAAAGAATGTTGCTCTTTACTTCCTAAATGCCATTTACCAGCAAAAAATGTGCTGTACCCTCCAGCCTTAAAAGCTTCTGGCAATGTTAGTGCGTCGAGGTCTAAATGTTGTTTAAAATCTGGCGGTAATAATTTTGTATATCGGTTTTTGGCTTTCCAGCCTTGCCCTGTTTGAGCACCTTCGTATTGCGTAATGCCATGTCTAGCCGTAAATTGGCCCGTAAGCAAACTTGCTCGCGATGGGCTACATACAGTACATGTGGCATAACCATTTGTAAAAATAGTTCCTGATTTTGCAATTTTATCAATGTTCGGCGTTTCGTAATAATCACTTCCCATAACGCTTAAATCTTGATAGCCTAAATCGTCTACCAATACAAATAGCACATTGGGTTTCTTAGATTCAACTTCTTCTTTTTCAGATTTACAAGACGTGAAAACCGTACTCCCTAAAGTTAAAGCGAGTACCAAATATTTCGATGCTTTTTTTAATTTCATAAACTTTTATAACTATTTTTATTTATCTAAATGAAATAGCTCCCAAAAGCTATTTTTATATTCTAATTTAATTACTGTTCTAGCTCTAAATATAAGCAATCTGCAACCATTAAAAAACTGCCTTCAACAAACAAAAATTAAAGGCAGCAATTATAATTAAACTAAAACAAAACAAACAAGAAGGCTTAATCTACTTAGAGATAAATCCCCCTTGATAGTATCAAAAATAAGGCGTTTTAATGTTTTAAAATTCTCAAATATGGGTTCAAAATGAATCAAAAAAGCTCTAAAAGCATCATTTACTATGCTAATAGAGCTTTTTTTAATTTTATGTCTATTTTAAATTTTCCTTAAAGGAAAATTATACTCGATAACTTAAATTAGAAAATTATCTAATAATAATTTCATCAATAAATAATCCTTTCTCTTCTACTGTTTCAATCTTAATCGTATTCGCACCACGATCAATTTTAATAGGTAATTTAGCATTACTCCATGCTTTACCCATATTGCTAGAATTTGGTAAAAACAATTTATCGTTAACCACTTTTCCGTTTACAGTAACTTTTATAAAAGTTCCAGCAGCTTGCTTTAATTTTATACTATAACGCACATACAAATCGGCAGAACCTGCACCGCCATCATTCTCTTGATACCAAGATACAGAAGCGCCTTGAGCCTTATTCATGCTAACAAAACCTTTGCCTTTAAAGTTTGCTCCATTAGTCATTATCTTGGCATTATTAAGCGTGGCTTCCTCAGCTTGCTCTCCTATTTGTTCTCCATCTCCTGTGTTTTTATTCCAAGTAAAACCTTCATTTTCACCAAAACGTTCTTCTAAAATTTGCCTTTCAACACCATCAACAACAATTAATGCTTTAACGGTAGTTTCTTTTTCAATTTTAAAACTGTTTTGATATTTAGTAGAACTTATAGTTGGCATATTACCATTTACAGTATAAAACACTTCAATTTTAGGGTCTACTTTATCACCTCTTAAATTAATAATTTCTGTATCAATACTTATCAAATTTGAAGTGATTTGTTTTTTCTCACCTAAAATACAACTCGCTAACAAATTAATAGCTCCATTTTGGTCTGTAGACTCAATATAAGCACGTGTTAAACCATAAAACGCTGTTCTATGATTTGGACCAACATGTTGCTCCACATCTAGAGGACTGCCGTTATCTAGCGCTTTAATTTTACCAGCGCCCAAAACGTTAAAGTACGTTCTGTTTTCCCCGTAAGGGTAAAAAACACCTAAACTATCGGTTGTAGAAACGCGTACTTGTACAATATCTTGACTGCTATTACCAAGTGATTCACCATCAATAGATAATTTTATTTTTGATGGCTGTGCCGCTGTTTTAACGATCTCTTCCGACACCACTTTTCCGTCTCTATAACCAACAGCTTTTAAACTTCCTGGCTGCCATTTTACCATCCATTGGCATTGCATTTCATCCCAAGCTGTGCCAGGTTTTAATTTTCCTAATGATGTGTTATTGAAAAACAACTCCACTTCGTCACAATTAGAATATACCCAAACAGGAATTTCGGTACCTAAAGCTACTTTTGGATGCGTCCAATGTGGTAAAACATGAACCATTGGCTTACTCGTCCACTGACTTTGATATAAGTAAAACAAGTCTTTTTCGAAGTTAGCCAAATCTATAGCGCCACCCATAAACGCTTTAAAAGGCCAGCCGCCATGCACATAACCGGCTTCGCCAATATAATCGTAACCCGTCCAACGAAACGATCCTGCATAGGCCGGAATATCGCGAAGTTGTTCGATGTTTAATCTAGAAGACACACGTACCGTAGCATTATCATAACTAGAGTTAAATATTTGTTTTCTGTTTTTTCTATCCAATTCATCTACCCAATCGTGAGTAAAGACTTCCTCTTCCGTTAAATCAGGAAGTTCGTATGGTCTTTGATTTTTATTAGGATAACCATCTCTAAACCATGTTTTTGTTCGGTAAAAACCACGAACTTGCCATGTATGTGTATTTTCTGTTCCTATAAAAACTTTTCCTTTTTGCTTTTCGGTTAAGTTCTCCAAATAACCTTGCTTTTCGCTGCTCCCGTTTACACCTAAAACATTCATAAAATCAGATCCTGAATGTCCAGATGTTACAGGTCTTGTTGGATCTAGTAAGTTACATTGTGCTACTAAATCTTTAGCAATAGCCCCACGGGTTTCGTTACCAACACTATATATTACTATGGATGGATGGTTTCTATCACGCTTAATCCAATCGGTTAAATCTTGCTTCCACCATTGATCAAAAAAATGTGCGCCATAATCATTTTTGGCTTTTTTCATCCATCCATCGAAAATTTCGTCCATAACTAACATTCCCATTTCATCACAAAGCTCATAAAATATAGGCGTTTGCGGATTGTGAGATGTTCTAATGGCGTTTACACCCATATCTTTTAATTGCTGAATTCTGAAACGTAATATTTTATCTGGCACCGCCGCGCCTAAAGCTCCAGCATCTTGATGATTACAAACCCCTTGAAGTTTTACGTTTTCACCATTAATCCACATACCCGTTTCGGCAATCCATTCAATATCACGAACACCAAATTTGGTTTCCACAATATCTACTAATTTATTATTTACCGACAACTCACTTTTTAACGTGTATAAATATGGTGTTTCCGTAGACCAAAGATTTGGTTTAGAAAGTGATAATTCTGTTTTAGCTGCTGTACTTAGATTTTCAATTTTTTCTTCGGAAGAAGCAACTACTACTCCACTTTTATCAAGTATTGATGTTACTAAAACCGCATTTTTAACCTGCTCGTTTTCTGGAGAAAATTCGGTTTCAACAAAAACCTGATTGCCTTTGGTTGTTACAAAAATACCATCGCGAGCAATGTTTGTTTTATTTTTTACATCGATCCAAGTGTGAGCATAAATACCGCTACCAGTATACCAACGCGCAGATGGTTGTTTGTCGTTATCCACATGTACTGCAAAGGTAATTTGATCGGTACTATCCGCAATGTCACTAATATCATAAGCAAAAGATACCCAACCATAAGGTCGGTTGCCTAATTTTACACCATTAGCCCAAACCGTACTATTCATAAACACACCATCGAAAGCAATTTCAACTTGTTTCCCTTTCCATGCATATGGTACATCAATAGTTTTTCTATACCATCCAAAACCTGCTGGTAAATAGCCACATTGCGCTCCCATAGGGTTACTTTCGTCGTATTCACCTTCAATACTCCAATCGTGAGGTACATTTACAGTTTGCCAATTTGCATCATTAAAATCGACAACTTCGGCACCTTTAATATTCTCTTGGATAAATTTCCAATCGGCATCAAAACTGGTTCGTAATCGTGTTTCTATTGTACTACTTTCCTCTTTACAACCAACTATACATAAGCATAGCAAACAGAAAAGAACAACTGATATTTTAATATTTTTAATTTGTTTTAGCATATTATTTCTAACATTTTTATCCTTTACGCCTAATGAAAAACCACAAGCCCTATCAACTCTATTTTTCGGCTTTTACCGATTCAATGGTGTAACTATAAGTTAAGTTATCAGCTTCTATTTGATATTCCTTGTGTGGCATTCTACCCCAACTTGTATCGCCGCCAACACCCATTTGTTTGTAATCGATATTGATGTTTACTAAATCTCTTTTTTCTATATCGGTAGTATGGCGTTGTCTTTTATCTTCTCCAGCATCAAAATCGTCGTTGTACTGGTGGTGGGCACTAAACGAAACTAAATTTTCCGCAGTTACTTTAATTCCGTTACCAGATTCGTTTGTAAACGTGATCCATCGTGTATCCGTTTTATAACCATTTTCTTGTGGACGAATGTATGGAAAATATAAATCGCTTACCGATGCTCTATATAAACCAACCAATGCCGATGTATTTCTATCTTGATAATTTTCGTGAGGGCCTCTACCAAACCAAGCTACGTTACTAAACTCGTTATTAATAACCAAATTATTACCAAATCTAGGCAACACTGGTAATTCTTCATTGATACCCGACATAGTAGTGTTGACTAAAATAGCTCCTTCCGAATTTATCGTGTAAACCATTTGTAAAGCACCATTAACAGCGGTTAACTTGTAATTTGCAGTTACTACGATGTTACCAGAAGCATCTGTTTTTTGCTTAATATCTACAAAACCTTGATTTTTGGTAGCTTCTTTCCAAACTCCCATTTTCTTAGGCATTTTAAAGCCATAATCGTTATCGGTTGTTGGACGCCAGAAGTTGGCTTGAATGCCTTTTAAAATGATGTTTCCGTTACCATAATCTAATTCATTTAAAACACCTGTAGTTTTATTAAAAGCAACCTTAATATCTTTACCAGAAATTAATATTTTTTCAGCATCTTCTCCAACAATCAATTCATCAGAAGATTTATTTATTCCAAAATTAAATTGACCTTTTTGAACTTCGAATTGCTCGTAAGCCACCGTATGTCCGGTTGGTACTAAATTCGTAGCTGTTTTGGTTTTTGCATAAATGTTAACATGATATTCTGCGTTGGTATCGTCAAACTTTGGTAAATCTATATTTACAGTTTTAGTCGTGTATGGCGCTACATCTAAAACAGGTAATTTTCCATCTGCGATTTCAACACCATTTTTCAATAAAGTGTAAGAAAAATACAAAGTATTTAAGTTTGTGAAATCGTAAATATTTTTAATTTCAAACGCTCCTTTTTTAGCATTTATAGCTTTAAACTTAATATATTGATACACTTTTTTAACTTCAAATAAAGCAGGATGCGCCGTTCTATCTGGATTAACAATACCATTTAAACAGAAGTTTTTATCATTATGTAAATGCCCTGCACCTAAATCGCCACCGTAAGCCCAAAACGCTTCGCCATCTTCATTTTCCGTAAGAATTCCTTGGTCTACCCAATCCCAAATAAAACCACCTTGCATGATGTCGTATTTTTCAATAACATCCCAATAATCTTGTAAATTACCAACACTGTTACCCATAGCATGTGCATATTCACATTGAATTAACGGGCGTGTTGGGTTATTTTCAGCATACTTAACCATACGATCAATAGTCCAATACATTGGCGCTTGAATATCTGTATTTGAATACTGTGTTGCTCCTTCATACTGGGTTGGTCTTGTGCTATCTTGCTCTTTTA
Organism: Algibacter sp. L3A6; assembly: GCF_009796825.1. Taxonomy (GTDB): domain Bacteria; phylum Bacteroidota; class Bacteroidia; order Flavobacteriales; family Flavobacteriaceae; genus Algibacter. Next base: position 4,050,663 of record NZ_CP047030.1, read on the forward strand.
ACCATTTGTAAGTTGCAAAAAAGTTTTCGCCATTTCCAGCTTCATTTCCTAAAGACCAAGTTACAATAGATGGGTAATTTTTATCACGCTCAAACATGCGTACCGTTCTGTCCATGTGCATAGCAGCCCACTCTGGTAAATATGCTGGGTGAACAGACTGATCTTTTTTATTGTTATTTAAACCTTGGTTCGTTGTCCCCATACCATGCGTTTCAATGTTTGCTTCATCAATAACATAAAAACCATATTTATCACATAATCTGTAAAAATGGGGATTTTTAGGGTAGTGACTGCAACGAATAGCATTCAAGTTATTCTGCTTCATAACTTCTAAATCCTTCATGGTTAAAGCTTCAGAAATTACATGGCCTTCAGTTTCGCTATGGTCGTGTAAATTTGCACCTTTTAATAAAACAGGCATACCATTTACAAGAAACTGGTTGTTTTTAATTTCAATGTTTCTAAATCCAACATTAATGGCAGTAGACTCTCCGTTAACAGTTAGCAACAGCGTGTATAAGTTTGGAGACTCTGCGTTCCATGTTTTTACATTCGGAATTATTTTACCAAAACTCAACTCATTTCTTCCTGCTTTTAAAGCTACCGATTTAGAATCTGCATAAATTTCCTTATCACCATCTAATAATTGAAATTTAACAACTTGCTCTACTACTTTAGAAGTATTATTATCAACTTTTAAATCTACATTAAACACACCATCTTGAAAATTATTTTCTAAATCTGATGTTACTCTAAAATCTCGTAACGTTACTTTATTACTAGCATATAAGTACACATCGCGCTCAATACCGCTTAATCTCCAAAAATCTTGATCTTCCATATAACTGGCATCCGACCAACGTAAAACTTGTACAGCCAAACTATTTTTTCCAGATTTCACTAAATCGGTTATTTTAAATTCTACAGGTGTTTTACTACCTTCATTATAACCTACCATTTCACCGTTTAACCAAACATACATCGCACCGCTAACACCTGCAAAATGTAAATAAACATCTTTACCGTCCCAATTTTCTGAAACTTCAAAATCTCTTTTATAACTACCATTACTGTTTAAATTATGAGGAATAAATGGAGGATTTGGAGGAAACATATACGTTCTGTTTGTATAAATTGGCACACCATGACCTTTTAATTCCCAATTAGATGGTACAGTAAGTGTATCCCATTGCTTAACATCAAAATTTTCTTTGTAAAAATCGGTTGGACGCGCTTGTACACTATCTGCGTAATAAAATTTCCAAACACCGTTTAAAGATTGATATAACGGAGAATTCTCCCAAGATTCATTCCCTAACGCTTCATTCTCATTGGTATATTTATAGAATGATGCCGTTGGTTCTTCTCTATTAATTTGAAATATTTCTGGATTCTCCCATTCTGGATTTTCCCATTTTTCAGCCGTATAAACCGGTCTTGTTTCTGTTTTATCACAGGATACTAATGAAATAACAGCGATGATGAGGATTAAGTACTTTTTCATTTTATAATTAAGTTAGTGGTTCTCTTTACTTTATTGCAATATGTTGATTTACCAAAGCACTTTCTAACGTTTTACCTTGTTTGGTAATGAATGCTTTTATGGTATAATTTGAATTTTGTTTCACTTTTGATAAAGGAATAAAGGCCTGAAATTGCTTAGTTTCTTCAACTCCTCGTGTACCTTCAATTTTAATATCTTCTACATTTAAATAAGATACATTATTGATAATGATACCAAAAGCGTCATTTCCCTTTATTTGAAGCTTGTTAAGTTTCACCTTTACAAGATAGCCGTCTTCTTTAGTTTCAACAACTTGAATAGTAATTTTATCATTGTTTTCTGCTGAAAATGCCGTGGCTATATTTGGATAAAAATTACTTTCACCAGCATCGGTTAACCCTTTTACGGTGTAATAATATTGCTTATCATTTACGATATTGTTATCCAGAAAAACGGTGTCTTTTACAGCCGTCGCAATTTTGGTAAACTCATGCAACTTCTCACCACGATACACATTATAGCTTGTGCCTTCCAAGACTTGATCTTGGCTATGCCATTTTACCTCAATTGTATTTGATGATTTTTTTACAGCTGAAACATTTCGCGGACTAAATGGTATTCTAGAAGATACTTTTACGTTTTCCTTATCGGAAGCTTCGCCTCTACCTAAACCGTTGTAAGCTGTAACTGTAAATTGGTAATCGGTTTGATCTTTTAAACCTTCAATACGATAACCGAAAACATTATTGGCATCAATCTCTATGTCTTTTCCATTTTCATCAACATAGTGTATTAAATAACCTTTGGCGTTTGCAACACTTTTCCAAAAAAGGGTAACAGTATCATCGCGTCTTGAAACTTTAAAAATTTGAGGTTGCTCCGGTTTATTAAATATTACTGAAACCATATCTGAGATTGGACTTTCGATAGCTTTATTTATTGCTTGGAGCTTAAAATAATACGGGTTTCCTTTCTTTACTGCTTCAACCAGAAAGGCCGTTTTATTTTTTACTGTAACCACCTTATTTAAATTTAAAGCATCTGTACCATAATAAACTTTATAGGCTGTAGCTAAACCAACTTCTCCCCAATTTAACTGAATTCCCGTTTTCTCAATACTCGCTTTATAAATCGTTGGCTGTGTAAGTGCACTAGAATTCGTTTTCCATTTACTAACCGAAATACTAAATGGTTTTACGGTTACAAGTCCGTTTTTGTATTTAATTTCCTGAATATCTGGGTTTCTCGTTTTTAAAACATCAGCAGAAATATAGTTCGTTAATAAAGTTTCCTTTAATGGTGTGCCGTTAATTTTTACGTGAAACTGATTAGATTCTTCACTTCTATTCGTAATCACTAGATAATTAAAGCCATTATTCCCTTTGTAAGTTTGCACAAACATACCATTGGCTGTTGTGTTTTTTAAACCAGGAACTTGCACCATTTTAGAGATATTGGTTTTATATAAGAAATTTGAGTTATTCGTCGCCTCGTGATATATTTTTAAAGTTTTTCCTTCAATATCTCTATGAATTCCGGTAACAATAGTATCTGTATCTATTTGCTGATTATTTTTAAAGGCTTCTTCTAGCACAATGTTTTTATTTACCGCAGGCAAAAACTTGTTACTAACCTCGTGCGCTGCAACATAAGTAGTGTTGGTGTGTTGCAACTGACGCATAATATATTCCACGTTATAAATCCCTGAATAAATACCATTTAACGGACTGTTCCAAACACCAAATTCGGTGATAATCATGGGTGCATCTTTCCAAGTATAATCTTCTATTTCCGAAATTGCCGACGGACTTGTTGCTTCTAATAATTTAGTGTTTGCCCGTTTATACGCTTGCTCTAATGTTTCTTTTTTTCCGGTGTGTGGCGCGTAAGAATGCTTTGAAAACGTATTCCAGTATGCACCATTGGTTTTTTGAAATTGATTAATCTCTTTCATAAAAGTCCACACACCATCCCAAGTATAATTCAATGCTAATTTAGCATCAGGCAGCACCTCTTGAATGGCCTCGGCATAAGGCTGCATTTTTGCCGCATAATCATAACCATCATTCCACCAATACCTATTTCTATTTGGCACATAAAAATAGGGTTCGTTACAAAATTGCCAAGTTTCAACTTTAATATTATTGTTTTTACAAAAGCGTGCCAATTCCATCACCATTTCTGGAGTTTCAGAAAAAGCATTCACCGTAATCACCAGTTTCCCGTTGATTTCACTTAATAAATGGTATAAATCGGTAACGCGATGTGGCCCTTTAACTTCAGTAAAGCGATGTCCTTTTAAATAAGGTTTTTGGTGATCGAACATGGCAATATAATCCAAATCATACTGTCCTGTTGCGCTACTAAAAGCATCGCCCATTGTGCCAGAAAAATAACGTAACCAACCTGGTTTTAGCTCTTTTACTGAAGCCACAAAATCGGGATGCGTATAACTCCAAACTTTATCGGCTATACGCACATTAAAACCACTTGCACCATTTTTAATAGCATGGCCAGTTGTGGTATCTATATTTATAGATTCCTTATTTTGCGAATATATTGAAGCGGTTTGCACAAGGCAAACCGCTAAAACCAATTGTATGATTTTTACTTTTTTAAAAGCCATAAATTAAGAATAACCGCTTATTAAATTTTTAAAATGACACTTGATCGAAGGTAAACACATCCGATGGTGTTCTTGCTTCTTTTAAAATACGCTCCATGTCTTTAACAACTTCTGGATGCTCGCTAGCAACATTGTTTTGCTCGCCTTCATCTACAGATAAATCGTACAATTCTATAGGAGCATTTGGGTTTTTAAGCACTTTATATTTTACCGCTTTCCACTTCCCTTTTCTAATCGCTTGGCGACCTCCTCTTTCATGGAATTCCCAATATAAATAATCGTGTTGTTTTTGTTCCGAAGCATTATCTAATAATGTTGGTAAAAATGAAATACCATCTAAATTTGATGGAACTGGAACATCTGCCACTTCAGAAAACGTTGGAAGTACATCCCAAAATGCAGAAATTAAATCACTTTTACTACCTGGCTTAATTTTTCCTGGCCATTTAATCATCATTGGCACACGAATTCCACCTTCATATAAATCTCTTTTAACACCTTTAAAAGGTCCGTTACTATTAAAATATTTTGGATCTGCTCCACCTTCAGTATGCGGTCCGTTATCCGAAGTAAAAACAACAATAGTATTGTCCTCAAGACCTAACTCTTTAACTTTATCCATAATTTCACCAACTTGATTATCCATAATTTCAATCATGGCAACAAAAGCAGCGTGAGATTCTGTTTGAGATTCATAAAAACCTAATCTATATTCTGGTCCATCATCTGTACCTTCAAATACTTTCTCTGGAGCATATTTACCTCTATATTTAGCTAAAACAGCTTCTGGAGCTACTAATTCGGCATGCGGAATAATGGTTGGTACATACATAAAGAAAGTACTATCCTTATAAGTTTCTAAAAACTCGATGGCTTTTTCTTGAATTAACTCTGGAGCATATTGTTCTTTTTTATGTCCTGCATTACCTGTTAAAACAATAGAATCTTGATTAGACCATAAATGATAAGGATAATAATTATGCCCTAAACGCTGACAATTGTAACCATAAAAAACATCGAAACCTTGTTTGTTTGGATCACCTTCTGATCCTGGATAACCTAAACCCCATTTACCAAAAGCACCTGTAACATAACCGCCTTTTTGAAGCGCTTCTGCCATAGTATACGTGTTGTCTGGAATTGGATATTGACCTTCTGGCATAACCTCTTTATTACCACGAACCGGAGTGTGCCCTGTATGCATACCTGTTAATAAAGCTGAACGTGATGGTGCACAAACAGTATTACCAGCATAATGCTGAGTGAACAACATACCTTCTGCTGCTAATTTATCAATATGCGGTGTATTAAATTTTTGTTGACCAAAACTACTTAAATCACCATATCCAAGATCGTCAGCCAATATATATATGATATTCGGCTTTTTATTCTCTTTTACAACTTCCGCAGAAATTACATTTTCTTTGGTTTTCGCTTTTCCACACGAAAACGCACTTGCAACTAAAATAGCCGACAGTAAAATTTGAATACCTTTTTTCATTTTTATCAATTTCTTTTCTAAGTTTTAGGATCTATTTCCTTTGAACATTTTAATACATTCAAATATACTTGTAAATTAAAGCTTCGTTTTATTAAAATCCCCCTACAAATGTTGCGATACCTGCAATACATGGTTAAACTAAAGGAGATGCAACATTATCACCCCTATTATTTTACATTATTAGGCCTAGCTCAAGCTAATTAAGGGTAAAAAATGATAAAACTTATGTAAATTGTGATGCTGTCAAGAATATTTTATATACAACATAATTACTCCTTTGATTTTTATGAGCATTTTTAAAACCACCATTACCTACATATGTTTAATTATTACATTTTTCACTTTAAACATTTCTTTCTCTCAATCTAATTCTTTAAACTTTCATGAATTAGATATACACGGTGTACTTTTTAACAAGAAGGTAAACGTGCTTTTTAAAGATAGCTACGGTTATTTATGGATAGGAAGTAATTCTGGCCTTTATAGATATGATGGACACGATTTGGAAGAATATCAATATGATGTTTTTGATGCCAATTCTATTCCTAATAATAATATCAATTCTATTATTGAAGACGCCCATAAGAACCTATGGATAGGAAGCGAAAGTTATCTTATTCATTATAATAGAAAAAAAAAACAGTTTAAAGGTTTTTTGAAGAATATTAGCTCGTTTGTAAAAACAAGTAGTAAAACAGGTGATATTTGGGTAAATATCCAAACGGAAGGTTTACTCAGATTTCAATCTAAAGAAGACATATCTGAAATTAACTTACCCGAAGTTTTTAGCAATGAACATAGTGATAATATATACAAAACGAGCGCCAAAACCATTTCTACTGTATTGATAGATAATTTTGATAGACATTGGGTTGCTAGCGATAATGGCCTATTTTATATCAACGAAAACAATTTAATTACAGCTACAAACTTCAATGAAAAAATTGTTGATATGAAGTTTTTGGCAGATAATAAAATAATGGTAGTAAGTGCAACAAGCATGTATATTCTGGGGACGAATAAAGCAGACTACAACATAGAGATTCTAGAACAATACCCAAATATCACTGAAAAATTATCCTCTACTTGCTTTTTAACAACAGTATCGATAGATGTGAAAAACAATGCCATTTGGATTGGCTCATCGGAAGGATTAATTAAAGCAAATAGAATAGACAACACTTACCGTTTTAATTATTTCTCAAACACCAATAAAGAGGTTAACTTATTAAATAATCATATTTCATCAACCATATTTGATGATTATGGCAACTTGTGGATTGGTTCATTTAAAGGAATTAATAAATATTTAGGCAGAACTTCTTTATTTGAATACAACAAACTCTCTCAAAGCAACAGCATTACTACGAGTTTAAAGAGTTTGGACTTAACCAACATTTTAGTAGGTACGCGCGAAGGCCTTTTTCATTTTAATCAGAAAACAAAAGCCCATATTAAAATTGAAAACGACATCAAGTTTATACAAACCATTACGAGAAATTATGAAAACACCGAGTTTTTAATTGCCGATAATAAAGCTATTTATAAAACTCGCAACTATAACTCCAACGATACCAAACTAGATTTAGTTAAAATTAAATCTTACAAAGAACTCATAAAAGACATTGTACCTATTAATAAGAATGAATTATGGGTGGCCCTTTGGGATGGAGGTATTGATATTATTAACAGCAATAAGGCGGTTTCTGAATTTAAACAAAATGTAATTAAAAAACTAGAAAACCACCACACCTCTACCCTTTTGCTATCTAAAAACAACAAATTATGGATTGGTACACGTGGAGAAGGTTTATACTGTGTGGATCTTTTAAATGAAACCATAAAGCACTATTTACCTACCCTAGAAAATGGTTTAACATCCAATGCTATTTTAAGTTTACATGAAGATAATTTAAATAATATTTGGGTAGGAACACGTGGTGGTGGATTAAATATGTATGAAGCATCTCTTGACAAGTTCAATAATTTTAAAGAAAATAACGCCTATAGCCCAAAAATAGTTTCGGCTATTGAAAAAGATAACAATGGTAATATTTGGATGAGTACCAGAAATGGCATCACAAAGTTTAATATTAAAACACAACGTTTTATACCTTTTGGTGTGGAAGATGGTATTAACGAAAACCAATTCCTTTTTAATTCCAGTACGGTTAATGCGCAAAAAAAGATTATCTATTTTGGTTGTACCGACGGTTTCTACAGTGTTTTTACAACAAAACTAACACCACAAACTATATTGCCAACTACGGTAATTACAAGTTTTGCAATTCTTGGTAAAACACAAGAAAACAAAGCTATGAATAGCTTTAAAAACATCAATGAATTTTACACGTACTCTGGCGCTCCAATAGAGCTACCGTACAATCAAAATAATATTGCTGTAAATTTCTCGTCGTTAGATTTAACAACACCAAATAAAAACCAATACGCCTATAAATTAAAAGGACTGAATAATTATTGGATTTACACAAGTGCTTCTAACCGAAATGCTAATTATAACGACCTCTCGCCTGGCACTTATACCTTTATGGTTAAAAGTACCAATAGTGATGGCGCTTGGAATGAAACACCTGCCGAGGTTTCCTTTGTTATCAATCCGCCAATATGGAAAAGTATTTGGGCTATACTAGCCTATATTCTTCTAGGTTTATTAATTGTTTACATAGGTTCTATTTTAATTAGACGCTGGTATTTACTGAAGAAAAACCTTGTAAAAGAAACCATTTCTAGAGAAAAAGACAATGAACTTAATAGAATGAAGATGATATTTTTTACCGATATCTCTCATGAGTTACGTACGCCATTATCATTAATATTAGGTACTATTGAAAAAGTAGTTAAAGAGAAAAAATTCACATTAAGCCCTTTAACAAGTCAGCGTATTTACAACAATACTCTTAGAATGCACCGCCTAATAAACCAGATTATGGATATTAGAAAGTTTGACGAAGGGAAATTTAAACTCAAGGTTTCAAAAAATGATATTGTAAAAGATATAAATACCATAAAAAACGCCTTTAACGACTTTGCTAAAATTTACGAAATCGATTATGATTTTACGTCTAATGAAAAGAAAGCATCCGGTTGGTACGATGTAGATTTGTTAGAAAAAATCCTATTTAACCTTGTTTCCAATGCCTTTAAATACACTGCTAAAAACGGAAAAATAACAGTAAATCTAGATGTTATAAAACCAAATAAAAACGAGAGTGAGTCACAGCCATTCAATGGTAAATATATAAGATGTAGCGTTCGCGATAATGGTTTAGGAATTCCTAAAAAAGATTTAGAATTTATCTTCGATCGCTATTACCAAGCAACAAAATCGCAACGTAATCAAATACCAGGAACCGGAATTGGTATGGAACTAGTACATAAACTTATCGAGCGTCATCATGGTACTATTAAGGTAGAAAGCGAAGAGAATGTTTACACAGAATTCACTTTTTGTATTCCTATTTCAAAAGATAAATACAGCAAAAAAGAGCGCATGCAAACTAGTATGCCTCTAAAACGAAATTTCATAAAAAACTCCGAATTCCAAGTCATTGAAGAAGTTTCTACCGAGTTTAACAATAAAAAAAGCATAGAACAAAAAACTAAAAAATCTAAGGTGCTTATTGTTGAAGATAATGATGATTTAAGGCAAATGGTAAAAGAAGAGTTAAGTGATGATTTTGAGATTATAGAAGCTCCAAATGGCCAAGAAGGTTACGTGCAAGCCATAGCAGAAAAACCAGACCTAATTATTAGCGATATTTTAATGCCTATACAAGATGGTCTTTCTATGTTGAAACAGATAAAACAGAACCCTGAATTTAACAATACGCCTATTTTTATGCTTACTGCTAAAAATTCTGACGAGTCTAAAATTGAATGCTTAAGCCTTGGCGCAAACGACTATATAGAAAAGCCTTTTAGTTTAGAATTTCTTAAATGGAAAGTAAAAAACACCTTCAAAACGAGACATAATCTAAAAGAAAAATATAGCAAACTTATAACCACAGCACCTGTTGACAAACAAGTAGACTCTAACGACGAAAAATTCATTAAAAAGCTTATCACAATTATTGAAGACAATATGAACAATAATTTATTAAGCGTAGAATTTTTAGCTTCGGAAATTGGAATGAGCAGAGCAAACTTATATCGAAAAGTACAGCAAATACTGAATGATACTCCTGTAAATTTCATTAAAACGATAAAACTAAAACGAGCTGCTCAGTTACTAAAACAAGATAAAATGTATATCTCTGAAGTTGCTTACATGACGGGGTTTAACAACCAGAAATACTTCAGTAAATGCTTTAATAAAGAATACGGTATGAGCCCTACGGAGTATATTAAACAAAATACAGAATAAAATAATAGTTGCTAAAACCCAAAAAAAAATCTCAGTTATACCATATAACTGAGATTTTTTTGTGTTCATTTTGTAAATTTATAGATATATTCAATTAACATATTTCTCTGTTTTTTAGCTGTTTTTCAGAAAAATTATATTTTAATTAGACTAAATATTACATTATATCATTATTGATACAAATAACCCCGTTTTAATTGATTTTATGCCTAACTAGGTTTAACTTCGTTGCTCCTTAACAGCCACTCTAATTTTTAAAACTTAGTATAGCGAAACCAATGGATCACTATTTAGACCCTTTCTTTGAACTATCGATGGATTGTCTCTGTATTGCTAATTTCGATGGCTATTTCATTAAAATCAATCCTGCTTTTGTTGAGCTTTTAGGGTATTCTGAAACGGAATTACGCTCTAAATTAATTTCAGAATTTATTTATGATGAAGATAAAAAGCGTACAGCCTCTAACAGATCCAATTTAAAACAAAATAAACCTTTAATCAATTTTGAAAATAGATATGTAACCAAATCGGGCGCAATTATCTGGTTGCACTGGACCTCTATTCCTGTTGAAAAACATAAGCTAGTTTATGCCATTGCCAAAGATATTACACACAAAAAAGAATTAGAGAACGAACGCATATCGCACCTAAGCAAACTTAGTGAGGTTAACGAAAAACTTAAGCAGCTTAATTACACAACATCTCACGATCTTAGATCTCCGGTAAATAATTTAATATCATTAGTAGATTTAATTGATTTAAGTAAAGTTGAAGATCCAGAAACATTGAAAATGTTGAATTACATAAAAGTCTCTGCAGAAGGTTTAAACGATTCTCTCAACACTTACGTGGAAGCCTTTAAACAAAAAAACATATCGAACGAAACCTTAGATCTCGTTAATTTTAATACCATTTTCAACAAAGTAAGCCACTCCATAAGCACGTTAATACAAAAATCGGGAGCACAATTCGAAATAGACTTTAAAGCTTTAGAAAGCGTTCCGTTCAATCCGGCTTATATGGAAAGTATTTTTCTTAATTTCATTACAAACTCCATTAAATATGCACGACCAGAAGTTCCGTTAATCATTTCGATAACATCTAATAATTTATACGGTAAATCTACCTTTCAATATTCTGATAATGGTCTTGGATTTGATATGGAAAAAGTAGGACATCTAATATTTAAATTAAATCAACGTTTTCACGGAAATGAAGATAGCAAAGGCGTAGGCTTATATTTAGTTTACAACCACGTAACCTCACTTGGTGGAAGCATTCATGTTGATAGTAAGGTTAACCATGGTACAACATTTACTATTAGTTTTAAGGATTAATTCTTCCTGTACACATCAATTTATTTATCTTTTTTCTTTATAAAATCTAAGTCTATTACATAGACCAAAAACTTTAAATATTTAGAATTTAGGTTTCAACACATCACGTCTTAAAGTATTTTGTTTAACTTTTTTACAAAAAGATTAAACATTATTGTATCTTTACAAAGTATTTAATGTTACAATTTTTTAAAAATCTAAAAAACGAGATAAGATATGTTTGGACTATTCAAAACAAAATCAGAGAAAGATATATTACAAAAACAATATGAAAAACTGATGAATGAAGCCCACGCCCTATCCACTTCAAATAGAAGAATGAGCGATCAGAAAGTGTTTGAAGCAGAAGAAGTCATGAAAAAACTAGAAAAGTTGAATTAATAAATGAGTGAAGAAAAAAAGCCAGATCAGGTCGTTTACAATACAGAAACTAAAAGGTATGATGCTTCCATTAAGCCGTATGCTACTTCTGTTGGTGCACCTGTAATTACTCCAACCGATAGTATTGCTTGGAAAAACAGAAGCATCACAAAAATCAATCATAAGGTTGAGGCTAAATATCTGGAACTAAAAGCAGAATACGATAAAATGATTCAAGAATTTGAATATAACAAACTCATATTCGATGCCAAGTTTACTTTCGAACCCGTTATAGGCGAAGTATATCATTTATACAAAAGAGAAAATGGAGAATCCTTTCTATCCATAATAGCACCAGAACAATGCAATTTTAATCCTCTAGGAAGCTTTTATTTAAATGCAGACCAAACTTGGGAAAAAATATAATTTCACGATGACAGAAACAAAACCATTAACAGAAAGAGAGTTAGACCGCATTATTGAAATGGCTTGGGAAGATCGCACGCCTTTTGAAGCTATTCTATTTCAGTTTGGATTACCTGAAAAAGAAGTTATTAAAGTGATGCGTGGCAACCTAAAAGAGTCTAGCTTTAAACGCTGGCGTAAACGTGTAAATAGCGGAGTGAGCAAGAAACATTTAAAAAAACGAAATCCAGATATTACACGTTTTAAATGCTCTAGACAAAAAGCTATTTCTGGCAACAAAATAAGTAAACGTTAGTAAAAACAGCTCACCACGAATAGCAAAAAATTAAAAATGTTTATTCAATTATATTATCCCTAAAAAAGTAAATAACTTCTTGAAAAGGCAAGCTATAAATATTGTTTGGTTAAAGCGAGATATTCGTTCGCAAGATCATGAGCCTTTACAAAAAGCGGAACAAGCAGGTATTCCATACCTTATTATTTATCTATTTGAACCTTCTATAATAGAATATCCAGATACAAGTCCGAGACATTTAAAATTCATTTACCACTCTATTTCGACATTAAACAAAACATTAGAAACTTATAAAAGACGTGTTGAAGTCTTTTACGGAGAAGCTATTACAGTTTTTCAAGATTTGAATAACATATTCGATATCAAATCTGTTTTTAGTTATCAAGAAAGCGGAATTCAACTAACTTGGCAACGCGATAAACAGATAACAAAATTCTGTAAAGAGAATACTATTTTATGGCAACAATCGCAACGGGATGGTATTGTTAGAGCTCTTAAAAACAGAGATACATGGAACAAGCAATGGCATCAAACCATGCATACGCCAATTATAAAAAACAACTATTCCATTTCTGCATTCGAGCCTCTTAATCATCACTTTTGTATACCCGAAAAATTAGACAATCAATTAAAAGCATATCCTAAACATTACCAACCGGCAGGTGAAGTAAATGCTTGGCGTTACTTAAAATCGTTTGCAGCAAAAAGAGGTTTTAATTACCAAAAACATATATCTAAACCTACAGAAAGTAGAATGTCTTGCAGCAGACTCTCACCCTATTTAGCCTGGGGAAATATAAGTATAAAGCAAGCTTTTCAATTTATAGGCACACACCCAAACGGTACAAAAAACAGCAAAGCATTTTCGGCAATGTTAACCCGTTTGCATTGGCATTGCCATTTTATTCAAAAGTTTGAAGTAGAATGTACCTACGAAACACAATGCATAAATAAAGGTTACGAGCTTTTGTCTCACAAGAAAAACGAAGCTTTTACAAAAGCATGGAAAACAGGCCACACCGGCTACCCTATAATCGATGCTTACATGCGAGCTGTAGAACAAACCGGCTGGATTAACTTTAGAATGCGTGCTATGGTCGTGTCTTTTTTAACACTCAATTTAGACCAAGATTGGAGAGACGGCACTTACCATTTGGCGCGGAAGTTTTTAGATTACGAACCAGGAATTCATTTTCCTCAATTTCAAATGCAAGCTGGCACTACAGGCATTAATACCGTACGTTTATATAACCCCGTAAAAAACTCGCAAGAACACGATCCGGAAGGTGTTTTTATAAAAAAATGGATTCCAGAACTAAGCGCTGTTCCAACTTTACACATTCATGAACCTTGGAAAATGACAGCCATGGAACAAACGTTTTGCAACGTTATTATTGGTGAAACCTATCCAAACCCTATAGTAGATTTACAAGAAAGTTCGAGAATTGCGAGAGACAAAATTTGGGGACATAAAAAACACCCTGCTGTGTTGCAAGAAAAGAATAGACTTTTACAAACTCACGTCAATAGAAACTAATGAAAAAGGAAAATCTGCCAAAGAAAATATGTGTGGTTTGCGACAGACCATTTACATGGCGTAAAAAATAAGAGAAAAATTGGAACGACGTTAAATATTGCAGCACACGTTGCAGAAAGAATAAATGAAAAGCATCAACTTAATATTTCCACATCAATTGTTTCAGGAATCACCAATTTTTGAAACCACTGCTCCTATTTATATAATTGAAGAATATTTGTTTTTTAAGCAATACCCGTTTCATAAACAAAAAATAGCGTTTCATAGAGCTTCAATGAAGTGCTACGCAGATTTTCTTCGGAATAAAAAAAACCTCGAAGTAAATTATATTGAAGCTATTAACGATTTATCGGATATTAGAAAGTTAATCGTCAAGTTAAGTAAACAAGAAGTAAAACACATTAACTACATAGACCCAACGGATAATTGGCTTCAAAAAAGGATAGAAAAAACAAGTGAAGAGCACGGTATTTCAACAACCGCTTATACTTCGCCTTTATTCTTAAACACTAAAGATGAACTGGCTAATTTCTTCCGAAAGGATAAAAAGAAATACCATCAATCTACATTTTATACCGAACAGCGTAAAAAAAGAAAGATACTAGTCGATTCGGAAAACAACCCATTGGGAGGCAAATGGAGTTTTGATGCTGAAAACAGAAAAAAATATCCTGCAAAAAAAACACCACCATCGGTTCAGTATCCAGATAACGATGCTTATTATTTAGAGGCGAAATCATATGTAGAAAAGCATTTTTCTAACCACTTAGGGAGTCTTACAAAGCGTGCCTTATACCCTACTAATTTTGAAAGCACAAACAATTGGTTACAGCAGTTTTTTGAACAACGTTTTATGGAATTTGGAACTTATGAAGATGCTATAGTTGCAGAAAACTCTATACTAAACCATAGTGTGCTCACACCTATGCTAAACGTAGGTTTAATAACGCCTAACCAAATAATTGATGCTTGCTTATTATATGCTGAAGAGAACAATGTACCTATTAATTCTACCGAAGGTTTTATTAGGCAAATTACAGGTTGGCGCGAATTTATAAGAGGCGTTTATGAAGCTAGAGGTAGTGAAGAACGCACCACTAATTTTTGGGGATTTAAAAAGAAAATTCCTAAATCGTTTTACGATGGCACCACAGGCATAGCACCTATAGATAAAACTATTAAAAAAGTGCTGCAAACTGGCTATTGCCATCACATAGAGCGCTTAATGGTTTTAGGGAACTTTATGATGCTTTGTGAGTTCGATCCCGATGAAGTATATAAATGGTTTATGGAACTCTTTATTGATGCTTACGACTGGGTTATGGTAACCAATGTATACGGAATGAGTCAGTTTGCAGATGGTGGATTAATGGCGACAAAACCTTATATAAGCGGCAGTAATTATTTAATGAAAATGAGTAATTATAAAAAAGGAGATTGGCAAAACACTTGGGATGGGCTTTTTTGGCGCTTTATGCATACGCATCGCGACTTCTTTTTATCGAACCCTAGATTAGGCATGTTGGTGAAAATGTTTGATAAAATGCCTTCTGAAAAGCAAGAGCAACATCTTAAACATGCAAAACAGTATTTAATATCCCTAAAAAACTAATATTATGCTATTTAACACAACACAAATTAATGATGCTTTTGTAAAAGAAAGTGACAACCTAGTTGGAAAAACCTTTTCATTTTTAGAAAAAATAAAAATGGGAGGTATTGGATCGAGTAGATTTATGATTGAAGAAATAAGCGAAAAACTTCAACCTAAAAACCTGCAAACTCTAGCCACAAATTATGCTAATATAGAACTAAGACCAAAAGGTATAATCGTGCATTTTACAAATAGACTCGATCGTTACTCGTGGATAATTCCCTATTACAGATTAGTTACTTATAGCACCAAAACATATACTATACACGCTAATGGACATTTTATTAAGTTTAAGAAAAATAAAAATTATGACGATAATAAAAAGTTTATTGATAAAATGATTAACTTAAAAATCAGCTTTTTAAAATTAGATTATTACGATGCTTAAAAGCGATTTTTATTATAAAACAAGATACCATGAAGCATTCATTTTTAATACTTTTAATAGCCACTACTATGCAAACAGATACTATATTTAAATTTGAAAACACATCGGATATTACTAATTGGACCGTTGTTGACGATGATGTTATGGGCGGAAAATCGTCTGGAGCATTAACTTTAAATGAAACAGGACATGGTATTTACACCGGCCATGTGTCTTTGGAAAACAATGGCGGTTTTTCCTCTTTAAGATATCGATTTAATAATATTAGCACCGAAGGCTTTTCAAAAGTGATATTGAAAATTAAAGGTGATGGTAAAAATTATCAATTTAGAGTAAAATCTAAACTTTCAGACAAATATTCATATATCTCGCTTTTCAGGACTTCAAAAACATGGGAAGTAATCGAAATATCACTAGCAGATATGTATCCAGCGTTTAGAGGTCGTAAACTCGATATTCCAAACTTCGATGCAAATAGTATTGAGGAAGTTGCATTTTTAATAGGCAACAAAACTGCTGAAGATTTTAAACTAGAAATTAATTCTATTGTTTTAAAGTAATTTCAATACTAAGTTAATCACGCTTTACAAACAAACTCGATCGAGATGGCGCCGGAACCATAGAATTAAAATATCGCTTAAGCTTTTTCTCGTCCTTAACATTTAAAGTATCTAGTTCGGTATTTTGTCCGAAACAATTTATGGTAGTAGGCCTATTGGTTTTCACTAAAACAATAGTAGGCTTTGCTGAATTTTTATTACTACAGCCGCACAAAAGCGTTGCAACCAAAGTGAATAAAAAAGCATTCCGTAGCATAATTATTAATGTTGAATATTTAAAGGTACATATTAAGGATATTACTTTAAAGTAGCATAATTAGATATCAAATAAATTTGTTAAATTCTTATTAAAAGCATGAAATTTGCTTTATTTCATGTAAAAAAAAAACAATTTTACATTTCACCTTTAAACAAAAAAAATCCTGCTTAAAAAGCAGGATTCTTTTATAAAATATATTTTAACAAGGATTACACAAACAAAGGTTTGTCTTGCATCATAGCATTTACTTTAGCTTTTACAGCTTCTAATGCGGCATCATCTTCAAAGTTATTAATAACCTCGTCAACAAGCTCTACAATAGCAACCATATCCGTATCATTTAAACCACGAGTTGTTACAGCAGAAACACCTAAACGAATTCCTGAAGTTACAAATGGAGATTTATCATCAAAAGGTACCATGTTTTTATTTACTGTAATATCTGCTTTTACTAACGCTTGTTCAGCATCTTTACCTGATAAGTTTTTGTTACGTAAATCGATTAACATACAATGGTTATCAGTTCCACCAGAAATAATGTTATAATCTTTAGCAACTAATGCTTTTGCCATGGCAGCAGCATTTTTCTTAACTTGTAATTGGTATTGTAAAAACTCATCGGTTAAAGCCTCTCCAAAAGCGATCGCTTTAGCCGCAATAATGTGTTCTAATGGTCCACCTTGATTTCCTGGAAAAACAGCTGAATCTAATAAAGAAGACATTTTACGTAAGTTTCCGTTTTTAAGTTTAATTCCGAAAGGGTTTTCAAAATCTTTCCCCATCATAATCATACCACCTCTTGGTCCACGTAATGTTTTATGAGTTGTTGTTGTAACAATATGACAGTGTGGTAACGGATCATTTAAGATACCCTTAGCAATTAAACCTGCTGGGTGAGATATATCGGCCATTAAAATAGCACCAACGCTATCTGCTATAACTCTAAAGCGCTCAAAATCAATATCACGAGAATAAGCTGACGCTCCTGCAATAATCAATTTTGGTTGTTCTTTAGTAGCTATTTCTTGAATTTTATCATAATTTAAAACTCCTGTTTCTTGCTCTACACCGTAAAATACCGGGTTGTAAAGTTTACCAGAAAAGTTTACTGGAGAACCGTGAGTTAAATGCCCACCATGCGATAAATCGAATCCTAAAATTTTATCACCAGGGTTTAAACATGCATGGTAAACAGCTGTATTAGCCTGACTTCCTGAGTGAGGTTGTACGTTTACATATACTGCTCCAAACAAAGCTTTTGCTCTATCGATAGCTATTTGTTCAACTTCATCAACTACTTCACATCCGCCATAATAACGTTTACCAGGGTAACCTTCGGCGTATTTGTTAGTTAACACAGAGCCTGCAGCTTCCATTACTTGGTTGCTAACAAAATTCTCCGATGCAATAAGTTCTATACCGTGTAATTGGCGTTCCTTTTCGGCTTCAATAAGTTCAAAAATTTGTTCGTCGCGTTGCATATTATGAGTTTGATTTTTAATATTCCGCAAAAATAACAAATAGATTACTTAAATTGATGAAAATTTCGTTTTTTACATTTAACTTTTTAACCAATTTATTAACGGTTAAAGAAAATTCATTTTTAAAGTAATTTTTCGTTGTAAAACAAAAAAATTATGTACGTTTGATAAGAATACAACAACCCGAAAACAAAACAGAATATGCCATTAACAGCGAACAACCCAGATAGAAAGTCGTGGCTACACGTCGATAAAAACTCCGATTTCCCGATACAAAACATTCCTTTTGGTGTTTTTTTAACCCGAGATGATATTATAACCATTGGTACACGTATTGGTGATACCGCTATAGACTTAGGTGCTTTACACCAATTAGGCTATTTTGAGGGCATCCCGTTAACCGACGATATTTTTCTTCAAGATACCTTAAACGATTTTATTGCAGATGGCCGTAAAACATGGCGTTTGGTTAGAGATAGAATTGCAGAAATTTTTGATGCAGAAAATGATGCGTTAAAAAGCAACATGCAACATAAAGAGGTTGTACTTTTTCGTTTAGACGAAATTGAAATGCAACTTCCTGTTCAAATTGGTGATTATACCGACTTTTACTCAAGTAAAGAGCATGCTACTAATGTTGGTACATTATTTAGAGATCCAGAAAACGCGTTATTACCTAACTGGTTGCATATTCCGGTAGGTTACCACGGGCGTAGTTCGTCTATTATTCCTTCTGGAATTCCGGTACACCGCCCTAAAGGTCAAACTTTACCAAACGGAGCAACAGAACCTGTTTTTGGACCAAGCCAGTTAATAGATTTTGAGTTAGAAATGGCTTTTATAACAACCGATGCTAACGATTTAGGAGAACCAATACCTGTTAACGAAGCGGAAGAATATATATTCGGACTTGTACTTTTTAATGATTGGAGCGCACGCGACATTCAAAAATGGGAATACGTGCCACTAGGGCCGTTTTTAGCTAAAAACTTTGCATCGTCTATTTCACCTTGGATTGTAACGCTAGATGCTCTAGAACCTTACCGTGTTGAAGGACCTAAACCCATTAAAAAACAATTGGATTACCTTAAATACAAAGGCAAAAAAAGCTACGATATTAATTTAGAAGTAGCCATACAACCAAAAGGCGCTAAAGAAACTACAGTATGTCAATCTAACTTTAAATACATGTACTGGAACATGTCTCAGCAACTAGCGCACCATACCGTAAATGGTTGCCCAGTAAATTCTGGCGACATGATGGGTAGCGGAACCATTTCTGGACAAACACCAGATTCTTACGGTTCTATGCTAGAGTTAACTTGGAAAGGTGAAAAACCTTTAAAAATGAAAGATGGTACCGTACGTAAATTTATAAATGATAACGACACCGTTATTATGCGTGGTTACTGTGAAAAAGATGGCACTCGAATTGGTTTTGGAGAAGTATCTACAAAATTACTTCCTGTTTTCGAATCAAAAAAATCCAAATAACACTATAAGAATCAAACACTTAAAAACCCTCAAACTAAAAACTTGAGGGTTTGTTTTTGTTTGGCATCAAAATTGAAATTACCTCCAAATAACATAAAACCTATACTTATGAAAAGATTACTACTCTTATTGTTATCCATTTCATTTTTAATATCCTGCGGTGGACGCAAACAACTCGAAAAAGCCATAAATACTGGCAACTACAATCAAGCCATTACAGAGGCCTTAAAAAAACTTGAAACCAACAAGGATAAAAAACGAAAACAAGATTATATTGTAATGCTTCGAGATGCTTATTATAAAGTAGTCGAAAAAGATTTAAATACCATTAAACATTTAGAAAAAGACAATAATCCAGAGCTTTTTGAAAATGTTTTTAATGTTTACAAAAACCTAAATGCGCGTCAAGAGGCCATAAAGCCTGTGCTTCCATTATACATTAATGGTAAAGAAGCTAAATTTGAATTTAGTGACTATAGCTCTCAAATTTCGGGCTATAGAAATAAAACCTCTAATTATTTATATGAAAAAGGACTCGATTTATTAGAAAGCGAAAATAAAGAGCAAATTAGAGATGCACATCAAATTTATAGCTACATAGAATCTATAAACCCTAATTACGAAGATACGCGCGAGCTTATACAAGAAGCTCATGCTCGTGGTACAAAATACGTTATTGTAACCATTGCAAACCAAACAAAACAAGCTATACCTAGAGATTTGGAAAGTGATTTACTAAATTTCGACACCTATGGCTTAAACCAGTTTTGGACAGTTTACCACGCATCACCAGAACAAACCAGAGCGTACGATTTAGCCATGCAACTGCAATTAAAGCAAATTATCATCTCTCCAGAACACGTAAAAGAACGCCAAATACTAAGAGAGCAAACCATAGTCGATGGTAAAAAATATGTTTTAGACAAAAAAGGAAACGTAAAAAAAGATAGTTTAGGAAACGATATTAAAGAAGACAACATTATTAAAGTAAAAGCCAAGTTATACGAGCTTAGCCAACAAAAATCGTCTCAAATTCTAGGAAACGTGATTTACAAAGACCTGAAAACAAATCAGGTTTTACAATCTTTTCCTGTAGATAGCGGTTTTAACTTCCAGAACATCTACGCAACTTATCGAGGAGATAAACGCGCCTTAACCACTGAAGACTTACAGCTTATAAGATCTCGTAAAGTACCGTTCCCAATAAACGAACAAATGATATTCGACACCGGAGAAGATCTCAAACTGCAACTCAAAAACATTATAACCACTTACAATCCCGAATAAAAACAAAAAGCCCTCTAAATTTTAGAGGGCTTTCTTTTTCAATAAAACTGCAAATTAAATACAGAAAAAATAGTATTACATCGCTGTTTTTGTATAAGTAAATATTGTTTTACTCGTTATAGTTTCACCATTTACATCAATATAATTAATGTTTCCTTCCGAAGTAAATTCAGTAAAATCATCATTTACCTCAAGTTGGCTCGTTTGGCTAAAACAACTAGATACTACCGTTAAACCATAAGTTTCATTTAGTTTCCAAGTACCAATAGTAGCTTGCTCATTATCACAATCACCAGTACCTCCTGCAACAAAAGAGTAAGCTCTATCATCCTCAAAACCGTAAACAATATCTTTCTCACAGTCATCATATTGCAAAAACAAATCTGTACTTGCATTATCTTCACCGTCATCGGTTAAATCAATTTCATCTTCAGCAACAACAGCAGTTAATACCCAAGTACCACTAAAATTCATCTCTACATCAGTTAATTCACCAGTTAAACTATCGGTGCAAGTTACGCCATCACTGTCGTCGTCGTTACAGCTAACAAATAGTAAACTAAAAACCATTAAACTCTTCACTAATAAAATACTTTTCTTCATAATTAATTATTTTTATTTTCAAGATGATAAATCTCCTCAAAGGTTGCGTTATAATTATGCGTTTTTTACACAAAAAATCTTACACACAGGCTATTAAACTGCATATCAACTTAATAAATGCAAAATTATAAAAACAAAAAATGCCCGATAGATTTATCGAGCATTCTGTACTTTATCAAAACAAGTAAGTTATTAAATAAACTTACTTAAATCCATTTCATTTATTGCACCATGACTTTCGTGCGCAACAGCTACACCATTTTTAATTACCAAAAGCTGTGGAGATTGGTGCATAACCTGAAATTTATAACCCACTTCATTAGATATTTCTCTAAAATTCAGTAAATCTAAAAAATACAAATCTGCATCTTTTTCAGTAAAATCATAAGCATCTACAAACTGGCTCATCACCATTCTACTAATTCCGCAACGCGTAGAATGTTTAAAGATCATTT
The DNA here is from genome assembly GCF_009796825.1 of Algibacter sp. L3A6. Lineage (GTDB taxonomy): Bacteria > Bacteroidota > Bacteroidia > Flavobacteriales > Flavobacteriaceae > Algibacter. The sequence continues at coordinate 4,072,814 of NZ_CP047030.1, forward strand.
GAGTTTTAGTACTCGATTTCTCCTTTATTAAATCCAATTGTTGCATAGCATTCAACGGAATCCAAGGCAATACCTTTTCTTCTTTTGCCTCTCCCGAATCACCAAAAATTTTATTAAATAATCCCATGTATTGTTTTGTTTAATTATATTAATAAAGCATCTCAAAAAGCATAAATTAAATACATTATTGAAACCTCTATACCAAATGTTTAAAAATAATGCAAAAATAGTCCGTGTTTTTAAATAAAACTTACAGTTTTTATTCCTTTTTTTTAATAACCAGTAACATTTCCATAGAAATAAATTTATGACGAATTAATAAAACACGACTTAAATTATATTTGAGTTACATAATCCGGCTTATAATCGCTATTAAATTTCACAATAAAAGTAGAACCTTCACCAACAGCACTTTCAACTAAAATTTCGCCTCCCATAGACTCAACATGTATTTTGGTCATGAACAAACCTACACCTCGCGCCTCAGGATGTCTATGAAATACTTTATTTAAACCAAATATTTTATGACGATGCTTTTTCAAATCGATACCTAAACCATTATCTTGAATTTTAAGCAAAATTTTATCATTTAATATCTCTGTATAAATATGAATGATGGGCTCTTCAATATTTGATTTATATTTCAAAGCATTTTCAACAAGATTTAAAAAGATACTTTCAAAATAAATTTTATTGCACGATACACTATTAACCGCGTTAAAATCACTCGTTATCTTGGCTTTAGATTCAATGATATGTCCCGCTAATAATTCCTTCGTTTTATTTAACGTTTCATCAAAATAAACCTTTGTTTTAGAAACTTTTTCTTTTTTCACTCTTAAAGCTTCTAATAGAGTATTTAAAGTGATTGTTAAATGCTCAATCACTTTTTTGAACTTATCAAAAATCTCCTGCTTATTTTCTGAATCGCCAGCCGCACTATATAGTTGAACCAAAGAATTCAGGTTACTAACAGGTGCTCTTAAATTGTGCGATGTTATTTGAGCAAAATCTGCTAATTGATTGTTTTTATCTATAAGTTTTTCGGCCAAAAGTTTTAAGTTAGCATTGGCATTAATTGTTTTTTGTTCTGCCTCTTTTTGCGCTGTAATATCTCTAATAGCAGCCGAAACTAACATACCATCTTCCGTTTGCATTGGACTTAAGCTAACCTGCACAGTAAATTCTTCTCCATTTTTATGTCGGCCAATTAATTCATTTTGCTCACCAATTCCTATACTTTTAGGATCTGAAAAATAATTATCCTCATACATTCTAAAATTATCAACAAATCTATTCGGTAGTAAAATTTCTATTTCCTGTTCTAATAATTCTTCTGCAGCATAGCCAAACATTTTTTCTGCCTGCTTATTAACTAAATGTATTTTTTTATCTTCATTAACTATTATCATAGCATCAGGTGCCGACTCCAAAAGCCCTCTAAACTTAATTTCTGCAATCCTTTGGTGAGTTATATCTTGGCAGGTTCCTACGATTTCAGTAATTTCATTATTATCATCGGTAAAAATTTTAGCTAATACTTCTATCGTTTTTACAACACCTTTTGCTGTTATAATCCTATGTATTAATCTAGAAGGAAACTCTTTATCTCTAAAGGTTTTCTCCATATGCCTTCTTACCTTTTCACGATCTTCAGGATGAGTTACTTCCAACATTGTTCGTTTATCCACATGCATTGAATCCACTTCTACCTCCATCATTAAATACAAATTGGGAGACCAACTAACAATATCTTCAATAAGATTATAACGCCAATGGCCCATCATGGTGATGTTCTCAGCAAAACTCAATAACTGGTTTTGTGTTAGTAAATCATTCTGAACCTTTTTTAAATATGTTATATCTTGAAAAATCCCAAATATTTTATTGCATTCACCATTTACAAATTCAGCCTGACCAATATCACGAATCCAAATATTTTCACCGTCCATATTTACTATTTCAAGTTCTACATCAAATGGTTCTCCTGTCTTTTTTAAATGCTGTATGGATTTTATAATTTTATTCCTACTCGCGCCATCTTTATAAAGGTGCAAGCTTTTATTACCATAAACTTGGAAACCATCGGGTAATTTCAATATCTCTCGAGACATATCACTAAAAGTAATTTTATCACTCTTAATATCTAATTCCCAAGTTCCAATACGAACAACTTTATTGGTTGTTCTTAATATTTTCTCTATTCTATCCTTTGCTATACTAATATTTTTACTATCTGTAATATCGCCAGAATACATCAGTAAGCCCCCAATAGATCCGTTTGGTAAGTACCATGGGCGAATATCCCAAAAATACCATTTTACCGAGCCATCGTCTTGTACATAGTAACCTTCGTCGCACTTATCAATATCACCCTCTAAACATTTTTGATGCTGAGCCTTTCGGCTATCTGTAAGATTTGGAAACACATCATAATGAGACATACCTACCACATCTATATCTACCATATTATAGACTTGTTTCCACTTTTCAGAAACCGCTATATATTTCATATCCCTATCGAGCATTGAGATAGATGGAGCTGCTTGTTCAATGAAGATTTTATTAAACTTATCTTTCTGCTCTAAGTCTAATTTTAATAATTGAACAACTTCCAGATTTTCTTTTATTTGAAATTGAGATTTTGCCAACCGCTCGTTTACTAATATTAAAGACTCATTCTTTTTTATTAACTCTCGAATATTAGTTAACCATAAAAATATAAATACCACTAATAAGATTAAACCAAATACTAAGAAAATGATGTAAAAACTAGTTTCTACCCTTCTAAAGTTTGCTTTCGATTTTCTCTCATATTCACGAACTATCGCATCCATACCAAATAAGAAGGATAGTTCTGCTTCTTTTATTTTAGCTTTTGTATGCTTGTCTAAAGAAAAACTCTTTAAAGACATTACACTATCGCTACATTTTACTAGTACCTCTAACTTAGTATCAACCACATCAAACAGAGAATCTAACCTTTTAGTTCCTTTAGTTTGTTTATATTGATTGAGTAAAATATTATGAGATGTTTCTATCTCGTTAGTAAACACCCTTAGAGAATCTACCAATTCGACAGGGGAAACTAACCTAGTATCGCTATCTATAGCAAACATGACTTTTGTAATACGCTGGCTTAACATACCTTGTTTACCAGACTTACTAATTAAAAACGCATCGTTATTTTGAGTTAGAACATGCTTTTTAATTACTATGAACACTATAAAAAAAGCAATAACAGATATGCATGCAAAAAGACCGAATCTCTGTTTTACTTTATTTTTAAGGGTTTTCATTATTCTATTTTAGTTAAAAATAATAAAAATACTCAAACACAACTATTCCTACAAATAAACATATTCTTTTTAAAGCTGAATTTGTAATATTCAACCTCACTTACCAAGACAAAAAGTCATCTACAACAAGTATTTAAGCGTCATTTTGTCGCTTTACTATAATTGGTAGGGAATTTGAAATATACATTCCGAAATGAAAAACTAATAAGTCTCCCGTTAAACGGAAACCATAAAACATATTAATTATGAACTTAAACGATTATACTATTAAATCGCAAGAGGCCATACAACAAGCACAGCAAATTGCGCAAGGTTTTGGCCAACAGCAAATAGAAAACGAACATATTTTTAAAGGCATTTTTGAAGTCGATGAAAACGTGTTACCGTTTATCTTAAAGAAATTAAACGTAAATATCCCGATACTAAAACAAGCTCTAGACAAACAAATAGAAAGCTTTCCAAAAGTATCAGGTAGCGAACTTATGTTATCTCGCGAAGCAGGAAAAAGTTTAAATGAAGCCTCTATAATTGCGAAAAAACAAAAAGATGATTACGTTTCTATCGAACACCTTATTATGGCTGTTTTTAAATCGAACAGCAAAATAGCACAAATGCTGAAAGACCAAGGTGTAACCGAAAAAGGATTAAAAGCAGCAATCGATGAGCTACGCCAAGGCGAAAACGTAACCTCGCAAAGCCAAGAGGACACTTACAACTCGTTAAACAAATACGCCAAAAATTTAAATCAATTAGCTAAAGACGGTAAACTAGATCCGGTAATTGGGCGCGATGAAGAAATTCGTAGAATTCTACAAATCTTATCACGTCGAACCAAAAACAACCCAATTTTAATTGGAGAACCTGGTACAGGTAAAACCGCTATTGCAGAAGGTTTAGCACACCGTATTGTTGATGGAGATATTCCAGAAAACTTAAAAAACAAGCAAATTTTCGCTCTAGATATGGGAGCGCTTATTGCAGGAGCTAAATTTAAAGGTGAGTTTGAAGAACGTTTAAAAGCCGTAATTAAAGAAGTTACTACTAGCGACGGAGACATTGTTTTGTTTATTGACGAAATACACACATTAGTTGGTGCAGGTGGCGGACAAGGCGCAATGGATGCTGCTAATATTTTAAAACCCGCATTAGCACGAGGAGAGCTAAGAGCTATTGGTGCAACTACTCTAGATGAGTATCAAAAATATTTCGAAAAAGACAAAGCTTTAGAGCGTCGTTTCCAAAAAGTTATGGTGAACGAGCCAGATACCGAAAGTGCTATCTCAATACTTCGTGGTATTAAGGAAAAATATGAAACTCACCATAAAGTACGAATTAAAGATGAAGCTATTATTGGAGCTGTAGAACTTTCAACACGATATATTACCAATCGTTTTCTACCAGATAAAGCTATCGATTTAATGGATGAAGCTGCAGCAAAATTACGTATGGAAATAAACTCTAAACCCGAGGAACTCGATGTTTTAGATCGTAAAATCATGCAACTAGAAATTGAGATTGAAGCTATTAAACGCGAAAAAGACGAAACGAAGTTAAAATCTCTACGTTCAGACTTAGCTAATATCAAGGAAACAAGAAATGAGCTTAACGCAAAATGGAAAAGTGAAAAAGAAGTTGTAGACAATATTCAAAACACGAAGCAAGCCATTGAAAACTATAAGTTAGATGCCGAAAAAGCAGAACGCGAAGGCGATTATGGTAAGGTTGCAGAATTACGTTATGGAAAAATAAAAGAGGCCCAGGAACAGTTAGAGATTTTCCAAAAACAATTGGATGAAAAATCGGAAACATCACTTATTAAAGAAGAAGTAACTTATGACGATATTGCAGAAGTTGTTGCAAAATGGACAGGAATACCTGTTACAAAAATGCTACAAAGTGAACGCGAAAAACTCTTAAGACTAGAAGATGAACTACATAAACGTGTGGTTGGACAAGAAGAGGCCATAGAAGCTGTTAGTGACGCCGTACGCCGTAGTAGAGCTGGATTGCAAAATCCCCAAAAACCAATTGGAACCTTCCTGTTTTTGGGAACTACTGGAGTTGGTAAAACGGAATTAGCAAAAGCTTTAGCTGAATATTTGTTTGATGATGAGAGCGCGATGACGCGTATAGACATGAGTGAATACCAAGAGCGTCATGCTGTAAGCCGTTTAGTTGGAGCACCTCCAGGATACGTTGGTTATGATGAAGGTGGACAATTAACCGAAGCCGTAAGACGTAAACCATACTCTGTAGTGCTTTTAGATGAAATTGAAAAAGCGCATCCAGATACCTTTAACATCTTGTTACAAGTTTTAGATGAAGGTCATTTAACAGATAATAAAGGTAGAACTGCGGACTTTAAAAACACGATTATAATTATGACTTCTAATATGGGAAGTCAAATAATTCAAGATCGTTTTGAAGCTACAAAAGATATCGACTCGGCTATTGAAGCCGCAAAAGTAGATGTGCTTGCATTATTAAAACAAACCGTGAGACCCGAGTTTTTAAACCGTATTGACGATACCGTAATGTTTACACCTTTAAGCAAAGAAAACATTGTATCTATTGTAGGTTTACAAATAAAGAGTATCACCAAAATGATAGCAAAACAAGGTATTACTTTCGATGCTACACCAGAAGCTGTAAGCTATTTAGCCAACAAAGGCTATAACCCAGAATACGGAGCAAGACCAGTAAAACGTGTAATACAGAAAGAAGTTTTAAACGCCCTGAGTAAAGAAATTTTAGCAGGAACCGTAACAACAGATAGTATTATTTTACTCGATGCCTTTAACGACGAGTTGGTTTTTAGAAATGAAAATCACTTAGTTAGCGAAGAAATCTAAGTTTTAGATACTAGAATTTAATTGTTAATTTGAAGCAACACAAAACTCAACATGAGGGATGTGTTGCTTTTTTTTTATTAACGGAATAATGTAAAACGTTAATTAAAAATAAAATTCTGATACTATTTTTACGAATTACCTTTCAAACCAAAATAAGCTTTCCAAAACACTAAAAACCAATTCGTTTTATCGCGAGTCTTTTAAGAATGAGCCTTGCCATAGATAAATTATATTACAAACACTTTGTTTTTCTTAATTTTTCTATGAAAGTAGGAATTAAGTTACCGTTCGTCTAAAAAATGAAATTTCACCCAAGCAATACTCGGTTAGTTTCTAACTTCACCTCGGAATTACCCTAAACTTTCATTATTTAAAACTAATGAAGACTAATTCTGCCCCCTCAAAAAATAATAAAAAAAATAGCTTAACCTAAAACTCCCTAACAATGATTATTTCGGAATACATTGACTATACCCTATTATCACCCACAACAACCGAAGCAGAAATAATAGCACTCTGCCAAGAAGCAAGAAAAAGCACTCTAAATAGTATTTGTATAAACAGTTGTTATGTAGCACTAGCTACTGAATTACTTATAGGTACCGACGTTAAAATATGTTCTACTGTAGGTTTTCCTGCTGGAAGCGCATCAACAGCAAGTAAAATTTTTGAAGCAACAAACGCCATTAAAGAAGGCGCTAGCGAAATCGATATGGTTATCAACCTTGGTTTATTGAAAAGTAAAAATTACGTTTCGGTGATGAAAGATATTAGCGCTGTAAAAACAGCAATTTCGAATATACCACTAAAGGTTATTATTGAAATTTCCGAATTAAATAAAAACGAAATTGTAAAAGCATCTCAAATTTGTTCGGATGCTAATGCCGATTTTATAACCACTTCTACCGGTTTTTCTAAAGGTGGCGCCACATTTACTGCGGTAAAAATTATTAAAAAAACAGTTAGAGATACTATAAAAATTAAAGCTTCCGGAGGTATTACTAACTTAGAAATGTCTCAAAAATTTATAGATATTGGTGTAAGTCGTATTGGAGCTTCTCCAAACTTAAAACTTAGAAAAGCCCTTTTAAAACTAGCATAAACAAGTTTTATTTACTCAATTTAAATGAAATGGCTTGTCCGGTATATTTCTGTGACAAGCTATTTATTGCAGTTTCACTTAACTGAAGCACTCTTGGATAACCACCAGTAGTTTGGCAATCACGCATTAAAACAATGAGTTTCCCTGAAGGTGTAAGTTGAACTGTTCCTGGGATTACTGGCCCAGTAATAATAGCCATTAAATCATTTTGAAGGTTTTCGTTTAACTGATACCCCATTCTACTATTATTATTTGAAATAGTGAAACACGTAGACAGTAACTCGTTTTGCTGAGTATCAGTGAGGATTTCAAACTCTGGACCTCCATAAACTTCCAAAGTAGATGAATTCATATAAGATTCATCGTATCGAATTCTCGAATATGTATTTTGACTCTCTAGAGATGACGCATTAATAGCTAATTCATTATTTTTAAGCAACCTGCTTGCTTTTGTAATGTTCGGATACATACTTTTACTCTTCATAACAGTTTCGGTGTTAAAACCGCTTAAAACAGCTAAATAACATCGAAAGCCTAATTTAAGTTTTCCGAAACTTAATATATCTCCCGGGTTTATAGCAATCAAACTATTGTTCATTATCCCGACACCATTCAGCTTAGCATCCATATGTGCACCAGAAAACGCAATATGTGTATTCACAGAAAATTGAAGACTAGCGCCTAACATCGTCATTTCTAAAACCGCTTCATCTTCACCATTACCAACTAAGCTATTTGCAAAAGCCGCCGCTTTTCGATCCATAACTCCAGAAAATGGCACACCAAATTCCTGATAGCCGTAGCGGCCAAAATCTTGAATGGAGGAATAAAAACCTGCTTTTAAAACCTTAATCATTTACGTTTTCGCTTTCTAATTGATACACACCTGCCTCTACTAAAGTTTTAATATTTTTATAAGTTTTTAATGAAATTGAATAAAACTGAACACGATCTCCTGCTTTCGCAAAACACGGTTTTTCTTTAGAAACATCGAAAAAATTAAGAGGAGAATTACCGATAATATTCCAACCACCAGGACTCTCATTTGGGTAAATCCCAGTTTGATTTCCACCTATAGCAACCGCACCTTTTTCAACCTGCAACCGTGGTGTAGATTTACGCGGCATTTGGAGTAATTTATCTAAACCACCCAAGTATAAAAACCCAGGTAAAAAACCTATAAAATAGACGGTATAAATAGCGCCGCAATGTTGTTTAATAATATCATTTTTAGATACCTTTTTTTCAATTGAAATAGTATCTAAATCGAGACCAAAAGCCTCATCATAACATACAGGAATCTTCCAAAGATGAGAAATTAAAGAAATAGCTTTTTTTTTACTTGAATAGATTTTATCTATAACAGCGATTCGCTCCTCTAAAGAAATATTTGTGTTTTCATAAAAAACTATTAATGAGCTATATGCAGAATTCACCTCAACAACTTCTTTAATATGATAATTTTCAATTTTAGTCTTCAGAATTAAGACATCCTCAAGAACAGCTTCACTAATTTCAGCCGGCCATTCTACTAAAACAGCATGTAAACCTAAGGATTTATAACGAAGTTTAAAAGCCATTTAAACTAAATAATTTTGATTTGATGAATCTCCAATTTACCTTTTAAATCTTTAATCAAATTTACAACATTTGGTTGGTCGCCGTGAAGACAAAATGTATCAGCTAAAATATCGATATCACGACCTTGAATCGTTTTAACTTTTTGCTCAGAAACCATCTTAAAAACATGGTTAAACAAGTCGTTTTCCTCATGAATTAAAGCATTATTTTCTTGCCTAGAAACCAAGCTTAGATCATCGTTATAATTTCGATCTGCAAAAGCCTCGTAAACTATTTTAATATTATTTTCTATAGCTAAATTTGCTATAACAGAATTATATGGCACGTAAAGTTTAATAGGTAACATGAGTGATTTTATTACCTCGATAATAACATTTGCTGTTTTAACATCGCTAGCAGCCAAATTATAAAGCGCACCGTGTGGTTTTATATGATGAAGTCTTGCATTTTCAGATTTTAAAACAGAAAGCAAGTCTCTAATTTGATGCTTAATTGAAGCATAAAGCGCAACGCAGGACATATCCATAATCACTCTTCCGAAGTTTTCTTTATCTGGAAATGATGGATGTGCGCCAATTTTAACACGATGTTGTTTAGCTAAACGCGTAACATCTCGCATAATCTCTGGAGTTCCTGCATGACCACCACAAGCGATATTGCATGATGATATATGCGGCATAAGCAAACTTTCGTTGCCAATCCCCTCACCTACATCAACATTAATATCTATTGTTTTAATTTCCACCAAACCAAGTTAGCGAATTTAAATTAATTATTAGAAAGAATTTAAGGCGTAAATAGCGAAAGAACCTAACCAATGCCCACCCTCGTAGCTATCACCGAAAATACTAGGTAAAGAATGATTTAAGTGCTGTATAGCCAAAGGCTTTAAATGTACATACTCTGGCAAACCTTCTACTATTTTATTTAAACTCCACGCTCTAGAAAAATTTAAACCATCTAAATGCACCAAATGCCCATCTTTTCTATCGGAAACCTTACCCGTTTCTAAGAAAAAGGTTTTAGATTTCAATTGCGGAAGAAAATCATTTAACCATGTTTTATAAGTTTCAACAGGTAACAATCGCTTCATTAAAGCAGCCTCTTCTAGGCAAGGAGATAAAAAATCTGAACCGCCAGGCTCCCAAGACATGGGACAATTTTTATCATTTAAAAAGAAATATTTTGCACGAGTTTCAATCGCTTTTTTAAATGCTTCATCATTTACCGCCACAGCATAATCGTAAGCAAAAGACATTCCGAAAGCTGTATTTCCATGTGTTCCAACTCGCGTTGGATAATTTAATTTTGGAAGATAAACAGTATATTTTTCAACAATTAAATTAGTTAAAGGTTGAAGATTTTCTTCTAAAATTCTTGCAGTATCATCATCCCAAGTATGAAGTTCTTCTGCTAACTTTAACAACCAAGCCCAACCGTAAGTTCGCTCGAAAGACGCATTATGCTTACCCGAAAAATACGCAACCTCTCCTTCAATCTTCTCTTTAGATAAATTAAACAACAACCTACTCTTTAAGTCATTACGATTTTTTATGTCAGGGTTCGTTTTAAGTAAGCTTACCAAACTCCAATGTCCATGTACCGCAGAATGCCAATCGAAACAACCATAAAAAGCAGGATGTAACGTTGCAGGATTTTTTAAGTCTTCTCCACTTCCTAAGGTTTGAGATAACTTATTTGGGTATTCAGCATTTATACAATGAAGCGGTAAAGCAGCCAACTTATTTGCCTGCTCTAAATCTAACTTTGGAATATCTTGACTTTGATTTTGAAACGTATTATAATCAGGAACAATCTCCTGTTTATTTTCAGACTGTTTACAAGCTGTAATAAATAATAGAAAAAGTATAATAAAATGTGGTTTCATATAAAAGCTATTTATCGAGGTAAAAATCTATCAAAAGACTGCCAATATTTATCCTTATAGATATCAAAAGTAATCTTTAACCTATCTGAGTATTTTGATTCAATCTCATAAAAAACCTTAGAAGGCTTTCTAAAATCGGTACATGCGAAATATACCTCTCGCATATTATCAGCCGTTTGCCTACCAATATTAAGATAGCCATCAAAATCTTTAAGCTGCTCCAAAACTTCATCTTCAATAACACTTAAAAGATTATAAGTGTTTTCATCTGGCATACCGTTATCCACAATACCCTTATACTCTATTTCGAGCACAACAACCCATGGATGTGATGCTTTGCTATCCCATTGAAGCAAATCGGTGTTTACAACTGCTAAAAGCGATAAACCAGACTCCATAGTAGCTTCTAACGCTGCATAACTATCTTCATCAGTAGAATGACGCAGTCCATCATATTTTTCAATGAATTCCTTTTCGCGCCAAATTAGAAAATCTTTTAATTTCTCTATAGGCACCAAATCCGCTTCAGCATCAACGGTATTAATAACATTTAGATTATCGATAATGGAAACAGCGTTTAATTCGCCTAAAGCATTATCTAAAAACAGATAAACACCGTTAGTAACATCTAAACGTTGCTCTTCAGTTAAATCTTTATAGGTTATAGTAATATCAATTTCATCAGGATAATCTCCTAAATCGTTAGAATAAAAATGAAGTGTGTTTTTACTAAACTCCAACTCTCCTATTTGGATGTTCGAGTCATCGAAACCAGATTCCGGTTTTAAAGCTGTTATTCTCCAACCTTTAATTTCCGGAGCTTCGTTTACTAAATCTTCAACAAAAGCAATGTTTCTTAAATCACCATCGGCGGTTAAAATAAGTTCTGCAGTATCAGCATCACACATTCCTGCAAGAAACCAAAACCCTTCTTTTAATTCATCTAATTTAAAAGATAAATCATTAAAAAACAACTCATTAACATCACCTTCCTCACTAATCGCTTTAAAAAATGATTTTTCGTTTTTAACAAACCAATTCCAAAAATCTGAATAAGATTTTACAGGCATATCTTTCTTTAGTAACTTATTAAAAAAACTCATACCGCACCATTAGGTGATTTCGTTTTAAACGAATATAACAATTGAAAATAAAAAAAAGAAGAACGTGAGATTACTCTACACGTTCTATTTTGGCACCAATAGCGCGTAAGCGCTCGTCGATGTTTTCGTAACCACGATCTATTTGCTCTATATTCTGTATGGTCGATGTTCCTTTTGCAGAAAGTGCTGCAATAAGTAAAGACACACCCGCACGAATATCTGGAGACGTCATGGTTGTTGCTTTTAAAGTTGATTTAAAATCGTGACCAATAACGGTAGCTCTATGCGGATCGCATAAAATAATTTTTGCCCCCATATCGATCAATTTATCAACGAAGAACAAACGACTTTCGAACATTTTTTGATGTATTAAAACACTACCTCTAGCTTGTGTAGCCACAACTAGAATGATACTCAATAAATCTGGAGTAAAACCAGGCCAAGGCGCATCGGAAATGGTTAAAATAGAACCATCTATATAACTTTGAATTTCGTAACCGTTAGTATGTGCAGGAATATGAATATCATCGCCTTGCTTTTCAACGGTGATTCCTAATTTTCTAAAAACGCTAGGTATTACGCCTAAATCGTTCCAGCTTACATTAGAAATGGTAAGTTCACTTTTCGTCATAGCCGCAAGACCAATCCAACTTCCAATTTCTATCATATCAGGAAGCATACGGTGTTCCGTACCTCCTAAAACTTCAACACCCTCTATAATAAGCATGTTAGAACCAACACCACTAATTTTGGCGCCCATTCTGTTTAGCATTTTACAAAGCTGCTGCAAATAAGGCTCACAAGCCGCATTGTAAATTGTAGTTGTTCCTCGGGCTAAAACAGCAGCCATTACAATATTTGCTGTTCCGGTAACCGATGCTTCTTCAAGCAACATATAAGTTCCAGTTAAATACTCGGCTTCTACACCGTAAAACTGATCTTCTTTACTATATTTAAATTTAGCACCTAAATTAATTAAGCCTTCAAAATGCGTATCTAATCTACGACGACCAATTTTATCTCCTCCTGGTTTTGGAATATACCCTTTACCAAAACGAGCTAATAAAGGCCCAACAATCATTATAGATCCTCGTAAACCACGACCATCCACTTTAAAAGCATCAGATTCTAGATAATCTAAATCAACTTCGTCGGCTTGAAAAGTATAACTTCCTTTGCTTATTTTTTCAACCTTAACACCTAGCTTTCTTAACAAGTTTATAAGCTTATTAACATCTATAATGTCTGGAATATTATTAATTGTAACCAGTTCTGGAGTAAGTAGAACGGCACATAGAATTTGTAAAGCTTCGTTTTTTGCTCCTTGAGGTTGGATACTACCTTTTAATTGGTGTCCTCCTTCAATTTTAAATGTTCCCATGCGTAAAAATTAGTAGCGTTTTCTTTGGCGGTTATTAGTGCTATTGCTCTTTTTTTGACCACCTTTTTTATTGTTATTATTGGCGAATTTCGATTTAGTTCTCAACAAACTAGTAGAATCTGATAAATCTTCTTCAGAATTTCGAAGATCTATTTTTCCTTCAGATAATTCGAACAGATGTCCGTAAATAACGGCATCTTCAACGGTATCTTTATTCCAATTTAAAAAACACTTTTTCATGTGATTTGCAATGGTATAAAGCAACGCTTCTTTTAATTCACCATCTTCCCATGTGTTTGCCACATCGATCATGGTTTTAATATTATTTCCGTAGAAACGATATTTCGGGAAGTTTTGTGGGTATTTTAAAGGCTCAGGACGCTCTTCGTAAATTTCTTTAGTAGGAATTTCGTAAGGAGAATCTGCATCTAATTCAAAATTAGACATGATAAAAAGCTGATCCCAAAGTTTATGTTTAAAATCTGGAACATCGCGTAAATGCGGTTGCATATTACCCATTACAGCAATAATACCGGTGGCTAATTTATTACGTTCTTCTTTTGTTTCTCTTGTTTTAGCGTAATTAATCATCTTCTGCATATGTCTTCCGTACTCTGGAATGATTAAATGCTCACGCTCTGTGTTGTACTCTAAATCGTCTATCAAAATAATGTGTAGAATTTATATTGTTGCATGTAGTTGTTATGCTTGCGCAAAATACAAAAAAAATTGAATAGCACGATTATTATTACCAAATCAATTATTGCGCATACTTATTTATTAACCTAACTAGTAAATTATTTAGAAATTCAACCTCATATTCTCCAACGGTTGGTTCTATATGGTCGTTGCCAATTCCGCTATCGTTTGTAATAAACACATAGGTTCCGTTGGTTGCAATAGCAAAATAACGCATTAAAAACTCGGTCGATTTATCGATACCACTTGCCGTTACCGGAATTAATTTCACACCGTTTTTGGCTGCATTAATTAACGATTTTTTAATACTTAAGTTTACTTCATCAGTTTGGTGCGGTGGCGCATCTAAAAGTAAAAAGGCAATTCGTGTTTTAGAATTTGTGCTCCATTGCAAATCGTTTACAGCTTCATGCAAAGCTAATTCTACAGCCTCTTCAAAATCGCCTCCACCATCTGCGCTTTGATTACTTATAAAATCTACAGTAGAAGAAATACTGGTTGTAAAATCTGAACGTCTGGTAACATAATCATCGCCCTGATCTCTATAAAACACCGTAGAAGTTAAAATTGTAGAATTGGCATTATCCTCTTGTGCACGACTAATAACATTAGTTAAATCGTTTTTTAAAAACTCTAGCTCATCGCCCATTGAGCCCGTAGCATCAACAATAAAAGCTATTTCTATTTTATTAGCAGTAGTTGTTGTATTCTGAATATTTAAAACATTTACACCTTCATTAAAAAAAGAAACTGCTTGACTTATTACTTCTCCATTAATTTGAACATCGTAATCGTCAAGATTTACTGAAGAACTCGTTTTTCCGCTATCAAACAAATCTATAAATAAATTAGCTTCACCTAAATTATCTGTTTTAGCTTCACTGATAATTTCGCCATCTTTAAAAAGAGAAAGCGATACATTATTTAAAGGTTGCGAGGTGTTTTTATCTAAAACTTGAAATGCAATACGTTTTGATGTATTGAAACTCCAATTTGCTTGAAATGTAGTATAATCTTGAGAATTTAATAAATCGCTCCAGAAATCCCATTGAGTTAAATCGTTCCATTCTCCAGCTGTAATTTGACCGGCACTTTCCCCGTTTCCACCATTACCAGAATCTCCTGAACTCTCTGAACCTTTTGAGCTCGAAGATGATGATGAATCGAGTTCATAACTTCCATCGATGGCACTATCACCATTTTCACAACTGAATAAAACAAAAACAGAACATAAAACTAAAGCAATTTTTTTCATCTCAAATATTTTATTTCAAGATGCAAAATTACACAAAAGGTTGCTTCAGAATAAAAAATAAAGTTTCAAACTCACGCTTTTTACACAAATTTAAAAGACAATAAATAAGGTTTTCGTTTTCACGGAATTAAAACATGTACAATTATTAAAGGCTAATTACACCTTCTATTTTAGAAGCGACCTCTTTGTATTTCTCGATAACAGCTTCAGGTTTTTCCATAACAACATCAATAGAAACACTAGTATATTTACCGTTTTTAGATTCTTTTGTTTTGATCACAGCACCTAAACCATCGAAAATAGTTTCAATTTTTTCAATTTTTTCTTTGTTTGAAAGTACAATGAATTTATATAAGTATTCTGCAGGCCAAACGTCTGTATCGTATAATTGTTCTTTTAATTTATCGTAAAATTCTTCTGAATTTGGAGGTGTGCTCATTACATATTTATTTGGCTGCAAATATACAGTTTAGTTTCGATTTTTTTTATAGATTATAAATTCCGATTTTTACACAAAAATAAAGCAGCATTGAACACTAAAAAGATTGTTATTACGGGCGGTCCAGGAACTGGAAAATCAACTTTAATTAATGAATTAATAAAAAGAGGCCATACTTGTTTAGAAGAAATTTCGCGACAAGTAATTTTAGAAGCAAAAAAAGAAGGTATCGATCAACTCTTTTTAACCAACCCGCTCATGTTTAGCGAACTCCTTTTAAAGGGCCGACAAAAACAATTTGTTGATGCCGAATTATTTAAAAATGAAATCGTATTTTTCGATCGTGGTTTGCCAGATGTATTAGCTTACATGGATTTTATTGGCGACGAATGCCCAGAAAACTTCATTGAAACTTGCAACAAATCTAAATACCACACCGTTTTTATATTAAAACCTTGGGAAGCTATTTACACCAGCGATAATGAACGCTACGAGACTTTTGATCAAGCCTTAGAAATTCACGATCACTTAGTAAAAACCTATGAAAACTACGACTATAATTTAATAGATGTACCTTTTGATACTGTTGAGAATAGAACCAATTTTATTTTAAACGAATTAAAGATATAAGCGTCCAGAATGGAACACCCTATTAACATACTAGAACGTTATTGGAAATTCACCGAATTCCGACCAAACCAAGAAGCCATTATAAATTCGGTTTTGGCAGGTGAGGATACTTTTGCGCTTTTGCCAACTGGTGGTGGAAAATCTTTATGTTTCCAAATTCCTGCTCTAGTAAAAAAAGGGATATGCATTGTTGTATCTCCACTTATTGCTTTAATGAAAGACCAAGTACAGTCTTTAAACAATAAAGGGATTAAGGCCATGGCGCTTACAAGTGGTATTTCATATAAAGAATTAGACACGCTTCTAGACAATTGTATCTACGGAAATTACAAGTTTCTATACCTATCTCCCGAGCGACTGCAACAAGAATTGGTGCAAGACCGCATTAGGTTAATGAATGTGAATTTAATCGCCATAGATGAGGCACACTGTATTTCGCAATGGGGTAGCGATTTTAGACCGGCTTATAATAATATTGCGCTTTTAAGACAATTACAACCAACCGTAAACGCTATTGCCCTTACAGCATCCGCAAAACCTGAGGTAATTGATGATATTGTAAAACAACTCGATTTTATTAACCCTAAAATATTTAAGCAATCTTTTTTGAGACCCAATTTGGCTTATTTAGTTTATGATGAAAATGATAAGTATTACAGAATACAGACGATATTAAAAAAATATAAACAGTCTTCCATTATTTATGTTAGAAATAGAAAACTAACTATTGAGTTAAGTTCTTTTTTAGAATCTAAAAACATAACCGCTACCTTTTACCATGGTGGTTTACACAATAGTGAAAAGGATAAAAACATGGATGCCTGGATTAATAACCGAAAACAGGTTATGGTGGCTACAAATGCTTTTGGAATGGGGATTGATAAACCCGATGTAAAAACCGTGGTACATATTAGCCTACCAGAAAGTATAGAAAGCTACTTTCAAGAAGCCGGACGGGTTGGCCGAAATGGCGATAAGGCTTTTGCAGTAATTTTGAAAAACAAAAGTGACGAAGCTAATATTAAAAAACAGTTTTTAGGATCACTTGCTAGTGTCGATTTTGTAAAGCAAGTTTACAGAAAACTATGTAATTATTTTCAGGTGCCTTATGGTGAAGGTGAATATTCAACTTTTGAGTTCGATTTTAATACCTTTTGCAAAACGTACAAGTTTAGCCCAAGCTCGTGCTATAACGCTTTATTGATTTTAGATAGAAATAGTATAATTACGCTTTCTAAACAATTTAAAAACAAGGTTACAGTACAGTTCATTATTTCTAACTCGGCATTGTTCAATTATTTAGATACACATACCGAGTACAGTATTATTGTAAAATCTATTTTACGCATGTATGGCGGTGTTTTTGAGCAAGTCACCAAAATTGCATTGGCCAAAATAACCGAGAAATCGGCGATAAGCGAAGTTAAAATAGTGAACGCTTTAAAACAGCTAGAACATGATGGTATTATCACCTTAAAACTATCTGCAACAGATGCAGAAGTTACTTTTATTCAGCCACGAGAAGATGATAAAACTATTAACAGAATAGCAAAAACTATAGAACAGCAAAATGATTTAAAGCAACAGCAAGTAAAGGCGATGCTAGATTATGTTGAAAACGAATCGGTGTGTAAAAGCATGCAACTCCTCGCCTATTTTGGAGAAACAGAAATTAGTCCTTGCGGTATTTGTTCGGTTTGCACTCAAGCTAAAAAAGTTAAGGTTTCATCAAATGATATCACAACTATAAAAAACCAAGTTATTGAGCTTTTAGAAAATGGTAATCAATCTTCTAGACAAATTTCGGCTTTACTAAACACTTCCGAAGAACAGATAAAACAGGTTTTAAAATTACTTTTAGAACATCAAATAGTAACGATAACAGCAAAGAATACTTATAAGTTGAGCCATTTATAATTCAGCTTAATTATTAAATTCAGAAATAAACTTCAACTACACCTATTATAATAGGTATATAAAACGAAATACTAAACATGTTTAAGCTAAGGCCTACATGTTAGAAAAAACAAGATTAGAAATGAAAGATTTAAAAATAGTATTTATGGGAACGCCTGATTTTGCCGTTACCATTTTAAAAACATTAGTAGAAAACAAACAAAACATAGTTGGGGTAATTACGGCTCCAGATAAACCTGCAGGACGTGGCCGTAAACTAAACGAAAGCGCCGTAAAGGTTTATGCAAAATCGGTTGGATTAAATATTTTACAACCTACCAACTTAAAGAATGAAGACTTTTTGGAAGAATTAAAGGCTTTAAATGCGAATTTACAAATTGTAGTAGCCTTTAGAATGTTACCGAAAGCGGTTTGGCAAATGCCTGAATATGGTACTTTTAATTTGCACGCTTCTTTATTACCTAACTATCGTGGAGCTGCTCCTATTAATTGGGCTATTATAAATGGAGAAACAAAAACAGGCGTTTCAACCTTCTTTATTGATGAGAAAATTGATACTGGCGCTATGATTCTTCAAGAAGAAATAAAAATAGAACCAGAAGAACATGCAGGAAGCTTACATGATAAGTTAATGCACTTAGGAAGTGATTTGGTTTTAAAAACGGTTAACCTTATTAAAGAAGGCCCTGTTAAAACAGTTGCACAACAAGAAACGGCAGATATAAAAACGGCATACAAACTAAATAAGGATAACTGCAAAATAGATTGGAATGCCTCTATAGAAGATATCCATAATAAAATACGTGGTTTAAGCCCATACCCAGCAGCATGGTGTACCTTAATTAATGGTGATGACAGCTTAGATATTAAAATTTATAGCGCAAAAAAAGAAATTATTGAGCATAAGGATGCTATAGGACTTATTGTTTCTACAAAAAAAGAGTTAAAAGTCGCTGTGAGTAAAGGTTACCTCATTATAGATGATATTAAGCTTCCTGGTAAGCGCACTATGGATGTAAAATCCCTTTTAAATGGCTATCAATTTGAAAGCGATGCAAAAATGCTGTAAAGCCTTATTCCTGCTGATGTTATTAAAAAAACGTTAAATCAACGGGTCTTTATTAACAAATGCGATAAGTTATTAACAAAACCACGAATTTCCCTTGCTATTACTTGTGTTATTGAGTAATCCGTATAAATTTGTATAGGATATAACAAAATGTTTAACCAATTTATTAATAATTAAATTTTATATTATGAACAAGACAGATTTAATCGATGCTATGGCAGAACACGCAGGAATTACTAAGGCTGCTGCTAAAAAAGCTTTAGAATGTGCAATTATTGAAATCGAAGGAGCTTTACAAAAAGGTAACAGAGTTTCTTTAGTAGGTTTTGGTTCTTGGTCAGTTTCTAAAAGAGCTGCAAGAGAAGGAAGAAACCCTCAAACAGGTGATACTATCCAAATTAAAGCAAAAAACGTTGTAAAGTTTAAAGCTGGTGCAGATTTATCAAGTGCAGTAAACTAATTATTTGCTTCATAAATATTCAGAAAAGCCTTCAAAATTTGAAGGCTTTTTTTGTATATATGTATTAAAGACTTGCTTTTTTAATAAATTAATATTAGATTTAATTACTAATTCCTGAAAATATGGTGACTACACAACCAAAAAAAGGTGATTTATTAATAGCAGAACCAGCTATTATTGGAGACGTTTCATTTAATCGTTCTATTGTTTTACTAGCCGATCATACTATTGAAGGTTCTATTGGTTTTATTTTAAATAAGCCTTTAGAATATACTATAAACGACTTAATACCAGAGCTTGATGCCTCGTTTAAAGTTTATAATGGCGGCCCTGTGGAGCAAGATAATCTTTACTTTATTCATAAAATACCAGAACTAATACCAAACAGTATTGAAATATCTTTAGGTATTTATTGGGGTGGCGATTTTAATGAAGTAGCAGAACTTATTGCTAACAAAACCATTAACGAAAACGACATAAAGTTCTTTTTAGGCTATTCTGGATGGGATACTAACCAATTATCTGATGAGTTAAAAGCTAATTCTTGGGTTGTTACCGAAAATATCTATAAAAAAGATGTTATAGAAAAAAGCTACAAATCTTTCTGGAAAGAAAAAATGTTAGAATTTGGTGGAGAATATAGTATTTGGTCTAATGCTCCAGAAAACCCGAGTTATAATTAACTTACTCTAATTTTAATATTTAATTTTTGAATTAAAAGTTTAGATACTTCTGATTTAAAAGTCTTTTTCCTGTATTTACTTACCGCTTGAATACCAACAATGACATTGGTAATAAAAATTTCGTCTGCCTTTTGAAGTTCAAAAGGAGAAATTGCCTCTTCTACCAATTCGTATTCGGGTAAACTTTCTATTGTTTCTATAATTTGCTTACGCATTATACCTTTTAAACAACCGTTTTCTATTGGTGGCGTTTTTATAGTATTGCCTTTTACAACAAACACATTTCCGTTTAAAGCTTCAATTACTTGCTTATCGGTATTTAAAACTAAACAATTGTCGAGTTTGTTTTCTTTGGCATAGATACTACCAACTACATTTAAAGCCTTGTTATTAGTTTTTAAGCTCGATAATAAACTTGGAGACACATAGTAATCTTTAAATAAATCGACCTCGTAGAAGGCGTCTTTCACGATATAAAAATCGGTATCAATAGGTTTTACAGCAATTAGAAAACTAATATCGTTGGTTTCGGGTAAATACAAGCCACCTTCGTTTCTAAACACCGTTAATTTTACTCGAGAAGATGCGTTTGATAAATTGTTTTCCGTTAAGGTCTTTTGTATTTGCTCCTCCAAATATTCCATGGTAAAATTCATAGGAATCTCCATGCGCATAATTCGCATAGACGCCATAAGTCTAAAATAATGATCTTCCCAAAACAACAATTTACCATAAGAGGCTTTAATTGTTTCAAATAAGGCATCACCATATGCAAACCCTCTGTTATTAATAGATAATAGTGTATTATCTTCTAAAATATTTTCGTTAAAATTTACCATAAAAAAATCCCGTTTTCATTAAATGTAAAAACGGGACAAATATAATCGAATATTATGTTTTTTATATTACGCTGAGCCTAATACTTGCTTTAAACTTGATATTTGGTTAGTCCAAAGCATTTTAGATTCGTCTACTTCATCTTCTTCGGCATAATCAGTCACCATTAAAGAAACATCCTTTGTAATTTCATCTACTTGAATTCTAATTTCAAAATAATAAGAATCGCCTTCCTCTTCATCTTCTAACCATCTAAATTTAACACGCTCTCCACTTTTTTTATTTAATAGTTTTGCTTTTTCTTCGCTACCATCCCAAATAAAAGTAAACAACTCTCCTCTTGAATTTACGTTGTCTGAAAACCATTCAGATAATCCAGAAGGTGTTGATATATATTGATATAACAATTGTGGTGATGCTTGTATAGGAAACTCTATATTATATTTTACTTTCTCGTCCATATATGATTTAATCTTTATGTTGACAATATATACATTAATTAAGAAGTACCACAGAAAATTTAATAATATTTTTTACCACTAATGTTTGTGTAATCTAATTATGTTTTTATCTTTGCACCCGCGGAAACGCATATGGCGAGGTAGCTCAGCTGGTTAGAGCGTCGGATTCATAACTCGGAGGTCATGGGATCGTGCCCCATTCTCGCTACAACATTTAATCGATTCAAAACAAACGGTTTAGTTCACTCTAAACCGTTTTTTTATGCTTAATATAAACGAATTCATTACATTTGAACACGAAAATGAACACGATTTAGAATACGATTTGGCACACAAAAAGA
Source organism: Algibacter sp. L3A6 (assembly GCF_009796825.1). Lineage (GTDB taxonomy): Bacteria > Bacteroidota > Bacteroidia > Flavobacteriales > Flavobacteriaceae > Algibacter. The sequence continues at coordinate 4,094,811 of NZ_CP047030.1, forward strand.
TTTTTTCAACTCCTAAAATCCACACCGCTAACGGAGATTTATCAAAACGTTGGTACGTCTATTTTTCTTTTCGAGATCCTAAAACAGGGAAGCTCAAGCGAATGAAAAATATTTATGGTTCTGCCAACTCTCACAAAAACCAAGAAGATAGGCTTGCACTTTTATCTCGATACCGTAGAAGACTTTTAAAATTACTTAAAGAAGGCTACAATCCATTTCTTGATAATACAGAATTTCATAAAAATAAACTTGCTAAAAAAAATGAAGTTCTTGCTCCTGTTGAACAAGCTAAAACTGTTCCTTTTGAACAACCTATTCCTACGGAAGTTAAAGTTGAAACTCCAAAACAAGAAATAACAGAAAAAGAAGAGGATAAAATGACGATTCGAGAAGCTTTTGATTTTAGTTTGGAACTAAAAGCTAAAGTAATTAATGAAAGATCGCTTAAGGATTACTTCTACTCTACCAATGCGGTTGTAAAATGGGTGAAAGAGAATAAACCGAAAATTAAAACCATAGATCAATTCACTAAAAAAATAGCTCTAGAGTTTTTAAATTCTGTGTTATTGAAATCTAGTGCTAGAAATAGAAACAATTATCGTCTTAACTTAAGTAGCTTGATGCAAACTTTGGAGGATAATGAGATTATTGCTTCTAACCCAATGCGAAAAATATCTGTTCTTAAAAGTATTCCGAAAAGGAATCAAACTTATAGTGCTAATGAACAAGAAGACATATTTAAATACCTAGAAAAGGAAGACCCCATATTACTTCTGTACATTAAATTCATTTCCTACAACCTACTAAGACCAATAGAAGTGTGTAGGTTGAAAATAAAAGATTTTGACTTAAAGAATAACACCATTAAGTTTAAAGCTAAAAACAGCCCTTTAAAAACGAAAATCATTCCTAAGATAATTTTAAAAGAACTTCCTGATTTATCTAAACTGAATCCAGAAAACTTTTTATTCACACCAGTAAAACTTGGTGGTGCTTGGGATGCTACAGAAAACAATAGACGCGATTACTTTTCTAAACGATTTAAAAGCGTAGTAAAAGAAAAGTTTAACTTAGATAATAACCACGGGCTTTATAGCTTTAGACATACATTTATAACAAAATTATACCGTGCTTTAGCGCAAAGCACATCGCCTCATGCTGCAAAAAGTGAATTGATGTCTATAACAGGGCACTCTTCAATGCAGGCTCTTGAAAAATACTTAAGAGATATTGATGCTGAATTACCAAATGATTATTCCGATTTACTATAAATAGATATGGATATTTTTACAACGATAAAAGATAATTTACTTCGGCACTATATTATATATGTGCCAACCATTCTTTTTTCTAAACTTAAAGGAAGTATTTACGAAGGTGTTTTACCTGAAGATGCCGCTAATACTTTATTCTATCTATTCAATCCAAAAGAAATAATTGCGGATGTTAATGCGTTTTCCATAGTTGCACTTTTAGAAAAATCGGATATATTAGAAAGTAATCTGTTTAAATTATTTGAAGCTAAAAACACTATAGATGAAGAACATTTTAGAGTATTACTAGATAAATATAAAGAGCATGTAGAAGGCCATGCATTTATGACGCGATGGATGTATGCAAATATTAATAAAACTTTCGCCAATTTAGACGTTAGTATTATCAATATGTTTAAATTTCAAGCGGAGCAATTTCAAAAACATAGTGAAGAATTAAACAATCATTTTAAATTTCAACCAAATAAGGTTCCAAATGAAACCATCACACTTTTAGAACAATTAAAGGCAACCTATGCTAGTGCTGAATTAAAAATTACTCCTCCTGAACCTATAAAACCTTTACCTGTTAGACAAAAAACTAAACCTACAAAAAAGCGAAAGCTAATAATTGATGATGATGAGATTGACAGGTTTTTATTAAGCTCGGTTTTTAGTGTTGATCTTTAAATTTATAAAATATTTGACTACAAAATTAGTCTAAATATCACATAAAATATTAATTTAGCGTCAAACGTGCGTTCGTTTGACGCTAAATTAAAGATATGGAATTTTATACTTGTGAATATTGTTATAAAGAATTTGACCCCAAACGTCGTCGTGTTCAAAAATATTGTAGCAATTCTTGTCGTTCGAAAGCACATCATGCTAGAAAGAAAACAGACAATACATTAGCAACGATTCCTGAAGAAAAACAAGACATTGATGCAACCATACCTAAAAAAACTAAAGTAGACTCAATGAGTTTAGCTGGTACAGGAAATGCTATAGCAGGTGTATTAGCTGTCGATGGAATAAAAGCTTTATTTACTTCGACAGAAAACAAACCCGCAACCAAAGGTGACTTGGAAAACCTAAAAAAACAAATTGTAAATCGTTACCACAAAATAACCAATCTCCAACAACGGAATGATGGTGCTCTACCCTATTATGATATGTATACTGGGGAGGTGGTTTATTCTTTTTATGTGTTGGGGTAGGTTACAAAAAAATAGAGGCACTATTTCTAAAAATAAAATAGCGCCTCTGAAGCAAATTCATTAAAAAATTATTTCAAGTACTTAAGGACATCATCCCAATTTTCATAATTTCTACCTCCAAAATAATTTATTGACACAATCTTTTTCATAATTTTAAATTTCACTGATTATTAAATAATTTTGTTCTCTATTTCCTGCATAATACTCTTGAAACTCACAATAAAAGCAAGTGATTAAAGTGTTATTATCTATTTTAATAAACAACTCCTTATTTACTTTAATATTTATCTTTTTCAATACCCTTCGGCTAATTATGAGAAGCGTATTACTTTTATTTGTTCCTACATTTTTCAATAACTGACTTATTACTTTATCGTTTACTGTTCTATCCCACTGTCTATGGTTAAAATGGTCTGTTTTACGGAAACCTACTATATAATTTCTCATAGTTTTGAGTCCTCCTTTCTTAAGTCTTGATTATTATTTTCCCAATTATAAACACCTCCTCTTTCTAAAAACTTACCTAAATCATAATCCATTGTTTTAATAGCTTCTTTTACACCTACTTCTAAAATAGGTTTACTATAATTATGTGTTCCTTGTGCATTGTCAAAAAAGCGCCCTGCAGGATCAACCATTACATAGCTTCCTTTAATGTCATCATTAGACTCTGGTACTATTGTTTTTACATCTATATGTGTTTTCAAAAAATAGTTGTACTCTTCTGTCGTAATTTTAAACTCATCAATTTTAGCATCATTTTGTCCAACTATTGGTAATACTTGTAAGACTTTCCAACGTTGTGGTTTAGCGTATTCAATAAACTCTGTTAAGTTGTCTTTATAGTTTACTTTATTAACCACAGTGTTAATCTTTAAGCCATAACCATGTTTTTTAATTTTATCCACTAAATCATAATAAAATGCTTTACTTAATGGGCTTTTTCCTGTAATTGCTCTACCTATTTTAATATTATTTTCATCTTCTAAACTATCTATACTTACTGCAATCCAATCTAAATAAGTTGTATTCTCTTTTAAAAACGACTCTGTTAATTTACTACCATTAGTTACAATCATAGTAGTCATTCCTAATTGCTTTGCTTTCTTAATTAAATTTGGTAACCATTTACATAATAGAGGTTCTCCTCCTGCAAACGTTATTTTTTTAAATCCTGCTGCCGCAATATTTTCAACAACTTTTAAAGCGTCCGCTTCTGGTAAATGCCCTTTTGGTAAAATAGTCTGCTTAACATCTTTAAAAGTTGCAAAACAGAACTTACAACGCATATTACATGGTTCCCATAAATGGAAATTGATACTTGGTATTGCTATTACAGCATTACACTCTTGGTAATGTCTAATTATTTTTTGTGACACTTCTTTGGGGGTTAAATCATCTGTATTAATAACTAAATCATAATTATTGTCGCTTGTAAAATCAACATTATAGCGCTCTAAAAAACGCGTTTTCATAGATTCATTTCTTAGTTTAATTGCTTCTGGACTTGTTACCTCATCTACTCTATTACCTAAACTTATTCTTTCAGATGCCTTTTGGTTAGATACTTTTAATAGTACATTAAAAGCATTTTTAATAAAATGAAACCCAAGTCTATAATCAATCACTATACTTTCTTTGCTATTACATTCTTTTTTAAATTTCTCATCAATTAGATTGTCTAATTCTGGATGATTATTACAATGTTTTTGAAATTGATTAATTGTCATTCCATAATTCTCTTTTGCAAATAATCTGGAGTAATTTCCAACAGATATAAATTCATAATTTAATTGGTCTTCAATAAATTTTCCAACTGTAGATTTTCCTGTTCCAGCAAATCCACTTAACGTTATTTTATTTTTCATGTATTTAGATTTAGGGGTTAATAAAGACTCGTCTATATTGTAAAGACGAGTCTTTGTTTTTAATTACTTTTTAGTATTCTGGTTTGGGTTTAACTGTTTACCTCTATTCCCATTCATTTTACTATTAGCATTGTTACTGCCTGATGTTCCCTTGTTAGGATTTGCTTGGTTAGCTTTGTGACTGTTGTTTTTTGAATTTTTCATGAGTTTTACTTTTAATTAAGCGTTGTAATACACAACACCTTTCTTTCGTTAGTCAAAAATCACTATTTCTTAAATTATTTTTTTTGATTTGGGATATACCTGCTATATTTGGGATAAACATGCCATTTTTGTGAAAATACCACACCCCAAACCAATCACTTTAACCTACTTACTTATACATGAATGAATATTATAAAAATTTAGAATTAAGAAATGAAAATGAAGTTTTATCCTATATAGTATTCATTCTTTCTGCACTCCTACTACTCGTAATTATTAGAAATTGGTATAATCTTTACAAAAAGCGTTCGTTTAGAAAAACAATCAAAAAAAACAAACAGCAACTACAACAACAGAATAAGCAACTTAAAAATGCGCTTAAAAGTCTTGATAATCATAATGAAGACTTAAAGAGATTAACTTTTCTTAAAGAAGAACTGAAAAGTAAATATTCTCGAATACTTTATCTAAAGCAGGATCTTGAAGATTTTAAGAGTAACTTCTACTCTACCCTAAACAAAAAAGATATTGAAATAGCTAAACAAAAAGAAAAAAGTAACCATCAAAAAACGGCTTATGAACGTTTTGTTAATTATAAAAATGTAGAAGCGAACAATACTAGACTTGGTGCGCATTTTATTAAAAATGTAATTAGCCAGATTTATGATGATATGGAGCAAACCGATAATAGTTATAAGTCCTTTTTAGGTATTAACTATAAAATGGGGGCTAACAAAAATAAAATCCCTCCAATAAAAGCCTTAAAAAACATCTTTAAGTTATTAGATTACAACGTATCTGCTTTAAACAAAGACAACACTTCTTTAGAGGAAGAACTAGAACATATCACTATGTTTTTAGACCTGATTAAATACCTTAAACCAAATACTAACATACAATTTGATAATAGTTTAAAACAAGAACAAAAAGAAAATATAAAGATCAAACCTACTTTGTTTTTTCCTTTTGTTGAAAACGCATTAAAGCATGGAAGTTTAAACAATACCGACTCGTTTATAAGCATTGTTTTAAAAGAAAACCAAAACAAACAATTAAGCTATTGTTTAGTAAATAGTGCAGAACAGCAATTAGATTACCAAACTAAAGCCGTGGAATCTTCTAATTTTGGATTAAATGCTCTACAACAATTGCTAACTGCTTACTACCCAAATAGCACTTTAGAACATAAAACGTTGCCAAACAATCAATATTTGTCAGAACTAACCTTAAGCCTTAATTAAAATGATACGTTATATACTTGTCGATGACAATCCAAATACTTTAGTAACTGTAAAAAATAAAATTGATAAGCTACCAAAAGAGTATGAATTAAAACATATCGAAAGTTATGATAGTTCTAAAAAAGCATTTGAAGAAATAAACGAAGATGACTACGATTTACTTATTGTAGATTTTGAAATGCCAGTATATAATGGTATTGAATTGGCAAAAAAAATTGCAACTAATAAAAAAATTATTTTTTTAACGTCTACTACAAATAATGGCCCTAAAATGATGAATGCCTTAACCGACCCAGGTTACTTGAGCAAGCCTTTTGATACTGAGGAATTTGAAGAAATTCTTAAAGACAAGATTATTAATAAAGTAACCAATAAAACTATAGATAATCAAGACACTATAGTAACTCTAGCAATTGGATCCACACAAGACATTCGTTTTCAAACAAACAACACCTATTATATAACTAGTTCTAGAAATATATTATCTATACAATCTAAAAAAAATTATGTTAACTTTTATGGAGCACAAGATAAGGTTGTAGTAAGTGACGTAAGAGAAACGATTAATAATCTCTCCAAAAAACTTGAGATTTATGGTTTTGTAAAAATTAATCAAAGCACGCTTGTTAACTTAACTAAATTTGACAAACGTATTAATAAAAAATTATATTTAAGAGACTGTAAAGAAGAATTTAAAATTGGTGAAACTGAAATAGATAATATTAAAACAAAGCTACATAATTAACTCAAGCTTAATACTTTTCTTCAGAATTAACTTGCTCTTTGATTATAAACACTCTTGTTATTACCATAATAATTAGAATAAATATGTTGATATACACTAGCTGTCTTTAAACCGACTTCTTCATCTGTATAAAAATCTTGTGGCAAGTATAAAAGATTATCATAAATAGCACTTTTTACTCCTGCTTTCATTTGACGACTTTCTCTCCAGTTTTCTTTTTTTAATTTTTCAGTCTTTAATATTTCTAAAGTTTTAGCAGCAACTTTCTTAACCTCTTTAAGTTCTTTAATTGTTAATTCCTTTCCTTCTTTTAGCAAGTCGAAAATAGCTAAAGTTTCTTGATCTTTAAGATTCTCTCTAACCACACGTTGTTCTTCAAAAGATAAATCTTTAATAAAATCATTTAAATTATCAAACGTCTTAACCGTATCTTCTAGACTTTTACCTCTATTATATTCTTCAATAATTTCTTTATAACGTTCATAAAATTCAATACGTAAAGGATTTTCTTTAAGCATTTGTTCCAATTGCTGCTCTATAGCTTCTTGCAAGTTAAAAACCAACGTGTTTTTACGTGGTGTTTTAGCAAAGGCTGCTTTTAATTTATCAAAATCTAAAGAAGACAAATCTACGTACACTTCTTCTTCATCCTCATTCACTTCGTTATCTTGAATAACAACACTATCGCTCACTATAGCTTGCAATTCCATAATAATTTGTGTTACATCTGCTGATTTTACATTTTGATTTAAAGCGGTGTAAATAGCCTCAATGGCATTAAAATCTGAAACATGTTTCTTTAATTTATCATTAGGAAATAAAGCTTTGTATTTTCTAAATACATTTCTAGCCATCATTTCAAAAGTAGTACGCGTGGTTTCGTTTAAGCATACACAATCTGTAGCGTCTTTAATTTTAGCAATCTTAGACATTGGTTTTGCATTCTTTAAATCTTGAAGTGAAAAGTCCAATTCTTTTAAATAGGCTTTTACATCTTTTATCGCTTGTTTTAATTCTACCTCAACATCTTCTAAAGGCTCTACAGGACTTCCTGATCCTTTATCTTTCCCTCCAGATTTTCCTCCTTCTCCATAAACCGAATAGGCATGTTCTAATTGCTTATACACATTACCATAATCTACAATTAAACCGTTTTCTTTTTCATCGTCATACACACGGTTTGCTCTTGCAATGGTTTGCATTAACGTATGTTCTTTTATAGGTTTGTCTAAATATACAGTAGAGACACAAGGTGCATCAAAACCAGTTATCCACATAGCGCAAACTATGGCTAAACGAAATGGATTCTCTTCATCTTTAAATTCTTTTTCAAGATTGCGCTCCACCATTTTTCTACGATGCACTTCAATATCTAAATCCATTTTTTTGAATTTATCTACTTCGTTTTGCTCGCTACTTACTACAACGCAAACCTCTGTTTCTTTTACTTTGTTGTATTTACGTTTTAGTTCTTGTTCTTCTTGTTGGTCTTCTGCGTTTTTAATGCGCTCTTCTAATTCTTTTAGGTATTCTGGCCAATAGCCTTGAATCATCTGGTACATTCTAACCGCTGTAGGTTTATCTAAAGCAACATACATCGCCTTTCCTTGATACCCTCTTTCGTTAAAATGCCAAACTAAATCTTTTGCAATAGCATCTAAACGTGGTTCTGCTGTAAGAATCGGATAATTCCGACTAAATAAATATTCTAATTTCTTCTTTTGGTCGTCGTCTAAATCTTCATTCTCGAAAACCTCTGCCATTTTTGCATCTAACTCAGGATTAGTAATATCTAGTTTTTCACCTCTATTTAAATAGCGTAATGGTAAGGTCGCTTCATCTTCAATAGCACGTTTAAAATCGTAAACAGAAACGTACTCACCAAATATATTTTTGGTTAACTCTTCTTCTTCTTTTATAATTGGAGTTCCTGTAAAACCTAAATACGATGCATTTGGCAAACCATGAAAACGCATGTTTCTAGCATACGTTCCTGATTGTGTTCTGTGTGCTTCATCACTAATTACAATCACGTTTTTACGGTCTGTAATTAATGGGTATTCTGTTTCTAATTTTGGATCTATAGAAAATTTATGAATCAAAGAAAACACATATCGATGATTTTCAGATAACAACTCGCGTAAATGCTCACGACCTGTCATCCCTTTCTTTTTTCCTGCTATACAATTTTTATCGTTTACTGCGCCAACACCAGAAAAGGTATCGTACAGTTGGTTTTCTAATTCGGTTCTATCTACAGCTATTAAAAAGGTGTATGAACCTCCTAATTTTCTATGAATTTTTTCGCATAAAAACACCATTGAATATGATTTTCCAGAACCTTGCGTGTGCCAAAACACACCCAACTTCCCTTCTAAATCTTCAATATTATTTACATTTTCTATAACTTTATTTACACCAATATATTGGTGATTTTTAGCCATTAACTTTACCACATCTCCTTGCGAATCATCAAATAATAAATAGTTTTCAAAAATATCCATTAAACGATGTTTGTCGCATGTACCACGCAACATGGTGTCTAAACTTACTTCTCCTTCTTCATCTTCTTCTATACGTTTCCAGTCTAAAAAGTATTTATACTTACTGGTTATGGTTCCTACTTTTGCATCTAATCCGTTACTTAAAATAACAAATCCGTTATTATGAAACACTTGTGGAATAGCATCTTTATAATCTTTTAAGTTATCGTTATACGCATGACGTAAATCCTGATGATGTGCTTTCAACTCAAAAAACACTAACGGTATACCATTCACAAAGCCAACTACATCTGGTCGTCTTAAATACAACTCGCCTAAAACTTCTAATTGACGTACTGCTAAAAAATGATTGTCTTGATACTTATTAAAATTAAAAACCTTTAGCTTGGTTTTTATCAATTCGCCCTTATCATTGGTGTAACTTACAGGAACACCATTTTTAAGTAAATTGCTTTTTTCTTTATTTATAGAACCTAGCGTTTGGTCCGCTACATTTTGAGTGATTCTATCTATAGCTTGTTGATACGCTAACTCTGGATGGTTCGGATTTAATTTTTTAAGCGCTTGCAATAAGTAACGTGTTAAAACCACTTCGCTTTTATCTTCTCTACCTAATAAACCATTGTCTCCAAAAGACTCTTTATGCCATGCAGAAAGGACTGTCCAACCTAATTGTTCTAAAACATCTTGTGTTGCATTTTCTATTAAACCGTCTTCTGAATATTCGTAGCTCATAGTTTTTTTACTTTACTAATTCTGATAAAACCTGTGGTGAACCACCATTAAAATTTCCCTTTATATTTACTAACTCTCTATATTTTGGAAAGTAATAATCTTGGTCAGGATGCTTAAAGTGATCTGTTGCAATAAACTGTCCTTGGCTCCACATTTTTTCTTTTAATTGACTAGCATACCATTTAAAAACGTACAGTTCATCATCTACATTTTTGTCAATTTCAAATTCTAATACTTTATTTTCTAATAAGCTTTCTAAATCTTTTGTGTTTTTAAAGTCATCAAAAAACAACTTAAAAGCTAAACTATCGGAATCTATATCTCTAATAATTCGTTTCCATTCTCCAAAATTATATTTCCAATAATAACTAGACCATTTTTTCTGCCAATAAGAACCATACCAAAATAAAAGAACTCTTACTTTTTTAGCATTCTTATAATCTATATTCCTACCTGTTTTTATAGGGAAAAGAGTGTGAAATTTCTCTTTTATTAGCACCAATTCGGTAGCTGAAAGTTTTTCATTAAACTCTATTAAATGGGAAGAGTTTATATTTCTTAAATCAGCACCTTCAATATTTAATGGATGGTCTTCGATTTCCCAAATTAAACTTTCTATTTCTCGTAAATCAATACAATTTTCAATTTTCAATTTTGATAAGAAACTGTATTTTAAAATCTCGTTTTTAGTCCTGTAACTATTTCTGCTTTTTGATTCATCTTCTGTATTTAAAGAGTCAGAACCTTGATCTAAAGTATCAAATACTCCATTTATATCTATTATACCTATAGTTTGTTTTAAAGCTGAAACAGCTCTACTATTGTTCTTAAATCTAATATAAAAGAAACGTAATACCCTAAAGGTTTCATCAACATCTAAACTATCTTTAGGTTTTTCTTTTATATACAAAAGCCAAGACCAAATAAAAATCATTCTATTTTGTTCTGTACCTTTATTTTGGTCAGTATAATCAGCGAACCAATCTGTTTCATTTTTATTAAAAACATCCCAAATATCTTCTAAACAGTTATTAACCCAATTAGCATAATTATATTTCGACTTGAAAGATTCCGAATTATCAATTAAAAATTTAAATGCGTTAATATATTCTTCAATGCTTTTAATTGATAACAAATCTTCAACCTCGGCTATTGTAAATTCATCGCCATTAAGTTTTAGATAATTTTCAAGACCAGCAATACAATTAATAAAAGCATTGTAGCCAAAGTCTGCACTTTGTATACTTCTCTTTTTATCTCTATGCTTCCAAAAAAGATGTTGCCATGACTCCCATTTTTTTCCCGAATTAAATAAATCTTTACCATCAAGCATTAAAGCAGCCTTCGTGATTTCGTTATCTGCCAAATCTTCTCCTCTGGCATTCATTGTTATATATAGCTCTTCTCCTTCCGATGTTACTTCTGTTTTAAAATGCCAAAACACAATATTATTTAATAGATGATTATAATATTTTGTTTTACAATTGAAGACTTGCTCAATGTATTGCAATGTCTTAATCATTGCTTTTATGCTTAAGTCAATTTTATAATCTTTTAAAAACCATGTTTGTTTATCTATATTTTTTAAATCTTCAATTGTATTCGTTTTCTCTACAAATTCTAAAAGAAATCGCTTAGTTAAATCTCTTACTTTAAAATCAAAACTCATACTTACACCTTCAAACCTAATTAAAGACAAAAAATCAACTTTCCTGTTTTCCTTTAAGGCAAAATAAAAAGCAAGTAAAAACAATGTAGTAAATCGTTGTTGTCCATCTATTAAGTTTTCATCTAAGAAACGATCATTTTGCACCTTAACATAATCTGGTTTATAAGAATACAAAAAGCCAATATTAACACGTGTATTACCATCTGGCAGGTGACAATGTTCACAACCATTACCGATTTTATGTTTTAATTCTTTTAAGAATTTATTTATTACTTTTTCATTATTTCCCCAAACATACTCTCGTTGTATTTCTGGAATAATGAAATTATTCTGAGACAATAGTGTAAGTAAGTTTTCTTCTTTTAAAAAAGCGTTCTGTTTTCTACTCATTTAAAATAGGTTTAAAAAATTCTTCTAACGTAGTATAAATTTCATCTGCATTTCTTTCTACATCTTTTAAAGTCCAATTATTTAAATCTTTTGAAGAGGTACTTTTAATAAATGCATTTACTGTATGCTCTCGAACGTATAATCCGTTTATAGTATTTTCTATTACATTTTTTCTTTTTAAAGCATACTCTCCATTTCCAAAACCTCTATTTATTGTTAAATGCAATAACACCAAGTTTCCTAAAGAATTTACAGGTCTTTTTTTATGAATTGTTGTTTTAAATTCATTTAACGCTTCGGTCTGTTCCTCAACTGTTAGAGAAGACCAAGACGCTTGATTATATTTAAAAACTGGAATAAATTGTGATGAATCATAATCTAAATTAAGCGTATCTATATATTGATTAAGTTTTTCTATTGGATTTGTAAAAGCCTTAATCTCTTTTAATTCTCTAGGTGTTCCAGAAAAGATATGTTCTTTATCTTCTTTATAGTTTTTAAAATATCGAGGCTTTAAAAAAGGTAATGGAATTCCTTTGTCTTTGGTTTCACTATGTGCAATTACATCTAATAAAATTAATATTTTCTGAATAATTGAAGTTTCATACCAATTAGTTCTATTATCACTATCATAATCCTTTATTTTGGACATCCAAAATGTATAACCTATATCTTCATTATCAGCATCTTCTTTACCAAAAACAGCCACTTTCAATTGTTCTACACACCAAATATTTTTAAATTGATCTCTAGTTGAATTGTTAGATAACCATTGCTCAAAAACAGATTTTATTTTTATTTGTGAATGCGTAAATAGAAAACCTAAATAATGATATATTTTTCTATCCTCAAACCAATCTTGTAAAACACGATGTAACTTTAATAATGATTGATACATTACAAGAGCTTCTTCTTTCTCAAAACTATGCAATGTGATTTCTGTTTCTCCTTTAATTTCGACCCATATTTTATAAAGTAAATTAATGGGATGTTCGTCTTGATTAAACTTTATAGTTTCCTTAGTTCCTGTTTTAATTTTAGTAAAATTCTGAAAATATAGTTTTACATCTTCACGACTCCACCAACTATTCATTTCGTCTAATTCCCAACCAATACGCGTTCTTCTTTGATTTAATTTTAAAATATCTTGAACATTGTCGGCATCATAATCTTCTAATTCTTGTTTGGCAACTCTAGTAATTAATATCGCTCTTATTAAATCTGAACCATCTAAATGTACTTTTCCTGCGTTTAAATTCATAAACAATTCCTGTTCTGAAATTTGCTCTACTTTATTAACTATAAGTTTTACATGATTTAAAACAATATCTTTAAAATTATCTAAATCTAAAGTTCTGTCTGTGTTTGTAAACCAAGAATCTATTGTTTTTAACGCTACAAACATGTGGTATATATCCTGATAATCAACATCAGAGCCAACCTGAGAACTAATGAATGTTTCAAAAGTTTCTGCTTCTAATATTGTTTTAATAATATCAGATTCATTAGCTACTATTTTCTGAATAAAATCGTTTGAAGGCTCTCGCACAGCATAATTTATCATACCATCCACCAAATTATTAGCCTTTAAATAAGCTAATAAAAGTGTTACTGTAGTTAAGCGCTGTTGCCCATCTACTACATTTAAATAAGTGTCATTTTCTAAATTTTGAAATAACGTGATGTTTTGTAAACAGTAAAAATGTTCTTCATCTCTTGTTAACGAAAATTTATAAATATCATCTAATAACTGGTTAACTTGTTGCTCACTCCATTTATAACCTCTTTGGTATTCTGGTATATTATAGATTTTCCCTTTTGGATATGTGGTAAAAACCTTTTGTAAACTATATAATAATTCCGCCATTCTTAAACTTTATTATATTTCTCACTCTCCTCCGCAACCATACCCAACTGCTCACCTACCTCCAAACCATCAACATCTATCATCCCACTCATTAAACGTGGCAATAAAATATCGCGTGCTTCTTTTAAGTGTTGGTTTTGCTCAATTAATTTCAATTGCATTTTATTTCCAAGTTTAACCATTTTATGAAACTTATTTATTGTTTCAGTATTTGGCGTTAATACTCTTAATGAGCCAAGTTGTGAAAGATTAATATTGGGTTGAGCAGCTTGTCCACTAATGGTATTTATAAGTTTATTCATGTATTCTGAGCTCAAAAAATATTTAATAAAAAATGGGCTTATACTTGATTCACTTATTCTTACAATACCAACAGCCTGATTTGTATTTGCTGGTAAAATATTATTATTAACCATACCTATTCTACCTAAAACACCAGCAATTGAAACTAAAACATCATTTTCTTGTAATTTTGATCTACCTAAAGTTTCATGAGTGTCATCATCAATGTGCGCGAATTTTTCGGTAATAAAAAACCCATCATCTGAATAGCTTTCAGCTTTTACAAAATTTACTCCTTCATCAACAAATTTTCTCCCAAGAGAAGTAGGTGTTGTTCCTTTGGTGATTTTATTGCAAAAACTTTTTAAAGGATTCTTCTCCCAACCAACAGGCAAACCACTCTCCGCATCAATATCCACATTCTCATAACCAGGAAATTTAAAGCGTACAAACCACTCTTCATAGGTTTGTTGTGCTTGTTCTTCTAATAACTTAATGCGTTTTAGGTTGTTTTCTATTAAATCATCATACCCTGATAAAATGGATGCTATTTTGCGTTGGGTTTTTAGTGGTGGAAGATTGATTTTATATTTTCTAACAGCTTTTAAACCAAGATTTTTAATTGTAGAACCTGTAGCGAATAAATAAGCGTATTTTTGAAAATGCTGACCTTCTAGAGTGTAACGTATGTAATTTTTATCTACTTCATTGTTGAGATTTATATAACAAGCGCTTTTACCAAGAGCAATTGGCTCTCCATTATAAAAACCGATATTACCTAATGTTCCATTTATTCCAACTAAAATAGTTTTATCATTTAATTCTTTTTTTATTTTTAAATACTCTTTCTCATTTAGCTTTTTCGTTTCGGGTTTTATTAGAATTTTCCCATTGACTAAATTATTACCATTAATGAAAAAGTACCCTCCATTTTCATCGTATTTAGGTGTGCCATGTAAACCATCACCTATTTTCGTAGATATATCTTGAAGTTCAACTTCTTTCCAACCTTGCATCATAATTTAACCGCTTGTATTTGCTCCATTAAACTATTGGCTTCGGTATTGAGTTGTGCGAGTTCGGCATGGATTTCTGTCATACGTGTTTTGTAGTCAAAATCCATATCAATATCAATCTTCACACCAACGTAACGTCCTGGTGTTAGGCTGTAATCTTGTTCTTTTATTTCTTCAATAGAGGCTATTTTGCATAAACCTTCTACGTCTTGGTATTTGTTTTCTGGGAAGTGTTGGTTTAGCCATTGGTTTTTTTGTAGAGATTGCTTCGTTCCTCGCAATGACGAGTCGTTACTTCTAAAGGCATTCATTAAAGCAGTTAAACCTTCTAGATGTTCGTTGCTAAAATCGTTAATGGTGGTGCTTACTTTGTTAAAGGTGTTACGTGCATCTATCATTAACACTTTGTCTTTGTTTTCTTTTTTTTTCCCTTTGTTAAAAAACCAAACATGACATGGTAAACTACGTGTATAAAAAAAGTTGTTGCTAATAGCTACAATACATTCTACGTCGCCTGTTTCTATTAATTTTTGGCGGATTAGTTTTTCGGCATTTCCTGCATCGGTTGCAGAACTTGCCATGACAAATCCTGCGCGTCCTGTTTCATTTAAATAGCTATGAAAATACTGCATCCATAAATAGTTACCATTGCTTATGGTTCCTTTTCCTGTTAATGGTGGTCCAAATGGTAAACGATCATCATCTGCTAGAAACTTATTTTTGGCATCAATTTTATCGACATTAAATGGTGGGTTTGCCATTACAAAATCACACTTTCCTGTTAAATGATGTGGATTTGTGTAAAAGCTATTGGCTTCTATAATTTTACCTTCTATACCATGTATGGCAAGGTTCATTTTTGCTAAACGTGTGTTGTTGCTTTTTAACTCTGTACCATAAACCGTTATGGCTTCGTTTACATTTTTATGTACTTGATCTTCTATAAAATGAGCAGTTTGTACAAACATACCACCAGAACCACAAGCAGGATCGTGCACAATACCATGATTGGGTTGTATAAAATTAACTATTAGGTTTACTAAAGATGGTGGTGTAAAAAACTCGCCACCTTCTTGTGCTCCTGCACCTTGCATAGAGAATTTCATTAAGAAAAACTCGTAAATACGTCCAAATACATCGCCTTTTGCGTTTTTTACTGCGTCTTTATTAAAGACACGTACTAAATCGCGCAAAAGCTTTTCATCAAACTCTTGGTAGCTTTTTGGTAGAATCCCTTCTAGATCTGGATATTCTGCTTCAATAAGCTTCATGGCATTATTAATGGCTTCTGCTATGTTTTCGCCTTCAGGTAAATCTGCTAAGTAATCGTATTTAGCTTTTTCGGCAATAAACATGGCTCCTGCGCCTGCATAATCGCCTTTGTTGGCTTCACGTTTTTTTACCTGTTCTTGGGTTTATTGGTAGCTTTTTTTCTACTTCAATTTTAGCATCTTCGAAACGGTTTTGCGCAAAACGCAGTAATACTAAACCTAAAAGTGGGTCTTTGTATTCGCCAGCAGTTAGTTTTGAGTTTGCTCTAAGGTCATCGGCTGCGTCCCAAAGTTCGGTTTCTAATTGCTTTATATTTTGTTGGTTCATTTAGTGTATTTCGTTAAAAGCTTAAAAATAGTATTAATAATAAATTTAAGCTAATACAATGGTACTTATAGTTTCAATTAACCTTAATAAAAAGGTTCTGTTCGCTTTAAAATCGTTCAATTAAAAAAAATTCTATCCTCTAGTTATTTTGATAGAACACTATATCCTTTTTATGAAATTTTATTTCTGTTTGAGCTGACTCAATCTCTTCGTTAAAACTTTCAATTTCATCTTCAAAATGCTTATCCTCCAATTCGTAATTAAAAAGCGCTTTTCTCTTTTCGTTAAGTTGTTGCTGTATAAGTTCTATTTCAGCATTTAAATCTTGAATACTCTTGGAAACTAGATTTATATTATTTTTTAAGGCCTGCTTTTTTGTAAGCACTTCGTCTTTATAGCTCTCATTATTAGCGATGCTTTTATACTCTAAAGCTATTTTATCTCGCAGATCATTTATCTTTATTATCCGCATGGAAGCAATATATTTAAAGACCATAATAGATGTATCTATATCTCCAAAAACGATTTTTTTTAATTGAATTCCAGACTGTTTAAAAATCACTCCTGCTTCGTCTAAAGATTTCACATCTTTAAATGATTTATACATACCATAACCTAAAACTAAAAACCCTACAGGGCCTATTAATACAGATATTACAGATGACATGGTTGTATAAACAACAAAAGGTAATGTTACCCCTAATAAACTGGTAATTGCCCCTACAGTGGTGCTAGCAAGTAAATAAATACCGAAGCCAGAAGCTTGTGCTGCTGTAATTGCCGCTATAGATGTTAATGATGCTATTTGATTTTTGTTTAATCCCTTTTTTTCTAATTTATTAATAAACTCTTGCTTCTCAACCTCAGATAATTCTTCATATTCTTTAACAAATAATTTTTGAAAAATATCTCGTTCTAATTCTGAAGTTTTTAGGTTTGAATCGAACTCAATATTTTCCTTTTCACAAATTTCACCTAACACCTGCCTGTAGGATAATTTTTCCTGAAAGCGTCCGCCAAAAGGAAGCGTTAATGCAGAAAATTTTGCTGTAATATTTTCTACCGTTTTATCCTTAACAGCCAATAACGTATAAAGA